>NZ_JANUXZ010000003.1 GCF_024834055.1 Corynebacterium sp. ES2730-CONJ
GCGCTGATGGTACTGCAAACGGGAGTTTGTGGGAGAGTAAGTCACCGCCGACCTAAAACTTAAGATGGTGGGGAGGGGTTGTGTGTAGGCTGTGTGCTTGTGCGCATCCCCTCCCCCTTTTTTTTGTCTCATATACCCGTAATCGGTTCCGGGTTGCTTACCATTTCTGGCGCAGGACTATTTTGTCCTTGAAATAGGCTAGAAGATTCCAGATGGTTAGTGTCGATACGGGCAGGATGCGGAGTAACTAACTCGCGGTTATTGTAGTCACCATTTTGCCGACTCCTAGGGGCCCAGGAGTAATAGATCCAGGGAATAAACGCCTAATTGCTCGGTGGAGAGTATACTCTCTACCGGCTCGGGATATAGAGCTGTGCAGCCGGCTTTAGATCTCAAGGGAGTTAATCGACAGCTATAATAAATGGTCCAAAAACTTCCTGTATTCTCCAGCATGGCGCCGTCAGCTCGGGGGGCTTGGGATCCGGATAATTTGGTAGACCTAGATCTAGCGGCTTGATGCTGTACCTAGTTCAAGTGGTCCCGATTCTTTCCTGCAACTAATACCTAAGCGGGGGGCACCCATATCTCCAATAGGGTGGCTATGAAAGCTCTAACTCGAGCAAATTTCTCGGGGTAGCTTGAACGTCTTCAAGACGGTGAAGATTTTCTTCCAAGACTCTCCATTGTTCCTCAGGGATTGCTGCTCTAGCGCGCGCAATTACCTCCCGGTCCGGTGTCCCCCATGTAATAGGCACAGGGGAGACTTCGCCCCATGCATCCTTTGCGTATACATCTTTGCGTCCACTCACCGCTACCGCAGGAACTTTCTCACCGATCTTTCGGGTGTGGTCCCCCAATCCAGTAACGGTGCGCGTAGCTAATGCCCATTGTGGTGGCTGGGTATCGAGTGCGCTTAAATTAACGAGGGCTAAAAGGACGCAGTCACGTGGATTAACCTCCGCGATCATAGCGGCGCACAGTTCGTAGCTATTATAAAGTTTCTCGGCGCTGCCAATAGCTCTAGGTAGAACGAAAACGAGCACTGCGTTCATAGCCGCTAGAGCACCTAAAACGATCTTGGCCACGACTGCGTAACCACCAAGATTTATATAGTCAACCACGAATATTAGGCTTATCAGGAGTACGACGGCTAATAGAGCCGCTTTGATTAATCGCGATCCATCGCGCAGCAGCTCGTTATGTTTGCGGGCATACTGTTCGTCGACGCTAAACGAGAATTTTTGCATCTTTATCCTTCTTTCCGTGGTGCAATCTGAGGCAAGAGCTCATCGAGGTCTTGAAGATCGACTATCCGGTAGGCGTAGCCTTGTTCTGCTAAGAAGCGTTGCCGATTCGCCGCGTACTCGGCGTCAATACTGTCACGACTGACAACTGTATAGAAGTGCACCGATTGCTTGTTTGCCTTAGGTCTGAGCAACCGCCCTAAACGCTGCGCCTCTTCTTGACGGGATCCGAAGGTACCCGAGACCTGAATCGCCACCTGGGCGGCAGGAAGGTCGATAGAGAAATTCGCAACTTTGCTCACCACAAGTGTTGGCACTTTCCCTTCGCGAAATTGCTGGAATAGTTCCTCTCGTCGGCTCGTGCGGGTACGCCCGTCAATGAGCGGCGCTCCGAGTTTCTCACTGAGCTCCTCAAGCTGCTCGACGAAAGCGCCGATAATTAAGGCTGGATCCCCAGCGTGGAAATCAAGAATTTTTCGCACCGCTGAGGTTTTGCTCTCCGAGCACGCTGCGAGGCGGTAGCGCTCCCTAGTTTCGGCGATAGCGTAGCTCATCTTCTCATCGTGCGTCATGGTACTTCTGACCTCAATGCACTCTGCGCTCGCGATGAACCCCTGCATTTCAAGGTCTTTCCAAGGGGCATCATAGCGCTTGGGTCCGATCAGTGAAAAGACATCGCTCTCGCGCCCGTCTTCTCTAATTAGTGTTGCTGTGAGGCCGAGGCGACGCCGTGATTGCAGATTGGAAGTCATACGGAAAACCGGGGCAGGAAGCAGGTGGACCTCATCGTAGATGATGAGGCCCCAGTCTCGGCTATCGAAGAGTTCGAGAGCCCGATACTCGCCCTTGGATTTGCGTGTCACCACCTGGTACGTGGCTATGGTGACGGGTCGAATCTCTTTCTTTTCCCCGGAATACTCACCGATCTCCGCCTCAGTAAGAGAGGTCTTCGCCAGCAGCTCGTCGCGCCATTGCCTCCCTGCAAGGGTGTTAGTGACCAAAATAAGGGTGGTCACTTGCGCCTTAGCCATAGCCGCGGCACCTACGATGGTTTTCCCCGAACCACAAGGTAACACTACGACACCTGAGCCCCCGTTATAAAAGGCGGCTGCGGCCATCTTCTGATAATCGCGGATATTCCAATCGCCGGTCTGTAGCGTGATGGGGTGACTTTCCCCGTCTATATATCCGGCAAGATCTTCGGCCGGCCACCCGATTTTAATGAGCTCTTGCTTCAAGCGCCCGCGCTCGGAAGGGTGGACGGCAATAGTTTCTGAATCAATACGGCTCCCCAGCATTGGTGCGATATTCTTATGCCGCGTGATCTCCGTCAGCACGCTAAGATCTTCAGACTCAAGTATGAGACCGTGAGCGGGATGATCGAGGATCCGCACGCGCCCGTAACGAGCCATTGTTTCAGCTATATCGATCAGGAGTGCTTGAGGGATCGGAAAACGCGAGTAGCTATCGAGGACGTCGATAAGCTGCTCAGCGTCGAATCCTGCGGCACGGGCATTCCACAGGGCAAGGGGCGTTATGCGATAGGTGTGGATATGTTCAGGGGCGCGCTCGAGTTCGGCGAATGGGGCAAGGGCAGCCCGAGCAACATCGGCGTTAGGGTGGTCAATTTCGAGTAGAACTGTTTTGTCTGACTGGACAATAAGGGGGCCCGATCCGTTAGTCATCCGTTTTTCCTTCGCTGTGTATGATCTGCGCTGCACTGAGGCGATGAGCGGGGATACGAATTAGCTCCCCGGTAACTTTCTCAATGGCTGAGATATGACCCGCGGTCATCGCAATGGGGCTCATTTCTTGAGAGTGCTGGATACCTGCAGCATCGACATAGCTAAGTATAAGGTCTAATTTATGGCGAATCGCTTTGTGAACCACGCTTATTGATGCCTCCCCGGACCCGATAGAGTGCGAGGGCGGAGAAGCCTTCAGTGCCTGGAGTGCTTTGAGGATGGAATCCTCACTGAGACTAGGTGTTGATCGTGGAGCCGGAGGGGTTTCCTGGCGTTCACGCTGAGGCCTGATATCGACGCTTAAACCGTGGTAATCCTCGGCTACGGCGTGGTAGCCATCCGCCCGTAAGGCTGCAATAACGTGGGCTAGCGGCGCTGACGATACCGCGACTGTGGGTGCTATCTGCCTGAGGCTGAGCCTTTTGATACTTGGGCTGGCAATAATCTGAGAAAGGAGCACAGCATCGTCGATGCGGAGATAACTGGTGGCCACCCCGCCACGGATCTGCCCATGGGTGCGGGAAATATCATCGATGAGAAATTCGATTACTGAGGGTAGCTCCCCGACAAGGTGAGTCGTGAAGAAATTCCTGATATCAGCGGCGCTGCGCCCAGCGTCGAAGCCTCGACGCAGAGAGGATTCCGAGATTCTATATACACTAGCAAGCCCTGGGGATTCGAGGTCAGCATAAAGGTTAATAGAGCGGTGCACCGTTGATTCGAGAGGACCCGGGGCGAGCAAAGTGAGATCGCTATTAGGAATGAGATAGCTGATTTCCTGAGGCGTGAGCGCGACAAGGAGCTCAGCGAAGTTCTTGTCAATGCTGCGAAGCGCAGGAGCAGCGAAGTAGAATCCGTCACTGTGGATGAGAGCCCCCATCGAAAGGCCTTCGTTAATGAGCTCATCGATAAACTGATCATCGTAGGCAAGCTGTTGATAAGGATGGCGAAAAGTTAATTCCGCTGAGATATGTGCTCGAGTTAATCCGGTATCGCCAAAGAGCTTAAAAAATTGCCGTCGTAATGGGGGAAGCTTTTCATCCCAAGTTTCTTCGCTATTGAGGCGGATTGATTGTCCCTTATCATCTTTAGTGCCTGCTATCCAGTGTTGCAAGGCCCCTGCCCGCCACCAGCCCTGCCAGATCATCTCCCACTGAGTGGCCAAGGGCGATTCGAGGAATTCTGCGCAGCGCTCGGTATTGGCCAATTCCAAACCACCCTCCTCGTTGTGGTGGGTGACAACAAGGCGTGCCCCAAAAAGAAGAGCCACGACGGTATTCACAATGCCTTGACTCGTGTGGAGGATGTGAGTCAGTTGTTGTTCACCGCGTACTCCTAATCCGCGATTTTTTAATAGCGCAACGGGTGTGGTGTCTAGGTACTCCACTGTATGGCGACATAATCGTACGATATCAAGAGCGGTTGCAACCGCCTGTTCCGCTAGCTGAGAGTCGAGTTTAGGCTGTGAGTGACTGTTGGGGGAGCTTAGGGGTATAAACCGGTGACCTGCGAGAATCTGGCGCACATAGGTAGGCAAAGCCACTGTAGTATCATCTCGCCGCACCAATAGACCGTCGGCGATTAGGCGGGGTATTGGTTTGGATTGATCGGCATGAGGGTGCGCATCGCGGGTTGTTCCCGTAGCCTGCGGAGCCGCGAGGGCTGTGAGGATCTTCAGCGATATGTGATCAAGAGCCGACACTTTAAGAGCCGTTGTCGCGAAATCATCGCTATCTTTTTCTGCCAGAACGCGAACCACAGGGTGAAGATAGTCAGCCACGGACTCCGCTAGGGCTATGCCGTTAGCAGTGGGGATTACTAAAAGATAGCTGCTGAGGGTATCAATGAGCTCAGAGAGAGACCAAGACCCTTCGATATAAGGGCTTAGTAAGTTTTTCATATCCTCTTCGGGTACCGCGTGAAGATCGCCTCCTAAAGTATCCAAAGCCTCGAGAACTGCGATCTCGCGCGCGTTGAGCTGGAAGAGTGCGCGCACAATACTCTGTTTAAGTCTCAAACGGCCAGCCAGAGAATGAATATGTGGGGGTGTCGGAAAGAGAATATCGGGGCGGTTGGAAAAAAGAACACTCAACTCATCATCGTCGAGGGAGGTGAGATACTCTTCAAGAGATGGTGGTGTGGGGGTGGCAGAATTCATGGTGAAATCCAATTGTAGCTGTTGAAAAGGTGCGGTTTTGGTGAAGATTTGCCAAAATGAGAAGTATGTCAAATATGGAGAAAAAAGGTTATGTTGATCCAGGTTGGCCCACCGAGGTTCCAGGCGGCGGCCACTATGTAACGGATATTATCGCGAAATTTGCTGGTGCCAACAGTCCGTTCGGCGATATTGAGTTTCCTGTTCCAGCCGAGCAGACCGGCTACGTTCATCCTTATACGCGTATCAACAAATAGTATTTCCCAGCAGAAAAGGGCCCGACCGCTCAATAAGCAGTCGTGCCCTTTTTTTGTGGCTACATCGAGCTCCTAGAAGATGGAGTGAATGAGCTCACGGTTAGCGCTATAGAAGGCGTTGAGGTCTACGCGGAAGGAGTAGTAGAGAGCTTCGATCTGCGGGGGAACAGTGAGACCAAATTCTGCGAGGCGAGCCACGATGAGGTTATAGAGTGCGTCAACTGGTAAGGATTCCGCGTTTTGGCCGTCGCGCTCAGCCGCGAATTCTGCTTGGGCTACAGCTTCTTGGACTACAGCTGGAGCATCCGCCACGATAGTGCGGGGGGTAGGAGCTGCGTTGAGTCCTAGGCGAGACGAGCAGGAGGGCCACGCACCCCAGCCTTGGCCGGCGAGCACGCGCTCAGCGACCGCGATTTGCTGCTCACGGGTTGCTTGGTAGGCGTAGGGGGCGAACTCGCCGCCACCATAACCACTCCAGGTCGATGGGGAGAATTGCAGCCCCCCGTGGTAACCGTTGCCGGTATTAATGGACCAATTGCCTCCAGCTTCGCATTGGGCTAGTCGATCCCAGTCGGAGTCAGGAGCAGCATTGGCTGCGGGAGCGAAGATGACGGTGGTTGCTCCTACTACTGCGGCTCCAGCGGCTAATTTCTTCAGCGGTGTAGCGGTCTTGCGGGCATGTTTCGCCATGAGTTTCTGGGTATCCTCTCAGTGGCCACCGGTTGTGGGGAGAAAGCGGTTAGCTTACTCCTGATACTGGCTGTTGATTTTCGAGCCAGTACTTCCCTTGGTGTGCTTGCAATGTCATTAAAGTGGTCATGATCCCCAATGAGGATCAGCTGTCTTTTTGGTCCTCTGAGCGTAGATTTCTCTCCATAAGGCATTTCGATGATCCAAGCAAAGACCAAGGGAGTGGTGGAGATCATCGAAGAATTGATGAGTATACATCGTACTTATGTTTGGAAAAACCAGAGCTGCAAAGGTTCTGGTCAATCAGCCTAGCGTATTTATAACGAAATTGTCACGTTTTACTGTTTACTTTTTCTCGTAGGTGGCCTCGGGTGGACTATCGTGGCTTGTAGGCAGCACTTTTCGGGTAAGTCGTGGCGAGAGTTAGGTAGTCGCAATATTTGTTGCTGATTCGTTATCTTGGGGCCACTACAGCTCTCTCCTTTAGGGGGTTAGCGTCAGGCTTCAGCCTTCGCTAGAATAGTATCTTTCGTCTATCTATTTTGACCCTCGCAGATTAGACTGAAGAACCAGTGTCCCGCGGAGGCGGCTGAGCTTAAAAAATTTAGGAAGGAATGAGTGTCATGCCTATTGGCAAGATCAAATGGTACGACCCCGAACGAGGTTTTGGCTTTGTATCCAACCCGGGATCTGAAGACGTTTTCGTTAGCCAAGCTGTTCTTCCAGATGGCGTCACTGAACTTCACCGCGGTCAGCGAATCGAATTCGATTTTGCATCTGGCAAAAAGGGCCCGCAAGCCCTCCGCGTCGCTATTATTGATCCACCTCGCGTACACGCAAAGCCGCAGCGCGTTGAGCGTAAGCACTCCGCCGAGGAGCTGGGATCCGTGGTCGCTGATCTCGTGAATCTCCTTGACGGTAAGGTGTTGCCGCAATTAACTGCGGGTCACTATCCTGACCGTAAAGAGGGCAAGCGTATTGCTGAGATTCTGCGAGCTGTCGCTGCTGAGCTCGATATCTAGCATTGAGATCTAATCTCACAGAGCCCGTCTGATCTTTAGGAGGCGGGCTTTTTCGTTGCGCCAACAGACCAAACCACGCTCAGCGGAGTTTCAGCTCCGTCGGCGTCGCGGCCGATGAGTACGGATTTAATCTCCACTACTAATAGCTCGGCATCACTATTGGTTGTGGGGATTTCGATATGCTTCTTTTCGTAGGGGCCGAAGTAGAATTCACTGTTGTGGGCTGGGTCGTCGTAGATACTCAAGACTGTCCAGTCATGGTCGTATATATCTCGAGGTACGTCAACAACCAGCTCGTTAGCGGCGCTAAGATCTTTGAGAGTGGGGCTGTCTTCTCGGCAGGGCTCTCCAAGTTCGCATACGCTATACGGGGGAACTTCGAAGCGCTCGCTTCCCAGTTGAGCCTGTATTTTGAGGTCCTCCGGCGCAGTACCGGGGCGGTTATTCCACCAATTTTGAAAGGCTATTGAGGTGATGAGAACCACGAGAACCGCCACACCAAGCCCCGCTACCTGAACAATGGTTTTTTTCGTCTTTGGGCGCATATTTTTTAAATCCTCCTAGGCTGGCTCACTGCTAAACCGGACCTCATAAAGGTCGGGCCACTGCTTACCCGTGATATAAAAGCGATCAGTGCCGGGGATATTAGCAATACCATTGAGAACATGATCGGTATCGCCGCTGGTGCGATTTGGAACCGTCGAGGCATCGATAATGGCGACCACTCGCTTATGGTCGAGATCAATTTTATAAATATCAGTACTTAAATAGATGTTTGCATAGACATATCGAGTTCCGGACTCCTTTGTGCAGGCGAGCTCGTTGAGCATACTTACCGGCTCACCATCGCGAGTAATGGAAATACGATCGCGCTCTGCGAAGCTCTCTCCGTCGAGAATTCTGAGAGTGTCACTTCCGTCGCTCATCACCATATAGTCCTCGTAGGAGCACAAACCCCACCCCTCGCCGGGGTAACGCACTGTATGAGTAACGTCGAGACTTTCTGCGTTGCGGGCAAAGGCAATTCCGCTTTGCCACGTGAGTTGCCATACCGTATCGCCAAATCGTGTGGCGCCCTCGCCAAAAAGCTCTGGGTCGAGCGGCTGATTATGAGTACTGACGCCGTCGAGTGTGTAGTAGTAAATTCGGGATCGATTGTACTGTCCGCCGCTAACCAGGAGGCGATCACCATCAACCTCCAGCCCCTGGGTGTAGGTGGTGGAGTCGAATGGATAGGTATGAAGAATTTCAACGTGCTGATACTCGATGGGGGCAGCAGAATACGGGGCGCAGGCCCCCGAGCTTAGCGCTGCAAAGACACTTATACTCGCGAAGGCACCGCGCCAATAAGAACTACTCGTCATAGCTATTATCATGCCCCACCACGGCTCGATTTGCGCAGACTTGCTCGGCTATAGGCCATAATAGAGGTGTGTCACGTAAAAGAACCCCTCCGCTGTTATTGAGTGCTAGAGCAGTATCGATCGCCCGTCGCGCCCTTGAGGAACTGGACGAAGGCGAGGTAGGAAGCCATATTGGGGTTGCGGCTCTTGGCAATAATAGTGCCACGCATTGTTTCGAAGCTGCCGTCCCTGGGTATCCTGGGTGGGAATGGAATGTGGTGGTTGCTGCCGCACCTGGTAGCCGTTGGGTAACTATCTCCGAACTTGGTCTCGTCAGTGGAGGGGAGGCTCTTAAAGCCCCTGAATGGGTTCCCTACCACGATCGAGTGCAGCCCGGCGATCTTGGCCCTGGGGATCTCATGCCTCCAGCTCCCTCAGATCCCCGCTTAAGCGATAATGATACGGAATCGGTTCTCTTAACCGGTCAGGCTATTGCGCCAGGACAGCGAAAGCTTGCTGCGATAGAACTGGAGACCATGAAGCAACGCTGGCACAAAGGAGAGTGGGGACCGGACACTGAATATGCACAAAAAGCCCCGCACCCGTGCAGGAGCTGCGCATTCTATCTGCCGTTCGCTCACCCATTAGGGCCTGATTTCGGGGTATGCGCTAATGAATACTCAGCGCACGATCAGGTGGTGGCCAAAGACTATGGATGCGGTGCGCACTCGGGAGTGGAAACCCCACAAACTCAAAAGCGGGTAGAGACACCCGCTTTCGACGACGAATCCCTCGTCGAGGTGGAGGTGCGCACGTAGGCGGTGGGGTGATGTGAAAGAGCACTCCGGCCGGAGCCGGTATAACCCTTATGTAATATATCTCACATTCTCTCCTGATCATTTGTTAACAATGCAGCTTAAATGGGATTGTTTAAGACGTGCACTCCTCAAAAGTGATTTTTCACATAGTGAGAGTGCAATCGATAGTTACCTAGCCCAACCATTCTGGAGAGAATATGGCCGAAACCGCTGTGGGGCAGAATGCCTCCACACTAGATCGCTTTTTTCACATCACGGAGCGGGGTTCCTCAATCAGCACAGAGATCCGCGCTGGCGTCGTCACCTTCTTCGCGATGGCGTATATCATCATCTTAAACCCCCTCATTATCGGTACCATTGCCGATTCTGAGGGGCTTACTCTTGGAGTACCCCAAGTAGCAGCCGCTACGGCTCTCGCCGCAGGCGTTATGACCATCGCCTTCGGTTTGATCGCTCGGTATCCTTTCGGCATCGCTACCGGTCTGGGCATTAACACCCTAGTGGCGGTAACCATGGTCAGCGTAGAGGGCCTCAGTTGGCCAGAGGCTATGGGGCTGGTTGTCCTGGACGGTATTATCATCGTCCTGCTTGCCGTATCTGGCTTCCGCATGGCAGTTTTCAACGCCATCCCGGCATCGATCAAGGCAGCTATGGGTGTAGGTATTGGTATGTTCATCGCCATGATCGGACTCGTCGACGCTGGTTTCGTTCGCCGTATACCAGATGCCGCAGGCACGACAGTTCCCGTCACTCTCGGCTCCGGGGGATCGATTGCCTCGTGGCCCACCTTTGTTTTCGTGATCGGCCTCGTTCTGTGTGGAATTCTGGTGGTACGCCAGGTTCGCGGCGGGCTCTTCATCGGAATCGTTGCCACCACACTTGTCGCAATGGTTGTCGAAGCTCTCACGCATGCCGGCCCATCCTTTGTCGACGGGCAACCCGTAGCAACTGGCTGGTCGTTGGCAGTCCCTACTCTGCCCGAAACTATCGGTGGACTTCCAGATCTTTCCATCATCGGCAATATTTCCCTCTTCGGAGCCTTTACTCGAGTCGGCGCGCTGGCGGCCACACTGCTTCTCTTTACCCTTGTGCTGGCCAACTTTTTCGACGCAATGGGGACCATGACAGCACTAGGCAAGCAGGCTCAACTTACCGATGAAAAAGGAAATCTTCCTAACCTACGAGCGGCACTGATCGTGGAAGGCGCAGGTGCCATCGTTGGCGGTGGAGCCTCAGCCTCCTCCAATACGGTTTATATCGATTCCGCAGCAGGCATTGCCGATGGTGCCCGAACTGGTTTAGCAAATATAGTCACCGGCATTCTCTTTCTCTTGGCTATGTTCCTCACCCCGCTCTACGCCATTGTTCCTATCGAAGCGGCAGCCCCAGTGTTGGTCGTGGTGGGTGCGCTTATGATCGCACAGGTTCGCGATATCGATTTCTCCCAATTCCATATCGCGCTACCGGCCTTCCTCACTATTGTCATCATGCCTTTTACCTATTCCATCGCTAACGGAATCGGGGTGGGCTTCATTGCGTATGTCATCATGGCAGCCGCAGCAGGAAAAGCAAAGAGTGTGCATTGGATCATGTGGCTCGTTTCGGCCCTGTTCCTTATCTACTTTGCAGCGGAACCACTGTTGCAGATCGTTGGCTAAAACCCTTTATTAAAGCCGCCTACCACATAAGTGGTAGGCGGCTTTTATCTTTTCGAGAGAGTAACCTCAATGGCTATGACTTATGTGAACATCATCCCTATTGACTCTGCTGTCGATGAGCGGGTAGCCGATTTTCGAGATCTCAAACATTCCGATAAACGCCCCGATATTCCGGGGGCCAAGGGCCTCGTCATAGCCGAGGGACCCTTGGTGATAGAAAGGCTCTTGCGCTCCCGATTTCCAGTTCGGAGCCTAATAGGGTTCCCATCGAAGGTGGACAATTTCCTCGCCCAAGATCATATCCCTGAACTCGTCAAAGATATTCCTATTTATGCAATCGAGCGCGATGATCTCGCTGAATTAGCGGGGTACGATATGCACCGCGGTCTCCTTGCCTCCGCCGACCGACCCAGCCCACTTGCCGTATCGGACGTTATTGAGCATGCGCGCACACTCGTCATCTTGGAAGGCGTCGGCGATCACGAGAATATTGGATCAATTTTTCGCAACTCGGCGGGGATGGGGGTCGATGGGGTGCTCTTTGGCAATGGATGCGCAGACCCGCTATACCGCCGCGTGGTGAGGGTATCGATGGGACACGTCCTGCGTACCCCGTTCGCCCACTTCGGGGGACGCTATACCAACTGGCAATGGGGACTAGAGCAGTTGAGAGAACAAGGTTTTCACCTCGTCTCCCTGACCCCAGACCCGCAGGCTGCGCATATAGCCACCGCGCTTTATGATTCACATGCTCAGCCCTATGAAAAGATTGCACTCTTAGTGGGAGCTGAAGGCCCAGGCTTAACGGAACATGCCATGCGGGCAACAGATATTCGAGCTCGTATTCCCATGGCGCCGGGTACTGATAGTCTTAACCTGGCCACTGCAGCCGCCATTGCACTCTACGAGAGAGTCCGCTCTCAAGCCTTTTCGTCGGGCTCTTCAGATTGTTGAGCTTTTAAGGATGAGAAAAAATTCTTTATCGATGGCGTGAGCCGATCGGAGTAGCGCAGCTTCTCTCCGAGGTTTTCCACAAACGCGTCGTAGAGTAAATGAGCACGCACGGCCGATTTCTGCGCCCAGCTGAATGAGCCACGAGCAGCTTGACCGAGTCTTAGCGTTAGGTCGTCGTCAAGCTCTGCTTCCTCGTCGGGATCTTCGTAATCATCGTAATCTCGATAAACCTCGCCGATCCCCAATTTTGCGGTGGACTGTTGCGCGATTTCGCCGATTGTTGGCTTTCGTGGAGCCGGAGGAGGTTCTGGGCGCCCATCGGTGGCATAACCCACCACGTTGATATTGGGGGCGGAGACTGGGTCGAACCCGAGCCACGCTCTCTGCGCAGCTAATGCCAAATCGAGAGGAGCAAAGGGGAGTAGGATCCCACCCTGACCGGAGCTGAATTCTCCCGCCCAATATGGACTTTCGAAGGGCTCTACGAGACCGCTATCTTCAATAATGCGGTCGGGCTCGGCACTAAATGCCCGCTTGAGCGTTGTGCCATGCCAGTGTGCGAAACCGGCATAACCTGATGCGGTATCGGTGGCGATTACAAATATATCCGCAGCAGGTATTGCTGCGATCAAACGTGGGTCTACATTTTCCAATCGATCTAGATGAGCCACGAGAGTCTGCATAAGACCCAATCCTGGGAAGGCCGCAATATAAAACTCATCGCGAGAGGGATGCGTTGAATGGTTTAGGCTAAAAGATCCGATTGGGGTTATAGGTAGTGTGGGATAAATTTGGGCGAGCAGTTTTCTTCCGAACCCACGATCAGCACGCGGTGAGGCGCTAATGACCTTTTCTGGATTGGCGCTCGTGACGTACCACAAGGTCAGTACCACGTCGCGGGAAAGCCTTTTTACGGTCATTTGCGGGGGCGCTTGGTATTCGTGCGAACTCCCAACAGCACATCTTCCCAGTGCGGCGTTACTGCTTTCCGACGTCGTTTCTCTGGCTTTTCCCCATCAGGATGCTGCAGCAATTCATCTCCACTGAGTTCCTCGAAGGTATCAGTTTTCTCCAGATCTTCTTGGGAAGTCTCAGCCGGACGCAACGAACTCACGGGACTCAAGGAGCGGACTGGCTGAGAAAAACTCGGATTGATGAGGTCTGCTGCGAGCCCATTGCGTGCAACAGCGGTGGCAGGAGAGGAGGAATGACGCAGATAACTCCACTCAGCAATATTGCTGACTAAGCCGGATTGCCACGTCAACGTGACGACCCACTGGGCGGCAGCATCGCGATAAGTATCCCACGTTGCCTGAGATAGATCCATATCGCGGGCGGCGAAAGCAGTAGCAAGGACCTCCCACAGCGTGAGTTTGGCAGGGCCATCGTCGCGGACGGGGTAGGCTTGCTTGGCCATGTCGGCTAGGCGTTTGCGCTCACCAATGATGGGATGTGCATAGGGCTCGATGCGAGAGGGAGAAACGCCGTTTAGCTCAGCAACCTCTTCGATCGTGGCGCCAGCGCGGATGCGATCTTGGATCTCTCTCGGGCGCATTTTTAGCGGTGAAGATGTCCGTAGGTCGACCCCGCGGGAAGGCTTCTCAGCCTTGTCATCGTTGTCAGGGAGCTCTTTTTTTATTTTCTCGCTGGGCTGCACAGTTGCGAGGAGGGAATCAGTGACCGCCAGAAAAAACTGCTCGTCCGTTTCCTTATCGGTAAATACCAATGAGGTGGGAGTCGATTCCGACTCATTGAAGAAGAGTTCTTTCATAGTTGCGGCTCTCCAATCGGTGATGTATCCGAGTTGAGGATCGGGGGAAAGTCCCCGTTCCTCAACTCAACATACTGAGGTGCGTATCCACCCAATCTTATCGCATCCCACCTCCTGTATTGGAGTTCCACGCAGGAGCTGAGTGCCACAAAGATTAGCGATGATCCAAGATATGATCGATCGCTTGGGTGAGAAGGTGAATATCTGCCGCATCAATAGCTGGGAATAATCCCACACGAAGCTGGTTGCGGCCTAGCTTCCGGTAAGGTTCCACATCGACAATGCCGTGTGCGCGCAGGATTTTCGCCAACGCTGCAGCATCGACGCTGTCGTCGAAGTCAATCGTGCCTACCACAAGGGAGCGGTGTGAAGGCTCACTGACGAAAGGTTGGGCATGAGGGTGGTTCTCGGCCCACGCGTATAACGTATCTGAATTGCGGCGGGTGCGTTCCACCATAGCATCGAGTCCGCCCAGCTCATTCATCCATTTTACCTGTTCAGCGAGCATGATAAGGGTGGCCACCGCCGGGGTATTATACGTCTGGTTCTTGCGGGAATTGTTCACTGCAGTCTTGAGATTGAGGAACTCAGGGATATAGCGACCCGACTTGGCAATCTCCTCAACGCGATCGAGTGCGCGAGGACTCATGATGGCTATCCACAACCCGCCATCCGCAGCGAAGCACTTCTGAGGGGAGAAATAATAAACATCAACCGCGTTCAAATCGGCTGGTAGACCGCCAGCACCTGAGGTGGCATCGATAACAGTCAGAGCATCTTCGGGGGCCGCGGGGCGATGGGTGGGAATCATAGCGCCCGTGGAGGTCTCGTTATGCGCCCATGCGATGACATCGCATCCGTCAAAGTCATGAGAGCCCGGTGTGGGGATCTTGCCTGGCTCAGCAGAGATAATGGCGGGCTGATCAAGCCACGGGGCTTGGGCGGCTGCGGTCGCGAATTTAGAGGAGAACTCACCGCATACCAAGTGTCCTGATTTTTTTCGTATGAGACCGAAGGTGGCGGCATCCCAAAAGGCAGTCGCTCCACCTAAGCCAAGAATGACTTCATGGCCTTCGGGGAGATTGAATAGTTGGCTTAGGCCGGTGCGGATACTCCCGACAATGTCTTTGATCGCAGATTGGCGGTGCGAAGTACCCAGAACGGTGCGGGCTCCAGCTGCCACGGCATCAACCTGCGCGGGCCGCACCTTTGACGGCCCACAGCCGAAGCGCCCATCGTGAGGAAGAAGGTGTGCGGGGATTCTAGGTGTCTCACTCATATTTCTGCTTTCTAGTTTCGGGTAGATACTCGCGGGTGGATACTCATGGAGTAGAAATTCCAGATTACCGATATTCGTGCCCTAGTGGGGTATAAGTGAGGAAAATCTTCCAGCCATAACCGTTACCTTAACGGGGGTAGTTAGAGGACGTTGATCTTCCCTTTTTGCCTAGTTTTAGTGAAATAAAGGGGGTAAAGGTAGTTCATATCACAATTTTTGCTAAAATGTGCACCAGGCCACTTTTTAATATTTTGGCGTCACTCACAGCTCGATAAACCCGCCTGCGCCTAGGATTAGAGGGTGGAGTGGTTTGAGGTTGTGGCTCCATAGAAGAAGTGCTCGCTATATTTGAACTAGAATATTGGGAAACGGCAATCCGCTCTGCAAGGCATGTAGGTGAAGATCCTTTTCAACCAAAAGAATCAATCTAATCTCTTGTGGAATTGGCACGTTGTAAGAACTCGTGTGACTTATTTGGCCAGCCTCCTGCTGCTCACGAAGTCTCTGCGAGGGTCGCGAAGTGTGAGGGTGGAGCTAACGAGCCGGGAACCACAACGAGTTTTCATGAAAGGGAAGCTATGACTACCAACAAAGATAAGGCCGTTCTTCAATATCCAGGCGGAGAATATGAACTTGACATCATTCGCTCTCATGAGGGTAATGACGGCATCGCGCTGGGCAACCTGCTCGCTGACACTGGTTTTGTTACCTACGATCCAGGTTATGTATCCACTGGGTCAACGGAATCGAAGATTACCTATATCGACGGCGCAGAGGGAATTCTTCGTTATCGCGGCTACAATATTGCTGACCTCGCTGAGAATGCCAATTTCAGTGAAGTTTCCTATCTACTGATCAAAGGGAAGCTCCCGAATCAAGAGGAGCTCGACGCTTTCGAAAATGAAATTCGTCATCACACGCTCTTGGACGAGGACTTTAAAGACCAGTTCTCCATCTTCCCGCGCAACGCGCACCCCATGTCGGTGCTCGCATCCTCGGTGAATATTCTCTCGACGTACTACCAGGATCAATTGGATCCACTGGATGAGAGGCAACTTGATATGGCCACAGTGAGGCTGCTGGCCAAAGTGCCTATGCTGGCAGCCCAGGCGTATCGTGCATCCAAGGGCGCACCGTTTATGTACCCGGACAACTCCCTCAATACCCGCGAAAACTTCCTGCGGATGATGTTTGGCTATCCAACTGAGCCTTATGAGGTTGATCCGGTGATGGCTCGTGCTCTGGACAAGCTGTTGATTCTGCACGCCGATCACGAGCAGAACTGCTCCACATCGACGGTTCGGATGATCGGATCTGCTCAAGCCAATATGTTTGTTGCCATTGCTGGTGGCATTAATGCCCTTTCTGGCCCCCTTCATGGAGGTGCTAACCAGGCGGTATTGGAGATGCTCGAAGAAATCGACGCCCAAGGTGGAGACGCAACAGACTTCATGAACCGGGTGAAGAATAAGGAGCAAGGCGTTCGCTTGATGGGGTTCGGACACCGCGTCTACCGCAACTACGATCCACGCGCCGCTATTGTTAAGGATGCTGCCCACGAGATTCTCGAGCATTTGGGCGGTGACCACCTGCTCGATCTAGCAATGAAGTTAGAAGAGATTGCACTGAAGGATGATTATTTTATTCAGCGCAAGCTGTACCCGAATGTTGACTTCTATACGGGTCTAATCTACCGAGCCATGGGATTTAATACCGATTTCTTTACGGTTCTTTTTGCAATCGGCCGGTTGCCTGGCTGGATTGCTCAGTATCGGGAGCAATTGGCCACCTCAACAAAGATTAATCGACCACGCCAAATATACACTGGCGAGGTGAATCGCACGCTTCCACCTATCTCCGAGCGCTGAGAAATTACTGGATAATTAAGGTCTCGCTGGACTTTACCGCTAGAATAAGCGGGAAAGGTTCCAGTGGGGCCTTAATTTATCAACTAAGACCTCATATGACGTAGAACCAAAACCCATCGACAGTAGTCGTGCTTGAAGGAGATACAGCTTCCATGGAAAAACCAGTTATTGAAGTCCCCGCAGGTGCAGCCCCTGAAGATCTTGTCATCACTGACCTTCTTGAAGGTGATGGAGCAGAAGCCCAGCCTGGTGGCATGGTTGAAGTGCACTATGTGGGCGTAGATTTTGAAACCGGCCAGGAGTTCGATTCCTCCTGGGACCGCGGACAATCCATTGAATTCCCCTTAAGCGGCTTGATAGCTGGATGGCAAGAGGGAATACCCGGAATGAAGGTGGGAGGTCGGCGCCAACTCGTTATTCCCCCAGAGGCTGCGTACGGCCCTGCTGGAGGCGGCCATCCACTTGCGGGACGTACCCTTGTCTTTGTGATTGATTTGCTAGACGCCCGCTAAATCGAATTCTTCAAACCCGCATCGCTAAAGCTGATGCGGGTTTTTTGTACGCAAAGGAAGAGTAGCTTAACAAAATTGTCGATTCCAGAACAGTGGTTTATTTAGGGTGCGGGGGTAGCTAAAATCTTGCATAAAGCGAGGAGGTCGGGGGTAGTAGATAAAAAAGATAGTGAAAATAATTCAGGATCTGCGGCTATTGGGGGGAAGTTTGGGTAGGTTAGGAAGCGAAGATATATTCATGTGACTGGCAACACATGGTGTTGCTGTTGTGGCTTATTTCTAAAAATTTACCTAGACGTCAAGCCGCACATCGCCAGAGTTTTAGCACACGCGAAATTCTCAAATATTCCGGCTCCGCGTAGTAAAAGCTCAGCCTTAGGCCCCAATCGACCGAAAATAATATAGCTCCGCAGTCAAAAGACCCACCTCGGTATTTGCACGCGAAGCTGTGATGCGAAAGAGAGTGCACCATGAATGCTCAGCCCATGCCTAGGCGGCGCGAGCCCACCGCCCAAGAATTTGTAGAGATGCAAAAAGACCGCCAATTCCTGGAACTCAAGTCGACCTATCGATCCTTTACTTTCCCTATGTCGCTTGCGTTCTTTGTGTGGTACATCGCCTATGTCCTAACCGCTACGTATGCGCCGAGCTTTATGGCCACCCCCGTGTACGGGAATGTGAATATCGGAGTGATTTTCGGATTTGCTCAGTTTATTACCACCTTCGTAATCACGTGGGTGTATATCCGTTATGCCAATAGGAATATTGAGCCCCAGGCTGCAGCAATCCGTTCACGTATGGAGGGTTAAAAAATGAAGATATTATATGTAGCTGAAACCGTTTCAACCGGAAACCCCGTGCTCAACATCTCCGTCTTTATCATCTTCATTGTTATAACCATGGGGGTGGTGTTAAAAGCTGGGCGGTCTACAAAGGAGGCCTCCGACTTCTATACCGGTGGTGGATCCTTCTCTGGACGACAAAATGGACTCGCAATTGCGGGTGACTATCTTTCTGCTGCCTCCTTCTTAGGTATCGTCGGTGCGATAGCGCTCAATGGATATGATGGATTCCTCTATTCTGTCGGCTTCTTTGTTGCATGGTTGGTCGCCCTTCTACTGGTGGCTGAACCCTTAAGGAATGTGGGTCGTTTCACGATGGCCGATGTGCTCTCCTTCCGTCTCCGCCAGAAGCCAGTACGGGTGGCAGCGGCATTTGGCACCCTATTCGTTTCCCTGTTTTATCTGATCGCTCAAATGGCCGGAGCGGGATCCTTGGTATCAGTCTTGCTTGATGTCCACGACTTTGGAAAACAGGCGATAGTAGTCGCAGCGGTGGGAGTAGTCATGATTTTGTACGTGCTCATTGGAGGCATGAAGGGCACCACCTACGTGCAAATGATCAAAGCTGTTCTTCTAATTATTGGCGTGGGCAGCATGTCGATTTTGGTTTTTATCTCCATCAAGGGTGGTCTCTCCGCCGTTATGGACATGGCGGTAGAAACCCATCGTGTGTCAGACACCCTCGCCCAAAAAGGTTACGAAGCGTCACAGATTCTGGAACCAGGGTTAAAATTCGGCCAGACTGCGACCTCACGTCTTGATTTTGTTTCCCTCGGACTATCTCTAGTCCTGGGTACAGCCGGTCTCCCGCACGTGCTCATGCGCTTTTACACCGTTCCTACCGCAACGGAGGCACGGCGCTCAGTTACGTGGGCTATCATCCTCATCGGCGCCTTCTACCTGATGACGTTGGTTCTTGGATACGGTGCTGCCGCTCTGGTGGGACCGGACCGGATCCTTGCCGCACCTGGGGGAGCCAATTCAGCCGCTCCGTTACTTGCTTTGGCACTCGCTGGCCCGTTCTTCATGGCGATTATTTCGGCAGTAGCCTTTGCAACCGTCCTAGCTGTTGTCGCGGGACTCGCAATTACCGCCTCGGCATCAATCGCCCACGATATCTACAATGGGGTACTTCGCAATGGAGAAGCCACGGAAGAAGAGCAAGTACGGGTATCGCGCATAACAGTTGTCATCATTGGCGCGGTTTCGATAGCTCTGGGTATCCTTGCCATGGGGCAAAATGTAGCTTTCCTAGTCTCTCTTGCATTCGCAGTTGCCGCCTCGGCAAACCTACCCACCATATTGCTCTCGCTGTACTGGAAGAAATTCAATACCACAGGTGCTGTAGCCTCTATGTACACAGGTTTAGCTCTGGCCGTCTTGCTTATAGTCTTCTCACCAGCAGTCTCGGGATCGGCGAATTCCATGCTGGGGGAGAACGTCAACTTTGCATACTTCCCGCTCAACAGTCCAGGTATAGTATCGATTCCTTTGGCCTTCTTAGCCGGCATTATTGGAACTTTTATGGGCAAACCAGATAACCTCGATCACCTTCAGGCGGAGATGGAAGTCCGCTCTCTAACTGGCGTCGGAGTCGAAGCGGCGGTCGATCACTAGTATCGCGGTAGAGCCTTAAGGCTCCAAAAATAACCCTGTTAAGGCTTTAATCACGGCCGTTTGTATGTGCTCATATACCGTCAATAGAATGAAGAAATGCTCTTAACCTCTGCTAGCAGGAAGGGCTTCGGTATATGGCCACACCGGGTCATAGGCCCGCTACTCATAGTCGGACTATGCCTCGGGGCTTGCACCCGCGAACCTGCAGATCAACCCTCCTTAACCCGACGTCAACACGAAGGGCGATGGCTTGATCTCAAAGGGTTTCAGGTCCCTCAGCTGGGAGATCCAGTAAAAGATAATTTCAGCGCTCAAATTACCTATGTCAATATCGCCGAAGGCGGTCATATCGGGACTGTGAATGAGCGCGCACCCCGTCCCGCTCTCAGTCTGATCAAGCTCTATATCGCTCAATATATTTTCGAGCGTGGCGATACAAGCGATTTCCCCCGGGCTAGGTCAATGGTTAGAACTTCCGATGACGATCTAGCCACGGATCTGTATGAAAAATATCCGCAATCCATCGATTGGGTGATTAAAAAATACGGTCTCGAATCAACCCAAGCGAATACTCAGTGGGGATATTCGCTGACGAGTACTTTCGACGTTGCCTACTTCCTTGCCCAGGTGCTCATTAATAATCCGCAGGCGCCGGTGCTGCGAGCGATGCGAGACACGGCAGCGACCGCTAAGGACGGAACGAGTCAAAACTTTGGTACCGCTATTTTTCCGGGAGTGGAAGGAACTAAGTTTGCGTGGTCTAATGAAAAAGACATCCACGCCTCCGCATCTTTTGGAACTGACTTTGTGGTCGTGGCCAGCAGTTACGGTGATGCGGACAAGCTGACCAAGCTCGTCCGCATGCAGCTTATCGATGCTCCGTTAGCGACATCGACTAGCTCGACAGCCGCACAATTTGAAGAGCCTGATTGATCTGATCCCCATGTGGCAATGGGAAGCGATCTGCACCTGGAATGTGCGAGCTTAAACCAGCAAGAGCGTGTCCCAGATCAGCGCGAGGTGGCGCCGGTGGTTGGGGGAGAAGGATTCCGCGGTCGCCCGGTCGCCACTGACCCCAGTCGCGAGCATAAACATTGTTGACATCAACGAGAATTCCGTCCACAGTACGTTGTTGACCGGCCTTTTGGTGGATGGTTGTGAGGGGATGGATACGTCCCTGGGAGCCCCAGTCGTGCTGCCAGTAGAAGGATCCGAGTCCATCGCGACTGGCCCACTCAATAGTGTTGTAATTGCCATAAATGCCCATGCTGTAGCCCCCTAATAAGAGAGCTTCTTGGAAAGCTCGAAGGTAGGGGCGAATGAGCTGATCGTACTCTGCCCATGTGGGGTTATCGTCGATGGCTACGTAGATGGGGCGACCAGTCGGTCCCCCTGCAGCCTTGTGCAAAGCGATAGCCTGCGGCGCGTGGATTGCCGCGCCGTATGCTCCCTGGCGCCAATCCGCTGTGGGGCCTTTGCCAAATTGATAGACGGAAGCGGTGCTGAGACCGTTCGCTGCAAAATCACGAGTCTCTCTTAGGCCAACGGGTTTGCCTAGCATCCAGAGTGCATCGGGGCGTGGGCGGGAGACATAGCGGACAGCGCCCGCAGCACCGCTGGCTTTTACAGCAGCTGCCGAGGGAACGCCAGCAGAATAGTCGAGAACGGTTGCTTGGATGGGTCCCAAAGCAAATGCTTGGGGTGAAAAGCCTATGCTGATGGCGGCGCTGAGAGCGAGAGCCTTGACGAGGCGGGTGTTAAAGAAAGACATATTGCTCCTTATCAGTGATGCTAATAGATCACACTGGTTCAAGACTTTAACACTTTCAACGCTTAAAAAACTACCCTGTTTGTTCCTGTTGCGAGTTGGATTTATCCAACAGGTGAGCCAGTAGAGGGAAAAGTAGCACTGTGATGCTACCTGCCGCCACCAGAATTGAAGCGTTGGCAGAGCTTATGATCTCAGAGGTTGTCGCCACATCGGTGACGGCCACAATAATGGGTAGCGCGGTCGCGCCATATAAGCTGAGCTGGATTTTCTCTCGAGTTGTCTCGAGCCCGGAGCCAGTATTGGAGAAAATCTCGCGAAGTAAAATTGGTAGCCCGCGCGCGATATAGATGACCGGAATGAGAATCGCTAGACGCATGGGGTTGTCGACGACGGCGGCAGTGTCGATTGCCATACCCGAGCACACGAAGAAAACGGGAATTAATAGACCGTACCCAACGACATCGAGACGCTGTTCAAGAGCGTTGCGATATTTTTTCGGCACCAACTGACGCAGGATGAAACCAGCTGCAAACGCGCCCAAAACTACGTCGAGTTGGAAAGCGGCTGCGACCGCCATCAATATGGCGAGCATCCAAATTACCACGCGCAATACCATCTGATTCGTTGCGCTCGCTGAGCTAATCATAGCTCTGCCCACCCATGGAACTAGATTCCTTACTGTCGCTGGAATTGCGGCGATGAGCACCGCAATCGCGAAGAATGAAAGCAGTACCGTGGCGGTTAGCCAGGTGGTGCGGGTAGAAAGCAGCAGAGCCATAGCGAAAATAGGGAAGATCTCGCCGATAGCGCCATGCACTAGCAGCGACTTGCCTACATTAGTATCCAGCATGTCCTGTTGTTTCATGATGGGCAAGAGCGTGCCTACGGCCGTCGATGTCACTGCGATTGCGAGCACCGTTGCGGTAGCCGATGTGCCATAATCTAAAATATAATTAGCGCCTATATAAGATAGAGCGATACATGCGAGCCATGTAACAGAGGCCGTGAATCCTTCACGGCTGCGCACAGTTGACACCTTGATCTCGTATCCAGCCAGTAGGAAGAGCATTCCTAGGCCCAGATCTTTAAGTAAAGAAACTCCACCTTCAATATCAGCGAGGTGAAGGGCATGAGGGCCAATGAGAGCTCCCAAACCAATAAGCAAAACCACAGCTGGAATACGCTTTCCAGTTAGCCAAGACAATATTGGGGCTAAGGAGGCCGCAGCCATGATCCACGCGAAGGAGACAAGCGTGCTGGTTTCCACGGAGCCGGCGGCCAGGAGGACGGGTTCTGAATCACCCAGAAAATTCTGCATTGCATTGATTTTAATGTGATCACCGGAGAAATCTCATAATAAGAATCAAGCCAATTTCTCAGGCACGGGTGAATATTCCTAAGGCTGGATGGTGCTACAGACAGCGCACCCAGTCAAGGGCAATGTGAGCTTCGTGCTTCTAGCGGTATTGGATGTCATCTCTTCCATTGTTAATTTCGCATTGCCACCTGTACCCCTGCGTTCTCGGAAGCTGCGATAAAGGGGGGAGGAAATTAAGCAAAGTCACAAGACGGCAAAGATTATGGCTACGCCCTTAGGACTCCGTGATCCTAGCCGAATGAGCACGGCAGATATGAGGGCCGACGATAGGGGTGCATTCTGCACATCGAGTCCACACCAACGGACCCACGCGGTTAACACGAATCGAATTCTCCAAGCGTCAAAGCCTCATAGTTAAGGAATGACTCAGGATAAGACAGGTTGCGATTGTTGTTCACGCATAAAGGAGATGACGGAAGCGGGGTCCATGAGATAGATACTAAAAATCCGGCTATCGTTTGGAGCTCACTCACTAGGGATCGCTCTTAGGAATAAAAAAGTGCCCCAGAGAGGAATCGAACCTCCGACACCGGCTTTAGGAGAGCCGTGCTCTATCCACTGAGCTACTAGGGCAGCGGTAGGGTCAAAGCCCACCATCTAGGTAGCGTACCCGAATACTAAGAAGTGGCCATAATTAGTACCCCTAGCAGCAAAAATATCTCTCCATTCCAGCCGGTGGCTATCTGGCCTATGCTTTTGCTTAGCCATAGAACCGTATAGAATCACCACTACTAACTAGTGCAGACGAAGTGTGAGGAAGGTTTAGATATGTCCAGCGAGGCGATTTTTCGCGATGTTACAGGAATTAGCGTATCAGCATCAATGATCGAGGAGGATGGCCACCAGTATCTCGCCCTTGATCTGATCGACGACGAGGGACATCCGCTCTCTCGTTTGCTCACCCTCAACCGGTATGACGCTAAACAGATGTCAATGGCATGTGAGCACTATTTACGTCAACAGATATCGGCTGATTTTACCGTCCTATCAGGGCACTTCACCTCTAGTGAACGTGAGAGCTTTGTGGATCCAGTGGACCCAGTGGATCCACAAGATGAGAATTAGATAAATGCGGACAGTTCTCGTGATCGGCATCGGTGCCGGCGACCCAGATTTTCTCACCCTACAGGCTAGCGCAGCTCTCAAACGCGCCCGAGCTGTTTTTGCTCTCGATAAAGGCGATACTAAGGCCGATCTCTTAGAGCTTCGGCATCGTATCATCGATCGCCATGCTCCACAAACACCGATCTATTCCGTGGAAGATCCTCCCCGAGATCGCAACCCTAAGAATTATGATGCCGAGGTACGCTCCTGGCACAGCGCTCGAGCGCACCTGTTGGCCTCAAGTATTCGAGACAATTCAGACAAGGACGATACGATCGCCTTTCTTGTCTGGGGGGATCCCTCTCTTTATGATTCCACCTTGCGCATTATCGAGAAAATGCGGGAGCTCGAGGGGCTAGAGATGGCAGTTGATGTTATTCCTGGCATTACTGCTATCCAAGTGCTGACCGCACGCCATGGACTGCTTCTCAATCGTATTGGTGAAGCTATTCATATCACTACCGGCCGCAACCTCAAAGATACCCGAGAGATAGAGCGCCGCAATTGTGTGGTTATGCTGGACGGCCACGCAGCTTGGCTGGAGAATTTTAGCCCTCAGACCTATATGTGGTGGGGCGCCTATCTGGGCACCGATAAGGAGGTACTGCGCCACGGGTATGTTTCAGAGATCGGTCACGAGGTGCGCGATCTCAAGCAAGATCTCCGTCAGCGCCACGGCTGGATTTTGGATATCTATCTCCTGCGAGAGCTATAAGGCGCTGAGCTCCTTATAGCGGCGCGCCACTTGACCGGCCGGAGGATTGGTGGCGTGGGATCCGTCAGAATACAGCACGGTGGGCACTACCCGATTGCCGCTATTGACGGATTCCACCCACGCTGCGGCTGTGGCATCAGCATCGACATCAACCGTGGTGTAGGGGATATTCTTGTGGTCCAAATCGGCCAGCAAGCGCTGACAGAACGGGCACCACGAGGTGGCATAGATGGTGATGGGGGTTGAACTCATGAATCAAATCCTTAGTCGCTGAAGATTTCTGTTGCTATTCTATCCCAGGTTTGAAAACAATAACTCTGGCCTGAACGGGAGATGGTCCAATCGGTGTGATCGGTGAGTCTAAAATCTTGGGGGATCTCAGGGGCTAGAACGGCTTTTTCACCAACTTCGATATCGGCGTCGATAAGTGTCCGAACAATGCGACCCACCAGGGGGAGTGTTTGCCGGTAAATCTCCCCACCCCCGATGATCCAGCCACGATCGGGTAGCTGAGCTAGATCATGTATCACCCTGGCACCCTGCGACCACGCGCCGGGTTCGCGAGAGGAAATAATAATATTTTCCCGATGAGGTAGGGGACGCACGCTCAACGATTCCCACGTCTTGCGCCCCATAATGACAGTGTGGTTAAGTGTCTGTTCTTTAAAGAACCGCATATCCTCTGGCACATGCCACGGCATGGTAAGGCCATCGCCGATTATACGGTTGAGATTTTGCGCCCAAATAGCTCCTAGCATCTCTACACCGCCACCTGAGCCTTAATTACAGGGTGCGGATCGTAGCCTTCGAAAGCAATATCGTCGAAGGTGTAGGAGAATATATCTGGTGCCGTGCGTAATTTGAGCTGGGGATAAGGGCGGGGATCTCTGGATAATTGCAGGGCTACCTGCTCACGGTGATTATCGTAAATATGGCAGTCGCCACCGGTCCAGATAAATTCCCCGACGTCAAGACCAGCTTGCTGGGCAAATATGTGAGTAAGTAGAGAATAGGAAGCGATATTAAAGGGAACCCCGAGAAACATATCGGCACTACGCTGGTAAAGCTGGCAGGAAAGCTTGTTATCTGCCACGTACAGCTGGAATAAGAGATGACAGGGGGGCAGAGCCATATTGTCGAGCTCGGAAACATTCCACGCCGAGACAATATTGCGGCGGGAATCGGGGTTATTTTTCAATGTGGTGAGAGCTTGAGAGATCTGATCGATATGAGCCCCATTGGGGGTCGGCCAACTGCGCCACTGCACCCCATAGATGGGGCCTAGGTCCCCATTCTCATCGGCCCATTCGTTCCAGATGCGAATATTATTGTCCTGTAACCATCGCACATTTGATGAACCCTGCAAGAACCACAGTAATTCGCCAACAACTGAATGCACGTGCACTTTCTTGGTAGTAATAAGCGGAAACGATTGCGCTAAGTCAAAGCGCATTTGTTGTCCAAATAAGCTCGTCGTTCCCGTACCTGTGCGATCGTCTTTATGAGATCCATCTGAGAGAATTTTCCGCAGGAGATCCTCATAGGGGGTGGCAATAGTAGACACGGTGAACGCTCCTTTATCTCCGAGTTGTATTTATGCTCAGTGCACCATCGTACGTTTTTAAACCCGCCACACACCGAGTGAATCAAAGGTCTCGGGGTGCAGCGGGCTAAAGTCTAGAGGTGCATCTTAATAAGATCCGTGCTCATCTCGAAACTCAGTAGCCAGCTTAATGATCTCTTCCGCTAACTCTGGGCGGCAGATGAGAATATCTGGCATATAGGTATCTTTGTTGTTATAGGTTAATTCACTGCCATCGAGGCGCGAGCAATGCAGACCTGCGGCTTTACACACACCAACTGGGGCTGCGGAATCCCACTCGTACTGGCCGCCGGCGTGGATATAGGCATCATAATCACCCAGCAGAACGTGCATAGCCTTG
Source organism: Corynebacterium sp. ES2730-CONJ (assembly GCF_024834055.1). Taxonomy (GTDB): domain Bacteria; phylum Actinomycetota; class Actinomycetes; order Mycobacteriales; family Mycobacteriaceae; genus Corynebacterium. Next base: position 26,687 of record NZ_JANUXZ010000003.1, read on the forward strand.
GCACCAGCCGAACCTAAGGAGACCGAGGAGAAACCGAGGCTCTTTGTTACATGCTGGGCTACTGCGGGTGGGCGGTTGTGTGAAATTGCGATACGCTTGGACATCGGGCCGGTAACGGCACGGGCTTCGTCGGAATGGAAGACCACGCCAAGGTCGGGGAGACCAACTGCGGCATGAGTGGGAATCCCGTTCTCAACCAGTGCGATATGCACAGCCCAATCCTGACGTCCGGTGGCATATTCTTTAGTGCCATCGAGCGGATCGATGATCCAAACGCGCTCTTTACCTAAGCGCTCTGGGTTATCGGCTGCTTCTTCAGAAAGGAATCCGTCGTGTGGGCGGTGCTGGGCGAGAACGCGGGCGATCCAGTTTTGGGCAAGATCGTCGCCAGCATCGCCTAGGGCACGATCCCGCAGAACATCATCTGTGCGCACGCCTTTAAGGATATCGCCGGTGCCTTTGGCGATTCGGTAGGTCAACGTAGCATCATCAAATTGAGCAGTCATAGTTAACTAGTCTAGAGGGTCAGCGAAAAATTGAACATTATTGACAATGATCTCTCAGTGGATTCTGAGAAAGTTTTCGAGCGTTTTCAACCAGCTGTGCGCACCTGGTTCACCGATGTATTCGCCTCACCTACCTCTGTGCAGAATGCCTCATGGAAGGCCATTTCTGCTGGTGAAAATGCCCTCGTGGTTGCTCCAACCGGCTCAGGTAAAACGCTAGCAGCCTTCTTATGGTCACTTAACGAGCTTTCTACGACCTCAGGTCAAACCACACTAGCTGTGGCAAATAACACTTTCGACCCAGCGTCGGAATCAGATAAAGACGCAGGTGTAGGCGTTAAGGTCCTCTATATCTCTCCACTGAAAGCGCTCGGAGTCGATGTCGAGCGCAACCTGCGCGCCCCTCTTATCGGAATCGCGCGCACCGCAGCCAATCTCGGACTCGCGCACCCTACTATTACCGTTGGTGTTCGCTCGGGCGACACCCCAGCCGCCGAACGCGCAGCTCAATTACGTAACCCACCAGATATTCTTATTACCACCCCAGAGTCTGCCTACTTGATGCTGACGTCCAAGGCGCGAGGCATCCTCACAACAGTGCGCACCGTGATTATTGACGAGATTCACGCCATAGCGGGTTCCAAACGCGGGGTGCATTTGGCCCTCAGCTTAGAACGCCTCGAGCGCCTGATTGCAGCCGAGGGCACGAACCGGAGCGGACTCCAGCGCATCGGGCTTTCAGCAACCGTGCGGCCGATTGAGACAGTAGCCCAATTTCTAGGCGGCGATCGTCCTGTGCAGATTATTAACCCCCCAGCGACTAAGAGCTTTGATCTCGTGGTCCGCGTGCCCGTGGAGGATATGTCGGATTTGCCCACACTCGATCAATCTCTCACAGCTAATGACGAACTGATCGACGATTCTTTAGGGCTCAGTAGCAATACCGACGAAACTATGATGATCGGCGGGGATCAGCGCACTGGCTCCATCTGGCCACATATAGAAGCCATGCTCTACGACGAGGTCATGGACCACCGATCCACGATCATCTTTGTCAATTCCAGACGCAGCGCCGAAAAGCTCGCCGCGAGGCTCAACGAACTCTATGTCACAGAGCATTCGCCCGAGGTGCTTGAGACCCCAGCACAAAGTACGATTCCGGCCCAGGTGATGCCGAGTAAGGATGCGATCAAAGATGCGGGGTTGGTGATCGCCCGAGCACACCACGGCTCGGTGAGCAAAGACGAGCGCGCCACCACCGAAACCATGCTCAAAGAAGGAGCACTCCGCGCCGTGGTGTCCACCAGCTCACTCGAACTAGGCATTGATATGGGAGCAGTGGACTTAGTCATTCAGGTCGAAGCTCCGCCATCGGTGGCATCAGGGCTGCAACGAGTAGGGCGCGCCGGGCACGTGGTGGGAGCTGTTTCACACGGCTCTTTCTACCCCAAACATCGCTCGGATCTCGTGCAAACAGCAGTGACTGTTAAAAGGATGCGGGGCGGCCGTATTGAGGCACTGCATATCCCGCGCAACCCCCTCGATGTGTTGGTTCAACAGACTGTCGCCCAGGTGGCGGTCGAGGATATCGATGTCGAGGAATGGTATGCGACTGTTATACGCGCTTTTCCCTACCGCACGCTGCCGCGTGAGGTCTACGATGCCGTGCTCGACTTAGCCAGTGGAGTCTACCCTTCCACTGATTTTGCGGAACTGAAACCCCGCATAGTCTACGATCGCATCACTGGCACGTTATCTGCCAGACCTGGGGCCCAGCGTGTTGCGGTGACCAGTGGCGGCACGATTCCCGATCGGGGCTTATTCGGGGTCTATCTCGTAGGCGGCGAGGTCGGCGCACGCCGTGTGGGTGAACTCGATGAGGAGATGGTATATGAATCTCGGGTTGGTGATGTATTCACTCTTGGAGCGTCGAGCTGGAGAATTGAAGAGATCACTCGCGACCAGGTATTGGTTAGTCCCGCACCAGGGCATTCGGGGCGCCTGCCGTTTTGGGTGGGCGATCAGCTCGGTCGCCCAGCGGAATTAGGAAAAGCGGTCGGCGCTTTCCGACGCGAGATCTTTTCTACACCACATGCTCTCGAGGAGATTGCCACCCTCGACCATAATGCCCGCGAGAATATCGTTCGTTTTCTCCAGGAACAGCACGAAGCGACAGGGGTCATCCCCGATGAGCGCACCTTTGTTCTGGAACGTTTCCGCGACGACCTCGGAGACTGGCGGGTCGTTTTACATACGCCGTTCGGTCGCGGCGTTAATGCCGCGTGGGCGTTAGCTGTGGGCTCGGAGATTGCGCAGCGCACAGGAATAGATGCGCAAGCAGTGAGCTCGGACGATGGGATTGTGCTGCGGTTGCCGGATGCTGATGTGGAACCTGGGGCTGAACTATTCCTCATTGACCCCGATGCAATCGAGCATATTGTGACCGAGCAGGTTGGCAATTCGGCGCTCTTTGCCTCGCGTTTTCGCGAATGTGCCGCCCGTGCGCTGTTATTGCCGAGACGTCATCCGGGCAAGCGCGCACCACTATGGCAGCAGCGGCAGCGGGCCGCCCAGTTACTCGATGTGGCTCGGAAATATCCGACTTTCCCCATCATCTTGGAGGCAGTACGCGAATGCTTGCAAGATGTTTATGATCTACCGAGTCTGGTAGGCGTTCTCGAAGACCTCAAGCTCAAGAAAACCCGCATTGTTGAGATCACAACTGAGCAGCCCTCGCCATTCGCGGCCTCGATTCTTTTTAGTTATACCGGTGCCTTTGTCTACGAGGGCGATAGCCCCTTAGCTGAAAAACGAGCAGCCGCCTTGGCCCTCGACCCAGCCCTCTTAGCCAAACTCATGGGCACAGTGGAATTGCGGGAGCTCCTTGAACCTGAGATTATCGCCGAAGTAGACGCCCAGCTGCGTCGTATTAGCACGGATCGCCAGGCCCGCAACCCCGAGGAACTTATAGATGCCTTGCGCATTTTAGGGCCTATTGCTGATCTGAATGAGCATATTAGCTTTGATACCAGCACGGCTGAACTCCTCAAACAATTCCCCAACAGGATCATGCAGGTACGCATTAACGGCCTCGACCATCTGGCCCAGGTAGCCGACGCGGCTGTTTTACGCGATGGTCTTGGCGTCCCCGTACCGAGAGGGGTGGGAGCACAGATTGAGCCAGTGACTGATGCTCTTGACCAATTAGTAGCCAGGTGGGCTCGCACCCGCGGACCATTTGTGCTCTCAGATCTCCAAAACGCATTCGGTCTGGCTGCGAGCGTCGCTTTTGCTTCCTTAGAAAAACTCATGGAATCTAAGGCAATTATCGCTGGCCATTACCGTAAGGGAATTGAGGCGGAAGAGTATATTGCCAGTGAAGTGCTCCGCATAATTCGGAGTAAATCGCTGGCGAAATTGCGCAGCCAAACCGCCCCCGTGTCACCTTCTGCCTTTGCCCGGTTTCTCTCGTCGTGGCATCAAGTGGCTGCCGTGGGCAGCGAGCCTGAACTCTATGGTGTGGATGGGGTGTACAGCGTTATCGAGCAGCTCGCCGGCGTCCGGTTGCCGGCGAGTGCCTGGGAGGAGTGGATCTTCCCCAACCGCGTGCGAAACTACAACCCGGCGGACCTTGATGAACTGACCTATAACGGTGAGGTACTCATCATCGGCCAAGGTAAGGCCGGGGCCGGAGATCCATGGCTGACCTTGGTTCCAGCTGCCTACGCAGATTCTCTGATCACCGACCCCAGCGATTATTCGTTGACTGATTTACAAGAAAGTGTATTAACTCAACTGGGCACTTCTGGCAGTCATCTCTACCAGGAGCTCAGATCGGATGCCCTTGATAAGGACCTGAGGGAGGCGCTATGGGGTCTCTTTGAATTGGGGCTGGTGTCTCCCGATAGTTTTCGCCCTATTCGCGCCCGCCTGGCAGGGGGAAAGAATACCGCGCATAGGGCCAAGCGCACCCCGAACCGAAGCAGGGGGCGCTTTCGAGGAATGCGCAGTCAAGTCCCCACTCACACCACGCCTCCCGATATGGTGGGACGGTGGGGGCGCACGACAGCCGCCTCCACGGATGCCACGTCGCGGGCCTTCACGCTCGGTGAAACACTACTGGATCGCTATGGAGTGGTAACTCGTGGTAGTGCGATGGGTGAAGATATCGTTGGTGGCTTCGCCTTGGTGTACAAGGTTCTCAAGCAGTTCGAAGAATCTGGCAAAGCGATGCGCGGGCACTTAATTGAAGGTATGGGCGCTACTCAATTTTCAACACCGGCGATTATCGACCGTTTGCGTGGTTATGACGATAGTGCCGATATTTCAGGATGGCCGTCGGGTGCGAAGAACCCTGAGGTTGTGGTTCTTGCCGCAGCCGATCCTGCCAATCCTTATGGGGCCGCTATCGCCTGGCCAGAACGGGGTTTAACGCGGGCTGCTGGATCCCTTGTTGTGCTCATCGATGGCCTCCTCGCGGCTTATATGACTCGAGGAGGAAAGAACCTCATCCTGATGGACACCCCCGAGCCAGCTTATGATTTGGTCATTAATGCCCTCGGAGAAAAGGTGCGTTCCCGGCTGGTTATCGAGAAAGTCAACGGAGATTCAGCTTTGGAGTCGCCTCTCCTTAAATCGCTGAAAGAGGCTGGTTTATCCATCAACCCACGGGGACTGGTCTTGATGCACCAGCCTACCCCGCGCCGCAATACACGAGGGCGACCAGGGCGGAGTTTAGACGATGCATCTGCTGATCTCAGCTTCGATGACTAGTGATCGCTAAGATGAGCCCTATGCGTACTATCCTCAATATCATTTGGGTCCTCTGCGGAGGCCTGTGGTTAGCATTGGGCTATTTTTTAGCGGGAATTATCGCTTTCCTTTTCGTAATTACCGCCCCAATTGGGGTGGCTAGCTTCCGTATGGCCAGCTATGCGCTCTGGCCTTTCGGCCGAGTCGTGGAACCCCAAGCAACAAACGGCTTGAGCGATGTAGCCAATATCCTCTGGTTCCTAGTAGCAGGCTGGTGGCTGGCCCTCAACCATATTATGACCGCTGCAGCGCAAGCAGTCACCATTGTGGGGATCCCACTAGCTATAGCTAATATCAAGATGATTCCGGTGAGTCTGTTCCCGTTCGGGAAACGAATTGTCGCCGCTGATCAGTCCTCCCAACCGCGCGGTATTCTTTAATGCCCGAGGGTGATTCCGTCTTCCGATTAGCCCGACGCCTGCAATTTATGAGCGGACGGGAAGTTATCTCTAGCGATATTCGGGTTCCCCGATTCGCCCTTGCGGATTTCAGTGGTCGACAATGCGAGAAGGTGTGGCCCTATGGCAAGCACCTGTTTATGGCTTTCGGTCCAGATATTCTGCAGACCCACCTCAAAATGGAGGGAACATGGTCGGTTCACCGCTTAGGCGATCGATGGCGAAAGCCAGCTTTTACCGCCCGCGTGGTACTCAGACTGGCAGATCCCCCCAACGATCCCATCGAAATAGTGGGCCATTCTTTAGGACTGGTCAGAGTAATCAAGGCGAGTGAATATGACGAAGCGATTGGTTATTTGGGACCTGACGTTCTAGCCCCTGAGTTTGATGCCGCCGAGGCTAAAAGACGCCTCCTTTTAAGGCCGGATCGAACGATCGGGGCAGCTCTGATGGATCAGAAAAATCTAGCTGGAGTAGGTAATGAGTACCGAGCCGAGATTCTTTTCCTGGCTGGTTTGCACCCGTTACGCCGTGTTGGAGATGTTGATATCGATCAAGTGTTAGCAATCACTCGACGGTTGATGTGGTCCAACAGGCTATCGACCACCCGCGTGAGTACAGGGGTTAAAATCCCCGGCCAAACCTCCTATGTCTTCGGTCGTAATCGTAAGCCGTGTCGACGGTGTGGCACGCTGATCGAAAAAGGGAAATTGGGTGGCAAGGACGCGCACGGGGAAGAAGGGGAGCTCGAACGCATTATTTGGTGGTGCTCTCAGTGCCAACCTAATACATAGCAAAACCGGCCCAATAAGAGGGCCGGTTATGCTAAGTCATGGTTTTAGCGATGGTTGCGATACCAGGTAATGAGCTGATCGGTGGAGCTATCTCCAGAATCTACAGTTTTCTCGCCAGAGACTGCTGGAGCCAGGTCATTAGCCTGCTGCTTGCCTAGTTCTACACCCCACTGGTCGAAGGAATTGATATCCCAGATGACTCCTTGAACAAAAGTGATGTGTTCATAAAGGGCAATCAAGGCACCGAGTACCTGTGGGGTCAATTCCTTAGCCAAAATAGTGGTGGTGGGGCGATTGCCCGGCATCACCTTGTGATTGACCAATTCGCTCTTAACACCTTCGGCGGCGATTTCTTCGGCGGTCTTGCCAAAAGCTAGAACCTTGGTTTGAGCAAAGAAATTGCTCATCAGAAGGTCATGCATGGAGCCAGATCCACTAGCGGTAGGAAGATCTTCCTTGGGGCGGGCGAATCCAATGAAATCAGCAGGGATCAGTTTGGTTCCCTGGTGAATCAGCTGATAAAAAGCGTGCTGGCCGTTGGTGCCGGGTTCACCCCAGTAAATCTCACCGGTCGAGGTAGTCACAGCGGTGCCGTCATGGCGCACAGACTTACCGTTGGATTCCATGGTGAGCTGTTGCAAATAAGCAGGGAAGCGCCCTAGGTCTTCAGAATAAGGTAGGACCGCGTGGGTCTCCGCACCGAAGAAATTATTATATAGAACTCCCAAAAGGCCCATTAGAACAGGAATATTTTCTTCCAAGCTGGCGGTGCGGAAGTGCTTATCCATGGCATTAAAGCCCTCGAGGAAGCGCATAAAATCGCGGGGGCCGATAACAGCCATCAGGGCCAGACCGATGGCAGAATCGACAGAGTACCGGCCTCCGACCCATTCCCAGAAGCCGAACATATTCTTGGTATCAATACCGAATTCGGCAACCTTCTCAGCATTCGTGGAAACCGCAACGAAATGCTTGGCCACTGCTTCTTCGGCGCCGAGCTTTTCTACCAGCCACCGCTTTGCAGCATGAGCATTCGCTAGGGTTTCCTGGGTGGTGAAGGTTTTCGAGGCCACGATAAAGAGAGTGGACTCAGGATCGAGATCATCGAGCGCCGCAATCATATCGGCAGGATCAACATTGGAAACAAATGTGGCATTGATACCGGCAGTGGCATAGCTGCGCAGTGCTTTGGTGGCCATGGCTGGACCCAGATCGGAGCCGCCAATACCGATATTGACTACGGTTTTGATGGTGTGTCCGGTGTAACCTAACCAGCTACCCGAGCGCAGAGAGGTTGCGAAGTCGCGCATCCGGCTGAGGACCTCGTGCACATCGGCGGCGATATTCTGGCCGTCAACCTTGAGGCTTTCTTCCACAGGTAGGCGCAGGGCGGTGTGGAGAACGGCGCGGTCTTCGGTGTTATTGATGTGTTCGCCGGTGAACATCTCCTCGATACGTCCGGAGAGATTGGCGGCTTCAGCGACCTTGATCAGGGCTGCGAGGGCCTGGTCATTGATCAGGTTTTTCGACAAATCGACGTGTAATCCTGCGGCTTCGAAGCTGAGGCGGGAAGCGCGCTCACTGTCAGCGCTAAAAAGCTCGCGCAAAGTGGTCTGCTCGAGTTCTTTATGGGCAACGCTGAGTTCTTTCCACGCTGGGGAGCTAGTGATATCAAGGGACATGAGAATATCTCCATTCATGACGATTACTGGTTTCGCACAATGCGAAAGATCCTAAAAGTCTACGGTAGTCGATAATGATATTAAGTAGTGACCTCGAGGGAGCTCAAGGTGGTCAACACCATAGTTGAGGCTAGGTGGATTTTGTGCCGAGCTTCCCGCGACCCATGCGCAATAAGATCTGCGCTAAGCTCGGGCCTTCATCGCCCAATTCGGCGTGAAACTGATTGATAATTGCCAGTTCGCGGGTGTGAACGAGACGCGTGCCGCCAGCGGACATCCGCGTGCGTCCAATCGCCTTGGAAATCTCAGTGCGACGCTTCACCGCATCAAGGATCAGACGGTCGAGACGATTAATCTCTTCGCGGTACAGCTGGATCTCGCGATCCGTGAGGGGATCGTCGGTGCCTGAGGGAAACCGAACCTCGAAGTGGGGATCAGAATCGTTCATGGTTACCTATTGTGCCACGCTAGAAGGCAAGAAGGTAGAGGGAGAACATCTTGTGTCCTTTTGGCGTTGTACATTAGAGGCACTATGAATGACAATCACTCGCCATTTTCCCCCTCCCGCCGCCATCGTGACATATCCAACCCCAGTCACCCGGTGCGAGATGAGCCAGATCTGCTTACCGGTTTAAATCCGCAACAAGAGGCCGCGGTGAAACATCAGGGATCCCCACTGCTGATCGTGGCCGGTGCTGGTTCTGGCAAGACCGCGGTGCTGACGAAGCGCATCGCCTATCTCATGCGGTATCGCGATGTCCATCCCGGCCAGATTCTTGCCATTACCTTTACCAACAAAGCCGCAGCCGAAATGCGAGAGCGTGTCACTGAGCTCGTTGGCACGGTGGCTCAACGTATGTGGGTGTCTACCTTTCACTCGACGTGTGTGCGCATTCTGCGCGAGCAGTCACATTTGGTGGCGGGGCTAAACGCAAATTTCACCATCTATGATGCAGACGATTCGAAACGGCTGATCGGCATGATAGCCAAAGATCTGCAGCTGGATTTAAAGCGTTTTAGCCCCCGTATGCTCGCCGCCCATATATCGCAGTGGAAAAATGAACTAATCACACCTGAACGGGCACTCGCGGACGCAGAGGCAATTAAAAATCCCTTTAATACCACTGTAGCCGAGGTTTTTGCGGAATATCACAGGCGGTTGCGCAGTTCCAATGCACTCGACTTCGATGATCTCATCGGTGAAGTGGTGCGTATCTTCACCGAGTATCCCGACGTGGCTGCGTTTTACAGGCGCCGATTTCGGCACGTGCTGATCGACGAGTACCAAGATACTAACCACGCGCAGTACCGCATGATCGCGTTGCTGGTGGGCACTGGTGACGATGCCTCAGAATTGTGCGTGGTAGGTGATAGTGACCAGTCGATTTATGCTTTCCGTGGGGCAACAATTCGCAATATCGAGGAATTTGAGCGAGATTATCCCCAAGCAAGCACGATCCTCCTAGAGCAGAACTACCGCTCCACCCAGACCATTCTTTCAGCCGCTAATGCACTAATCGCCCAGAATGACAATCGGCGCGAGAAGAAATTATGGACCGATCTTGGAGACGGTGACCAGATCACGGGCTATGTAGCTGATAATGAGCACGATGAAGCGCGCTTTGTGGCTGCTGAAATTGATAAGCTCACCGATCGCGGACGCAATTACTCCGATATGGCTGTGATGTATCGTACTAATAACTCCTCGCGCGCCCTGGAAGATATCTTTATTCGAACGGGCATTCCCTATAAGGTGGTTGGCGGTACGCGGTTCTATGAACGTAAGGAAATCCGCGATATTATCGCCTACCTCAAGGTTATCGATAATCCGGACGATGAAGTATCCCTGCGCCGCGTGATCAACACTCCACGGCGCGGGATCGGGGATCGGGCTATTGCGATGCTTACTATGCATGCAGAAAGCACTGGAGTCTCTTTCTCCCACGCGCTCAAAGACGCCGTCGAGGGAAGAATCGCCCTGATGACCTCGCGGGTGCACAAAGCTCTTGCAGGCTTCGTGGAGTTGATCGAGCATCTGCGCACATTCGCACAAGGAGCGGTTGACGATGTCACCCAGCTTCCCAATATTGGCGATATTATCGCCGAGATTCTCGAAACCACAGGGTATCAGGCGGAACTGGAAGCTTCGAGTGATCCTCAGGATGGGGCGCGCTTGGATAACCTCAATGAACTGGTATCCGTGGCCCGCGAATTTTCCTCGGAGGCTGCCAATCTTTTGGCCTATGAACGGATGGGAACCGATGAGGAACTAGAAGAAGAGATAGGAAGCGTAAAGGCCTTCTTGGAGAAGGTATCTTTGGTGGCTGATGCCGATCAGATCCCGGAGCACGAACAAGGTGTGGTCACATTGATGACCTTACATACCGCCAAAGGCCTAGAGTTCCCGGTGGTTTTCCTCATCGGGTGGGAAGATGGGCAATTTCCGCATATGCGCGCTCTCGGGGATCCACGGGAACTCTCAGAGGAGCGTCGATTAGCTTATGTCGGTATTACACGAGCGCGGGAGCAGCTCTATATTTCGCGCGCTATGATTCGATCTTCCTGGGGTAATGCGGTGAGTAACCCGCCGTCTCGATTCATTGGCGAAATTCCGGAAGATCTTATTCACTTCCAGCGGGTGGAACCTGAGAGATCTGAATGGTCAGGTGGGTCGAGTGCCCCGTATATTCCTCCGCAGCGCTCAACGCGGCAGCGGCCCTTGGGTGGGCCGAAGACGCAAGCACGTGACCTTCATCTCGAGGTCGGTGATCGTGTGAATCACGCTAAATATGGGCTCGGAACTGTGATGGAGGTAGGCGGAAGTGCCGCACATACCACCGTGATGATCGATTTTGGTTCTTCCGGAAAAGTTCGTCTGATGCTCATTGGCGGACTTCCGTTGGAGAAGCTATAGGGATATGGGGGCCATATCTCATGGCCCCTATTTCTAATCCTGTCGGTACTTCACCAGATCGCGCGGACGGCCGAGGAAGGCCCCCAGCAGCCCCGCCACGGCGGGAAGCACTAGAAGGAAGAGAATGACGATCGGCCACGAACCTTGGTATAGCCCCCGGCCACCCAAAGAGATGAGTTCGCCGTTGATATCATATTCGCTACTGTCGAGTAAAATATAACCGAGCCCATGTCCTAAGATCAGGGCTGGAATAGTAGCCAATAATGTGGTGATAATTCCATAAAAGGCGCTGATTGCGCTGAGCAGCTTCGGCGCGGCGCCGAGAGTGAATAGTTGTTCGTTCTGCTGCCTCATTGTTGGCGCTGCCAGAATGATCATCAGAGCTACAATCACAATGAATAATGCCGCTAGGTAGAGGTACTCTGCCTGGAATTGCGATTCTGGGAAGTAGGAGGTGTAGTAATAATCGTCGACCATTTCGGAGATCTTGTTGAGTATCTTCGATGAGGGAATCTCGGGGAAGTTGACCGCGTAGGTTGAGGTGTCGAACTTGATGGTCTGATTCTGCTGGATGAGCGCTTGGGCAGCCTGTGGGCTCAGGATCCACCCATTATAGAATTCGGGCAGAACAGCCGCGAAGGGGAGTTGGGCTCGTCCAATGGTATGGACTCCCTCGTCTTGGGGAAGTTCACTCAGAATAAAGTCTGCCGTGGCGCCCTCGTGGACGATGGCGCTACTTCCCAAGACTCCACCTGCTGCAAGAACGTCAGCGGCGCGGGCACGTTGCTCTGGACTTAAGGTAAAGAGGTCCAGGATTCCGTTATCGGCCTCTCCTAATACTATTGTTGAGATGCCTGATTGCAGATTCACAGTGGGATTTAATATCTTATGTCGACAGTGCCGAGCCGCCTCAGGAGAATCAGTAGGCGATTGACCTTGATAGGAGAAATGAGACCAATCGTGAGCGCGGCAGCCATCTGCAATCTCCAGGGAGAAATCTGACCAGTCCGAGGTCGTCAGGGTTGGCAGTGGGGTAATAGTGGCGCCGGCGACAACTTTTTCGATATTTTCATCGCGGGCGGATAAGGCGCTGGCGATATCCGGAGATGTTTTCTCGGTAGCACTCCCAATGGTGACAAGTGTTTCCGAGAATGTTTTAGCCTCGACGACGCGCCACGGACTAGAGTAGCCGAGGCCGGCGACTGTGAGGAAGGTTGTTATTGTTGCAATGGCCAAAAGCGCCATCACGATGGAGCTCGAGCGCAGGGCTTGCCTTCTCACGAGCCGAGCTGCCAGACGTGCGGATAGTGGTTTTCTGATCAGCCCCGCAAGGTAGATCAACCCCGGAACGCAGCCGATGAGACCGAGTATTCCTCCCACTGTGAGCAAGAACTGGATGGCTGCAAGGGCCATGACAGTGTCCCCACTGGAATAGGCTACGGCCTCGGAAGAGTGCGGTAAGGAATGCAGGGCGATAGCACCAATAATGCTCAGCAGGAGCAGCACAGGACCGATGGTCATCCACTTGTGCCAGCGCAGAATCTGGTCGGAGCGATTCAGGGTAACCCCAGCGATAGGGGACCCGCGACTAGCCAGGAGGGCGGGCACATATGCGGCTCCTATACCCCCAGCTACAGCGGTAACGAACACTAATAGCTGAAGCAGCGGGGCAAAATCTAAGCTGAAATCAGGAAAGAGGTACGTCCACCGAAAAAAGAAGGTACCCAATCCGATGACCAGCCCCAGGGTGGCGCCGATAAGAGCGGTGACGAGGCCGTAGCTTAAAACCGCGAGGCGAATATGGCGTCGGGAAGCGCCCTGGGTGCGCATCTGGGCGTAGACCTCGGCCTGTTTCGTGGCCGCAATAGCAAAAACAGGAGTGATCACACTCATCATGATCAGCAAGAGAATGAGGATAAAAGTGAATGATATGAACAACCACATCACAGACTCTGCTGCGTAGGAAGAATTAAAGTCCTTCAAGTCAAAACCTGGATAGAGTTCTTCGTCAGGGATATCCGAAGCCGATTCCATGACAGCTTCCGATTGCACCACCATGCCGCGGGCATTGGCCTGCTTCACGGTGGACCAGCTCGGGGTTTCGGCATCCCTGAGGACCCACTGGGTGTTGGCTGATTGGGCCACGTCGTCGACAGAGAGCAGGGAGCCGATGAGCACGAAGCTGTCCCAGCCTGGCGATATGGATTTTACTGTGAGGGTGGTTGTGGCTGCACGGGTGCTATCAATGAGCCGATTTTCCGTCACCCTCAGCGTATCTCCTGGCCGCAGCCCTAACCGTCCCGCTGATCCTTCGCCAATGATAATCTCTCCTGGGTTTAATGAAGGCGCCCGTTCGAGGGCCTGATTATCAGGGATATGCGTGATCTGGAGTGTAGTATTTCTGCCGTCGATAGTAGCGAGAGCCTCTGCTGTGGCAACGGGCTCGAGCTGAGCGCGTGCACCAAAGATCCGAGCTTCTGAGCGGGGATCTGTGCGGGCATCGGACTCGTTAGAGCATTCGTAGTTATACCCGGTGATATCTTGTTTACACTGGCCTCCGAGAGACTCTACGACAGTTGTGTCGGCGCGAAGATCCGAGAGGCTCATACGCGACTGGTCCATGGCGATATTAAAGCTCACCACCGCTACGGGGATAGTAACGAGCAATATACCAGCAATACTTCTCCATAGGTGCGCTCTTAAGTCTCGAAGCGTGGGCCTAAGACTGGCTATATACGCGCTCATTAGAACTCCTTCACTGAGATTTTGCCGTCACGGACATGGACAATGCGGTCAGTCCAGGCCGCTAAACGAGGTTCGTGGGTCACCAGAATTCCTGCGGCACCGCGATCAACTCGATCTCGGAGGACTTTCATTACCTCTTCGCTGCTGGAGGTGTCCAAAGCCCCTGTGGGCTCATCAGCAAGCACGATACTTCGAGGACCAATGAGGGCTCGAGCAATGGCGACGCGCTGCGCTTGCCCACCGGAGATCTCCCCTGGGTATCGGTCGAAGGTGTCCGAAAGTCCCACTTCCTCCAAAGCCGCGGCGATATCGTCGGTGAGGCTGGCAAAGGAAGCACCCTCAAGCTCTAGAGGGAGCGCAATATTCTCGGCTACTGTCAGCGTTGGTATGAGGTTATAGCGCTGGAAAACTACTCCGATGTGTTGGCGACGCAGTCGGGCAGCATAAGCATCATTCATATTGGAGGTATCAACACCATCAATAAGAACCCGCCCTGATGTAGGTTGTTGTAATAAACCCGCAACATTGAGCAAGGTGGATTTCCCTGATCCGGATGGTCCCATGACGGCGACAAGCTCGCCTTGACCCACTGTGAGATCGATATGATCGAGGGCCACGACGCGCCGGGCGCCGGAGCCGAATACGCAAGAGATGCCGTTGAGTTCGATGGGGTACATTACCGTTCTCCTTGGTGGGTGGGGCAGGGGTGGAGGGATTCGATGCGATCGAGCCAGCGAGCCTGAGCTTCGAGAGTGTAGATGCGGTGTTCGATCAGCAGACGTCGCGGGAGGCGTTGGTGGGGTAGCTCTCGAGCCTGCTTATTTAAGATGCGAAGCTGGCCTAAAATTTCGGAGCGCTGATTATCGAGTAGATCGATGAGGTCGATGGATGGGTCGGCAATAGCGAGGTAGATCTTTGTTTCTAATTCATCTCTTTCGCTTAACGGGGTAGATACTGGGCGCCTAAACCACTCGCGGACGAGTTCAGCGCCTTGTTCGGTGATGAGGTAACTTTCCGATTGGTGTCCGTTGGCGCCAGTGATGGGGCCAGCTGCAGTGATGAGCTGATCTCGTTCGAGCCTCTTGAGGGTCTGGGTTACTTGCCCCATATTGAGGGTTTGAGTGTGGTCGGTCAGTTCGAGGAATTGCGCTTGCAATTGACTGGGTGTGAGGCGTTGTCTGAGCAGTAGCGCAAGGAGTGCTTGCTTGATAGCCATGGTGCTGCCTTCTCCTAAGAATAGAGGTTACTGAGTAACTAACTTTGAGGTTACCGAGTAACTTAAGAGTAGGGCAAGTGACTGTGGGTTAAGACACAAAAATCCCCCAACCTCTTCAGAGGTGGGGGGTGATCTAGTGAGCCAACTTAAGCGACGAAAACGCCACGTTCAGCTAGCCACGGCACCGGGTCGATAGGACCTTGACCCGCAGGGTGAACCTCGAAATGAAGATGAGATCCAGTTGACCAACCACGAGAGCCCATGCCAGCAATACGCTGGCCAGCATCTACATGCTGACCAACAACGACCTCGACGGTCTCCATATGGCCATAAACGGTGATCGTTCCATCGTCATGCAGTACTCGAACCCAGTTGCCAAAACCTGATGCGGGACCAGCGTCAATAACAGTACCTGACATGGCAGCAACGATGGGAGTCCCCATAGCATTCGCGATATCGATACCGTTGTGCATGGTTCCCCATCGCGCACCAAAACCTGAGGTGAATAAACCCTCAGCAGGCTTTACAACAATATTTTTAGGGGTCCTAGCAAGATGATCAGCCTCTTCGACCTGAGCGGAGAAAGCGATAGCTTTGATCAGTTGGTCGGTGAGGTTAAAAGCCGGCTTGAATTCCGCAAACTCCAGAATTTGAGGAGCAGCAAGATCTGCGGCCGGGACATCATTAGCGGCGAGCTTAATAGCGGGCGAGCCGGACTGGGGTGCTGCGGCTAAGGCGGCGCCAGTGGCGCCCGCAGAGGAAGCGATGCCAGTAGCAGCTGCAACGAAAGCTACTCTCCCGCGGACTGGGTTGATCTGCTTGCGGTGCTTGCCCCCACTCCGAGTTCGTGGCTGATGCATGAAGCTAACTTCCCTTTGCTTGTTGGAAACCTGACGGACAATAAAATTTGCGTATTGTCCTCTATGAACACGCATTATCGCTGGTGTTACATCTTAATCACGATTGTAACCAGTTTGTTATGTACTGCGATATAACACTAGCTGTTAGCGAGGCGATAGGCAAGCCAATTGCGAAGAAAAAATACTTCTTATCAATCGTGATACCCCTCATCTTATTGCTGGTGGTTCACACAGTGCCTATCGATTGCTCGCCTACTCTTAGACATATTCTTCTAGTGCCTTAATAAGTATATGGACTGCAGCTGACGCATGCCCCACATTCTTTGAGGTTGTGCTTAGGAGATAGGTTGAGCGGGGTCCTTCTCTTATCCCCAAAATTCCCGCGGTGACGCGTGAGCAGTGGCTACCGGGTAAGGGTAGGAGAGTAAGCTTAATCTCTTCCGATTTCACAAACTTGCCACCACAGCCAGTATTCACTCCATATTGCCGCGTTTAAGAGATTCCCTAGTTCGAGGCAGATAGATATCCTCGGCACCACCCGTACGGGAGGTTTGGACTTGTGAGGGTGTGCGCATTCGAGGTGTAGATTGATTTAAATTTTTCAGGGGTGGCCGCGTCTTTCTGGCTGATCCCCACAGGTGATGGCAGACTGGAAAGAATGAGCAAAAAGACCGGCCCGAGTGTCGAACCGCAGCGTATTCGTCGCCCGCGAACAGCGGTGAGATCAACCGCTCCCGCTTCACGCACGAGCACGTCGAAGAAGAAAAGTGCCAGGATCTCTTCCACGGACAAGATTCCAGCTGATCTGAGTATAAAAGCTAAAATTCGTCATATCCTCTTTACCTTGACGGTTCCCATAGCAGTTATTCTGGGTGTGATAATTTCTGGCGCCCTGCTTATTTTACTTCTCACTGAAACCTCCATGGCGGCTCTACCTGCCACGATTGCGTTGGGTTGGTTAGCTTTTAATGCTGCGCCCCTCAGCGGTGAGGATGTGGTGATCTCCTACGTACCCCTCGCGCCTCCTCTCCTCTTCGCTTGTGTTCAGGCTCGAACGGTCTACCGTTTGATCAAGGACCGCGTCAGCCTTTATGATCTCGCGGTTATTGCCTGTGCGGTCCTTGGTATACCCACTGCCTTGACGCTGATCGCCGCCGGGATGCTCTTTGATGCTTCCGTCGTTTTCCCAGTTGCGGTGCCACCGTTGCTGCACGCAGTGGGGGCTACAGTCCTTCTGCATCTGCTTGCTCTGGTTGTGGGAATGGGCCCACGGTTGTGGCGCGCCCTGATAAAGCGAGCAGGTCTGTCGCCGAACCTGATTGACGGAGCAGTAGCCGCAGTCCGTTTTATTGCTTATTGCCTTGCGGCAAGCTTAATGGTCCTTCTTATATCCTTAGGCTTCCACTATCACGTGCTATCCGAGCTTGTGCAGGTATATTCACCGTGGGGCATCGTAGGAGCGAGTATTCTCAGCCTCCTGTATGTGCCGAATTTTATGATCGCTACTTTAGCTTTGCTCTCTGGTTCAGAAGCGATTATCGGCCAGGCAACTATCAGCCTCTTTGGGATTAATCTGGTGGCCCTACCACCGCTACCGCTTATGGCCGCGATTCCTCAGTCTGCTCATAGTGTCGCACCTAGTCTATTAGCTATACCTGCTGGTGTAGCAATTTATGTCGCTGTAAAGGCGCGGTTGAACGCTCTAGAATCTGCCGTAGCTGTGAGCGTGGCTACTGTACTCAATGCGGCCCTTATTTACTTCGGACGGGGCGAATTGGGTGTTTATGGGCTGACAGGTCCACACGTCATCGCGATAGTTCTCGTTCCCACGATATTCACCACTGCACTATTTTGTACGTGGGCCACCGCCACTGTCCAAGCCTCGCGGCGCACCGACAATGAATCCTCGATATCTAATGAACCAGATCCTAGCGACACGGGGAATCACCCTGAGGCAGCCACTGGTGAGACGGAAGAAGATACCAGTCAACCTGAGCTAGCAGGATCGCCAGAAGTCGCGGGAGCTTTAGATTCCCAAGAGACCGGAGAGATCGCAAACGTATCAGAGCCGGTAGAGCCCGACAAAACTGATAGCGAACCAGAATTAGAGGAGAAGGATGAGGAGGGCGTAATTGAGGTCGGGCCATTAGATTCTGAAGAGGTCGCTGAAGAATCCGAGCCGGTAAAACCAGAGGCAAATCTAGAGGAACCAATCGCCTTCGGGCCCGAACGCTCCGAAGCTGACCTTGAAGACATAGCTTTTGAATCAGCTCAAGAAGAAAAAGAGACAGAAAACTAGGAAAACCTTATATCAGCACGGCTAGGATATCCCTGTGATCAGCTTCGAATCTTCTCAGCCGCTCAAAATTGTGGTGCTCGCCTCAGGGGCGGGCACCCTTTTGCAATCCATCCTTGATAACCAGGGTTTATACCACGTAGTAGGGGTGGTGTGCGATATCACGTGTCCCGCGTTGTCGCGCAGTGAAAAGGCTGGTATTCCCAGCAGCATCGTGCCGCTGGGAATGAATCGAGATCAGTGGAATGCGGATTTAGCGGTCACTATCGCCCAGTATGAGCCAGACCTCATCGTATCCGCTGGATTCATGAAGATACTTGGTGCCCCATTTCTTGATCACTATGCAGGGCGTACCATCAACACCCACCCCGCTCTACTGCCCGCTTTTCCTGGGGCTCATGCGGTGCGGGATGCCTTAGATTACGGTGTGAAAATCACAGGATCTACCGTGCACTTTATTGATGAAGGGGTGGACACCGGTGAGATCATCGCTCAAGAGCCCGTGGCGGTCTTGAGCGGGGACTCTGAGGCGGAACTACATGAACGAATCAAAGACGTAGAGCGCAGGCTCATCGTCGACGTTCTCAATTCTTTTGCCCGAAAATTTCGGGAGGACCAGCACACAGAGAGGTTTTCTTCCATCCATGAGTGAAGATCGCAAAAAGATTAGCCGTGCGCTCATTAGCGTCTACGATAAAACAGGGCTCGCTGAACTCGCCCAAGCCCTTGACAGCGCTGGAGTGGAAATTGTTTCCACTGGTTCAACCGCGAAATATATAGCTGGACTCGGCATCGGAGTAACCGCAGTGGATCACCTGACGGGTTTTCCAGAATGCCTGGAAGGGCGGGTCAAAACTCTACATCCCAACGTGCACGCCGGCATTTTAGCCGATACCCGAAAAGCCCATCATCTCAACCAGTTGGCAGAGCTCAACATCGCCCCTTTCCAGTTGGTTGTTGTTAACTTGTACCCCTTTAAGGAGACCGTCGCCTCGGGTGCCGATGAGGATTCGTGTGTCGAGCACATCGATATTGGGGGCCCCACAATGGTGAGGGCAGCCGCTAAAAATCACTCCTCGGTCGCCGTGGTGGTATCCCCGGCTCGCTATAGCGATATTGAGCATGCCCTTCAAATAGGAGGCTTTAGCATTAAGCAGCGCCAGAGCTTAGCCGCCGAAGCTTTCCGGCACACTGCCTCATATGATCTCGCTGTAGCGACGTGGATGGCCGAAAACGAGACTGATTCTCAATTCCCAGAATTTTTAGGGCTCGAGTACCAGCTCAGCACCACTCTGCGTTACGGAGAGAACCCACATCAAGAAGCCGCCCTCTATAGCTCGGGCACGGGACTCGCTAGTGCACAGCAGCTGAGCGGTAAAGAAATGAGTTATAACAACTTTACCGACGCTGACGCCGCCTGGCGGGCCGCGTGGGATCACGAGCGCAGCTGCGTGGCCATCATTAAACATGCCAATCCTTGCGGCATCGCGGTCTCGGATGAATCGATAGCGCACGCTCACCAACTAGCCCATGACTGTGATCCACTGTCCGCATTTGGTGGAGTTATTGCAGCCAATCGCGAAGTCACAGCTGACATGGCGCGCCGTATCGCTGAGATCTTTACTGAAGTGATCATCGCACCCAGCTATGAGGCTGAAGCGATCGAGATCCTCGAAGCTAAGAAAAACCTTCGCATCCTGCGCGCCGAACCACCTCTCGTTGGGGGAGTAGAGCGCCGTGAGATAGCAGGCGGCCTCCTAGTCCAATCGCGAGATATAATTGATGCCCATGGGGATAACCCCAAGAATTGGACCCTCGTTGCTGGTACTCCCAGCGACCCAGCGGAATTAGAAGACCTTAACTTCGCCTGGCGGGCAGTACGCTCGGTGAAGTCCAACGCCATCCTTCTTGCAGCGAACGGCGCCACAGTGGGGGTAGGCATGGGGCAGGTTAATCGGGTAGATGCCGCAAAATTAGCAGTCGAACGCGCTAATAGTCTCGCTGGAGATATCGAACGGGCTCGCGGTGCTGTGGCGGCATCAGACGCCTTCTTCCCCTTCCCTGATGGCTTCGAAATTTTGGCGGACGCCGGTATTAAAGCGGTCGTGCAACCCGGTGGTTCGATTCGTGACACCGATGTTATCGAGGCCGCTAAACGCGCGGGAGTGACGATGTATCTTACGGGAACCCGACACTTCGCTCATTAGGAATTGGTGATCGTGGTGGTGGTTTTGCTCGCACTAGAAGAAAGCCGCCACCCGATCGACTATTTTTAAAGCTATGACTATTACCCTTCCTGGCCCTGCCATTCTATTTGCACCCGCAGGCCGAGTTGATATCATCCCCAAGGCAGCCCGTATAGCCGATATGGTCATTCTCGACCTCGAGGACGGTGCCGGTGATATCGACCGTGACTTGGCTTATGAAAATATCCGAGCATGCGGTCTGGATCCGGCTTCTACCATTGTGCGCACGATTGGTCCCGACAGTCAGTTCTTTGAACAAGATGTGGCTTTCGTAAAAACGACTCCTTATTCCACGGTGATCGTGCCTAAAATAGGTTCCAATATTCCAGCAGTCCTAGAGGGCCTCGATGTGATTGCGATGATCGAGACTCCTCAAGCAGTGGTCAACCTGCCAGCGATCGCCGCGCATCCGAGCATTGTGGGCCTTTTGTGGGGAGCCGAAGACCTAACCGTGCAACTGGGAGGTACTCACTCGCGCCGTGGACCCGACGAGGTGTACCCGCACACCTATCGCGACACGATGCGGTTGACTCGAGCCATGATGCATATGCAAGCCGCGGCTCACGGCAAGATCAGTATCGATGCAGTTTACGGGGACTTCACCGATGATGAAGGTCTGCGGGCGGAGGCAACCGATGCAGCTCGCTCTGGCTTCGCCGCCAGTGCGTGTATACACCCGCGCCAAGTCGAGGTGATTCGCAAGGCTTACGCCCCCGAGCCCAGCCACTATCAGTGGGCAGAAAAAGTTGTAGCTAAAGCAGCGAACTACCCGGGAGCTTTCCAATTAGATGGTGAAATGATCGATGCTCCACTTATCCAGCAAGCACATCGGATTATTGCGCGGCATAAGTACGCAAAAGATCAAGAGTAACGTCGACCCGGTCTTCTGGCAGAGGGGAATTTAAAACGGCGAGAGCTGCGTCGGCGAGCATGCACGCCGTTTCCGGCAGGCAGGTGGAACTGAGCTGATATGGGGTCGAGCCGTCATTATCGCGCATTTCGCTCACCGAGGTGGCTAAAAGAAAAGGTACGTGAGCGCGAGGATCGTCTGGGCCCACAATTTCAGCCGCGGTTGCGCGGAAGAATTCCCGCAACCGGCGACGCTGATCATGATAGGTGGCAAATTCTTCGGAGCTCACTACTGGCAGTTGGTATAGTTTACCGACATTCCACCGAGTAGATAGTAGCAGGCGACATTCTGAGGCTGTCAGCGCCCACAGCCGCATTGGGGCGGGTAAGGTAGCGTTTTCGAAATGCGCAGCGAGCGCCATCGACGGTTCTACCGTGGAGTTAAGTAAGGTTAGAAATATCTCAGTCTTAGAAGGAAAGTGGTAGTACAGACTCGCTTGCCTAATACCCACCGCATCAGCTATCTGGTGGGTGGACGTAGTGGCAAAGCCTTGGGTGGTGAATAACTCCGCGGCTGCATCCAAGATCTCTTCGCGGGCGGTAGCGCCACGCCGACGAGGACTGTTTTTGCGGGGACGCCCCACTGCTCCAGCCATCCTTATACCTCTTTCTGTGCAGGAAGCGCGGACTCTAGGGAAGAAAATACATCCGAAACCATACGTGTCGACGCTCCATAAGTACTGCGCTGAATGGCAGGCAAAGAAGCGGCGGTGGTTTCGTGGCCATGTACTCGATCAGTGAAGCGTCTAAATTGCAAGCCTAGTCCAGATTCCCACGCGGTGCGCAGATAGTCTGCCTGCGCAGCCTCGAGCGTTCCCGCCAGCACTGCCGAGTTTAATCGCGCGGGAGTAGAGAACTCTTGTGATTTCGCGGCCACTCCAGCCCATCTAGCGAGCGCAATAATAGGATAGAGCAGCGATTGGCGAATATCGATATGAGCCTTAAGATCTGGCAATCCCGAGTTCATCCTAACGGCTGGCGGTCGGTAAGTAAATGCCTCTTTAAGCAGCTCAACGGCTGCATTTTCTTGGTTAACGACGTGTGCTAATAGCCACGTGCCAGCGTCGGCAAAGACGGCGAACCCACGACCATCAGTGCCTTTCAGTTCCATGAGCCACTTTTCCTTGCTCCGCGCTTCGAATCCAAAGTGGGTGCGTTCAGTCAGGAGTCCTACTTGCCCAATAAGCTCGATCAGTGGCTGGGTATCAACCGCGGTACCGCCGACGGTTAGCCAC
Organism: Corynebacterium sp. ES2730-CONJ; assembly: GCF_024834055.1. Taxonomy (GTDB): domain Bacteria; phylum Actinomycetota; class Actinomycetes; order Mycobacteriales; family Mycobacteriaceae; genus Corynebacterium. The sequence goes on from NZ_JANUXZ010000003.1 coordinate 49,300, forward strand.
TTAATGGGTGAACTAGGCAGTGCGTCGCCACGGCCGACCGCTCCGGTGAGTACTAGATCCGCACCCCCAGTCAGGTCCTTGATACCTTCCGAGTGGAGTACATCGGTAATAAGTCGTGAAAACCAAATGACCAGCTCTTGGGGCCTAGCCTCATGCTCAATTGCGTTGCGGATGAGATCCTGAGACTCAAGGAGAATACCGCGAGCGGTGGCAGCATTCTGGCACTGCGGCGCCTGGGAGGCGAGTTCAAGAAGAGAATCATGCAACACAGTTTTCCAGCTTTCCCCGTTGTAAAAAAATAACCACATTAGTTTAGCGCACAAATCCAGTAATGACTCGCTGTGCACAACAAAGCGCTCCACCAGATATAAGGTGGAGCGCTTAGGGCTGTCGTTGCAACTCTCTACGAAGAGAGAGGCGTTAATCGTCCCAGACTTAGCGGCTGGTGAACGGCAGGAGAGCCATCTCGCGAGCGTTCTTCACAGCGGTTGCGACCTGACGCTGTTGCTGTGGGGTAAGACCAGTCACGCGACGTGAACGGATCTTGTGGCGATCTGAGATGAATAGACGAAGGGTGTTAATGTCCTTGTAGTCTACCTTCTCAATGCCCTGAGCCTTGAGAGGGTTTTTCTTCGGGCGGCGGGATTGTTCCATCCGCGCCTTCTTCATATTAGTGCGCTTCATTAGATACTCCCTGAATTACCAGCTGGACTTACGAACGCCTGGCAGCTCACCGCGGTGAGCCATCTGGCGCATACGGACACGGGACAGGCCAAACTTGCGGAGGTAACCGCGAGGACGGCCATCGTGCGAGTCGCGATTGCGGACACGAACTGGGGAGGCATCGCGAGGTTGACGGTTCAGTTCGAACTGTGCATCCAGACGATCCTCGTCAGAGGTATTGGGATTCTTAATGATTGCCTTGAGCTCGTTACGACGCTCCGCATAGCGGGCGACGATTTCCTTGCGCTGCTCGTTCTTGGCGATCTTGGACTTCTTAGCCATAGATTATCGCTCCTCGCGGAATTCGACGTGCTTGCGGACAACCGGATCGTATTTTTTCAAGGTAATGCGATCAGGATTGTTGCGCTTATTCTTACGAGTGACATAGGTATAACCAGTGCCAGCCGTAGACTTCAGCTTGATAATTGGACGGATGTCATTACGTGCCATGTGTTAGACCTTCTCTCCCCGGGCGCGGATCTGTGCAACCACGGACTCAATGCCGTCGCGATCGATGATCTTCAGACCCTTGGTGGAAACATTCAAAACAATGGTACGGCCCTCAGAGGGCAGGTAGAACCTACGACGCTGCACGTTGGGGTTCCAACGGCGGGAAGTGCGTCGGTGCGAGTGAGAGACAGACTTGCCGAAACTCGGCGTGCGTCCCGTAACCTGGCAAATAGCCGACATGGGTAAAACTTTCTCCTAGCCGCCCTTCGTTCACACCTGCGCTAACAAGGTACTAAGGGCGTTAACGAACAATTTCGACAACAGCAAGGGACAACCATACCGAAAAACTCAATAAATTCCTAATCCCAATCCTCGATGACCCCGAAAAGTAGTCTGATGGACGTAAAGGAGTAGCACATTAGTGGTTGCAGTCATGCGGACCACCTCGTACTACCCGATGCCGCATGAGAAGTTTCACTGTAAAAGTGGCTAAGAAGATTTCCTTTTCCACCCTTGCTGCTGGTAGTATTTCCGAGGTTGCTATCACGCCACCGCATAGGTGGTGGGCTTATATGTGGTAGAAGCATGACAACTAACCGTAAACGAAACCCAACTCAGGCACGATCACTCCATATAGTATGTAGGGGCGAGACGACCTGAAGTTTCAATCCTGAGGGAATCGGAGAATTATGAAGAAGGACATCCACCCGGACTACCATCCGGTCGTGTTCCAGGATGCTGGTACTGGCTTCCAGTTCCTGACTCGTTCCACCGCTCATAGCGACCGCAAGGTCACGTGGGAGGACGGTAACGAATATCCGTTGATCGTCGTAGACGTCACAAGCGAATCGCACCCATTCTGGACCGGTGCTCAGCGCGTGATGGATACCGCTGGTCGTGTTGAGAAGTTCCAGCGTCGTTTCGGTGGCATGGCCCGCCGCACTAAGAAGTCCTAAGGAGGGAAGAAAAAATGGCAGTTCCAAAGCGTCGTATGTCGCGTGCTAATACCCACGCCCGCCGTTCCCAGTGGAAGGCTGATAACGTGGCCCTCCAGGAAGTCACGATCGATGGTCGCACTGTGCGTATCCCTCGTCGTCTGGTTAGGGCAGCTAAACTAGGCTTGGTCGACGTCGAGCAGTTCTAGATTTATTAATATAGAACCTAGCCCCATGGTGCGGATAAAATCTGCGCACCATGGGGCTAGGTTTTTCTTAATCTAGCAAAAGTGCTGTAGAAGTGATCCGAGTAACTTAAGATGGGCATAATGAACTCCTGATCGTCAGGAGGTAGAACAGTAGGGCTTTTTATATTATGAAAATCTTAGTCGTCGACGATGAGCAAGCAGTGAGAGAGTCACTCAGGCGCTCATTATCGTTTAATGGATACACCGTTACTACAGCCAAAGATGGTGAGACGGCGATCAGCATGATCGACAGCGAGGACCCAGATCTGGTGATCTTGGATGTCATGATGCCCAATATGGATGGGCTGGAAGTGTGTCGCTTCCTGCGCGGTTCTGGGGATGACCGTCCTATCCTCGTCCTAACCGCCCGTGATGGCGTTTCCGATCGCGTCGCCGGACTCGATGCTGGCGCAGATGACTATCTTCCAAAACCATTCGCCCTCGAAGAACTACTAGCAAGGGTCCGATCTCTGCTGCGCCGTGCTGCTGCCGAATCAACCACTCCTGCTGCCAGCGGCGAGTTAGTATTCGCCGATCTGGTTCTCAACCCCGAAACCCGTGATGTCACTAGAGGCCGCCGCCGTGTAAGTCTCACGCGTACCGAGTTTGCTCTCTTACAGTATTTACTCGCTAATCCCAAAAAGGTACTCAGTCGCAGCCAAATCCTCGAGCAGGTCTGGGGCTACGATTTTCCAACCTCGGGTAATGCCTTGGAAGTTTATATTGGTTACCTACGCCGCAAGACCGAGAGGGGAGGGGCGACCCGTCTCATCCACACGGTGCGCGGCGTGGGTTATGTTCTACGCGATACGGCACCGTGATCCTCAGACGTCCCAGTTTTGGCCCCGCCGCGCCGGTGGGGCCAGCGGAGGATGCGCTCCTTAAAGACGACCTGTTCGGCTCCTCCAATTCTTTGCGGTGGAGGGTAACAATCTTTACCACCTATATGGTGGCGATCGTCATCTTCGTGGTATTAATCCTCAGTTACTTATCGGCTTCGAGGGCGATTACTAATGCAGTCGACCAAGACCTGCGTGCCAAGGCGGAATCTATGATGGTTCTGAGCGAGTCCCCTCAATTCGCCTTAAATGCTCGATCAGAGATTGATTATTTCAAGGTCCGCAACCCTGACTATTTTGCCACTGTGCAGCGCTCCGACTGGGTCTATTCCGTTGGCGATGAACTCCCGCTTCCGGTCATTCGAGCCACCGACCGATCTAAAGTAGAAACTATTGACGGAAAACGCATCTATCTGCTTATCGATGACCAGCGCACTATGGTGATGATAGCCCGCGACTTTGGTGGCGTTCAGTCGCTCTTAGCTGCTCTAGGTTTTGTTTTACTGATTATCGCAGGCCTGGGTATCGTACTCGCAGTGGCAATAGGTTTATTTGTTGCTAGGGCAGGATTACGGCCTTTGGTAGCACTGCAAGCTGCTGTAGAAGAAGTCACCAAAACCAAAAAACTCGAGCCGATTCCGGTCTCAGGCACAGTAGAATTAGCCCAACTGACCACTTCCTTCAACGAGATGCTTCGAGCATTGGAAGAGTCCCGCAAACAACAAGCAGAACTCATCGCTGATGCGGGTCATGAACTTAAAACACCGTTGACTTCTATGCGAACCAATATTGAATTGCTCATGATGATGGAAAAACAAGGCGGGATAAGTGCCAGTGATCGCGCTGAGATGGAATCCGATGTGCTGGCGCAGATGGAAGAATTGACCACCCTTATCGAGACCTTGGGAGATCTAGCACGCGAAGATTCATCCTCCCTAGAACTGCAAGTGGTCGAGTTAGCCGACTCCGTTGACGAGGCCTTTGAAAAAGTGCGCCGCAGGCGCCCCGATATTCAATTCATAGCGAATCTCAGTCCTTGGTATTTATGGGGAGATCTCCAAGGGATAGATCGAGCCATCCTCAACTTGATTGATAATGCGGCGAAATTCTCTCCCCCGGGGGCCCCTGTCAAGGTAAATATGGAGCAACTCTCTTCAGATCTCTTGGAGCTATCTGTTGCTGACTCGGGACCTGGAATTGCCCCAAGGGAGAGGCACAAAGTATTCGGGCGATTCTACCGGTCAATTGAGGCTCGAGCGGTACCTGGGTCCGGCTTAGGGCTATCGATTGTGGCCAAGGTGATTGCGCGCCATCACGGCACTATAGAAGTCCTAGATTCCGAGGACGGCGGCACACTAATGCGAGTGACCATTCCGGGATCAACGGACCCCGACGCAGTCGGCGGAACACAAAGAAGATAAGCTAGATTCACAGACTCTTTTTAAAATCATTCCAGCCTCCCTTAACAAACGTGGAGCATCATGACTGATATGAACGATAATAATCAATGGATCCATCCCGAGCGCGATCCTCGCTTTGAGCAGGTTGTTAACCCCTACGCCCAGCCAATCGTTGCACAGCAGACACCAGATCCCCAGTCTTTAGCCACCCCAAAGCGCACCATCGGTGTTCGCAGTGCTATAGCTCTAGCACTAGCAGCGGCCGTCGGTTCAGGTACTTTGACCGGCATTTATGCCACCCAACTATCAACCAATAACCAGTCCCAAGGTCAAGTCATTGCTGCATTAAATGCTCCAGTTAGTCACGGGGTCACACCTGACATGCCAACCGGGGGAGTTCAGGAAGTGGCAGCCAAGGTGCTACCGGCGGTGGTTTCGTTGAAGGTCAGCGACTCCACGGGAGTGTCAGAAGGGTCAGGTTCAGTCCTGTCACCCGACGGCTATATCCTGACAAATAACCACGTTGTGGAGGGAACTGCGGGTGATCCCCACCGCACGCTGATCACGGTTGTGTTCAACGATGGACGTCGCATGCAAGCTCGCTTTGTAGCCGGGGATCCCAATACCGATGTAGCTGTTGTAAAAATCGATGACGTCCAGGATCTTCCCGTTATGAGCTTCGGCGACTCCTCATCGATCCAAGTAGGACAACCTGTCGTCGCAGTCGGTGCCCCCCTCGGATTGTCTTCGACAGTAACAACGGGGGTGATCTCGGCAATTAATCGACCCGTACGAGCCAGCAGCAGGGACCTCGGCCAGTCCTCCCTCATCGACGCTATCCAAACCGATGCTGCGATCAACCCCGGAAACTCAGGTGGACCACTCGTGGATATGAACGGAAATCAGATAGGTATCAATTCTATGATTGCCTCGATTCCGCACAACGGTGACAGTGCTGGATCGATTGGATTGGGCTTCGCCATTCCCGCCAATTTTGCCAAACGAGTAGCGCAGCAATTAATTGAGAGCGGGGAAGCTAAGCAGCCCATGATCGGAATTCGATTAGGCAACGACCCCCGCATCGTTGGTGCTGTCATCGCTGATACCACTTCAGGGAGCCCAGGTGAAACTGCGGGCCTACGCCCAGGCGACGTAGTAGTAGGATTTGGTGATCGCCGCATTGACAGTGCTGACGCTCTTATAGCGGCCGTGCGATCTGCTGACTTCGGCCAGACCATAACTCTCAAACTAACGGATCTCAGGGGTGAAAATCCGCGGGAGGTAGAGGTTCGACTTTCCGACGAGTAGGTTAATAAGAAACCGAGCGACCGCCTAATTTTCAAGGAGAAACTGAGCATAATATGGGTTCCAAAAACCATTTAAATTTGCCCCGAGATCTATCAAAGCTGAGTGATATCCGAGAACCTGACGATGATCTCTTCTTCGCCCAAGAACAAGCTGAGCATAAGAAGGGGTTGCGCCGCGCTCTGGCAGTTTTGGTCACTGATAGTCGTGATGACCGCGAATGTGAAGCAACCTGCACACTCGTCGCTGAATTGCTGGCTGAGGGCGGATTCGTGGTGGATGGCTCTATTAGGGTTCCCGCAAAGGCCTCGCAGATTCGCAACGGTATCGAGGCAGGAGTCATCGGTGGAGCTGACCTAGTGGTGACAATAGGGGGAACAGGTGTGGGCCCGCGCGATAAGACCTTGAGGGCCACCAAAGCGGTTCTCGATCAGGAAGTGCCAGGGATTGCTCAGGCTTTACGCTTTTCAGGTATGCTGTGCAACGCTTTAGACGCTTGCACGTCGAGGGGAACGTCTGGTGTCTCGGGTTCTACCGTGGTGGTCAATCTTGCGGGATCTCGGACCGCAATTCGTGATGGGATGGCCACGATGATCCCGCTGGTTCATCACCTAGTTGATCAGCTGCGTCCACCAGTAACCAATGGCTAAGCGGCGCGTCTTTCGACAAAGCCTCGCTCAGAACTACGATCGCGAGGCTGACCGAGTCGAACCAACGGAGGTTCTACACGAACAGTGCGATCACTATTCACGGGAGCATTATCTTCATCAACGACCGCCGCACTACGGGGAGTAGAACCACTCGAAGTGGGAGCTTAGCTTTTTTCGTGAAACGGATAAATTCTTCCCCATGGAAAAATCCAATGCTTGGCATTTAGTTATGCAAGCGGCGGCTTTCACCATCGTGGTAGGTGCCTGCAGTTCATCTGATGAACCTCATGGGGCGAGCGCATCGTTACTACAGGACTCCGAAAAAGAGCCTGCACCTTCCACGACGCTGATTGACTATTTGCGTAACAGTAGCGGCATTGACCAATCAAACGGCATCAGCTTGGCTAATACCGGCACCCGGGACCTGCCGAGACAAAAACGTCGAGCGCTATCCCAATGTTTTTGATATGACTATTTGATTACGGGTAGCTGGACGGTTGATTTGTCAGATGGAGGTGTGCTGAGCTCTTATATGGACATACCTGATAAGTCAGTTAGGGATGCGACTTAGTGCCACGCTCTTGGCTGAGCAAATCGCGGATCTCGGTTAAAAGCTCCACCTCAATGCTGGCAGCTTCAGAAGTCTGGTCGACTCCTTTTTCCTTGGCAAGGGTCTCACTGAGCTTATTCATAGGAACTATAACGAGGAAGTAGACAACTGAAGCCACAATCATGAAATTGATTCCGGCAGTAATCACGGCACCAAAATCAAGGAAGCTGGCCTCATTGCCCGGGCGCAGATAGAATCCGAGACCAGAAACATCAGCTCCGCCCAACGCGGCGATTACTGGGCTGATCAGGGAATCACTGAAGGCGTTGACCAGGCCAGTAACGGCTCCTCCCACAACCACAGCGACGGCCAACTCGATGACATTACTTCGTAGCACAAACTCTTTGAAACCTTGAAACATCTCTATAACTTTCGTCGAAGGGATACGATCTTCGAGTTATCGTACCCGACTTCAGCCTTGAGCGCGTGCTCCCGTTACGATGACGCTAATGGGGGATTGCGCCGCCGCAGCCGCCACGCTCTCGGCGTCTGCAATATCGAGGGATAGCAAAAGTGATCCAGTTTTTAAACCCGCCGCCTGGTGATCGGCACTACTACTAAAAACCACCTGAGCACCTGAGGCAACTGTGCGTGGTTCCCCGGTCTCGGCGGAGAGCGCCACAATACTAATTTGGTCACCAGGAAGGACAAACCCCGCAAGGGCAGGATCATTCAAACTTATAGGAATGAGTGCATTGCCGTCGAGGCCGACAATATTCTTGGCATCGAATTGGGTATTAATAGTATCCTCGGGGAGCGCAATCGCGGACTTAGGCCGTTGACTAATAAGTACCCGACCCACAAAATCTTGCTTTTTCATCGACTGTCCCCTAGGAATGAGGTCGATTGCCACCTGCTTTTCCATTAAATCCTCGGCTTTCAGTCGGGTTCCGGCTGCGACGTCGTGACTGTAGATGATCGCGGTGGCGGTGGAATTATTGTGTCCGGCCACAAGTAAGAGGGCAGCGCTGATGATCAAAGCCGCGGAAATGAGACGTCGAAAAGCGATCTGGCGGGCAATACCTGGCGAGGCAAAAGGGTAGATCATACCTGCTATGACTCACAGCGAAGATCGACGGTTCCGTTCTCAGTGAGGATAATGTCTACACGGCAATCGTGGGCCTCGACTACGATGGGTTGAACCTCGCTGGCGAAACACACCCCAATGAGTAACGTAGGACGATCAGCCAATGCGCGGTCATAAAAGCCACCGCCCTGGCCGAGGCGTTCACCGCTGGGGCTGTAGCTCAAACCTGGCACCACAACCGCGTCAAGCTCACCTAGAACTGCAACATCCCTAGTTGCCAAACGAGGTTCTCGTATGCCACAGCTGCTTTTTTCCAAGGATGCTGGACCCTGGTATAGGCCCCACCGAAGCTGGTGCCGTTGAGCAACACGCGGTAACCAGAGCTGCTCGAGGGCTGCAGCGAGAGGAGCGACAAAGTCGAAACCCGGTTCGTGAGGAAGGGGAGCGTAGGCGGCAACAGCTCGCGCATGATAGTCACGAAGAAACTTCACCAAGTGTCCGGAAATTTGAGCATTTTCACTTCGGCAATCTTTAGAAATACGAGCTCGTCTCACCTTATCTCGCATCACCGATTTCGCTGCAGCACTATTCATGGTTTGAATCCTAGGCGGGAAAAAATCTCGTGGCTATAGCGGTGGTGCTTTCCGAAACTCAGCGGTCAAACGTTTACACTATTAACCATGACTTTGCCTTCCTCCTATTCCTCGACAGCGGTACGAACCGTTATTGTGCCGGCGGCTGGCATGGGTACGCGCTTTTTGCCGGCCACCAAGACGGTGCCCAAAGAGTTGCTACCCGTTGTCGATACCCCCGGCATCGAGCTCATCGCTGAGGAAGCGGCACTTCTCGGGGCCCAGCGGCTTGCTATCATCACGGCCCCTAATAAACGCGAGGTGCTTGCCCATTTCCAAAAATTCGGGGACCTCGAGCGCATGCTTGAAGATCGTGGCAAAGATGAGCAACTAACCAAGGTTCAACGTGTCAACACTCTGCCTACCCCAGTCGCCGTAGAGCAGGCAGAACCCTTGGGCCTAGGCCACGCAGTTAGCCTCGCAGAATCCGTCTTAGATGACGATGAAGATGTCGTTGCGGTCATGTTGCCCGATGATCTTGTACTTCCTATGGGCGTAGTAGAGAAAATGCTTGCAGTGCGCAATGAACTCGGGGGGTCGGTACTCTGTGCCTTTGAAGTCGCACCGGAAAACGTGTGCAATTACGGGGTTTTTGATATCGAAGAAGCTTCGTATTCCGGCGATCTGACCGTGAAAAAAGTTAAGGCCATGGTGGAAAAGCCGACCGTTGAACAAGCGCCGTCTACTTTTGTTGCTACCGGTCGCTATCTGTTAGATCGTTCGATATTCGATGCCCTAGCTCGCATTCAACCAGGTGCTGGCGGAGAATTACAACTAACCGACGCAATTGCCCTACTCATTGAGGAAGGGCACCCCGTCCATATTGTGGTTCACCACGGTAAGCGCCACGACCTCGGAAATCCTGGAGGGTATATACCGGCGTGTGTCGATTTTGGTCTCCAAGACCCCGTGTATGGTCCTGGATTACGAAAAGCCCTGCGTAAAATATTTGACGAGCATGGGCTCTGAAAAGAGGGAGAATCTTAGTGCGCTCCGTTGACGAGCAGCTCAATCTCATCACCCAGGCTGCACGAACCCCAGAACCTGTTCGTATCGCTATCGCCGAATCGTTGGGGCTCATGTGCGCCGAGGAAGTTCAGGCCACGCATCCGCTACCTGGTTTCGACCAAGCAGCAATCGATGGTTACGCTATTAGAGCAGTCGATATCGCCCCGATCGCGGGGGATCCCGATGTCCCCACCGAAGTGTCGTTGCCAGTTGTTGGTGAAGTAGCTGCTGGCAGCTCAAGACCGTTGCGGTTGCAACCGAAGCAGGCAGTGCGCGTCCATACCGGCGCCCCCCTCCCGAGCCTTTCCGATGCTGTTATCCCGCTGGCGTGGACCGACCGAGGACGCAAGCGTATGACCGCGCTCAGAGCTGTACGGCCAGGTGAATTCGTACGCAGGCAGGGCGATGACATACAGCCCGGCGATATAGCGGTCTCTGCAGGAACGATTTTATCTCCTGCCCATATAGGCCTCCTCGCAGCTGTGGGGCGGAGTAAGGTACTGGTCAATCCGCGCCCTCGGATGTCTGTGATTTCGATCGGTTATGAACTTGTTGACATTGACCGGGATCCCTCCCTGGGTCAGATTTATGACGTCAACTCCTACGCCTTAGCCGCCGCGGGTCGAGAATCCGGCGCCGACGTGCACCGCGTGGGAATAGCGGCGGGGGAGCCTCGACGGCTGCGCGAAATCGTCGAAGCGCAGATGCTGCGCAGCGAAATTATCGTGATCTCTGGCGCCGTTGGGGGTTCGGGATCGGACACCATTAGGGACATTCTTAATGAGTTTGGTGAGATCGACACTACCCGCGTAGCCATGCACCCTGGCAGTGTTCAAGGCTTTGGTCTCCTCGGTGATAAACAGATACCGGTATTTCTGCTACCGGCCAATCCAGTATCCGTCTTGGTAATCTTCGAAACCATGATCCGGCCCCTAGTACGGGCGAGCCTAGGCAAGCGTAACGCTAGACGTCGGGCCGTACGCGCCCGGGCGCTGAACCATGTGAGCAGTAAGAACGGACGGCAAGGTTTCATCCGAGCCAGGCTTATGCGCGATGCACAAACGCAGGATTATCTTGTCGAGGCACTTGGGGGTGCCAATGGAGCTCCCGCCCACTTGCTCGCGGGCCTATCAGATGCCAACGCGATGATTCGTATTCCGGCAGGTATAACCCAGGTGCGTCCGGGCGATATCGTCGAGGTCCTCTTTATGAATCAGCAAAGCTAATGCCCATCTTTCGCGAGCGTCTTGCTCTCGGCCCCCGACACCCCATGCACCCAGGTTGGCGAGAGTATACCCCGCATATTCGAGTGGGCACACGCCAACTTCGGTTACGGCCGCTACGAAGAAGCGACGGTCCTCAATGGTGCGAATTGCGTATCGACGACGAACGGTTCCTCCGCCCCGTCGAACCGACTCCCACTGCCGCGTGGCACCTCGCACACAGCAGTGCCGCTTGGCGAGCGACCTACAGATACTTGAGTCGCAGTGCCGCTAAGGGAGAGACTTTGCCCCTGGCTATCGAAGTCAACGGGGAATTTTCCGGCCAGCTGACAATAGGCAATATCCAACATGCGACTGCTCAGGAAGGATGGGTGGGTTATTGGCTGCATTCTTCTCTAACTGGCCACCACATTGCTACCGCAGCAGTGGCTCTAGCGATCGATCATGCCTTTAATCGAGTGGGTCTTCACCGCCTCACGGCAACACATCTTCCGTCGAATAAAGCTAGTCGAAGGATCCTGGAAAGAAACGGCTTCAGAGAGGAAGGCTTATTAAAGGAAAACCTTCATATTGACGGCCGGTGGCGCGATCATTACTTAATGGCCCTCACGCGTTCAGAGCTTCAGCAGACGGCTGTCCAGAGAATAAGCGACCAAGGGATCATTTCAAAAAAGCCCAGTAGGAATCGGCGCGCCTTATAAGCTATGTTCGGTCGCCCCAATAGGCTTGAACTGTTAAGTAGAAAGGGCTATCACTAGTGACCGGACTCATTGGTCTTCTCATCATCGTCGTGCTGTGGATTTTCGTGCTCGCACCGTGGTTTTTGCGTGCCCAGAAACCGATAAGAAAAGCGGGCGAAGCCTTCAATGAAACGCGCGTCATTCTCGAGGGTGGATCTAAAAAGCTCAGCCCCCAGCGATCGTTGAAAAAATTGCCGCTCGAGGATTCAGCGGTCCCAACGCCCAGTGACTCACAGCTCGAGTCTGACGTTGAGGCATCGGGCGAGGAAAATGAGCCGGTGAATGGCGAGGATCAAGACGAAGATTCTATCCTCATAGATCCTCCTATTAGAGAACAAACTATCTCTGACCTTTCTTCACAGGCCACCTATGAAATCGATTCTTCCTATACCGATCCAGAGGATCTGCTCTTCCCAGCCCCCGACGAAGATACTGGCGATGAAGTAGAAGATAGCGAGGAAACGCCCGATAACGACGACTTTAGCCCAGAGTTCACCGAAGAAGAGCTGTCGTATATTCAGGCTAGGCGTGGTCGGGGAGGTTTCGACCCTGAAGCGGATCGAGAAGCCGCGAAGTCACGTTATCAACGGCGAAAGATCGTAGTAGCTACGATGAGCGTGTTGCTTCTCGTCGCTGTTATCTCTGCGATTGTATTTGGGGGACTGGCCTGGATTGCCCCTGCACTCATGGGCGTTATATTTGTGGCATACCTGATCGTGCTGAGGAAATTGGTTAAATCAGAGATCGAGTTACGCAACCGACGCATTCGGCACCTCCGTCGTAGCCGACTTGGTGTACGGAGCGTCTCCGATAACGATCTGGGTATACCGCAGCGGCTGCGTCACCCTGGCGCGGTGGTTTTAGAGATTGACGACGAGTCAGCCGATTTTCAAGAATTGGAGCTCATCGACAGTGCTCATTATAAACAGCCCACACATGATGCTGAAGCTTCGCGGCGGGTGAGCTAGGCATGGATCGCCCAGTGGTACGCGATATTGCACTCGCAATATTTCGGCTCGTCCTCGGCGTCATCTTCGTAGCACATGGTTACCAGAAGCTATTCATCCAGGGAATTGATGAGATTGCCGGACAGTTCTCTGCAAGCGCTATTCCCCAGCCAAAGCTCTCTGCCTATATAGCTGCCATTGCTGAACTCGGTGGGGGAGCCTTGCTGGTTATTGGACTGCTAACCACTGTAGTTGCTGGTGCTCTAGCTCTTCTTATGGCGGCGGCCTTTTACTTCGTCCACCTAGGTTCTGGTTTTTTTGCGTCCAGTGGGGGATTCGAGTACGTGCTCTTGCTTATTGTGTCTCTTATGGTAGTCGTGGTATTTGGTGCAGGTCGGCTCAGCGTAGATTGGTTTCTCACCCGCGATGCTGAACTGTGACAAGGTTCAAGCTGCTCTCTCGGCTCGCTTGGATGGCGAAGCTTTTTCTCTTAACGATGAGATCGTTGATGCCCACCTTATAGGGTGCGAACAATGTCGCCATTTTCTTGAGCAAGCCGCCTTAATGAATCGCAGATTAGCCTTCAACGAAAATTTGCGGGATCGCGCTCCGGACTTGTCGGCAATTATCATCCATGGTGTGGAATCCGAGTGGCGCCGTCACGCGTCTGCGCGAATTGTCGGTATCACCGTATCGCGCGTATTCATTGCAGTTACTGGTTTGTTCTGGGTCTTTTGGGCCCTCTTTCTTTTGGGCGATGTTGAGTTTCTAGTCGATGACCCGCTGATGAGTAGAGTTGTAGTAGAGGCAGCCGCTATGCGGTTATCACTGGGTTTTGGTCTATTTTTTGCCAGCTGGCAATACCGCCTCATCGCCGGAATCTTGCCCGTGTATGGAGCTGCGTGGATGTTCAGCTTTGGTTTTGCGACGCGTGAAATTGTTGTTGGGACGATTAACTACGATGCACTCGCTCAGTTGGCATTGCTGCTTTTCTCCGTCGTAGCGTTGGCGGGATGTTGGTTCGCTGAACGTGGCTGGGAATTGCTGGAACTCGGCAGACGTTCTCTGTAATAAGGCATCCTCAATAACCCCTTGGTCCTTCGACCTCGAGGATGTGGGTATTGCGTGTGGACTAGCTCTCTCCGAGGATCCGGTGGGCGAAGGCCTATGTTCCCTTGGAGATAGCTGGGTGGAGATTAGCGCGTTGAGTGCCGTCGGGCATCCGGTAGGAGATAAGTCCAGTCTTAGGGTCAGCTTCGACACGCCCGTGGCGAGACCTATTAGGGTCATCGTCGTTTCTAAGGTTATGGACCCTACACAGGGGGCAGAGATTGGCAGTGGTAGTTGCCCCTCCACGAGAAAAGGCCTGTATATGGTGGATATCGCAGCGTACGGCCGGGATCGAGCATTCTGGATGCTGACATATCAAATGCGAAGTTATCGCGCGAAAACGGTCGTCTGCGTCTGCTAAGCGTTTGATATCAAGAACTTCGTGAGGCCTGGGTACTCCGTGTGAGTCCTTGTAGATTGCGATGGCAAAACCCATTTCGTTGATAATTTCTTCAGCAATATCGGTAATATTGAGAATGACGCCATCACTATTGGTGACTGTACCATCGCAGTGTTCTTGCGCATCTGCTATCGGAATAAGGATCAGAGGACTGTGGCGAAGATCCCGGTGGCCAGAATCAGTTGAAGTATTGGTAATAACGGTTTCATACAGAGCCATAGCGAGGCCTTCAGCCTCTCCGTTGGCCATACCTTGGGATGCTTTATCGTGGGCTTGTGGAGTTAGCACCGTGCGCAGACGTTCACATTGCGCTTCAGGGAGCTTCATATTGATATAGCGCATGCCGTCTGCATCGGCAGTTGCGGAGAAACGGGCGTACCAAGCACGTGGGCGGGAATACTCGGCATTTAATGTTTTCAACGTAGTTTTGATGTGGCGATCGAGGTCGAAGCAGCTCAAGGTTGCCGCTTGACGGATGAGTTCTTCTCGTAATTCCTTAGGATCGATGCTCGGATTGCGCAGTTTTTTGCTCACACTTGAGATCAAACGTAGTTTGGCAAAACTCAGTTGGTAGTCAATAGCTAGGTCGAGCTCGTCCGGGTGAAAAGTTTTTGCAACCGCGAGCATCAGTGAGGCTTCGGTATGGGTGCAGTCGAGGAATAACGCCATCTCGTCTTTTGTCAAAACGGTGCGCTTGAGTTCGTAAGCAAGTTCACCACCACGTGGAGCGAGGTCCTTTATCGATTCTAGGCACGTCTTCATGCTCCTGACGCTAAACAGGAAGAATCGCGAGCACAATATCTACTCTAAAAAACGCGAAAAGTTGTGGATAACTTTTTGCGTTTGCAGTATCGACCTTTAGACCCTCAACCGCTTTGGCTCTACGATTTTTGCTATCGCCACGCAGGGATCCACGCTAGCGCGTCATAGGCTGAATCGGGCAGAATGAAGCCAAAGAAGAGAGGCATGAAATAGAAGAACTGTGCAATAAGGATGCCGAGGTAGATACTAACAATAACCGTTCCCCCTCGGGGTCTCCTGTGGATTATTTTCCCTAATAGGTAGGTGAGCATCACAATAACCATCGGGATCAGAGGAGCCGCGTAGAAGAAGTACATCTGGCGGTCGTAACCGATCAACCAGGGAATGAAGCCAGCCGCAAACGTCCATAAGGGGATAACAAGTACCCAATCCTTTTTGATCAGGACAAGCCACAAGGCGGCAATAATAACCGGTATGACGAGCCACCACAGAGCGGGAGTGCCAAAGAGGTAGAGCATGCGGCGGCACGCGGTTGGTCCGCAAGGAATATCCGTTTGTGAGAAGTAGAGAATGGGCTTAATCCCGACCAGCCATTCCCATGGCTTGGATTCAAAGGGGTGCTGGTGGCCGGCGGAGGTGGTTAGCGAGGCATGAAATTTCAGCACTTCTGAGTGATAATAAGTCCAACCTGCAAGTCCCTCGGGGAGAAGCTTGATAAAAGAATCATCTCCTAAAGTGCCGTCGCTAGCAACATGGTGATAGATCGACGTCTCGCTAGCGAACCAAGCTCGCCAGCTCCAGATATAGAGCGCAACAGGGAGGATAACCAGGTGGGTAAAAGCGCGCCAGCTATCACGCATAAGTGTTCCTACAAACGGTGATAACGTACCGGAGCGGGCGCGAGTTCGGTAATCGAGAATAACCGAGAGGATGCCAAAGAAAGCCATATAATACAGACCTGACCATTTTACGGACAGCGCTAGTCCGAGAAAAACTCCACAGGCAAAACGCCACCAGCGAAATCCGATGGGAGGCCCGTAGAGTGATTCGTGGCGATCCTCATAGCGGGCAGATACCTGCAGCCAATCTCTGATAAGAGCCCACGAGGCCGCAGTAATAAAAAAAGTTTGAAAGACGTCAAGAAGAGCGAATCGACTGATTACCAGAAGGAAGCCGTCGCTTAGCGCTATCACTCCCGCTGTAGTCGCTAGGCCGGTTGAGCGGGTGAGCTGCCTAGTTATAGCCATGATAAGGGTGATCGTCAGTGCGCCGAGCAGCGCGCCCACCGCCCGCCACCCGAAGGGCGTGTAACCGTAGAGCATTTCGCCAAGGGCGATAAGCTGTTTCCCTAATGGTGGATGGACAACGAGGCCGTAGCCCGGATTTGATTCGATGCCTCCAAGGATCGGGTTCATCCACGTCTCCACCATATCCCAGGCCTGGGGCACATAATGCTTTTCGTCAAATACTGGGGTTTCTTGGTCGCTGAGGGAGCCGAGATTGACGAAACGCAAGAGTGCCGCGCAGATAAAAACGACCATCGTGGAGAGAGTATCCCCGAGGGTCCAGATATGGCGTGGGTATTCGTGGTTAGGTGGCTTCTTGACGAGGTTCACTGTTTTAATATTAGAGGTAGAGCGGTCTCGAGTGGAAAGATATTGAGAAACTCGCCGGAGCTGGATAGCGTGGCTGATGGCCCTAATCGTTACCCTATTGTGACCTTCGGTCAGGCATTGTATTATCGTGCCTGCGCATAGCGTTGGTAACGAAATGGTTACATTGATCAATTTGGAGCGCCGGAGCTGTCAATTTTGGGCGCCCTTGTTGCATTATCGCTGCATATGGAGCACGGTAGCTTTATGGAAAAATCTAATGAATCTCAGCCTGCAGAGGCTAGCGGTGTCGCTTTGACGACCGCGCAGGAGGATGCAGCAGCACCTACTGCAACGCATGAGCTTGCTGCCATGCTCTCGAGTAGATCGACAATCGAGGAGCAGGCCTACGGTGACGAGGAAGAGATTATTCTTCAGGGTGAAGATGAGGATGCCAAGGTAGATTGGCTGGTCACCATACCAGCAGTCGTCGCGGTTTTAGCCGTCGTGGCTTGGGGTCTCCTTCTTCCGGATTCATTCTCAGGCTTTGCCGGCACGGCCCTTGGCTATGTCATCGATACCTTCGGATGGGCCTTCATTTTGGGCACCACCGTCATATTGGTATTCGCTATTGTTGTGGCGCTCAGTAAATTTGGTTCCATAAAACTGGGCCGCGATGATGAAGCCCCCGAATTCTCCACCGCCAGCTGGATCGCCATGATGTTTGCTGCCGGCATGGGAATCGGTCTGATGTTCTACGGTGCATCGGAACCGTTGACTCACTACCTCAACGGAGTGCCAAATTATGCCCCGAATAACGTGGCTCAGGCTATGGCAACCACGCTCCTGCATTGGACATTGCACCCGTGGGCTATCTACGGAATTTTTGGCCTTGCTATTGCATATTCGACCTTCCGTTTAGGGCGACGCCAGCTGCTAAGCGCATCCTTCATCCCATTATTTGGTGAAAAAGGGGCGCGAGGATGGCCAGGGCGCGTGGTGGATATCCTCGCAATCATAGCCACCATTTTCGGTACTGCGTGCTCCCTTGGTATTGGAGCGACTCAGATCCGTGCTGGTCTCACCGCTGCGGGAATCGTCGAGGAACCACGGATGTCCACGCTTATTGGTATCGTCTCTGTGCTCACTCTAGCGTTCTTAGTGTCCGCTATGTCGGGCGTGGGCAAGGGCATCCAGTATATTTCCAACGCTAATATGGTCCTCGCCTCGCTCGTTGCACTCTTTGTGTTCGTCGTGGGACCTACCGTAACCATCCTCAACCTCATTCCTGGTGCCCTAGGTGCCTACCTGTCCAACTTCTTCCAAATGATCGGTCGTACTGCTGAGTCCGCTAATGGTTCTGCCGGCGAGTGGTTGGGTGGCTGGACGATCTTCTATTGGGCTTGGTGGATTTCCTGGTCACCTTTTGTTGGCATGTTCCTGGCTCGCATTTCGCGCGGACGCACGGTGCGCGAGTTCATTATGGGAGTGCTACTGGTACCATCTGCCGTGTCCGTAGTATGGTTCGCTATCTTTGGTGGGACCGCTATTCACCTCGAGCAAGAAGGTCGCTCGATCTATGGTGAAGGCAAAGCAGAATACCAGCTCTTTGATCTGCTCCACACGATGCCAGGTGGGCATATTGTTGGCATTATCGCCCTCATCCTGCTTGCTACCTTCTTTATTACCTCGGCAGATTCTGCCTCGACGGTGATGGGGTCAATGAGTCAAAATGGTAAGAGTGACGCTAATCGCTTCGTCTCTGCGGGTTGGGGTGTTCTTGTAGCTCTCATCGGTATGACGATGTTGGTCACCGGTGGAGCGGATGTGCTATCAAACTTGCAGAATTTAACTATCATCGCCGCTTCGCCTTTCCTCCTTGTTATTGTTATGCTCATGTTTGCTCTCTTGAAGGATCTTCGCAACGATGCGATTTACCTCGACTATCGTGAGCAACAGCGCTTCCAATCCCGGTTGGCCCGCGAACGACGCATCCACTTAGAGCACGTTCGACGGGAGAAGAATAAGGCTAAGCGCCGTCTCGACAGGCACCACAAGAAAGAGAAAACTCCACATGTTTAAGCGCGTTGCGTCGATAGCTCTAGCATTCATCGGCGTCATCGTAGGAGCTGGGTTCGCTACTGGCCAGGAAGTGCTGCAGTACTTTGTAGGCTTTGGCTCGATGGGCATCCTTGCGGCAGTCATATCCAGTGTCGTGGTTATGCTCTCGGGCATGGCTGCCATCCAACTCGGCTCCTATTTTCTAGCCGACGACCACGGGGCCGTGATCCATCGGATCTCTCACCCCATCGTTGGCAAAATGCTCGATGCAGGCGTCCTCGTGACCCTGTTCTGTACCGGTATGGTTATGTTTGCCGGCGCTGGTTCCAACTTGAATCAGCAATTTGGTTGGCCAATTTGGGTAGGCGCGATCGGACTGCTGGTTGTGGTGCTCATCGCAGGTCTACTCGACGTTGATAAGATCACTGGCGTTATCGGCGCCGTAACTCCCTTTATCGTTGCCTTTATTGGGCTGGCGGCCGTGTGGGCCTTAACCCATGCGTCCTCCTCACCAGAGGCTATTGAGGCTGGCGTGCGCTTGATTGAGCCCGCTACTCCGCACTGGTTTATTTCCTCCATGAACTACGTAGGACTGAATCTGATGGTGGGTGCCTCGATGGCAATCATCATCGGCGGAAATAATACTGATCCAAAAGCTGCTGGTATCGGCGGCCTCATCGGTGGCATTGTCTTTGGACTCATGCTCACACTAACCGCATTGGCACTCTACCGCAGCGTTGATGTGGTGGCCCAAGACGATGTTCCTATGCTGCGCATTGTCGACGGCATTCATCCGAACTTGGGTCTTTTAATGAGTATCGTGATCATCGGCATGATCTTCAATACTGCGGTCGGTATGTTCTACGCCTTTGCCAAGCGCCTAACGTCCAAATCTCCACAGCGTTTCTACCTGGTATTCGTGGCTTCCTGCCTCATCGGATTTGGTGCCAGCTTCCTAGGCTTTAAAACATTGGTTGCCACGGTATACCCAATCCTGGGCTATATCGGAGTGATCCTCTTTACGGTGATTACCCTTGCATGGATAAAGAGCTTAACTACCATCCGTGAGGAGTCCACACGCCGCGACCGCATCAGAGAATTGCTACGGCGTAAACTCGATCCGCGCCTACGCTTTAGCTCCAAACAACAGCGTATGTTAAATCGGTATGTTGAAGAGTCGAACCTAGAGCGCGAGGAATTCGTGGAATCTATTCGCGTTGAAGTTGAGGAAGAGATCGAAGAGGAAATCGCTGAAGAAGAACGTCGTGAACACGAGAGCCTTGACGGGGCCGATGAGAGCACCACAGAGTCTCATCAGATTGAATCTGAGAATTCACGTGAGCACCCGGAAACTTTAGGAGATTCCGATCAGCAGTCGCCACATAGGTTGCAGGATCACTAGAGCTTGACCTAGCGCCGCCAGTTTTTTACTGGCGGCGCTTTTGTATAGTCCTATAAGGGTAGATTAGGGGGTGCTAGTTAAGCCGCTGCCTTCTAAGGAGTTATTAAGAAGATGACCGTCGACCTACCACCTCTGCCACGCGGGCTCATCCTCGCAGCGACGCCACTGGGCAATATCGGAGATGCTTCCGAGCGGTTGCGCCAAGCTTTGAGTGAGGCTGATTATATTGCCGCCGAAGATACCCGCCGTACAAAGGCGTTGGCGCAGGCTTTAGGAATTGAGGTGAAGGGGAAGATCATCTCTAATTTCGACCATAATGAACGCTCGCGCGTGGCTACACTCATTGAACTGGCACGTGATGGAAGTGTTGTTGTGGTGACCGATGCAGGAATGCCTATCGTGTCGGATCCTGGATTTCCTCTTGTTGAGGCTGCTCATGAGCAGGGTATTCCCATCACTTGCTTCCCTGGTCCATCTGCCGTGCCCGTAGCTTTAGCCTTATCCGGGCTGCATGTGGGAAAATTCGCCTTTGATGGATTCGCGCCACGAAAAAAAGGAGCCCGACTGTCGTGGTTAGAGTCTCTGAAGAACGAAGAACGGGCCGTGTGTTTCTTTGAATCGCCCCATCGAATTGTCGATACGCTCTCGGATGCTCTCGATGTTTTAGGTCCGCAGAGGCGTGTCGCCGTGGTGCGCGAATTGACTAAAACATTTGAGGAAGTTAAGAGGGGGAGTCTTCTTGAAGTTCTGCAGTGGGCACAGTCTGGGGTACGTGGCGAGATCACCTGCGTGATCGAGGGAAATTTGGGGGCGAGGGATGTCGATATTGACGATATTATTGCCGAAGCTGTAGAGAGGGCAGCGGCTGGGGAGCGGCTTAAATCGGTCTGCAAGGACCTGGCCCGCACGTACTCTTTGCGTGCGAATGATATCTTCGAGAGCGCTTTGGTTGCTCGTGATAAAGTTCTAAACCATGAATAATTTGCTGGTAGCAGTTGCTTGGCCCTATGCCAACGGTCCGCGACATATTGGCCATGTTGCGGGTTTCGGTGTCCCCTCGGATGTATTCGCTCGTTTTCAACGAATGGCAGGGAATAATGTGCTGATGGTGTCGGGGACCGATGAGCACGGAACTCCCCTATTAGTGCAGGCTGACAAGGAGGGCGTCCATGTCAAGGAGCTGGCTGATCGCTATAATCGTCAGATCGTTGAGGATCTTACCGGTTTGGGTCTAAGTTATGATCTCTTTACCCGTACGACCACCCGCAACCACTATGCGGTGGTACAGGAACTGTTTAAGGGCCTGTATGACAACGGTTATATGATTAAACAAACAACTTTCGGGGCGGTGTCGCCATCGACAGGGCGCACCTTGCCTGATCGGTATATCGAGGGTGAATGTCCGATTTGCCACTCGGAGGGTGCCCGTGGAGATCAGTGTGATAACTGCGGCAATCAACTAGATCCGGCGGAACTCATCAACCCGATATCGAAGATAAACGGTGAGGTTCCTCAATTTATTGAGACTGAGCACTTCCTTCTTGATCTTCCGGCGCTTGCTGAGTCTTTAGAGCAGTGGCTTCATAGTCGCAAGGATTGGCGTCCTAATGTGCTGAAATTCTCGCTCAACCTTTTAGGTGATTTGCGCCCGCGAGCCATGAGTCGAGATATCGATTGGGGAGTTCCAATTCCCGTCGAGGGCTGGGAGAATAAGCCAACAAAAAAATTGTATGTATGGTTTGATGCTGTTATAGGCTACCTATCCGCATCCCTGGAGTGGGCCTATCGCTCGGGCGATAAAGACGCTTGGCAGAAGTGGTGGACTAATCCACAGGCTCTTTCCTACTACTTCATGGGTAAGGACAATATCACTTTCCACTCCCAGATCTGGCCTGCTGAGCTCTTGGGGTACCAAGGATCCGGTGCCAAAGGTGGTCAGGAGCATCACTATGGACACCTCAATTTACCGACCGAGGTGGTTTCATCGGAGTTTCTGACCATGTCAGGCTCGAAGTTCTCCTCGTCGAAGGGCGTTGTCATCTACGTCAAGGATTTCCTCAGGGAATTTGGCCCGGATGCCTTGCGTTATTTCATCGCGGTCGCCGGTCCGGAAAACAACGACACAGATTTTACCTGGGATGAATTCGTCCGACGCATCAATAATGAGTTGGCGAATGGCTGGGGCAATCTCATCAACCGTACAGTCTCTATGGCGCATAAGAACTTCGGGGAGGTTCCTCCCTGTGGTGAACTTCTCCCGGCTGATATGGACATTCTGCAGGCGGCTACCGAAGCCTTCGACCGAGTTTCTGAACATTTGGCCCAATCGCGATTTAAGCAAGGCATTTCTCATATTATGCACATCGTGGGTGAGGCGAATGCTTATATTGCGGAGATGGAACCGTGGAAGCTTGCCAAAGATGAATCCCAGCGTGAACGCTTAGGCACTGTCTTGTGGGTAGCCTTGCAGCTGGTTTCAGATATCAATGTGATGCTCACTCCATATTTGCCGCATCTCGCTCAAGCTGTTCACGAGACTTTGGGACGCTCGGGAATATGGGCAGCACAGCCTGAGATCGTTGAGGTTAGCGACGATATTCCGGTTGAGCTGGTCGGAGTGGGTTTACCTGACCCCAGTTCTACATATCCGGTAATCATGGGGGATTATGCGAGCGAGCAGGCTTGTTGGCAGCGCATCGACATGGTCGCCGGTACGCCCTTGTCGAAGCCGCGCCCGCTGATTGCAAAATTAGACCCTAAGCTCGCCACGGAGGGCCCGAGTTGGGCACCGGTGCAATAGCATGGGGAAGAAGAAGCCGCGCCCTCTCGCGCAACCGTACCCTAGAATCCCTTTGCTTGTCGATGCTCACACGCACCTGGCTAGTTGTGGAGCTCGCAATACCAGTGAGATCAAAGCCTTAGTCGACCGTGCCTTAGCCTCGGGGGTGGAGAAACTGTGTACCGTCGGTGATGGCCTTGACGAGGCCGTCTTAGCTCTCACGGCGGCGCAGGTGAATCCTCGTATTTTTGCTGCGGTAGCGATACATCCTACACGAGCAGGTGAACTCGACGAGGTGGCACGCGACCAGCTTACTCGTATGGCCGGGGACGAGCGGTGTGTCGCCGTAGGAGAAACAGGGCTTGATACTTATTGGATTACACATGCTCCTGAGTCGACGGCTTCGCTAGATATTCAGGAAGAGGCCTTTCGCTGGCATATCGATTTGGCGGTGAAAACGAATAAGGCCCTCATGATACATAACCGCGAGGCTGATGCGGATTTACTGCGAATTCTCGCGGATGCTCCTCGACCACGCGAAGTTATCCTGCATTGCTTCTCTTCACCCGTGGAGGTTGCGCTCGAGGCGATCGACAGGGGCTATATATTGAGCTTCGCTGGCAACCTGACTTTCAAGCGCAACGATCATCTACGACAGGCTGCTGCGCTGGCTCCGATGGATCAAATTTTGGTGGAAACTGATGCTCCGTATATGACGCCCGAGCCCTATCGCGGAGTTAAAAATGAGCCGGCATTAATCGGCCATACTGCGGCTGTGATTGCGCACAGTCGCGGGATGGAGCTGGAAGAATGTGCTTATCAAATCTACCGAAATTTCCATCGCGCCTATGGACTCGATGAAACCTTGGGAACAATTTGAGTGGCGGGTGTGACGACTGTACACGCATGGGGCAAACGCGTTTTCCCAGTTCTACCGCCTGTAGTTGTGGTTCTGTTATCATAATGTAATCAAACCCTCGAATCTCACTGAGGGGGTTGGAAACTCGTCACGCAGGGTGGCAGAACGTTGAGAAAGGGATTATGGGACATCATCGCAAGGATTTAACTCCAGGATCATCGCGTCGTATCGCCATCCGTTGTGCAGCCGGTGGCACCGCCGCGGCTTGTCTGATGAGTGGCGGAGCGATGGTAGCCCAAGCAAAAGACGTGGTGATAAACCTCGACGGGGAGAACGTAGAGTTACTCACAACGGCTAGTGATGTGGCTGGCGCGTTGGAGAAAGCGGGGATTACCGTCGACGCTGACGATATCGTCGCTCCCGCCCCCGATCAGAAGATTCAACACAATCAAGTAATCTCAGTGCGTACCTCGAAACAAGTCGATCTGGTTATCGATGGCAAGCGCGAAACGGTCAAAACTAATGCAAATACCGTCGGGGAATTAGTCTCACAAATTGATTCAGTGTCCAGTGCAGCCCGGGCTTTGGGTTTAAGTCAGCCTGTTTACACCAGATTGGCGGAGGGGCCACGTGAAATCAACGTGGTAACACCAAAAATAATCACGCTGTCCGATGGGGGTCGGACTTCATATATCTCCATTGCAGAACCTACTGTGGCTGATGTGCTCAAAGCTCGAGGTATAACATTGAGTGCTTTAGATCGCGTGACACCAGATCTGAAAGAGCAGATAGCGCATAATACCCACATCGTTATCAACCGTGTGATAGAGAAGGACGTCGAAGAAGTTATTGAATATGACGCTCCTGCAGCCTATTTTGAGGATCCCCACCTCGATAAGGGGGTGGAACAGGTGCTCCAGCCCGGTACACCTGGACACAAGCGGGTGAGCTCAATTATTACACTCATCGACGGGGTGCAAACCGCGCAAGAGATCCAATCTGAGGAGATTATCCATACTGCAATTCCCGCAACCATTGCACGCGGAACCAAGCCTGTCATCTCCGTGCCCGCGGTCAGTTCTGGATCGGTGTGGGATAAGTTGGCACAGTGCGAAGCCGGAGGGAATTGGTCTATAAACACCGGGAATGGGTTCTCTGGAGGGCTGCAGTTCGCTCATTCTACCTGGCTGGGTTTTGGCGGGGCGCAGTATGCTCCCATGGCATATCTGGCAACTCGAGAACAACAGATTGAGATAGCCCAAAAAGTGCAGGCGGTTCAGGGCTGGGGGGCGTGGCCCGCGTGCACATCCAGAATGGGATTGCGATAGTCTTCTCCTTCTTATTACCTGGGTCTCGCCACCTTATTTGTGTGAGGTGGCGAGGTCCTTTTTTGTGATGAGTAATCTTTTGGGTGAATATGACGGGTTGCCCAGGCATTACTGCCGAAAATAGGGGGTGTTGATGGGGGTGGATTTTCTGTACTGCCTATGTCAGGATTTCTGCAGATAACGGCGCTATTCTCGGCTTTTGCCTCGGTCAGATGTTATCTACCTTACATTAAGGCGAAATAGTGACGGTAGCCCGTTGTTATGGGTGTAATTGTTTAGTACACTCAAAGTCGAGGCATCAGACGTCCGACAAGTCAACTCAATGGAGGTTGAAACATGACAAATACCGCTGAAGGTATGAACCGTCGTGGTTTTTTAAAGGCAGCAGGCGTTATGGCCGCTGCCGCTGGTATTGCTACCACCGTTAGCGCCTGTGGCTCTGACGATAAGTCAGATGGGAACACTAGTGGATCCGGATCCGGATCCGGCGGTGCTATGAGCAAAGATGAGATTACCGCTGGTATCTCCTATGAGCTGGGCACCAACGGCTATGACCCAATGACCACAACGTCAGCACTAACGATTGCTGCGAACTGGCATACCCTGGAGGGTCTATACGAGATCACTCCCACCCCAGACCGCACTGTTTACGCAGCGCTCGCTGACGGTGACCCCAAAGTAAGCGAGGACGGAAAGTCCGCTGAAGTGACTTTGCGCGACGGTGCAGTTTTCCACAATGGGGAGCCAGTCACCACGGAGGATGTCGTGTTCTCCTTCGAGCGCGTATTGGACGAGTCAAATAATTCGCTCTACGCATCCTTCATCCCATTCATTGAGAAGGTCGAGGCTAAAGACGCCACCACCGTGATGTTTACGATGAAGTACCCCTTCACCCTTGTGAAGGAACGTCTATCGGTAGTGAAGATCGTACCGAAGGCAAGCGTAGAGGCTGATAGTGCAGCATTCGATGCTAACCCTGTAGGAACCGGCCCGTGGAAGATGACCGACAACGGTGCTGCATCTTCGCAGGTTGTCTTTACAAAGTTCGAGGATTACACCGGTCCTAAGCCAGCCAAGGCTGCCAAGATGACATGGAAGATTCTTCCAGACGCAGCAACTCGTACCAACGCTATGGAATCCAAGTCGGTTATGGCTATCGATTCGGTTCCCTACCTCTCACTCACCCAGGTTCAGGCCTCGTCGAGTGTCGAGTCTGTTCAAGGTTTCGGCTTGCTGTTCATCATGTTCAACAATGGTGAAAATTCTGCCATGAAGGACCTCAAGAATCGTCGTGGTGTGCTTTATGCCATCGATATCGACAAGGTTATTCAGACAGGCATGGCCAACCAAGCGTCGCCGGCTAAGTCTTTCGTCCAGGAAAACCACGCAGCCTACAAGGAAGCTTCGATGGTGTACAGCCTCGATGCTGCCAAGGCTACCGAGCACTTCGCCGAGACTGGCCTGAAGTCTGTCCGGATGCTGGTAACCAACCATGACTGGGTCAAGGGCTGCACCCCAATCATCAAGGAATCGCTTGAGGCTGCTGGTATAAGCGTAGAGTTCACCGAGTTGAAGTCTTCGGATCTCTATACCCAAATCGCATCTGATGACACGTGGGATATTGTGATCGCCCCTGGTGATCCTTCCGTCTTCGGTGCTGACGCCGACCTTCTTATGCGCTGGTGGTACGCAGGTGACACCTGGACCGATGGTCGTATGCACTGGAAGGGCACCGACTCCTACAACAAGGTTCAAGAGCTGCTTGAGAAGGCATCCCAGTCTTCCGGTGACGAGCAAATGGATCTGTGGCACCAGACCTTCGATCTCCTCTCCGAAGAGGTACCTCTGTATCCGCTCTTCCACCGCAAGAGCCCATCCGCTTGGAACGACGATGCACTTGATGGTTTCGAGCCGATCTCGCTCACCGGTCTCTCCTTCGTCGATGTGGGACTGAAGTAATATCTTGTAGAAGATAAGCGACAACGGGGCGGGCTTGGCTCCTGCCAATACCCGCCCCTTAGTCGAAATTGGCTCGTGTTCGGCCAAAAATTATTGAGCACAATCAAACTTTAACCGTGATGCGCACTGGCATCGTTATTTGTCGTGCCCGCATAAATCTTGGGGAAACTGCCCAGTCATCGCAAGCACGCAGCTTCCTTAAATACTGAAATACCTGTCCCCACAAAAACTACTTAAGCTTCATTTCTTACGAAAGGAGCAGTCCCACTGTGTCGAATCTCATCCGACTGATCGGACGAAGGCTAGTTGCGCTGCCCATCATGATTTTGGGCGTTACCTTTTTGGTCTTCTTCGTCATGTCTTTCTCACCCTCCGACCCTGCGCGCCTAGCCCTTGGCGAAGCAGCTTCCGAAGAAGCCCTCGAGGCCTATCGTGAGCAAAACGGTCTCAACCTTCCCTTGTTCGTTCGCTACGGACAATTCCTTCTTGGACTTTTGCGGCTAGATCTTGGAACCTCCAAGGGTAATACCTCGGTAACCGACCTCGTCGCTTATGCTTTCCCAATTACGTTGCAATTAACGTTCATCGGCCTTTTCATTGCTGTCATCATCTCCTTCAGCTTGGGCGTTATCGCTGCCCTGTACCGTGATAGCTGGCCTGATCAGCTCATCCGTATCCTCTCTATCGCAGCATTGGCAACTCCTTCGTTCTGGCTGGCAATCTTGCTCATTCAGGCCTTCGGTACCGTGCCTTCAGGAACTGGTTGGTTCCCAGCGTTGATCTCAGAGTGGGTCCCATTTACTGAAGATCCTGGTCGCTATATCAACAATATCTTCCTGCCCGCCTTCGCTTTGGCTGTTCCTGTTGCAGGTTCCTTGACCCGTGTGGTGCGTACTGCCATGGTTGAAGAGCTCGATAGGGATTATGTCCGTACCGCTATCGGAGCCGGCATTCCAAAGTCTGTTGTCATCGGCCGTAACGTCTTGCGTAATGCATTGATCACCCCAATTACAGTTTTGGGTCTGCGTGTTGGCTACCTCATGGGTGGCGCGGTGATCATCGAGATCATCTTTAATATTCAGGCGATGGGTCAGCTCATCCTCGACGGCGTTACCCGTAACGACGTCTACCTTGTCCAGGGCGTGACCTTGACTGTGTCTATTGCCTTTATCCTCATCAATATCATCGTTGACCTTCTCTACGTGATGGTCAACCCGCGCATTAGGAGCGTCTAATGATACGCAAGAAGATGACCCAAAAGCTCAGCACGCCTGGATTGCGATTCAAAAAATCCAGCTTGCCCGTAGGCTCGCAAATCGCCGTTGGTATGCTCGGCCTTGTGATTCTCATGGCTATTTTCGCGCCGTTGATCACCAAATTTGATCCTCTCACCACCTCGCTTCCCTTCGATCCTTCGGTGGTTGGCGATGAACAAGCTAATAGCGCACTAGTCCCAGTCGTTCCGCCAGATTCCACCTTCTGGTTTGGAACCGACGCCTCCGGCCGCGACGTCTTCGCTCGTGTAGCCTATGGCGCTCGCTACTCCCTCGCCATTGGCCTCCTATCTACCGCAATGGCACTAGTCTTCGCCGCGGTCCTCGGCTCCATCGCAGCAACAGCTGGCAAGGTAGTTTCCGAGATCCTCATGCGTATTTTGGACATCATCATGTCCTTCCCCGGCATCGCTTTGGTTGCTGTTTTCGTAGCCTCCCTCGGTAAGACAATCGGCGTGATCGTCTTTTCCATTGGCTTCCTGTATGTGCCGCAGCTCTCCCGTATCGTTCGTGCCAACGTACTCTCACAGTTTGGTGAAGATTATGTTTCCGCTACCAAGGTCATGGGTGCTCGCACGTCCTGGATTCTGTTTAAACACGTTGCCCGTAACTGCATCGCTCCCATTATGGTGTTCGCGACGGTGCTGGTAGCCGATGCGATCGTACTCGAAGCCTCGCTATCATTTATCCAAGCTGGAGTTCAGCCACCTGCTCCATCGTGGGGTAATATCCTGGCCGACGGTAAGCAACTTTTGACTTCAGGATTCTGGTGGCCCACATTCTTCCCAGGTCTGATGATCTTGATCACCACCTTGTCTCTGAATGTACTTTCCGAGGGTCTCACTGATGCGTTAGCAGCACCTCGAGCTCGCGGTAATGCCAAGTTCATCGGGGCAACTGAGGATGAAGTCGAAAAGCGTAATGAGTATATCGTCAGCGAGTATGTTCGCCAGAAGGAATCTCTTGGCGAGCGCTTGGATGCGCTGCGCATTTCTGAAATCTCCCGCGATGATCGCCTCATCTTAAGCCCAGAGAAAAGCGCGCAACCTCCACTACTCGAGGTCAAGAACCTCACCATCAAGTTCCCAGCAGCCCACGGTGATGTGGCTATTGTGGATAATGTCTCCTTCTCCGTTCGCCCGAGTGAAACTATGGGTCTAGTGGGTGAGTCCGGATGCGGCAAGTCCATCTCGTCTATGGCGGTGATGGGTCTGCTCCCTGATACCGCAGAAATTACTGGTTCAATCCTTTTCGACGGACACGAGCTAGTCGGTATGGATCCCAAGGAGCACAACTCCTTGCGTGGCCATGAAATTGCCATGATCTACCAAGATGCTCTGAGCTCCCTCAACCCCTCGATGCTTATCTCCTCACAGATGAAGCAACTGACCTCGCGCGGCGGAACGCGAACCGCTGAAGACCTTCTTGAATTGGTGGGCCTCGATCCTGACCGCACCTTGAAGTCTTATCCCCATGAGCTCTCCGGTGGACAGCGTCAGCGTGTGCTCATTGCTATGGCGCTCACTCGCGATCCTAAATTGGTCATCGCAGACGAGCCGACAACCGCGTTGGACGTGACGGTTCAAAAGCAGGTCATTGACCTGCTCCACGATCTGCAACAAAAGCTAGGATTCGCCATGGTCTTCGTATCGCACGACCTCGCCCTTGTGGCCTCGGTCTCGCATCGCGTCACCGTTATGTACGCAGGTCAGATCGTCGAGCAGGCACCAACTGCCGAGCTTATGACCAGCCCAACCCACGAATACACCAAGGGTCTGCTGGGGGCTGTGCTTTCGATCGAATCCGGAGCCGAAAGGCTCCACCAGGTACCCGGCACAGTGCCTTCGCCTCGCGAATTTGTTACGGGCGATCGTTTCGCTCCGCGTTCCTCGCACCCGACTGTGGGTATCGACACCCGTACCGTCCCCGTTGAGGTTGGTCCCGAGCATTGGTATGCGGAGCTTCCAGAATACCTCGACGCTCACAACCGTCCGATTGCTAAGAGTTAAGGAGCACTGACATGACTTCTCCACAGGACGTCCCTGTTATTGAGCTGAAAAATGTCCACGTGGTTCACACCTCACGTACTGGTAAACTCTTCCGGCCGGATAAGGTTCATGCCGTCAATGATGTGTCCATGAAGGTGTTTAAGGGTAAAACCCTAGGCATTGTGGGTGAATCAGGGTGCGGTAAGTCAACTACAGCGCGTGTCATGGTGGGCTTGCAGAAGCCTACCGGGGGAGAGGTTCTCTTCCGTGGCAAACCGGCGCACTTCAATGCTTCAGGGCGCAAGGAAATTGGACGTGCTGTTTCGGTGGTCTTTCAAGATCCCGCAACCGCCCTCAACCCTCGTATGATCATCCGCGATGCGTTAACTGATCCTATGAAGGTCCACGGCATTGGCACTCCGGAGTCGCGCGTTGCCCACGTCAAGGAGCTCCTCGATCTAGTGGGTCTACCTCAGTCGGCCCTCGACGTGTTACCTCGCCAGATCTCAGGTGGCCAGCGCCAGCGCGTGGCTATTGCTCGCGCCCTGGTTCTAGAACCTGATGTCATCATCGCCGATGAACCGACCTCCGCCCTCGATGTCTCGGTGCGTGCACAGGTACTTAACCTTCTCGTAGATCTGAAGGAACGCCTCGGACTTGGTTTGGTTTTCATCTCCCACGACATCAATACTGTCCGCTTTATTTCTGATCGCATCGCGGTGATGTATAAGGGTTCGGTAGTCGAAGAACAGTCGACGACCGATATCTTCAACAACGCCCATGATGACTACACCAAGATGCTGCTCTCCGCAGTTCCTTCATTGGTGCAGGAATCGCAAAAGCTCTACTAGTTTCACCCTCGGTGTGCCCCGGAGGTCGTAACCTCCTCCTCCGGGGCACTGGAGGATACTTCATCTTTTTCTCCTTTTCGGAAAGGTCCTTAACATCATCATGAATAAGAAATTTCATGGCATCATCCCTCCGCTCGTTACCCCACTACTCGAAGATGGATCCTTCGACCGCGAGAGCTTCAAACGTCTAATTGATAGACTCATTGATGCAGGATGCCATGGTCTTTTCGTCCTCGGTTCCTCAGGCGAAGTCGTTTTCTCCACTGACGCGCGGCGCCGGGAAATCATTGCTGCTGCAGTTGAATTCAACGCGGGCAGGGTGCCTGTGCTGGTGGGCTGCATCGATACAGAGACCAACCGTGTTATCGAACATGCCAAGGTCGCCCAGGAACTCGGCGCCGATGCGATTGTGGCTACCGCCCCCTTCTACGCACTCCAGGGCCTCGAAGAGATTGAGCGTCACTTCCGCCTCATTCACGAAGCCTGCGAGTTGCCACTTTTCGCCTACGATATTCCAGTGTGTGTTCACACGAAACTACCGCACACCTTGCTCGTACGTCTTGGACAAGAAGGTGTTCTCGCTGGTGTTAAGGATTCCTCAGGTGACGACGTATCATTCCGCTTCTTGGTCCAAGATAACGAACGCGCTGGCCACCCTCTGACCATCCTCACCGGCCACGAAGTTGTCGTAGACGGAGCTTATTTGTCCGGGGCTGATGGTGCAGTTCCAGGTCTGGGCAACGTTGATCCAGCAGCTTATGTGCGCCAGTGGAACGCCTACCAAAATGGCGACTGGGAGACCGTACGCGCCGAACAGGATCGACTTGCGGATCTGATGCGCATTGTTTTCGTACCCCAAGACCTGCACGGCTACGGCGCCGGCGTAGGTTCTTTCAAGTCCTCTCTGATGCTCCAAGGCGTTTTCACCAGCAATACGATGCCAGCTCCTGTGCGTACTCAAAGTGCGGAAGTGGTTCAAGGAATTGGTGAACTGCTCAAGGCTCACGGCGTTCTCTAGAAGAAGGTTAAACGATAATGAGCACGGATATCACCAGCATCATTGAGCAAACAAAGGGGCTCATTGTGAGCTGCCAAGCCTATCCAGGCGAGGCACTGCGAACTCCTGAAGTCACTGCCAGAATGTGTCAAGCAGTAGTTGCAGGTGGAGCGGTTGCGGTTCGCGTCCAGGGTGTCGTCGACATCTCAGCTGCGCGCCAGGCAGTTGAAGTCCCAGTGATCGGCTTGATTAAGTACGGACATGATGGAGTGTATATCACCCCTTCTACTGCTCACGCTCGTGCGTGCGCCTTAGCCGGGGCTTCGATTGTGGCTATTGATGCCACCAATCGGCCCCGGTTAGGAGGGGAGTCTTTCGCCGATGCTGTGCGTAGTATCCACGAAGAATTCCCTGGAGTCGCCATCATGGCTGACTGCGGTAGCCTCGATGACGCCCTGCGGGCTGAGGAAGCTGGAGCTGATCTCATAGGTACGACGCTCGCCGGATATACCGGTGATCGAGAAAAAACCGCGGGACCAGATTTCGAGCTTATCGACGCTGCATGTGAGCACATCACTCGACCCATCATCGTCGAAGGCCGCATCCACACCATAAGTCAGCTCAAAGAAGTATTTACTCGCCCGATCCATGCTGCCTGTGTGGGCACCGCCATTACTCATCCCAC
This sequence comes from Corynebacterium sp. ES2730-CONJ, assembly GCF_024834055.1. GTDB lineage: Bacteria > Actinomycetota > Actinomycetes > Mycobacteriales > Mycobacteriaceae > Corynebacterium. The sequence goes on from NZ_JANUXZ010000003.1 coordinate 82,084, forward strand.
CTCGATTACCTCGTGGTTTAGTCAGGCTATCGAATACTAATTGATGGGATCCCCATCCCCCTTATACCGTGGCAGAAAGGATATATTCTCATGGCTGTGAGTACTACCCAGCAGGCAGTAGCCGGAATAGAAAAATATATCCGAACCCACGGACTTCGTGAGGGGGATGCATTGCCCTCCGAGACTACCCTGTGTGACGAGCTAGAGTGCTCGCGCAGCTCCGTCCGCGAGGCTATGCGAACATTGCAGTCACTCGATATCGTCCACATCCGTCGTGGCCAGGGTACTTTTATTTCGAAAATGAGCATGAGTCCGCTGGTACGTGGGATGGTTCTGCGTTTGACTCTCGATCCCCGTAACGCTGGGGAAAATCTCCTCGAGGTAGTTGCTACGCGGGAGGCTATCGAATCAGCACTGGCCGCAGAACTAATTGACAAGCATACTTCCGCAAGTATCGAGGATATGCTCATCACGGTTGAACAAATGCGTTCGAGCTACGAAAACCGCGGCCATTTTACCCGCGAGGACCGTCTGTTTCATCGGCAGCTACTAGCACCAACATCTAATAAACTTATGCGGGAGCTTTCCGACGCCCTTTGGCAGATTCACGACCGAACGGTGCCCATGCTCAGCCTTGATATCTCTTCGGACTACGCACGCACCATTGAATCGCATGCCGTCATGGTCAAAGCCGTTGCCGCCCGTGATGTTGAGGCCTTCAAAACTGCAGTCCACCATCACTATATTCCGCTGCGAGAAGCAGTGGCGAAACTCAATTAAGGATAAAGTATGGTCAGCATTGCCGTCGATATCGGTGGCACCAAAATTGCCACGGGAATTGTCCTCGATGACAAGCCTAAAGAAGTGCTATTTCGCAGCGTTCGTCCAACCTTGGCTCAAGAGGGTGGCCAGGTAGTCTTACGCGAAGTAATAGCCGCCATTCAAGAAAGCCGAGAGCTGGCCAAAGAAGCTGGTCTGGAGCCAAAGCGCATCGGAATCGGAGCCCCAGGCGTGGTAGGGAACGGCCGCATTCTATATGCGGGCCCCACCATGCCAGGCTGGGTCGGAACCGAACTTACTGAACGTATCACCGAAAAGTTTCAGCTTCCCATCGCTCTTCATAACGACGTGCGCGTCATGGGATTGGGAGAAGCCGTCTATGGCATCGGTGCAGACAAAGAAGTTCTCTTTGTCTCCATTGGCACTGGCATCGGGGGAGCTCTGATTAGTCGGGGCGAATTGATTGATTCCCCCCACTTCAATCGGGGAGAAATCGCTTATCTCCTAGGACCCACTCCACAGGGAGGCTGCGCTCCGATTGAACACGTTGGTTCAGGTCCAGCGATGTCTCAAGCCTATGGCACCGATTCTTTGCACCCGGTAATGCAGGACTACCGAGCAGGGGTCAAGGAGGCGCGCGCACTTATCGATAAAAGCCAGGAGTGCGTGGGGCAGGCGATTGCCGGTTTTATCAACTCTTATGATGTCGACGCCGTAGTTCTCGGTGGTGGAGTAGGAACCTTGCCGGAAACCCTCGCGCCCTTCGAAAAAGGTCTGCGTTCAGGTCTCATTTCTTCTCTTAAGGATATTCCGTGCATTCAGGCGACTCTCGGTACTAACGCACCACTCGTGGGCGCCGCATATCTTGCTCGAACAAAGGACAATACGTAATGGCTGATATTTTCCGCGGACGTGTCGTTAATCGTGAGGGAATCACCCCCATGGAGATGGAGGTAACGGACGGTGCAATCTCGGCTCTGAGGGTTCTCGACGAGGATCCAGATTCGCTGCCCATTCTCTTCCCTGGCTTTACTGATATCCATAACCACGGCGGGGCAGGGGAGTCTTTCCCTAACTCCGACCTTGCTGGGTGTCGCAAAGCTGCACGCTACCACGCTATGCACGGCACTACGTCGATGCTCGCCTCTCTAGTTTCTGCAACTGAGGAGATCCTGACCGAGCAAACAAAAATTCTTGCGCAACTAACTCACGAGGGTGAAATAGCCGGAATTCATATGGAGGGCCCCTTCGTCAATCCAGGTAAATGTGGCGCTCAGGATCCTGATGCCATTATGCCCGGAGATCCAGAGATGTTTAATCGGATTGCTAGCAGCAGCGAGGGCACCATGCGCTCTGTCACCTTCGCCCCAGAAACTGCTCATGCTAAGGAACTTGTCGATGTGTGTGTTGCCCACAATATCATTGTCTCCCTCGGGCATACGAACGCTGATGCCGATACCACTTGGGAGATTGTTGATTATGCCCTCAGCAAGCGGGCGACTGTGACTGCGACGCACCTTTTTAACGCTATGCCAGCTATCCATCACCGTGAACCAGGAGCAGCAACCGCGCTTATCGACGCCGCTGAGCAGGGCCTGGTGACAGTAGAGGTCGTTGCCGATGGTGTTCACCTTAATGACCATATAGTCAATATGGTGCGCAATGGTTCGCCTCATAATACTATGTTCATAACCGATGCTATGGCTGCCGCTGGCTTGGGCGACGGAGACTACGTGCTAGGAGCACTCCCGGTGACAGTCAGCGACGGAGTCGCTCGTCTCACCCACGGCGGAGCGATCGCCGGGGGTACGTCCACCATCCACCAACAACTGCGTCGGCACACCGCCAAAGGGTGGACCTTAGACGACATGGTTCCCCTCGTGTCTCAAAATGCTGCTGCATTATTGCAGCTTAACTCGGGCGAGCTAGAGATGGGCCGCGATGCCAATTTCGTGATTATGGATGAGGATCTATCAATCCAGAGCGTTTATCGCTTGGGTAAAGAATTGTCATACTAAAAAAAGGAGTTAGTAATTATGGAAATTATCATTATGCCTGATGCCCACCAAGTGGCACTGCGCGCAGCCGATGTCTACGAAGGCTATGCCACCGAAGGGGCAACGTTGGGACTAGCGACTGGTTCCACCCCGCTGGCGATGTATCGTGAGCTCATCCGTCGTCATCGCGAAGAAGGGTTAAGCTTCGCGCAATGCCGAGCCTTCCTCCTCGATGAATATGTGGGACTACCTCGCACACATGAGCAGAGCTACTATGCCACCATTCGGAACGAATTTACCTCCCATATAGATATCGATGACACCGCGGTGAAGAGTCCCGATGGGACAGCCCCAGATGTCACTGAGGCTGGGAAAGCCTACGATGCCGCTATCAAAGAGGCCGGTGGCGTAGATATTCAGCTTCTTGGAATTGGAACCGATGGACATATTGGGTTCAACGAGCCAGGTTCCTCCCTGCGTTCTCGCACTCGTCTGAAAACTTTGCATCCGCAAACGATCAAGGATAACGCTCGCTTCTTTGAATCCGAGGATGAGGTTCCTATCCATGTTCTCACCCAAGGACTGGGCACTATCTCCGAAGCCCGACATCTGCTGTTACTTGCCACGGGGACCAATAAGGCTCAGGCAGTACGAGATTTTGTAGAAGGACCGCTCGCATCCGTATGCCCGGCCTCAGTACTGCAATTGCACAATCACGCTACCGTGATCGTTGACGAAGAGGCGGCATCACTTCTCGAGCATGCGGACTATTACCGCTTCGCCTTTGATCACAACCCTGCGTGGAAGAAATAAGGGCGGTACCCTTTTAGAGAAATATTCTCTAAAAGGGTACATTTATCTGCTATGGAGACCCTCGAACCGCCTCGACTTCTAGGCCCCCAGGAAATTCGTCAGCTGGCGGACCATCTGGGGGTGAGCCCGACAAAAAAGCTGGGTCAAAATTTTCTTCTCGACCCCAATACAGTGCGCATGATCGTTCATGCAGCTGGACTCAATGACGAAGGTGTTTCAGAGCACGTCGTCGAAGTGGGGCCCGGCCTAGGCTCTTTGACCCTCGGCTTAATCGACCAGGCGCAGCATCTGACAGCTATCGAGATTGATCAAAACTTGGCTCGTCAATTACCGCAGACGATAGCTGATTACGCCCCAGATTTCGCCTCTCGTTTTTCCTTGATGGGAGCGGATGCGTTGCGGATAAGTTCGACTGATCTCTCGAACCCCACGGCTCTGGTTGCTAACCTTCCATATAATGTTTCGGTGCCAGTAATCTTGCATATGCTCAAAACTTTTCCTTCAATCCAACGAGTTTTGGTGATGGTGCAAGCAGAAGTTGCCGATAGGCTAGCGGCAAAACCCGGCAGTAAGGTTTACGGTGTCCCGAGCGTCAAAGCTGCCTTTTATGGAGATGTAAAAAGAGCCGGCTCCATCGGTAAAACCGTCTTTTGGCCCGCACCGAAAATAGATTCCGGCTTGGTTCGTATCGATTGCACTCGTCCCTATGATCTTTCTCTGAGGCAGCAGGTATTTCCACTTATTGATGCTGCTTTCCTCCAGCGCCGCAAAACCATGCGCGCGGCATTATCAGGATTCTATGGATCGGCAGCTCAGGCCGAAAATGCTCTCAGACGTGCAGGAATTGATCCTGCTATTCGCGGTGAAAAGCTTGGCATAAATGATTTTATTCGCTTGGCTCACGCCGGGGGGAGCGACATCTAAAGTGCCGAAGGTTCCTAAAATATCGAAAGTAACTGCCAAAGCCCAAGGCAAAGTGAATATCCATTTAGGGGTGGGGCCCATACGAGACGATGGCTACCATGAGCTTTCTACAGTTTTCATGGCTCTCGATCTCAGCGATACCATTACCGTCGAGGCCACCACGGGGGTTGGGGTCACCACTCTTGATTGCGCGGAGACCGGGGTGCCAACCAACGCTCGTAACCTCGCGTGGCGGGGAGCCGAACTGGTGCTGCAGCGCTATGGGCGCCTCGGTAAAACACAGGGTCTCAAGATTACTATTGAGAAAGGTATTCCGACAGCTGGTGGAATGGCCGGTGGGAGTGCCGATGCCGCCGCAGCCATGGTGGCCACTAACCACATGCTGGGCGGTCGCCTCAGTCAGGCAGAACTGTTATCCTTAGGTGCCCAGCTGGGTGCTGATATCCCATTTACTATCCTCGGTGGTGTAGCTCTTGGTCAAGGAAGAGGTGATGAGCTCCGGCCTTGTGAGTCCAAAGGTAAATTCCACTTTGCTCTTGTTTTTTCGGATACCGGCCTATCCACACCTGAGGTTTTTCGTACCCTGGATTCTATGGATCGTATTTCCCATATGGACTCCTCGCGGGCAGAAGCTGCGCTTCGACTCGGTGACGCGGATGCATTGGCGGAAGCTATGTGCAATGATTTGCAACCCGCCGCCTTAAAACTTCAACCAGCACTTGCAGATATTCTCGCCGCGGGTCAATCCGCCGGAGCTCTTCGGGGCATAATTTCCGGCTCGGGGCCGACGTGTGCTTTCCTCAGTCCTCATGAAGAGAGCGCACGCGCTATCGCCCGTGCGCTCTCACCCCTAGCCCGCACTGCTATCGCTTCCGGTCCAGCTCGCGGGGCATATATTGAACGGATACATCATGGCTAATCTCATCAATCTGGCAGAAGTCTCGAAGTCATTCGGCTTAAAAACCCTTCTCGATGAGGTGAGCTTAGGTGTGCAGTCCGGAGATCGCATTGGCGTAGTGGGACTAAATGGTGGGGGAAAGACTACTCTGTTAGAGGTTCTCACGGGGATCGAGCCTCCAGATTCTGGGCGAGTAAGTCATACTACGGACCTGAGGATGGCGGTAGTTACTCAACGCGCTGAGCTTGATCCACAGGCCACCATAGCCGACATCGTGTTGCGTCCGTTGGGACTAGCCACCTTTGAATGGGCTGGTGATGCGCGAGTACGTGAAGTGCTTAATGGTTTAGGGGTTGCACGGCTCGGGCTGGACACTAAAGTGGGGGAGCTGTCGGGTGGGGAGCGACGCCGTGTAAATTTAGCGGCAGCCCTCGTTAAAGAACTCGATGTGGTCGTTCTCGACGAGCCCACCAACCACCTTGACATTGAGGGTGTCCAGTGGCTGGCTGCTCATATTGTTGCCCGCAAAATCGCGGTTGTAGTAGTCACCCACGACCGGTGGTTTCTCGATACTGTCGCGACCAAGACCTGGGAAGTCCACGATGGTCACGTCGACATCTACGACGGTGGCTATAACGATTGGATTTTTGCCCGCGCGGAACGGTCACGCCAGGCCGATGCCGTAGAGCAACGCCGTAAAAACCTAGCCCGCAAGGAGTTAGCGTGGTTGCGTCGAGGAGCGCCCGCACGCACCTCTAAGCCTCGTTATCGCATTGAGAACGCCGAGGCGCTCATCGCTGATGTCCCTTCACCGCGCGACAGCGTGGAGCTCATGGCTTTTTCAAAGAAACGCCAGGGCAAGGTTGTCATTGAGCTGGAAAATGCCCGTATCGAAACTCAGGACCATCGAGTTCTTGTTGAAGATCTCACCTGGCGTTTAGGGCCCGGCGAGAGAATTGGCCTCGTAGGCATCAATGGTTCCGGTAAGACCACGCTGTTAAGAGTGCTCGCTGGTGCTTATCCACTCAGTGCTGGACGTCGTATTGAAGGGCGAACCGTGCGCATAGGATGGCTGCGTCAGGAACTCGACGATTTGGATCCACATATTCGACTCCTTGATGCCGTGGAAGAAGTGGCAAGCTATGTACAGCTAGGTACTAAGGAGCTCAGCGCGTCTCAACTAGCCGAACGTCTTGGCTTTAGCGCGAAGCGCCAGCGTACACCAGTGGGCGACCTATCCGGTGGGGAACGCCGACGTTTGCAGCTAACCAGAGTGCTCATGGCTGAGCCGAATGTGCTGCTCTTGGATGAGCCCACCAACGACCTTGATATTGATACCTTGCAGGAATTGGAATCTCTTCTGGATAACTGGGCAGGAACTCTTGTCGTGGTCTCGCACGATCGATATCTTATCGAGCGTATCGCTGATTCCACATGGGCCCTTTATGGTGATGGCATCTTGAGTAACCTTCCTGGTGGGATCGAGCAATACTTACAACGACGGCAGGAAATACTAGCTGATACTCCTTCTGGGCTCATTCAACACGGAGAAGCTCAGGTGCATCAGCCGCAGCCGCAGATCGACCCAGCTTTAAAAAGGCGCGTTGAGAAGGAGATGAAAGCTCTCGAGCGTAGGGTGGAAAAACTTCGCGAACAGCTCACCGAGCTTGATGCTCAGATGGCCGCCGCCGCTCATAACGTCAGTGAACTGATGACATTAGGGGAGAAGGCCCGCGTGATCCGTGAGGATATTGAGGGCCTGGAAATGGAATGGATGGAGCGAGGAGAGCAGCTCGAGCTATGACAGTTGGGCACGAAGCCTTTCGAGCTCAATCTGATCTTCGACAGCTTGGATAATGCGCTCGACATATTGGCCGAGCTTGCCAGCGTCCATCCAGCTTTCGAGAGGGCTGAAAGCTTGATCAGAGATTCCAGAAATACGCTCACGGGCTTCATTGAGTCCTGTTTCGCCACCCTCATGAACCCTTTGCAGGGTGGAGTGGGCGATATGGCCGGTGACTGTTAGCTCACCTAACATGGTGATGAGAAAATCTACGTTGGCGTAATCAACGGGGAAACCCTTTGCAACGAGATAGCCTGAGATATCCCTGTAGTAGTCGAGGGCATGCACATGAGCTGCTGGAGTTTCTAACATGGCCTTCTCGAAACCAGGATAACGCTCAAAAAGATCCCATAATTGCTTAACCAGAAAGCGTAGGGCATCCTGCCAACCCATCTCGTCCTTCGGCAAGGTCAGTTGCGATAGTCCGTGTTCTAAACATAGATGCACTATATCGTTGCGTGTTTGAACGAGGCGGTATAGCGATGGACTGGAAACTCCTAGTTCTCGAGCTATATCGGCAAGGGTGAATTTATCCACTCCACGTTTGAGAGCAATACGTACTAGGTCAGATTCATTGAATTTAGGCTTTGGTCCAGTCTTCTTTACGGGCATAGCGAAGATAATACTACTCCTAAGTTATATATTCGAATGCCTTTAAAACTTCGACCTCGTTGACATTCGCCTTCGTTTTAAGACTTTATTCGGCATCTTATTTGAGATCAGCAACTGCACGTATAGCGACGTAAACACGCCGAAGCGGGTAAATTGGAGGTATGTCCAACAAAGAAGAGAAAAAACCGCGGAAACTGAATAAGAAGACCTACCAAGCAGAGCTGAAGCGGCTACAGGCCGAGCTCGTGGAGATGCAGCAGTGGGTGGTAGCTACAGGGGCCCGCGTGGTCATTATTATGGAGGGCCGCGACGCCGCAGGCAAGGGGTCGGCAATTAAGCGCATCACCCAATATCTCAACCCACGTTCGTGCAGGATTGAAGCGCTTCCTGCTCCCAACTCGAGAGAACAGGGACAGTGGTATTTTCAGCGCTATGTGGAGAAACTCCCCACCGCCGGCGAAATCGTTATTTTTGACCGATCCTGGTACAACCGGGCGGGCGTCGAGCGCGTCATGGGATTTTGTACAACCGAGGAATACCGGAAATTTCTCCATCAAGCGCCAATATTTGAGCGCCTGTTAACGGAAGATGGCATCATTTTGCTCAAATACTGGTTCTCGGTATCGAATGAAGAACAAATTGAGCGCTTTAAGTCCCGCCGTAACGATCCACTGCGCCGATGGAAACTCTCGCCTATTGACCTCAAATCTATTACACGTTGGGAGGACTATTCCCGCGCTAAAGATGAGATGTTTATCCACACCGATATTGTGGTAGCACCGTGGTACACGGTTGAGAGTGAGGATAAGAAGCGCTCCCGGATCAATGTGATCAACCATATTCTCTCGGCTGTCCCGTATGAGCATATTAAACAGGAATTACCGGAGATACCCGAGAGGCCTGAATCGTCGTATGACTATCAGCGCCCTCCGCGGGAAGAGTTCCGTTATGTTCCAGATGTAGCCAAACGCTTGGAGGAATAACATGAAACCTGGCCGCGCTAGCTGCTCATATAACTAGCAAAACCTATTTATCGGAATCTGGAAATAGCTCGTCTAAAACAGTGAGCACTCCGTGCTCGCTATTGGGAGGGGCTATATGGTCGGCAATATCCTTCAATTTTTGATGACCGTTGTCCATGACATAGGAGGTCCCAGCGGCCTCGATAAGTTCGTAGTCGTTGAGATAATCTCCAAAAGCTAAAGTTTGGGATATATCGATGCCCATAGCGTCTGCAAGCTCGCGCAAAGCTTTGCCTTTATTAGCAGACTTATTCATGACATCAATCCAATGCTTGCCGGAGACTGCAACAGCGAGGTGATCAGGAAGCGCGGAAAAAAGGTCATGGGCGCGATCTTCAACGTCCTCGAAGCTGTAGAGGGCAAGCTTTACAACATCATCGTTGACTGCCTGATGAAGGTCTTCGATATGGGTGAGGCGGGCGTAGTACCGGGTACCTTCAGCTAGGAAGTCCTCGTCGGTGCGTGAAACAAATGCCCCATCTGTGCGGCACAGGGCAAGGCCCCAATCGATCTCTGGGTGAGCGTCAACAATGTCAATAATGCGGTGGGCATCCTCAGGGGCGATCGTTGTCGTTGAGATGATCTCACCTTCGTGGTAGACCATTGTGCCATTCTCGGCGATGACCGAAACCGGGTAGGATGCCTGCTCGAACTGATTAAGCAGCGTATACAGCTGACGGCCTGAGGCTGGAGCGAAGGCGACGGACTGCGAAGTTAGTCGATCAAGAAGAGCCCAAAACCCCTCAGGTATATGGTGTTCGCTATCTAATAATGTGCCGTCCATATCGCATACGACTAGTTTGTACTGCGGATCCTGATTACCCATTATCTCGGCGTGCCTTTCTCGATAAGTTCATGCAATGCCCACGCTACCTTACAAGATGCTAGCTAGCGGAGCACATTTTAATATGTCACACTTAGCCTATGACAGATAGCGTGATTCGTGCCTATGTTGAAAATCGCACCGGTATTGTCGAGCTTAACCGCCCCCAGGCTCTTAACTCTCTGAATCTCGAGATGGTCACTATTATCTCGAAGCATATGAGCATCTGGGAAGCCGATCCCGATATTGACCAAATACTGATTTATTCTAATTCCAAAGCTTTCTGCGCCGGCGGTGATGTGCGCCTCGCCCGAGAGTATATTATTGCTGGCGATCCCGAGCGCGCCGACGAATTTTTCCGTGCTGAGTACGCCATGAACGCTCAGATTCATCACTGCACTAAACCGTATATCGCGCTGATTGATGGTGTAGCCATGGGCGGCGGCTTGGGTATTTCGGTGCATGGTAGTCACCGCATCATAAGTGAAAATGCTCTTGCGGCGATGCCCGAAATGGCGATCGGGTTCATCCCAGATGTGGGTGTTGCCTATATGGCACAACGAATGGTGGGGCAGCGAGGCTTCGCATCGCCAGCCCTCGCGCGATTTATGCTCCTCAGCGGCTGGCATCTGGGGCCAGCTGATCTTCTATGGTCAGGTTTTGCAACCCATTATGTCGAACACGCAGATATGGAAGGTGTGCGCTCTGCGATCATTGCCCACGGTATTGATCAAGCGCTTGATCGCTATGCTCGACCAGTGAAGGGTGAATCGGAGCTTGCGAGATTTGCGGAGGCCATCGAGGAGGTCTTTTCGGCGGCCGAATGGCCCGATATCGAACGACGACTTACTGCCTATCCCGAGCTCGCTGAGCGTTTCGATACCCTCACCAAGGTGGCAAGTCCTACCTCCATGATTGCCGCCCTCGAGCTCTTAACTCGCAGCCAAGAAGCCAGCACTATAGAGGAAGAACTTCGTTTAGAAGAGAGGCTGGGGGCCTATCAGCGCCAGCACCCAGATTTTGCCGAGGGGGTCCGAGCAGTGCTCGTGGACAAAACTCGCGATGCTTCGTTCTGCCCTGCTCACATCGATAATGTGGACAAGGATGCGATTAAAGCCGCACTAGAATTGTCGTAGTTGACGGTAGGCGAATTCTGCTCGTTGCTTATCGACGCCGCTCGGGAGACGTGTGGATCGAGCGGCCGCCGCAGCCTCCGGAGTATAGGGAGGTAAATGGAAGGCGGGAGCGTCGATAAGCACGAGAGCAGTGGTGCACTCATTCACGGGAATAAAGACGTGAGTCCAGTGACCTACAATGCGCTTCACAGCATGGACAAGACCTAGTTCCTGGGCACGAGCAATAGAAGTAGGTTGGAGTAGTTCAGGAATAGCGTATTTTGTCGCGAAGGCTCGTACCGGTAGCAGCTCAGCTTCGCTGGAGTGGGCGAAGCTGAAGGTATCCCCACTGAGGAAGCCAGCTACGATCCCGTGGGCATTAATGGAATTGCCGCGAAACTTGACCTGAGCCTGATGGGTTTGCTCGTCATAGGTTACTCTGGCCTGGGGAAATGCGCCGTGGAAGAAGAGTTGATGTTCCACACTGAAGTAGAAGGAATCTGCCACAACGTCGGCGATGCTGAGTGAGTTCGTCGACTCTAAAGTTCCCGAGCTTAGATTGACGCGCGATCCGTTTTCGAAGACAATCACATCATCGTCGGCGCGAATCCTGATATTTTCGAAGGCCGCGAAAGACAGCAGCGCTCGCTGTAGATCTATGGAATGTGGCAGGGAGCGCAAACCAAGGGCGAGTGTTTCATCGATAGATGGCAAGAAACCGCCCCAGTCGGCATCTTCGGCTAGCACGAGATCCGTTGTCCCGTCATCCTGCGGTGCTAGATAGAGCAAACCTGGTCCAAAAATCGTCCGGGCCGCCTGGATGAGCTCATCTGAAGCGGGAGCGAAGAGAAAATCGAAATCGGGGTGGGGAACCAGCCATGTAATATGAGTCCGATCAGCGTTGAGTGAGCCGATAATTCGGCCCTTAAGCTTCAATGCCCGGTCAGCCCCAATAAGGTCAATCGCATAGCCGGATTCAGTGCGCATATAAGCAACCTTAGGGGACGTACCCAAGCAGGTCCGCAGGGCATAATCGCGGCGCAGAGCAGAGAAATAACCATCTGAACGTACGTCATCGAGGGTTCGAGGTGGTTGCAGGTGGGTAGACAATGAGGTTCCTCTAGGGTGAATTACTTCAAGCTAGGTAACCAGCGTTACCTAGCTTGTAATCTGGACATACCGCTATTTATCTTAGCGTAGAGGACTTTTAGGAACCTGTAGGCTGAACGCAACCAATGGTGTCGCTTCCAGCAGCTGCTGAGAAGAGCGTTTTACCCTCGTAAGTAGACACGTTGAAGATCATGACTTTTTCAAAAACTCCCTCGCCATTGGCGGGAGTATGCCAGCACCACTCGTGGGTCTCGGATTCGTCGTTGAGCGGTTGGTCGTAGACAAGGGTCATATCCAGCTCTTTGCGCGGTGGGTTGGAATAAATATAAGTCGCGAGCGCTTCCGTGGACATCTCGGGGTAGTAGGCATCCCAGAAGTAAGTTCCCTCTGCGGCAGTTTTATCCTCGATCTCCGTTGCACCCAAGGGGAGGACATAGTCGTAGAGCTTGGCTACGGTAATACCATCGCTGCCAACGCTGGTGCCTGAATCGGCTGTTGTGTGGTCTTCGTCGGAAGCGCAGGCAGCAAGGGCGGTTATGGTGGCGAGCCCGCAAATGAGGGGAATAATTTTCATATCGGAAATCCTTCAGAAGAGTCAACAAAGATTGCTATCAGCCTATCAAATGCGAGCTTGCTAACCCATTTTCTATCGGAGGGGCTCTCGTAAAATAGGGATGCCCGTTAGACTGTCAGGGACACCAAAAGGAAGCCCACAAAAAATAAAGGCAGTATTTAATGCTTCATGCTGTAACCTATGCATTCCTCGATTCGCTTAACGTCCTCCTCATCGGCATTGTGGTTGCATTGGGGATTATGCTGCCTGAGCGCTCCCGTTATCGCCACGTGGTGGGGGTCCTCATTGTTGGTGACTGGTTGGGAGTTTTTTTACTTGCATTAAGTACGATGTTTATTTTTGACCAATTAGGCGACGTCGTACGGAAAGCGGTTTCTTCGCCCATATTTGGTTGGTTGCTTATCTTTGTGGGCATATTAAGTATTGTGATGACGGCTCGCGGCGGGGACTCCCAGGCGATGGTCGCAAAGTTCCTGCCACCTTTGCATACCCCCAGCTTTCGTACCCTAATTATGGGACTATTTATTGGGCTCGCCCAATCTGTTACATCGGTTCCTTTTTTTGCGGGTATTGCAGTCTTAAGCGCCGGCGATTTTTCTTGGATGACCCGTTATCTGGGAATGATTGTTTACGCCAGTATTGCTCTGTCACTACCGACGTTATCGGCTCTCATGATGGTGTCTATCCGATCTCGGCCAACTTCGCGTGCAGCGGTCCTGTTCCAGGCAATGCGTGAACGACCGCGTTTGGCTTCGCAGATTGCCGGTTATACTGTTGGAATCGCTCTGATCCTTATGGGCAGCTTTCATCTTTAAGTGGTTGGTAGCACAGAGTTCATCTCATAACGGTTCGGTAAATTTCGGGCGCGGGGATGTAAAAATATGCGGAACTATGCCACCATAGATCTATGAAAAAGATTCGCCATATCGCTCTCGCCACCTCTCTTGCCTGTGTCATGGGATTAGCTCCTCAGGCAGCTGCCCAGCCTGCACCGAGTAGCTCAGACTTAGCAGCGATAGGCGGAAGCTCCGAATTTGTGCTGCCCAAGGAATTGCTCGACGTGGCCGATCAGTTGAGGATCCCAGTTCCTGCTGAGTTGCGTCCTGATGACACCCTCGCTCGCACTACTCACGAGCGGGCTGCTTTGCAATCTGCCACAGAAAAGCACCTTGCAAAGATGGGGCATACCCCTGATCAACGGGCGTATAGCATAGCTGCTGCTTGGGCTGATGAGGCTGCACGCGGACGAGTGGTATTCCACGGCAATGCTGGACGCGGCGGCAGTCATCTGCGTGAAGGCACCGGAAATATTTACCGCTATACCCCGCAACAAGCTCGCGAGCGGGCGAAGTGGCTGAAAAACTCCCCAAACTATTATCCAGATGGGCGAGGATTTGGGGTAGCTACATCGGCGCGCAGAGGCCAGGTTTTTGTCGTTGAGTATTTCCTCAACTAGCAGTGGTTTAATCCGCACCTTTGTCACGAAGGTGCGGATTTCCTATTCTCGGGATTGAGAGCTTTTGCCCTCGACACTTAGTATCATCTCGTGTTCAGCACTATTGCTAGGAGTCGAGGGGTGCTCAGGGGATAGTAGATCGCGTAAAGCTAGCACAGTGACGTAATGCTCAGGAGCAAAAGTGGCCCGACTCAGCACGCATCACTGGATGCCTGCCTCACATAATCAATATAGGAAACGGTTAGTGGTGCCCGGCTGTTGTTTATGGGGCCCTGCCAGCCGCTAGATACTGAACTTCATTGCACTCAGTAGGCCAAGGCTCACGCTATATGATCGCATATGCCCCTAGGTATCAGTTTGAACTCTTCGAATATAGCTTTACAGTCCGGTGATCAGGATTCACCTATTCCCCACGAGAGGCGTTTGAAAATGGTGAGATCTCGAGAGCCTCGTGGGCTGCGGCGACAGTTGAGGTGTCGGAAGTTCTTAACCTAATCTGCGACCATGGGGAAGAGTTCAAACTCGGGGTGCTCTTTTTCGATAAAGGCAAGTTTCCACTTATCCCCAAAGAGAGCGACGAGCTCGCCATCGGTGCGCGTGAAAATCTCAACTCCGCGCTGTTTGGCTAATTCTGGGGCGGTCTCTTCGGTGGTGCGCCGTGCTACGGAGTAGGGGATAGGGTCAGCTTGGGTTTCTACGTTGTATTCATTCTCCATTCGAGCCATCATGACTTCGAACTGCATGGGACCTACCGCCGCCATGACGGGGGCGGCATCGCCACGGGCGTCATTCCGCAAAATCTGCACTACCCCCTCGGCTGCGAGTTGGTCTAGCGCTTTGCGGAATTGCTTGTATTTGCCCAAGCTCTTCGCGCGAAGGGTGCGGAAATGTTCGGGGGCGAATTGCGGCATGGGTGGGAATTGCACTTTTCGTCCTGCGTAGATGGTATCGCCTGGTGCGAGGGAACCGGCATTGACCATACCTACGATATCGCCAGGAAATGCGCTTTCCACTGTGGATCGGGTGCGACCGAAAACAGTGAGCGCGTATTTTGTGGAGAAGCTGCGCCCCGATTGAGCGTGGGTGACCTGCATTCCGCGCTCGAATTCACCTGAAACGATTCGCATAAATGCTAGTGAATCGCGGTGATTTTTATCCATGCCGGCTTGTACCTTAAAGATTACGCCAGAAAATTCCGACCCTACTTCGCGAAAACCGTCGAAGGTGCCGGTGGCGGCGGCTAATACTTTCTCATCTGAGCCTCTTCCCTGGGGGGCGGGGGCGAGGGTGCATAAGGTATCGAGAATTTGGTGTACACCAAAATTCAACATCGCGGAGGCAAAAATAAGAGGGGAAGTCATGCAGGATAAAAAGAGTTCTTGATCGTGCACGGCTCCATCAGCAGCGAGGAGTTCTACCTCTTCGGTGGCATTGTCCCATGCCGCGCCCTCACGGGTATGGGCGGCATCGGGCTCGTAGTGCTCCTCTGGGGCAATGGTGGATCCGCCTGCGGTTCGCACAAAGTGGATATAGTTTTCTGCTTCACCCTCATCATTGATGCGAGCGAGTCCGCGAAAATCGCCTGCTTCTCCCACGGGCCAATAAAGCGGAGTGGGTTGTAGCCCGATCTCTTGAACGATTTCATCGACGAGTTCCAGAGGGCTGCGGCCTGGGCGGTCCCATTTATTGATCACCGTGATAATGGGGAGACCACGAGCTTTACATACCTTGAAAAGCTTGAGGGTTTGCGGCTCGAGGCCTTTGGCAGCGTCAATAAGCATCACGGCTGCGTCGACCGCGGTGAGGACGCGATATGTGTCCTCGGAGAAGTCGGCATGCCCTGGGGTATCGACGAGATTGATCATATAAGGCTCGCCCTCATGACCCGCCGGCGCATATTCAAATTGCAGAGCCGATGACGCGATCGAGATCCCGCGGTCTTTTTCCATCTCCATCCAGTCAGAAACAGTTGCCTTACGTCCTGCTTTACCGTGCACGGCTCCGGCTTCGTTAATGATGTGTGCGTGAAGCGCGAGAGCTTCTGTAAGTGTTGATTTACCGGCATCGGGGTGGGCGATGACTGCAAAGGTGCGACGGCGGGCGGCTTCTGTGGCGGTGTGGGTTGAACTCATGATTTTTAAGGATAGTACAAACTAGGTGCTCTCCTTTCTTTCTCCGTATGAGCAGAGTGGTGTTGATTACATAGGGCGTGGCTTAGTTGGTTTGAAAGTCTTATTCGTTTATTCTTGGATTCTGATGCCTATTGGTACTCGTTTTCATTATTTTCAATAAGAACCCCTTGATGGAAAGGCTCCCATGTCCCTTCGTCCTTCCGCTCAGAGGCTCTTAGCGTCGCTAACCTCGCTATCCATGCTCGGTGCAGCGCTCATAGTGCCCTCAACAGCAACTGCCAGCCCCGATGATGGCAAGCGTGTGATTACGCGCCACCATGTCGATTCCCCAAAGACCTTCTACGATGAAGCAACGGGATCTATCCAATTGCGCACCGAATACTCCGACGGAAAGACAGCCGAATTTGACGAGTCGGTCATCTGGATCGGTAAAGGCTGGGAGCGCGGATTCCGTGGATATGTACCCACCTATCAGTTCACCACCCCTGATAATGATTTATTCGATCATATGGGACTTAAGCGGGAAGCGACCTACTACGCGAGTCCAGCGAATATCCGCAGTTCAGCAACACCGATTTGGTGGGGTTATGGGTCAGATGAAAGCTTCAAAATCAACCAGTACCTCAATCAAATGGCCATGCTCGACCTCGTGAGCGTCAAAGGCCCAGGCCGCGTGGAACTGTTTAACTACTACGAGGACTACCCAGCTGGTCTCAATCAACTGCTCGGGTCAAGCGCTCAGAGCCCTCGCTCGAGCAAGCTCGATTTCGGAGAGCACACCCATAACTACACCCTTTTCACCAAGCCTGGACGCTATGAGCTCACCTACCGAACCGTAGCGCGCCAAACTGACAAGGAGCTGCTCTCCTCCAAGCTCAGCACGCTAGTGGTACAAGTAGGCGGCGAAGCTCCTAAGGATACTGCGAGCGCCAGCCTGAAGGACCGCTACTCCAACGCACCTGCCCAAACGCATTCCCCGGCTTATACACTGAGCATTGCCCCGACCGAGCTCAATGCCGAGAGTAGCGCCGGCGATGACAAGCTCGACACCATTCGTTTCGACGCCAAAGACGATTCGGTGCGCGGTACCCTGACTGTGCTTATCGATGGCTACCATCTCACTGATCTAGACGTGGTAGACGGTGTGGCGAGCTGGAATGAGCTCATGGGGCCTGAAGCCTCCAAACTTCAAGCTATTTTCGTCCCCGAGGGGGACGCTGGGCAACGCTGGATCTCGCCTATCTTAAGCCGCGAGGTCGATGAGGAATTCCAGGTCATCCCCGCGACGGTGGGAGGCGTTGAAACCGAAGAATCATCGTTTGATGAAAAAGTTCTAGCTCCGGTTGCCAACGACGTTGTAGACCTTGATCTCAACAATTTTGAGCCACGTGAAGATATCACCTGGGCAATTGCCATTACTCCTATTGAAGACGATCACTATCGCGTTACGCTCACCGCAAGCGACCCCAGGGCGCGCGGCGTAGTCAAGTTCCGCGCTGGTGAGGGCGGCGATGAATACTCCTTCTTCGTTGAAAACGGTGTAGGCACCCTTGTTCTTAGCGATAGTGATCTTCAAGATCGCCAGCCGCATATCAAGATCATCCCCCACCCAGCAGTTGCGGTTAGTGCTGTCGACGTAACTGCCACAGCACCAATAGATCTGGAAAGCGATTCGATAACCATTGCTACTCCTCCCATGGTGTCCACACCGCTTATCGACGCTCCCGCTGAAACCCCAGAAGTACCCCGGGTAGTTCATCGGTGTGAAGACAAGATTCTGCTCGACCGCGGGCACACCGACTTGGTGGTGGATCGGGAAGGCGAGAAGCTGAGCGCCATGATCTACGACGAGACGGGGATCGAGACCGACGACTTCATCAAGCGTGACATCGAATCAGTAATCAATGTTGTGTCGCCCGCCGCCTCCGTGGTACGCACGCAACGGTTTGATAACCAGGGACTCGACTTCATCGATGCCCAGTACCTCGATCAGGGTGAGAAGTTCTACCTCCTTCCCGAGAGCTTAGGCAATAAAACCAGTATTCTGTGGCCTGGCTACAACACCATGAAGCTCGATATGGAGGACTTCTCCGATGGGATTACGTGGCACCTAGAGCCCACGAAACTGCCTCAAGGAGCACAGTTTGGGCTCTACCGTGATGCCACCCTCAGCGATAACACCTTGGTCATGATCAACTCAGTGACCAAAGACTACGAGGAAAAAATCAGCACGGCTTCCCACGTGCACATGAACTGGGCGTTTAGCAAAGCTGGCGTATACACGCTCAAGAGCTATTTTACGGGCGAACTTAACAACGGCACGAACATTTCCTCTGAGCCCGAAGAAATGACCTTTGTGGTGGGACATAATGCCGACGAAGCCTGTAAAGTTTTGAGCCAGCAATCTCACGATGAACAAAGCCCTGAGGACACGCAGCCTGGGGATCAGCAACCAGAGGATCCGCAGCCTGAAGATCCAAAGCCTGAAGATCCAAAGCAGGAGCCCACCCCAGTCTGGATACCAATTGTTTCAGCCATCTCCACGATTGCCCTCACAGCTCTGGCAATCTTGCAGATGCAATGGCTCATCGATTTCCTTCGATCGATACTGCATCGTTAAATTGCGCGAGGCACCACTGCCCTAAGGGGTGCCATGTCGCACCCCTTAGGGTCATGCCCACCTCGGTTCAACTGGAATGAACTGGGCACCAAGCTTTTGAAGCATTTTCACAAGGAGAAAATATGTTACGCCAACACGTCGTCGCCCTGGGCACCGCTGCCATCGTGGGAACGTCTACCATGTCTGTAGCTCATGCAGAGACCCTCGTTCTCGATCGAGGCCATGTTGACTTCCTGCACCTCCAACAGGACAAGGATCAACTCAAGCTCAACGTCAAAGAAGACGTGACCGGCGTCGGTGTTATCCGTGAGGCCGATGAGGTTGTTTTTAAAGTCAACGAAAAAGCCTGGATAGAGGCCAAAAAATTTGAGAAGTTTTCCACTAATCCCGTTGGAGCCAATGCCGCGTATCTGCCACAATCTCAACGGCAAGAAACACTGTGGCCTGGCTGGGACGCCCCTTTGAAAAACAAGAAGCTACCTGTCGACTTCAACTTTCTCGAAGTCAGTGGTCCTGGTTCGATCTATATTTTTAAAACCGATGGAACAAATGGTGATGGACTTTTAAATGTTCGCCCGGTACTCAACGGTGGGCAGCTCAAGCTGGAGACCGGTTCTCATCTGATCACTCAACCAGCCCATAGCCACGTTCATTGGATCTTCACCGAGCCTGGAACCTACACCATGAAAGTGTCGGCTCAGCAGGGTCAGCTCATCTCCAACCAGGCTACATACACCTGGGAGGTCGTAGAATCGCCGTTAAAGCCTGAGGCACCGAGTGCGCCTAGTACGACACAACGTCCAGCCGAACCTGACTCTCCCGCCCCTTCGCAACCTACTGAAAAGAGCGGCCTTAGCGTTGGGGCCATTGTAGGAATTGTGATAGCTATTATCGCTGCTCTCGGTGGGCTGATTGCAGCGGCTCTCAACGGAGGATTACTTCCGCGCTTCTAAGAGGGCACCATCGTTAAGATCCCGACACTCTACGTGAGTGTCGGGATTCCCGCACCCTGCGATTTTTTCGTTTCTCAATTTTGTGAAGGTCTCATGTCTCAGATTGCTACGCGCCGATTAGCTGCACTACTAGGCAGCATCCTTATTTCGGTTATTCTCATAACCGCCCCAGCCCAAGCTCAGGGAATTGAATTGAGCAGCGGGCACGTGGATCTTTTCACTGTTCGAGCTCAAGACGGTGGACTTGATTTGGCGGTAAAAGAAGACATCACTGGCACTGGGGTGATCAGACGAGCAGAAGACATCACCCTGATTGTCGGCGAGAATGCTTATTCTCAAGAAACAGCACGGGTGTCGGAAATCGGACAAGCCAGTTATTTTCTCCCACAATCACAGCAGCCCGGAATTCTATGGCCTGGATGGGACACCCTGGGAGTGCGGACCGGTGGGTTTTCTGAGATAACTCTTACCTTCGAATCAGTTTCGGGCCCAGGGTCGGTCTATCTCTTCGAAGATCGCATCGGCGGGGAACTAGCTGCTGTGACCAGTGACGGCGGCTTCGAGCTCACCTCAGGTAGTACTGTTGACCAACGCTACCCAGCGCATCGCCACGTCAATTGGGCATTCACCCAAGCAGGCAGTTACCAATTCGAAGTCGTGGCCAGCGGCAACGGGGTCAGTTCAAACCGCGCTCTCTATACGTGGAAAGTGGGGGACACCGCTGCCCTCGGGCGCTCGCAGGACGATAGCTCAGATCTTACCCATCAAGACAACAGCCGCACTCCATCACCCTCGCGCAACCAAAGTGCCCCTATACAGCAGCAATCCCGACCTCAGCCAGCACGCCCCCAAATCCAATCGGTGCCTGCACCTTTAGCGCCGCAGGCTCACGTACCTCAACCCGGGACGTGCGAACCCACGGTGATTCCGCAGATTAAAGATGACACCACCTCTCCAGCTCGCTGGGTGAATTTCAATGACCTGCAGTTTCACTTGGGGTCAGCGGCTATTAAAGATCTACCTCTTAGTATAGGCCCCGTACCGCGAGGAAAAGTTTGGATGATCGGATCCACCCAGGAGCCCCATGTCCCATGGGTGGGTTCGAATAACCAACATCCCACCATGCTGGAGCATACTCAAGGATCCGTGGTGTGGGAACTTGTAGGCTTCCGCGGTCCTGGCCCCATGGTGGTCTACAGCCAGGGATCACTCGGCACCGTGGTGGGGGAAGAATGGTTTAGAGGAGCGAATAACCAGGCGTCTGGGGTACACGAAATTCCGCGCAATTCCCATGTCCATCCCAACTGGGTATTTGGAGCCCCTGGTACCTACTATGTGTCGATCCGGCAATCAGTGACCTTGACTACGGGGGAGCAAGCACAAGGTACAGGTACTCTTGTCTTCAATGTAGGTCATGGTGATCAGTCGGGGCATTTTGACATAGGAAGTGTGATCAACCCCGCAGGCGGGCAGTGCGATCCGGGGATCTCTCAAGCGCAAGCAATCGCGCCCGTGCCCCAAGCGCCAGCGATACCAAGTGACGTATCCAATGGTGCACCAGGGGAGACTGGAAATATTCCAGATTATTTCGGCGAGGTCCAACACCAGAACGCCGCAGAGAGCAAATCCTTGGCAGAAAAAATCATCGGGGTACTCCCGTTCGTCATTTTCGGCCTCGGTCTTTTCGTATTGGGTGCCGGCAGCACCGTATTGATCAATGCAATGATGAGGTCACGTGCACGATCGGCGGTAGCACCGAAATGACAAGATTTTCGCGGAACCTTGTTCATACAATACTGGTAGCAATAGCAGGCTCCCTGATGATCACTGGGTGTGCGTCTGATAATGCTCAAGTACCCACCACTAACGACTCGACCGTTGATGCCGTATCAACCACACCTATTATCGCGGATCTGGTTTCTCAAGTCGCAGGTGATCGTGCTCGGGTTATCTCCCTGATGCCCCTCGGCGCCGATCCTCACAATTATGAGCCGGGTTTGCGCAATATTCGCAATATAGCCAACGCTGATATCGTTTTTGCCAATGGGCTCCTCCTCGAACAGCACTCTCTCCTGACCACGGCTCAGCACGTCAAACGTGTGGGCGTGCCTTTCGTAGAGCTCGCCGAGCAAGCGCCACGACATGGCGGGGAATTGCTTCCCCTGGTTGAAAATATTGCCCTTGATACGGTGTGGTTCGGGATGCGCATTGGTGGCCAGGGGCAAGCTCTCGGTGCGAGCCGCAATTCCGGCGTAGATATTGCCCTCTCAGCGGCTGAAGGTCCAGGTCACGCAGCAGCCTATATCACTAGTACCTTCGGCACTCCAGAGATCCTATTTAATACCCGCGATGGAATCGACGCCGCCGATCAAGCTACTTTACCTGTCGACGCCCACACCCATGTGTCCTGGGCGTTTTCAAAGCCGGGATACTACCGGCTGAATTTTTCTGCCACCCTCAACACCGCTGAGTCTTCCATTCCAGTTGGCACCTCAACGGTGACTTTCGCCGTGGGGGTTGATCCCCACAGCACTCCGGGTATAGCTCATCCGGTGGTTCTAGATCACGGACATATGGACCTCACCGCTGACCTGGATCAAGCCCGAATGACCATTCGCGGTGATGCCCCGGAAGGGATTCAAACAGATTATGATTACGACCCCGAGCGTTCGGTCGTGGCTGTCCCATCATCCGTTTTGCAACAAATTCCTGGTGACCCAACCTTCCGTTTCCTAGGAACCGCCGGCGAAGAAACTTATCTACTGCCACAAGCGGTCTTGGGTAAGCACGTCCACGGGGAGGTTGACCCCCATGTCTGGCACAGTGTCGCCAATGCCATTGCCATGGTTCGCGTAATCCAAGACGAATTAACAGCTATAGACCCGGGTGGACGAGATATCTACCGAGACAACGCTGACCGATATGTGGACTCACTCCAGGAGTTAGACCAATGGATGAGGGCTTCTTTGAGTACAATTTCGCCACACCGACGCCATTTAGTAACCACGCACGACGCCTACGGATATTTAGGCCACGACTATGATCTCAATATCGCGGGCTTCGTGACCCCTAACCCAGCCGTTGAAGCGAGCCCCCGAGATGTGATCGCCTTAACGCGCACATTGGAGAATTTACAGGTGCCAGCGGTTTTCCTGGAACCAAAACTAGCTGGCCGCTCAGGTGTACTGACCGAAACCGCTGCCACCTTGGATATCGCTGTGTGCACTATACGTGGCGATACCCTTGACTCCACCGCGACGAACTATATTGACCTCATGCGGAGCAATGTCGAAGAACTCCGTCGGTGTCTGGGATAGCAAAAATAAGCGCACTTAAAAGTAATTTAAGGAGAAAATATGTTCAAAGAGAAGGTTGCTGCACTGACCGCATCACTATGCCTGGGTCTGTGCATCACCCCAAGTATCAGCACTGCCGGCGATCTGAACCAAGTTATTAGCGCGGATGAGCCGATTGCACCCGAAGGCGAACTCACCGAGTTCTTCGGTGGGCATGCTGATATCGCTCCGCTGGTGAAAACTGATGGATCGGGATTCGATGTACTCATTCGCGATGACAGGCAGGTGCCTCCCGTGTGGCGCAGCGTCGACGATATGATCTTCGTTTTGGATAATAAAGCTGTTCAGCAAATTCCCGACACTGAAGAATTTGCTTTTATCGGTGCTAAACCTGGCGCAAAGGTATGGGTCGCCCCGCAGGTGGAGGAAGTAGGAGTGCCGTGGTTAGGGTGGTCTACCCAATCGCCTCTTTTCGTTGATAAAGCAACGCGCGGCATGAATATGACTTTCCTCGGGCACGAGGGTCCTGGAGAATTTACCCTCTTCTTACAAAATGGTGGCTTCGAAGCGCCGCAAGTACTCTTTAACTCCGCGCAGCAGAAAGCCCAAAAAATTTGGATCGATCTCAATACCCACACGCATGCAAACTGGGTATTCACTGAGCCTGGAATCCAGCAGGTAGCACTAAAGTTCAGCACTGAGTTTAATGATGGCAGCACTCACGAGTCGATTAAGACTCTGGTTTTCGCCGTCGGTGAAGAGGCCGACCTCCCCGCAGCCCAGGCAGTCACATGGGATGGAGAATTCCTTGCTGACGATGACGACACTGTCACGCCTGGCCCCGCGTCAAGCGCCGAGGGCGAAAGCCAGTGGGTGCTGTGGTCGATCATCGCACTCGTGGCGCTTCTCGTTATCGTGAGCATTATTGCAGTAGTACGACTCGTCCTTGGCTCTAATAAGAGAGGAGCTGAGCAGAACTAGTGGAAATTTTGCGCGCCCGCAATCTGGGAGTTCACCTCTCAGGTCGGCGAATCTTTCAAGGCGTGGATCTCAGCGTCAATCAAGGAGAATTTCTGGGATTGCTGGGGCCCAACGGGGCCGGCAAAACGACCCTTTTGCGGGCCATTCTAGGACTGGTGCCGTCTACAGGCACGGTTAGCATAGCCGGGGAAACGCAACTAAAAAAGATGCGGCAGCTCACCGGGTATGTGCCACAACGCCACGAATTTGCGTGGGATTTCCCCATCAGTATTCGCGATTGCGTGATCAATGGCCGCATTGGGATCAATGGAGTCCTCATAAAAAAACGTGCCGCCGACCGAGCAGCGTGTGACCAGGCACTCAAGCGAGTAGGCCTCGACGGGCTCGCAGACCGCCCGATTGGCCAACTCTCCGGCGGTCAGCGGCAACGCGTGCTTGTTGCCCGGGCACTGTCTACTCATCCGCGATTATTACTTCTCGATGAACCTTTTACTGGCCTCGATATGCCCACCGCGGAGGGGTTGACGCAACTCTTTGTGGAATTAGCCCAGCAAGGAATCTCTATTGTCATGTGCACCCATGATCTTGGGGAGGCACTTAACTCCTGTTCTCGTCTGGTGCTCTTTCGAGGAGCAATCCGTGCAGATGGAAGCCCTCGAGAGCTGAGTGACCCGCACGTGTGGATGGATACTTTTCAAGTGGGGGAGACCTCGCCGCTGCTCACCCTGGTAGGAGCCCATATACAATGATTGATATTTCCTTTGTCGACTTCCTCCACGATCTCGCAAACCCCTCTCTAGCATTTTTGCCCCGCGCTTTGCTGATCTCGGTGATATCAGCAATCGTGTGCGCTATTATCGGCACCTTCGTGGTTCTGCGCGGTATGTCCTTTATCGGTGATGCTGTGGCCCACGCAGTTTTTCCCGGACTGGCCATTGCTTTTGCATTACAGGTATCAGTGCTCGCCGGGGGTGCGGTAGCGGGAGCGTCGGTTGCTCTGCTCATAGCTGTCTTTTCTCAGCGACGTCGAATTCGAGAGGATGCGGTTATAGGAATCTTCTTCGCTGCAGCGTTCGCCCTTGGCCTCGTTGTCATCTCGCGAACCGAGGGGTATACAGCGAGCTTGAATAACTTTCTTTTCGGCTCCATTACTGGGGTATCAGACGCCGATATTGGTTTTGCCGCCATCGCTGGCACGCTTATAATCGCCGCAGTCTTTTTACTTCTTCCCCAATTAACTGCGGTAGCTTTGGACCGTGAGACCGCACGCGCTATGAATTTACCGGTATTCTTCCTTGACCTGGTTATCTATATGGCAGTCACAGCTGCGGTGGTGATGAGTGTGCGCACCATCGGTAATATTTTAGTTCTAGCTCTTTTGATAACCCCCGCCGCCACGGCCCGTCTGCTGAGCGATAACCTGAAGATGACGATGCTCATAGCGGCTCTGGTTGGGGTCATCGGAGCTATCGCGGGGATATACCTTTCTTGGGCAATTGATCTGCCTACCGGTGCTACCATCGTGTTGGTACTAACTTCCATTTTCCTTTTCGCTTGGATCTTTAGTCCCACGCAGGGGCTGATAGGACGCAAAAAATCATGAGAAAATACGCCCTTGCCTTAAGTGTCAGCTTGGCCTTTATGCCGTTGGGGATGGCAACTGTTGCTTTTCCACCAGCGGTAGTTGCCGCGGAGGAAAGTAGTGGTATCCAACGCTACTTGGTGCGCGAAAATCACCAAGATATGCACCTTTTCCTCGGTGAGGATCAACGCATCAACTTTCTCATGCGTGATGATGGATCCTTCGACTCCCGTGGGCTTTCGCCGATGCGGGAAAGCGAAACCGTTTTTATTCTCGTCGGGGACGATGCTCGCCTGACATCTGCACGACTGGAACCAGATCTCGGCCCTGACCGCGCAGGGATAACGCCAAACGGTGAGGATGAGATCTGGAATCTTCCTGAGGTGCAAATAACCACCTGCGGCACCCACGTGCCCTGGGTCGGTTTTTCCACTCTGGGTATAACCAGTGAGCAGCTTGGTGGTGCGACGTCGCTACCTCTGAGCATGGATCTCCTCGAAAGCCCGGAAGACGGACGCGTAGTATTTTGGAAGCAACAGAATTCCCTCTTTTCCCAAGCGGATGTATTGCTCGATTCCGCCGACGCATCAAAGGTATGGGATTTCCCAGCTCACGCCCACGTTCATAGCGGCATTATCTTTACGCAGCCAGGGATCTATACAACCAAATTCGCCTTTGGTGGCAATTTTGCCCATAATCCGGTGATTGCCTCGGATTATACGGTGAACTTTGTGGTGGGTGAGGAGACAATCGATGACCTGATAACCGCTCAGGACTATCAATTCATCGAGCAGCAGGTGTACCAACCTCAGAACGACGCCAACTGTGGCCCCAGACAATCTCGTACGGCCAGCTCCATTGGTCAATTGCCCAGGGTGCTGGTCCGTGAGTTTAAAAAACTCGACTCCGAGGTTGTTAAGCTTGGCAAGTCTTTAGACAACCTAGAACCGCGCCAAAAAAGCACAGAGTCCGAGAGTCCCCAATCTCTACAGGCACCAGAGTCTCTACAGGCACCAGCGGAAACGTTCGTTCCTGTGCAACCGCGAAGCGCCTCCTCACAGCTGCCTGTGATTGTTAGGCGACAAACAACACCGATCCAGCAGTCGCCCTTTAGTCCCGCCTTAAGCGCTCCCCCGGTAGCCTCCTCTCCACCCCCTTCCGTTCCCAATGCGAGCTTGCAACCGGTGCCTGCTCAAGCGCAGGTTGAGGCTACGAACGCCCGCGAAAATTCGCGAATGGGCGAGGGGGTTGCATTAGGTATCGGGATGATGAGTCTCATTATGGGCTTCGCCGCTTTCGGCGTCGCTCGGTTTATCAATTAGTGAATCTGATTTTGAGCCCGTGCTAAGCCCGATGTGACTATCAGCTCCGCGGCGCGGGCTGCAGTATTTATGCTGGCTGAGAGCTCCGTACTTTCAGGTATATCGGAAAGGACATAATTGGCAATATTAGTACCCTTCTGAGGGCGGGAAATTCCCATCCGAATGCGGAGGTAATCGCGGGTACCAAGATGGGCTGTGATCGATTTCAGCCCATTGTGACCATTCTCATTACCGCCCAACTTTAGGCGCACTTTAAACTCGGGAAGATCCAGTTCATCGTGGATAACAATAATATGATCCGCGGCAATATTGAGCGTCTCTGCAACTGCTGCCACACTCTTGCCTGAGTTGTTCATGAACTCAGTTGAACGGGCGAGAACGCACGGGCTATTATCAATCTCGGCAAATGCTAGTAACACTGGCATTCCTTTGACAGGAGACAGTGTGCGGCCGCTTTCTTTCAGTAATATATCTAGAGCCCTATAGCCGACGTTATGGCGGGTCTTGGTGTATTGTTCTCCGGGATTTCCCAGACCGATGATCAGCCACTCAGCGGATTGGAGGGGTATATAGGGTGAGGAAAAGAAAGATGCACATTTCTGCCAAAACATAGACAAATAGTCTCATATTCTCAAGGATGGTGCACATGAGCGTCTTGAAGTCGCTGAGGTACCCGATCATCGCGGCTCCCATGGCTGGCGGACCATCGACCCCTGATCTCGTCAATGCCGTGGGTGAGGCCGGCGGCTTCGGATTCCTCGCGGGTGGCACCTCGAAACCAAAACATCTAATTCAAGAAATGGATGCTGTTCATGTTCCCTATGGGGTCAACCTTTACTACCCTCAACTGAAGAAACCCAAAAAGCAGGATATCTTCGAGGTCTATGAAAAGCTTGACCGTGCTGTAAGCGACGAGAATCTCAAGCACCCCTATATGGTGCCTTCGGCTGATTACAGCTTCGGATTTAGCAAAAAATTTCAATCGGTTCTCGAATTAAAACCTACGGTCGTTTCTTCCAGTTTCGGTTGTTTTAGCTCTAAGGAAATTAAGAAGCTGCACACTCAAGGGATAGAGGCTTGGGTGAGTGTAACTAATGCGCAAGAAGCCCACATAGCCGAAAAAGCCGGCGCAGATGCCCTCATAGTTCAAGGTTATGATGCCGGAGGGCATCGCCTCAGTTTCGATCCAAAAATTGAACCCAATCAAATCCCCACCTACCTCTTAGTCCAAGAAGTCTCTGAACACACCGAAACCCCGCTTATTGCAGCAGGCGGAGTACGAACCGCCCGTCAAGTAGAGGCGATGCTTGAGATCAAACAAGTCCATGCAGTGTGTTCCGGCTCCATCTTTTTGCGGTCCAAGGAAGCGGGCACCTCAAAGTTCAACCGTAAGCTCATCAAAAACTCTTCGTCTACAGTAGTTTCTCGCGCCTTCAGTGGACGCTATGCCAGGGGGATCCCGAGTTCCTGGAGCGAAAATAATGCAGACCTTCCCTTTAGCTATCCCGAATTAGCTTTTATGACCGCAACCGTCAAGGGGATAGCGGAAACTAAGGAGTTCGCTTATTGCCTCGTCGGCGCCGATCTGGATCATATTAAACGCAAGCGAGCGCGCAAGATTATTCAAGAACTGTTCGAGAGCTGAGAACTTCCTAGCCAGCTTAGGCTGTGCTATCTTCGTAGTACTATGAGTTCTTCTTCCTCGCGCTTAAGCAGCTATCAGCCTAAGGTGACAACGCAACTGAGAGCGCGGAAGATCATCGACGACGCCTTTGCCCAAGCTCTAGCTGAGTCCGACATTCATCCCTCAGCGGTATCCTCACCCACCTCCACGCGCGAACTGCGTGACAGCATAGCCAAGGGATCTCCTAAGAAAAAGTGCTGCCGCTCGCATCCGCGGTGCAAAAAGTGCCCCACGGTCATGCACCGTTTGCGGCGAGCGGGGGCACTAAAGCTCGACGATAACGCACTGAAAGCCGCTCTGGTAAAAGCTAGGAAGTGGTAGCGATATAGCGTTCGATCTCGTCGGCCATATCGGCACATATTACCGGCAGAGATTCCTGCTCTTTTTTAGAAAAGGGTTTGAGTACAAAACTGGAGACATCCATTCGGCCGGGTGGCCGTCCTATACCCAGGGCACAGCGAATATAATCCTTACCTGCACTCCGCGTTATTGAGCGCAGACCTTTATGTCCGTGATCGCCACCGTGATGCCGGAGTGCAGTATGGCCGAACTCCAACTCAAGGTCGTCGAAGAGTATCAGCATTCTAGAGGGATCAATCTTATAAAAGTCCGCGAGCGCTCGGACAGGTATTCCTGATTCATTCATATATGACCGCCCCTGTGACAAGATAACCCGGTGGGAAGCGATATGAGTTTCCGCTACCTGAGTGCGAGTCCGAGTATGTTGTTTAAGGGTTTCCCCGGTACGTTCGAGCAGTTCATCAAGAGCCATGCGCCCAATATTGTGGCGTGTTTTGGCATAACTGGGGCCTGGATTACCTAATCCAAAAATCAGAAAAGTCATCATCGATCCTTGATAAGCAAAATGCCAGGGTCCCCTCGAGGAGGGGACCCCAGCATTTTAAGTGTTGATTATTCTTCAGACTCGGCTTCCTCAGCGTCACCCTCGGATGCCTCAGCCGCTTCTTCAGCGTCCTCGTCAACCTCTTCCTCGTTGAGCTCCTCGTAGGAAACGGAAGCGATAACGGTTTCTGGATCGAGGATCAAGGTGGTCTTAGCAGGCAACTCGATATCCGAAGCCAAAACCTTATCGTCGGCATTGAGGCCTTCGATATTGTGGATGATCTCTTCCGGAATAGAGAATACATCGGCTTCGACCAGGATGGTATCGATATCCTGAACCAACTGAGTACCAGGCTCGGTCTCGCCCTCGAATACCACAGGTACTTCAACCTCTACCTTCTCGCCGCGCTTAATTGCGAGCAGATCGATATGATCGGCGTTGAAGGTCAACACGTTTTGGTCGACGTGCTTAATCATGACCATGTGGCTGTCGCCCTCGATATCGAGCTCGAAAACGGCGTTGGAGCCGTAGTTACGCAAAACTGCGTGGATCTCGAGAAGATCAGCGGAGAAGTGAACGGGGTTATCCAGGGTCTGGCCATAAATAACGCCGGGAACGCGGCCTGCAGCGCGCAGACGGCGAGCAACACCCTTGCCGAACTCCTGGCGAGGGGTAGCGCTAAGAACCAAAGTATCTTGTGCCATGGTGTACTCCTTCAAGTACTAAATGCGACCCAGGGCAAAACAAAGGCCCTGCGGTCTCGATAGAAACAGAAAATTGTCATCGTCGAGTCTTCGCAAGGCCACACTATGGCAATATGAAGATATCTATCGCGTCGATAACGGCGCACTCAAAGAAGAATCCTCGAGCTCGCCCTCGCCGAGACTAGGAAATCTTAACATAGAAAATATACTCTCTCAACAGAACTGGCCACGAGCATCAACGCTCGTGGCCAGTCTAAATATCGGCGTGGCTAAGCCTCGCCCTCGAAGAGGTCGGTAACCGAGCCATTCTCGAAAATTTCATTGATGGTACGTGCCAGCAGTGGGGCAATAGATAAAACCGTGAGATTGTCCCAATCTTGATGATTTTGCGGCAGCGTGTCGGTGGTAATGACCTCTCGAGCACCGCACTTCGATAGCCGTTCGCGAGCCGGGCCAGAGAATACGCCGTGCGTGCAGGCTATAATAACGTCTTTAGCGCCGGCATCGCGCAAAACGCCTACGGCTCCAGCGATTGTTCCACCAGTGTCAATCATATCGTCCAGTAGTACCGCGGTCCGTCCAGCAACTTCGCCAACCACCCGGTTAGATACAACCTCATTGGCCACCTCAGTCGAGCGGGTCTTATGAACGAAGGCCAAAGGTGCTCCACCAAGGGTGTTAGCCCACTTTTCAGCGACTTTCACTCGACCAGCGTCGGGAGAGACCACCACGATATTCTCAAGGGAGTATTTCGACTTGATATAGTCCGTGAGAATAGGCATTGCATGCATATGATCGACCGGACCGTCGAAGAAACCTTGGATCTGATCGGTGTGTAGATCCACCGAAACGATGCGGTCGGCACCAGCGGTCTTGAGGAGGTCAGCGATGAGACGGGCCGAAATGGGCTCACGGCCGCGGTGCTTCTTATCCTGCCGGGCATAAGGATAAAAGGGCACAATTGCCGTAATGCGTTTGGCTGATCCACGCTTGAGGGCGTCGATCATAATGAGCTGCTCCATGAGCCACTTATTCAGTGGTTGATTGTGGGCCTGGATAACAAAAGCATCCGAACCACGAACTGATTCTTCGAAACGAACG
This sequence comes from Corynebacterium sp. ES2730-CONJ, assembly GCF_024834055.1. Classification (GTDB taxonomy): domain Bacteria; phylum Actinomycetota; class Actinomycetes; order Mycobacteriales; family Mycobacteriaceae; genus Corynebacterium. Next base: position 113,270 of record NZ_JANUXZ010000003.1, read on the forward strand.
AAGATCTCACCGTTGGCGAAGTCGCGGGCGGTCATGGGGGTGAGTTCGATACCTAACTCGCGGGCGACAGCTTCGCCCAGCTGCGGATGTGCGCGCCCCGAAAAGACCATGAGGTTCTTCTTGGTTTCGCTCCACTTGGTGGCGGTCATTCGAGAACTAACCTTCCTTTAAGGTGAGTAATTAGATGAGGAAAGTGGGTGAGTGTCAACTATGGGTTAATCTGGCACTACCGTCTTTTAGAGTACTTCTTTTCTTAGCTTGACGCGAGATTATGAGGATTCTCGTGCCCGCCGAGCTGCCTCAGCTGCTGGGGTGCCTGGGCGATGAGTTTCTACCCAGCCTTCAATAGTGCGCTGTCGGCCTCCCGATACCACCAGAGCACCTGCTGGAACATCCTCGCGAATGACCGTACCCGCTCCAGAATAGGCGCCATCGCCCACGGTTACTGGAGCAACGAACATGGTGTCCGAACCAGTGCGCACATGTGAACCCACCGTGGTGTGATGTTTATTGACGCCGTCGTAGTTGACAAAAACAGAGGAAGCTCCGATATTAGATTCTTCACCGACCGTGGCATCACCGATATAGCTGAGGTGAGGAACTTTCGAACCACGTCCGATTGTGGCGTTTTTTGCTTCCACGAAGCCGCCCAGTTTGCCACCTGCGCCGAGATACGTGCCAGGGCGAATATAGGTGAAAGGCCCCACTGAGGCGTTAGGGCCAATCTCCGAGCCCATGGCGTGGGTGCGAATCACGTGCGCGCCTTCACCAATAATCATATCGCGCACAGTGGTATCAGGGCCGATCACCGCATCATCGGCTATTCGAGTATTTCCCAGGAGCTGGGTCCCAGGATAGATCGTAATATCCTGACCCAATTGCACGTCGACATCGATCCACGTCGTTTCCGGATCAATGATTGTTGCCCCACCCTGCATTGCGGCAGCTAGGAGGCGGCGGTTTAATACCTTGCCAGCATAAGCTAATTGGCCGCGATCATTAACACCCACCAGCTCCTGAGGATCTGCCGCACGATGGGCGCGTACAGGATACCCTTGCGATCGAGCAATGGATAAGACGTCAGTGAGATACAGTTCGCCCTGGGCGTTATGGGTTGTAAGTTTGCCGAGAGCATGACGAAGCAAACGAGCATCAAAAGCAAATACTCCCGAGTTCACCTCAGTAATGGCAAGCGTATGTGGATCGGCGTCCTTTTGCTCCACGATTGCAGTGATATTGCCATCGCCATCGCGTACGATCCGGCCGTAGCCAGTCGGGTCGGGTTGTTCAATGGTAAGAACTGTGACCGCGGTAGGAGCCTGATTATGGGCGCTGACCAGAGCGTTGAGCGTCTCTGGCCGTAGGAGAGGCACGTCGGCATTGGTCACGACAATGGTGCCCTGGAAGGCGCTAATGTCACTTGCGCTCACCAGCTCATCTAAGGCATCTAAACCACACTGCACTGCATGCCCGGTGCCTTTTTGCTCCTCCTGAATAGCCTGGACAACATCGATACCGATTGCATCAATGGCGGGGCCGACCTGGTCGCGACAGTGGCCAATGACGGCAACAATATAATCTGGGTCGATTCCAGCAGCGGCGTGGAGGGAGTGACTGAGTAAGCTGCGCCCGCCAATCGTATGCAACGTTTTTTGTAGCTTGGACTTCATTCGAGTTCCAGCGCCTGCAGCTAGAACGATGACGGCGGTTTTATGCGCATTCACTTTCGAGGTACTCCTTTGAGGAAAATAGCGAATATGTCTATGGTGCCACTGTAGTCGGGTCGGACTGGCTTCGGTAAGATTCACACTCTGCTGATCCTCTACCGGTTGACCAAAAACCTCAGCTCTAGCTTGCGTGCCTGAGTGGAGACTTTTCCCTGCTCAAAGAACCAGGAGAGATAATTGGCACTCCGGGCTCAAGCTATGTATAATGAGGAAGTCCAATCGCGACATTGTTTGGATTTTTCCCTGTGGTGTAATCGGCAACACTACGGTTTTTGGTACCGTCATTCGAGGTTCGAGTCCTTGCAGGGAAGCATTATTATCCCCACCCCTTGGTAGTATCAGGGGTGGGGATATTGTTTTCGGTGTCCCATCCTCGAAGGGTTAAAGACTGCCATGACACGTATGACCGGAAAAGAACGCCGAGAACAACTCATTGCGGTTGGGCGCAGTACTTTCGCCGAGCGCGGTTACGAAGGCACCGCAGTCGAAGAATTAGCGGCGCGCGCCGGGGTCTCTAAACCCGTCATCTATGAGCACTTCGGAGGAAAAGAAGGTCTCTACGCAGTTGTCATTGACCGCGAAATGACGAGGCTGGAGACGGTGATCACTCAGGCCCTTACCTCAGGCACATCTCGCCAACGCATCGAGCAAGCAACCTTGGCCCTACTGAGTTACGTAGACGCTGAGACCGATGGTTTTCAAATCCTCGTGCGCGATATGCGCCCGGGCTCACAACGCAGTTATTCGACGTTGCTCAACGATGCGGTCAGCCAAGTGTCCCATATCCTGGGGCGAGCCTTCGAACGCAATAACCTCCACCCCGAATTAGCCACACTCTATGGTCAAGCCTTAGTTGGAACGGTCAGCATGACAGCTCAATGGTGGCTCGATCAGCGTAGCGGCGACAACGCTCTTGCCAAGGAAGACGTGGCCGCGCATATTGTTAATTTATGTTGGAATGGACTTGCCGGCATTGAGCGAGATCCGCATCTGGGCATTCTAGAATCGAGGCAATAGGGATCGGCTAGACTCTTCTAGGTTGAGTTTAATCTAGGGGAGAGAAAATTAATGTCGAGCCAACCGCTCATGCTGTCCGGCCTACTCAAAGTAGCTGCAACTGATCCTAAGCTGAAGGGCTTACGTTCATCAATTGGGGAGAAGTCCCTGCACATAACGGGGATCACCCAGGCACGCCCGTGGGCGATTGGAACCATTGCTCAAGACGTTCCTACCCTCGTCATCGCGGCAACTGGGCGGCAGGCGGAAGATATCCACGCCGAATTAGTGGCCATGTACGGTGACAAAGTGGGATTCTTCCCCGCGTGGGAAACTCTCCCTCATGAGAGATTGAGCCCCGCCAGTGATGTTGCGGGCAGACGCGCACAGGTGCTCGAGAACCTCGATACTTATAAGATCATTGTCACCCCTGCACGCGGTGCTTGCCAGCCGATTGTCCGATCCGTCGCGGGGCGCGAGGCTCTCATTCTCGAAAGTGGAAAAGAATATGACCTCAATGAGGTTGTGGAAGGTCTAGTATTCCGTGCGTATGCACCCGTTGACCTGGTGGCCAAGCGAGGGGAATTCGCGGTACGCGGTGGTATCGTAGATATTTTTCCCACCACCATGGACAATCCTGTGCGCGTGGAATTTTGGGGTGATGAGATCTCGGAGATGAAACCCTTTTCTCCAGCAGATCAGCGCAGTTACCTCGATGGCGATATCACTTCGCTGGAGATCTACACTGCGCGGGAATTGCCCATTACAGACGAGATTGCCCAGCGAGCCCAGGAACTTGGCAGGACCTTTGAATCTCACCCCATCCTGCAAGATCTCCTTGTGAAGATTGCCGATAAGATGCCCTCCGATGGCATGGAAGCTCTGATCCCAGCTCTGGTGGAGTCGTCTCTGGTTACCCTTGCCGAGATGATGCCCCAAGGCACCCACGTCGTGGTTCTAGACCCCGAGAAAGCGCGATCGAGGATCGCAGATTTGCAATCCACCGATAAGGAATTTCTCCTCGCCAGTTGGGAAGCTGCCGCCATGGGGGCAGATGGTCCGATTTCGGTGCCGGAGCTCGATCTCGAGGGATCTACATACCGCAGTTACGAGGCGCTAGAGATAGCCGCGCATCAAGCTGGACATGCGTGGTGGACATGTGCTCCTCAGGGCATGTTTGAAGCGGCAGAAACGCAGACCCTAGAGCTCAATTTCGAGCAGGGTCCAACCCCGCGCGGCGATGCTGCTCAGATCGCCGAGATGATGACTAAATTACGTGCCCATACGATTGGTGGTGGGCGAGCCGCTTTTATTGCACCAGCAGAAGGGGCGATCAAACGGATGGTCGCCCGCTTCAAGGAGAATGGTATTGCTCATAGGGTTGCCAGCCCCGGGTGGGAACCGAATCCCGGAGAAATTACCCTCTACCAGGCTTTAAGCCATGCTGGTTTGGTTTTTCCTCGAGTGCGTAAGCATCGCGATGCTGAGGCTTTACCGTTAGTGGTGATTACCGAAACCGATCTCACAGGTAATAGAGTCGGTGATATCGCTGGTCAACGTCATAAGCGCTCCAAAAAGCGGCACCGGGTGGATCCGCTGGCGCTCACGGTGGGGGATTATGTTGTTCACGAAACTCATGGCATTGGTCGATTCCTCACCATGACAGAGCGAACCGTGGTGGTGGGGGACGAAACCTCCAGGCGCGAATATATTGTGCTCGAATACGCGTCGTCGAAACGCGGGCAGCCAGCCGATCAACTTTATGTTCCCATGGATTCCCTCGACCTGCTCAGCAAATACGTCGGTGGAGAGAAACCCAGCTTATCGAAGATGGGGGGTGCGGACTGGAAAAATACCAAGAAAAAAGCACGCAATGCGGTGCGAGAGATCGCTGGCGAGCTTGTAGAGTTATACGCCAAACGCCAGGCATCACCGGGTCATGCTTTCGCCCCCGATAGCCCGTGGCAGCGTGAAATGGAAGATAACTTCCCCTTTGCGGAAACCGAGGATCAGCTACTCGCCATTGAATCAGTGAAGAACGACATGGAAAAAGCTGTACCCATGGATCGCGTGATTGTTGGCGATGTCGGCTATGGCAAAACCGAGGTAGCGGTACGCGCGGCCTTCAAGGCGGTGCAAGATGGCAAACAGGTGGCGGTGTTGGTTCCCACAACCTTGCTTGCCCAACAACATCTGAGCACTTTTGCCGAACGAATGGCAGGATTTCCCGTAACTGTGCGAGGGCTATCGAGATTTACCTCAGCATCAGAATCGCGCGAGATCATCCAGGGCCTTGCCGACGGCGGAGTCGATATCGTCATCGGAACCCACCGACTGCTGCAAACGGGTGTGCAGTGGAAAAATCTCGGCCTCGTTATTGTCGACGAAGAGCAGCGCTTTGGCGTGGAACACAAAGAACATATTAAGGCGATGCGGGCGCACGTGGATATGCTGACGATGTCGGCCACCCCGATCCCACGCACCCTCGAAATGTCGATGGCGGGCATTCGAGAAATGTCGACGATTTTAACGCCACCGCAGGACCGCTATCCCATTTTGACCTACGTAGGCCAATATGAGCATAAACAAGTAGCAGCTGCCATCCGGCGCGAACTCTTGCGCGATGGTCAAATTTTCTTCGTGCATAACAAGGTCGCCGATATCGAAAAACGAGCTCAGGAATTGCGAGACTTAGTTCCAGAAGCTCGTGTGGTGGTCGCTCATGGGCAAATGAATGAGGAGCTCCTCGAGCGGACTGTCCAAGGTTTTTGGGATCGTGAATACGATGTTTTGGTATGCACGACCATTGTAGAAACTGGGCTCGATATTGCTAATGCCAATACCTTGATTGTAGAAAATGCACACCATATGGGCCTTTCGCAGCTCCATCAGTTGCGTGGACGTGTGGGACGTTCACGATCGCGGGGTTATGCCTATTTCTTGTACCCCAAGGGAGCAATCTTGACCGAGACCTCCTATGATCGCCTCGCAACTATCGCCCAAAATAATGATTTGGGAGCTGGTATGGCAGTGGCTATGAAGGATCTCGAGATGCGTGGTGCCGGCAATATTCTTGGAGCTGAGCAATCAGGCCATATTGCCGGAGTTGGTTTCGACCTTTATATTCGACTCGTAGGCGAAGCTGTGGAAGCGTATCGAGCTCTAGCCTCCGGAGAGGTGGTAGACGCCTCCGACCAAGGCCCTAAGGAAATTCGCATTGACCTCCCCGTGGATGCTCATATCCCCGAGGAGTATATTGACGTGGAGCGGCTGCGATTAGAGCTCTACCGATCGCTAGCAGCAAGCGCTAATGAAGCGGACTTAGGCGCCGTTATGGAAGAGATGACCGACCGTTTTGGGGCGCTGCCAGATCCGGTCAAACGGCTCATAGCGGTGGCGCGCCTACGCCATATATGTCGTTCGCTCGGGATCGGTGAGATGATCATGCAGGGAAATAGGGTCAAAATTCATCCCGTGCAGTTAGCTGATTCGAAACAACTCCGCCTCAAGCGCCTCTACCCAGGAGCGACACACCGCCCGGCAGCCCAAGCTATTACGGTGCCTCTGCCTAAGGCGGGGCCGAAGATCACTGATCCACCCCTGCGTGATCTCCCACTGGTGCAGTGGTGCGCTGATTTCTTGGCGGCTATGTGGGATAGTCAACGCATCGATGTCTCGAATGGGCATCAGCTGGCAGGAGAGATTATATCTGTTGTGGAAGAACCTCACTCTAAGGTCTCAACTCCTAGCCGCCCCAGCACTCGAGTAGCGGGTCGACGGCGCCTATCAGATATGGATGAGGATGAACGCCGCGAGGAAAGGCGGCGCCGCTACCGGCTGCGGTAGAAGCGTTTCCGCACCCACGATTCGCTTTACCCCTGCTCTGCGAACCTTAAAGCGAAAACCACACCGCGATTTACGGTGTGGTTTTTCCCTATAGGCTCAAAGAGCCAGTGTAGAGCCCTATTATTGCTGCGATTGAAAAGATAACAAGAATCCCAACCACTCCTATTTCGAAAGAATTGAAAATCTTCTTTCTGTAGTGCCATCGAGTCCAGATATAGGGAATAAGACCTGGAAGGACCGCTAATGCCCCAAAAAGGACAAATACTGGATCTGCAGCGTAAACCAACCAAAGAGAATACGTTAGGGCCAGTATCCCAACCCCTAAATGCCTACGATTAAGTTGTGCTGAGATTTGCACTGTGTCATATCCGATTGAGGGCGCGAGATCGTCTTCGCTAAAGCCGCGCCCGCGCACCGCCAATAAAATGAGGTAGAACGAGGAAAAAATATAGGGAACTAGGTAGAGCACTGTAGCCAACTGCACCATGAAAATATAGGTCGTCTCATTGAGATAGAACACAATGATGCAGATTTGAATAACGGCGGTGCAGATCAGTTGCGCCAACCATGGGGCCCCCTGGTTAGTCAGAGAACCAATCTTACGCGGCAGCAGGCTATCATAAGCCATCATGGCAAGTGGTTCAGCACAGAGCATCTGCCATGAAATATATGCTCCCAAGACTGAAAGACATAGACCGATGGAAATCAGCGCGCCGCCCCACGGTCCCACCACAGCTTCGAGAACTCCCGCCATTGAATTATCGGGTAGGGCCGCAAGTTCCTCTTGGCTGAGAACACCAAAAGAGAGAGTTGCTACGGTGACGAGGAGTAAAAGAACTGTAAAAAATCCAATGACTGTGGCGCGGCCGACATCAGCGCGAGAGTGCGCCTGCTTGGAATAGACCGAGGCCCCCTCGACACCAATAAACACCCACACTGTAAAGAGCATGATCCCCTGAACCTGCTCAAATACCGATCCAGCTGCAGCGTGGCCCCAAAAATCAACCGTGAATGTGTCCCAGCTAAAACCGAGGAAAAGTACGAGGATAATAAAAGCGAGAATGGGAAGTAATTTGGCCACAGTAGTGACCCCATTCATTATCTTTGCCTGTTGGATACCGCGAGCTAGAACTGCAAAGACTATCCACGTCATCGCAGAGACACATATAGCCTGGAAGAGCCTATTATCGCTGCTGAAGACCGGAAAATAGTGTCCCAGCGTACCAAAAAATAGAGTGGCATAACCTACCTGGGCGATTACTGAGCCTAGCCAATAGCCCCAGCCCGACGTGAAGCCTATATAATTTCCCAGCCCAGCACGTACGTAGGCATAGACACCAGAATCGAGGTGCGGTTTGCGATAAGCCAAGATGTGGAAAACAAAAGCTACCGAAAGCATACCGATGCCGGCGATTATCCAGCCGATGAGCATTGCGCCTGGACCCGCCACGGAGGCGATATTTTGGGGTAAAGCAAAAATCCCCGAACCTACAGTCGATCCAACAATGATGGCAACGAGCGCCCAGAGTCGAACGGTATTAGGTTGCCGCTGCTCAGATGTATTCACCGCGCTGAGTCTAGTACATACCTATTCCACAAACGAAAAAGTTTTAGGTGAATCAACACGCTTGGGTGCAGCTCATAGCGCTTATGAGAAAGCTGAACTTTGAGATTCAGGCCGCAATCTTAAATAATTCCTCTACACTTAGTTGACAGGTCTAGAGGGTGCTCGGTTGAAAAGAGGGCGGAATAAAGTCCTCCATCTCATATCTGGACTAATCCTAATTTAAAACAATGAAGGAGCTTAAATTTTATGGCTTTAGCACAATATAATCACCAGCGGCTGGAGGCCGCACTCGAACGAGCTAATCTGCTCTTCGACCAACAAGAAGGGTTTATCGGAGTCGGCTTCGATGAAGGCTGGTTCGGCTTCGATATTCTCGGTGAGAGTCAAATCTTGCGCTGCTTCGGACGTTGGTTCGGTGAGGCGAAGGAACCTCATGATATCGCCACGCTACGCGAACTAGCCGCGCACCTTAACTCTGATAGCTATCTGTTTAAGCACTATCCCCTTGAACTCGACAACGGTGTCACAGTATTGCAGTTTGAGCACTGTCTACCGATCACAGCTGGGATTAGTGATGAACAGATAGATTCCTTTATTGACGCAATGTTCACTGCAGGCCACAGCGTATTCACTAATGCCGCTAAGGAACTGCCCAGCTTGGCACCTGCTACGGGTGAGGAGAAATAATAATGGCTTGGTTTAAAAAGACTGAAGAGACTACTCCCGTTACCAAAGATCGACTCGAACAGTGGTTTAGTTCCAGAGGATACTCGATGAGCTGGGAAGACGACACTGCATATGCCATTTTCGACGGTTTCTATACTCGTTTCGATGTCGGTCATGATGCTCTGACAACGGTAGGCGTCCACTACCCTGAATTGCCTATCCCGCCAGAGCGTATCGATGAACTCACATCTTTTGTCGAAACGCGCAATCGAGAAGGTAGCCTCGGCATTTGCTACCTCAAAGAAAACGAAGGCCACGTAGACTTCGTGTCCGATCACTCCTTCATTACGGTGAAAGGCGCCTCGGACGAGCAAATAGATGAGTGGATTGACGCCGGCATCTCCGCTCAGCTCGGTCATGCCATGGCTTTATGTGAACAATTTGGTGTACAGCCACCGGTGGAACCGCCCAGTGATGACGCCTAAGGGCGCTTAGAGTTTTCTCAAAAAGGATAGAGTGCTTCCTAGGTGATCTCATACTGTGGTCACAGCCTTAACGTGTAGGAGTTGAGGGGGAAGCACTCTTTTTTAAAAAATAACCAAGCAAAGTGCGACCTTAAATAGAAAGTAGTATATGAGCAGTCAATTTGAAACCGATGAACTCCGCGACCTGATGGAGCGCGCCTATGCTGCTCCTTATGGTAAGTCATGTTCGTCTTTGTGGGCTGAGGCAGTTCAGCTAGCTCACGATGAGGGGCGCTGCGAAGAGGAATTCGAGTGCTATGTCCATCTAGCATCATCCCTTGGACAAGGTGGGGAGATCACTCGCATGATTGCCCCGTTTTTGTGGGTGGATAAGACACGCAAGGTTCATCCAGAGTACTTCACCCCGGATCTTGCAGAATCATTTGCATGGTCGTATAAATACCTCATGTCGGCAGTGCGTGCAGTGCCGACGATTAGCGCCCAGCAATGCCTAGACAGCTTGGCCGAGATGAAAAAGCTCTACCTTGACATGGGAGACCCGCTCAAGGCGTATTATATGCGCGAATACTACCTATACAAAGAGCTAGGTATGGATGAGCAAGCGGAAGAATCCTTCAGCCAGTGGCAGGCTGCTGAGGGGAGTGAACTCTCCGACTGCGCTGGCTGCGATCCCTCGCACTTGGTGGGCTACCACGAATTAAACGGTGACTATGAATCAGCAGTGAAGGTAGGCGAGAGAGCTTTGGCTGGGGAAGAGGAAACCTGCCCTTCCCAGCCAGAGTCGCTCTATACCGAACTGCTCATACCGTGGTTAATGACCGGTAGAGACGATAAGGCATGGCGTGCCCATACCCGCAGTATGCAGCGCTTTAGTTACGACAAGCACTTTCTCTCCGATTTTGCAGTCCACATCAACTACTTAGTGATCTCAGGTCTCGCTAATCGGCCGGAACGATTAAAGCGCGGTTTAGAATATTTCATCCGTTTCTTGCCATGGTGGCTAGAAGCGGAATCTCCCGCGGAGTTACTTCTTCTCTCACGCTCATTCGCTGGGCTATTACGCCATATCCCCCAACAAGATGTCGCTCTCGGGGTAGATCTTCCTGGCAGTTTACTGCCATGGGTAAAAGCCCCCGATATTAAGGATCCCACTATTGCAGATGCAGCGCAGTGGTGCACTGATATCGCTGTGACCCTAGCCCAAGAATTCGATGAAAGACCCGGTATCGTGCGTCCCCACCACGTGGAGGCAACGCGCGAGATCATCTTCTCCCCACCTCGTATTGATCCCCTTCCTGATCCCGTCGTCCACGATGCAGCAGGCGGCTTCACAACGGTAGACACTGTTGACTACCGGGTAGATACCGGCAATTTTTCGGATATGGAACGACTGACGGTCGCTGCTGAGGAATCGGAGGAGCAGCCTCTCACGCTCATTTCTCTACACGGAGACTGGAAAGAATTAAGTGACGAGGAACTGGACGCACGTCATGAGGTTCTGCAGACACAATTACCAACCATTTATACTATGGTGCAGGCCGAAAAGCACAAGCGTGGCCTTACGTGGCCGGAGCAGCTTGATACCGAAACTGACCCAGCTCGGAAACTTCTTGCGAACGCTATTACCAGTTTTAACGAGCGCGATTTCCGTTCCGCGGCAATCCAGGCTGACGAGGCTATGCGCACCCCAACTGCTGAGCCTATCGGAGTGCGTCTGACTGGTATGTCCCTGCTAGGCGCTGCAGCCATGCACGCTGGATATGCCAGCGAGGCGATTGAACCACTGCGTCACTGGTTGAATCTGGTGGCCGCTTATGAATTAAGTTGGCAGCGAGAAGCAGCCGCAACAGCGCTTGCCGATGCCCTCATCGCCACCAAGCAATACTCGGAGGCCGCCGAGGTTATTTCGATGACGCTCGACGCCCTCAGCGATCGACCTGCTGTCAAACTTCGCGCCATGCTCGTAACCAGCCTAACTGCGCTCGACCTAGCGCGGGCTGCCTGCAGCGCTGCTTTCGACTTAGCGAAGAATAGCGAAGATCGCGAGGTCATCGTTGATGCCTATCAAAAAGCCTTCCAGAGCGCTTATCAAGAGCGCGAATTTGACGTAGCGATTTCTATCGCTGATGAAATCGCTCAGATCTCCCGCGTTAGCTATCGTGATAATCCAACAGATGACAACGCAGCGCAACTCGACTCCGCCCTGGTCCGATCCATCTTCGCACGCACTTCAGCACCTGGCACTCTTGACGATGCGGAATTTGCCGTGGTTGAATCGCTCACCGAGGAGCGACGCGATATAGCGAAGCAGAGAAATGACGATGAGCGTCGACTGGCAGGGGCTCTCGCTGATATCAACGAGGACCTTGCCCTAGGTGCGGTACGGTCAGCGCGCTCCATGGATTTTACTCTCCATATGGAAAATGCCCTTGAAAGTTTCGCGGAGTATCGGTTCTTCCCGGAGGCTGCACGCTGTGCGCTGACACTTGGCGAAGTCGCCGCGGGGGAGCAACGGTGGGTGGAGGCCCGGGCTCGGCTGCAGGAGGCCCGAACGTTTATGGATCAGGCAGCAGTTGTCCCAAGCGCCCTGCGTTCACGTGAAAAAGGCCTGGAAGAATTTCTTAATCAGACCTTAGACGACTAGAAGCGCTTGTCCGCTAGCCCACGTATACCCACCATATAAGGGGTGTCGGCCATACGTGGGCTAGCATGATCTCATGACTCAAGCCCATCTCACTGTGCTCATCCTCGACCCGCGCTGGCCCACTATGGTCCCTCTTAATATCCTCAAAGGCCTTCGAGGGTCGATTGAAGTGACCGAGGATATTCCAGAGCAGCTGCTTTCCTTGCTCAAAGATCTAATACCCGCTGGGCCTGAGATACTTCTAGTGAGCAGCCAGCCCAACCATCCTGCGGTCAAAACCTTTATGGATCAGGATGCTGTATTAATCTGCGCTCCCTCGCTGGAGGATCCTGTTGATCAAGCTGTACAGACAATGAGACGAGCTTTGGAGATAGGAGAGTGGGAGAGAGCCCAAACTCATCGTTCTCTGATTCCTTACCTGCGTGAAGAGACGGCCGAAGTCATCGAGGCCATTGAATCAGAATCCGGGGATGACCAGATTCGAAACGAGTTATCGGATGTGCTTTTGCAGGTTTTTTTCCACGCCGAAATAGCCGCCCGACGCGGAGCTTTTGACTTCGCCGATATAGCGTCAAGCTTTACGGCGAAAATGCGTCGGCGTGCACCTTATCTTTTCGATGGAACCACTGAGACCATTCCTACCGAAAAGCAGCAGGACATATGGCAAAAGGCAAAGCTAATGGAAAGTGAAAAACAGGCGCAACCATAGGGTTACGCCTGCTTCTTCATCGTTGATCTATGAGCTCAGTAAAGATAAGGCCGAAGAGCCCAGGGAACTGGTGGAATTCGAGGAGCCCGAATCAGACGAACCTGAGTTGGACGACGCTGAAGGGGCATCCGGAGAGACAATTTCACACGTCAGTGCGCGGTTGAGCACTGGCTCGAGAGCGATAGCGCGGATCTTGGAGGGAACATTAGTATTCGTAGCCTCTTTGTAAAGGACGTCTGAAAGCTGCTGTCGAGTCATGCCAGGTTTGACGTTGTCACCGAGCATGGAACCTAGCAGTGAGCACGGGGTATTGGAGACGAAGAAATCCACTGCCTTCTGACTCACAGTGCCGAAGGAATCGAGAGCTTTAATAGCGGTGAGAATGGTTCCTAAACCAGCAGCATTGGCGGCTGGGACCGTAATGCCAGAGCTCAAGAGGGCAGTGCCGGCTACAGCAACAATGGCGCGACGAATACGCATATTTACGTGTCCTTCCAGTAAAAATAAATTACGACAGAGCAACAATAATAGAAAAACCACCTACTGCATAGATATATAAGGGTCGGGGGTAATTGGTAGGGGATCGTTCGAGCCGGCGCGTTGGAGGAAATTCTGCTCACCACAAAGATTGCTAGAATCACACCCCATGAGCGGTGGAGTAAAAATTGTGTCGGGTTGCGCGGTGGGTGTCCTGCTTGCTGTGATCACGGTGATAGCAGTAGTCGGATGGAGCCTGTCCTTCCTCGACCAGGGGCCAGCGGTGAGGCAGTTAGCACCTATCCCTGAGAATATTCCACCAGCCAGAGGCCAAGAGGTTCCCCTCATTGATGTCAACGCGCCGGGACGCACCTCGGATAAACTGCGCTTTTGGGCCGATCCAATTTCGGCCGAGACAGGGGTATCCTCGGCCGCTTTGCGTGCCTATGGCAATGCGGAACTCATCGCGGCGCAATCGTGGCCCGAGTGCCATCTGTCGTGGACGACACTTGCAGGAATCGGTTATGTCGAAACTAGGCACGGAACCTACTCAGGACAGCTCTTCAACTCGCGTGATATAGATGAAGACGGTAACGTTTTGCCTCCCATTCTCGGGGTCCAACTTGATGGATCGCCCGGATTCGCCGAGATCCGCGATACCGATCAAGGACAACTAGACGGAGATACGGAATTTGATCGAGCTATTGGTCCCATGCAGTTTATTCCGACCTCTTGGCAACGATACGGGCGTGACGCCTCGGGGGATGGGGTGGCGGATCCCAATAATATCGACGATGCCGCTCTAGGAGCAGCCAACCTACTGTGCTCTCAGGGCGACCTAGCCACGCCAGAGGGGTGGACTCGTGCTGTTTTGTCCTATAACAGCTCGCAAGCCTATCTGATTAAAGTACGCAACGCCGCTAATTCCTATGCGCTCTCACAACCAGCGATGCGGTAGAGAGCACTTTCAACCAAGCGGAACGAACTGTTCGTGTGAAGATCGTTGATGTGCAGAAACTCACAACCTAATCTCGACGGCCATCAAGGATCGACACCGACACTTGATATTGCTCGGAAAACGCTGTTCAGCGCCGGTTTCTACGACAAGGTGGGGGAGGAATATCTAGGCTAAAAACCACAAAACCAAACATGCTCTCACAGAAAGCCAAGGCGGACACTTAAAAAAAGTGCGTTTGTTATATAAGCTCGTAAGACGAGTCCTCATACGAGAACACTTACCTTTAACCACAGAGGAGTTTTACAGTGGCTGATATTATGCATGTATTTGCACGCGAAATTCTTGACTCACGCGGTAACCCTACCGTTGAAGTTGAGGCTTTCCTCGACGATGGCGCTCACGGCGTCGCCGGCGTTCCATCAGGCGCCTCCACCGGCGTCCACGAGGCACACGAATTGCGCGACGGTGGCGACCGCTACCTCGGCAAGGGAGTTTTGCAGGCAGTAAAGAACGTCAACGAAAAGATCGCCGATGCTATCGCAGGTATCCCAGCCGATGACCAGCGTCTGATCGACCAGGCCATGATCGAGCTCGACGGTTCTGAGAACAAGAAGAACCTCGGTGCAAACGCTATCTTGGGTGTATCCATGGCCGCTGCTCACGCGGCAGCCGAGTCAGCTGGTCTACCCCTCTATCGCTATATCGGTGGACCGAACGCACACGTCTTGCCAGTTCCGATGATGAATATTGTCAATGGCGGCGCACACGCTGACTCCGGTGTGGACGTTCAGGAATTCATGATCGCTCCTATTGGCGCTGAATCCTTCTCCGAAGCACTGCGCATGGGTGCGGAAGTGTACCACTCCCTCAAGTCCGTTATTAAGTCCAAGGGGCTTTCTACTGGCCTTGGCGACGAGGGCGGCTTTGCTCCTTCGGTTGAGTCCACCCGTGCCGCTCTAGACCTCATTGTAGAAGCCATTGAGAAGGCCGGTCTGAAGCCAGGTGCCGATATCGCTTTGGCCCTAGACGTTGCATCCTCGGAGTTCTACAAGGATGGTAAGTACCACTTCGAAGGTGGCGAGCACACCGCAGAAGAGATGGCCAAGGTTTACGAGGAACTCGTTGACGCTTATCCAATCGTATCTATCGAGGATCCTCTTCAGGAAGACGACTGGGAAGGTTATACCAACCTCACCGCTAAGATTGGTGACAAGGTACAGCTCGTGGGCGACGATTTCTTCGTTACCAACCCAGCTCGCCTCAAGGAAGGCATCGAGAAGAAGGCCTGCAACGCGCTCCTGGTTAAGGTTAACCAGATCGGTACTTTGACTGAGACCTTCGATGCCGTTGAGATGGCTCACCGCAATGGTTACCGTTGCATGATGTCTCACCGCTCCGGTGAGACCGAGGACACCACCATTGCTGATCTTGCTGTGGCGTTGGGCTGCGGTCAGATTAAGACCGGTGCTCCTGCTCGTTCTGAGCGGGTGGCGAAGTACAACCAGTTACTGCGCATTGAGCAGGAACTCGAGGGTGCAGCAGTTTATGCTGGGCGCTCTGCATTCCCACGTTTCCAGGGCTAGGGTCTAGGCTAGAAGTTAGCCGTTTCCCCTCCCTTATTGACTAACTGAACTCGCACCTTCAAACGTGAAGGTGCGAGTTCAGTTTATTTCTACGGGTACCACCCCGTGCGGCTTTAGATACCTGTGGGCGTGAAGGTGCTAAAATTTAGAATCCTATGCAACGTAAAAATAGAGCTGTTCCGGTTCTCAACCGTGAGAAAGAAATAAGGGCTACACGTCCGAAGCGCACACCCGTGCGACTCGGTCTTGAAGCCTATGCAGCCATAATTGCTGCCGTTGCTTTCGTCATAGTCATTATCTACGTACCGGTGCGCGATTATATGGAGCAGCGCTCTGAGATAGACCGCTTGGAGGTCTCGATTTCTCAGCTCACCAAGCAAAAAGAGAAGCTCCAAGACGATCTGAACCATTATCAATCCGAAGAGTATATACGCGAGCAAGCACGAATTCGATTAGGGGTCATTGCCCCTGGCGAACGTGCCTTCCGGATCATCGACCCTGGCCTTGAGAACTCCCGTCATACGCAAGCAGTTAGCCCGAAAAATGAAGAAATTCGTATTTGGTACGAGACCCTCTGGGATTCAGTGACTGTGATCCCCGAGGAGGATGAACAGCCGCCGCGAGAAAATAAGCTTCCTCTTTTGAGCGATCTGCAGGCTCCCGTCCCATCGGCTCCCGAGGAGGGTGAAAGATAGGTGAGAGGGCGGGCATAGTCTAAAATCTTCAGATATGAGTGTCGACGAAAAAGATCTAGCTGCCGTAGCCCGCCAACTTGGTCGCAGTCCGCGTGGAGTCGTTGAAATATCCTATCGATGCCCGGACGGTGCACCTGGCGTCGTGATGACGCGTCCTCGCTTAGAGGATGGAACGCCTTTTCCCACTCTCTACTATCTGACAGACCCGCGGTTAACGGCCGAAGCATCCCGCTTGGAGGTCGCTCATATTATGAAATGGATGACTGAGCGTCTATCCAACGATCACGAGCTCGCAGCGGACTATCGAAGAGCCCACGAGTATTTCCTTGATAAGCGCAATAGCTTAGAGGACCTAGGAACCGAGTTCTCTGGTGGGGGAATGCCAGACCGAGTAAAATGCCTTCACGTTCTTATCGCCTATGCCCTGGCTGAAGGACCGCAACATGTCCAACTGGGGACCGAGGCCGTCGCCATTGCTGCCCAACACGCTAACCTGCGCGGAACCGCTATTCCTGAAGACTGGCCTACGGTTGATGATTTAGGTATCGATATGGAGCACTTCGACTTCACTCATGCTGAGGCGCCACGCGCATGACTAGATATGCAGCGATTGATTGTGGGACGAACTCCCTACGGCTTCTTATTGTAGAGTGCACCCGGGATGGCGACATCAAAGAAATAGCGCGTCAGATGGAAATCGTCCGCCTGGGAGCCGCAGTGGATGCGACAGGTGAATTTGATCCAGCAGCAATCGAGCGAGCACGTCTCGTACTCGCTCGCTATGTCGATATTATGCGCGCCGAGAGGGTTGCCGATATCCGTATGGTGGCGACATCTGCGACCCGGGATGCAAAAAATCGCGAGGTTTTCTTTGATATGACGCGTACTGAGCTCGCTCCAATTAGGGAGGGAGCGGTTGCGGAGGTTATTAGTGGGGACGAGGAGGCACAACTTTCTTTTGCCGGGGCCGTGGCCGATCTGAACCCTGATCGAGGACCCTTCTGCGTCATCGACTTAGGCGGTGGCTCCACCGAATTTGTAGTCGGTTATCCTCATGGCAAGATTCTCGG
Organism: Corynebacterium sp. ES2730-CONJ; assembly: GCF_024834055.1. Classification (GTDB taxonomy): domain Bacteria; phylum Actinomycetota; class Actinomycetes; order Mycobacteriales; family Mycobacteriaceae; genus Corynebacterium. The sequence continues at coordinate 130,693 of NZ_JANUXZ010000003.1, forward strand.
TTCTTACTCGGCACAAATGGGGTGTGTGCGGCTGAGCGAGCGCATCCTTCACACGGATCCTCCAACTGACAAAGAACAGCTTCAGGCCGCAGAGTATATTTCCCAACAGCTACGTGACGTGCGAAACGCAGTACCTATTTCCCAGGCTCGCACATTTGTCGGGTGCGCCGGCACGTTTACCACACTCGCTGCCTTGGCACTGGGTTTAGAGACCTATGATGCTACGAAAATTCATAACACAACGCTAAGATTTCCCGCCTTAAAAGTGTTGAATAAGGAGCTCATCGGGCTCAGTAGTGCTGAGCGGCGCATGAATCCTGTGATTCATCCAGGACGAGCGGATGTTCTCGCCGGTGGGGGATTAGTAGTCAATGCCATAATCGACATGATCGCCTATATCACCAATATTTCACAGATCACCATTAGTGAAAAGGATATTTTAGACGGGATCATTCTGGGCATGATCTCTTCAAAGAGTTCCCCATAAAACACCGTGTTCGCGCTGGTGAGATCTTCATTTAGAAAATAACGGGTATCTACATTAAGATAATTACTCGTTGCCCCCATAGCCCAATCGGCAGAGGCGGTTGACTTAAAATCAATACAGTGTGGGTTCGAGTCCCACTGGGGGCACAGATAAAGACCTTGCGAGAAATCGCAAGGTCTTTATCTTTTAGTTGAGAAGCAGTGGAATCTAGCCCCTAAAGTGGGTGGAATTCAAACACGCCGACGAATTTACTCATCGCCTAAATGGCAGCTTAGAAGGATATTTAGTAACTCACAGCAATTTGACAGCTTGGGTCGACCCCTTCTTCAGATAAGCCCCATAGATTGCTTATTAAGTAATTTGCACACGCAACCATACGCAACGAGGACATAATCTTTTTAAGGAGCACCCTGATGGCAACCACCACCATGCAGCACACAGATTCAACAGACCTTTTTGTCACGCGCGACGTTGACGATACTGTGGTCTATCACCTTCGTCAATGTAACCCTTATGATCTCAACAGCTCCTACTATGTGCGCGAGAATCAATCGACCGGAGGACGCGCTTTTGTGGAAATGAGTATGCGGCATGGTTGTGGCTATGCGTATGCTCAGCGACGCGCTCGCGCCTAAGATACCCTTATAAATCAAACTTTTGGTGGTGTGGGCCTAGCTTTTAGCCGGTGTGACCTTTACAATGGGCTCACTGGCTTTTTGCTTAGGCTAACCTAATGGGAATGAGCGCAATTGTGATCAAAGATACCACCAAAACACGTACGACCACTTTCATGTGGTGCCGCATCGGGCAAGCCATTATTAAGGCACCCGACCGGATGCTTCATATTGTCGCGGGCGATCTCGTCATCGCTCCGGAAAGTGCGACGGTCATCGATAGCGCCGAGGCGAGCATTATCTCGTTCAAATTTACTGATATGCTCCCCGGGCCTACTCGAAAAATCTCTCTGGGTCCGGACTGGGATCGACGCATAATAGCTGAATATGCCAGAGCCCGGCTCGGGGAGAAGCATTGCAGTGAGGGATTCCTTACAACTCTTCATCAACCCCGTTTTCAATGTCCTCCGCTGCCAGTAGAACAGGCCGCACGCCGTGTTGCTAGCGAATTATTAGCGCAACCGAGCTGCACGACCTCACTTGAGGTATTTGCCCAATCCCACCGCATCAGTGCTCGAACTCTCCAGCGACAATTTCTCAAATCCACAGGATTACCATTTTCCGAATGGCGAGCCGCATGTCGGGTAGCCAGCGCTGCCGATCTCATAAGTCGGGGGATGAGTATTAAACTCGCCTCTCAGCACGTAGGATTCTCGGCCACGAGTAGTCTGACACGAGCTTTTAAGCGCCACACAGGTCAGACGCCCGCGAGTTTTCTCAATCTTAAATCTGTTCATGTTCCACTCAGCGATCCTCTGACCGTCTTCGCACGCGCTCGAACTGATCTCGTCCTGTGGCTTGCTCATGGATCCGCCACCGTAACCACACCAGGCTACTGTCGGTTTCTGGCGCAAGGAGAGACAGTGACAATTCTCTCCGGAACTCATACTCGCCTGGATATCGCCTCTGGGTCAATCGCATTGCCGGTCAGCCCGCGTTTCAACGAACATGCCGTAGATGCTCTTTCTCGAGCTTTGGATACTCAAGGCGATACTTTCCTTGAGGGGTTGACAGATAGCAGTGACCAAGAGGCACTAACCCCCGCATAAAAGAGGCGCGGGAACTATTGTTAGTGCGGTCACGTTAGAAGGATGTACCTGGTCTTGGGGATAATTGATCCGCAGGACTATATAAGTAGAAAAGTAGCGAAAGGACAGTGTTACTACCTATGCGTAGCAGCAATCCAGTGCTCGCCTCTCTCCCCGCAAAAGGACAGGCGACGAATTATTACGGAGACTACCAGCAGGCCCCGACGGGTCTAGACGGTTTTGCTCCCGCGCCAGTTAGCACTGAGCGTCCTATGACTGTCGACGATGTGGTGACCAAGACTGGAATCGTTTTGGCGATTATTGTGGCGCTAGCCGCTGTTAACTTTGGCATTGCGCTGGTAAGTCCAGCCCTTAGCATGGGACTTACGGCAGTTGGTGCCATAGGCGGTCTGGTCACTGTTCTTATTGCCACGTTCGGCAAAAAGTTTGGATCTGCACCAGTGGCTTTGGTCTATGCAGCCTTCGAAGGACTTTTCGTTGGAGGTATTTCGGTTCTATTCTCTGGTTTCCTCGTGGGAGGAAATAACGCTGGGGCTATGATCGGTCAAGCCGTTCTGGGAACCCTAGGCGTCTTCCTGGGCATGCTCTATGCGTATAAGACTGGCGCCGTTAAGGTGACCCCGCGATTTACCAAGATTCTCACTGGGGCTATGATCGGTGTTCTGGTACTGGCGCTCGGTAACTTCATGCTCGCCATCTTGGGCGTGTCCAATGTATTGCGTGATGGTGGACCGATTGCCATTATCTTCTCCCTCGTGTGTATCGGTCTTGCTGCCATGAGCTTCCTACAGGACTTTGATGTCGCCGAGAAACTTATCCGTCAGGGAGCACCATCAAAGATGGCGTGGGGTGTGGCTCTCGGATTAGCTGTGACCTTGGTCTGGCTCTACACCGAAATCTTGCGGCTGCTGAGCTATTTCTCAAATCGTTAAAACCAAATAGAAATCCGGTTGCACACCACGTGATGGGGTGTAACCGGATTTTTTTAACCCGTAAGCTGATAGAACAGCAGGGCTATATCGTCAACAAATACCTGACTAAAAGCCCATCCTTGCTGCGTATCAATAGGGTCAGAGAGCACTATGCTAACGCTACTGCCATCGCGCAGATTGCCTGAGCCTATCGCTGTGTCTTTAGCCCACCGGGTCCATGTGATCGAAGTGATGCTGTTCGATGAAGTACAGCTTAATTTTATGCTGCGGGGTTGAATGAGAGCTGGTCCGAGGCAATCAATATAGCCAGGTTTGTTCTGCTGTGGATGGAAACCACTATCTACCTGATTGATGAGCCGATCAAGGGGATCTTTTGCTACGGGTCGTACTAGGGGGATAGTGCTATCGAGAGACGATAGCACTTTCAACGGTAGCTCCGGGGGGTCTGGTTGCGGGGTGGAGCACGCGCTGACGGATAAGAAAACGGTTAGATATCCGCAGATACCTAACCGTTGTAGAGAAGTTCTCATAAAGAATATTAGGCCTGGCGCGGAGTCGAGGCCTTTGTGGAGTCATAAGGCTCTGCAGATACGAGAGTCACGCTGAGGGTTGATCCACTAGGAGCAGTGTATTCGCGAGTTTCTCCTTCTTGAGCACCGATAAGTGCGGCTCCGAGAGGGGACTGTTCGGAGTAGGTTTCCAGATCTTTATTATCGGAGGCGGCAGCACGAGTACCGATGAGGAAAGTCTCTTTATCATTTTCATCACCGTTATAATAAACGTGTACAACCGAACCGACGGCGGCTACACCTTCGACAACGGCGGAACGCTCGGTAGTGGAATTCGCGAGGATTTCGGAGATCTGCTTGATGCGAGCCTCTTCCTGATCCTGCATTTCGCGAGCGGCATCATAGCCGGCGTTTTCTTTGAGATCGCCCTCCTCGCGGCGCTCGTTGATCTCCGCAGCCACAATAGGGCGGTGCGCGATCAGGGCATTGAGCTCTTCCTCGAGCTTGGCCTTAGTTTCCGGAGTGATATATTGCTTCTGCTGCTCTGCCATGTCACACGAACCTTTGCATAGTGATAAATAGAGACGCCCCAACTCCCAAAAATTTGAGGAGCGATGCGGGGCCTAGGATTTCTGTAGTCTAAGTAGTCGGAGGAGATTCTACCAAATATTGACGCGGAATAGTGCTGTCGCGAGTATTAGGGTGCTTTCTGCTCTAAGTAGAATGGAATAGAGTCACTGCAGCCATAGGCGGCTCCTGCTACTGCGCGCTCGCGCGTGGGAATATTGATATTCCACCGAGCGATATTTTGCCCACCAGCGGGAACAAATACTTCGCGCCGGCCCACCTCGGCCATATCAAAGTTGAGTGCCGTCACAATGCAGTAGGCGGGTTGGGAGGTATCTTTACGGGTGATATCAGCGATGACAGTTATATTCTCATCATTAATGGGCTCGGCGTTGACAAATTGAATCGTGATTGGTTGCGATTGTGCAGTCTGGAGGTATTTGGCGAAAGCGACTGCGAAGCCGATAACTAAAACCAAAATGGCAATAGCCATGAGCTTCCCCGTCATCGACGATTGCGATTCCTTGGGCTCGGCGGCATATCTACTGCGCATGGTCACAGCTAAATTCTCCTTCACCACGGCTGTGATCAAGGTTAGGATTTAGGATCCAGCCGTCCGTGGTTAACAAATCCGGGGTTAGCTCATAGTGTAGACGTTTTCGTTGCAGAAGCCGTCATTATCCATAGGCGTATAGCCAAATACGTATATAATTGGGGACTTGTCAACTTCTACCTGATAGATAAAATAGGTGGATTGGTCTCCTCTATGACAATCTTGGAGGGACTAACTCACCAGCAAAAGTATAGTGAAAAGGACAACCGATGACCCATTGCCTTCCTAAAATTCTTGCCATCCATGCCCATCCTGATGATGAATCGAGTAAAGGGGCTGCCACGATGGCCCGTTATATCTCGGAAGGACACGAGGTATTGGTGGTGAGCTGCACGGGCGGCGAGCGCGGAGATATTCTTAATCCAGCGATGGATCGGCCTGGAATTAAAGAAAATATTCGCGAAGTCCGAAAGGACGAAATGGCGAAAGCGGCCGCGGTTTTAGGGGTTGAGCATCGTTGGTTGGGCTACGAAGATTCTGGTCTCCCTCAGGGCGATCCATTGCCGCCTCTCCCAGAGGGCTGCTTTGCGCTCGTCGACTCCGATGAGATAACTCAAAAGCTTGTAAAAATTATTCGTGAATTTAAACCTGAAGTGATTTTGACCTATGACGAAAACGGCGGCTATCCGCACCCCGATCACCTGAAAGTGCATGAAGTCTCGCTCATGGCCTGGGAATATGCTGGAAACCCCCAATATCACCCCGAGCTTGGAGCCCCCTTTACCCCCCTGAAGCTGTACTATACACACGGCTTTGTAGTTCAACGCCTGCAGCTTTTCCACGAGCTTGCCTCGCGTGACGGGGCCCAAAGCCCCTATGGTGACATTTTGGAGCACTTTAAAGAAAACGGAGCCGACCTCATGAAGCGCGTGACCACACGAGTGGAGTGCAGCGATTTCTTCGATGCTCGCGATGCCGCACTGCGCGCTCATGCGACTCAGATCGATCCGGATGGTCTCTTCTTTTTTACCCCTGTGGACGTGCAACGCGAATACTGGCCGACCGAAGAATTCGAGTTGGCATTTAGCCGTGTGCCCAGTTCGCTTCCCGAAACCGATCTATTCGCTGGACTTGATAGTCAAAACTAACTATAAAGAGAGCCCTTGGCAATAAGTTATGGCCCGGAATCATCAACGTGACAGGATTCATGTCTGATGCTCCCAACGCGGTGAGCTGCGGCGGAGAGGGACCTCTCGCACTCGTTTGAGAGCTGCATTGAGATGAGGATACCCACCACGGGCGGGTGTGCGGATATACTTAATGCTCGATAGGGTAGTGGCGGGCAGTTAAATCGCTGAAGACAGCATTAGTTGCGATGCCTCACACTAAGTGTCTCAATACCAGCACAGACTTTGGGAGTATATCCGGTGGATTTTTCATCTGTGATCTTTTTAGCGCAGCAGGGTCCAGGACCCGTCGGCAGCGAATTTGGCAAGGCATCACCAATCGGCTGGTTCGTTTTGGTAGCTCTAGTCGTCGCGGTGCTATTCATCGGTTGGGCTTTTCATCGACGCTACTCACGCCTGAATCGACGCCGGCTTTTTGCTGAGGAACACCAAATTGATCCATTTGATGCTGGCGCTCTGGATCGAGCGATGGCAGAAGCCGGCCTTCTTGACCAGCGCAAAAAGCATTGGTTCTAGGGTCGATGAGATTTTCTCTCCCCTCGCTCCTTTATCCTCTATACGAACGCCGCCTCCTGTGTGAAATCGCCGATGTGGAACAACCAAGCCATGTCGCCATCATGTGCGATGGAAACAGACGGTGGGCGCGGGAAGCCGGCTTCATTGATGTCAGCCAAGGGCATCGAGTGGGCGCTAAGAAGATTGGTGAGCTAGTGTCCTGGTGCAAGGGAACCAAAATCAAATCGGTTACTGTCTACCTCCTATCGACTGAAAATCTGGAGCGCAGCCCTGATGAATTGCAGTTACTGCTCGATATCATTGGCGATGTTGTCGATGAGCTAGCCGCCCCGCAGCGTGACTGTGTCGTTCGCCTGGTGGGACACCTCGACTTACTGCCAGAGCATATTGCAGCGCGGTTGCAAAAAGCATCTCATAAAACTTTGGAACACTGTGGGGTTACAGTGAATGTGGCCGTGGGTTATGGTGGGCGCCAAGAGATTGTGGATGCGGTCCGCGCTGTGATCGCAGATGCCGCCACCCAGGGAATATCCGCAGCTGAGATGGCTCGACAGATTAGTGCTGAATCCATTTCCTCTCACCTGTATACCTCAGGCCAGCCTGATCCTGACCTGGTTATCAGAACTTCCGGTGAACAACGTTTATCTGGTTTTATGCTGTGGCAGTCCGCGTATTCCGAGATTTGGTTCACCGATACCTATTGGCCTGCCTTCCGACGGCTCGACTTTTTAAGAGCATTGCGTGACTACTCCAAACGCTCTCGCCGCTTCGGAAAATAACATTCTTTAAGTAGACAACACTCGAAGGAGTGAGCAGCTCTTGACCACACCCGTAGCCCATATCCGCTATGACTCCCAATACGGATCCAGCAGGGATTACGCCGAGGAATTAGCTCAGCGTTTGAGTACCCATGCTCACACCTTAGATGCAGCCGTGCCGAAAGACGGCCAGCCGGTCGTCTTCTTCAGTTTTATTCACGGGCCGGTGATCCCCGCCGTGGAGGGGGCCGCGGCTTTAGGCGAGTACCAGCCCCCGATTGCGCTCGCTGTGGTCGGTATGTCTCCCGTTGACTATGCGCGGGAAAAAGACAGCCTGGCACGTCTCGCCCCGCATTATCAACGTTTTTACCTTCCCGGTAGGCTGATCTATTCTCAACTTTCCACCAAGCACAAAACTATGATGCGAGCTCTAGCAGCAGGCATTGCTCTCAAACCCCTGAGGAACCCGGCCGAGCAAAATATATTGGATACCTTTGGACGTGATATCGATCTAGTTAACTTCGCGGAGTTAGACCCCATCGAACAGTGGATCAATTCTTTCTAGACTTTGCGCATGCGCACGTGCTGCACACTGTGGTCGGCGCCCTTGACCAACACCAGTGAAGCCCTCGCACGGGTAGGCAGAATATTCTCTACCAGGTTGGGCAGGTTAATCGTTTGCCAGATACTGCGGGCTTGAGCGGTGGCTTCCTCATCGCCAAGATCAGCAAAATGCCGAAAGTGGGAGTCAGGCTCTTTAAACGAGGAATAGCGCAGCTCCAGGAAACGATTGATATACCATTGTTCGATGTCCCCGCTCTCCGCGTCCACATAGACAGAAAAGTCGAATAGGTCGGATATTGCTAGGTTCGGACTCGGCTGTAAAACGTTGAGCCCCTCCACAATAAGAATATCGGGACGTGAAACTACGTGGTAGGTCTCGGGTACTCGGTCGTAGAGAGTATGCGAATAAACCGGTGCATGCACAGGTGCCTTGCCCGCTTTCACATCACTCACAAAACGCAAGAGCGCGCGTTGATCATAGGTTTCGGGGTAGCCCTTGCGTTCCATGAGACCGCGCCGCCTTAGCTCACGGGCTGGATAAAGGAATCCATCGGTAGTGACAAGATCTACATGTGGGTGGTTGGGCCAGCGTTGCAGGAGAACTTGCAATAATCGCGCAGTCGTCGATTTGCCGACGGCTACCGACCCCGCGATACCAATGACGAAAGGGACGTGTTCTGGACCTTCGCCGAGAAAGGTATGGGTAGCTGCGTGCAACCCTTGGCGTGCTGCAACCTGCAGGTGGATCAAACGAGAGATGGGAAGGTAGACTTCGGCGACCTCTTCGATATCGAGGTTTTCTCCGATGCCTCGAAGTTGCTCAACCTCGTGTTCGCTGAGAACTTGGGGAAAAGACTTTCTCAGGTATCGCCAGGATTCGCGATCGAATTCCAGATAGGGACTACCTATTTTTGCGCGGGACATAAACCTAAATTGTGCCAACCACAGCATAAGAAGGGCAAACTGGTTGAAACTAAAAATACGAAGCGCTCCCGTCGCAGGGGAACGTGAGTATATTCTTAGATCTGAGCCTTAAAGATCCCCAACCCTTTCCATCACTGACCGCTGGTACCCTGAATTCTTAGGTTGGATCACGATAAAGAAGAGCTCAATTGAAAGAGAAAGGTTCCATAAAGCCCTCATGTCTAATGATATTCGCTACCAATCCCTTGCTGAATTAGATCCAGATATTGCCGAGGCGATTTCGGGAGAGCTCTCGAGACAGCGCTCCACCCTCGAAATGATTGCCTCAGAGAATTTTGTTCCCCGTGCCGTGCTGCAGGCGCAAGGTTCTGTCTTTACTAACAAATATGCCGAAGGATATCCAGGTCGCCGTTATTACGGTGGCTGCGAGCACGCCGATGTCGTGGAAGATCTAGCCCGATCACGAGCTAAGGACCTTTTTGGTGCAGAATTTGCCAATGTCCAGCCCCACGCGGGTGCCCAGGCCAATGCCGCGGTGCTCATGGCGCTCGCTCAGCCAGGGGATAAGATCATGGGTCTGTCCTTAGCGCACGGTGGTCACCTCACGCACGGCATGAAGCTCAATTTTTCCGGCAGATTCTATGAGGTTGCAGCCTATGGGGTCGATCCGCACACATTCCGAGTGGATATGGATCAAGTACGCGATATGGCCCTCAAGGAGCGACCTCAGGTTCTCATCGCTGGTTGGTCTGCGTATCCGCGACATCTCGATTTTGCCGCCTTCAGGGATATCGCCGATGAAGTAGGGGCCAAATTATGGGTCGATATGGCGCATTTTGCTGGGCTCGTTGCAGCAGGCGTTCACCCGAGCCCCGTGCCCTATGCCGACGTGGTGTCCACGACAGTACACAAGACTTTGGGCGGACCCCGCTCCGGTATTATTTTAGCCAAACAGGACTACGCCAAGGCTCTAAATTCCAGCGTCTTCCCGGGACAGCAGGGCGGCCCTTTGGTGCACGCGATTGCCGCAAAAGCGGTAGCCATGAAGATTGCGGCCACTTCTGAATTCGCCGAGCGCCAACATCGCACGCTCGATGGTGCCAAAGTTCTAGCCGAACGCCTGATGCAAAACGATTGCACCCGCGCGGGAGTCGATGTATTAACCGGTGGAACCGATGTCCACCTTGCACTTGTGGATCTGCGCAATTCTCAGCTCAATGGGCAAGAAGCCGAGGATCTGCTGCATGAAGCGGGAATTACCGTCAACCGCAATGCCGTCCCATTCGATCCGCGCCCACCGATGGTAACTTCCGGCCTGCGCATTGGTACCCCGGCCCTAGCTACGCGCGGCTTCGACCACGACGCCTTTGCGGAGGTAGCAGACATCATCGCAGCGGCTCTAACCGGATCGGAAAATCTCACAAACCTACGCGAGCGAGTTGATGCTCTCACGAAAAAATTCCCCCTCTATCCAGGTCTAGAAGATTGGAAGATGTTTTAAAAATCTCTGAAAATCCGAGCCCCGTTGCCTAGAGAAAGTTAAACCTCGGGCAGCGGGGCTTTATTGTCAAAACCCGTGGACCTCGTCTACCTTAGCTGATGTGCATATCATTATCGTCGATCACCAAGATTCATTTACCTATAACGTGCACACGTATATCCTGGATATTCTCCCCAGCGCCCGTGTCGATGTCATTGATTTTCGAGATATGACGGTGGCGCTGGCAGATACGGCAGATGCCATCATTCTCTCGCCTGGTCCTGGAGCAGTCGAGAACTCGCAAGATATTGGCAATAGCCTCGAGATTATCCGCCACAGTATAACCCCATTACTTGGTGTCTGTCTGGGGCACCAAGCGCTAGGCTTCGCCTACGGAGCCCAGTCAATACTGGCCCCCACGCCCATGCACGGCCGCACGAGCTGGATCAAGCATGATGGCCAAGACCTCTTTGCCGGTTTAACATCCCCTTTGGAAGTAGTTCGCTATCACTCCAGAGCCATCACCAATATTCCTGCTGAATTTGACATCACAGCGCGCGCCGATGACACCACGATCATGGCAATCAGGCATCGCAGCAAACCCCAATGGGGTGTCCAATTCCACCCCGAATCCATTGGGGGTTTCGACGGACACCGCTTGATCGAGAATTTTCTCAATCTCGCGAAAAACCATAAAAATTCCTCATCTCAATGCACGGTCGCACACCCCGCCCCACCAAAGCCCATAGCCAAAGTACACTCAGGCTATCGGGTAGAGGTTAAGACTATCGAGGGCTGCGTGGATCCTCTCAACATAACAGCTGATCCTGTGTATCTTCTCGATTCCACCGATCCGCACCACCGTGATGGTCGCTGGAGTTATCTCGGTATCAAGGGCGGTCCTTTCGCCCGAGAAGTCCAAGGGTGGGGTGCTGCCCGAAATCCCGGAGGGCAGGGTAATATCGAGCTTTTGGAAGATGCTCTGATTCACGCAGACACCTCCGCGGTCAGAGACCTAGAACTTAGCTTTAGCCTCGGCTTCGTGGGCTATTTTGGCTACGAGGTTCATGACGCGCTCAATCCCGAGGATCATCCAGCAGCCCTGCACTTTGTACTCAGTGACAGAGCTCTAGCGTTTGACCATCGAAGTAAGAAAACTCATATCCTCTATCTCACCAAAGAGGGTGCAGCCAAGGCGAATCTCGCTCAGCACCACTGGGCACGCAGAATGGCGCAGACAGTGAGCGCTACATCACCTCATTATTTTCCAACGAACATAGGAAAACTCACAGCCTGGCATTCGGAAGTTGAATACCTAGCTGCCATTCAGCGTGCCCAAGAGTATATTGCGGAGGGAGATTCCTATGAGGTGTGTTTGACTACGCAACTTACGGCAACCATCGATAGTTTCGACCCGAGGAGTTGTTATGCACAATTTCGCAACCGCACTCCGCTAGGAGCTTGGCTCAATTTTTCCAACACCCAAGTAATGTCAAGTTCGCCTGAGCGATTCCTCCACTGCGATCAAGATGGCGTGATAGAGTCTCGCCCCATCAAAGGGACAAGGGCTCGCAGCTACGACCCGCGGGAGGATCAAGCCCTTAGAAACGATTTACTGTCTCACCCAAAAGACCGTGCCGAAAATCTTATGATTGTGGATCTAGTACGCAATGACCTCGCTCGCATTGCCCAGCCCGGGACGGTAGTAGCGGCTCCTCTTTTTGAAGTGGAGAGTTTCGCGAGTACCCATCAGCTCGTGAGCACTGTGCGCGCACAGCGCGCGCCGGGAGTGGGTATCTCTGAGATTATGCGAGCGACGTTTCCAGGCGGTTCGATGACGGGCGCACCTAAAGAGCGAACAATGCGCATTATCTCAGAACTGGAGAAGGGGCCACGCGGTATTTATTCGGGCGCGCTGGGCTATTTTAGCTGCGACGGCCAGTTTGATCTCTCCATGGTGATTCGAACCTTAGTTATCTCAGGTGGCCAGGCGCGCTATGGAGTGGGAGGGGCGATTGTTGCCCAGTCTGATCCCGTAGCGGAATATGCTGAGATTATGACCAAAGCCCGACCCCTAACCGACAGTGTGGCGCAGGATTTCCCTCGTGGACATTGATCTGTTGGTATTCGATCCCGCTCAGGGATTCGTTCCTACCTCCCACAAAGTATCTGGGCGCGTTATCATAGATTCCTTCCCTGTGGAGCTCGGCCGCACATCCCATCTCGATCTGCACCTTGAGCGTTTTTCTCAGGCCTGCGGAATTTGTGTTCCAAGGAAGATCCTCGAGGCCGCACTCAGTGATATTATGTGGGGATTTCCCCGCCTCGAATACGAGGTAAAGACAGGCCAGATATTCCTCAGGTTACGATCCATGCGGCCAATTCGTACGGAGACCTCACTCTTTAGTGTCACCGACACCCGTGAGCGACCTGAGATAAAGGGGTGGGACCTTGGTCTCATTGATTCCTTGAGGGCTGGAGGCTACGGGTGCGACGATATTCTCTTCCTCAATCCGGACGGCTTGGTTAAAGAGGCCGGATATGCGGTTGTTGCTTGGTGGGAAGGAGAACAGCTTTGTAGCCCGCGGAGCGAGCTGGGCATCGTGAATTCCACGACGTTGAAAAGAACTGCTACCCACATACCTATAATCCGCAAGGATATAACTGTGGCGACGCTCGCTAAGCACGTCGCCATGGTCGGGTCAGCTCTTCATGGATGGACAGCCCTGACCAGCATCGTGAACGACGAGGCTCAGACCTTGATCCTCCCGCAGAATGTCAACCTGCTCGAGCGAGCAAATAGAGCGTGGGGAGCTTAAACCTAGTGTGAATCGCGGTTTTCCGCGAGGTTAGTTCGTTCGGTGCGCAGCCACTCCGGCTGGTTATTGAGCAAGTCCTTAATCTCGGCAGTAGTTAAGGGCTTATCCATGTCATTGCGCTTCAGAGCGGCGATGGTGATACCCAGTTTCTGAGCCACCACTGGGCGAGGATGCGGCCCAGTGCGGCGTAACTCTTCCAACCAATGAGGGGCTGCCTCTTGCAAAGCCACAAATTCTTCGTGACTGAGCGCAGTATGTTGGAACTCCTCTGGGGCGGCGGGCAAGTAGATGCCTAGCTTCTTAGCGGCTGTCTGGGGCTTCATATAAATCCCAGACGGTTTGCGTGCAGATTCTTCATTCACGTAGTAGACGGTACCATTATTTCATGCTCACCTTAAGTTTTATCACTGGAACCGAACCCGATAAGTGGTTTCGACGCTTCCGAGATCGCACCTCTCAGACCGAGCTTAAGGTTCACGCCAGCGATGATCCGCTTGCCGAGTTAATCAGGGGTGAGGTTGTCTTAGCGCTCACTCGGATTCCAGATTCGCGTCTCGATGACACCTACCATGTGGTCCGCTTGTACCAAGAGCAAGTAGGAGTGGCATTCCCCAGTGACCATCCTTTAAATCTTTTAGACGCAGTCACGCCAGCGGAACTAGACGGCGAAATTGTTCATACCCGGTATACCGAAGCCCTCAAAATCGAGGAGATTCGTACGCACCTACACACTGTGGCAGCCAATGTAGGTGTGGTTATTGCTCCGCGTCCTATGCTCAAAGCTCTCAGCGGGGCACGCGTAGCACATCGTCCATTAATCGAGAGTGAAACTCCCCCCACCACCATCGCCTTAGTATGGTTGAAATCCGAAGACAGTGACGATATTCAGGATTTTGTAGGCATTGCTAAAGGGCGAACGAGTAACTCCTCGCGGCATACGCAGCCACAACGATCCGCCCAACAAAAAGCTCGAGATAAAGCAAAGCGCCGCTTGGCGTCGAAACGCGTGCCAGCAAAGCACAACAAGCGGCGCAGCCGATAGCGGAGATTAGTGATCGCGGTCAGTATTGGCCATCGCCAAAACGTCGAGGCGTTTATCGAGTTCTTCCTCGGTCAGTTTTTCTCCGTCAACAAAGCCTAGATCGATAACGGTCTGCCGAATCGTCTTGCCTTCCTTGAGTGCGGTCTTTGCCACCTTCGCGGCATTTTCATAGCCGATAGCGGAGTTCAGCGGGGTCACAATAGACGGGGAGGACTCAGCAAGTGTCTTCATGCGCTCGACATTGGGCTCGATTCCATCCACTAGTCGAGTAGCAAACTGGCGCGCAGTATTAGCGAGCAGGCGAGCCGACTCTAAGACGTTGCGTGCCATCACCGGGATGAATACGTTGAGCTCAAAGTGCCCCTGGGAGCCACCAAATGCTACAGCTGCGTCATTGCCAATGACTTGCGCTGCCACCTGGGTAGCAGTTTCGCAGAGCACTGGATTCACCTTGCCAGGCATGATGGAAGAACCTGGTTGGAGATCAGGAAGGTGAATCTCACCGAGACCAGTCAGTGGGCCGGAGCCCATGAGACGGATATCGTTAGCGATCTTGTTTAAAGAAACGGCGATCGTGCGCATAGCTCCTGAGAATTCCACCAACCCATCGCGGGCTGCCTGCGCCTCGAAGTGGTTAACACACTCTTTCAGCTCCTCAACTCCAGTGAGCTTGACTAGTTCAGCGGTGACTTTTGCGCCGAAATCAGCGGGAGTATTCAAGCCGGTGCCGGTAGCGGTACCACCAATAGGAAGTTCGCCCAAGCGTGGGAGGCAAGCCTCAACGCGCTCGATACCAGCCTCAATTTGGCGGGCATACCCGCTGAACTCCTGGCCTAGGGTCACAGGGACCGCGTCCATGAGGTGAGTACGGCCAGACTTAACAACGCTCTCCCATTCTTTAGCTTTAGCGGCAAGAGAGGCGTGCAGTACCTTCAGGCCTGGAATAAGGTCGCGCACCGCAGCCTCAGTCGCGGCAATATGGGTAGCAGTGGGGAAGGTGTCGTTGGAGGACTGGCCCATATTCACATGATCGTTGGGGTGGACTTCGACACCATTGAGATGCGCAATGGAGGCAATGACCTCGTTGGTATTCATATTCGATGAGGTACCCGAACCAGTTTGGAATACATCGATGGGGAATTCAGCGTCGTGCTTCCCCTCGGCAATTTCCTTAGCAGCCGCGATGATGGCCTCAGCTTGCTCGGTAGGGAGCAAACCACGGTCTTTATTGACCTGGGCGCAGGCCGCTTTAAGTAAGCCGAGGGCCCGGATTTGAGCGGACTCAAGGCCGCGACCAGAGATAGGGAAATTCTCCACAGCACGCTGGGTTTGGGCTCGCCATAGAGCCTTAACGGGAACCTTCACTTCACCCATAGTGTCGTGTTCGATGCGGAATTCAGTCATATACGTTTCCAACCTTTTAAATATGTGAAAGTAAAAGAACTTTCTGCGGAAAATTGGGTCGACTGGGCACTCGGCGTGGCAGGCGCACGAGCAATCCCAGCGCTTAACCTAGTATGGCTCAAAAACGAGGGCAGCGGGAGTTAAAGCGCTCAAGAAGGCCTAGCTTCGTGGCATGAATCACCTCACCAACCCTTTCCCGCTATCTGAGGTCGGCGTGATAATCCACAGCGGAATACTCCTGTAGTTTTGCAAGCTGATGCACGGATTCGATATAGCGCACCGTGCCGCTGCGCGAACGCATCACCAGCGAACGCGTTGTGGCGCCGTTTCGGCGATAGCTCACTCCGCGCAGCATATCTCCATTAGTCAGGCCGGTAGCAACGAAATAGCAGTTATCTCCACGGACTAGGTCATCGGTTCCCAACACCCGATTAAGATCGTGGCCCGCTGCTCGAGCGCGGCTGCGCTCGGCGTCGTTCTGGGGGGCGAGAATCCCTTGAATTTCTCCACCCATGCATTTCATCGCGCAGGCGGTAATAATTCCCTCGGGGGTTCCGCCAACACCCATCATTATATCGACCGAACGACGCATCTGAGCCGCGGCGACGGCGCCCGCAACATCGCCGTCTCTGATTAAACGCACCTTAGCTCCAGCCTCCCGAATATCTCTTATAAGCTCGGCGTGTCGGGGGCGGTCGAGGACCACCACGGTGACATCGGATTTATTAATTCCCTTTGCTCGCGCTACTGCGGAAATATTGGTGGAGACCGGGGCATTAATATCAATGGCTCCAACACAGTCCGGGCCTACTGCGATTTTTTTCATATAGAAGACTGCCGACGGATCATACATCGTGCCGCGCTCGGCAGCAGCGAGAACCGATATAGCATTGGGGCGCCCCTCTGCCATGAGCGTGGTGCCGTCGACAGGGTCGATGGCGATATCAACCTCAGGGCCTTCGCCGGTGCCTACTTTTTCGCCGTTAAAGAGCATGGGGGCGTGATCTTTTTCCCCTTCTCCAATAACAATGACTCCTTTCATGGGGACAGAATTTAAAAGGGTTCGCATGGCGTCCACCGCGGCTCGATCACCGTTATTCTTCTCGCCCCGTCCCACCCAACGTCCTGCTGCTAACGCTGCGGCTTCCGTCACCCGAACAAGATCGAGAGCTAGATTGCGGTCGGGTGTATGTACTTCGTTGCTCGAGGTATAAGTCACAGTATCTCCTTGTAGGTCAGGGGCGTGGAGGCTATCAACACTTGTCCAGGGAGGGGGACCCTCTTGCGTCAATCCCACATTTTAATCCCTAGACATTCACCATTGTGACACCATTTAGTGGGTATTTGCTATGGGTTTACCCTCAACGAGGGGTGACTGTATGAATCGGGGACGGTGCAGAGTGTAGATAGGCTTTGCAACCGGTATGCCAACTGACATACTCATACACATGGCTGAAGAGAAACCACGGATCTACCAATCGGGCCGCGACATCACGCTTTCACTTGGGGCGATCCTCATCGTCATGGTCGTTGCGGTTGCGCCAACTGGCATGTGCTCGACCACCGTTGGTGCTCCTGAATTTGGGCCCGTGAAAGAAGTGGATGCGCGCGCCTTTTTAAGCCTTGAGTCTCGGGCTATGCCTTATCCCCTCCGCTTGCCTCAAGCTCCCCAAGACTGGGTTGCTAATTCTGCCAGACGCTCGAGTATCGATGGGCAGCCGGCAACTGTCGTGGGTTGGGTAGTTGCCGAGAATGGATATATTAAAATGACCCAGACGGGTCTGCCGGCTGACATAGCAATCGCAGAATACGATAATAATCCCCGTGAGTTAGTCGCTCGCTATCAGATTCAGGGCACGCCCGTGAAGCTGTACGAATCTCCTGACAAGGGGGTTCGCGCGGTGCGCTTGATCGACTTGGGTGATGTCCGCATTCTCTTCTCAGGAGCCGCCAACGATCAAGAATTCGACACGATTATCGCGGGGACAATCCTCACGGATCCTGTCATCTCTGAAGGTTAATCCTGGCTGTTTTCCTGCTGGCCAGTGACCTCCGCAACCTTCGAGGCAGCACGGCTGAGTTGCTCTTCACAGTAACGGGCTAGAGCCTCGCCACGTTCCCAGTACCGTAGTGATTCATCCAAACTCATTTGACCTAATTCTAAGATCTTGACAATCTCGATGAGTTCGTTGCGGGCGTGCTCGTAAGGCAGGGATTCTATCGGTGCGAAGTCTGCTTGTCCTTGGCCGCTGCCAATTGTCTCGTGGGGCATGGTTTTCCTTTTCTTTGTGGTTAGTCTGCGGGCTTATTCTGCATGGCTGCCGCGGTAATTGACCCATCATTCACGCGGATGCGCAGCTGCGAACCCGGGGGAGACTGCTGGATTGAAGTTACTACCTCTGGTGGTGTTCCATCCCGGGGTAATACCTGCACAACAGCATAACCGCGCTCAAGCGTAGCTGCAGGGCCTAAAGTCGAGACCTGCTTGCGCAACATTAGCATCTCTTTGTTAAGGCCATCGATATAGCGGTGAATGGTGCCATCCAACTGGGTTGCAATAAGTGAAAGATCCCGAACATGCTGGTCCACGAGGCTCATCGGTCGAGCCAATACAGGTCGCATCCGCAGATCTCTCAGGGCCCGTGATTCTTTATATACCCAGCCACGCAACGCCTGCGAGCTACGGTAACGAAGCTCCTTAATCAGCTCGCGTTCGGCCACCACATCAGGAACTACCCTCTTGGCCGCATCAGTGGGAGTAGCGGCCCGCAAATCCGCAATATCGTCGAGTACGGGGCGATCCGGTTCATGCCCAATTGCCGACACCACCGGAGTGTGGGTGGCCACCACCTGACGCTGTAAGGCTTCCTCAGAGAAGGGGAGCAAATCTTCAACAGATCCACCGCCACGCGCGATAATAATGACGTCAACATCGGGATGCTCGTCAAGAGTTTTCAGGGCTGCAATAATCTCAGGGACCGCCCGTGCGCCTTGCACGGCGGTATTGATAACCTCAAATTCTACTTCGGGCCACCGTAGCCGTGCTACCGAGAGGACATCGCGTTCGGCAGCTGAGCCGCGACCGGTTATCAAACCGATGCGTCGCGGCAGAAAAGGAAGTGGTTTCTTACGCGTTGGATCGCTGAGGCCTTCGGCTGCCAATTGTTGTCGTAATTTTTCAATACGGGCAAGCATAGCTCCGAGACCAAGGTGTTCGATCTTGGTTATATGAAGTGAAAAGCTGCCGCGACCTTCGTAAAATTGCGGTCGACCGAAACAAACGATTCTGTCACCATCGTGGATTGTGGCTAATAGCTCGTGCGGACACGTGACCGACACACTGGCCTCAACTTCGACATCGCGCAGGGTGAGATATCCATAGCGCCAGCGAGGGTTGGCTTTGAGTTGAGTGACTTGGCCCTCAACCCAAATTGTTCCTAGGCGTTCGATCCAACCTTTAACTTTATTGTTAAATTCCCTGACTGGCCACGCGTTTTCCGGAGAGTGTGCTGCGTCCACGATAGAATTCGACCCCCTATGTGTATTAAGCTCGTAGATTATGACATCAACTAAGAAAGTGCTCCTGGCCGCACCGCGCGGTTATTGTGCAGGAGTAGACCGCGCGGTTGAGACAGTCGAGCGTGCTCTCGACAAGTATGGCGCACCAGTGTATGTGCGTAAAGAAATCGTACACAACCGCTACGTCGTAGATACGCTCGCTGAAAGGGGCGCCATCTTTGTTGATGAAACTTTTGAGGTCCCCGACGGAGCTTATCTGGTGTTCTCAGCCCACGGAGTTAGCCCCGAGGTGCATCGGGAAGCCGCGGAGCTTAACCTTACAACTCTCGACGCCACGTGCCCGCTCGTGACCAAGGTGCACAACGAGGTTAAACGATTTGCCCGAGATGGCTATCATATCCTCTTTGTCGGACACGAAGGCCACGAAGAAGTCGAAGGCACTGTAGGAGAGGCTCCGGGTGTCACACACCTCGTGGATGGCCTCGGCGGGGTATCCACCCTTCCCGAGTTCTTGGCCGATAAGGAAAAGCTGATCTGGCTATCCCAAACTACCTTGTCAGTTACCGAAACCATGGAAATTGTGGATCTGCTGCACCAGAAGTATCCGCAGCTCATCGATCCCCCTAGCGATGACATATGTTACGCAACCCAAAATCGTCAGGTTGCCGTCAAAGCGATTGGTGCTCGCGCTGATCTTTTCATTGTGGTGGGATCGCAAAATTCCTCAAATTCCAAACGGCTCGTGGAAGTAGCGCTACAAGCGGGCGCGAAGGCCGCCTATCTTGTTGATTACGCCCATCAAATTGACCCAGCGTGGTTCAACGGTGTGGATACAGTGGGGATTTCCTCCGGAGCATCCGTTCCCGAGATCTTAGTCGATGGGGTGCTGGAGCTTTTGGCTAAAAACGGCTATAACGACGTTGAAGAAGTTCGGACCGCGGCTGAAAAGATCGTCTTCGCCCTTCCGCGCGACCTGCGACCAGCACGAACCTCATAAAACCTTTCCAGCTGGGAGGTTTTTGCTAGCTATACAAATCGTCATCGAGGGAGCCAAGTCGAGGCAGGGTACGCTTATCTAGACGCGGGTTGGGAGTCGCCTGAGCCTGCTCGCTAGCCGCTGGCTGCGGCGGAGACGCTTCAGGCGGCCGCACCGAACGAACGGGTCGTAAAGCATAGGTCTGAGGTTTACGCGATTCTGGGTCACGTTCAAGGACCGATGGGGGGCGTGATCGCGCATTGCGGCGCAATAATTCTTCTACCGTCACAGTGCCTCTATCAGAGCTGCGTCGCACCCGCGAACGAGCCTGGCTAGCTTGCATTGTGGTGCGGGCGTTGGCCGCCCTAGTTTCTTGCAAGGTCTTCTTCACTCGGCGCTCAATAACTCGAGTGCGGCGGCGCAAGAGGCTTACTCGCAAAACCGCGATGAATCCAGATAGAAGGGTGGCGGTGAGGAGTGCGGGGAAGTGTTGCATGAGGGGGTAAAAGACCGAGATAATCTCTGTAGTACTGAGATTTTGGGCTGGTTGGTTATCAGTCACGATGAGCCATCCCGCTATAGCGCTCGAGGTGGCAAAGCACACGGGTACACAACTCACTATTATAAAGAGGGCTTTCGGAATGGTGAGGATAGTAACCAGCAGAGCGCTGAAGGTGAAAATAGCTAGAAAGGGCACCCCGAGAGTTCCCGTTACTAAGGTTGCTCCGACTGCGGTCAGAGAGCCAGCGACGAGGCCGAGTAGCGCGATCTTTAAGGAAAAGCCATAAAAGGGCGCGGAAGACGATTTGCTGGTAGCGGTAGACACAAATAATTATCCTACTATCAGTTTCAGCGACTAAAGATGTCCGCCACTTTTTTGGGCGCCAAACTTACATAGGAACAAATATAACGAGCGATATTCTCGCTGTCACCGAAATCGTCAACCGCAGGGTTGCTCCCTGCCGAATCCTGCTGCGGCGCTACGTATTCACCTGTTCGCTGGGCAATTTTTTCGTTGAGGTAGCGCATAAGAACCGCCACCATGGCAGCTACAGGTACAGCCAAGAAAGCGCCCATCATGCCAAATTGGCTACCGCCGATTGTGATGGAGACGAGGACTACCACCGGGTGCAGATTCATCGCTCGCGAGTGTAAAAGAGGTGCCAGTATATTGGACTCAACCTGCTGAACTACGAGCACAATTGCGAGAGCTATCAGGGCTTCGGTAAAACCCAAGGACACTAGAGCAACTAGAACCGAGAGGGCACCTGCGACAAATGCTCCCACTATGGGAATGAAGCCAGCAACGAAAGTGAGAACTGCGAGCGCCAGCGCCATGGGTACCCCGAGTATTGCGAGACCCAAACCGATAAAAACTGCATCGACGAGAGAGACGATTGCTTGAGCGCGGATAAATCCACCTAAGGTAGCCCAGCAACGGTGGAGAACTTCAGTGAGGTGGAGGCCGATACGCGGGCCGACGATCCCAGATAACCACGGGAGAAAAAGGTCGCCGTCCTTGAGGAAAAAGAACGTAAGCACCACGATTATGCCAATTGTTATCAGTGCAGAGGAGGCGAAGCCGAGTCCAGAAAATAATAGGCCGCCTTCCTGAAGCCAGTTAACCGCCCGATTAATGAGGGCACTCAGATCTTCGGCATCCAAATTAAAAGGCGGGCCCTGTAACCACAGCTGGAGTCTCTGGATTCCTTCGAAAGCTTGGTAGTAGAGAGTTTGAGACTGACGGCCTACCTGTGGGGCCATAATCCTAAGGAGAACACCGATGACGGTAAAAGATCCCACTATGGTGAGAAAAGCTGCTAAACCTGGGTGAACCCCGAGTTTTCGGAGAACGACGAACGGTGGATATAGAACTGTACACACAATGAGCGCCAGTGCGATGGGAAGGACCCCACGCCACGTTTGCCACAATACAATCCCCACTAAGTAAGTGGCAGCAACGATAATCATGAGTCTTAGACACCACGCCGCCAGGATTTTAATGCCACTTGCGATAACCGTGGCGCGATCGGGATACGGGGGAGGGGTGCTCACATTGACAATCTTTCCACATTTTCTCTACGGATAGCGCAAGGGCCGGCTCGACTCGATGTCGATCCGGCCCTTGCGTGTATTGAAAGCTGAGGTCTACTAAGCGGAGTCCTGTCGAATCTCCTGAGCTAGCAAGACATCGTCGGTGGCAAATTCAGCGGTGCCAAAATCACCTGAAACTTCGTCGGGGTGGCGTTGTAGGTGGATGAGGGTAGCAGCAAAGCCTCCCCAAATAACGACCATAAACAAGACCATCATAAAAATTGCGATACCAGTCATGTAAATCAGCACTCCTTTCTATTTGTACTGTTCGATTGCAAAACCAGCCACGCGGGATTCACGGGGATCGAATTGTTTGGGGATCTGCGGAATGCGGTTGAGTTCTGGTGCAATTCCGAAATCTGAGCCTGGAGGGCCGTCGAGTGGGAGCTTGCTGGGCCAGGTGATAAAGCTCATTGCTATTGATGCCACAAATATGAAACCTAAAACGCCCCAGCCGTAGAGAGCCACCTGAATAGTCGTATAACCGCCATATGGTTCCTTAATGAGATCAAGGAGCTCTTTGGCCAGAGTATAGCTCAAAACAATCGCGGTGAGATTTACGATGCTGATTCGCCAAAGGACACCAACTTTAAAGGATGAAACCACATTGAGGTGTGCTGAAACTTCGTCGATTCGCCGCAGGATCCAGTCGTAGCACACGATGATAATCAGCGCGATGAGGACGATGCCAATATTATTGGTGAATTTATCCATAATGTCGAGGTGGATTAAGCCACCGGTGGTGGAGAAAAGCAGCACCGACAACGTGGCCATGACGATGCCAACGCTGAGAGCGGCACGCTTACGTGGCATATTGAGCTTATCTTTGACTGCAGAAACAACAACCTCGAAAAGAGAGAAGAGGGAAGTGAATCCAGCGATGGTTAGAGATCCGAAGAAAAGTACCCCAAACAGACCACCCAAAGGCATCTCATTGATAATGGTGGGGAAGGCAATGAAGGCCAAGCCGATACCACCCGAGGCCGTATCTTCAACGGAAACACCTTGCTGCACAGCCATAAATCCCAATGCAGCAAATACTCCGATGCCGGCAAGCACTTCGAATGAAGAGTTGGCAAAGGCTGTAACCAAGCCGGTACCCGTTAGATTGGTACGAGGCTTGAGGTAGGAGGAGTACGTGAGCATAATGCCGAAGGAAACCGAGAGAGAGAAGAAGATCTGCCCATAGGCGGCGATCCACACGCTGGCGTCTCCAAGGGCTTCCCACTGAGGAGTGAAGAAGGTGTTGAGGCCGTTAGAAGCCCCGTCTAAGAAGAGAGCCCGCACGACCACAACGATGAAAAGGACCGTGAGTAGTGGCATGAAGATCTTAGAGATGCGGCCGATTCCTGAATCGACTCCCATGGCAAGCACAATAATGGCGGCGATCCATACGAAGGCGAGTGCGATGACGATTTCTCCGACATAGTCGAAGGAGAATGTCGCAGAGGCATCCATGCGAAGGAATGACTCGAAGAAATAGGTATTCGGATCATCTCCCCAGACGCGGTTGAAGGACTTCACCGTGTAGAGGCCGGCCCACGCGATAATGGCGGCATAATAAATCGTGATGAAAAAGCAAATTCCTACTTGGATCCATCCGATTGGCTCGCTCCACTTTTTGATGCGCCTGAACACCAGAGGTGCGGAGCCGCGGTAGCGGTGGCCGAGGGCATAGTCGAGGAAAAGGAGGGGAATACCCGCGGTAAGTAGCGCGATGATATAGGGGACAAGGAATGCCCCACCGCCATTTTCGAATGCTACGTAGGGAAACCGCCAAATATTACCCAGTCCAACGGCTGAGCCAATCGCAGCCAGGATGAACACCCAGCGTGTGGAGAAGGTCTCCCTCCTTTGGCTGGTATCTACTTCTGTTGCCATGAGAAGAACGCCTTTCTGTGGTAGTGATCATTACCGCTGGTGGCGGCAACGACTGTGAAGCAAAAAAGAAGTGTCCCTCGCGCTTTTTGAACAGCCCTAAGGGTGCATACCTTTTTTAATAATCAAGAAAACAGTCCTTGCAGAAAGGTTTTCTATCGGTAGAAAGAAACTCTAGCGCAGCGATTTTAGAAAATAGGAATTACTATCCCATATAGTGGGATATGGGGGTGTGGTATGGGGTTATTTTTCTCAGGTGATACCATTAGCAATCGTGAGCTTAACTTTAGGAATTGTAGGACTGCCCAACGTGGGTAAGTCGACGCTATTTAATGCCCTGACCCGCAACGATGTTCTGGCTGCGAATTATCCCTTTGCAACTATCGAGCCCAATA
Organism: Corynebacterium sp. ES2730-CONJ; assembly: GCF_024834055.1. Classification (GTDB taxonomy): domain Bacteria; phylum Actinomycetota; class Actinomycetes; order Mycobacteriales; family Mycobacteriaceae; genus Corynebacterium. Next base: position 155,020 of record NZ_JANUXZ010000003.1, read on the forward strand.
TCGGATTGGTTGAATTGCCAGATGAGCGTCTGAAGCGCCTCGCCGAAATTTTCGGATCCGAGCGCATCTTGCCCGCTACCGTTTCCTTTGTTGACATTGCTGGCATTGTCAAGGGAGCTTCTGAAGGCGAAGGAATGGGGAATGCATTCTTAGCCAATATCCGCGAAGCCGACGCTATCTGCCAGGTTGTGCGCGCTTTTGCCGATGATAACGTCATCCATGTCGACGGCAAGGTCGACCCGTCTTCGGATATTGACGTTATTAATACTGAACTCATCTTGGCGGACCTGCAGACTATCGAAAAGGCCTTGCCACGCCTGGAAAAAGAAGCCAAGAAAAATAAAGATTTGGCCGACCATGTGGCAGCTACCAAAACCGCGCAAAGCATCCTCGAAGATGGGCGTACCCTGTTTAGTGCCTCTAAAGCCGGCGAGGTTGATCTAGCTTTGGTCCGTGATCTGCATCTCATGACGGCAAAGCCGTTTCTCTACGTCTTCAACTCCGATGAGGACGTTCTGAGCAATGATAAGCGCAAAGAAGAACTACGAGCCATGGTAGCCCCAGCAGATTGTGTTTTCTTGGATGCTAAAACAGAAACCGACCTGCTTGAACTCGATGACGATGAAGCTTTAGAGCTACTCGAGTCCGTTGGGCAGACCGAGCCGGGCTTACACTCTTTAGCCAAGGCAGGTTTCGCCACCCTTGGGCTGCAAACTTATCTTACTGCGGGCCCCAAGGAATCGCGTGCGTGGACCATCCATAGGGGGGACACAGCTCCCAAGGCTGCCGGTGTCATTCACTCCGACTTCGAGCGTGGCTTTATTAAAGCCGAGGTCGTTTCCTTCGATGACCTCGATGCAGCGGGGTCTATGGTTGAAGCACGTGCTCGGGGGAAGGTTCGCATCGAGGGCAAAGAATACATCATGGCTGATGGTGACGTCGTGGAGTTTCGCCACTCCTAGAAACACCCAGGCTTGAGACCTTTTATAACAATTAGTGCATATTATGGTGCCAGCAGCTCATCCGTGGGGATAATGTCTAGCCGGCATAGCGCACCTGCCTGCTCCAGGCGTTAGGAAGCGCCGTTTAATGACATCAACAGTCTATGGTTTTTAAGCTGAGTAATTGACTGTCCCGGTGTTTGTGTTCTCCTAACGGGTTCGTGGATGGGTGAGTGGTGTACTATCAACGCGGTTCCTCGTAGACAAGCGGTATCCTCCGCCAATAGATCCCAGTGCGGAGGAATGACGCGTTATTTTAAGTCTTCAGTGCTAGCTGCGGTCAGAGTCCTCAGACCTCCGCTTCCGGCTTTTTAGTATGATTTCACAGAGTGGTTCGAACCTATGCTGCCACGGAGAAGGGCAATGACGGGTACCGTTGGTCATAAACCTAGCTTAAGGAACCACTATGAAAAATCGTGTTCAACCAATTGAACTACCCGATCAAACCGGCAGTACCTGGCTGGTCACCGGCGCCACAAATGGAGTGGGACAAGAAGTGGCACGGGCGGCACGCAAAGCCGGAGCGCGTTTAATTATCACCGCCCGGGATCGTGGTCGCGGCCTGGCGGCACAGAGAGAGCTTGATGCCATCCGCCTCATAAATCTTGATTTAGCTGATCTCGAAAGTATCCGAGCGGCTGCTGCCTCTGTGGATGAGCCTATTGACGTGCTAATCAACTGCGCTGGTGTGGTTACTCCCAAAAGAGAAGAGACTGTCGACGGTTTTGAAATGATGATGGGGACGAATTTTCTCGGCCCCTTCGCGTTTACCAACCTCATCGCTGGGCACGTTAAACGCCGGGTTGTCATCGTGGGCTCGGAAGCCCATCAAAAAGCTCGGCTCGATTTAGGTGATCTGCAATTTACCAACGGGTGGTGGCCTTTAGCCGCCTATAGCCGATCGAAATTGGCGGATATGCTTTGGGGTTTGGAGCTTTCTCGCCGATTGGGCCCCGTTGATATAACTGTAGCTCACCCTGGGTGGGCAATGACCAATCTGCAAAATGCTTTCTCGGCTCCTGTTAACGCCGCGATTACTGCGGTTTCAAGCCTTGTCGCCCAATCTGCGGCTGATGGGGCGCAATCGGTCTTATGGGCAGCCGTCGCAGATATACCCTCGGGGAGCTATGTTGGCCCAGACGGTTTCGGGGCACTGCGAGGTAACCCCACCCTAATCGGACGGGCCGCCCTGGCCTCAGATCCCTATCTATCCCGTAAATTATGGGATAGTGCTGTTGAACTTACAGCTACCGACCTCCCCTCCTAATAGAGAACCGGAGGTCGCGCCGGAATCCCTCGGCCGCGCGGTTTACAATGCGGTGTCGTCGAAGATTTGCAGAGGCTAGACCATATGCGCCAAGCTTTTCGGCTTTTCAGCATAGCCGCATTGCGCTTCTCATTGCCGTGCGGACTGAGGGGAATGTTACTGCTTCGGCCAGCTCTGACCCACGTAAAAAAGGTCGATCTGCGGTGCACTAGACCAGTGGTCACCTCACTGTCGGATGCTGAGAGATGCGTACACGACCGCTCTGAGGCCTTGTTTAGACTGATAATTGTCACCGCACTAGACGGGTCAGGATTCTACTGCTTCGGGGTCTAAGCCGAGCTTATTATATTTAACCAGGTTGAGGCATAGCCCCTTTTAGGTAACCTCGCCGCATAGTGGTCCGTAGCTTCGGCGAATCTGAGCTCCCGCTTGGCCCCTTTGATAACCGGCAGAAGGCCAAGACTTATATCATTGACGGATAGGGGGACTTGTGCACAACTTAAACGCGATCTCTCCTGCCAAACCAGTTACCGGCGTAGAGAGCCGCGAGAACAAATATGGGCTGGAAGAACAGGCGAGCAAGCCGTTTGGCATCGGTGTCGAGTCCGAAAGCATCGATACTGCCGGTGTATTGAGAAAGATTGCCAGTAAAGACCGCGATGAAAAAGACTATGAGCGCGGCGGTTATGGGGCGCCGGTACCGTGGTAAAGCAATGAGCAGAGCGCCAAAACCGATCTCAATAATCCCCGACCCAACAACTACGGGATCTGCTGGAAAAGGTACCCACGGTGGAACCAGAGCTTGAAATTCTTCGCGAGCAAACGTGAGGTGCGCGACGCCGGCGAAAGCCATAAATCCACCCAGGGATAGTCGGGTGAGATGTTGGCCAAATTCTGAGATGTGCATGAACTAATTATAGGCGACAATCCATCCAGGGCTATACCCCTTCGGGGGGTGGTAACCAGACACCTGATAGAATAGCGATATGGAAAATACAACATTCACACTCCCCACGCGTGACGGTCTGTCATTATTTGGGTATATATGGCTTCCCGAAGTGGCCCCAAAGGCGATTGTGCAGATACAGCATGGTCTTGCCGAGCATGCAGGGCGCTACGAGCGATTCGCTCGAGCCCTCACTTCTGAGGGTTATGCGGTCTATGCGGCTGATGCTCGCGGTTCAGGTAAAAGCGCCGCCGGAGAATACGGTGACTTTGGACCGGACGGCTGGTCTGGATGGGTCGACGATGTCTTTCGATTGACTACGTTTATCAAGCAGTCTCACCCCGGACTTCCGCTGATTATCTTCGGGCATTCCATGGGTTCTTTTGCTACCCAGCAATTCCTCCTCGACCATTCTGAGTTAGCGGACGCAGTGATATTAAGCGGTACAACTGATGCTGCCGGGATCGTCTCCGCCCTTACTTCCGGTGGAGAGGCGGATCTTGCGGCCTTTAACGCACCCTTCGAGCACCGCACCGGTTTTGAGTGGCTGTCACGAGATCCCGCCGAGGTTGATGCCTATGTGGCGGACCCGGCGAACGGTTGGTCAGCGCCTCCCCCCAAGGGGATCGAACACCTAGCGGTCGCATCTGAGGTCGAGCGGGTACAGGCTATCAAAAAAACGCTGCCTATCCTCGTCATTAGCGGAGATCACGATCCGGTCGCCGGCCCTCAGGCTCTAGGTCCGCAAGCTGTTGCCGCACGTTATCAGCACGTAGGCCTCAATGATGTCGAGTTGAAACTGTACCCTGAGGCACGCCACGAGATCCTTAATGAAATTAATCGCGACGAAGTCACGGCCGATATTATAGATTTTATCTCTCGCCATAATCTCTAAATTTTTGGGCTAAATTACCCGTGCATTTAGGGAAAGCATCACGTAGACTTAGGGCTTATGCGTACTGTTTACAGAGAGAAAATTCGCAATTTATCCCATGATATGATTCTCATGTGCGATCAGATTAATCATATGATTCGCGCAGCTACACAAGCTCTTGTTCACAACGATCTAGAGAAGGCTCAAGATGTGAAGAGATCCGCAGTGGATCTTGAGCAACTGAGAATCTCTTGTGAGAATACTTCCTTCGAACTACTTGCGAGGGAAGCGCCGGTGGCCCGAGATCTACGCCAGGTGGTCTCGGGCATTTATATCTGCCAAGACTTGGCTCGCATGGGTGCACTGAGTAGCCATATTGCAGGGATCGCGCTAAGAGCTCAGCCTCAAGCGGCCATCGATGAGACTATGGCGCCCTATTTCGAGGAGATAGGGCGGTTGTGCGATGAAATGACCCAGTCCACGCACGAAGTTCTCGTTTCACGTGATGCAGATCGAGCCGTGCAGATGGGGCGTGACGATCAAGCTATTGATGATATCTACGAGAGTATAAATCGAATTATCTCCAGCGGTGATCGAGAGCTCGGACACAGGCAGATAGTAAATATGACTCTACTGAGTCGGTACTACGAGCGCTTCGGAGATCACTGTGTATCGGTGGGTGCACGAATGGTTTATATGGCGACCGGATACAAGCTTGAGGAGTATTTGGATATGCGTGATCTTGATGAGAAAGAAAGGGTATTGCAGGCACGCTTCCGTAATATTGCTAGTACATTTGATGACTAGTTAGAGGATATTTGTAGAAAGTTAAATGCTCTCATTCCGTCATAAGAATGAGAGCAATTATTTATTCGTTTTAACCGAAGCGTCCGGTGATATAATCTTCGGTTTCTTTTTGCGTTGGTTTTTCAAAGAGTTGCTTAGTTTCGCCAACTTCTACTAAACGTCCAGGCTTTCCCGTTGCTTCGAGAGAGAAGAAAGCGGTTTGGTCCGAGACGCGTGCTGCCTGCTGCATATTGTGGGTGACGATCACGATTGTAAACTGCTCTTTAAGCTCATGAATGAGATCCTCAACTGCCAGGGTCGATATAGGGTCGAGGGCGGAGCATGGCTCATCCATGAGCAGCACCTCGGGTTCGACAGCTATGGCGCGCGCGATACACAGGCGCTGTTGTTGCCCACCCGAAAGTCCAGAGCCAGGCTTATCCAGGCGATCTTTGACTTCGTCCCATAGGTTGGCACCTCTGAGTGATTTTTCGGCTACTTCCTTCAAGCGTGCCTTGTTCTTAACCCCTGATAGCCGCAGTCCTGCGACCACATTGTCTTCGATTGACATAGTGGGAAATGGATTCGGTCGCTGGAAAACCATACCAATAGTATTTCGGACTGAGACGGGATCGACCTGAGGGGCGTATATATTCTCGCCGTCAAGAAGCACTTCGCCCGTTACGTAGGCGCCAGGGATGACTTCATGCATCCGGTTCAACGAGCGCAGTACTGTTGACTTACCACAGCCGGAAGGGCCGATAAAAGCGGTAACTGACTGCGGGGGAACATGGAGATTAACATTTTGGACAGCGTGAAAGTCACCGTAAAAAATGTCAACATCTTTGAGATCTAGGCGCTTAGCCATAGAGAGACAACCTTCCTTGAGAAATATAGTGTGTGGCTAAGCCTTGACAGAAAAGCGGCTAGCTATAATGCGTGCAACGATATTGATCGTGGCAATGATGAGAACCAGGGTGAGAGCGGCGCCCCACATATTTTGTACCGACGCTCCCGTGTTACCAGCTCCATATTCGCCCAAAATATAGAGCGGGAGAGAGGATTGAGAAGAACCAAAGGGGTTGTATTTAATGATGCGGGACGCCGCAACCAGGATGAGCATGGGAGCTGATTCGCCCATGACGCGAGCTATAGCAAGCATGACGCCCGTAACAATTCCAGACAATGCAGTTGGGAGAACGATCTTTACAATAGTTTTCCATTTAGGAACTCCGAGAGCATAAGACGCTTCACGCAACTCATTAGGTACTACTCGCAGCATTTCCTCGGTATTGCGAATCACGATGGGCAGCATGAGGAGAACTAAAGCCAGCGATACGGCAAATCCCGAACGGTTCATGCCAAACATCACGACCCACATGGAGTAGATAAACAGGGAAGCAATAATTGATGGCACACCAGAAAGAATGTCCACCATAAAAGTTGTCATCTTGCCCAGTCGCGAATTCCCAGCGTATTCCACGAGGTATATAGCCACAAAAATTCCAAGCGGTACCGTCATAATTGCGGTCACGAGAGCCTGGACTATCGTGCCTATGATGGCGTGGGCTACGCCGCCAGAAGCTGAGCCAAGGGTTACGCCCATTTGGGAGCGAGTCCACCATTGGGTGCTCAGCAGACTTGGGGTACCGCGCACGATGAGTTCGAATAAAACCCACATCAGCGGTATAAGTGCGAGAACCATACTGGTGTATATCACCGTCGTGGCAACCTTATCTGCGAATTTACGGCTGCCTTTGATTTCTGTAAAAACCACCGATGGGGTGGAAGTTGAGGTAGTCATAGTATTCTCAGCACTCCTTAGTACTTCTTCTTGGCAGCCATACGGGCGGCGGTGTTGACCACGAAGGTGAGGACGAACAGCACGAGCCCTGCTGACATATAGGCGCCCGCTTTGAGATTATCGTTGAACTCAGGTGCAGCATTGGCAATTAAGGTGGCGAAGGTAGCTCCACCATCGAAAAGTGAGCCATTGAAATCTGCTGACGGAGACATCACCATATAGAGCGCCATAGTTTCACCCAGCGCTCGCCCAAGGCCGAGCATGGAGCCTGATATAAAGCCCGATTTGCCGAAGGGTAACACTGCTAGCCGCACAGTTTCCCAGCGGGTTGCGCCTAAAGCCAAGGCTGCCTCAATATTCCCTCGCGGCGTTTGTACGAAAACCTCTCGGGTTGTCGCTGCGATCACAGGCAAAATCATAATCGCCAGGACGATGCCGCCGGTGAAAATATTGCGTCCGGTATCAAAGGAGGGCGAGTTGGGATAGACGGCAAATAATGGTATGAAGCTGAGGCGGGTACTAAGACTTTCGTAGAAGGATCCTAGAGCTGGCCCGAGAGCCATAAAACCCCACAGACCGTACACAATGGACGGTACTGCTGCCAAAAGATCTACCAGGAACCCTAAGGGGCGCACTAGACGCTTAGGGGCGTAGGACGTGAGGAATATTGCAATTCCCAGCGCCACAGGCATGGCGAGCAAGAGTGCCACGAGGGACACCATGACGGTGACGAGGAAGAGATTGGGGATCCCAAAGTGCATAGCGCTGACATCGCTGAGATCCCAACGCTGATTGAATAAGAAGAAATTTTCCTCATTACGGGCTAAGGATGGAACAGCCCGCAGCATGAGAAAAATTCCGATGGCAAAAATAGTCAACGAGACCAATATCGAGGAACCGTTGGAGAGGATCTGAAATACGCGGTCGCCAGGTCGGATGACTGAAGATCTTGGGGCTGGCTCGGCAGGATCCTGCTGTGGGGGAGCGATCTGCGCAGCCGAAGTTTTCATCGAGATGGATTTTTCTTGAGTAGAAGTCGAAAGGGGCATAGGTGCTTTCCTTGATATGAACTGATCTGCCCGGTGCGGACACGATAGTCCGCACCGGGAATTCAGTCTGGGGGAACAGCTATTGGATAGCCTCTACGGCAGCTGCGAGCTTGGTCTTGAATTCTCCCTGAACCGGGATATAGCCCGCGTCTTCCAGCGCTTGGCCCTGACCTTGGTCAAGCACGACAGTGAGGAAGTTCTTTACAAGGTCGCGATCGTGTGATTGATCGTCGGGGTATGTGGAGCAGACGATCTCGTAGGTGGTGAGCACCAGCGGATAGGCGCCAGGTTCGTTCATAGCGAAGAGGGTCTTCGCATCGACAACCATATCGTGGCCGTCACCCTTGAACTCCACGGAGTCGAGTGCCTTACCGACAGTGTCCTTGTTGAGTTCTACTGCTCCGGAGCCGAAGTCCATCTTCGCCACTCCCAAGTTTTTGGATTTTGCGTAGCCTGATTCCACATAGGTGATGGCACCTTCGACAGCCGAAACCTCATCAGTTACACCCGAGGACTTATTGGCACCTTGGCCAACTCCTTGCGGGAATTGCTTAGAAGGCTCGTGAGGCCATGCAGCATCCGCGGTGGCGCTTAAGAATTTCATGAAGTTGTCGGAGGTACCAGACTCGTCGGCGCGGAAGACGACCGTAATACCGGTGTCAGGAAGGGCGACGTCTGGGTTAAGTGCAGCAATTTTAGGGTCGTTCCACTTGGTTATGGCTCCATCGAAGATTTCTGCAACTAAGGTAGGCGAAAGTGTTATATCGACTCCTGGAAGGTTGTAGGCAATGGCTACCGGCCCGATGGCCATAGGCAGGTGCCAGGCGTCGTTGCCACCGCAACGGGTGCGAGCTTCTTCAATTTGGTTGATGCCTTTTTTATTGTCTTGGAGTGGCGAATCAGAGCCGGCGAAAGCCACCACGCTAGCCAAGAACTGTTTTTGACCTGCGCCGGACCCCGTCGGGTTGTAGGAGAGAGCGGAACCGGTGGCCTCAAAGAGTGGAGCCCACACACGCATGGCATTGTCCTGTGAAGAGGCGCCCTCGCCTTTGAGCTCCCCTGTGGTTTCGTTAAGACCCTGCACCTGAACTGCATCCTCGCCGCCTGCTCCGCCTTCGGAGCAAGCAGTTAAGCCAAGGCTTGCTGCGAGAGAAGCAGTGGCGATAATAAGAGCCTTGCGGCGTGTAGTAGAGAACAAAACAACCTCCGATAAGAGTGGATGACATTTATGCAACGATGATCGTCGTTCGGGGCTATCGGCTGGGTTTTGTCGATCGGAAAACACGGGTGGACTGCCAGCTCAAGGCAGATATAGACCTTAAGCTGAGACCTAGCTAAGAAAACGTTGGTCTCTTCCAATGGTTAAAACAAACAAAAATTTGATTATCCACTATAAAAGCGGTAGTGTCAGGAGTAGTCAGGATCTTTTAGCAATGCTGGTAGCGACTTAAAGCCCGCGCTATTACTTGGCGGTATAGCGGGAAATGAAAGATAAGTCGCGGACAGGTCTGCGAAAAGGGTCTGAACTTCTGCTGATGCTACTTGTCCTCTAGTGATGTCCAATCGACCTTGGCGGGTGTGATAGCTGAACATCCTCAGGCTAGCACAGCTTAAATCAGCTAAGCCGGGGGTAGAGCCCCTGGCTTTGCTTTGTGCCCGAGTGGAGCTGCTAATCCATATAAGATGCGGTCTCTGTGAGAGGGCTCACTTTAAGAGTTAGCTAAGATTTCCCAACCTTTATTGAGTTGATCCGTACTGCTTAAATATGTGTTGAGCTGTAAATTTCCCCCTTTCGGCTATGTGGCTTGGAAAAGTAGACGGGCTTAGTGGAATAACGAGGCTAAAACAACCAACACTGTAAAATTGTGATATATATTACTTTTTTGAGTGGGGGTGGAAAATTATCTCCTAACCCACCGATTTATAGGTAGCCCCACGAGTGCCCAAGCCTACGCAAGCAGATCTAATACGCCTCGAATGAAGCGTAGTTCCATCAAGAGTGCCGCCGATTCTGGAAAAAGTACTTACACAAGCTCTGCCCCCTTACTCAAGGGTACTTATACGTGCCTCCAAGCCGTGTGTGCAATGGCACGAATTTTCCCTTACCTCCACCAAGTCTTCTTTAAGGGGGCACAACGAAGAGGGAAGCACAATCACATCAGAATTTTCGCACAACCTCATATTTCTATGTCGAACGCCCCGCGCATTGCGGCAGCTCGCTGATCCCGGAAAGCGATACGCGCGGGTGCCAACCGTATGCTGCCAGTGTGAACAGGTGTGCAGGCAATTTCCGGAGTCGGAGAAACGGTCTCTAGTGTGAAACCCCTAGTATGAGAGCCTTTGAGTTAAAACCTCAGGGTGAAAACAAGACCTCCTGCTTCGAGTATGCCCGAATGAAGAGCTATTGCCGGGGAGTGCCCGCGGCCATAACGGGGTGCACTTTAATACCTCGGTATCTTCACTTCGCAGCCTAATAGTCGTGGAGGCAGCCGGTGTCTTTCCTGGAGGTGCCAGCTCATGAAAAAAGTTATGGGAATTGCAGAACAATACGATCACTGACCCGATCTCAGAGAAATCCGCAAAATATATGGTGAGATCCAGACCGGACACAGACTTTTACCCTTGCGCAGTCCATCTGGCTACCCAAGGATTAGTGCCCTCCAGGCGCCCCTCATGGTTCGCGAATGGCTAAAAGCGACCTCATCACATTCCACCAGCTCTTCAGACAATCAAACTCTTCAAAGCTAACAAGATAGTGGAATGGCATATTGTAAAAGACGAAAGATCACAATTAAGGAGACCAATGTTCACTGAGCTACTACACAATCGATCTAGTGTGCGCGCCTTTCGTAACGAGCCAGTTGAGGACAAAGACATTGATATTATCCTCTCCGCAATGAGTAATACCGCGTCGAGCAACTATGGTATGCGCGCCTGTATGATCCGTATCTCCTCACAAGAGTAGAAGAGTGAAATTGCTGCTATGTCCGGTCAAGCTTTTATTGCTCAGTCACCGGAGCTGTGGATTTTTATTGCAGATGATTGCCGCAATCGTGAGATTGCCGAAAGTTTCGATGTAAAAATCCCCCAGGAGCGCCTCGATGTCGGTATTTTCCTCCAAGCTATGACCGATGCTTTACTGATGGCGCAAACCGCAGCGATCGCTATTGAATCGCTTGATATGGGCAGCGTCTTCCTCGGTAGTATTCTCAACGATCCCCGCAAAATTATCGAGATATGTCAGCTTCCCCCTCGAACCATGCCCGTTGTGGGATTGGCGTGGGGCCCATATGATCACCGCGAGGTTAAAAAACCCAAGCTAGGTCCGCAACTAAGGGTGTTCCACGATGCTTATACGCTAGCGGAAGACTATGGAGAACATCTCAGTGCTTTCAACGAGCTGGTCGAGCAGTACTATGCGCAGCGGTCGGGCCCGAGAGTGACGACGACTTTCTTTGAGCATATTACGCACATTTCTAGCACCTACAAACCGCAGCGCAACCAGTATTTTAAGATCGCTGAGGAAAGAGGATTTAGACTGCTATAAGAAAACCCCAGTACTAAGACTGGGGTGAAGAGTTTAGATCCGGATGCCGGCGTGCGGAGCAAACCAGCTAGCCACCGCTGCAAATAATCCAATGACAGCGGAGATAATAGCGACCACTATTCCAATTGTGGAATCTTTTTGGAGCTTGTCGTATTTTTTTTGCAACTGGGAAAGATCTTGGGTGTTTTTGCCGTCGAACTCCTGGCGCAGCTTCTCCAGGTCCGCCTTAGCCTCATTGAGTTTCTGCTGCGCTTGATTGCGATCATTCACAGCATTATTGAAGCGCTCTTGAGCTAGATCGAGATCTCTTTTCGCCCTATTGAGCTTGAGCTCGTTGTCGCGCAGGATGCGGTTGTATTCCGCCGCACTAGGAAGATCGCTCCCGAAGTGGTTTCCCATTACCTCCTTCAACGTCGCTTTTTGGAGCAGCAGGTTATCCGCCGAGGGGAAGTAATGATCGAAACCCTCAGCCTTGGTGCGCTGCGGAATCTGTTGATTAAAGTCGGCGCGGTGAATAATCGACATCACTGCGGGAGCGCCACTGGCACTCACTAAGTTAAAAGCACCTACTGCTTGGCCTACATAGCCTTTCCCTGGTACCCACGCTGGACCACCCGAGTCGCCGCCTTTGGTACCAAGATCGGCAGCGTAGGCTAAGTGATCGTCAATATGTAGCACTTTGCTGCAGAAAACATGGTCGAAAGTCGTGGCTCCAAATCGACAAATGTCGTCGCCCACGCTCGGTTGGTAATAGCGATCACCAGAGAATTTATTGCTTCCTGGAGTCACCTTATCGGAGAGATCAATATAGGCAATATCGTGGAAGAAGTAGTCGGCAGTTAATTTTCTTCGTTCGAGTTCGGACACCCGCGGATCGATCGTTGGATCCACGTCGTAGGGATGTTTTATCACGCCAATTTCGGTTCCAGTTGACGTGAAAACGAAAGAGTTATCTCTGGCGCAGTGACCTGCAGTCCAGATTCGCCGATTCTCTCTATCAACGAAGCCAACCGTGCAGGTGAATGTGGAGGGTCCCTCCTGGAGTTTAATGGCATCGCCCTGATTGATGATGGGCTTCGAGGCGGACACTTCTTGGGTGTGAGCAATTCCGGTGCTGAGCAGGGAGAAAGAGACAACAACTGATGCCAGTGCTCGAGAAAATCGCATGGAGGATACTTCCTTAAGGGACGAAAGATAAAGCGCGTCGCGCTTGGCGACGCGCTTTATAGGAACAGGTCGGATATGTTAGGGCAGCCGTAGGAAACCTTTGACAGTCTGAATGATCTGAGGGAAGAAATTGATCACAGCACCAATGATTGCTGCCAATGCAGTCAACGATCCGATGACACTAGCCGCAATAATCCCTGGGCTCGACCCTTCGGAGTTGTCGTCTGGGGTAGGTTCCGGAGCCGGTTGAGGATCGGGCTTCGGTGTGGGGGTAGGCGAAACTTCTGGATCCGGGGTTGCAGCAGAGCCGAAATCGACGGGAAGTGGGGTGCTGGAATCCAGGCTACGGTCAGTCTGGGAAAGCGCATGGGCTGCGAAGGTGTTGACCATATACGGAGCATCGCTTGAGGTTAGAACACCCTTTGGAATGATGAGATCAACGGTGAAACGTCCATCGCGCAATTGATCGACAGAAATATGTTGCGCTGTAATTTCGCCCTTGCGGTGAGCGGGAGTGCCTGGACGCCATGCGTTTTGGGGCTGGATTGTGACGTAGACGCCTTTAGCGGTGCCGTCGCCATAGAATCCAGAGCCATTTACGCGCACTACATTGTCCATGGTCGGATCAAGCGGCCGCTGATCGAAACTAATCTGTGGATTGGCTACCTCGGTTCCTTCGGTGCTCAATAGCTGCGTTGCACGGTACTTATCGCCCTTTTGGGTGCGTACGCGGTATTTCTTTCCTGGTTCTAGGGTGCCAGCCGATATGCGCAACTCATAGTTCAACTCGCCACCAGACACTGGAGCTGTGACTTTTAGCAGCGAGGTAGTGCCCTCGAGGTCAAGCACCTCAACATCGACCGAGTCCGTCTCAAAATAGCCACTGCCGTTAAGCCTGATCGTAGTGTCACGGGTGGCATTGATGCGATTATTAGAAAGCAGGAATTCAGGAGTGAATTCGATGGCCTTCTCAGTGATCTGGTGAGAATTAGAGACAGCACTGGCGGCGGAATCACCAGCAGCACTTTCGGCAATGATTGTTGCGGTCCAGGTGCCCTGGGTGAAACCATTGAATTCGAGCAAGGAATCTAATGGCTCAGCAGTCTTGGTGACTGTCTTAGTTCCATCGGTGAAGATGATACGGTATCCAGTAATCTTGGCCTGTCCAGCTTCACGGGGCCCATCGATCCAGCTGATCTTTAAAGATCCAGCTGCTCTCCCGTCACCGAGGATGACGCTCTGCACCGCACTAGGAACTGTTTTAACCTTAGAGCTGGCAATCTCTACTTCTGTCGATCGAGCTTCAGGCGAGTAAATCGCTTGGCCAGAAGAATCGCTCTGAATATTGCTGACTACCTTGGCGTAATAGCGACCGGCCTTGAGGCCTTCAAAAGAGGTCGACGTAATATTTTTACCCCGCGAGATGCTCTTGACCAATTCATTGGTCTCGGCGTTAAAGAGTTTGACTACGTATTCTCTAACGCGGTGATCCCTAGCAGGAGCCCATGAGACAGAAACTGAAGCATCCGAGGCTTCCGCGGTGACGTTGGTGACGGGTAGGGGGGTGAAAATGATCTCAATGGCTCGGTCAAGTCGCCGATCATTACGGAAATTCTCCGCAGTAATGCCGACAATATAACGGTCGCCCTTGGAGATATCGAAAGTATCGGCAGGAATTGTGATCTGTTTGGTGAACGTCCCATTCGTGATATCACTGGCTGACATCTTATAACTGAGTTGAGTGTCATCCTCGGTCAGCCAGGGGCGATATCCTGGCTCCCACTGCTTGGTATTCCACACCACCACATAGAAGCCTTTTTCCACAGCGCCGCCGGTTAGACCACTGCCGCTTAAAACAAAGGTGTTCTCTTTGGTGGGATCAATCAGTGGGGGGTTGAGGTTAAGGGATATATCACCTGGGTCAGCTGTGACAGTGATGCTATCGCTGGATTTGGCCGGCTCAGAGTCGCCAATTTCGTTATGGACCGCCACTGAGGCTGTATATGTGGTATTAAGTTTCAGGCCACCGATTTCAATTTCGTTAAGCTCGCCGTCAGCTTTGGCGGTGATCACTTGAGAGCCATCGTTCGGGATCAGTGTGACCATGCTGTGTTCCACTCGAGCGCCGCCATTGGAATTCCGTGACCACCAGACACGCGCTTTGGAGCCCTTGAGGAGTTCAATCTGCGGCTCATTGGGCTTCTGGGGCACCGTGATGTCGTGCGAAACCGTAAACTCCTCGGAGAAAATCGGGGTATCGGCGCCCGGGTTATTGGTCAAGGGCTCAACCTTCACCCTGTACGTGCCGGCAGGAACTTCCGTAAACACAGTCTGAGTGAATACACCGTGCTTGGGGGAAACAACTTCGCCAGATTTCGAAGGTAGAACGATAGTCGCGGTATAGCCTTTGGCCCCTGGGATAGCGTCCCAAAACACGCGGACAACTGGACCGTCAGCGAGCACGCGGGGGCGGCTTGCCTCGGGGGTTTCATTACTATCGCTTGGGCTTTCCACTGTGCTTTCGCTGGGAACTGCCTGAACTGCCTGGGCTACGGGCAGAGTGAAAAGGAGGCTGGAAGCGGTGGTTCCAGCGATAATGGCGCGACGCCATCCGACTGCAGACATAGATAAACCTTCCGACAGGACTATTTCAAATATAGGCTAGCCTACGCTCGTCTTTGAGAATTCACTAATTTCCAGATAAGCGCGGATTTGCGGAGTCCTTGGGAGGGTTGATGACTCTCTTGGAAGCCTTAAAAATTCCGACGATCAGCGTGCCTGCTACGAGACCGACAACCAAGGAAAAGAATGTATCGGTCAACCATGATACAAACCCACCCCATGCCAAGGCTTGATGGCTTAAGTGGTGGACAAAATCAATTGGAGCTGACCATCCTAGGTCAGAAAAGCCCGCAAGCAGGATATGTCCTCCAACCCACAGCATGGCGAACAGGCCCACGACAGAAATGATGTCGAGTACCTTGGGCATCCCCGCGACTAGCGCCCGGCCAGTGCGTTGGGCAAAAAGAGAATCCCTAGTCATGAGGCTAAGGCCGAGATCATCCATCTTCACAAGGAGGCTCACCGACCCGTAGACGCCGACGGTAACAGCAAGCGCTACGACTACGAGAATGGCTGCTTCTTTCCAGAGAGGTTGATCTGCGACCTCATTCAAACTAATGACCATAATTTCCGCTGAAAGGATGAGATCTGTGGTAATTGCACCGCGAACAAGAGCCTTTTCATCCTTGAGTGCGGCCTTTTCTTGATGATGCTCATGACCACTGATCATCTCTAGAAATTTCTCTGCTCCCTCAAAGCAAAGATAAAAACCACCGAGCATTAGAATGGGTACGAGGAGCCATGGCGCTAAGGTATTCAAGATCAGGGCGATCGGTAAAATAACAATGAGTTTGTTAAATAGCGACCCCTTGGTGATTCGCCAGATTATGGGAAGCTCCCTGGCAGGGCTGACACCCTCCACGAAGCGCGGAGTAACAGCGGTGTCGTCGATGACAAGACCTGCCGCCTTGGCGGAGGTCTTGGCTGCCGAGGCAGCAATATCATCCACACTCGAGGCGGCAGTTTTTGCGATGAGTGCGATATCGTCGAGAAGTGCAGCGAGTCCGCCAGCCATAAAATTGTCCTTATATATATGGGATTTGTGGTACTTACGTGGTTACTATAGCGAATCTAACTGCGCGGGCGGGTGGGGGTAGAGATAAGGTTGGCCACTTCTGATGAGTAGTCTTCATCGGTTTTATCCGTTAGTATCACTAGCTGTACGCCATAATAATGAGCGTATCCCGGGTGCTCTTTTCCGCCGCCAAACGGAGGAAGAGGTGCTGAGATCAAACCGATTGAACCTGATCTGTGTGTAATGCCAGCGTTAGGGAGAAAGAGAGACTAACCATGCTTAATTGGCGTGTTATTGATATTGTCATCGCGGCCGTTCTAGGTGTCGCAACTGGACTCATCTTCTGGGTCTGGAATTCCATCGGTTATGCCTGGTACGAGGCTGCCAACGCACTGACCCCTGGTTTCGGCGGAATTTCCGTGGGTATCTGGTTGATGGGTGGTGTCCTCGGTGGGTTGATCATTCGTAAGCCAGGCGCTGCGATTTTCGTTGAGGTACTGGCTGCCTGTGTATCTGCCGGCCTAGGTAACCAGTGGGGAATCGAGACCGTCTATTCGGGTCTCGCCCAAGGCATCGGAGCAGAACTCATCTTTGCCGCTTTTGTGTATAAGCGATTCGGCCTAGGGGTAGCTGCACTATCGGGTATTGGTGCGGCAGTTGGAGCCTTTATTCTAGAACTTTTCCTATCCGGAAACCTTGCCAAGACCTTCGAGTTCAACCTCATTTATTTGGCGTCCATGTCCGTTTCGGGTGCCATTCTCGCGGGCGTTCTGTCCTTCTATCTGGTCAAGGCCCTTGCTGCTACCGGAGCGCTGGATCGTTTCGCTGCAGGACGCGAACGCCAGAATCTCGTCTAGCTGTCCGCCATTAGCTGCTCCGATCCGGGGGAGTGGCTGATCTCGGAGGTCGGGCATATCGCTTCTTAGCGAAGGTTCCTACTGTCACTACAGTAAGGGCACTGAGTGTTATCACTGCGGAGAGTGCTAGTGAAGGTCGACTTAGTTCCAGTACAAAAATAGCCGCGAAAATCCAGCTCTGCTGGCTTATTGCCAAGGCGCAGAAAGCGCCGAATAGGGCCAAAGCCACAGGGCTGGTATTCCACAATGAGGCGGTCATAGCGCCCCCGGCAGCGCCCAAGGCTAAAGCGGGAGTGAGCACTCCGCCCCGAGCGCCCGACGATAGCATTGCTAGCGTTAGTGCAAGTTTGGCGATAATTAATATCAGAGCATATGTGGGGTCGAGACCGAGTAAGGCTTGTTCCACAATGAGCTGCCCGTTACCGGTTACCGGGGGAATATAGGTTGCTGTTATCCACACAGTTGCGCAAGCTAGTGGGATGCTCAGGAGCGTGATGGAGCTGGTGGCACGGAGTGACCTCGAGCCTAATTCACGCAATAACAATCCCAGCGTCATAGCCATCAGTGCGGTGAAAAGATATGCTCCCAGGTCTTCGGTGCTGATTGGAGATTCGGTAACTGAATAGATGGTTCCTACATCAAGAACTAGCCACGAGGTTAGGGTGGCTACGCCAGCCATCAGAGCGCATACCAGAAAATTCCGCACGGTTCGGGTTATAGGGAGCAACAAAAACGCGTAGAGTGCTCCAGCTAGTGGCACATTGTAGACTGCTGCCAAACCACCTCCAGCGGCGCCAGCGATGACGACCCTGTCCATACGTGAGCTCAGCGCGGCTGCTACCTGCCGAGGCGCCTGTTCGCGACCCAATGACGCACCGAGACCAACAAGAAGGAGTTGCATGGTCGCATCGATAAGAGTGGGCACTACTGGCAGCGGCCCTCCAGTAGTTATCGCTGAAGCTACACTAATACTCCAACGGCGGCTGATCATCAGCCACGCACCCGCCGCCACCACCCCGGCGGGAAGAAGCAAGATCGGGTTAAGGCACGCGATATTCTCGATGAGGAGGCTGGTGGCCGCTCCAACCAAACCAGCGGTAACTCCGAAGAAAAGCGCAGATAGTAAAAGTGAGAACATCCTTGAGGACCAGTAGTAGTGAATATACAGATTAAACTCGATCGCTTTAGTTTCCGTCACGCAAGCCGAAAAAAGCCAGCGCTTAACCAATTAAGTCTCAGCATAAAGGCTGGCGAGAAGATCCTGCTACTTGGGGCCTCTGGGTCGGGAAAATCGACCCTTCTGGCAGCCCTAGCCGGGGTACTCGGTGCTGATGAAGGGGATACAAGTGGCCACCTTGAGGTATCAGGGATCGTAGGCATGGTGCTCCAAGATCCAGATTCACAAGTTATCGCCTCCAAGGTCGGAGACGATATTGCCTTTGGATGCGAGAATTTGCAGGTTCCAGCCGAGGAGATTTGGCCTCGAGTGCGCCAGTCCCTCGATATGGTTGGCCTAGATCTTCCCTTAGACCACCCTACGGCTGAGTTATCGGGCGGGCAAAAGCAGCGTCTGGCCTTAGCAGCTGTTCTTGCCATGGGCGCAGATATCATCCTCCTCGATGAGCCCACCGCGAATCTTGACCCCGAGGGAGTGGAGGAGGTCGTGCGTGCTGTCGATCAGGTCATCGCGGAAACCGGCGCCACCCTCATCATTGTCGAACATCGCGTGCACACCTGGGCGCGAACTGTCGATCGAGCGCTCGTGCTTGTCGACGGTATCCTGCAAGCTGATGCACCACTTCACGAAATTTCTACCTCTCATGGGCGCATGCTCGCCGAGCAAGGGGTATGGATGCCAGGACACGACCCACAGCTGCCACCAGCACAAAGCCCCTGCACCTTCGATAAACAGGAATGGGCGATAAAGACCTCAGGTCTCGTCACTGGATGGGATCGTCCACTCTCACAGCGCGATGTTCGTATACGCCTAGGGTCATCAACAGTGATTACCGGCCCTAATGGAGCTGGGAAGTCGACCCTCATGCTCACTCTCGCCGGACTTCTCAAACCCTTGGGTGGAACGATCAGTTTTCATGAGCAAATTGCTCGCGGCCTGAAAAAGCAGCCTATTCAGTGGAGTTCAGAACAACTATCACAACGCATTGGCTGCGTCTTCCAAGACCCAGAGCACCAATTCGTTGCCCGATCCGTGCGCGAAGAACTCCTCGTGGGAGCAGGCAACGGTAAGGGTAAAGATATTAGTCAGGCTGAGTATGATCGAGCCGACGAGATTCTGCAACGCTTACGCTTAGATCACCTTGCTCAGGCTAATCCTTTTACGCTTTCAGGAGGACAGAAGCGACGTCTCTCGGTAGCAACAACCTTGGTCAAATCACCGCAGCTGATTTTCCTCGACGAACCGACTTTCGGCCAAGATCGCAATACTTTCATAGAGCTCGTTACTTTGCTTAGGGAACTAACGGATCACGGAGTCACCGTGGTATCAATTTCTCACGATCGACTTTTCGTTGAGGCGATGGCCGATGAAGAGGTCAAACTATGACAACCACAACCACCAAAAATCACGACACGCTGATTTCACGCTTCAACCCGGTGGCGCGTATCGCAGCTGTGGCGGTATTTACCACTCCCTTACTGCTAAGCGTTGACGTTGTTAGCGCCGCAGTGGCGCTCCTGATCACCTTGATCGCTGCGCCATTTTTGGGAGTGCCGCTACTGACTCTGCTGAAAAATGCCCGTCCCATTCTCTTCCTCACTCCCATCGCAGGTATATCGATGGCGCTATACGGAAGGCCTGAGGGTAGAGAATATTTCTCTTTCTTCTTCGCTCATGTGACCGACAACTCCCTCCAGCTCGCTGCTGCCATTATGGTGCGCGTCCTCGCGGTTGCGCTTCCTGTTTTGGTTATGATGGGTCGAATTGACCCCACGGCTTTAGGGGACTCCTTAACCCAAAACTTAAAACTGCCGCACACTTTTGTGATCGCGGCGGTCGCTGGTGGACGACTGATCAGCCTCTTCCAGCGAGATTTGGAAACGATGCGGCGCTCACGCCGTATTCGAGGCATCGATAATAGAGGGGTGCTGACAACCACGATCGCTTTAACATTCGGACTCCTCGTGCTCGCTCTTAGGCGCGGTGCTAAATTGGCAACCGCTATGGAGGCGCGCGGTTTCGGCCGCTACCCTGAGCGCACCAAGGCCCGTGTCTCCTCATGGAACCCTCGAGATACTCTGCTGCTCGTTGGATGCTTCGTTGCATCTCTTATGAGTCTCGGGGTAGCTATCTATACCGGATCCTTCCATTTTCTTGGCGCATGATTATTCTCATCGATGGTCGCAGTGGATCCGGGAAGACAACCTTAGCTGCCACATTGTCTAGAGTTTTAGATTACGAGGTTATTCACCTAGACGATTTTTACCCGGGATGGGAGGGCCTAGCGGCTGGTCGAGAGATAGTGGCACGATCAATTCTCCAAGCGAACCGCGCCGGCTACTTCCGGTGGAATTGGGAGGAGAATAAGCGCGGGGAGTGGGTACCAGTGGATATGAGCGCCTTGAAAAATCCTCGACGAGGCCTCATTGTTGAAGGGGTCGGTGCCATCAGTCTGGAAGCAATTAAAGCTGCTCGCCGTTTTTGTAGAACGCACCTTATTCTCTTGGAACTCGAGACCGAACAAAGGAAAAAGCGCGCCTTAGACCGTGATCCTGACTATGCCCCTTACTGGGATCTGTGGGCACGCCAAGAGGATGAACACTTCGAGGAGCTGGAGAAGCTCATTGCTACCTCTGCTCATGCCCAGTACTTCTCCAATCTCCAGCGCATACGGGGTTGAGAGAATAGCAGCAATGCCGGCTTCGATTTTAGCAACACGCTTTAATAAGCGGGATAGGGGGAGACGGTTATCGAGGATCCGAGACTCTCTCTAGCGTCACCTAATACCAATCGTTTGAAAGAATTTCGTCGAACAAAGATCGCCGGGGGTAGGGGTAGCATTACCCCTACTCGTTCACGATGTTTTCGCAGCACACAGCGAAATGGAAGGGGGTATAAGCTGAAATTGTTCCCTAGGTAACTTTTGATTGTTTTGCATGAGATAGATCACCCTATAGGGTTGATGATAAGCAACCGACGAAGTACGCTTCGTCTTTTTTATTTTCAACGAAAGGGCTGCTTAATGTCTCTCAAGAAAACTATCGCGGTAGGCGCAGGTACATCACTAGCGTTTATCCTTGCAGCGTGTGCTACCGACGCCGATTCAAACTCCGCATCCGACGATCAAAAGATGAGCGCCACGAATTACATCACCGCTTTTGGTACTGAGCCTCAAAACGCTCTCATCCCGGCGGATACCAGCGAAACTGGTGGAGGCCGAATAGTCGAGCTTATTTACTCGGGTCTGCTCTACTATGACGCGGCGGGTGAAACGCACAACGATATGGCTAAATCCATTGAGCTTGAAGGCGACAAGACCTATGTAGTCACTCTGAAAGACGACATCAGCTTCGCGGACGGCACTCCAGTAACTGCCCAAGATTTCGTGGATACCTGGAGCTATAGTGTGGAAAATTCTCTCCGCAACGCCTTTTTCTTCGAACCCATCAAGGGTTTTGAAGAAGGCAAGCCACTCGAGGGTTTGACAGTAGTTGATGAGAAGACCTTTAAGATCGAGTTGAATCAGCCCGAGTCCGATTTCCCCTCTCGCTTAGGTTACTCTGCTTTCTACCCACTGCCTGCCGTTGCCTTCGATGATATCGAGGCTTTCGGTGAGTCCCCCGCAGGTAATGGTCCGTATAAACTCGCGGAGTGGAATCACAACCAAGACGCCCTTCTTGTTCCTAACGAGAATTACGACGGCCCCCGTAAGGCACTAAATGACGGCATTAAATTTGTCTTCTATGCCTCCCAGGACGCGGCTTATGCTGATTTGCTGTCCGGTAACCTTGATATCTTAGACGCCATCCCCGACACCGCCTTTGCTTCCTTCGAATCCGAATTGGGCGAGCGGGCTGTCAACCAACCTGCGGCTATCTTCCAATCTGTTACCATTCCTTATAGCCTCGAGCACTTCACCGGAGAAGAGGGCGTGCTACGCCGCGAAGCGATCTCGCTGTCGATTAATCGTGAAGAAGTGACCAAAGCTATCTTCGATGGCACTCGCACTCCAGCTACCGATTATTCGTCTCCTGTCATTCCAGGCCACTCCGATTCTCTTAAAGGCTCCGAGGTGCTGGAATACAACCCAGAAAAGGCCAAGGAGCTGTGGGCCAAAGCCGATGAAATCGCACCCTATGAGGGCGAATTTACTATTGCCTACAACTCCGATGGCGGACACCAAGCATGGGTGGACGCGGTAGCTAACCAAATCAAGAATACGCTCGGTATTCAGGCGGTGGGATCCCCGTATCCAGATTTCAAATCCCTGCGTGACGATGTCACCTCTGGCAATGTCACCGGCGCTTACCGCACCGGATGGCAGGCAGATTATCCCTCACTCGCGAACTTCCTGGTTCCACTGTACGCCACGGGTGCATCGTCGAATGATGGCGGATATTCTAATCCCGAGTTCGATGCTCTCCTAACCTTAGGTAATGGGGCAGACACCGTAGAAGACGGACGGTCCTACTTCCTGGAAGCACAGGAAGTCCTGCTCCAAGACTTGCCTGTCCTGCCCCTGTGGTATTCCAACGTCACCGCTGGTTATAGCGAAGAAGTCACAGATGTTGCCTTCGGGTGGAATAGCCAGCCTGTTTACTACATGGTGAAAAAGGCCTAGATACCTTAGAGCTCCTTCGTAGCTCATGATTGTGGCCCCGTGCGTACTCACATGCGCGGGGCCAGAGTCCTTTTATAATACTTCAATTCATAAGGAACTAATCCAATGTTGCGCTATATTGGCCGCCGCGTTCTACAGATGATTCCGGTATTCTTTGGCGCCACCCTGCTGCTCTATGCCTTGGTATTTCTCATGCCTGGCGATCCCGTAGAGGCTTTAGGGGGCGAACGCGGGCTCACTGACGCCGCCCGCGAGAGAATTACCGCCGAATATAATCTGGACAAGCCCTTCATCATCCAATATTTGCTGTATATCAAGGGCGTATTCATGCTCGATTTCGGAACGACCTTCTCCGGACGTCCCGTAGCCGAAGCGATGGCAAATGCCTTTCCCGTCACTATCAAACTGGCCATGATGGCACTGATCTTTGAAGCCGTCCTCGGAGTCCTCTTCGGCGTTGTTGCTGGTATGCGCCGTGGCGGAATTTTCGATTCCACGGTTCTTGTGACCTCACTTATCGTGATTGCAGTGCCTTCCTTCGTCATAGGCTTTCTTTTTCAATTTCTCATCGGCGTCAAGTGGGGGATTCTGCCGCCCACCGTCGGCGCCCGCGAAACCTTTGTCAACCTCCTCATGCCCGCGGCGGTGCTAGGTGCCTTATCCTTCGCTTACGTTGTGCGACTCACGCGACAATCCGTGAGTGAAAACCTCCGCGCAGATTTCGTGCGTACTGCCAGGGCCAAAGGACTTGCCAGCGGTACGGTAACGCGACGTCACGTGCTGCGTAACTCGCTGATACCAGTGGCAACCTTCCTCGGCGCCGACTTAGGCGCGCTCATGGGCGGGGCCATTATCACCGAAGGCATTTTTGGAATCAACGGAGTAGGTGGAGCGATCTATCAAGCAATTTTGAAAGGCGAGCCCACGACTGTCGTTTCCTTTACCACCGTGCTGGTGATCGTATATATCATCGCTAACCTCGCCGTAGATCTTCTCTACGCTGTGCTGGACCCAAGGATTCGCTATGCATAATTCTCATAATCCCCGTACTCTTCCAGGCCAAGAGCGTTTTATTGCTCACACTGATGAGACAGGCCTTGGCGCCGTTGACGCAGTTGCCGATGAATCTGCGCCTACTTCCGTCTGGGGTGAAGCGTGGCGCTACTTGCGCCGGCGACCACTATTTTGGGTCGCGGGGTCCCTTATCCTGATAGCTCTCGCTCTCGCAGCAATCCCACAGCTTTTCACCTCAACGGATCCCACTTTCTGTCAGCTGGCTAACTCACTAGATAGTCCGCGCTCCGGACACCCCTTCGGTTTTGACCGACAGGGCTGTGATATCTATGCCCGCGTTGTCTACGGGGCGCGTGCTTCCGTGGCCGTGGGGGTTTTGACAACCTTGGCTGTCGTTGTGATCGGTACCACGGTGGGCGCCCTAGCCGGCTATTTCGGTGGAATTATTGACGCTATTTTGTCGAGAGTCACCGATATTTTCTATGCAGTACCTCTCGTTCTTGCTGCTATCGTGGTGATGCAAATGTTCAAAGAATATCGTACGATCATCACCGTCGTTTTAGTACTCACCATGTTCGGCTGGACATCAATTGGTCGTATTACCCGCGGTGCCGTTTTGGAAACTAAAAATGAGGAATTCGTGACGGCGGCGCGTGCCGTGGGAGCTTCTCGGTGGAAAATTCTCACCTCACATATCCTCCCCAACGCCGCTGCTCCCATCATTGTCTATGCCACGGTCGCCTTAGGTACCTTTATCGTGGCCGAAGCAACCCTGTCCTTTTTAGGCATAGGATTGCCGCCCACCGTTGTCTCCTGGGGCGGCGATATTGCCAAGGCACAGGCCTCATTGCGCACCCAGCCAATGGTGTTGTTCTATCCGGCTGTGGCCCTCGGGGCTACCGTCTTGAGCTTTATCATGATGGGCGATGTGGTCCGTGATGCACTCGATCCTAAAGCCCGTAATAAGTAGGACAACAAAGAGATGACCCAACCACAACCAACCCTGCCCGCCCCGTTGCTGGAATTGCAGGATCTCAAGATCTCCTTCGAGTCCACCACTGGAACAGTCGAGGCAGTGCGCGGGATCAACCTGACAATCTATCCCGGCCAATCTGTGGCCATTGTGGGAGAATCTGGTTCCGGCAAATCCACGACCGCTATGAGCATCATTGGCCTGCTACCAGGGTCAGGAAAAGTGACTGGCGGTAGCATTACATTTGAAGGTCGCGATATCACGCACCTGTCCGAGAAAGAGCTCAATGAACTCCGAGGTTCCGATATTGGCCTGGTGCCGCAGGACCCCATGAGTAACCTCAACCCAGTATGGCGCGTGGGTACTCAAATCAAAGAGTCGCTCAAAGCAAACAAAGTTGTCCCACAGGCCGAAATGGACGAGCAGGTTGCGGAGCTCTTAAAAGAGGCCGGACTCCCGGATGCGAAACGCCGCGCCAAGCAGTTTCCACACGAATTTTCTGGCGGTATGCGCCAGCGTGCGCTCATAGGCATGGGCCTAGCAGCTCGTCCTAAATTGCTGATTGCTGACGAGCCCACCTCTGCGCTTGACGTAACCGTGCAAAAACGTATCCTCGATCACCTGGGAAATCTCACCAAAGACTTAGGAACCGCCGTACTCTTTATCACCCACGACCTAGGTTTGGCTGCCGAGCGTGCGGAGCACCTCGTGGTTATGCACCGCGGTCGCGTAGTTGAATCAGGTTCTTCTATTGAGATCCTCCAGAACCCGCAGCATCCCTATACGCAGCGTTTAGTGGATGCCGCTCCGTCCCTAGCCTCAGCGCGCATCCAGTCTGCCCAAAAGCGAGGGCTCACTCCAAAGGAGCTGTTAAGGCGAAAGCGCGAGAATGACCACGAGGAGATCATCCGAGTGGAGAATCTCACGCGCGAATTCAAAGTTCGCGGCGCGCGTGGGAGTAAATCGATACTCAAAGCTGTAGATAATGTGAGCTTTGGCTTGAAAAAGGGTACGACCCTCGCCCTCGTAGGAGAGTCGGGCTCTGGGAAGTCGACAGTAGCGAATGTGGTACTCAATCTTTTAGACCCCAGCTCCGGTAAAATCTATTACAAGGGAACTGATCTTTCTACTCTCAACGAGAAGGAACTTTTCGCCATGCGCCGGAAGCTACAGGTGGTTTTCCAAAACCCCTATGGTTCCCTGGACCCCATGTACTCCATCTACCGGTGTATCGAAGAGCCTCTCATCGTGCACAAGGTAGGGAATCGACAGGAGCGGGAAAACAGAGTCGCGGAACTCCTCGACATGGTGGCAATGCCTCGATCGGCTATGCGCAGATATCCAAATGAATTGTCGGGAGGCCAGCGCCAGCGTATCGCCGTTGCTCGCGCACTCGCCCTCAATCCTGAAGTTGTGGTCCTGGACGAGGCTGTATCGGCATTGGATGTGTTGGTCCAGCATCAAATCCTACAATTACTCGCAGATTTGCAGGAAAACCTCGGCTTAAGCTATCTATTTATCACTCATGATCTCGCGGTGGTTCGCCAGACCGCTGATGAGGTGGTTGTCATGAAGAAGGGCAAAGTAGTCGAACAAGGAACCGCCGACCAACTATTCCTTAATCCACAGCAAGAATACACCCGCGATCTTATCGATTCGGTTCCGGGCTTAGGTATCGAACTAGGTGTCGATTTATAAGCCATCGCCTTGGTAGAGAAAAGCCCCTGATAAAAAGGGGCTTTCTTTCCTACTCTAACTACTCAGGATCGCACCTGGGGTGAGTACGCGGATATCGAATTGGTAATTAAGTAAACTCTCGATAGCTGAGATGCCCACCGGGGGGACCGCGGGGAGAGGAACAACAGTAGGCGACTGGCTGGCGTCGATAAGCGGGGCAGGTCGATCGATGATCACCGGAGCTGGGATGCCTGCGTGTCGGCTGATCCACGAACTATGCTCGGCCACTGGGGTAATAAAACCCACCGTGCCAGGTTCGGTCATGGCGGATTGAACACCCGCGAGTGCTCCGCTGTCGTCGAAGAGAGGTCCGCCAGAATCTCCCTGGCTAATACGTCCGCCGGTAAAGTTCGATTCTATAATTGTGACCGTATCTAGGGGCGCTGGAAGACGGTGCACACGCCGGGTGATATGGGCGTCAGCGGTTGTTGCCTGACCATTGGGGTGAGCACCGAAGCCGGTGAGGATGCCATGTTCACCAGGGAGGAGGTGGGATGATGACAGCGGGACCGCTCGCGCTGAGGTAGGGCGATGAAGCCGCAACAGAGCTAGATCATCATGAGGGTGCAGCACTGCCTCAGTGGGATAAAAATTCTCCCCCTTAATTCGGATCAACGAGGGTCCCTGATGCACACAATGCTTGGCGCTAAGTACCCACGTTGGGGCGATTACCGTGCCCGAGCATTGTGAGTGACCGAGCACGACTAAGGCTACCGATTCGTTGGGTATATAACGCCCACCCATGACCGCGTGCGCTTCTGGTACAGATCCAAGGCTAGAGCCAAATAATAGTGATATCCCCAGCATGACAGTGGTACTGAGCAAACGAATAATTTTCATGAGTAAGTATCTGCTATCTCTATCTATAGGGCAAGACAGTGCTACGCCCAGGTTGTCTGTGAAACTAGGGTGCTTTAGGAAACGAGTTCGCGCTCTAGTATTAGGTTGATGGCTTCTTCTCTGTGGCGCCCATAATCACACAGCCGAAAGAGGTAGGCTATCTTTCTCGCACTTTCGCGTGCATGTGGACGCACACGGTAGTGCTTCAACATAGGCCCAGTCGGGGTGTCGTTATGGTTAGGATCATCTTTAGTCTCGTGGAGCCGTGTGGCTCCATGTTTGTGGGGGTGGCTAAAGCTCACTCGGAATCTCGAGCGGTATAACCTTCGAATATCGGTGAGCATAGCTGGGAGTCTACCCGCGAGAGGTTCAGAAGTGAAGGAAGTGACTCCAGGGATCTTAGGAATTCGCAGCAGGGGACAAGGTAACCGCTTTGGCCCATTGAATATCTATCCCCTGGGAGTACATCCACCGTGTTGGATCATCCCCATAGCGGGTTATTCCCTCTACAGCTCTCAGCGTGGACTCGATTGCCATCTCAGCATCATCAGCGGAAATTAGCCCTGCCGACGTCGCGGCGGCGAGCTCATCAATATCAAGAACCTCGATACTATTGCCACGGATCCACATGAGATCCACGTAGAGATCGCGCGTGGTCCACGTATCCGCTTTGATATCTATGTCCACGACGTCGATATAAATATCTTCACGCTTTTTAACCGAGTCTCGGTAGTGAAATTTATTTGCCCGTAGGCCTATTTTTGGCAATAACCACGATTCTAGGTAACCAAACTGAGGGTGATCGGCGCCGCGAGCCATATACAGTCCACATGGAGTCGTGCGGTAGGAATCTACAGCGCGACTAAAACCCTTGGGGTCGATATTGATCTTGGATTCCAGATCAAATACTTCTTCCTTGATGGGATGGAGATCGACCATTATTTAACCTCGAAAGCTACGCTAGTAGGGGCAAAGGTGCAATATGTTGCACTTTCCCCTTCTATCGTGCTCATCCCTCCATCCATTACGGCTACAATGTGCCCGCGTCCCGTTGGAGCAGTGGCAGTTGCGGTCGCTGGCCCCTCTGGGTTGATACCCTTCTGGTCAAGGATGATCTCTCCGCTGGTGAGCGTGCTGAGATTAAACCACCGTACTCGCATATCAGACCGATCCAAGGTGCCAGTTCCTAATGCTGTAAAGACGAAAGCGGTCTCCCCATCAGCCACTCCCGGTAGGGGGAGCGAGGCGGGTCCTGGCACTGCGATGGCACTACCGACTGAGTCTAGCTCTCCTCCTATACAGCTACGGGCAACGGTGGGCCACCCAAACTGGAAGAAGCGGGGACCGTCAGCCGGAAGATCTACACCCGGTTTCCCCTCGCCTTTAAAGAAGCCCACCCCAGCCATGATGGCGGTGCGAAGCATATCCGGCAACGGCGCGGATTGTGCAAAGGTTGCAGCTTGGTCGAGGAGGTGAGCCTTCGGGCGCCCTAGATTATCGATGGGCCAAGCGGGATACTGGCTCAAATCAATCGCTGGAGGCACAGTGATATGTGATTGCGATGATAAGGCGGGCTCCGCGGCGTGAGCGACCGGACCCAAAGCAGCAGGGATGAGAAGGCCTGCGGTGGCAACTAGTAATGATGCAGCTTTTTTTCTGAACATAGTGGGGCCGTCTCCTGCAAGTGCCAAAGGTTGGAAGCGATAGGAAAGGTCGATCGCCTTTCCCGTGACTTAGAATATTGTGTCCGAAGAATCTTTGCTGAGCAGTGTGGGATTCACCCCTAGGCCTCTCAGATAAAGTTCTCAAATCTAATACTTTTCTAGCACAATTGTCCCACTTATAACAGGGATCGGTTGTTTTCCAGTAGCGGATTGAGGTGACTAGAGCGATCGATCATTGCAAAGTAAAGGTGCACGCTGGAACCTAAATGGGGCCGAAAGTAGCCATGATTGGCCGTGGTGGAGTAGGGTTGTACCGTTATTTTTCTTTCCTTTATAGTGGGAGCACCTCTTGAGTCATCCAGAATTTCGCAACGTTGCCATCGTCGCACACGTCGACCACGGCAAAACTACCCTCGTGAACGCCATGCTAGAGCAGTCCGGCGTTTTCGGTGACCGCGGTGAGGTCACCGATCGGGTCATGGATTCGGGTGACCTTGAGAAAGAAAAGGGCATCACCATCCTGGCAAAGAACACTGCCATTCGTCGCAAAGGATTAGGCAAAGACGGCCAAGACCTCGTTATCAACGTTATCGATACACCAGGTCACGCCGATTTCGGCGGTGAGGTCGAACGTGGCCTATCCATGGTTGACGGCGTTGTTCTCCTCGTTGATTCCTCTGAGGGGCCACTACCACAAACTCGCTTCGTGCTCGGCAAAGCGCTCGCCGCCAAAATGCCCGTCATTATCGTGGTCAATAAAACCGATCGCCCCGATGCTCGTATTGACGAAGTTGTGGAAGAGTCTCAGGATCTGCTCCTCGAGCTGGCCTCTTCTCTTGATGATCCCGAGGCTGCGCAGGCTGCCGAGCAGCTGCTCGACCTCCCGGTGCTCTATGCTTCCGGACGTGAAGGCCGCGCCTCTACCAAGAATCCTGGGAATGGAAACGTGCCAGACGCTCCAGACCTTCAAGCACTCTTCGATGTCATCTACGAGGCACTCCCAGAACCATCAGCAACCATCGATGCGCCACTCCAGGCCCACGTGACAAACTTGGATTCATCCTCCTTTTTAGGGCGTATCGGGCTCGTTCGCATTCACTCCGGCCACCTGAAAAAGGGCCAACAGGTGGCGTGGATCCATTACGACGACGAGGGTAACCAGCACGTTAAAACCGTTAAAATCGCAGAACTGTTGCGCACCGTGGGTGTGTCCCGCGAATCCACTAATGATGAGATGGTCGCTGGCGATATCGCGGCGATCTCAGGTATCGACAATATTATGATCGGTGATACCCTCGCCGATATCGAACATCCAGTTGCGCTGCCTCGCATTACCGTCGACGAGCCCGCAATCTCTATGACCATTGGTGTTAATACCTCACCACTAGCTGGTAAAGGCGGAGGCGACAAGCTCACGGCGCGTGTTGTCAAGGCACGCTTGGACCAGGAGCTCATTGGTAACGTATCCATCAAGGTACTGCCCACCGAGCGTCCAGATACCTGGGAGGTGCAGGGGCGTGGCGAAATGGCGCTATCTGTGCTGGTAGAAACCATGCGTCGGGAAGGCTTTGAGCTCACTGTGGGCAAACCCCAGGTTGTGCTGCAGCATATCGATGGCAAAATCTACGAACCCCATGATCATATGGTTATCGACACACCATCAGAGTATCAAGGCGCAGTAACTCAGTTGCTCGCAGCCCGCAAGGGGCAGATGACGTCAATGTCTAACCTGTCGGGCGATTGGGTCCGGATGGAATTCGACGTGCCCTCTCGTGGTCTCATCGGTTTCCGTACCACCTTCCTCACGGAAACCCGTGGTGCAGGCATAGCCAACTCGTACTCGATCGAAGCTCGCCCATGGGCGGGGGAAATCAAGGGTCGCGCCTCGGGCTCCCTCGTGGCCGATCGTTCCGGTCAAATTACAGCTTATGCCCTTCAGCAATTGTCCGATCGCGGCAATTTCTTCGTCGAACCTGGCATGGAAGCCTACGAGGGCATGGTCGTTGGTGCCAATAACCGCGATGAAGATATGGACATCAATATTACCAAGGAAAAGAAACTCACCAATATGCGCTCGGCAACAGCCGACGCTACGGTGACTCTGGCTAAAGCGCACGTGCTATCGCTCGATGAGGCCATGGAGTTCTGTGGTCAAGACGAGTGTGTTGAGGTTACTCCGAATATCTTGCGCGTGCGCAAGGTGAACCTCAATGCTACAGAGCGAGCTCGTTCGCGTTCTCGGGAAAAAAACCGCAATAAGTAGCTTCTCGAACCCCCCTTCCACAGCAGAGTGGAAGGGGGGTTGCTTTGTCTAGACCGATGGCAGGGAGTGGACCTTCACGGGGGTATCCGAGGGTATAGGATTTAGGCAAGGCTAAGTTGCCGAGATATGGTAACTTCGAAAATTTTATCATTTGCCGATCGATCAGGGAGATCTTCTTAGATGCACAATCCAGCCCGTTTGACCGCCCTTGGCCTAACCACAGCCCTCGCGCTGCAAGGCGTTGCAGTCACTCAGCCATCAGTTCTAGCGTTAAGTGTAGTAGCAGCTCAGGCAGCTGAGATTGCATCACTCCCCAGCGATCAGCTGCTGAACCCCCCAGCCGACGCCGCACGTTACGAAGGTGCATTCACGAGCTTCGATACCATCTACCGTGCACGGCAATATCACGCCGATTCGGCTACCGAGTGGAACGAAGACTTCTACGCTTTCGACAGTCCACGCGCTTCCTGGAAGGGACTAGGATGGGCCAAGCAACACGCTCAAATAGCCCTTGCTGCCCGCACTTTCGTGCTTCTGCAAGCCGAGGATTTCCCCGAAGCGCGGGCCCTCGATCTTACAACGCTTGGATACAAAGAAGCGACCGACCTCAAGGCTAAAGAGATCCTCTCAGAGGCGAAGAAAAAGTTTGCGGAACTCAAAGATCAACCGAATGCCGAAGCGTGGTATCAGACCCGTTATACCGACATCGTGAGATCCCTTGCGATCTTAGAAACCTACACAAATGGAATCGTCGAGGTTAAGCGCATTCCAATAGCAGCGGTCATCGACTGGGGCGTACCCGATAAATATCCCACTGACTCGGCTCAACGGGCGAAAAAAGAGGACTTCGCTGACCTCGAGATATACAAGGTAGAGTACAACGAGTCGAAAGCGGATCAGAACTTCGTTACCGAGACCGCAGAAGCGAATGCGCAGACGAATACTGGTGTCCTCGAGGCCGCCCACGGTCCCCTGCAACCAGCCGATAGTGGTGAAGTTGATTTCGACCGACAAAAGTCTGACCTCAAGGAAAAAATAGCCGATACCCTTGAGCGGGCCCAGGCCCTTGCTGATTCTCAAGAATTTGTTAGCAAAGCCGAGGAATTAACAGCTACCGTCGAAGCCATCGATTCCGAGATGAAGCTACAGCAGGCCACCGAAGAAGTCAACGCGTTTGCCCGCTCCGTCGAGAAAGCTGCTAGCGATGAACTCGCTGCACAGAAGCAAGTGTATACAACTAAGTTGCAGGAGGCTCGGGCTCAGATCACCGCGCTCTTAGCAGCGGAGATCGCCGAGAATACGCGCACTCGAATCCTAAATGAACTTGACGAACTTGAACGAGGCGTGGCAGACGCGACCGATCGAGCAGCTCTCGAGAGTTTGAGCAGCGCCATTGAAACCGCCTTATTGAATGTTTCGGTGCACACTCATCGAGCCGAGGCTCTAAGAGAACTAGCTACTACTGATGCTGCTGTACAAGCCATCGGTGATGATGCGATCTCAAACAAAGCCGAGGATATACGCAGCAGGCTACTCGATGCCGTATCTCTCGATGGAGTAACTAGGATCGCCGAGGAGATCGAGCCCTTCAAAGCCGAAGCACAGTCAAGCCTCAATCAAAAAGTAGGAGGAATCCTACGCGAAACCGTAAAAGTAGCCAACGCCACGCAGGTATACGCCCAGGGAGCAGACTCGAGCCTATTGCAGGCTAAAGCACTTCAGGCGACGCAAATGCTGGGCGCACTCTCCCAAGCTGATCTGCCAGAACTTGTGACCAAGAAAGTAGCTGCTAGCGAGCTCAAAGAAAGTGTTCTCGCAATTAAGGTTCGCGTAGAAGAAAACTATCTCGCGACTGCACAAACCTCTTTAACCGAGCGGCTGGAAGCCATCCTTGATAAAGCGACCCAGCTTGACAATCAAACGCTCAAGGGCCAAGCCGCGGATCTCCTCAACCAAGTCGGCTCTTCAACAGTGCACACTATCAAAGACCTAAAATCCAAGGTCACGGCTCTTGAGGCCCAGCTTATCGAGGCCCAGCTTGACGCTGCACGTCAACCATTGATTGTGCGTCTTGAAAGTGCAAAAGCGCAAGCGATCAAACTGAACGCTACCGAAATACTCGCTCAGATTGACACGCTTACCGATGATCTCTCTGCAGCTCAAAACTCAGAGGATCTAGCACCAATCGAAGCAAAGATCATGCAGGTGGAGCAGGATGTTCAGGATTTCTCAGCCAACCTCCGTGCCGAAAAGAGCGCTGCACTTATGAAGCGGTTGGAGGCTGCGAAGTCGGGTGCTGTGGCTGTGGGCGCTGATGCTGTGGTGGAGCAGGCTGAGGCTGTGATGGCTGAGGTTAATGCTGCTGCGAGTGTGGAGGCGCTTGAGCAGTTGGTGGCTCAGGTTGTAGAGGTTGAGCGGGCTGTTGCTGATGCTGTGGCTGAGAAGGTTGATGCTGCTCGTGCTCCGTTGGTGAAGCGGTTGGAGGCTGCGAAGTCGGGTGCTGTGGCTGTGGGCGCTGATGCTGTGGTGGAGCAGGCTGAGGCTGTGATGGCTGAAGTCAATGCAGCAGCATCAGTGAGTGCGGTGAGGGCCCTAGAGTCGCAGGTTAACGCCGTCGAGCGAGCACTTGATTCCTTTAAGAAAGAACAAGAAAAGGAAAAAGAAAAAGACACTCTCAGTACCGGTGCGATCGTAGGCATCGTAACCGCAGTTGTCGCGATACTGGGCGTCTTGCTGGCAGTGCTAGCCCAAGGAATCCCTGGAATCAACGCCTTCCTTGATTCGCTCCCTCTCCCAAGATTCTAAAACCGTATTTTCAATCTAGTGAGCTCTAGTCCTCCCGCAGGGGGCTAGAGCTCTGTTTTCGTAATTGTTTCATACACGGTTGCTTGTTTCGGTTGGAATCAGGCGACCAAGTAGACTTTGTAGTATGAAAGCTTTCGATCTCAGCTGGGGGATACTCCTCGTCGTGTCTCTGGCGGGCTGTTCGGCTTCGCCCGGCCCCCCTCCCGTTGAGGATCCGCTGGCTTCCCAGATATCTGTGGCTACCAGTACGACCACCGGCCAACCCACTCTCCAACAGACAGAACTTGTTATCGGGATCGATCAAGTGCAAACCGGATTTAATCCGCACCTACTTGTCGACGATTCGAGGTTCACCCGAACCCTCGCATCGCTTATTCTCCCCAGCGCATTCGTTGACGGAAAGCGAAATAAAGATCTGCTGACTAACGCCTACGTGCTGCCTGTACACACCTCTGCCACGAAGGCCGACCTCTTAATTCCGCGCGGTGTGGAAGAAAGAACTCAAGGCGATCTTCAGCGCGAGCGACCACTCGCATTTACTGTGCGATACGATATCGCCCCAGAAGCACAATGGAGTGATGGAACTCCAATCACTGTCGCGGATTTTGAATATTTGTGGTCTTCAATCATCGCTACTCCCGCTACCCTTAATCCCAGCGGTTATCGCGCAATTTCTGCTATCCGTTCCGCCAACGGCGGTAAGACGGTCTACGTTGATTTCGCCCAACCCTACGATGAATGGACGTCGTTATTTTCGGCTCTTTTGCCCGCTCACCTTCTACGCGGGGACCCTTTTTCCGAGGTGCTAGCAAGAGGGGTGCCCGCTGCAGCAGGGAAATTTGCGGTTCAGACGATCGATCGGCAGCGGGGTGTTTTTATCCTCAAGCGTAATGATCGGTGGTGGGGGCGTGAGCCCGCGCGCGTTGAAACACTTTCATTCAGAGAAATTCGCAGCACGGCTCAGGGCATAGAGATGCTCAATAGCGGACAAGTTAGTTTTCTGGATCTCAACCCCACCCAGACCTCGCGCGAGGCGTATGAGTTAGTTCCAGGCACC
Source organism: Corynebacterium sp. ES2730-CONJ (assembly GCF_024834055.1). GTDB lineage: Bacteria > Actinomycetota > Actinomycetes > Mycobacteriales > Mycobacteriaceae > Corynebacterium. Next base: position 190,106 of record NZ_JANUXZ010000003.1, read on the forward strand.
CAAGTGTGGGAACAGTCCGATGAACTGGAACTCGAAATCGTAGCTAATACAAAGCTGCAACCAGTTGTGCGGCAGGAATTGCAGTCCTTAATCGATGCGCCCACTATCGCAAGATTGGCCTACGAGCGCACGAATCACCTTGATATCGACCCTACTGAACGGACGCCGCAAACACTGCATATCAAGCATCTAATCTCGCCGGTGCGAATCGGGGTTGATCCCTCTCAAGAACTAGACTTTAATGCTGCTCAGGCGCTCATGGCTCTTCTACAGGGCCATAACATTACAGCTACGATCGTTCAAGCTGATATGACCACCCTTGTCGGAGCACTGATCCCGCAAGGTAAGGTGGATGTGGTTGTCCACCGCACGAGTGCACAGTTACCCGAGCGCTATGCCTGCCCTGCAAAAGGATTGTTGGGCTCCAATATCTCGGGTTTTTGCGACGGGGAATTGCAACAGCGGATCGATGCCTATTACGCCGGGCGTTACCCCTATGATGAACTCCTCAACGATATTGCTGCAATTGAGCGAAAAGAAACCCTGCGAACGTCCATTGCTCGGGGTACGCGTCTCGAGGTTAAGGGCAGGGGTATTGTAGGTCCTGAACCGATTGAGGGAGACGACCCTCGAGGCACAACATCTTTGGATACCTGGAGAGTATATGATTAACCTGCGCGTCGTCGCAGTGCATGCCCATCCTGACGACGAAGCCATTTGGACCGGCGGGCTCCTAGCTCATCTTGCGGCACACGGTGCAGACGTTGAAGTTATTACCTGCACCCTGGGTGAACAGGGAGAAGTTATCGGCTCTCGCTACCAGAATCTGGTCGCCGCCGACCAATTAGGCGGATTCCGCATTTCTGAACTTAGTGAGTCGTTGACGCATCTAGGAATACGCGGAGAATTTCTCCGGGCCCCGGGATACTGGCGCGATTCCGGGATGGTCGGTGATGCTGCGAATGAACACCCTAGAGCTTTTATCCACTCAGCGGATAAGGCTGTGAAACAACTCATTGAGCAACTGCGCGATCATCCGCCGCAGCTGCTGATCAGCTACGGCCCCGATGGGGGCTACGGTCACCCGGACCATATCCGAGCTCACGAGATCACCGAGGCAGCCGCTCGTTATCTAGATATCCCAGTTTTATGGTGCGTGACCCATCAAGAGCTCCTCGCCGACGGCCTAAAAGTCATATCGGCCCCAGCGGGATGGCGTATGCCTAAGGCCGGAGAGTTGGCCTGTGTCGACTACTCCGATTTTGCGCTGCGGCTCAGCGATGATGTGCTAGCGAGGAAAGTGGGCGCTATGAAAGCCCACGCTACGCAAATTTGGGTGGCTGATGGAAGCAGCTGCGCAACCCGACCAGTTGCGGCCTATGCCCCGCAATCCGATCCAGAGCGAGCGCCCTTCACTTTTTGCTTGTCTAATATGATTGCTCAGCCATTAAGCCGGTATGAGCATTATCAATTTTCTGAGTTCTCCGATCCCCGACGACTACGCGAGATTGTGAGCCTGATAGAGGGTATCGAAAGATGAGCTCCGAGAATCCTCAGCGTTATATCTATTCGAATTTCTCCAAGGCGGAGGCGGCCTTCGGGCTCATGTGGCTCGCACTCGCCTCGCTTTTGTCCGTATTCCTCGAAGTGATTTACCTAGGTGTCTGGATATTCGGGGTCCCGGTGCCTTATACCATCGTGATCGCGTTCTTTTTTAATAGAGTTCTCAGTAATACGGCCCTTTTGTGGTCAAAGAATTTAGCGATCGCTGGGATTCCACTATGGGCTTGGACGATTGGCTATTTCCTCATGCTGATGGCGCCGAACCTAACAGGGGATCAGTTGGTAGGCTCGAGTATTCGGAGTATAGTGTTGATGTTTGCGGGACTAATCGGGGGTTTTCTGCCTTTGATGAAGTCAAGAATGGTTAGTTGAGAAGAAGTTGGAAAGTAATGACTTACACTATTGCCCAGCCATGCGTTGACGTGATGGACAAAGCGTGTGTTGAAGAATGCCCAGTTGACTGCATCTACGAAGGCAAACGCTCGCTTTATATCCACCCAGATGAATGCGTGGACTGCGGGGCTTGTGAACCCGCCTGTCCCGTAGAAGCAATCTTCTATGAAGATGATGTTCCTGATGAATGGATCGACTATAACGAGGCCAATGCCGCCTTCTTCGATGATCTCGGATCACCTGGCGGGGCGATGGGTCTTGGCCCCCAAGACTTCGATCCACCGCTGGTTGAAAAATTGCCTCCACAAAACCAATAGATCGTCCGCTAAGGCCCCTGGGTTCGACCCAGGGGCCTTAGCCTTTCATCCGTTAAACTGTTGAAGTGAGAATTTTCTCGCCCCTACTCTTACCCGATCAAGGATATTCCCATGGCCCGTCAATCACTTGCTGAAGTCCTTCCAGATTTTCCTTGGAATTCATTACTCCCCGCAAAGAAGCGAGCTAGCGCCCATCCTGATGGGCTCATCAACTTATCGGTTGGATCGCCCGTCGATCCTGTGGCTCCCGGTATTCAATTAACCCTTGCTGAATCAGGTCAAGCATCCGGGTATCCTCAGACGGTGGGGACACCCCAGCTACGCGCAGCTATCAAAGAGTCTCTAGCCAGGCGTTATAATATCCCTCAAGTCGAGGGTATTTTGCCTGTCGTGGGTACTAAAGAGGCAATAGCATGGTTGCCCACTCTGCTGGGCTGTCGTGGAAAGATTGTGATTCCGACTGTTGCTTATCCCACCTACGAGGTAGGGGCGCTGCTCGCAGGAGCGCAACCAATACGCAGCGATACTCCGTGGGATGTAGACGACCCTGACACTATTGATTTGATCTTCATTAATTCGCCGTCGAATCCCACTGGCCGTGTGCTTAGCCCTGAGGAACTCCGACAGTTAATCACTTTCGCTAGAGCACACGATATTATTGTGGCCTCTGACGAATGTTACCTAGGGCTCGTGTGGGAAGGCGAGGCCATGTCCATTCTTGATGAGCGGATTTCCCATAACGATCACCGCAATCTCTTGGCCATCCATTCGCTCTCAAAAACATCGAACCTTGCAAGCTACCGCGCCGGGTTTTTAGCGGGAGCGGATAATATCATCGCGGAGCTCACCGAGACTCGCAAACATGCGGGATTGATGGTACCCGGACCCATCCAAGCTGCGATGGTAACTGCGCTTGCCGACGATGACCAAGAAGCTCTGCAAAAACTGCGCTACGCCCGTCGCCGCACAGTCTTGCTTACTGCGCTTCTTCACGCTGGGTTCCAAGTCGAGGAGTCTTCTGCTGGGCTGTACCTGTGGGCCACCCGCAGAGAGGACTGCTGGACAAGTGTCGAATGGTTTGCCGAGCGCGGCATTCTTGTAGCGCCGGGTTCTTTTTATGGCCCTACAGCCACGCCATTCGTCCGTCTTGCTTTAACTGCGACCGATCAGGATATCGACAGTGCTGCGCGGCGCTTAGATATCGCCTCCTAGCCAGTTGTGCCACTCTTATTACATTCATCGGATCGCAAACGTGGAGTCGACCCAGGCTATGGTGCCTGCGTGTGAAGCTATGTGCTGCGAATGCTCTTGAGTAGGAGAATTCTGAGTGCTCTACTGCTTCCGGCAATAAAACTAATTGGGTCTGTTTTTGCAGCTGATGTCCTAGATGCATAAGCGCGCGCTATTAGTGGGGTGGGGAAGTGGAGAGTACCCAAGAATTTCCTATATCCGTGAAATTGTCCGCGCTTTTGTGCAAACGGATATTACCGATGCATCCCGACCTCAGGCCCTTGTGATTACTGGTGTTGATGAGAGATAAACTAACGGCACGTTTTAATTCGCTTAGAAACTTTGCAGCAGAGTAGTATAGGGAAAATCTGTTTTTAACAAAGAATAAGGGAGCGTAACGTCTAGTGGCTATCACTATGAGCGAGGCTGGCTCACATCTTCGGCAATTCCTCCAGTTTGGACTGGTGGGAGGCTCGGGGATCGTAGTCAACCTGGTCGTTGTCTATATAGCCAAGAAATGCGCTGCCTATGGTTTTAATATCAGCGAGCATGATGCCTTTCTGAATCTTTTGGGCAGTCGCTACCACATTCGCTGGTACCACGTCTTTATGACGGTAGCCTTCCTTGTAGCCAATACGTGGAATTATCAACTCAATCGAATGTGGACCTTTAAATCAGACCGGTTATCCAAGTGGTGGAGGGGATTTTTTGCTTTTCTCGCCACCGGCCTTTTGGCATTTCTGGTCAGCCAAGTGGTGGCCACCTTATTGATGAATCCTCTGAGCCCTGTGGCTCTTCCCACCGAGATTTTCGATGATTCCTCCGGGCTGCGGACCAAGTTCTACTGGGCGCTGATCATCGCTATCGGTTTGAGCATGCCAGTTAACTTCGTCGTTAACAAGCTCTGGACTTTTAAGCCCAAACCAATAACGATCATCAAGGACGTTGACCCCCAAGCTTTGAATTAAAAAATATCCTCTCGTTGTGAGAGGATATTTTTTTAATTGGCATGCAGTGCGGCGTTGAGCTCAATAGGATTTTTACCGTGGGCTACCGCTTCAATCGCGCCACTCAGGGAATTTCTGCGATATAAGATATTGCTGGCTCCCGATAATTCGACGGCTTTAATGGTATCGCCGTCGGCAAGCTCGAGGGCACGAGCCACGTCGCCGCGCACGATAATCTTGGCGCCGGCTGTAATATAAAGGCCCGCCTCAATAACACAGTCATTGCCAAGAGAGATTCCTAGTCCCGCATTGGCACCCAGCAGACATCTCTGAGCAATCGAGATGACCTGCTTGCCACCGCCCGAGAGGGTACCCATAATCGAGGCTCCACCACCGATATCAGAGCCATCTGCAACAACAACCCCAGCCGATATACGGCCCTCCACCATAGAGGCGCCGAGTGTGCCAGCATTAAAGTTCACAAAGCCCTCGTGCATGACGGTAGTACCTTCGGCTAGATGAGCGCCGAGGCGGATACGGTTGGCATCGCCGATGCGTACACCGCTGGGCATCACATAATCGACCATACGGGGGAACTTATCCACCGAGAACACTGTGACGGGGCCGCGCAGGGAGAGTAATTGCCTTGTCATTTCAAAATTCTCTGGAGAACAAGGGCCAAAATTAGTCCACACCACATTGGCCAGGAGACCGAAAATGCCATCAAGGTTTTGTCCGTGCGGTTTAACTAAACGGTGGGAGAGCAGATGCAGGCGCAGATAGGCATCATAGGCATCGATTGGTGCCTCGTCGAGGTTCTCAATCGTCGTACGGATAGCTACTCGGGTGGTACGACGATCTGGATCAAAAACAAGAAGATTAGTAAATTCATCCGGGGCATCAGCAAGCTGGACCGTACCCGGTGACTCAGGTGTGTCGGTCATGGTTGGGTTGGGGAACCAAGCATCTAAGACGGTTCCGTCTTCATAGATGGTGGCTAAACCAGTAGCGGTGAATGCAGTCATGGGTGCTAGAGTCCTTTCGATGCTGATGATTTTTTAGTGATAAAGCTCGCGAGGACTGTCAGCGCAAAGATAATAGCGACGGACCAAATTTGTCCTCGTGCGCTTTCGTCTATCAGCATTAATCCTACGAGTGTGGCTAGCATGGCCAGGCAGATAATCGCACTCCACGGGTGGCCTAGCATCCGCACTTTGGTGATTTCATTATTTCGAACTAGTTCGGGGTGCAGTTTCATCCAGCTGGCTGCGATCATGACCCAGAGGACGATCAAGCAGCCACCTACGGCATTGAGCAGGAATGTGAGCAATCCTGGCGGGTTCCAGAACTGCAAACCGACAGAGCCAAAGGCGAAGAACATTGAGAGGATCACCGCGTTCATCGGCACCCCTTGTTTACTGATAACACCAAGGATTCGAGGTGCATTGCCGCGTTCCGCGAGGGAGAAGATGAGGCGGGAGGTCCCATAGATTTGCGCATTAAAGGCACTCAGGAGCGACAAAACGATCGTGGCCTCCATGAAACCTACAACATAGGGAATATTGGCCAGGCCCAGAATAATGGTAAATGGTGATTCGGCTGCGTTAGAAGCTCCAGTAATGCTCTCAAATGGCAATAAGGCGATGATAACGAGCACCGAGCCGAGATAGAATAACGATATACGCCAGATGACGGAGCGGACGGCGGTCGATATGGAGGAGGCGGGATCTTCGGATTCGGCCGCTGCAATTGTGATAATTTCTACTCCACCGAAAGCGAAGGCTACAGCTAGAAGGCCTGTGGCTACCCCGGCGAAGCCATTAGGCATAAAACCGTTGCCAAGTATATTGCGCATGCCCACGTACTCAGTACCAGGTAGTAACCCAAATACGAGCAGTACGCCCACAATAAGGAAAAGTATAATGACGGCGACTTTGATGAGGGCAAACCAAAATTCGAATTCACCGAATCCCTTCACGTGCGCCAAGTTGATGACAGCGAAGATAGCCACGCTGATCAGGGCAGGAATCCACGGGGCGACTCCAAACCACTCTCCCATAATTGCCGCGGCCCCGGTCATTTCTGCCCCCATAACCATGGTGAGCATAAACCAATAGAGCCACCCGGAGGAGAATCCAGCCCAGTGTCCGAAGGCTTGTTCGGCGTAGACAGAGAAGGATCCCGAGGTCGGGCGTGCGGCGGCCATCTCGCCGAGCATCTCCATGAAAAGCACAACGATGATGCCTGCAAATATATAGCCGAGAATAACCGCGGGCCCGGCGGCTTGAATTCCTACGCCGGTACCAAGAAAGAGTCCGGCACCGATTGAGGATCCTAGACCCATCATGGTTAGGTGTCGGGTTTTTAAGCCTTTACCTAAACTCTTGGTCGCTGTCGTTGTTGAAGGGGGATTTTCCATAGGGAATACTCTAGTATCCCGCTTGCTGCGGAGACTAATAAATCCGAACCGAAAATACTTTAGGAGGCGATTTTTTCCGCAAATGGTTCCCGGTAGTCCGGATGCATGGTGATCGACCAGTCGGATTGCCCGGCAATGACCTGAGCGGGTGCGATGCCACCAGTATCGGCAAAGCGGAGGAGAGTGCCAGGCTCGAGGACGACTTTATGACCTATATGGCAGCGATCGCCAAGGTCGAGACCCAGAACCGAACTGCTTACTCCGAAGGTGCAGTTTTTTCCAATGCGCATGGGCTGTGGCTTGGAGCTCATCAGAGATGACGAGAGCATTAACGTGCACCCAGCATCGATAACAGTGCCTGAGGAGATGCGCCCTTCAACGGTGCACGCGCCGAGCGTACCAGCGTTATGGGAGACAAAGCCCTCCCGCAGAACGCGAGTTCCAGGGGCCAGGTAAGCCCCCAAACGTACCCGCTCTGCCTCCGAAATTTGGATACCGGATGGCACCACATAGTCCACCATGCGCGGCAAAGGATCGATACCGTAGACGTGGATCAAACCCCGAGAGCGCAGTGAGGTGCGCATGAATTCGAAATTATCGGGCAGACACGGACCCTTGTTAGTCCACACCACCACGGAGAGCTTTTCCAAGGCCTGCGTCATATTAATCGTATTGGGTTCGACCAAGCGGTGGGAGAGTAGATGCAGCCGCAGATACACGTCATAAGGATCTTGAGGTTCTAAACTGAGATCGCGAATGACAGTGCGAACAGCTACTTGCTCAACCATGCGGTCATTATCAAGCTTCACCAGATTGAGCAGCCGCACAGGGAGATCCTGGGCTCCAAGACGTTCCGTGCCAGCGCTATAAGAAGCAGGATCGATAAGTGCCGGAGAGGGGAACCAAACATCTAAGACATCCCCATCCATCGAAATATTTGCGATACCAACGCCCGTTGCACCGTGTTTTAGCATGCGCCTAACTTTAGTGGCTGAAAGCTTGAGAAATAAAACCGTCTCAGCTGCCTCCGACTCATGACGGTCTACACTAAAACCTATGATTGATCTCAGCATGGACCCTGTCGAATTAACTGAGGCTTTGATGAATATTCCGAGCCCCAGCCATCACGAAGAAGCTCTCGCAGATGAATTAGAAGGTTCTCTCCGGAAACTGCCAGACGTTGAAGTTTTGCGCTTAGGTAACAGTCTCGTGGCACGTACCAATCGCGGTTTACCGGCGAGGGTCATCCTCGCCGGCCACATAGATACTGTGCCCCCAGCCGAGAACCTACCCGCACGAAGGGGGTTGGACTCACGCGGCCGCGATACCCTCTTTGGTTTAGGCAGTGTCGATATGAAATCGGGGCTAGCAGTGTATGCCCACACTTTTGCCACCCTCAGCCAATCACCTGATCTTAAATACGATCTGACCTTGGTCTGTTACGAAGCCGAGGAGGTAGCGGAGCGCTACAATGGCCTAAAGTTTATCGCCGAGCAGCACCCCGAATGGCTACGAGGTGATCTCGCGCTTTTGGGAGAACCATCAGAAGCCATTATTGAGGCAGGTTGCCAGGGCTCGATTCGGCTTAAGGTGAGCGCGAGAGGGGTGCGCGCGCACTCTGCACGGAGCTGGTTAGGCTTGAATGCAATGCACCTTCTAGCCCCCGTGATTGCAAATATTGCTGCCTATAAAGCCAGCGAGGTCGACGTTGATGGGTGTTACTACCACGAAGGTCTGAATATCGTGCACTGTGAGTCGGGGGTGGCTACCAATACGATCCCTGATGAAGCGTGGCTATACGTCAATTACCGATTTGCTCCGCACCGTGATCTTGATGCAGCAATGGCGCACCTCCTTGAGGTTCTAGATCTCCCAGATTCTGTGGACTACGAGATCGACGACGCCGTTCCTGGTGCACGCCCAGGTTTGGACCAGCATGTGGTCCAAGACCTTATCGCTGCCACGGGGCAAGAACCGCGCGCCAAATTCGGATGGACAGACGTTGCACGCTTTAGCGAGCTAGGGATACCCGCTGTGAATTTTGGTTCTGGCGACCCCAGTTTCTGCCACAAGAAGGATGAACAATGCCCAGTGGAGATGATTACTGAACTTGCTGAGGTGCTGAGGCGCTATTTGGTGGCCTAAGTGTGCGACAAAGTTATAAAGCCTCATCTAATCTGGACGACATGGAAAAAAAAGAACGTATGATGTGTGGCCCAGTGCTGCTGAAGAACTCCATGAACCAGCCTGGTTCTACCTATGATCAGCGGCTCCTTGAGGTCGGGGCAAATCACGACTGGAAACACGCCGATCCGTGGCGGGTCTTGCGTATCCAGAGTGAATTCATCACTGGTTTCGATGTCCTTAGTGAGCTTCCCCGGGCAGTAGCTGTATTTGGTTCTGCACGGATGCAGGCCGAGCATCCGTGGTACCGCCTGGGCGAAGAAGTTGGCCAGGAATTAGTAGAGGCCGGCTATGCCGTCATCACTGGTGGCGGCCCAGGCCTCATGGAGGCAGCCAATAAGGGTGCCAGTGACGCCGAGGGTCTATCCGTGGGCTTGGGTATCGAGCTTCCCCATGAGCAGGGCATGAATGACTATGTAGATATGGGTGTTCATTTTAGGTACTTCTTCGCCCGCAAAACTATGTTTCTGAAGTACTCTGAAGGATTTGTATGCCTGCCAGGCGGTTTGGGAACAATGGATGAGCTTTTTGAAGTTCTATGCATGGTGCAGACTGGCAAGGTAACGAACTATCCTATTGTGCTACTCGGGACGGAATTTTGGGCTGGTTTAGTGGACTGGATGCGTAGCCGCATGGTTGATGCAGGAGTCATTAGTGAATCGGATATGGATCTCTTCCTAGTAACGGATTCGGTTGCTGAAGCTGTCGCTCATATCCGTGCATACCACGCTGCTGCGGAGCAGTAAATTGTGATTTCGGCTTCTCGACCTCCAATACGCAGTGCTTTTGCGCCCCGCGATTCGTCCATCGCCATTGTCATGGCCATCATTAATCGCACCCCCGATTCTTTTTATGATGCAGGAGCAACTCACGATGTTGATCGTGCCTTTGATCGTGCCCTTATGGTGGTCGACCAGGGTGCGCGCATTGTGGATATAGGGGGAGTCAAGGCGGGGCCAGGGGAGGTGATCAGTCCTGCTGAAGAGATTGACCGCGTGGTACCGCTTATTGCGAGGATTCATGACCGGTTTCCAGATATCACCATATCCGTGGATACGTGGCGAGCTGAGGTGGCTGCGGTTGCGATCGAAAATGGGGCTACTTTGGTCAACGATACGTGGGCGGGCCACGACCCTGAGTTGATCGAGGTGGCAGGCCACTTTCGAGTAGGTTATATATGCTCCCATACAGGTGGGGCTATCCCGCGCACGCGCCCTCACCGCGTGCACTTTGATGAGCTTGTATCCGATGTCATCGCTGAAACTACCTCGCTGGCAACGAGGGCAGTAGATTTAGGGGTTCCCGAGGACAAAATTTTTATCGACCCCACGCATGATTTCGGTAAAAATACTTATCACGGCCTGGAGCTACTACGCCGCATTGATGAGCTCGTGGCAACAGGCTGGCCGGTACTTATGGCTTTGAGTAATAAAGATTTTGTTGGAGAAACTCTAGATCGCCCTGTTAAACAGCGAGTCGCTGGGACTCTAGCTGCAACAGCATGGGCTGCAGAGCGGGGAGTAGCCTGCTTTCGGGCCCATGAGGTAGCTGAAACCATTGATACTATACGTATGACCGCAGCCATTGCGGGCATACAGCCGCCGTTACGCGCGACGAGAGGCCTGGTATGAGTGACTTTGATGTAGTAATTCCCGCCCTGAATGAGCAAGATACCATTGCTGATGTGGTGGGTGCTGCCCTCGGCTCGCAGGCTTGCAATGTATTCGTCATTGACTCAGATTCCACCGATGAGACCGCCCAGCGTGCGCGGATAGCTGGTGCGCAGGTGATAAATTGGCGTGAGGTTCTCAGCGATATCCCACCGCGGCCAGGCAAGGGGGAGGCTTTATGGCGTGGGGTGGCGGCCGCCTTAAGTCCTGTCATCGTTTTTGTCGATGCCGATGTCCGAGGACTCACCTCAGAATCAGTGAACTCGCTAGCTAAACCTTTCGCCGATCCATCAGTAGACCTCGTTAAGGCCAACTATCAGCGTACTTACCTCGGTTATTCTACCGGGGGAGGCCGGGTAACGGAACTGTGTGCAAAACCTTTGATGCGTATCCTTTTCCCGCATCTAGCTCATATTGCCCAGCCGTTGGCCGGGGAGTACGCGGTGCGGCGGGACTTTGTCCGCCGAGTTTCCTTTATTTCAGGCTACGGGGTGGAGATAGGCCTGCTTATAGACGCTTCCCATATCGTTGAAGTAGCCTTGCCTCCGCGCGTTCATCGAAACCGCCCCTTGGAGCAAGTGCAAGGTGTAGCTGAGGACGTGGCACAGGCTATTTTGGCCAAGGCAGGACTCTGTGAGGTGGATATGCGTCCCCCTCTCAATGATTATGATTAAGCCTCTGTGGCTGTAGACACGTTATGCGAACTGGCAGGGCACGAGGGGTAGGATATAACTATGAACTTGGTTGCTGTTACCACCGTTATTATCATGGTTGCACTGCTGCTGGTCCTGACTATTGCCGCCTCGGGAATCATATATCTGGTTCTGAAAAAACGCGACGGCGCAGCCTTTAAGCCGCAACCTATTGAAGTTGATGTTGATGTCACTGCAGTAAATAAGCGCGCTATTGGCGAGCGTAATCCTGCAGGTCTTCAGTTCCACGATGGGGTTCCGGGCTACGACAAGCGTGAGGTTGACGCGGTATTACGGGAGCTATTTGACCAGCTATCTCACACTTCTTCCTTAACAGAGCTCCCGCAGGCAACCGATAAAGATATACCAGAGTAATTTAAACCTGCTCTTTACTCCGTATTTTCATGTGAGATCTGTATTTTGTATTGACCTTTAAGGTAGACTTAAATACTAGGACTGAAATAAAAAAGAATGAGAGAGAATATGGCAGCCATGAAACCCCGTACGGGTAATGGTCCGATGGAAGTAGTCAAAGAAAATCGCAAGATTGTCATGCGAATTCCCACCGATGGTGGTGGGCGTCTTGTTATCGAGCTCAATGACAGTGAGGCTGCAGAGCTCGCTGAACATCTAGCCGCAGTAGGTAGCTAGACCATCCCACCTAGAGGTTCCGCTAACAGGGGAAGCGGAACCTCATTTCTTTAGCAACATTCTCTTATTCAGACTGGATACTGCAATGCTCTCCCATATCGTCGACGTTCTCGCCGATCCAGAAGATGGAACCAGACTATTTCTTAGCGAAAACGGTCGCTACTTATCATCAGAGAGCGGACACACGTATGATGTGGCCAAACAAGGCTATGTTTCCTTAGTTGGAGGATCTGGTCTTCGACACCATGGAGACGATCTAGCGATGGTGCGAGCCCGTGAAAGCTTTCTCGCGTTAGGCCATTTCGCTCCTTTCGTCGAGACGGTGTCGACCGGGATCGACGAAGCCCTATCCGGAGTTGAAGCTCGTGAACCAGTCATTCTCGAGATTGGAGCGGGTACCGGTTATTACCTTTCCCATATCTTAGATTCGATCCCCGACTCCCGAGGGGTGGGTCTCGATATTTCCACCCCCGCGGCTAAGGCACTGGCGAAGAGTCACCCTCGCGTTGGTGCCGTCGTGGCTGATGCTTGGAAAACTCTGCCTATCAGACCACAGAGTATTGACGCTATCGCCGTTGTTTTTGCGCCGCGTAACCCCCAGGAGTTCTCGCGTGTACTTAAGACTAACGGTGAAGTAGTGATTTTAAGCCCTAACCCGAATCATTTGCAGGAACTGCGAGAACCGCTCGGGATTTTGCGAGTGGAAAAAGATAAAATCCATCGGATGCTCGAACAGTCAGCTAAATATTTTGACGTGGCGGATGAAGGCCACGAGGTCGAATTCTCGATGCGTCTAGACCAGGAGTGCATCGCTGCCCAGATTGGTATGAGTCCATCAGCACGTCATATTCCACCCGCAGATTTAGAAGCGCGCATCTCCTCTTTAGACCCGGTCATGATGGTTACAGCAAGCGCAACCATCACACGGCTTCGAAAAATACAGCCCTAAGCCGGAAAGATCTCTGGCAAGGGTTTAATAAGGGTGGATCTCTCAACCTCTACCTGCTCCGAGTTGTGGAGAACGAATCGCATGGTGGGTCCGTCAAAGTAAACTCGGCTAGCCATGGCTACTTGTCCACCGTTGCCGAATACTTCCACTGTTGAGCCATCAATGATGACTGTCATCGAGCTCGTTGCATCATAAAGAAGAGGTGCGCTAGCGACTGCATCGCCCGCGTGGTTCGGATTCATCGAGCGATCTAAGGTGATGTGATCACCATAATGAGTGATCGTGCATATAATCTGATCGTTAATATCTAGAACGGTGATGGTTTGATGTTCGCCACGAGGAATCTCGCTAATACCCGTCCACATAGAGGCACGATCTGATTCCTCAATGGCAGCGATGATGCCGCTCGTAGGGGTCTGGTAAATATGGCCCCCCTGAAGGGTAATCTCGCGCGCGAGGCTGAGGCAGTTCGCCCACCCTTCAGCGCGGAAACTCAGGTGCGCGCTCCCGTCATCCTGGCGGGAGGCACTATTAAGAAGGCCAAAGATCACAGTGTGCTCTTTATTGTCGGCATCGGGTGCCCAGTTTACAGTTCGGGGGCGTCCGAAATCGTGTCCATAATCCATGCGCTGGAAAGGCTTCGCCACCTCGAACGAGGTACCATTGAGCTTTCCCACAAGACAGCCCGCAATATCCCTGCCGTTCTCGTCGATCGTGACGAGCAGGATATCGTACAGATGCTGATCTATTTCATCGCGAAGTTGGAAAATACGAGGCGCCACCACAAATGTGGAAGCAATGCCAGAATCGCCGTGAATCGTCAACGGCCCGCGCATCTTAAAGTGTTGGCCATCAGCGGAATCTAGAACGACGAGTACAGGATCTGAGGATGAACCCGCCACCGCGACCATCAGATATCCACTATCCACCGGAATCACGCAGGGTGAACGAAAACGTGACAACCCTTCCTGGTTAGCGACAACTGTTCCTATATCAACAATATGCTCGTCCAGGATGAGGTCATCATCATCTAAGTCCGCGATTGTTTCGCCTAGGTCATCGACTCGGGCGGCCTTAATAGTGCGCTCATTGCCCACCACGTGAGTGTAGTAGAAGGTGGTGGAATCGCCCGTTGTTACTACCGAGCCAGCCCGGATGGATTCGTGGTCTTTGGTGGAGGCGAGTACATCGGTGCAGATTTCGAAATCGAAAGCTGTGGCGGAAGAAACTAAGTGGGCCCACCTAGAGGGTTGGGTGGGATCTGGACGGTATTGGTTGAAAAGATGCCAGTAGGTGCCGTCGTACAGCGCTCCAGCGGGGGCGTCCAGAATGCCGTGATCAGGGTGGATATGCAGTTCGGGGCGATACATAATTGTTGTGGGCTCCTGCCAGTTGACGAAGGCTGTTATGCCTCCCAGCGTAGTAGCAAAAGCCCACGACTGCAGATATCGACACTAAAGGAGGGAGCGATAGATTTCCACCGTCTGCGTGGCTATCTTGTCCCAAGAAAAAAGCTCCACGGCGCGTGTACGCCCCGCCAGGCCGAAGGCTTTGACCCGCTCTTGGTCGGCTATGAGTGCATTAACTTCTGCGGCGAGATCGCGCTCGAAGGCCGTGGTATCGGCTGGATCGTAATGCACTAAGAGGCCTGTCTGACCATCGGCTACGACTTCGGGGATGCCGCCGACATCTGAGGCCACCACGGCGGTACCGCAGGCCATCGCCTCAAGATTAACAATTCCCAAGGGTTCATAGATGGAGGGACAAATAAAGGCGTCAGCAGCGCTTAGAATTTCCTGAATTTTAGGTTTGTCCAGCATTTCCTGCACCCAAAATACTCCAGCTCGTTGGTGCTGTAATTCAGTGACCAGAGTGGAAATCCGGCTGGCTATCTCGGGGGTGTCGGGGGCACCGGCACAGAGTACCAGCTGAATCTCGGGGTCAAAGTGGGCCGCCGCCCGCACGAGATGTTCCACCCCCTTTTGCCGCGTTATGCGCCCCACAAAGGCGACGATCGGGCGAGTAGGATCGACACCCAAGGAGTGTAGAACAGAAGTACCCTCAAAGGCTGGGCGCGGCTGCCACACAGTGGTATCGATTCCGTTAAGAACCACGTGAACCTTGGCGGCATCGACACGCGGATACGCTTCGAGGACAGCTTCTTTCATCTTCTGTGACACCGCAATGACTGCATCAGCATACTCCATCGCATTACGTTCGGACCACAACGAAATATCATATCCACCATTGAGTTGTTCGCGTTTCCACGGGCGATCGGGCTCGAGTGAGTGAGCCGTGACAACGTGGGGAATATTGTGTAGCTGGGAAGCGAGATGTCCTCCTAAACCCGTGTACCAGGTGTGAGTATGTACGACCTGAGCATCGCGGCAGGCTTCGGCCATATAGAGACCTGTTGAAAGGGTCTGGATAGCCGGATTCGCATCACGCAGGCCAGGATCGGCGCTGTGGACGAAAACATTGTCCTCGTCACGGGGTGCCCCCATGCAGTGTACGTCTACGGGTACGATCTCTCGCATATAGCGAGTGAGCTCTGCTACGTGGACGCCAGCACCTCCATAAATCTCCGGTGGATATTCTTTAGTTAATAGTGCGACTTTCATAAAGATAACGGTAGTGGCAATGAGGCTAGGGCGCTGAGTATTTGAAAGGTGGCGTGGATCGCATTTTTCTCAATACCCTAACGGTGGTAGAACTTTCGCATTAAATTAGACACTGTGAAAAGTCAAAATAATGTCCTTGCCATCGTCTTGGCCGGCGGAGAAGGGAAACGTCTCTTCCCTCTGACTGAAGACCGCGCTAAGCCTGCCGTTCCCTTCGGCGGCACTTACCGATTGATCGATTTTGTTTTGTCCAATTTGGTCAATGCCGGTTATATGAAGATCTGTATTCTTACTCAATACAAATCTCATTCGCTAGATCGTCACATCTCACAAGCGTGGCAATTTTATGGCCCGACCGCTCAGTATATTGCGTCGGTGCCGGCGCAGCAGCGTCGAGGCAAGCACTGGTACCGGGGCTCAGCGGACGCAATTTTGCAGTCACTGAATCTCATCTACGATGAACGCCCTAATTATGTGCTGGTATTTGGCGCTGATCACGTTTATCGCATGGATCCGGAGCAAATGGTCGACGAGCATATCGCCTCCGGCAAAGCTGTATCTGTAGCTGGTATCAGGGTGCCCCGATCTGAGGCCAGTGCTTTTGGCTGCATTCAAGCCGATGAGGCAGGAAATATTACGGAATTTCTGGAAAAGCCCGAGAACCCTCCAGCTGTACCCGACGATCCAGACGTCACCTTTGCCTCAATGGGCAATTATGTATTCACTACGGACGCCCTCGTTGAAGCTCTACGGGAGGACGGTATCAACGAAAATTCCGAGCATGATATGGGCGGGGATATCATTCCGTATTTTGTTGAGCGCGGAGATGCACACGTTTATGACTTTACGAACAATATAGTTCCAGGATCCACGGATCGTGATCGGGGATACTGGCGTGACGTGGGTACCATCGATGCCTTCTACGAGGCTCATATGGATCTGATCTCGGTTCACCCGATCTTTAACCTGTATAACCAGCAGTGGCCGATCCGCTCAACTGACCTGACGGAATTACCTCCAGCTAAATTTGTGCAAGGCGGCATCGCGCAATCCTCGATGGTGGCCCAGGGCTCCATTATTTCGGCCTCTACGGTTCGCAACTCGGTGCTATCGACCGGTGTCATAGTCGAGGAGGGAGCCACGGTGGAGGGTTCGGTTCTAATGCCGGGAGTTCGCATCGGTAAGGGGGCTGTCGTGCGCCATGCTATCCTCGACAAGAACGTGGTAGTTACGGACGGAACGCTCATTGGTGTGGACCATCAGCGGGATGCAGAGCGCTTCGCCATTAGTCCCGGCGGGGTTGTTGTTGTAGGAAAGAATGTAGTCGTTTAAAGATCACATGAGAAGAGGAATCTCGCCCCACTCAAAAATTATTTGGGGGGCGGGATTTTTTGACTACTGCACAGTCACGATGACTAGGCCGGCACCTAGGGGAAGCCTGGTGACCTGAACTGACTCCAGCGAATTGAGGTAGTCCTGCAGGTCGCGGGCAGCTACAGTTTCTCGGTCGCGTCGCGTCTGGTCGCTGGGGGTACCGTCGAGCAGGATATCGGGGATGATTACACTCCCACCTGCACTTAAAAGGGGGAGCGAGGCACTAATAAGAGCTCTCGCATCAATGGGGGATACTTCTCCGTAAATAATTTGATAAGACTTTTTAGCTAGGCGCCCCATGACATCGAGAGGGCGGGATGGTAAAAAGCGCACTCTAGTGGGGGAGAAGGATGCGTTACGGAAGATCTCGGCGGAGCGCCGGTGATATTCAGGCTCCGGGTCGATGCAGGTGAGAGTGCCCTGAGAATTCATTCCCTGCAGCAAGAAGTAACCGACGACCGCGCTCGCGGGGGTAATAGCGATGGCCCCTTGAGCTTTACTCGTGGCTGCTAGGGTGCTCAATAATTGACCGGTGTGGATATCGGGCGCACTGAGCCCAAATTCCTCGGCCGTCTCGTAGGCTAGCTCGAGAGTAGTATCGGCAGGGCTAATGGCTTCGATATAGGAGCGTAGTTCTTCAGTCACACCTTTAAGCATAGAGTTTCTCGACTGTTTTATCCTTCGCAAAACACCGATACTCTATAGTTCAACTTCCCCTCGGAGCTTCGATGGAGTGTTGATATAGTCACCCCCTTTCTCCACATCCTAGATATTCTCGCTCTCCCAGCTAATTCACAGAGTTCTTTCTGGCTTTTTGAAGACAGTTCGGGAACAATAGTCCACATGACCACAACGCCTCGCCCGACTGATGCCGGCGCTTATGCTGCGGACCTTTCCGGAACCGCGGCCTTTGATGCAGGCGTAGGTTCCATGCCAGATTGGAGCGATCTCGTTTCTGAGCATGCGGACAGCGTATACCGGCTCGCCTTTCGACTCAGTGGCAATCAACATGATGCTGAGGATCTCACCCAAGAAACCTTTATGCGAGTCTTCCGTTCCCTGGATAAATATCAACCTGGTACCTTTGAGGGCTGGTTGCACCGTATTACTACTAACCTCTTTTTAGATATGGTGCGGCGCCGCACGAAAATCCGCATGGAAGCTCTACCAGAGGACTACGAGCGAGTTCCGGGAACCGATATGACCCCTGAACAAGCCTATAACGTGGCCAACCTTGACCCAGCTTTGCAGGAAGCGCTCGACGCACTGGCCCCCGATTTTCGAGTGGCAGTAGTGCTCTGCGACGTGGTGGGTATGAGCTACGAGGAGATAGCCGCAACTTTGGGCGTCAAGATGGGCACTGTGCGTTCGCGTATCCACCGGGGCAGGAGTCAGTTGCGAGCGATGCTGGAGGCGAAGGCTGAAGTTGACGCTGATGCGCAATTGCTCATTCGCAGCTAATACTAAACACTAAATTCGAAACACTGACTCGCCACAACCATATGGCGAGTCTTTCTCTTATAGTGGACAGTGGGGAACTAACGGCATATGCGGTTCGTTCCACTTATGACCTCTAGGTTATATACCTGTGATTCGAATCGAGAAAGCTGGTGGGCTATGGCGCAACGAGACAAGCCGCAGCGTTCCAGAACATTTGATATTTCCTCCCAAGTCCGAAAGTTATCAGCGATTGACCATCTCAATCCTGAGGCCATAGCTGCCTTGGCAGATAACGAGTTGTGTCCCGCTGCCACACACCGAGCCCATATACATCTAGTTCACTGCCACGAGTGTCGTCTCGAGGTAGAGAAACAACGGCTAGCATCGCAGCGCCTACGCAATTCTTGTTGCCAATCATTGGAAGCCAGCTCGGAGCTAATGAGACGCCTGCATCAAATTGCTGACTGTGTAGAGTCGGATCAGCATCCCTTGCGATCGAAGGTGTCAAAGATTCGGCTGATGAGATGGAAATAGCGCACATGCAGGGTAAGGTTATTTAAGTGTTTAGCTCAATTGGTTGGGGAGAAATTTTCTGGATTCTCATCCTCGCTATGATTTTCATTGGCCCCGAAAAGCTCCCAGGCGTCATTGAGGATGCCCGTGCTGCTATTTTTGCTGCTCGCCGCGCCATCAATAATGCTAAAGCTGAACTAAATGGGGAGTACCTGGAGGAATTCGAAGATTTCCGTGCTCCCATTAACCAGATCGCTGGTTTGCAGCGAATGGGTCCCAAAGCCGCATTAACTAAAGTGCTCTTTGACGGAGATACTGAGGCCATCGATTCTCTCGACCTGAAGAAACAGCTCGGTGAGCTTGATTCGCCAACTAGTGCCGCACGCACCGAACTTAGTCCCGACCGTCAAGCCTCCCAGGCCGATATACCCAATAACGCGGTATCCGGCCCGAGAAACCGGGATTTTAGCTGGGATGACGTCCTATAGCCCCTATCCAATCAGGCAGGGGATAGGAGATTTCTAGTCGTGCCGAGTCACCCCAAGGCCTAAGGGCTTACCGGCAAGTGATTCAGGTCGAAGAACGAGCTGATCTGCAATAGCCTTGATCGCTACCGCAGTGGGGGACTCAGGGTGGGCAAGCACAATGGGGGTGCCGTGATCGCCTCCCTCGCGAAGCTGAGGATCTAACGGAACCGATCCGAGAAGCGGAACCTTCGTTCCAGTAAGCGTCGAGATGCGCTGCGAGACCTCTTCGCCTCCACCTGAGCCAAAGACTTCTAACGTCGATCCATCGGGCAAAATCATGGCACTCATATTCTCGATGACACCCGCGAGCTTCTGCTGGGTTTGCAACGAGATAGTCCCGGCGCGCTCGGCCACCTCAGCCGCGGCGCTCTGTGGGGTCGTCACCACGAGGAGCTCGGCATTGGGGAGGAGTTGGGCTACCGAAATGGCGATATCGCCAGTTCCAGGGGGAAGGTCGAGAAGCAAAATATCGAGGTCACCCCAGAATACATCTCCAAGGAACTGCTGAATGGCGCGGTGTAACATCGGGCCGCGCCACACCACAGGGGCATTACCTTCAACAAAGTGTGCAATCGAAATGAGTTTTATGCCATGAGCCATGGGCGGCATGATCATCTCGTCTACGGCATGAGGACGATCGGTGCACCCGAGCATGCCCGGTATTGAGTGCCCGTATATATCGGCATCAAGCACCCCGACCCGCAATCCGCGAGCAGCTAGTGCGGCTGCAAGGTTAACGGTCATCGAGGATTTGCCCACGCCCCCCTTGCCAGAAGAGACGGCAAAGACTCTGGTTGTGGAGTTAGGTTGGCTAAAGGGAATCACCGGCTCGTGGGTATCGCCGCGTAACTGCTGCCGCAGGCTCTTGCGCTGTTCATCATCCATGACATCGGTAGTCACGGTGATCTCACCAACGCCCGGGAGATCTGCGATGGCAGCGCGTGAGTTTTCCACCAACAGGTTTTTCATCGGACACCCAGCAATCGTGAGGTATATTTCTACCTCAACATCTACGCCACTGAGGGCGATAGATTTCACCATGCCGAGTTCTGTTAACGGCTTACCAATTTCTGGATCTTCTACGCGCGAGAGCGCCTGCCGCACGTCATGCTCAGTAATAGTGGTCATTATTTTTCTAAGTACTTCCCCTCGTATTTTGCTTAACGACGCTCACTCGTGCGCCCCTGAATCGGGTCACTAAGATCGTGGTGTGCGTCATCGAGTCCCTGCTGATGGCGGTATGCAGTCCGTTCAGCGGCTTCATCGTCCAGCTTAGCTTCAATGCGTTCGATCATGGTGTGAAGATCTTCCAATTCGTGCCGCAGATAATCACGAGTGACCATATCACCCAGCGCTAGACGCAAGCCAGCGAGCTCGCGGGTAATATATTCGGTATTCGATTTGGTTTCAAAAGCACGGCGGCGATCTTCATTGAGAGAAACACGATCACGATCTTCTTGTCGGTTCTGTGCCAGCAAGATCAGCGGCGCCGCGTAGGCTGCCTGTGTGGAAAATGCCAGGTTCAGCAAGATGAAGGGATAGGGATCCCACTGCCACCAGAAGGCGCCGAGGTTCAGCACGATCCAGATAGCGACGAAAACCGTCTGCCACATCAGGTAACTGCCGGTACCAAAAAAGCGGGCGACCTGCTCAGCGTAGGCGCCAATGGAATCGTCATCAAGTCTGAAAAGCCTCTTTTTCCCGGGCAGCCGTGGGGTATCTAACTCAGCCATGCGCTAGGTCTCCTTTCACAATGGTCGAATCGGGGCGGATACCCGAATCACGCCAATCTTCCGGCAATAAGTGATCGAGAAGGTCATCAACTGCCACCGCTCCCAGTAGGTGGTTATCGTTATCCAGCACGGGTCCGCAGACCAAGTTATAGGTAGCAAAATAGCGCGCCGCAGTTTCCTGGGAATCATCAGCATAAAGGGGCGGTAGATCCGGATCTAAAATGCCAGAAACGAGCATCGACGGGGGTTCACGGAGCAGCCGCTGCAAATGCACAGACCCTAAATAAGTCCCCGTCGGGGTGGCGGTGGGCGGTCGCACCACAAAGACCATAGAGGATAGGGAGGTAGGAAGATCAGGGTTGCGGGCTTGGGCGAGCGCCTCAGCGACGGTCGTTTGAGGGCTGAGGATCAAAGGTTCTGGAGTCATCAGCGCACCTACCGTGTCGGGGCTAAAGCTCATTAAGCGCCGCACTGGGGCTGATTCCTCAGGATCCATGAGTTCGAGCAAGACATCGGCTTTTTCATCGTCGAGCTCAGAAAGCAGATCGGCAGCATCATCAGGATCCATTTCCTCGAGCACATCAGCTGCACGTTCGATGTCAAGAGTTTCTAATAGCTCGGCCTGGCGATCCTCACTCATCTCTTGGAGAATATCGGCGAGGCGCTCATCGTCCAGCTCGGTAGCGACCGTGGTGCGCTGGTTCTCGGGCAAGTCATAGAGCACCGAGGCGATATCTGCCGGACGCATATCCTCGAACTCCGCCAACAACTCAGCAAAGGCATCAGACATACCAACACCCGCAGCGCTAATACCATGGACGTGCTTCCACGGCACCACAAACAGTTCCGGCCGGCGAGCAAAAGTGGCACGTTCCTTGAGCACGGCCACCGCAGAGATGGCCCAGTCGCGAGTGCGGGTACGCTCTAATTCCACATCGGCAATCTCGACCGGCTTAGAGTGCAGCTGCTCCAATTCAGGATCATCCACGTGGACCTTCGCCCCGATCACATCGCCGACGATAGCGAGTTCACCGGCCCTAGGCTTATACGATCGCAGTGAGACCGAACCAGAGACCAGCATAATCTCATGAGGATCGATGGAGGCCACCCGGAGCATGGGAAGAAAAATGCGGCGCTTATTGGTCATTTCAACCACGAGACCAAGCACTCGGGAGGTATGTCCGTAGGGCCGGATATTAACAATGACATCACGCACGCGACCGATTGCATCAGTCTCGGGACCGCGAACAATCATGCCCGCTAGGCGCCCAGCATAAACTCGGGTAACTTCACTCATAATTGATAAGTGTAGCTGTTTCTCCAGGGCACTCCCTAACACTTATCCTGGCGCTGAACAACTGCGATATAGTGAACAGTATTTGAGTGTTGCGCAAGCCACTCTAGACCTGAACGAATTGACAAGGAACACAGGTATGACTTTTTTCTCGAGGCCCAACCCTGAGCTGAATGGGCGGCAAAGAACTATCCCCGAGGGGTGGCCAGTCGGCTCCTTTAGCACCTATGCGCAGGCACAGGCAGCCGTCGATATGCTCTCGGATAAAGAGTTCGATGTCAGTGCAGTCTCAATCGTCGGCGTTGATTTAATGGAGTGCGAAAACGTGCTGGGGCGCCTGACATGGCCGAAAGTTTTATTGAGCGGTCTTGCCTCAGGTGGCTGGGTGGGCCTATTTATGGGAACGCTTCTCGGAGTGGTCACGGGCGATTGGTCGAGCTCGCTAATCTTCGGCGTCCTCCTAGGTTCAGTGTTCTATACCAGCGCGGCAGCCATCCAGTACGCGGCCTCAAGGGGCAAACGTGACTTTGCGTCTACCACCCAAATAGTAGCCAGCAGATACGATATCCTATGCGATCCGGCAACAGCCCCCCAAGCACGTGATCTCATCAGCGAATTCACTCATAAGCGCCCGAACTAGGGAAAGGACCCCATCGTGCCCTCTGCAGCTCTTAAGCGTGGGATTGCGGCCATCGCGGCGCTCAGCACCCTAGGCGCAGGATATGTGGTCGGTAATGGTTACCTCGATCCCTTTGACTTTACGAATAATAAGGCTGCGAGCCCCGATCGGGTGATTATCGTTGCCGTCCAGCCCCACACCACTGAGGCACTGGTCTTGGCAGAATTATACGAACAAGCCCTCGAACGGGCCGGCCATCAGGCGATCCTCAGCTTGGATCAGTCGGGTTATTATAGTGGCGTAGATCGACTCAGCTATGGCTCAGCAGACCTCGTGATTAGTTGTACTGGAACATTAGTCCAGGCGCGGAATTCAGGTCTAGCAGAGGATTTACGGCAGCGTTTCGCGCGGGATATAACTGACCCTCACGAGCAGCGGGAAATAGTTTACGCCGCAGCCATGTCTACCTTGCTTGATAATACAACTGCCACAGACCCCTCCAATGCGCTCGGATGTGTCGACTCCGACTCGGGTCTGCCCGAGCACATTATGCCGATCTACCGAACCTCGGACTTAGATCGTCGCAGTAGGCGAGCAATCAATACAGTTTCTGGGGTCCTCACAACCGATTCTTTGCAGGACATCATCGAGCGCGCCCAGAAGGTTGGTTCTGCTCACCAAGCGGCTGAGGAATTTCTAGATAGATATAGCGGCGACTTCAACTTATAAAAATCCATTCAAAAAGGTGAGGGTGCCGCTTATTACGGCACCCTCACCTTAATTACTGACGGATCTATTCGCTGAAGGCTGAGTCAACGAGTTCCTGTTGTTCTACCTGGTGCACCTTTGACAAGCCCGTGGCGGTCGATGCCTGTGCGCGCCTCGATACTCGTTTCAAGGGCAACATTCCTGGGATAAGGTCAGGTAAGTGGGCACTAAGGAAGGGCCATGGCCCCTGGTTGGCGGGTTCATCTTGGCAGAAGCGAATCTCAGTCGCATTAGGATAAGCGTCGAAAGCTTCTTTGAGACGGTTGAATGGGATGGGATGGAGCATCTCCAAACGTATAATAGCGACGTCATTGCGGCTCTCTTTCTCAGCTCGCTTCGCCAGCTCATAGTAGAGCTTTCCGGATACCAGCAAGATCGTCTTCACACTCGAGGTGTCACCGACTGTTGATCCGGACTTATCAAAGAAACGTGGGTCGTTGATGACTGACTTAAAAGTGGTGATCTCGGTGAACTCAGAAACCTCAGAGGTTGCAGCCTTCATGCGCAGCATCGACTTGGGAGTGAATACAACGAGCGGGCGTTTGAGTCCACCCAAGGCGTGGCGCCTTAATAGATGGAAGTAGTTAGCGGGAGTCGATGGTTGGGCCACGGTCATGGAGCCCTCAGCGCACAATTGCAGGTAGCGTTCAATCCGGCCAGACGAATGGTCTGGCCCCTGACCTTCATAGCCGTGGGGCAACAGCAGGATCACAGAGGAAGTCTGTCCCCACTTTGTTTCGCCAGATGAGACATATTCGTCGATGATGGTCTGCGCGCCGTTGGCAAAATCACCGAACTGCGCCTCCCAAGCCACGACGGCCTCTTGGTTGCCAACCGAGTAGCCATATTCAAAACCCATGCCAGCATACTCGGTGAGCGCAGAGTTATAGACGAGGAATTTACCGCCGTTGCCTTTGGATTCTGCCAATTCATGCAGAGGATTAAATTCCGCGGCGGTCCGGGGATCGTAAACCACCGCGTGTCGCTGGGTGAAAGTGCCGCGCCTAGTATCTTCACCTGCTAGACGGACTAATTTGCCGGAGTTAGCCAAGGAGGAGAAGGCAATGAGTTCGCCCCAACCCCAGTCGATGCCACCGGTTGAGATAGATTCCACGCGCTTGTGGGCTACCGGCGCCACTCGAGGGTGCAGGGTGAAGCCTTCAGGGAGGCGCCCGTAGGCTTCTGCTATCTCGGCAAATTCTGCCTTGGAGATATTAGTAGTTAACCCGCGAGGGAGTTCCTGGGCCTTGGTAATGCCCTCCTGCTGAGTAAAGACCTTCTTCTCGGCCACTTTGACCTCATTGAAGACCGATTCCATTTGGTCGTGGAAGTCGCGGGAGACTTTCTCGGCATCTTCTTTTGATAGTTCACCGCGGCCGAGCAGATCCTCGATATATTGATCGCGCACGGTCTTGCGGCCGTCGATGAGCTCGTACATCTTTGGCTGAGTCATTGATGGATCATCAGCTTCATTATGGCCTCGGCGGCGATAGGCTATGAGGTCAATGAAGACATCTTTTCCGAATCGACGCCGGTATTCCGTCGCGAGGGTACCGACCCACACCACAGCCTCTGGATCGTCGCCGTTAACGTGAAAGACTGGGCAACCAAAGGCTTTAGCCATATCGGTTGAATAGAGGCAGGAGCGGCCGGAATCTGGGGTAGTGGTGAAGCCGATCTGGTTATTGACCACAATATGCACGGTGCCACCGACGGTGTAGCCGCGAAGCTGCGCTAAGTTGATGGTTTCTGGCACAATGCCCAAGCCTGCAAAAGCAGCATCGCCGTGGAGAAGCAGCGGCATAACCGTGTACCCTTGATCCCCCTTATCGAGCAAATCTTGCTTAGCGCGCGCAATACCCTCCATCACGGGGTTAACGGCTTCAAGGTGGGAAGGATTGGCAGTCAAGGTTACCTTGATCTCGCCATCGCCGAACATTTGTAAGTGTGTGCCCTCGGCTCCCAGGTGATACTTCACATCGCCGGAACCTCCAGCTGCTTTGGCCTCGATATCTCCTTCAAATTCGGAGAAGATAGTTTCTAATGGCTTGCCTACAATATTAAAGAGCACATTCAACCGGCCGCGGTGCGGCATGCCAATAACCACTTCGTCGAGATTCTGGCCCGCAGCGGTATCGATGGCGGAATCCATAAGCGGAATCAACGCCTCGGCGCCCTCGAGGGAGAAGCGTTTCTGGCCTACATATTTAGTTTGCAGGAAATTCTCAAATGCTTCGGCGGCATTGAGCTGCTGCATAATATATTTTTGCTCTGCACTAGTGGGTTTAGGCATACCCTTTTCCAAGCGTTCTTGCAACCAAGTACGCTCGTCACGGTCCAAGATATGGGTATACTCCGCACCGACCTTTAGAGTGTAGGCCTTGCGCAACTTCGAGAGCACTTCGCGCAGAGTCATGGATTCCTGACCCGAGAAGCCGCCTACGTGGAAAGTACGATCAAGATCCCAAATAGTTAGACCGTGGGATTCCATGACAAGATCACTATGATCTGGCACGGGGATACCAGGCTGTGACCAGTGCAGGGGATTTGTATCGGCGATAAGGTGTCCACGTGAACGGTAGGCTTCGATCAACTGCATCACGCGGGTATTTTTATCCACCCCAGTATTGGGTAGATCTTGGGCCCAGCGCATAGGGGTATATGGGATGTGGAGGGAGAAGAAAACCTCATCCCAGAACGAATCATCGATAAAGAGCTGGCTCATGGTCTTGAGGAAGTGACCAGACTCGGCGCCCTGAATAATGCGGTGATCATAGGTAGAGGTGATGGTCACTAATTTGCCAACACCCAATTCCGCAAGCCTATCTACGGATGCGCCTGCGAATTCTGCTGGATAGTCCATCGAGCCGACACCGATAATGGAGCCTTGACCTTGCGTGAGGCGAGGGACGGAGTGTCGAGTGCCAATACCGCCTGGGTTTGTGAGGGAAACGGTGACTCCCGAAAAATCATCCATCCCTAACTTATTTGTTCGGCTTCGCTTGACAATATCTTCGTATTTTTCCACGAAGGTGGAAAAATCAAGCTTTTCGCATTCCTTGATGGCTGCGACCACAAGTGCGCGGGAACCGTCCTTTTGGGGCAGATCTATAGCTAGACCGAGATTAATATGCTCCGGGGTGACAACGGTGGGTTTCCCATTGATCTCAGCATAGGAGTTATTCATATCAGGGTGAGCCATAATCGCCTTCACGAGGGCATAACCGATGATATGGGTAAACGAAACCTTGCCGCCGTGGGTGCGCTGCAGGTGCTCGTTGATGATCGCGCGATTCTCGAACATCAACTTCACAGGCATATCGCGTACCGATGTGGCAGTGGGAATCGTTAGAGATTCATCCATATTTTTTGCAATCGCTTTGAATATGCCCTTGAGGGTTCTCTCTCCCGCTGTAGGCATCTCAGCGGCGCGCGCTAGTGGGGATTGAGAGCGCTTCTTTGCGGTGGCCTTATCCTTAGCCTCTTTACTTACCTCCGCTTCGCGGTGCTGATCAGCTTTCGTCGCTACTGAATCAGGTGTATCGGGTGCGGTCACCTTCGATTGGTCGGAGGTACGCTGCGAACTTGAAGCGGTCTGAGGGCGGGGGCCACCCTGTTTGGTAAATAGTTCACGCCATTCCTTATCAACTGACTCTGGGTCGTGTTGGAACTGCTGGAACATATCATCGACCAGCCATTGATTCTGGCCAAAAGTACTAGCGCTGCTCACGGCAGGTACTCGCCTCATTTCTGTGGGAAGTTCTTTTAGTTAAGGAATTCTTAGGGGTATTGTCCACGTTCGTCACTGTAACTGGAACGTATTTAATAGACGATAGCTATTTTTTTCTTACAATGTGCGCGGTTTCACTTTCGGGGTTAGTGGGGGCTCACTCTGAGAACGCGCAACCTTCCAAAGTGTGGCATAGGTACCCCCAGATGAGCGGAGTTCGTTATGGCTCCCGTCTTCTACGATACGCCCCTTATCCACCACAAGGATTCGATCGGCATTCTCCGCAGTTGCAAGCCGGTGAGCTACCACAAAAGCAGTGCGGGTATGCGCCACATGGTGCGAGGCTTCGACGATGACCTTCTCGGTGGCTGGATCTAAGGTGGCTGTAGCTTCATCGAGGACGAGGATCGAGGGCTGGACTAGTTCTGCTCGTGCCAGAGCCACTAATTGGCGTTGCCCGGAGCTCAGGCCCTGACCGTGCTCGCGCACCGGGGTAGCAAGACCATCAGGAAGAGCGGCAAAGATCTTCAAGGCGCCAACATTTTTCACTGCCTGAGTGATGTCCGCGCGACTGGCCTGTGGCTTGCCGTAGGCGATATTGGAGGCAATGGTCCCGTGGAATAGATAGGTTTCCTGCGGCACAAAACCGATCGTCTCGCGCCACAATCCCACGGGTAAATCACTAAGCGGCTGGGCTCCCGCCTTGATCCTCCCGGAGATAGGATCATAGAAGCGAAGAAGCAATTTAATCAGAGTTGATTTGCCCGACCCCGTCGGCCCCACGATGGCAACGGTGGTTCCAGGCTCGATATGGAGATTGATATCGCTAAGTGCGGCCTCGTCAACATCGCGGTAGTGGAAATTCACCTGCTCAAAATCGATTGCCTCGCGAGCCAGACGGCGGATATCTGTACTCGAGTACGATCGCTGTACCTGGAGGGTACGGTGAGCATCAGTCGTCTCTTCTTGCTGCTCGGCCGCATCGGAGTTTTCGGTGGACAAGAGATCAGAAATACGACGGAAACCCACCGCCGCTTGTTGATAAGCATCAAATACTTGCGAGAGATGCTGAACGGGGCCGAAAAGGCGCTCCAAGTACAGCAGAAAAGCAACGAGGACACCAGCTGAGAGCGTTTGATCGGCAACCATGAGAGCCCCCACGCCAAGGACGCTCGCACTGAGGATCTCAGTGGTGGCGTTAATACCTGGAAAATAAACGGCTACCGCAGTCTGGGCTTTGATGCGAGTACGCCGATAGTGAGCGGCCTGGCGTTCGAAATCCTTTAAAACTTCAGCTTCTTGATTAAAAAGCTGGGCGGTGCGCAACCCTGACATCGACTCATGGAAATGCGCATTTACCGTCGACACTTCCTCCCGTGCTTGGGTGTACAGCTTGGACGAGATGGAACGAAAAACCACAGTCGCTACCGCAATAAGTGGAATACCAATAGCGGCAATCAGCGAGAGTTTGACCGATGTGGCCACGAGCAAAATAACAATACCGGCGATTGTGCTCAAAGAGACGACGAAGACGGTGAAGCCATTCTGCAGGAATCCATTGAGGGCATCGATATCAGTAGTCATTCGAGTAATGATGGCTCCCGACATGACCTTCTCGTAGAACCCAAGCGAAAGCCTCTGGAGGTGGCTGTAACTGCGGATTCTCAATTCGTACAATAAGCTTTCGCCGGTACGAGCGCTGAGAAATTCGGATGCTATCGTGGCTAGCCAGCTCATCACCACCGCCAGGAGACCGATCCCGGTGAGGGTTAATAAGGTGGAGACATTATTTTGCTTAATGCCCTCGTCGATAGCTCGCCCGATCAGGGTAGGGATAGCGAGGCTCGCAATAACCCCGAGGATATACAGGGCGATGAGTACCATAAGGTAGTAGCGGACTGAGAAGAAGAGAGTGCGAGCATTAACGACGCGCATCTTCTTCCGGAAAGAATCTGCTCCGCCTCGGGGAGGCAGATCCTTGATTGAAGGAAGCCGATCGACCCGTGCGAGGAGATTTTTAGTCGCAGGAGTGGCTCCAGCCATGGCCGCAAAAGCAGCGCCGTGACTCATCCCCTTAGCGCCGGCAAGAGAGGCCGCGGCTTTTAAAGCCCCGCTAGTGGTAGTTCGGTTAGAGCTTTCTTTTTCATCATAAGACCGACTCGACCACAAAAGCTCCTCCAATTCTGTGTCGCTAAGAGAATCGAGACCGGTGGTTTCCTCTGTCTCGCTCAATTGAGGTGATCGTATCGCTTCGGCGATAAGTCCTTCAGGAGGGGCAGTTAGCTGAGGCGTCGCGCTTAGATCAAGGTCGTTGGTGTCCAATTCCACGTCCATAAGTTCCGAGAATTGAGGATTGTCCGCAATACGCTCGGGGGAGTCAATAGCCACCATATGGCCCTTGTGAATCAAGCCCACATAATCCGAATGGGCGAGGGTGGAATGGCGGTGAGTAATAGCCAGGACCGTGGTATGAGGAAAGTGCTCGCGCAGATTGGCGTAGATGCGTGCCTCGGTGGCACTGTCGATAGCAGAGGTGGTGTCGTCGAGGAGTAGCACCTTAGGGTGAGCGACTAGAGCCCGCGCGAGAGCGACCCGTTGCCGTTGCCCTCCCGAAAGGGTCAGCCCGCGTTCGCCGATGAGACTATCCAGACCGTTGGGTGCGCGCTCAATGAAATCATCGATACAGGCCATACGGCAGGCACATAGAATCTCCTCATCGCTGAGATGTCGGCCAGCATCAATATTCTCCCTGATCGTGGCGTGGGAGAGGAAAGGTTCATCGAATACACAAGCAATAGAGGAGCGAATGCTAGATAGAGAAAGGTCAGTATAGTTACGAGTAGCAGGGTTAGGCCCTTCCTCTATCAGGGAAATTTTGCCGCTATCTGGTTGATAGAAACCCGCCAAAAGCTGAATGAGCATGGATTTACCAGAGCCGGCAGGACCAACCAAACTGGTATAGCTTCGAGGCGCTAGGTCGAGGTCGAGCCCGTTGAGGACATCTGAGTAATGAAGATTGCTTATGCGTAGGCCTAAAGCCTGAGCATGAGGGTTAAGCTCTTGAGGTTTTTCAGGCTCTGTATATTCAGGTCGAAGCTCTAAAACTTCGAATATCCTATCGGCGCTCGATAGGCCCATGTGGACTTGAACGGACATGGCGGCGAGCATGGAGATCACACTGGAGAGTGCGGAGAGGTAGACACTCGCGGCAAGAAATTCCCCGATGGTAATGGCACCGTTGAGACTGAGTAGACCACCGATACCAATGCTGAGGACGAGGGTAACGGTCGGGATATTTTGGAGCAGGGGTTTAAAGCGGGCGCTTAACCGAGCGACACGAAGCTTGTGACCGTATACCTCGGTGGCTTGCTGCTGTAGGGTATCAATTTCGCGATTTTCTTGGTGAAAGGCTTTGACTATCCGAACTCCCTGGATCGTCTCCTCGATATGAGTGCTCATATCGGCGATCTTCTGCTGCGCCGCCCACGTGGCCGCGAAGAGAGTTTTGCGAGATTTTTGTCCTAGCCAGACCAAAATTGGAATCGTGATAAGAGCCAACACGCTGAGTACGGGGGAGATCCACATGAGGATGCCGGTGAAAAGGATGACCTTAAAGGCTTGGCCGATCATCAGCGGCAGCATGGCAATCATGATCTGTACCGTGTTCAGATCAGAAATGGTTCTGGAAACC
Source organism: Corynebacterium sp. ES2730-CONJ (assembly GCF_024834055.1). Taxonomy (GTDB): domain Bacteria; phylum Actinomycetota; class Actinomycetes; order Mycobacteriales; family Mycobacteriaceae; genus Corynebacterium. Next base: position 221,431 of record NZ_JANUXZ010000003.1, read on the forward strand.
ACCTGGCCGGTACGGAGGCGATCGTGGGCGGGGCCGTCGAGGTGAAGCAGGTTTTCTAATATACCGACCCGCAGGCGGTGCTGAAGGTGGTTGGAGATATAACCGGCAAAAAACCGCCGCCCAAATTGAAACAGGTAGCGACCCAGGCTCACCACGACCAAGGTGATGATGATAGCGGATATACCGCTTCGATCGGAGGCGATTGCCTGGTCGATCGCGGAGCCAGTCAGGAGGGGAATAGCGGCGTCGAAAAGCGTAATAAGAAACGTACAGCTTAGAGTGAGCACTAAGGCGACGGGCGTGTGCCAGAGCGTTGCAATGAGCTTGTAGGAGGGGGAATCTTTAAACTTCATCCGCATGAATACGCTCCTTGTCGCTTTGCTAGCCTGAGGCTCAAGGCTTAGATGGTGCCTAGGGTACTTTCGACGTGGGTGATGACTTTGCGCCCTAGCTTGCGGTTAGCCACTGAACCAATCATGGCGCCGACACCTAAGGGGAGCAGTTTCCCGATCCACGAAAATAGAGCTGACTTCCGGAGCCTCTTTACAGCGCTGCGCATCATAATCTTATTGAGGTAGCCCATATTCTGAGCATTGGCACCCTTAATTACCTGGGTAATAGAGGCCCCGCCGAACGTAGCATCGGTGAGGGCATTGCCTTCCGAACCGAGAACCGCGGCCAAAATTATCGCTTGCCGACGCTCGGGTGAATCGATATCGATACCGCGCACATAAGCCGATGAGAGAGCGTAGGAGGCCGCAAAATCTAGGAAAAGGAAGCTCTCGGCCCCAATCGCAGCCGACCCCACCACTAAACCAACACCCGGGATCGCGGAGGCCATACCAGCGCTCGCGCCACTGCCAGTAACCGCTCGCAAGAAGTTCTTATCCAATGCTTTCTGAATATCGTGGTTGTTAAACTCCGGGTTCTTTTCGCGGAGATTATCCACATAATTCGTCAGCACTCCGCTGGTCATTCCGGAAACTTTTTCGAGAACTGTCACCAACACAGTGGCCATGGGGCCGCGATCGGCTTCAGAGAGATCGCTGAGTAACTCGTGGGTGGAATCCGCAGAATCGGATGTTCTATCGAGATCGCGGTCGTGGGTGTGTTGTAATTCGGGAGACATATATTTACAGGTGATCCTTTCAAGACCATTCGGGGTTGTATCTACCTCTCGCCCAGAAATGCTGGTATCGCTTTTCGCAGCGATATTTGAGGGGCACAATACCTCTGCGGCAGAGTAGACAAACTAAGAGCTATTGATGTGTTCGCAATTTTAGTATGAAGCTATCCATCGCGCTCAATTGCCCGTATATTCGCAGTAAATGCTCGCGCTTATGTCGCGCCTACCAGACTCGGTTATCACTTTTCCAGCACGAGCTCTAGCACCATGAACTCATCGTCATGATCAACTTCTACGAAACCGAGGGAGGTGTAAAGCCCGCGGGCGATAATATTATTGGTACCCGTTTCAATTCTCACGCTATAGGCACCCTGAGCAGTGGCGACGTGGATGACGCGGTCGACGAGCTTGCGCCCCGATTCGTTATTGCGGTACTGCGGATCAACGAATAGATCATTCAGCGTTAAAATTGTGCGGAGTTGGAGGGAAGAAAAGTGATAGAACACTTGGGCAAAACCGCACACCGTGGTGTCATCTTCGGCTACGAGAATGAGTGAATCGCCACGCTCAAAGCGTTCGGTCATAAATGAGCGCGCCTGCTCCTTATCGTCGCAGCGCCGATAAAAAGCGCGATAGGCAATAAAAAGCTCGGTGACGCGCTCAAGATCGGCGCTGGTCGCTTGACGGATATGAGTCGAGGGCATCTGAACCTGTCTCCCTAATAGGATGATCAATATTGTCTTATAGTACCTCCGCTCAGCTGCCTCATCGCTAGGCCTACAGACCATTGTCATCCCGCTTAAACGATGCGAAGCTTGGGATAGGCCCATAGCACAATCTTCGGCCCAATACCGTTCGTGGTGCAGCCCTGAGGGAGTGTAGAGGTGAACCAAGATCCGCGGAGCACAAAATCTTTTAGATTGAGCACCTCCGCTACAATTATTCTGGGGTACGTTCATCCTACGAGCCCAGAAAATCTACGAGGCTATATAGTGGGGCTATTTTTTCCACGAGCAAAAGCTTCGGCTTCGTTAACCAGCTTGGGATCGAGAGTTACCCCAGTATAGAGTGTGAATTGCGCCGCCGCCTGCAAGGCAATGACCTCGTCGCCGGTTATAACCGTCCGCGGAGATATTGGGCTCGACCCGCGAGCTGCCCGAATAAGGGGTGTCTCACTAGGATGAGCCACGACATCGAAAATCACTGCCGCCCGAGCTATATCGGAGTGGTCGAAGGCAGACTGTTGGCGGTGCGGGCCTTCCATGCCCAGGGGAGTGGCATTGATGAGCATATCCTGATCCCTCGGGACCCTCGTAGCGTAAGACCACCGATATTTCTCGGCCAGCTCCTTGGCTTTTTCAGCACGCCTAGCGACCACAGTGCACCGTGAAGCCTCGAATCCGTGGTCAGCCAGAGCCGCTACGACAGCTTTGGCCATCCCGCCGGCTCCGCAGATACTCACCTTCAGGCTGGGATCCACGTGGTGGGTGCGAAGCAGCTGAGAGACCGCAAGATAATCGGTGTTATAGCCACGCAGATGCCCATTTGTATTAACGATGGTATTGACTGCCGCAATACGTTCGGCTGATGGGTCGAGGGAATCAATGAGGTCAATTACAGCCTGCTTATACGGCATAGATATCCCAGCTCCACGGATATTAAGCCCACGAATTCCTGCCACTGCGTGATCAATATCTTGAGGAGCAATGGCATGATAAGAAAAATTCAATCCGAGTCGACGGTAAAGGTAATTATGAAAACGCACACCGTGGTTGGATGGGCGTGCTGCTAGGGAGATACACAAGGTAGTTTCACGGTTGACTGTCAATGTACGAGTGGAATCCATACGTCCACTGTAGGTGATATCGACTCGAGAGTTCCTTAAAGATAAGGCTCCCAGAAATCAGCGGATAAAAGTAAGGCGAAGTCGAGGACACTGCGGTTTTTGGAGTCCTCGACTAGGATTTTTACGAAGGATAATGATGAGGCATCTCTGATTTTTTAGGTCGTTGGCCACGAGTGCTTTGTTCTTATCAAGAGCCTCGTAATTCTAAAGGAGAAACCTGTGAGTGTAGCTGGATCTCTGGCCCAGGTAGTCTCGGCTACCCCACGCTATGCCATTAGTGTAGAGCCGTCTGACGAAGCACTAATTATGAGCCCAGATGATCTGTGCGATGAGTCGATTATTACCGCAGCGATCTCTCAAAGCGAGCAGGAATATGGGGTGGCTAAGCACTCTCATGCTGCTAGGATCTGGCTCTTTTCCCTCATGGGATCGGTGTGTAATCCAGCAGTTGCAGCGATGATCCACGGCGACGATATCATTGATCTTGATTTGAGGACCGGCACACTTTTTAGACGCGAAGATTCAACGTATTGGTTTGGTTTCCGACCCCAGAACCCAGCAGAGTCCTACGCTGCTTCCGCCCGTCACTTAGCGAGCAATCTCAAACCCTTAATTAACAAGCTCTGTGAAGTTTATGCAATGCGGCCAGCGCCCTTATGGGCGATCGTTGCAGATGGTCTTGTGCAACCAGCCATGAGCGCCGGTAATGAAGAGTTTGAGCAATTAAAGGCACTGCATATCGCCCGAGAACTCCACCGAGGTATATGCGAAGTTGCTGAGGTGAAAATTCCGAGACCCCACTTTGTTGACGTTGTTGACGAGGACGTTGTCCCGTTGGATCTCACCACCAAACAGGAGCCCGAATTTCTTGCTGCATATCGCAGTAGCTGCTGCATGATCTATCGCTCCCCGCATTCTGACTATTGCGTATCGTGCCCTAAGAGACCTCGAGCGCAACGCGATGCCGCCATCGTTGCAAGTGCGCAGTTCTTCTAACCGTCGACCCTTAAAAGGGGCAGAAAAGGCATCAGTGGTGCAGGCTGAGCCGCAGATCACTCTAGCTGGCGCTCAAAATATGCAGACTTTTGGCGGCTAAGATGCCTGTTTAGCGCTAATCTGGAGGTGGGTGCCGCTCACCCTTTTCGAGTTAATCGAGGTAAAGGACAAAATCGTTGAGATTTTTTGAAGATATCGCAGCTGCACTTGACGCTGAAGGCATTGAGTCCAGGGTCCACAATGACATCCTATTCGTTCCTATCTCCTCGGAGCTAGAAGTTCAGTTTGTGGAGATCGATCCCCATATGCCCGCCGCCAATGTTTATATAGCCACCGCCGATGACCATGATGACTTTGACGCTGTGCTCACTTCCGTAGTGTTCTCCGTCGAGGATGCTGTGGACACTATCGCTCAAAACGTTGCGACGGATAGTATCATCACCGTAATGCGCGACCTTATGGAGGGTGCGGATGAGCGCGTACAAGATATCGAATTCGAACAAGACCCCGAGGAAGAGAACGCTGTTTGGGCTCCTCTGACAGACGGTGGATTGGTGCGCGTCGATTTCTCTGTTGAAGGCGGCCTTCCCTCAGCTGCCGTGGCCTTTATCACTGTGGGTGCCGGATTTGGCAATACTCTCGACCACGCCACTAATTCTTTCCTCGAATTTGCCGAAAACTCAGATCTTCCCGAACATGAAATCTCCAGACTCCTCGAAGATTACCTCGACGCGGTAGTTGATCAGCATAAAGAAGTGTTGGAACTGGGGTCCTTCGTGGACTTCGATCGACTATTCGACGTTATCTCGCTTGCCGCCGATCAAGCTGAGGCTTGGGAAGAGCAACTAGGAGCTCTCGAAGGCGAGGACGACGAGCCAGAGGTCTACGATCTTTTCGGCGAAGACGACGATGATAATGATGATTTCTTCTATGAATACGACGAGGATGAACTGGGAGAAGACGACACTACTGATCCAGTCGACGATGTAGATGACGATGATATCGAAGCAGAAGTAGAAGCAGAGGTTGAAGATATCGACGATCCCGACGCTCCCAACTACTAGGATTCATACTTTCCTTGTGAGCTAGAACGTGTAGGCCATAGGCTTAAGGTATGAATTACGCGCTCAGATCTGTTCCTCGGGTTCTCCTTGATTGTGATACTGGTATCGATGATGCTCTAGCGTTGATCTATCTCGGAGCTTTACACCGAGCAGGTGAGATCGAATTGCAGGCAGTGACCACCACTGCCGGTAATGCAGAGGCTGACCTATGTGCTGAAAATAGCGCGTATATTTTGTCCCGCGTGGGAGTCGAAGGGGTCGACATAGCGGTTGGGCAGCATCAACCCGTGGTAGTTGATTTGGTCACCACCCCAGAAACGCATGGTCCCCGCGGGCTTGGATACATCACAGATGTTTCGGAGACCTCGAAGCCCGCGGAGTCGTCCTACCCAGGGATATCCCTCGAAAATGCTCCCGCTGCGTGGAGAAAGTTGTGGCAAAAGGCGGTCGATTCTTGTGCGCATGTGATTGTGACTGGTCCTGCGACGAATCTTGCTACGTGGTTGGCCGATCGTCCATGGCCGAGCACGGTGACGATTATGGGCGGGGCGTATTTTTATCCTGGTAATACGACTCCTACTGCTGAGTGGAATACCTGGGTTGATCCGCATGCTGCTAAAGATGTTTTTGCTCTGGCCCCCGGAGACCAGCGGGTGACTGTGTGTTCGCTTGGTGTCACTGAGCAGATGGTTATTACCCCGCAGCGACTGGATCGCTATGGTGAGATTGTGGGTTCGCACCCCATTGCCAAGGTGCTGAGAGAGGCCTTGCGTTTCTATTTCGAATTTCACGAGGCTCAGGGTGAGGGGTATCTGGCTCAGGTCCACGATCTGCTCACTGTGATGGTTGCCCTAGGTAAGGTGGAAACCACTTGGAGGCTGAGCACTGTGGATGTTGAGTGTGAGGGCATGATGCGGGGGACAACGGTAGCGGATCTACGTGGGCATTGGGGGAGAGATCCGTCGGTTCGCCTTGTCGAAAGCGTGGATATTGATGCTGCGCACGAAGAGTTTGAGCGAGTGTTGACGGTATTGGCTAAGTTGTCGAAACCTGCGCTAGGATAAGGTCGTTCTTTCTATCCCTGCGAGGTGACATAGCAGGGATCCACTGGTCTGTCTTCTATGAAGGCAGAGGGACTAAGGATTTTCATGTCACCTATGCAATCGGCGTTAGCGGCCCCGCGTTCATCTCTTCTTTTAGGCACCCTTGGGGGTGGGATTATTGGGGCCACGTGGTTATTTTTGGTTCTTGCCCGTCCGACGCAGTGGGATTCGGTATTTGGTTCCTCTCCGGCTCTTATAACCTTTGTGGCTTATGTGTGTGGTGCTTTTCTCCTCCTTGCGGCATCTATTCCGCGACTGAGCTCACGAACCTTAGCGCTGATCCCCATGGCCTTGGCGCTCAATATCATTACCGGTCAACTTCTCGGTGCTGTAGGTATCCCACTCTACTTAGACTCTATTGGGACGGTCATGGTCGCCATCCTTGCAGGTCCCGTAGCGGGACTCGCTACGGGGGTTCTCAGCAGCGTTGTCTGGGCGCTTATTAATCCCGCAGCTTTACCTTTCGCTGCAGTATCAGGACTCATTGGTTTACTTGCGGGGTTAGCCTTCGCTAGAGGGATAGGGAACCATAGTGTCAAGGTTACAATTTCCGGCGTCGGGGTCGGCATCATCTCTGCGACACTCGCCGCACCAGTGGCGGCCGTTGTTTATGGTGGCACTGCGGGCGTGGGTACAGGGGCAGTAGTAGCATTGTTCCGGGAAATGGGGAATTCCCTCCTTGCAGCCGTGACGTGGCAATCTTTTCTTTCTGATCCACTCGATAAGGCGCTCGTTTTTCTTATCGCCTGGCGTTGCGTCAAGCGTCTGCCAGCCTCCGCTCTCACGCCATCCATTTCCCCGACACTTCGGTAGGTTCCATGATTAATCCACTTACCACTCTCAGCTTCGCCGCAGCTACGTGGATTTTTGTCTTGGGGGGCAATGACCTAAGAATTTCTCTTCTTGTCTGTGCTATCGCTCTTACTGCTGCGTGCCTAAAAACCGTGAGTCTCAGACCCCTCGGGGCTGTCCTCACAATCGTGACCCCAGTAGCTTTATCCATCGCAATAATTCATATTCCGTTTGGTGAGCAGTCCATAGCACCGTTGATCACCCGCGACGGTGGGGCTATCGCTCTTCATCTTAGTGTGCGTTTTGCCGCTCTTATGGCTAGCGCCGTGGCGGCTTTTAGTTTCTTTACCCCAGCTCGCCTGAACAAGGCCATGCAGCTCACACGTATTCACCACTCGGTTACTTTCCTTATCACGCAGTCCCTCCAATTCTTACCATTCGCCCGCCACGTACTGGAGACGGTGATAACCACCAACACTTTGGCAGGCCGCAGAGCTTCGTGGCGGCACCCGTTTATGGTGGTTGAATTCTATATTTTCCCCCTCATTATGCAGCTTCTTCACCGCGCTGGGGAGAGAGAAGTTGCCCTTCACGCACTCGGTGTGGATCTAGCAGGCAGACGCAGTGTTTATTGCCCTGAGCGGGATCCATGGTGGGAAAAGATCGCCCGTCCTTCAGTTATCATCGCAGCAATGATCGGAGGGGTCCTATGAGCGTGATTGAACATCACAAGGGCTCTGCTCTGAATCACTACCGGCCAGATGGAACTATGGGGATTATTCAAAGCGAGGCTTCAACTCACCTTAGTCTGCTGCGCGAAAGTGTAGAGGAAGAGATCGCTTTTCCGCTGGAGCAGCGAGGAATTGATCGGGCATCCATGCGGGCTCGGGTCGATGAGGTCATCGCGGCTCTGCGGCTTGAGCTGCTTCGATTGCGAAATCCAGCTGATCTTTCCCCGGGTCAAGTGCGGCTTGTCGTTATCGCAAGCACTTTAGCTCTGCGGTTTCCTACCATCCTTATTGAATCCCCCTACCGCGGTCTCGACCACAAAGCCCGCACGCTCTTAGAACAGTATCTGCACTCATACCCAGGGCAAGTGCACCTCTTCATAGCTGAAGCACCTACGAGTCCACTCGAGCTTGAAACAGTTACCTCACCCCTTCCGGGGACATATTGGCCGATCAAGGTAGCTCAACGTGTTGCGACCCGCACTCGTCGCCGCTTATTTCGGCCCGCAGAGGTTACCTTTAGCACCCACATACCCTTCGCTGAGCTCATCCCAGGTGAGGTGGTGTACCTAAGTGGAGCAAATGGGAGCGGAAAGACGACGTGCTTGCTCGAACTTGCGACGCAACAGCGAGATCACTCGGTTGCTATGGCAGTACAGCATCCAGTCGACCAAGTCCTCGAAATCACTCTTTCGGATTTTCTCGCAGGTGCCCCGAATCCCACAACAGCCACACGTGATACGCACCCCCTCGATCTCAGTGCGGAAGACCTGCGTCTCGCCCAGATTGCCCGAACCCTCCATTCGGGCGCTCACGTCATTCTGCTCGACGAACCAGATCAGGACTTAATATCAAAAGAACCAGTAGCCCACCAGCTTCTCCACCGCGCCTTGTCGCAGCCGGATCCGCCGGCGGTGATCATAACCAGCCATGATAAGCGCTTCATTCATCGAGTGGAAAGCTATGCATCTGTGCGTACGGTACGAATGGGAGAAACAGGACTAGGATGATGGGGTTGATCAACATCACCCCGATCGTGAGAAGAAGGAGCGGATAGTCGTGGCTGAGGAGCCGACCACGAAAATACCTGGATCGATTAAAACTCTCGTTGCGGCTGCGTTTATTATCGCACTAGGTTTTGGTTTTATATCCCCGATCCTGCCGCAGTACATCACCAGCTTCAATGTCGGTACCGCCGCGGCTGGATTCGTCATCTCTGTATTTGCTATCAGCCGCCTCATTTTCGCTCCCTTTGCCGGCAGACTCGTTGATGCTCTTGGATCGCGCACCATCTATATTTCAGGGCTTCTCAGTGTTGCCGTGACTACTACCTTGGTAGGGGTTGCTCAAGAGTATTGGCATATTGTTGCGCTGCGTGGTCTCGCGGGTTTTGGCTCTACTATGTTCACAGTCTCCGCAATGGGTCTGGTGGTTAAACTGTCGCCTCCTGAAATTCGCGGGCGCTGTTCGGGCGCTTATGCCTCAGGCTTCCTCTTTGGTTCGATCCTGGGCCCACTAGCTGGCTCCGCCCTCTCTTTCCTCGGAATGCGCTGGCCTTTTGTCATTTATGGAGTATTTCTATCGCTAGCCTCATTGATTGTTTACCTGCGGCTACCTAAAAATATTGGTGAGGCCACCCCTACGAGCGAATCAAAACCAGCTTTCAGCCCCAAAGAAGCTGTGCGACTGAATACTTACCGGGCGGCCCTTATCGCCTCCTTCGCTAACGGGTGGGCCAATTTTGGAGTGCGCATCGCCATCGTTCCGCTTTTTGCTGCCACCGTATTCCACCAAGGCCCAGCTTTTGCTGGGGTCATCTTGGCGGCCTATGCGGTCGGGAATGCCCTCGCTCTGCAGTTCTCGGGGCGTCTAGCTGACCGCCACGGTCGTAAGCCGCTAATCATTGTAGGTTTATTCGTTTCCGCCACATTCACTGCGACATTCGGACTAACCGAAGATATCTACCACCTCATCGCGCTCTCGGTCCTAGCTGGTGTGGGTTCCGGTCTCTACAACCCGCCGATGCAGGCGAGCTTGGCCGATCTGATCGGCAACGACCGTGCAGGGGGCAAAGTTCTCGCTTCCTACCAAATGAGCTCTGATTTTGGTGCCATTCTAGGCCCAATTTTGATCGGTGCAGTGGTGGAGATATATGGCTACGAGATCGGTTTCTTGGCAACTAGCGCGGTGCTTTTCTTTGCCGCTATCAGATGGGTTTTCGCGCGGGAAACCCTAGCAATTAAGGCTACAGTGGAAAATCTCGAGCCTCGAGAGTAGCTAAAAGAGACGAGTCTGAGAAGGACCTCTAGACGTTCTCTGATTCTATAGTAGGCTTTAGTACTCTTTGGCTTCTCCGAGTTGGGATGGAAAGGTCGTTAGTTCACCAGCTCAGATCACGCCCGTTAGACTGGTCCAGACCTCTAGGAGCTCTTGAGGTAAACCTGCTTGAAGCGATGGTGTGTAAGGAACGTAGAATTTTATGAAGAAATTAATCCGGGTCGTCGGTGCCGCCATCGTGGCCGGTGAGAGGGTTCTAGCAGCACAGCGTGGAGTAGGGATCTCGCTTGAAGGGAAATGGGAATTTCCTGGTGGAAAAATCGAAGCAGGGGAAACTCCTGCTGCAGCTCTCGTCCGCGAGCTCAAGGAAGAATTGGACTGTTGTGTAGAGGTCGGGGATTTGGTTAATACCGCGACCTATGACTACGACTTCGGCTCGGTGGAACTGAGTATTTTTTTCTGCACACTGGTTGGTCGAGAACCTACCCCGAAGGAGCACGCCCAAATCCGCTGGGTTGAAATTAGCCAACTATATGAGCTTGATTGGGCGCCAGCAGATCTAGCCGCTGTCGATGCTCTTGTGGGGCGCACTGATGAATCTTGAGGCTAAATATAATGTCGACCAGTTGATGTCTAGATGCGCGGGGAAAGTGTGCCCTTCGGTTTTGTTGATTCCGATACTCAATCCGGTAGTCGCTTAAGCCCAACACAGATTTCGGATCAGCCGGCTAACACCATGCTCAGAGCGTTGAGCGAAGAACCAGTGGTGCAGTGTGCTCAAGGTTTTCCGTGGCGTCTATTAGCTCTCACGCTTTAGAGTTGTTGAAGGACGACCTCTTAGGCTTCCAAGGGCCTTTTAGTCTTATTAGGTCAAGGTATGACGGTTTTGACGGGCTGGATATATTCCGCGAGTTGCTACGAATTCCCAATATTGATGTATGTGTCTACCATGGCAGCGGTCTTCTTTCGAAGGGCTATCTCTTTGAGCACCGGAAGTATCGCAGCGTAATCATCGGTAGCTCGAATCTTAGCCGGAGTGCTCTCCTGGAAAACGAGGAGTGGAAGCCTAAAGTATCTGCTTCTCCCGGAGGAGGAATCACCGCATTAAACAGTGCGACGATCAATCGACCACTTGATACTCGCAACGGCGGACTCTTGACTGAAGAATGGATCGCCGATTACGAACGCACGGGTCTTTAGAGCCCCCTAGATCAAGTGCCCAGAAAATGCCCAACCCGGGATTATCGCGAATGCCATGCATTGAGGGCTGATATCTATGACTACGTTGGCCTGTATATTTTCGTTAGACAAGATGATTCCGAAGGATGAGGTTTTCCGTCTGGGAGAATCAAGTGTTCGCCACGCCACGAATGGATCGTACTGAGACGATTCCGAGCAAGGATCATACTTACGTAAAGAGATGGTTCTCGATTTCAAGAGCTTCGTTAAAGCGACAACCTCCGATCACCTGGAAGCATAGCGATGTTAAGGCGCTCGAAGCCGCTTTAGATGGGGGATCAATTTTAGGGTAGTGAGGTAACACTCTTGATGGTGCATGTATAAATAGCAGCATTAATTAATCAGGCGCTTGCCCTATCTTTTCGGTGGGTGGCATCCCTTGATTCGGCGATTAACCCCAAAGCCTCGTCATGCCGTATCGTAGATTGGGCAATGAGTATTACCGATGACGCTACCAGCGGCGCGATTGAGCTGGATGAGAATAATAATGTGTCGGAATCTCAGGAAAATACGCAGGCAACCACTGAGCCAGTTACCCTTGATGAGGTACTAGGTTCAGATGACGCCCGGGACGCGGACACTTCTGAGGACACCGGCTCTACTGTAGAAGTAGACAACGAAGTAGATGACCAGAGTGACTCAGAAGGTGAATCCAGTAATGAAAATACTGGACCTAATTTCGCCGAATTGGGTCTGCCCGAGTTCGTACTGAAGGCAGTATCAAAGGTCGGCTACGAATCTCCATCGCCTATCCAATCAGCGACAATTCCAGTCCTGCTCGAAGGCCATGATGTTCTAGGCCTAGCTCAGACTGGTACAGGTAAGACTGCAGCGTTCGCGTTGCCCATCTTATCCAAAATTGATCCTGATGTACGCCACCCCCAAGCGCTCGTTTTGGCACCGACGCGTGAATTGGCCTTGCAGGTAGCTGATGCGTTTCAGTCCTTCGCGGATCACTTAGGTAAAAGGATTTCCGTACTTCCGATCTACGGCGGCCAGTCCTATGGCATTCAGCTCTCGGGATTGCGCCGTGGCGCCCAAATTGTGGTTGGCACACCAGGTCGTGTGATCGACCACTTGCAGCGCGGATCTCTCGATATCTCAGCACTACGCTTCCTCGTCCTTGATGAGGCTGATGAGATGCTGAATATGGGCTTCCAGGAAGATGTTGAGCGCATCCTGGCCGATACCCCAGAGGTTAAGCAGGTTGCTCTCTTCTCCGCGACGATGCCTAATAGTATTCGCCGTATCTCTAGGGACTATATGAATGAGCCCCGCGAGATCCAGGTGAAGTCTGAAACCCGCACCGCCACTAATATTACTCAGCGATTCCTTAATGTGGCTCATCGCAATAAACTCGATGCGTTAACCCGTATCTTGGAAGTCACTGAGTTTGAAGCCATGATCATGTTCGTGCGTACCAAGCACGAAACTGAGGAGCTCGCTGAAAAGCTGCGTGCCCGTGGTTTCTCTGCAGCTGCTATTAACGGCGATATTGCCCAAGCCCAGCGTGAGCGCACCGTGGACCAGCTCAAGGACGGCCGTCTTGATATCCTCGTGGCCACCGATGTTGCGGCCCGCGGTTTGGACGTGGAGCGCATTTCTCACGTGCTGAACTTCGATATCCCCTCCGATACTGAGTCGTATGTGCACCGGATTGGTCGTACGGGCCGTGCCGGGCGTACGGGCGAAGCAATTCTCTTTGTCACCCCTCGTGAGCGCCGATTCCTCCGCAATATTGAGCGTGCTACTAATGCGCCTTTGCATGAGATGGATCTGCCGACCGCTGAAGAAGTTAATGATTCTCGCCGTGCCAAATTTGCCGATTCGATCACGGAGTCCTTGGAAGATCCTCAGGTTGCCGAGTTCCGCAGTTTGGTGAAAGCGTACTCGGAACAGCATGATGTTCCGTTGGAGGATGTGGCAGCCGCCCTAGCAACTCAAACTCGTGCGGGTACTGAGTTCTTGATGAAGGACGAGCCGTTCGAGCGTCGTCGTGATCGTGATGATCGCGGTGGTCGTGACCGTGGTGGGCGCTTCGGCGATGAGCGACGCGGAGGTCGTGACCGGGGCGATCGTGGTGGTTCCCGCTTCGAGCGCTCGGGCCAAGATATGGCTGTCTACCGCCTAGCAGTGGGTAAACGTCAGCATGTGCGCCCTGGTGCTATCGTCGGCGCGCTGGCCAATGAAGGTGGTCTCTCCAATAAAGATTTCGGCCGCATTACTATCGCCGCAGACCACACGTTAGTGGAGTTGCCGCGTGACTTGCCAAACTCTGTATTGGATAACTTGCGCGACACCCGTATCTCGGGGCAGTTGATTCAGATTGAGCGCGATCATTCCGGTGCCTCCATGGATCGTCGTGGCTCGGGTCGCGGAGATCGCGGAGGATTCCGTGGTGATCGTGGTGGTTTCCGTGGTGAGCGCGGAGGACAGCGCGGTGGCCGAGACCGTGGTGATCGCGGTGGCCGTGGTTTCCGCGGTGGACGTGATCGCGATGACCGTCGTGGCGGTTGGCGCGACTAATTCCATGATTGACCCCCTCCATTTGATGGTTCGCCGTTAATGGAGGGGGATTTTTTTATGTGAATATAGCTCCACTGAGAAAAAATGCCCTCTAGATTATTTAATCCAGAGGGCATTTCTCAACTAGGTTTTAAGCGAAGATGCTCGTGATAGAAGACCACATCATAAGAATGAAGACAATCACCCACAGCGCCGCGAAAATACCGCCAAACATTGACAGTTGGCTTTTCGCGCGATTCCAATCGGCAACAGAAAAAGTTTTCGTCGATTGTTCATCAGCTGGCAGGAGATTAAGGGCGCCTAGCATATTTTTCTGGCGCGGAATGATGAGGAAGAGAAGGAGAGCCCAAGCAATAACAGAGAGGGCAATGGATGCATGGTAACGGCCTTCACTCCAATAGTCGCCGGTAAACATCAGCGCAAAGCCGAGAAGCGGAACGAGAAGCGAGAGTATCGCATAGGTTTGAGTGGTCTTGTGAAGAACCTTAGCGGCTCCGGCGGCCTGCAGATCGCCGTCTTTGGCTTTGAATGCTTGGGTATGGAAGCTTGATACCGCCACGGTAATGGGACCAAGGAAGAGAACCGCTGTGAGGATATGGAGGAGTTCCAGAAGAGAATTCATGGTAGAGTCCTTTCACTTTCTTAGAATACTTAAAAAGATACGGAAGACTACCCTACTCGAACAGGCACTGTCGACGCATAATTGACACGTCCCTTTTTGTCAGGGCAAGGTCGTATTTCACCGCAATGCGTGCGAGACGCGTGACATACCAACAGCGTCGGTGGATATTGCTTGGAAGATATCGGGAGGGCAGAAGATCTGATTTTCTTTGATTCTCTTCTTGCGATACCGCCACTAGATTGTCTGGATCATTGGCGAAGGCGCGCCGTTGGGACGTCTCCCATCGAAAGGCCCCCATATCCCATGCCGCACGTAGCGGAAAGATATGATCCACCTCGATGGCACGACCTGAACCATCTGCTGCGGTAGAAAGCGTCGCTGTTGAATAGGGATCGGGGCCAGTAAGGGGCACGGTTGCAGGAGCCGTGGGACAAAAGCTACCGCTTTCACGGGGTATGTCTGAGGGAGACTTCAATAGTTGGCTATAGATGATCTCCTCGCGGATAGAACACGGGTGTCCGGGGATCGTAGCCCAACCTGATCCAAACTCCTCCCGAGAATAACCAAGTATATGGGTGCGGCGGGAGACCACCCGAATTGAATCGAAGTCAAAATGACTACGCTGCGGATTTGGGAAGTATTCCCCAAGCAACATCAGGGTCACAAGCGTGAGAATCAAGGGAATAACAGGGATGCGATACTCATCCAGAGTAGTACTGCGAAATGGACGCATACGACCTACGACTAAGCAGGGGGTCCATTTGGTTCCTCAAGATGCGCAAAACCCCTTCTCCTTGCCAAGAAAAAGCAACGAGGAGGGGTTTGGTGAAGTTTTAAACCGAAGTCTTAAACCCGGGAATTTAATCTCTAGCCCGAGCGGTTGCGGTCATAAACTGTTGAGTGACTGTGTCCTGTGGGGGAGCGGTGATCAGCGATACCACCACGGTGACGACAAAGGAGCTGATAACACCGGGCACCATCTCGTATAAGAATTCGCCAAGGCTCGTCGATCCCCAGATGAAAACCACGATGGCACCAGTTATCATCCCAGCTAGTGCGCCCTGGGTATTTAGCCGCTTCCAGTAGAGGCTCAAAAGCACCAGTGGTCCGAAGGCCGAGCCAAAGCCCGCCCACGCGAAGCCAACTAATCCCAAGATGGAATCAGATGGATTTACCGATAGAATGCCAGCAACTACAGCTACCGCAACCACCGCTGTGCGGGAAAGATTGATGAGTACCTGCTGACGTGGTTTCTTCTTTACCACAATAAGGTAAAGATCCTCTATGAGTGAGGTGGAGGAGACTAAAAGCTGGGAAGAAATAGTGGACATGATAGCTGCTAGTACCGCAGTCAAGATGAGACCAGCGATCAGGGGATGGAAAAGAATTCGTCCCATATCTAGGAAGATGGTTTCAAAGGCCTGGCGGTCCACAATCGAGATATTTGGGTTTTGACCGAAGAAGGCGGTACCGATAATCGCCACAAAGGTGGCGCCAGCAATGGTCAAAATCATCCAGCCAATACCAATAGCGCGGCCACGCTTGGCGTCGGATGGACTGCGTAGAGCCATAAATCGCACGATGATATGCGGCTGACCGAAGTAACCTAAGCCCCAAGCCATATTTCCGATAATCGCTGCGAAGGAAACTCCGGACACCATTGAGAAGTAGGTGGGATTACCCACCCCAGAGGTATACGGTCCGTAATCGTTATGGGCGGCCCATGTCCATATAGAGCTGGGGTCGTCGAGATAAAACAGCGCCATGACAGGAACGATGATAAGGGCACAGAACATGATCGTGCCCTGAACGGCATCCGTATAAGAGACCGCCAAAAAGCCCCCGACGAATGTGTATACCACTGTAATAAAGGCAACGATCAACATGCCGTCCAGATAGTTGCCGCCGAAGGTTGACTCGAAATAGCGTCCGCCTGCCACCATGCCGGAGGAAACATAAAAGGTAAAGAAGACCACAATAATGAGGGCGGAAACTACCCGGAGCAGGCGGGAGGAATCTGAGAGTCGATTTTCAAAGAAGGAGGGGATAGTGACCGAGTCGGAGGCGACCTCTGAGTAGGCGCGCAGTCTCGGGGCTACCCACTTCCAATTGGCCCATGCGCCAGCAATCAAGCCAACGGCAATCCACAATTCGCTGATACCGCTGACAAAGAGTGCACCAGGAAGGCCCATGAGAAGCCAGCCAGACATGTCGGAGGCACCGGCGGACATCGCCGCAACAAAAGGATTGAGGCCTCGTCCGGCGAGAACGTAATCGTCGTAGGCGTCAGTTTGGCGGTAGCTCCAGTAGCCAATGCCAAGCATTGAGCTCATATAGATAATGATGGCGAGGATATACCAGGTTTGATCTGACATAGGGCCGCCACCTCCTTTGATAGTTCAGTGACAAAAAGAAAAGAGATGAAAATATTTCTTCCCCTAACACTGTTCGAGCCTCTTGCTTGCGATTAGGGGTGGGAATTTTTCATCACGGGAAGGGATCTTACACGCCTAGTAGTTAATAGCAGGACTTTATCGAACAGAGCTGCACAATCAGGAGAGAGTGAAATATACCGAGCTGTGGGCATTCCTCGTGGTAGCGGGAGAGTGCAATCTATAGGGATTCGCAAGATGAAAGCGAGGGTATATTCTTATACAGATCGGCTTCTTTTTCTTCTGGCACTCGATTTTCCTTTGGGTGGAACGGTTTATATGACTTCTCACTTAATTCACGGACTCTGGCAGCGTAGTTCGGGCCTGCATCTGTGGATCGAACAAGTAGAGGGGCACCGTATTGTTACCCCTGATGATATTGCGCCGGGAGTTTTCCCCGACGAGATAGACGCCATGATCCGGGGAAAAAAATTCTGGCACCGGTTGAATATGACCCTGCTCACCCCCAAAGGGCGCCAAGTTCGTCTGGGAGTCCCCACAATGGCCTTGGCTCCAGAATATGCTGTTAAGCTCCTCGCCCGAGTTGCTGCCCTCAACGAGGTCACCACCACCGAATCCCAGCTCGCCACGATTGCTAGTGATCTGAAGTGGATGAGCCACCTGTATAAGGGGTTATATCACTGTGTGCGGGCGGGTCGGATCACCATCAAACTCAATTATTTTGAGCAGCAATGGTATCCCACGTGGCAGCTATCGACGGGCTTGGGAGAGCGCGGTTGGATCGCTCATATGACACACGCGTGCCCTGGTGTACTCGTGCGCAATAGTGGTTCGAGTGTGGCAGAAGATATGGCCGAGGAATTGCCACATTGGATTGCGCAGGCGATCCTCAAACCGCTGTATTTTAAACCCCGAGCCACACCATGGCACGATTTTCCGCGTGCCCTTTTAGCCTCCGAACCGCTTAGACGCGGAAGCGCTCAAGTTGTGAGCGCGTTGAATAAATGGAAAGAATCCATACAGGCTGTAGGTCTGGAGCTGATAATTCGAGTTGAGGAACCCCCGCGTTCAGACGAAGAGGAACAGAATTTATACGACAATGCTGATCATGCCGAGTGGCCTGTGAGAGTCAGCGTGAGATCCGGTATCGACCAACCTGTGCCTGTTATTCTCAGTCAATTTGACTCAACTACCCGTCAACAGTTGGAGGCTATGCGGCGAGAATTGTCCTTTGTCTCCCGCTATTTTTCAACCGAACAAACACCTCACGCGCATCCGACGACAACACGGTTAAATGACGGACAGGGCGGGGATTTTGATATCTACCTCAGCACTGTCGATCTTGTGGACTTTATAGCCACAGATATAAAAAGGTTGCGCGAAGCTGGATATACGATCTTTCTCCCCAAAGCGTGGAGCAATCAGGATACAAAGGCTACCGTCAAAGTGAGCGCCGCCAGTGAATCGACAGGAGATCGCAAGGTCGGTATGGATGCCATTGTGGACTTTTCCTGGCAGATCGCTATCGGCGACACCACCTTAGATGACAAGGAAATGAAGGAACTCATCGCCTCGCAGTCGGGACTGATAAAGCTGCGCGGCGAATGGGTCATGGCTGATTCCCAAGCCTTGAACAAAGTGCGCTCATATTTATCAAAGATGCACAGCTCGAAGCTGAGCTCCCTCGAAAAAGAGCGTGCCAGGCTCCACCAAGAGCTTCTATCAGATGTCGACCCCGATCTGATCTGTACCAAGAAAAAGGAAATCGCGGACTTAACAGCCCGCATCGCCAGGGAAGCCTCTAGCTCGGGACGTCTGAGCTTGCAGGACCTGCGCGAATTGTCTCTAGCTGATGAGTCTCAGTATGCACACGACCCGGTAGAATTCACCGGAAGCGATTGGTATCTGGCTCTGATGGGTAAGGGAAATCTCCCCGAGCTACCCGCACCACAACCCGTAAAAATCCCGACCACGGTGAGAGCCCAACTGCGCGATTACCAGCACCGCGGCGTTTCATGGCTGAAGTGGATGTCTAGCCAGCATCTCGGCGCTATCTTGGCTGATGATATGGGACTCGGAAAAACCCTCCAACTTCTCACTCTCCAAGCAATAGAAAAAGCCGAGTTTGAGACACAGATGCACGCCATGCGTGGGATCACCTCCAGGTCCCCGTACGGGCCGTCTTTGGTGGTCGCTCCCACATCGGTGGTAGGAAACTGGGCCAAGGAGGCGCAGAAATTTACCCCAGAGTTAAAGGTGCTAGTCCACCATGGGCCCAAGCGGATGAGTTCGAAAGATGAGCTTGATAAATTAGCTGGCTATGATCTCGTGATCACCTCCTACGGCACTGTGAGCCGAGATATCTCTTTGTTCTCCCAGGTGTACTGGCACCGGGTCACCCTCGATGAAGCACAGCATATAAAAAATTCTCAGACCCGAACCTCCAAAGCTGTGCGCGCACTCAGGAGTACGCACCGGCTGGCTTTGACGGGCACTCCAGTGGAGAATAGGTTGCTGGAACTGCGTGCCATCCTAGATTTTTGCAATCCAGGGATCCTAGGCAGCGTGTCATTTTTCAGAAATCATTTTGCCAAGCCCATTGAGGTAACCCAAGATGAAGTCGTGGCTGAGAAGCTTAAAACTCTCACGCAGCCTTTTATCTTACGAAGGTTGAAATCCGATCCGACAGTGGCCCACGATCTGCCCGCAAAGACCGAAAATATTGTGACAGTCGATATGACCGCTGAGCAGGCAGCTCTCTACCAGGCCTACGTCAATGAACTCAAAGAAGCTTTGAGCCATAGAGAGGGCATGAAGCGCCGTGGCCTCATCCTTAGTTCTTTGACGAAAATTAAGCAGATCTGTAATCACCCAGCTCATTTCTTGGCCGATAACTCGCCCGTTACCTTTAAAGGCAAGCACCGTTCTGGCAAAATCGAAGAGCTTATGAATATCGTCGATAATGCCCGTGCCAATGACGAGAAAATTCTTGTATTCACCCAGTACAAGGCCTTCGGAGATATCCTTGTACCATATCTGGAAAACTACTATGGCACTGACATACCCTTCTTGCACGGAAGTGTGAGTAAATCGGGCCGCGATCGGATGGTGGATGAATTTCAATCAACGAGCGGGGCGCCGGCAATGGTGCTCTCGCTGAAGGCGGGTGGCACGGGACTCAATCTCACCCAAGCTAATGTGGTGGTTCATATAGATCGCTGGTGGAATCCAGCAGTGGAAAATCAGGCCACCGACCGTGCCTATCGCATCGGTCAAGATAAAAATGTCATGGTATACAAACTCATTACTGCCGGCACCCTCGAGGAGAAAATACAAGAAATTATCGAAGGTAAATCAGCTCTCGCCCACACGATGATAAGTCGCGGTGAAGGGTGGCTGACCGAGTTAGACGACAGTGAGCTGGCAGAATTACTAGAGTATCGGACCATGTCCGATGGTTTGAGTAGGGAGGACTAGAATGGCAGATAATCAAGCACTACCTCCGAACAGGCATATTTCTCGCGACAATATTATCTACGCAAATTTTCATGCTGCAAAGCGCAGCTCAGCGGGCGAGGATGAACGACAATCGCCGGCGAAAATCCGACGTATCGAAGGGATGCGCTCGCACCGAAAGCACGAGCGCATCCCTTTAATAGCCAGGCGCATAGTGGAACTCGTAGAGAAAAAAACCGAACCTAAGAGGGGAGAGCGAGGCCGGTCCTACCAGCGCGCAGGTAAGGTTGCGAGCCTCGATTTTAAGGACGGGGTTATATACGGTTCAGTAGCGGGTACCCAAAATCTCCCATTCGATTGCGCCATAACTTTGCCCTACTTCGGTGAAGAGGCAAAAAGAAAACTTATTCAACTCCTACTGGAGAATCCCGTCGCACTCGAGCGGATGCGCGCCGGGGACTTTCCTCACGAGGTGGTAGATCTTTTAATTGGAGCCACTCCTTTTGACATCCGGTTTTCGTGTGATTGCCCGGACCTGAAGCCGCTATGTAAGCATCTCGTTGCGGTTGCATATGAAGCCCAGGAGAAAATAGAGCGCGAGTTTGAGGTCGCCTTAAAGATGCGGGGACTCTCGTTTGCCGCAATCGACGAGCTGCTAGTCTCTGCCGCACATATAGCTGCCCAAGAGAAGGCGAAAGATGCCACTATCGACCAAGAGGAATTTTGGCATGGAGGCCCTGTGCCACCTATCCCAGAGTTGGAAGTACATTCTGTTCTCGATGACTCGGATCTCACACTTTTGCATCAAGCGATGCGATTGGTCAGCTTCAGTACTTTGGACGAATTAAGAGCAGTAAGCGATATCGAAGACATTTTCGATTATCTAATCCGCGCAGACGATGATGTGTCTCAGTAATCTTCTAAAATTAAAATAACGACAAAATCAGCGAGCGAGGGGCCGAAAGAACAATGGCAGTTAAATTCTTGCATACCTCAGATTTTCAAATCGGTATGACCCGAGCTTTCCTCGAGGGTGATGCAGGCCCCCGCTTTGAAGCGGCACGCAAAGATGCCATAGTGCGCCTCGGTGAGATAGCTGCAGACAACGGGTGCGCGTTTATGGTGGTGGCAGGGGACGTTTTTGAGCATAATACTATTAATGCCAGGGTGCGAGAACGCGCTCTGCAGGCGCTAGCGAATATCCCTGTGCCAGTCTATCTACTACCTGGAAATCACGATCCTTTGAGTGCGGATAGCATATTCCACCGTGTGCAAGAATACGAGGGTTTAAATATCCTCGACGATGACTCGCTACGAGAGGTCCTCCCCGGCGTCGAGTTAGTGGGAGCCCCGCTGCGCTCGAAGCGAGCAGGCCAGGATCTAGTAGCTAAAGCGTTGAAGGATCTTTTACCCACTTCGGCTATTCGAATTGTGGTGGGACATGGACAGGCGCTTGCGCGCTCTAATGAAGTCAACCCAGATCTTATTGATCTGGCTGCCGTGGACAAGGCTCTCGAACAGGGGATCATTGATTATGTTGCGCTTGGTGATACCCATTCCACCCAGTCGGTGGGGTCCAGCGGAAAAGTTTGGTATTCAGGCGCACCCGAAGTGACGGATTTCAGAGAGGAACCCAGTGGGATGGGGGAATATAACTCTGGAAATGCTCTGATCGTCGAAATTGAAAAGAGTGGCCACACAAGTACCGTTAAACCTGTAGAAGTTTCGGTAGGCACGTGGCGCTTTATCGCACCCCATTTCGAACTGTATAGCAGAGTGGACGTCGAAGATTTTTTTGCCTACCTCGATGCCTTCCCAGATAAAGATCGAGTGGTTATCAAATATGCCCTCACCGGCTCTCTTGATATTAGTACTATGAGATTCTTCGAGAACGGACTTGCTCAGCGAACAGTACTTTTCGCAGCTCTATTTCCGCGGACGCGCCTGATGGACTTAGCTATTCAGCCCACAGCCGATGATGTGGACGATCTTAGTTTTGACGGTTTTGCCCGTGAAGCTTTCGAGGAACTCATAGAATCAACAGATCCTCATGCTCAGGAGGCACTGAAATTGCTCCTGCGCCTTGAAGCCGGACTGGACAGGACCTAAGAGGAGAATTCACGATGGACATCCAACGAATTGAGCTCAAGAATATTCGCGGTATCAATCACCTCATTCTCGATGATCTCCCTGCCACCGGCGTTATTATGATCTCTGGAGATAATGAGGCAGGAAAATCCACAATACTTGAAGCTATTCGCATCGCATTGGATATGAAAGCAACCTCAAAAAGCAAAAATGTGAAGGCTCTCAAACCTCTCGATCGGGATGAAGCTCCAGAAATTTGGCTGCATTTTCGCCTCGGTGAGCACAAGATCGAACTATATAAGCAGTATCTGAAAGCGCCCAAAACTGAGCTGAAGGTCGATAACCGAAGCTATACAGCGGACGACGCCGAGGACCAACTAGAACAACTCAAGCAGCGATATATCGATCCTGGACTTTTTCGGGCACTTTATAATCAACAAGACCAAATGGACGACGATCTGGTCTTTGCTGATATTAAGCCATTAGAAGACACCTTACGCGCTGACCTGGACGAGGATGCCTCTCCCGATCATGGAAACGAATTGATTAAGAGAGCTTTCGAGGAGTATTCACGGTTTTACCAAAGAACCGGGCGAGAAACCACCGAGGTGAAAAATGCGCGTCAGGCGGTTCAAGAAGCTCAGCAAAACTTCGAAGCCAAGAAGAAAAAACTCTCAGATCTCAGCACCTATATCGCTGAGTATGACAAACAGCAGCGCCACGTCACCGAATCGGAGAAAGCGCTGCCCACGTACCATGATCACGTAAGCGAATTAGCAGAGCAGGTTGCAGAGATCGAATCCGCTGAGAATAAGCTACTGGGATTAAAAGAAGACTTCGAGCGCGCACAAGAAGCCTTAAAACACAGTATAAGAGAGTGCAAGAGGCGCCAAGAGTTGCAAGCCGCTTGCGCAGAGCTTGCTCAGGAACTGGCCCAACTGCGCAAAGATATTATTCCCATAGCGCAGGCCGCCGACAAAGAGCATGAGGAACTTGAGGCGCTGAGGACACGCAGAGGCGATCTTACTGACCAACTGAAGCAATTACGGGAAGAGATAAAAACTCTCAAGGAGCGTATTGAACGCACGGCCGCTGGGGAACTGGCTCGGGAGGCAACAGAAACCCTAGAAAAGATTCGTGAAGTCGAAGAAACTATTGCCCGTCTCGCACAAGTTCCCCACATCGAGAACAGTGTACTTAAGCAACTGGAGCAGGCGTGGGAGAATTTCAATGCCGCTTCTATCAAGGCCGAAGCCCAATCGACGGTTCTATCCCTATCAGCCCGTTCCGACACCGAGCTTCTAGTCGATGGACAGGATGTAGCAGTTGGTCGGGAGCGTAGAGACTACTTAATCACCAAACCCTTAACACTCGAGATTGGTGATATTACCGCAGAGATCACTCCAGGCGCCGGTTCGGTGCAACGCGAGCGAGACGATTCGGAGGCCAAATGGCAGGAGTTAAAAGACGCTGCCGGTGTCGAAACTATCGAACAGGCACGTGAGATATTCCATGCAGGGCAAGAAGCAACCCGTAGTATAGTCAGCTACCGCAGCACACTGAAGGAATTAACCAAGGAGCGCACCCACGCAGAGTTATCGCAGCTCATCGCTGCAGCACCTCAGGACGAGGATGAGGATAGCTCGGCCGATCTAAGCGCTGAGCTCCATCTTCTAGAGAAATCAAAAGAAGAAAAAGAAGAAGAGCGAGAGTGCCTTGACGCTCAGATCACCGATAGTGAGAACTCCCCGCAAGCTCAACTCCTGCAATCGCTCAGTAGTACTATTAGCGCCAAAGAAGCTGTTTTGCAGCGAGAGGAACTGTATCTAGAAAGCGCCGAAGCCGAAGTGAGTTCTTTGGTCTTAGATCAGCAACGAGAATCTGCGGAGACGATGGTGGAGAAAACCCGTCAGAAATGGGAAGCAGCCAAAAAGCAACTCGATCTCTTGGATGTCGAGAATAAAAAAAGAGCACTGGAAGTTGCGCAAGCGAAAGTGACCAACACCAAAGAATCATTAAGACGAGCCGAGCAGGAAATCGCCCGCATGGCCGGCTATATCGAACAAGCCGATGGGGCCGGCACAGACTACGACCTAGCCTGCGATCATCTAAGTCAGGCGGAGCGTAAACTTGAGGCGATAGAGAGCCGGGCAGCAGCGGCAAAGCTCCTTTATCAGATACTACTTTCACACCAGAAATTGGCCCGAGAGCGCTATGCCCTTCCCTTTGCCCAAAAACTCAATTCCTTAGCACGGATTGTATGGGGGCCTGATGTGAATTTTGAGTTAAGCGAAAAGCTCCAAGTGCTCGCGCGTACCGGAATGGGTGGAGTTCGCGTAGAACAGGGCGAACTCTCAGGTGGGGCAAAAGAGCAGCTGAATATCCTATCGAGGCTTGCCGTTGCCTCCCTGGTGAGCGAGCAGTCAATCCCAGTATTTTTTGACGATGTACTCGGATCAACAGATGCCACGCGTCTGGACGCTATGGCGGCAGTGTTCAACCAGCTCGCTAAAACTCAGCAAATTTTCGTCCTAACCTGTGTTCCCTCGCGCTACCAGGGTGTTACCCAGTGCGATGAAAGACCTCTCGCTTTGCTCAAAAAATAGTAACAGGCTTTAAAAATTCCGCAAGGACAATTTTACAAGTAGAGACCGTGACGTTTCCCAAAAGAAAATTATGCGGTTATCATGGGCTTTATGAGTACTCCCCGCTGGTTGACCGACGAAGAGCAGGTATTTTGGCGCCTCCTACTAAGCACCGTGCGGAAGGTACAGAATACTAATGAGCAAGTACTGCACAATGAACACAAGCTCACCAGTAGCGAATTCGCCGTCCTCGTATGCCTATCGGAAGCTCCGGATGAGATGCTGCGTCTGCGCGATTTGTGCGCCAATCTGGAGTGGGATCGCTCCCGGACGTCGCACCAGGTCACTCGCATGGAGAAGCGCGGTCTCGTAGCTAAAAGTAAGTGTTCCGGTGATGCACGAGGCATCCATATCAGCCTCAGTGCCGAAGGAAAGAAGCGTCTGGTGGAAGCGGCCCCGACCCATGTAAATACGGTGCGATCATTGATTTTCGACACCATCACACCCGAATTGATGGCAGCGGTAGAAATATATCTCAAGAATATTCAAGATCAAGATCTCTCTGCTCCTGAAATCGATTCACCAGCAGTGTGAATTCAGGGTTTATTCAGGGGGATCCCTGATACCTACAGTTGTTGTGAAAAGGCATAATAGAAGGATCACATCACAATTAAGGAGACTTCGATGGAATTTTATTCGACGCCCTATGGCGACCCTTCTGTCCCGTGGTACCAACGGCAGGTCCACCGCTCGCGGACTCAGGGAATCGCTGGGGGAGTGTTGGCGGGTATCGGGGAAACCTACGGTGTCAATATCACGTTGCTGCGGTTGATATTCTTGCTCTCCATGATGCTGCCTGGCCCGCAACTGCTCCTTTATTTCCTGGCGTGGTTTCTTATGACGCCACAGGGCTAAGATAGCGAATAGGTCCCTCTCCACTTCATCTGGAGAGGGACCTATTTATATAGTGCCCCCGACAGGAGTCGAACCTGCGACCTTTGGTACCGGAAACCAGCGCTCTATCCACTGAGCTACGGGGGCCAAGAAGTTCTCATTCTATAAAGAACAACGCGACTTACTTTAGCACCTTAGAGGTCAAACTAAAAAAGAGCGGCGAGGCCGGGTATCTTCGCCGCTCCCACTAGGAATTTTTAGCCATCCACTAAAACACAGATGAGAGTACGCGGGCCGTGCACACCTTCAACACGGCTGAGCTCGATATCCGAGGTGGCTGAAGGCCCAGAGATCATGGTGATCGGTCGAGTGCGACCCAACCGGGCGATCATTTCCGGAATTCCGTAAACTACCGAATCCATATGCACAATCACAACGTGGCAGTCGGGCACTAAAGTGAGGGCACGACGACCACAGCGGTCATTGGACTCCAGACAAATGGTTCCAGTTTGAGCCGACGAAACATGAGAATCAGTCACGATAGCGTCAACCTCATTGAGGGTGCGCGGATCCACAGAGTTGTCGTCGGGAGATGCGTGACCATTAAATGAGTCGAAGAGACCACTATCGAGACCAGGAGCATAGCGAACAGTATGCGCTTCGCGAGCATTAAGGATTTCGGAAATCTTATTCCCTAGTCCCTCAGCGGTGCTTTCTTCCACGATAGCCTTGTAGTCCAGGAGGCGATCGATAAGAATGTCCTTGAGTTCTTCCCGTGAATACTTCTCGGTCTCGTTCTCGTTGTATTCGCGGACAATCTCAACCTCGTCGGGCATATTGGAGAGCTTGTGCGCATTCCGAATACGGGTGAGCATCTCAGTCTTGGCATCCATTATTAATTCTCCTCGCCCTCGTTGAGCTTATTGGTGGGAAGACCGTCGTGGCGGGCGTCAGTGAGCAGCTGCTGAGCCTCATCAGATTCGAACCACTGTCGGAAGGATTTCTTTGGTGGCACCGCGGTATCGCGAATATCGGTCCAACCAGAAAGAAAGGATGGTAGATGCGTAATCTTGCCGTTGAAACCTCCGAGAATACGCCCCATGAAGACCACACGCGTTGCAAGGTTCCACAGAGTCGGAGAGCCCCACGTCATTTGCATAGCACCCATAAGTGCACCTTCGACGAGTGGCTTGTGCTTTTCCACCTTCTGGTGGCGCAGTTCAAGGAGGGTCTCCACAATAGGGATTTTAACCGGGCACACTTCATTACAGCGACCACACAGTGAGGAGGCATAGGGGAGATAGTTATTTGGATCGTCGGAGGTGTCCATGCCAGTTAGCTGCGGTGACAAAATAGCACCGATGGGGCCAGGATATGTGGAGCCATAAGCATGTCCACCGGCGCGCTCGTAGACGGGGCAGACATTCAAACAAGCTGAGCAACGGATGCACTTGAGAGCTTCGCGGCCGAGTTCGTCAGACATTGCGGCAGTGCGGCCGTTATCGAGCAGAATTAGATGGAAGTTCTGAGGGCCATCGCCTTCAGTAACCCCTGACCACAGTGAAGTATAGGGATTCATGCGTTCGCCGGTGGAAGAGCGCGGCAGTAATTGCAAGAAGGTCTCGTAGTCGCGGAAAGTTGGCAAAATCTTCTCAATGCCCATCACGGAAATGAGGGTTTCCGGAAGTGTAAGGCACATACGGCCATTGCCCTCTGATTCCACAATCGTGACGTGCCCTGTTTCCGCGATACCAAAATTGGCGCCCGAAATAGCTACCTTGGCTTCCATAAACTGTTCACGTAGGTATACGCGAGCAGCCTCTGCCAGCTCCGGGGGATCGGAGCTAATCGATTCGTCGATATGACTCATCTTCTTCAGGAATATAGAGCGAATCTCGGCTCGGT
Source organism: Corynebacterium sp. ES2730-CONJ (assembly GCF_024834055.1). Lineage (GTDB taxonomy): Bacteria > Actinomycetota > Actinomycetes > Mycobacteriales > Mycobacteriaceae > Corynebacterium. Next base: position 249,071 of record NZ_JANUXZ010000003.1, read on the forward strand.
TGCGGTGAATAGCAGGAACCAGAATGTGGGAGGGGCGATCCTCTCCTAACTGCACAATCAGCTCAGCGAGGTCAGTTTCTTGAGCAAAAATACCAGCTTCCTCGAGCTGTTCATTAAGAGCAATCTCTTGGGTAGCCATAGATTTAATTTTCACGACGCGATCGACATTTTGCTCCTTCACCAAATCGAGCACGATCTTGCCAGCCTCGGCGGCATCGCGCGCCCAATGGACGTGACCGCCGCGGGCAGTGACTGCTTCCTCGAACTGCTCGAGCAGCTCGGGAAGATGCGCCTGGACATAACGCTTGGTCGTGGATCCTGCTTCACGCAGCGCTTCCCAGTCATCAATTTCAGAGATGACCTCGTGGCGCTTATTCCTAATATGCGTGGTCGCCTTGGTGAGATTACGCCGCTGGGTAACATTATTGAGCCCATCATGGGCTTTATGTGGGAAGGAATCATCGCCACGCAACATCGACGGTGCTGTTGCGTAGGGTGGCATGGGTGGGGTGCCGAGATTAATGCTCACAGCATTGCCTCCTTGGAATAAGCGGCCGACGTGGGGCTCCATTCGTGATCTTTAGTGGATGCAAGAATTTCCGCGATATGAATAGCGCGGATGCCAACATGCTGACGGGAAAGGGAACCGGCGATATTCATTAAGCAGGATGAATCGCCACCAGTAACGAATTCTGCTCCCGTTATCTGAATATTACGGCATTTATCCGAAACCATCGCAGCGGAAGTTTCCGCGTTCTTAAGCGAGAAAGTGCCACCGAATCCGCAGCATTCTTCCTTATTAGGCAAATCGATAAGCTCCAGGCCTTCGACATGCTGCAATAAGCGGTATGGGCGGTCGCCAAGTTTGAGAAAGCGCAAGCCGTGGCAGCTGGGGTGGTAGGTCACCTTGTGAGGGAAGAAGGCGCCGACATTCTCCACACCTGCGACATCGATCAGAAATTCGGGGAGGTCGAGGGTCTTTTGAGCGCACTTCTTGGCGCCATCAACTAGAGAGGCGGTGCCATAGCGTTTAGCCAAGTGCTCGTGATCATCGCGGACGGCGGTAACGCAAGAGCCAGAAGGGGAAACGACATAGTCGATGGAGGAATCCTCGAAGGCGTCTACGTAGTTCTTTACTTGGCCAATCGCTTCGCGTTGGTAACCGGTATTGACGTGCATCTGACCGCAGCAGGTTTGGGCCTTGGGGAAAACGACTTCATGGCCCAAGCGGGATAGAAGCAAAGCGGTGGCCTTCGAAGCATCGGGGAACATGGCGTCACCGATGCATGTAGAGAAGAGCGCAACTCTCATGTGGTACTACTCCTGTCTTGTGGAAGTTAGATATTCACGCCGCGCTTAGTTCAAAGCTCCACCCGAGGGTGACGCATCTGTGGCCCGAAAATTGCGAGTAATCCTTGGGTTAGAGAAAGCGTGAGACGCGAAAATAGCTACCTTTTACCCTACCTGATCACCCTTAGTTAATCTAACCAAAACTAGCACTAAAATAGCGACCTAGCTGCCAATATATAAGAAACACTAGTGTTTCAAAAAGGCTAACCTAACTTAGGTTAAGGTAAGAACGGTACTGAGCGCTTACTTTCCGATATTGTCAGTTCCCGCTTGAATCGTTGCGGGTGGTAAACCGCATAAAAAGGGGAACAGTTGTCAATAAAAAGCACCCACTTACTCCCCCTTATATGGGGGAGCAAGTGGGTGTGGAGACCTTGCGAGATCATGCGAGATCATGCGAGATCTAGCGGGCTAAACCCTTATTCCGTAGAGGCGGAAAGCCACTACGGCACGATGGGGGCCATGAAGCTAAGAACGTTAGTTTGGAGGAAGACCAAGGAGCATACAACAAAAAGCATACCCAGGGACCACCAGACAACGGCTTTGAAAATTTCAGACTCGCGACCTTCCATTTTCACCGCTGTAGCGGCAATTGCCAAGGACTGAGGTGAAACCATCTTGCCCACTACGCCGCCCGAGGTGTTGGCAGCGAGCATAAGGTCGGGATTAATGCCAGCAGTATTAGCAGCGGTCACCTGCATCTTAGAGAAGAGTGCATTAGCCGAGGTATCTGAACCCGTTACGGCGGTTCCCACCCAACCTAGAGACGGAGCCAAGAAAGCATATGCGCCGCCGAGCGATGCGACGAACTGGCCGATAGCCACCGTTTGACCAGAGTAATTCATTACATAAGCTAGCCCAAGAACCAAGGTGATGGTCAGGGCGGACCAGCGCATACGATAAGCAGTTGAAGTGAATTCGTTGACCACTTCTCCGGCTGTTAGCTTATAACGGCCGTTCTCCGTGAAGATTGCGTAGATAACTGCCACGATGAGACCCGAGATGAGCAGGAGGGAACCGGGGTTGTGAATGAGCAACAAGGTATAGCTGGAATTCACTGGATCGCCATCAGCGGTGACAAGGCGATCAGCCAGAAGTGGCCAATCGAAGGAGATCTTTGGAGCCTTGAGGAGGTCAGGAATGGTACTACCCAAGTTGGCAACACCGAAGACGACTGTCACCACGGCATATGGCAATAAAGCCATCCACACGCGCATTGGAGGTAGCTCCTCGGAGGTTGCGGCCGGAGGGAGCTCCATGCGCTTACGCATCTCGTCCACGCCCCGGGGATCCCAGAAACGAAGGAAGACAAAGGCGGCACCAAGCGAAACGATACAAGCTACCACATCGGTGAGCTGGTAGGCGAAGAAATTCGAGGTAGCCCACTGGGCAATGGCGAAAGCGAAACCAATAACAAACGCTGGTACCCACGCCTCCTTGAGTCCCTTGAATCCGTCCAAAATGATGAGCAAGATAGCCGGCACAAAAACCGCGATGAGTGGGGCCTGGTGACCCACAATAGCCGCAATATTCTCGGTTTGTTCGAGGGTGCGACCGCCCACAGCGCCCGCCGTGGTGATGGGGATGGCCACGGCGCCGAAGGCCACGGGAGCGGTATTAGCCAAGAGGACCACGGTGGCAGCCTTGAGCGGTTTAATACCGAGAGCCAAAATCATGGTGGCCGTGATGGCCACTGGTGCACCAAAGCCCGCCAGGGCTTCGAGCAAGCCGCCGAAGCAGAAGGCGATAAGAATAGCCTGGATGCGGACATCGCCGTCGCCTAGCTTATCGAAGGTGCGGCGGAGATCCTCAAATCGGCCCGATGCCACCGTGATCTGGTAAAACCAAATAGCCATCACGATAACCCAGACAATGGGTAATAGCCCGAAGAGCGCACCGCGCAGGGTGGCGCTTAGTGCGAGGTCGATGGGCATATTAAAGCCTAAGACTGCCACCACGATAGCCGTGAGGGTAGCCACGGCAGCGGAAACATGGGCGCTTGTTTTTACACCGATGAGCATGACGAAGAATGCGAGTAAGGGTAGGGTGCCCACTAAGGCTGATAGGCCGAGGCTACCGCCAACTGCATCGGTCACAGCGGTAAATTGGTTCACTGCAACTCCTTTGACTGGATAGTATTGTCAATATTTTTATGAAGAGTTGCGCCCTAGTTATATCCCGAGGCGCAACCATAACGCCCACCGCGATCATAAACCCCTCAGGCGAGCGTCAAGGTTGCATGGTGGACTGGATTTATGGTCTTCTCGTGCAGATAGGGAGAGAGCAGCATGACCTTTCAATCGGTGAAGCCTGAAGCTGCGCTGCCGAAGAAAGATGATGACACCCCTACCTATGTGCTCCGCTAACAGCTTAACCCCCCGCAGTGTCTGATGTGGGCCTCGTGGGGGTTTTTCGGCCTGTTGAAAATCGTCGAAAATTACCCCCGTTTCCTTGAAAACCAGCAGTTAAACCTGTTGAGAGTCGTTTTGGCTAAGAATTCAAGGGGGTAGCGGGGTGGCGGTGGGCGTCTTGAATAAGAGGTGGAGAGAAATCGGGGGACCCATCTATGCAGCCAAGGGGAACACAACCCAGTAATCGAAGCGCTCGCTGACATGTCTTTTTTCAACAGCATGTGATGTGACTGCCGAAAAGTAGATACGCTAAACTCACTGCCTATGACACCTGCAGAACTCTCACAACTCATCACCTCCACGGCGTACCAAGTACTCTCCGAGAAACAGCTCGATACTTCGGTATTGCCTGAAACTGTTGTCGTGGAACGCCCTCGCAATCCTGAGCATGGTGATTACGCCACCAATATTGCCTTGCAGGTAGCCAAAAAAGTCGGAATGAACCCGCGCGAATTGGGTCACCTACTTGCGCAAGCCCTCAACGTCATCGACGGCATCGAATCCTGCGAAATCGCTGGACCTGGCTTTATCAATATCACATTGCAAGCTGCAGCCCAGGGGGCGATTATCGCGCAGATCCTTAAGCTGGGAGCCCAGTATGGGGCCGGCGATGTCCTCGCTGGCAAAAAGATTAACTTGGAGTTCGTATCGGCTAACCCTACTGGTCCCATCCACTTAGGCGGAACTCGGTGGGCTGCCGTCGGTGATTCGCTGGGGCGAATAATGAGCTTTAGCGGGGCTGATGTGACTCGCGAATACTATTTCAATGATCACGGGCGACAGATCGACCGATTTGTCAATTCCCTGCTCGCTGCAGCCAAGGGCGAGCCTACGCCAGAGGATGGCTATGGGGGAGAATATATAACCGAGATTGCAGCAGAAATTACCTCCGCTCACCCAGATGCACTCAATCAAGACGATGAGGTAATGCGCGAAATTTTCCGCAGCCACGGAGTTGATATGATGTTTAGTCATATTAAATCCTCACTTCGTGAATTTGGCACCACCTTCGATATATTCTTCCACGAGAATTCGCTTTTCGAGTCCGGCGCGGTTGACCAAGCTATTGCAGCCTTAAAAGAAAACGGCAACCTGTACGAAAAGGATGGCGCATGGTGGCTGCGTTCCACTGACTATGGCGACGACAAAGATCGCGTTGTTATCAAATCGGACGGAGACGCAGCCTATATTGCCGGCGATATCGCCTATGTCAGGGATAAATTTGAACGCGGCCATGACATTGCCATCTATATGTTGGGCGCCGATCACCACGGTTATATCTCGAGACTCAGGGCCGCTGCCGCCGCTCTAGGCTACGCTCCTGAGCGGGTAGAAGTTCTCATTGGTCAGATGGTGAATCTCGTGCGCGACGGCAACGCGGTAAGAATGTCCAAGCGTGCCGGTACCGTGATTACTCTCGACGATCTTGTAGCCGCTATAGGTATCGATGGTGCCCGCTATGCGATGATCCGCTCATCAGTGGATTCAACCCTCGACATTGATCTTGAGATATGGCAGTCTCAATCCTCTGATAATCCCGTTTATTATGTGCAATACGGTCACGCCCGCCTGTGCTCATTGAGCCGTAAGGCCGCAGAGCTCGGCATTGAAGCCATAAACCCAGACTTCTCGTTACTCAAGCACGAGCGGGAGGGAGAACTCATCCGCACGCTCGGAGAGTTCCCTGCTGTGGTGCAGGCCGCCTGTGAATTGCGAGAACCGCACCGTATTGCGCGCTATAGCGAAGTTTTGGCAGGTACTTTCCACCGTTTCTACGATAACTGTCAGATTCTGCCAAAAGTAGGGGAGGAAGCTGCTGACATCCACACCGCGCGCCTCGCTCTAGCAATGGCCAGCCAACAGGTCTTAGCCAATGCCTTGAACCTTCTCGGCGTTCGTGCGCCAGAGCGGATGTAGAAGCAGTGCCACTTTCAAGCCCACGGGGTGTCCTGCCTCGTGGGCTCCTTTTAATATTTGACCGGAAGATGATGAACGCGTGAATTTTAATGATCTCCCCGCCCATATATGGCCCCGCAATGCGTGCCGATCAGCCGATGGTGGTGTCACGATCGCGGGTGTGCCACTTGCAGCGATTGCCGCTGAATTTGGAACCCCCACCTTCGTTGTTGATGAAGACGACTTCCGCTCGAGGTGCCGCGATATGGCCAAGGCATTCGGGGGCGGAGAACACGTGCACTATGCAGCCAAAGCATTTCTTACTACCCGTATCGCCCAATGGGTGGCAAGCGAAGGTCTCGCCCTCGACATCGCTTCGCACGGAGAATTGCAGGTTGCTCTGCGCGCCGGTTTTCCGCCCGCACTTATCGCAGCCCATGGTAATAACAAAGACGCTGCTTTTCTTGGTGATATTGTCGCCAACGACATCGGTCATGTGATAGTAGATTCCCATCAGGAAATTGAAGAACTGCAGGACATAGCTGCGTCCTTGGACAAGGTTCAAGATGTTATGGTGCGGGTTAAACCAGGTATCGATGCTCATACACACGAGTTCATTGCCACTGCCCACGAGGACCAGAAATTTGGATTCTCGCTTTACTCAGGCTCTGCGTACCGTGCTGCTCGCAGAATTGTTGAATTAGAAAACTTAAATCTCGTCGGTCTTCACTGCCACGTCGGCTCTCAGGTTTTTGATGCTGAAGGCTTCTCGCTTGCTGCTGAGCGGGTGCTTAAACTGTATGGAAGGATTTTAAAGGAGCTGTCTGTGGGTCGAGATTTCTCAATTCTCGACCTTGGTGGGGGCTACGGTATTGCTTATACGGAATCCGAAACTGCCCTCGATGTTGACGCAGTAGCTAAAGATCTGTTGCGTCGCGTCGCTGATTACGCCCACCGCGAAGACGTACCCATGCCTTTTGTGATGGTAGAACCAGGACGGGCAATTGCCGGCCCATCTACAGTGACCCTCTATACGGTGGGCACAGTAAAAGATGTGAGCTTGGATGGGGGATATTCGCGCCGCTATATCTCGGTGGATGGGGGGATGAGCGATAATATCCGCCCGGCACTCTATGAGGCTATCTACGATATACGCAAGGTGGACGGCTTCAGTTCAGCGCCGACAGTGGATGCTCGAGTGGTGGGTTCGCACTGCGAATCCGGGGATATCGTGGTCAACCATGCGCAGATTCCTACCGATATTGCTCGGGGAGATTTGGTCGCCACTGCTGCTACGGGCGCCTACTGTTATTCGATGAGCAGTCGATACAATATGCTCATGCGCCCGGCAATTGTTTCGGTCAAAGATGGCCAAGCGCAATTAATGGTGCGTCGCGAGACCATCGAGGATTTCCTCAACCTTGAAGAGAACGACAACACTTCCGCATGAGGAATTCATGGTGTGCGGTCTATGGTTTAGAATTTGGCAATAGGTTTAAAGAGGTAGCGAGAGATTTCGCGACTTAAATGCCATAACTTTTTATTTGATAACGGGAGTTACTATGAGCGAAACCCATCCGGCAAGCAATTTCAGGCATGGTAAGGGAGAGAATTCACCCGTGGGTGTGGCCATCTTGGGCAATGGAACCGTGGGTTCACAGGTACTTCGGCTCATGGTTGAAAATGCTGAAGAATTTGCCCACCGGGCAGGCGGCCCCCTCGAGGTTCGCGGTGTTGCAGTGGCCAACAAAGAGAAGCACACCTCGAGTCTTGCCGCCGAACTGGGTGTTCTTACCGACGATGCCGCCTCCCTGATTGAGCGTGACGACGTCGATCTCGTTGTCGAAGTTATCGGCGGTATCGAATATCCACGTGAGTTAGTCCTTAAAGCCCTACGTGCCGGTAAGTCCGTGGTCACGGCCAATAAAGCACTGGTGGCCGCTCATTCAGCAGAGCTATCCGAGGCTGCGGATTCCGCGGGGGTGGATCTTTATTTTGAGGCGGCAGTTGCCGCTGCTATCCCAGTGGTTGGTCCACTCCGGCGTTCCCTTGCAGGTGATCAGATCGAATCAGTGGCCGGAATCGTCAATGGGACTACCAACTTCATATTGGATGCGATGGATTCCGCCGGTGCCGAATATGAGGATGTGCTCGCCGAAGCCATGCGCTTGGGCTATGCAGAAGCAGATCCCACCGCCGATGTTGAGGGATACGATGCTGCATCCAAGGCCGCCATTCTTGCATCTCTAGCCTTCCACACGAGAGTGACAGCGTCGGATGTATACTGCGAGGGCATCTCAGCGATTACTTCGGATGATATCAAGGCCGCTCGAGCAGCTGGTTATACCATTAAACTACTGGCTATTTGCGAGCGCTTGACCAACGATAGAGGTCAACGCTCTGTTTCCGCTCGTGTTCACCCTACCTTAATTCCACGGGATCACCCTTTGGCTAGCGTGAGTAAGAGCTTTAATGCGATCTTCGTTGAAGCGGAAGCTGCTGGTCGCCTAATGTTTTACGGAAATGGTGCTGGTGGTAACCCCACCGCCTCCGCGGTTCTAGGCGATATTGTGGGCGCCGCGCGTAATAAAGTATTCGGTGGCCGAGCTCCTGGTGAATCCACGTATGCTGATTTGCCGATCGCTGACTTTGGAGATGTCCCAACCAGGTACCACATCGATATGAAGGTTATTGATAGGGTGGGTGTGCTGGCTGAGATCACACAGATCTGCGCTGACCAGGGTATATCCTTGCGCACGGTGCGCCAAGAAGATCACCACGGTGAAGCTCGCCTCATCCTCGTTACCCATACCGCCAAAGAACGGTCGCTAGCCTCGATGGTTTCAGCCCTCGAAGAATCCGATACCTGTCTATCGGTAAACTCCGTACTACGTTTTGCAGGAGAGTAAATGAGCCACCAACTTCAACCTGGTCGTCATATTACCTGCTCGGTGCCTGCATCAACGGCCAACTTGGGCGCAGGTTTCGATTCTCTTGGTCTCGCGCTTGGACTTTACGACACGGTAGAGGTTATAACGACCGATGCGGGACTAGATATTGAGGTTCATGGCGAGGGGGCTGGGGAAGTTCCCCGCGATAGCTCCCACCTCGTTTACCGTGCCCTTGAGGCTGGACTGTCGGCAGCTGGGATAACGGTTGCGGGTTTGAAAATCATCTGCCACAATAGGATCCCGCATTCTAGAGGCCTTGGTTCCTCGGCCGCAGCCGCGGTTGCGGGAGTGGCTTTAGCTCAAGCATTAACTGGTGATGCACTCGATTCTGCTACCCTTTTACAATTAGCCTCTGAATTTGAAGGTCACCCCGATAACGCCGCAGCTTCTCTTTTCGGTGGCGCCATTATTTCATGGTCAACTGCTGGTGAAAGTAAGCGCTACCAGGCGGTCACCACTCCGGTTCATCCCGACCTCAAGGCTACGGCTTTTGTACCAAGTTTCCACGCCTCCACACATGAGGTGCGTAAAGTCTTACCCGCAAGCATTTCTCACCTAGACGCCCGCTTTAATATTTCGCGTGCAGCTTTAATGGTCGCCGCCTTAAACGAGCATCCCGAGCACCTGCAGAGCGCCACAGAAGACGTGCTGCATCAACCTTATCGTGCCGCGGTCTTAGAGCAGACTGCCTCATGGATTGAGCGGTTGCGGGACAAGGGCTATGCAGCTTACCTTTCCGGTGCTGGCCCCACCTGTATGGTGTTAGGAACCACCTGGGTCGACCAGTCGCTCATCGATGAAGCTGTAGCCGCGGGATTACAAGTTCTCACTCTAGAAATTGCTGGTGGAGTGAGCACCAAGGTCATAGCTTAACGAACTCGGGAGCTGCCCGGTCCGGGTAGTTTAATGATGTCGAGATCGCCGCGGGCCGCGGTAGCTCTGAGTTCGATCTTGTCGAATTTTCCTACTGAGGTTTTAGCAATATTTTCGACAAAGGCCCAGTACTCAGGAAGCATCCACGAAGGGAACGTTTCGCGTAGGTGATCGCGTAATTTATCTGCGGTCTCAAAGGTAGCATCGACATCTGCAACCAATTTGGTAATTGCTAGCGGACGCTCACCCCAGGTGCGGTCGTGGTTTCCAATAACGGCGCACTCAACAACTTCAGGTGCGGACATGATTTCATTTTCCAAGAGGCTGGAGTAAATCCATTCTCCTCCGGAACGGATGACATCTCGGGCGCGGTCGTTAAGAATGAGGAAACCATCAGCAGTAACCGTGCCGACATCACCTGTGCGAAGCCACCCATCTTCAGTGAACTGTTGCGCATAATTATCGGCTTTAGAGGGGTCTGACGGGTGATCGCTGACTGCTGAGCCTTCGTTCGAGGAGTGATAATAAGAACCGGTAATCCACGTACCCCTAACCTGAATCTCACCATCGTGGCGCTCCGTGCTATTGACCACCCGGCCATCGTTGACCACACGATAGTCAACGGCGGCGGGGAAACGACCTTGGGTGATCCGGTAGGAACGTTCGGCATCGGGTGATAGTCCAGTAGGCGGACGGGCCACCGTGGTGACACCAGAGGTTTCGGTCATGCCCCAGATTTGAACGAGATCAATGCCGAAGTTATTGCGCCATAAATCCATCAGCGCCGGTGGAACGGGGGAACCACCAGAAAAAATCTCCCGCAGCGAAATATTATTTGGTGGGTGCGCCAGATAGTACATCACGACCTGAATCCAGATGGACGGAACTCCATTTGCAGCCTGCGGAGAGGTGGTTTCTATGAGCTCTGCTAGGGATCGTGGTGTTAAATCAGCCCCTGGAAATACTAGGGGTGCCCCAGACATGACTGCGGCGATGGGCACGCACCACGAAAGTGTGTGATAAATCGGGACGCAGCACAGAAAGGTTCGTCCATGCGAAATTCCCAAGGAGTCGGAGGTGCGCAAACTGATCGCTTTCAAATACAAAGAGCGCTGGGAATACACTACGCCCTTCGGCTCGCCAGTAGTGCCAGTGGAATAACAGAGTGCTGCTGCAGCATTTTCCGGCAGTAGGGGCCACGGATAGGTCGAACGCCGCCCGTCGAGGAGGGCCTCATAAGAAAAGGTGGTAATGCCTGAAGGTATATAGCGTGAAGCCGCCTGCGGATTGGTGCGACCGATGAAAATCACTGCCCGAACGCTCGGGCACCCCGTCGATAGGACCTCACCCAATTGTTTTGCCAGGCGCTGATCGGCGATAATAACCTGATCTTCCGCAAGATTGATGATATGTGCAATCTGCGCATTCAGTAGCTGCTTGTTCAGAGGATTAAATACTGCCCCCATACAGGTCACAGCAAAAAGGGTCTCCAGGTGCTCAGTGCAATTAAACATGAAGGTGCCCACCCGATGGGAGGGTTTGATTTCCACCTCATCGGCGAGGGCATGCGCGAGCGCGGCCGCTCGCGCAGCCAGTTCACGGTAGGTGCTTGTAAATTCCTCCCCAGATTCCCACGTTTTAATGAGCGTAGGCCCGAATGCGCGCGCACCGTAATCCAGAATGCGAGAAATATTAAGAGGGACTTCCTGCATGGTAGAAAGCATGAGTATAAGCGTAGCAATCAGTTCGCTAGGACCGTAAGCGAACTCGCCACCTTATTAGCTGAATGCCGTGAGGGGAGAAGAGAGTTCTCATACGGCCATTTTTCATATTCGCGCAGATTGAGCTAGACTGACGAACGAACATACCAATCTTTGCCTCCCCCGCGTCCGCACTATTTGCACCAGAGGTTGTGCGCGTTGAATTTCGCTCAAACGGGAGAAGCCTGCAAATTCTGTGACTAAAGATTGCTCAGTTTGTTCATCCACATACATAGTAGGACTTGCTCCGCATTTCATGGTCTTCCATTGAAGGGCGTCGCTGTCACGATGCCTTGCCGCATCGGCATTCAGCGCCCCAATGGCCATCGATGGCTGATACACCCCAACCTCACAGCTAGCAACGAGCACAGTGAAACTGAAAGGACATCTGTGACTACAACAGATCAAGGCGCACCGCGAAATCTCGCAGCTCTGCGCCTACCTGAGCTGCGGAAAATGGCAGCCGATCTCGGTCTTAAAGGAATTTCCGCCCTGCGTAAGGGCGATTTAATAGCCGCCATCAACAACGCCGACCACGCTCCAGCCCGGGCTGAATCTACCCCCAGTGACAATCGCCCAGTTGCCGACAATCAAGAGACTGACACTACCGACAAGCGCCCACGTCGTCGGCGGGTGACTAAGCACAGTTCGGCCGACTCCGCTTCGGCCGAGGGCGACGAGAGCTCGCAGCCTAAGCAGCGTACTCAGCGGCGCCATCAGGACGGCGAAGAGGGCGATAATCAGCACGAGGATACAGAATCCAAAGATGCGGGCTCAGAGGATGAGCGTGATGGTGATAACCGCTACGAATCCCGCTCGGCTGCACGGCGCGCGCGGCGGAACCGCTCCCGCCGCGACGAGAGGGGTCGAGGACGACATAGTCACGATGGTGCCGATGAGTCGGCTCCGCAGAACGACAACTCAGAACAGACCGATTCCGCATCCGATGACGATTCTCAGGACAATCGCTCCCATCGGGGAGATCGTCGGGGGGAGCGTCGTGGCCGCCGAGGGCGACGTGGACGGGACGGCCGTGACAACCGCGACAACCGCGACAGCCGCGACAATCAGGACGAGCGCGAAGCCAAAGAAGAAAATATTCAGGAAGCTGCAGGAATTCTCGATATTGTCGATTCCAATATCGCCTTTGTACGAACCTCGAGCTATCATGCAGGGCCAGCGGACGTCTACGTTAATAACCAGATGATCCGCCGCTTAGGGCTGCGATCCGGTGACTATATTGTCGGTGGTGTCCGTGTGGGCGGGAATAACGACAATCGCGGTAACTATGGGCGCGGTCGCAATCGCCAGAAATATAACCCTCTCGTTCGCGTTGATTCCGTCAACGGCATGACGGTAGAAGAGGCTAAAGCCCGCCCCGCCTTCAACTCGCTGACTCCACTGTATCCAAACCAGCGCTTGCGTTTGGAGACCGAGCAAAATATTCTCACAACCCGCGTTATTGACTTGATCATGCCTATTGGCAAGGGGCAGCGAGCCCTTATCGTATCGCCCCCGAAGGCCGGTAAGACCACGGTTATGCAGAATATTGCCAATGCCATCGCCACAAATAACCCTGAGTGCTATCTCATGGTGGTGCTTGTAGACGAACGGCCTGAAGAAGTCACCGATATGCAGCGTAGCGTAAAAGGCGAGGTCATTTCCTCGACATTCGACCGTCCGCCATCAGAGCACACCGCGGTGGCCGAATTAGCCATTGAGCGAGCCAAGCGTCTAGTGGAGCAGGGTCAAGACGTGGTGGTTCTACTCGACTCTATTACGAGGTTGGGCCGCGCCTACAACAACTCCTCACCGGCTTCTGGTCGTATTCTCTCCGGTGGTGTGGACTCCAACGCTCTATATCCGCCGAAGCGCTTCCTCGGAGCGGCTCGTAATATCGAAAATGGCGGCTCGTTAACGATCATCGCTACGGCCATGGTGGAAACCGGTTCCGCGGGTGACAACGTGATCTTTGAGGAATTCAAGGGCACCGGCAACGCCGAACTGAAGCTGGATCGCAAAATTGCAGAGCGTCGCGTATTCCCAGCAGTGGATGTTAATCCTTCTGGTACACGTAAGGATGAGTTGCTTCTCGCTCCTGAAGAAGCCCGCCTGATGCACAAGCTGCGCCGAATCCTTTCGGCATTGGATAATCAGCAGGCTATTGATCTATTGATCAAGCAGCTGAAAAAGACGAAGAGTAATCGCGAGTTCATGATGCAGATCGCTTCCTCGTCAATTATGTCTGCTGATAACGAACAGGAGTAACTGGTGGCAACACACGTTTCAGCCGTTGACGATATCGTCTCGGAGTATCAGGGCATCGAGGCACAGATGTCTGATCCCGAGACCATGAATGATCAGGCTTTATTTAGGAAACTCTCGAAGCGCTATTCAGAGTTGCAGCCAATCATGAATGTCAATCGGAAACTGGTTCAGGCTCGCGAAGATCATGAAGCCGCAGCATCAATGGCGCACGAGGATGCCGAATTCAAGGCTGAAGCCGAAGAATTAGAGGGCACAATCGTGCAATTGGAGGAGCAGCTGGCCGATCTCCTGGCTCCGCGCGACCCCCATGACTCTGAGGATATTGTTATGGAGGTTAAAGCCGGAGCTGGCGGCGAAGAAGCTGCACTCTTTGCAGGAGAGCTGGTGCGGATGTACCAGCGCTTTGCCGAGAAGCACGGTTTCATTACCGAAGTACTCGATCTCTCAGAGTCTGATCTTGGCGGTGTCAAGGATATAACCTTGTCAATTCGTTCGAAGCAGCCCTCCCGAGACGGAGCGTGGAGCATTTTCAAGTTCGAGGGTGGCGTCCACCGCGTACAGCGTGTGCCTGTCACCGAATCTCAGGGGCGGATTCAAACCTCAGCCGCTGGAGTACTGGTCTACCCTGAGCCTGATGAGATCGCGGAAGTGGAGATCGACGATAAAGATCTGCGAGTCGATGTGTACCGCTCGTCTGGTAAAGGTGGCCAGGGTGTGAACACCACCGATTCAGCGGTGCGTATCACCCACCTGCCTACGGGCATTGTCGTCACCTGCCAGAAAGAGCGCTCCCAGATCCAAAACAAGGCTCGCGCAATGCAGGTGCTCGCTGCACGACTGCAGGCGCTTGCTGAAGAGGCAGCAGATGCCGAGGCTGCTGAAGGGCGCGCCGCACAGATTCGCACTCTCGACCGCTCGGAGCGAGTGCGAACCTACAACTGGCCCGAGAACCGAATCTCCGATCACCGCATAGGCTACAAGTCGAATAACCTCGACTCAGTTCTCAATGGTGATCTCGATGATCTCTTCTCGGCACTGCGAGACGCCGAACGCGCGGCGCGTCTCGAAGCGGAGTAAGTCACGTGCGTGACCTTCTCACGCAAGCTGAAGCCACCCTTGCTCAAGCGGGGGTGGCTTCGCCTGCCTATGACGCCCGAGCGCTGGCCGCACATATTCTTAAATGTCAGCCTTTAGATCTGGGTTTTCTCAGCTCTGTTCCCGAGGATTTTGCCCAGGATTTTTCACTGCTAGTCGCGAGGCGCGCTCTCAGGGAGCCGCTGCAATATATAATTGGCACCGCAGCCTTCGGGTCGCTCGACTTAGCCGTCGGACCAGGAGTTTTTATACCCCGACCTGAAACCGAAGCCATGGCTCAGTGGGCTGTGGAGCATGCTCAAGAAATGCTGAAGGAGCGGAAGGCGCCAAGAATTGCCGATCTTTGTACCGGTTCCGGAGCCATTGCTGGTTATATAGCGACTTCGCTGGGACGCCACGCTCAGGTCTTCGCTGTGGAAATCTCTGCAGCAGCCTTAGCCTATACCAAAAAGAACCTGGCTCCTTTTGACAACGTAGAGATTATTGCTGGTGACGCCTGCGATCCGCGAATAGTACCGAAAGATCTCGATATGATCCTTACTAACCCACCCTATGTACCAGAAACGCCCACACTCGAACCGGAAGTTTACGCCGATCCGCCCCAAGCCGTATTCGCAGGCGAGTCGGGTATGGAGATCATAAATAAACTTGTCACTACTATTGTCTCGAACTTAAGACCTGGTGGATTGATTGCAATTGAACACGACGACACCACGCAAGATGAAGTTATCACTCTGCTAGCCACGCATGGCTTTGAGAATATATGCGGGCATCTGGATGCTGCGGCTAAGCCGCGATTCGTAACGGCAAAGAGTAAGCTGTAACACTTGAGAGACGATCTATAGCCAAAAAGAATAAAGAGGCGATCATGAGCAGAATTTACCAGTGCAGTTCAGCCGATAACCGGGCATTAGGGATCAAAGCCGCCCTCAGTGCAGTCGAGTCGGGGCAACTAGTGGTGCTTCCTACCGATACGCTTTACGGCCTCGGCTGTAACGCCTTTGATATTCGGGCGGTTGAACGCCTGCTCACTACCAAAGATCGCGGACCAAATATGCCCGTACCCGTTCTTGTTGGTAGTTGGGAGACCGCTCGCGGACTCGTCCACTCGTATGATGATCGTTTGCGTACTCTCATCGAAGCTTTCTGGCCTGGCGCGTTGAGTATTGTTATACCGCAAGCTCCGTCGCTGAGGTGGAATCTCGGGGATACGAGGGGCACAGTCATGTTGAGGATGCCCCTTCATCCAGTAGCAATCGAGCTTTTACGAGCAACCGGTCCCATGGCCGTGTCGTCAGCGAATATCTCTGGTCAACCACCTGCAACTACGGTCGCTCAGGCTAAAGAACAGTTGGGCGATAAGGTTGCGGTGTATCTCGACGGGGGAGAGTGTGCCGCTAAGGTTGCCTCATCGATTCTCGATCTCTCAGGTACCCACCCTAAATTACTGCGCGAAGGCGCCCTGAGTGCTGACAGAATCGCAGAGGTTCTCGATGTTGATCCTGAGAGCATCAGGTAGATGGGGGCGGGAGTTGCCGGCGTCCCGATGCGCGAACTAGGGCTCGTGCTTCTAGTTGCCGCTTCTTTGACATATCTCACCACAGGGATCGTACGAATGGCCATGGTCAAGGCCGGACGCATGGGGGAGATCCGCGAGCGCGACGTGCACTTAGTTCCTAAGCCGAGACTTGGCGGCGCCGCTATGTTCACAGGATTTGTTTGTGCCGTCCTACTAGCGGCTCAATTGCCAGCTCTCACGAGGGGTTTTCAGCCACTGACCCCAGAGATGGACGCTGTTTTGGCCGGCGGTTTCATAGTAGTCTTGGTGGGAATTTGCGACGATCTCTGGGAACTCGACGCTCTTACGAAACTCGTTGGCCAGCTGGTGGCCGCGATCATCATGGTCTTCTTGGGACTTACCTGGACACTTATATGGTTGCCGCTCGATGGCGGGAGTACGTTCATTTTGGACCCCATCGCCTCGACGTTCGTGACGGTCCTATTCACCGTTACCCTCATCAATGCGATTAACTTCATCGACGGCCTTGATGGCTTAGCTGCTGGCGTGGGCCTCATCGGAGGGGGAGCGATCCTTCTCTACTCGCTGACCGTCCTCCATGATCAGGGCGGAATGGTCTCCGCCTATCCTCCGGCTATTATTGCAGCAGCGCTCGTAGGTATCTGTGCAGGCTTTTTGCCCCATAATTTTGAGCCCGCCCGAATATTCATGGGTGACTCCGGTGCCATGCTGATCGGTTTGTTACTAGCGGCAGCCTCAACCTCCGCATCAGGAAAAACTAGCCTCAGCCTCTACGGGGTCGTAGATATTATTGCTCTTTTATCGCCGCTCATGGTGGTCATTGCGGTGATTCTCATACCTGTGGGCGATCTCATTGTGGTGGTTATCCAACGGTTGTTACGCGGGCAATCACCTTTTTCAGCGGATCAGCTCCATATCCACCACAGGTTATTATCCATCGGACATACCCATCGCAGGGCGGTACTGATCATCTATGCCTGGGTATCCTTGGCGGCTTTTGGAGCCGTGGCGTTTTCCATCGTACCGTCGCAGGCCGCTAGCATCGCTACTGTCGTGTCCTTTATTGTTGTGGTGGCCCTAACGGCACGCCCTATTTATGAAGGAAGAAGAGAACGCCAACCTGAACTTAAGATTCTTATAGACTCTCACCCTCAAGCTCCTCCAGCGATCAACGAAAGTTTTAAAAACCCGTGAAAACACGCTCGCCCTACGATGACCATAAAAGGCCCCTCAATCGAGCCCTCTATTTTGGTCTGCATGCCCTCGTCATTGTCACGATCGTCCTGCTTATGGTGTGGGGAGCGGTCAGCGGACTCCCCGGATTGTGGGGAGTCTTGGTGGGATCGGGTATCGGTGGTGCCTTTATGCTGCTCACGGTGATAAATGTGCTCATTACCGCATCCTCGTCACCGAGTACTACTGGGGTGGTGATATTGGGTGGATGGCTGGTCAAACTTATCGTGGCCGGTATCGTTCTCTACTCCGTTCGAGACGCCGAATTTTACGATCCGGTTGCGCTTTTCAGTTCCGTGGTGGCTGTGTGCATTGTCGTGATTGGCGCCGAGGTCTATGGGATTATGACCACCAACGTCACCTACATAACTCCGCAGGACACTCCCTAGCCACTACAGACACAACGCTATCCCCAGCGGTTATCTCGATAGATCAATCGGATTCCTCGATGTCGCCGAGCTACAAGCAACGAGACCCTACACAACGTCTCGAGCTCAAAGGGCAAGCTCTTCTCCTCGCTCTATAGCGTTTCTTCCGCGACTGCCGCTGTGGATAACAATCCAATGCGCGTCCCATCGAGTCAGCTCAACGGAACCGAGGAGCACCTCGTCCACGGTACGCGATCGTGAGTTTTCTTAGTAAGGTCATCGATCGGGATTAGCGGGCGTGACCAAAATTGATACCCCAAGTTATCGCATTACCCGCGGCGATTGTGTGAGAAGAATGGGATACAGTTTTCTGTGTCTGTGACAACTCCGCCGTCGATCCGGATAACCACGAAACTTCGACAAAAGTAGGCGGGGTCTCCCTACCGAATGAGCTCAGCTCATCGGTGGTTTTTTTTCTCGCTCATGGGTCAAAGAGGCAAGCGCCCGTTTCCCATTTGCACTGCGGTTTCTAGGAATAATAACGCTGGATGAACCTCGGAAACTCTAAGGTTAGCTAAGCGGATATAGCCAGATCGCTGGCGAGCGCACATTGGGTGCAAGCTTCGAGCTTGGCAGTGGGCGTCTCGCTCCCTGCTAGTTGTGCCTTCTCATCCACCCTGCTTCAGGCTTGCTTCATATGCCGGCACCAGTGCACACACGAGCACCCTTGATACGAAACCAGTGACGTTGGTCGCGGGCTGTGTTTTTGTGGTGTGCGAGCTCAGAATAATATTTTCCTCGTGCCGATGTCGGATCACCCGCGGTAATGTTTATTTCGGACCCCTCGAAGAGTCGAATAGCAACGCCTGGATCGCCGCTACTTATATTGAGAACTGGAGGGAAAATCTAACCAATATGGATCGGTTGAGATTATCTATTAATTGTCTCTTTAGTCGGTATGGAGCGTTAAGAGCGGTGGGTGGGTCTCTCGCTAAGATATCAGGCTGCGGGGTTAAGAGAGATATAAGGCTGAGGTGGTCATCAGTGATATCGAGTTGGTAGACCCGCGGCTATGGACCATGTGCACGACCTAGCGGTTGTGCACTAGATTTCGAGTGCGCACGGTCATGTGGAGTAGTCGTGCTCTACTCGAGTGGAGTGGGAATTTAAGCAGAATCCAACGAGTATGGATGTGAGTAAAATTACCCCCGTAACTGAGTGTGAGCGACGTTATGGGTCGCTTATTAGCGCAGCTTAACTAGCACTCTGGCTCTTCGGGTTGGCGGGGCTAGAATTTCGCTGAGCCGAGTGGGAAGAAAAGTATGGTTTGGGCTGCTAGTCTTACACGTGGGCTTATATCTCGGCGAGTGCCTGCTCGCAATTGATCGAGACTTAGGTTCTGGGTTGACTACCGATGTGTAAGGGAATTGGTAGTCAGTACCAAGAAATGACATGACGTCCCTTACACCACGATTTTTCAAAAAATAGATTTTCGTGGCCCGAACACGGGAGAGAACGCTGAGCGTTATACAACTGGCCTTAGAGGGTGAATTTCACGCGCCCGATTTGGATCATGAATTTTTCCCGGATGCCATTTGGTTCGCCGATATTGCGAACGGCTGGTTCACAATCGACCGTCTGGTGTTTGTCCGCTTAATTATGGTTGGCGTTCTTCTGGCATTCTTCCTCATTGCTATGCGTCGCCCGAAGCTAATTCCTTCGGGCTTGCAGAATGTTGGCGAGTTGCTGTTGGACTTTGTGCGCATCCATATCGCAGAAGAGATCCTCGGGAGGAAAGAAGGGCGGCGGTTCCTGCCGGTTATTGCCACAATCTTCTTCCTGGTGCTGTTTATTAATGCCCCGTCGATCATTCCGTTCCTTAATATTTCGCCCAATGCTCGTATCGCTATGCCATTAGTGTTGGCGATTGTAGGTTATATAGCCTTCATTTACGCGGGCGCTAAGAAGTACGGATTCTTCAAGTATATGAAGAGTTCAGTGGTGATCCCCAACCTGCCGCTGCCGCTACACTTTGCGGTGGTGCCACTGGAATTTTTATCGACCTTTATTCTGCGCCCCGCCACACTCACGGTTCGTCTGATGGCGAATATGCTGGTTGGACACATCATTCTGGTTCTGCTTTTTTCTGCTTCTAACTTCTTTTTCTGGCAGATGAATGGCTGGACCGCCTTATCGGCAGTCACCTTGGTTGCTGGTGTCGCGTTCACTATCTTTGAGATGTTGGTCATCTTCTTGCAGGCCTATATTTTCGCCCTGTTAGTAGCCGTCTACATCGAATTGTCGTTGCACGCCGACGAACACTGATCCACATAGCGCATCTTGTTCTAAGATCGCTAATTAATCACATATTTTTGAAACTTGCTCGGAAGAACTGAGCACGAAGAAAGGGAATGACACTCTCATGAATGAAGTCATCTTGGCTCAAGAAGCAGCTGGAGTTACCGGCTCCATTGCCACCCTCGGCTACGGCCTTGCAACCCTAGGGCCCGGCCTCGGCTTGGGTTTCCTTGTAGGTAAGGCTCTCGAAGGCATGGCACGCCAGCCAGAAATGGCCGGTCAGCTTCGTACCAACATGATTCTCGGTATCGCTTTCGTGGAGGCCCTCGCACTGATCGGTCTTGTCGCCGGCTTCATCTTGTAATTACTAACGACGACTAGGAAAGTTTGAGGATTCATGACGAACGTCATTTCTTTAGTAGCTGCAGACTCAGAAAATTCTGTGCTGCTGCCAGCGAATTACGACATCGTCTGGTCGCTCGTTGTATTCATCGTCGTGGGACTCGCCTTCTGGTTATATATCAACCCGAAGTACCAAGAGGTCCTATCCGAGCGTAAAGACCGTATCAAGGGCGGCATCCAGCGTGCTGAAGCAGCGCAATCGGAGGCCAAAGCAGCCCTCGAGAAGTACAACGCTCAGCTAGCAGAAGCTCGCACCGAAGCTGCCGAAATCCGTGAAGAAGCCCGCCAGAAGGGCAAGCAGATCGAGGCCGAGATGAGGGCCAAGGCAACCGAAGAAAGCCACCGGATTATTGAGTCTGGTGAGAAGCAATTAGCTGCCCAGCGGGAGCAGGTTGTAGCCCAATTGCGTAATGAGATGGGGCAGCATGCAGTGGCTTTGGCTGAGCGCCTCATGGCTGAGCAGTTGTCGGATGCAACCAAGCGTTCTGGCACCATTGATCGTTTCCTGGCCGATCTCGACACGGTCCCAGCGGCAGGAAAGTAGGCCTACTTATGCACGCAGCAAGTCGCTACGCACTCGCTCAGCTATCTGCCAGCCTCGACGAGGATCTGCGCGGAGAAGATCAGGCTATTGCGGCGGCCGCCCAGATCGGCACTGAACTATTCGACGTGGTGGAAGTTCTGGACGAGGAGCGCCGCTTGCGCACGTCGGTTGCCGATGTTTCCCTCAGCGCCGATCAGCGCGCGGGCCTCATTGCAGCTGTATTTGCCGACAAGGTGTCCTTGTCCACACTTAAGCTCCTCCGCGCGGCAGCGGCAAAGGAATGGTCAACTCCGCGAGAGTTTCGAGCTGGGCTCGTTCAACTAGGCCGTCGCGCAATCTTGCGTTCGGCTGACTTGCAGGGACAACTTTTGCAGGTGGAAGATGAACTCTTCCGCCTATCTAGGCTGCTCCTCAAGCAACCGCAACTTGCCCTGAGACTCGATGACCGGAGTGCTGACTCATTAAAGAGGCGTGAGCTATTTGCCCACATTCTTTATGGCAAAGTCACAGCTGCAACCGAAACCCTAGCATTACAGGTTGTGGGTCGGCGCGAGGCAAATATTATCGACGATCTCCACGAGATTTCGACATACGCCGCCAGCATGTGGGGGCGTGAGGTTGCTTACGTGGAATCTGCCGTTGAGCTTTCCGAGTCCCAAAAACAGGCGCTGTCAAGCAAGTTAGAGCGTATTTATGGTCGTGCGATGAGCATCCACTTAGAGGTTAATCCCAGCCTCCTCGGTGGCATGATCATCCGAGTTGACGACGAAGTAATTGATGGCTCCTATACCGGCAAGATTGACCGGTTGCGTCTTTTGCAAGTCTAAAACACGACAGAAACGAAGAAGATTAAGAAATTGCTGGAAGAAACTACCGAGAGCAGGAAAAACATGGCGGAGCTGACGATCTCCTCCGATGAGATCCGTAGCGCGATTGCGAACTACACCTCGAGCTACTCCGCGGAGGCCTCCCGCGAGGAGGTCGGAGTGGTTATTTCCACTGCTGATGGCATTGCCCAGGTGTCTGGACTCCCATCAGTAATGGCTAACGAGCTCATCGAATTCCCAGGCGGCGTTATTGGCGTCGCGCAGAACCTCGATACCGACCGCATCGGTGTTGTGATCTTGGGTAATTATGAGACATTAAAAGAAGGCGACGAAGTTAAGCGCACCGGTGAGGTGCTGTCGATTCCCGTGGGCGATAATTTTCGCGGGCGCGTCATCGACCCCCTTGGTCAACCCATCGATGGCTTGGGGGCTATCGAGGCTGAAGAGGATCGCGTCCTAGAACTACAAGCCCCCTCAGTCCTTGAGCGTCAGCCCGTGGGAGAGCCCATGCAGACGGGTATTAAAGCTATTGACGCTATGACTCCCATCGGTCGCGGTCAGCGCCAGCTGATTATTGGCGACCGCAAGACCGGCAAGACAGCCGTGTGTGTCGATACGATTTTGAATCAAAAGGCGAACTGGGAATCGGGCGATAAATCCAAGCAGGTGCGCTGCATCTACGTGGCTATCGGCCAAAAAGGCTCGACTGTGGCTGCTCTGCGCAAAACCTTAGAGGAACACGGCGCTCTGGAGTACACCACCATTGTGGCTGCTCCAGCATCCGATTCCGCTGGCTTTAAGTGGTTGGCTCCTTTCGCAGGAGCGGCCCTCGGACAGCACTGGATGTACCAGGGCTACCATGTCCTGGTGGTCTACGATGATTTGACCAAGCAGGCAGAGGCTTATCGTGCGATCTCGTTGTTGCTGCGTCGTCCTCCAGGACGTGAGGCCTACCCCGGTGACGTCTTCTACCTGCACTCCCGACTACTCGAGCGCGCCGCGAAACTGTCCGATGAGCTAGGCGCTGGCTCGATGACCGCTCTACCGATCATCGAGACCAAGGCAAACGATGTTTCCGCCTTCATTCCTACCAACGTGATCTCGATCACCGATGGTCAGGTCTTCCTCGAGTCAGATCTCTTCAACCAGGGTGTTCGCCCCGCAATCAACGTCGGTGTTTCAGTGTCCCGTGTCGGTGGTGCCGCACAGACGAAGGGGATGAAGAAGGTTTCTGGTTCTCTACGTCTCGATCTTGCCGCTTACCGAGATCTCGAGGCCTTCGCCACTTTCGCCTCCGACCTTGATCCAGCATCCAGAGCGCAGCTCGATCGTGGTTCACGCCTGGTTGAACTGCTCAAGCAACCCGAGAATTCACCACAACCAGTAGAAGATCAGATCGTATCCATCTGGCTGGCTAGCGAGGGGCATTTTGACAACGTACCCGTCGAAGATATTCGTCGCTTCGAACGTGAGTTGCTAGATTACCTACATGCTTCGCACCGCGCGATCTTCGACCAGATTGCTGGGGGTGCGGCTTTATCTGAAAGTAGCCAGGAGACCTTGGTCGAGCAGACCGAGAACTTCAAACGCAGCTTCCAGACCACCGATGGAACTCCTGTGATCAACGAAGTAGAGCCTGAGGCTCTGCCTGCTGATCAGGTGAAGAAGCATCAGCTGAAGGTTAAGAAATAAGAGCAATGACTCTTACGAGCATGACAAACATCAAGGAAAAGAAGGGAGGCGCTGTATATGGCAAGTCTTCGCGAATTGCGTAGCCGAATCCGTTCGGTTAACTCAACGAAGAAAATCACGAAGGCCCAAGAGCTGATCGCTACTTCGCGCATCACGAGAGCTCAGGCCCGCGTGGAAGCATCACAGCCATACGCCACCGAAATCCAAAATGTGATTGGTCGTCTGGCCTCAGCAAGTTCCCTCGATCACCCAATGCTGAGACTTCGAGATAATGCCCGACGGGCCGCCATTCTCGTGGTGACCTCAGATCGTGGAATGGCTGGAGGCTATAACTACAACGTCTTCAAGAAGACAGCGGAGTTGGAAAAGCTGCTGACCGCCGAGGGCTACGAAGTTGTGCGGTATATTTGTGGCAACAAGGGTGTGGGCTACTACAACTTCCGTGGCGGCGATTATGCTGGCGCGTGGGCGGGGTTCTCCCAAGATCCGACCTGGGTAGATACGCACGACTTGCGTCGCCACTTAATCGATGGTTTCCTCGCTGGCTCCGACGGTCTTGCTAAATATCGTCCGGGCATCAACGGGGAAGAAGGCCAGGCAGTACCAGGGTTTGATTCTGTGCACGTTGTCTACACCGAGTTTGAGTCCATGTTGACCCAAACGGCGACCGCACACCAGCTGCTTCCTATAGAGCCGGTTGTAGAGACGACTGAGATTAAAAAAGGCGAAGACTTCCTCGATACCTCAGGCGAGCCAGAACCAGATTATTATTTTGAACCTGACGTGGAAACACTCATGGAGGCTCTGCTTCCTAAGTTCATCTCTCGAAGCCTTTTCGCTATGTTGCTGGAGGCCTCGGCAGCAGAATCAGCTTCGCGTCGTAACGCGATGAAATCTGCCACGGACAACGCCAACGAGTTGGTCAAAGACCTCTCGCGGGTGGCTAACCAAGCTCGTCAGGCGCAGATTACCCAGGAAATCACAGAGATTGTCGGTGGCGCAGGCGCGCTCGCCGAAAGCGGAGAAAGTGACTAGATTATGACCACAGCTCTCACAGAGCAACAAACCCAGGCCGCGGCTACCGCGGGCCGCGTAGTGCGCGTTATTGGGCCGGTCGTCGACGTGGAATTTCCGCGCGGCGAGCTCCCGGCACTCTTTAACGCGCTGACTGTCGATATCGACCTCGAGGCAGTTGCAAAGACCATCACGCTCGAGGTGGCCCAACACCTGGGCGACAATATCGTGCGAACCGTTTCCATGGCGCCTACTGACGGCCTCGTGCGAGGCGCTACCGTGACCGATAGCGGTAAGCCCATTAGCGTGCCCGTCGGCGACATCGTCAAGGGCCACGTCTTTAATGCCCTCGGCGACTGCCTTGATGAGCCAGGTCTTGGCCGCGACGGTGAGCAATGGGGCATCCACCGCGATCCGCCACCCTTCGACCAGCTCGAGGGTAAGACTGAAATCCTGGAGACGGGCATTAAAGTCATCGACCTACTCACCCCTTATGTAAAGGGCGGTAAAATTGGCCTCTTTGGTGGTGCTGGCGTGGGTAAGACCGTTCTCATTCAGGAGATGATCACGCGTATCGCCCGCGAATTCTCCGGTACCTCGGTATTCGCTGGTGTTGGTGAGCGTACCCGCGAAGGAACCGACCTCTTCTTGGAGATGGAAGAAATGGGCGTGCTTCCGGATACAGCGCTGGTTTTCGGCCAGATGGATGAGCCCCCTGGAGTGCGTATGCGCGTCGCTTTGTCGGGCCTCACCATGGCGGAGTATTTCCGTGACGTCCAGCACCAGGACGTGTTGCTGTTCATCGATAATATCTTCCGCTTTACCCAAGCAGGTTCCGAGGTTTCCACGCTGCTCGGTCGTATGCCTTCGGCTGTGGGTTACCAGCCCACCTTGGCTGACGAAATGGGTGTGCTGCAGGAGCGAATTACTTCCACTAAAGGTCGTTCGATTACCTCCTTGCAGGCCGTCTACGTGCCAGCCGACGACTACACCGACCCTGCACCGGCGACAACCTTCGCCCACTTGGATGCCACCACCGAACTTGACCGTGCTATTGCATCAAAGGGTATCTACCCTGCAGTGAACCCGCTGTCTTCGACTTCCCGTATCCTGGAGCCGGGCATCGTGGGTGAGCGCCACTATACCGTTGCCCAGCGTGTGATCAATATTTTGCAGAAGAACAAAGAGCTCCAAGATATTATCGCTATTCTCGGTATGGATGAGCTGTCAGAAGAAGATAAAATCACGGTGGCTCGTGCCCGCCGTATCGAGCGATTCTTAGGGCAGAACTTCTTTGTTGCCGAGAAATTCACTGGTATTCCTGGCTCCTATGTGCCATTAGAGGAAACCATTGATGCATTCGAGCGCATCTGCGACGGCGAGTTCGATCATTATCCCGAGCAAGCTTTCAACGGCTTGGGCGGTTTGGAAGATGTAGAAAACGCCTACAAAAAGTTGTCTGAGAAATAGGAAGAGGCACGCACATGGCTGATATCACCGTGGAACTCGTTTCTCCCGAGCGTATGCTGTGGAGTGGCACCGCGACGATTGTTACCGCGCAGACCACCGAAGGTGAGATTGGCGTGCTCGCTGGGCACGAACCTATGCTGGGACAGCTCGTGGACAATGGTGTTGTAACCATCAGCCCAACTGATGGGGAAAAGCGCTACGCCGCTGTGCAAGGTGGCTTCTTATCCGTCTCAAAGGAGAAGGTCACGATCCTAGCGGAGTATGCCGTTTGGGCTTCGGAGATTAATTCCTCCGACTCTACGCAACGTCTGCAAGATCCCGATAAGGTAGCCAAACTTCGCGCTCAGGCTGAATTAAAGGCACTCAAACGTAGCGGTCGCTCGTAGAGCAGCCGTGTATATGGTGAGATCCCCGAGATAAGTTTTTTCTCCGGGGATCTCACCGTATTATTATTCTCATAAACGCTGGATATAAAAGGGGAGAATCATGGTATCTGGGTTGCTCTGGTTGTTATCGGCAATACTGCTCACGACCGCACTCCTTGCCGCGTGGCGATTCTTTAGGTATCGACCACAGGGCTCAGCCATGGCCATACGGACGATGCCTACCTCTGGAATCCATGGGTGGCGCTTTGGTAGCGCCCATTATTCTTATCAAACTTTAAAATTCTATAAACTACGCTCGATCCGCCCTGGTGAGGATCTTAATTTCAACCGGTCTTCCATCGAATTATTAGGTCAACGTGATACCAGCTCTGCTGAACGAACCTTCTTCGGTGATGGAGAACCGGTTTTTATTTTCTCTCACGGGGACACCACCTACGAGGCGCATGCTACCAGCCTCGTTCGCTTGGCATTCACGGCTTGGATCGAGTCTGCCCCAGATATCCGTACCGATCGCATGTCGGTGCAGGAATTAAGGCACCAGAGCAATTCTGATTAATGAAGCCAGTGATCGTGAGCTAGGCTAGAATTTATGCGTCTCGTTATAGCACGGTGTTCAGTTAATTATGTGGGCCGCCTCGAAGCCCATCTGCCCATGGCCGATCGTCTCTTGCTTTTGAAAGCTGATGGATCCGTCTCCGTTCACGCTGATGACCGTGCGTACAAACCTCTAAATTGGATGACGCCCCCATTGACGGTGACCGAGACCGAAGATCCCAAGGATTTTCCCGAGGGCGCCAGCGATCTAGTTAGCTACTGGATAGTGGAGAATAAAAAGGGTGAACAACTGCGCATCAGTATCGAAGCTATCCATTCAGATATCTCCTACGAGCTGGGTGTCGATCCCGGTCTAGTCAAAGACGGAGTGGAAGCTCACCTCCAGGAGCTACTAGCCGATAATATTGAGGTGATGGGGGAGGGTTATAGCCTTATTCGGCGTGAGTATATGACACCTATTGGCCCTGTAGACATCCTATGCCGCGATGACCAGGGAAATACCATAGCCGTAGAGATTAAGCGCCGTGGCGGAATTGATGGGGTCGAACAACTGTGCCGCTATGTGGAACTACTGAACCGAGATCCACTCTTGGCACCTGTCCGGGGAGTATTTGCTGCTCAAAGTATTAAACCACAAGCTCGCACGCTTGCTGAGGATCGCGGTCTTTCCTGCCTTGTACTTGACTATAACGAATTACGGGGAAGTGAAAGCAGCGAGTTGAGGTTATTCTAGGTCGATGGGACGAAAAAATAGACGAGCTAATATCAGCTCGTCACATCAGCTTCCCAGTCATGGGGCCGCGTTTTTTGGAACTCGTGAGGTTGTCGGACCTCGGTGGGCCCAGGGAGAGATATTTCTCATGCGACTCATGGGTAGCAGCACTGCCAAAAAGAACTATATTTGCCCTGGCTGCAATCAGAATATCCCCCCGGGTATTACCCACGTAGTGGCTTGGCCCAAAGACTATGGCGGACGAGCGGAAGATCGCCGTCATTGGCATCGGGCCTGCTGGGAAAGGCGATAGAATTTAGTGCTGTGGCTGGGTGAGTTCGAGAAGTACTCCGCCAGCATCCTTCGGGTGCACAAAGTTGATTCGGGCTCCGCCGGTACCAGTCTTTGGCTCGGGATAGAGGAGGCGGACGCCCTGCTCCTTCAGGTGAGCACTGAGGGCGTCAATATCACTGGTGCGAAGGCACATCTGCTGCAGGCCAGGGCCCTTCTTAGAGATGAACTTTGCAATTGTTGATTCTTCGTTGAGTGGCGCCAGAAGCTGGATCATACCGTCGGTTTTACCCAGATTCTTAGGGCCGACCATGGCCTCGGTGACGCCCTGTTCTTCGTTAACTTCCTGGTGGTGGTTAACCCAGCCGAAAGCAGAGGCGTAGAACTTCAGAGCTTCGTCAAGATCTGGAACAGCAATACCTACGTGATCTAGGCAGATCACGAGATTTTCGGGAATATTCAATGTCGTCATAGTTATCGATATTACCCCCTTATCTCTGGGAAAACATGCTGTGTGAAATAGATCAAGCGCTAGAATGGTCGTATGATAATTGCTTTTTCCGTTGCCCCCACAGAGGTTCCGAATCCCACCGCAGAAATGAGCGAGGCGGTAGCCGCCGCAGTAAAAATAGTTCGCGAATCCGGATTGCCTCACGAAACAAATGCCATGTTTACGTTGATCGAAGGCGAGTGGGATGAGGTGATGGATGTGGTCAAGCGCGCGACTGATGCGGTCTTGGAGGTGTCACCTAGGGTAGGTTTGGTCATCAAGGCAGATATCCGCCCTGGATATACCAACCAATTGCGTGCCAAAGTTGAATCAGTTGAGCGCCATCTTGCCAACTCCCAGTAGAAAGAACTTTTTATGACCAACTTTTCTGGTGCTGTAGATCTAGCAGCCATTTCCAAACCTGCCGTCGCTGGTGTACCCACCTTTGTGGATCTCACAATGGACAATATTCAGCATGAGTTAGTGGAACGCTCGGCGCAGGTACCCGTAATTGTCATTGTGGGAACCCCTCGGAGCCCAGAATCGGAGCAACTCAAAAGCGATTTTAAACAGTTAGTGACCGCTAACCCCGGTAAATATGTGGTCGCCTATGTAGACGCGGACGCCAGTCCTGATATTGCGCGCATGTTTGGTATTCAGGGCTTACCCACCGTTGTTGCTTTTGCCTCCGGTCAACCACTGGCCAATTTTGAAGGCGGGCAGCCACGTGAAGCTTTAACACAATGGCTCAAGGCGATTCTGGAGGCTGTTGGAGACCAGTTGCCGGGGTTAGAGAACGAAGAGCCCGATGGCGATCCTCGGTTTGAGCCGGCTACTGCCGCCTTAAACGACGGAGATTATGATGCCGCTATTGCAGTTTACGAGTCAATTCTTGCCTCAGAGCCTAAGAACCAAGAGGCGTTGCGAGCTCGCGACAGCGCTCACGTGCTCAAAAGGTTAAATGAGGCCTCAAAATCAGACAACGATCCAATTACCTGGGCACAGCAGAATCCCAAAGATATCGACGCTCAGTTCGCTGCAGCTGACGCATATATTGCGGCTGGGGCACCGGAGCAAGCCTTCGATACGCTCATCGGAGTGTTGAAAATAGATACGCCGAAGGTACGCGATCGACTCCTTGAGCTATTTTCTCTTTTCGATGTCTCCGATGCGCGTGTTATCGCAGCACGTCGCGCGATGGCTTCAGCTCTCTTTTAATTAGACTCAAAAGAAAAGCCCACCGAAGTGGGCTTTTCTCTATTTATGTCGCAATTTATGGGCGCCTATTACCAGTCCATTGATAGAACTGAGCGCTCATTGCTGGAATGGCGATGGTCAGGGAGTGTTCATAACCATCCCACGCGGTATCCCACGCTTCGACATCGGTCTCCACATAGTTATCGCCGCCCTGGTAAACACCAGCATCAGTATTAAGAATACAATGCCAGTTTCCTGATGCAGGAACACCAAATTTATAACTAGTCTGAGGGGAGCCGCCGAGGTTGAAGACACAAAGGATTTTCTCTCCGTCTCGACCGTGACGCACAAACGCGAGGATATTATTGCTTGCGTCATCGGACTTGGTCCACGAGAAGCCGTCGGGAGTACTGTCTAGGCTGTACAGGGCGGGGGAGCTCTCATAGATACCGTTGAGATCACGCACTAAATTCTGCAGAGCGTCGTGATATTCGCCCTCCCAGCCAGACATATTGTCCCAGTCTAGGGAACGAGCCTCGGACCACTCCATGATTTGACCGAACTCTTGACCTTGGAAGAGTAATTTCTTGCCGGGGTGAGCGTACATATAGGCGTAGAGAGTCCTAAGACCAGCTGCCTTCTGCCAAGCGTTCCCAGGCATCTTAGTCCACAGTGAACCCTTCCCGTGAACCACTTCATCATGGCTGAAGGGGAGGCAGAAATTTTCAGAGAAGGCGTAGACGAGAGAGAAGGTGATCTCGTTGTGATGCCATGATCGGTGGATAGGATCGAGCTTGAAGTACTCCAAGCTGTCGTTCATCCAGCCCATATTCCATTTCAAATCGAAGCCGAGACCGTTAAATTCGGTGGGGGAGGTCACCCCGGGCCATGAGGTAGATTCCTCAGCAATGGTGAGCGCACCGGGGAAGGTTTTGTGAACGGTAGCATTCATCTCTTGGAGGAATTGCACTGCTTCTAAGTTTTCCCGACCGCCGTAGATATTGGGCAGCCATTCGCCCTCTTTGCGCGAGTAATCGAGATAGAGCATGGAAGCCACGGCGTCAACGCGCAAACCATCGATATGGAATTGGTCAATCCAATAAAGGGCATTTGCTACCAAGAAGTTACGGACCTCGTTGCGGCCAAAGTCGAAGACATAGGTACCCCAGTCCATCTGTTCGCCACGGCGCCAATCGGGATGCTCGTAGAGAGCCTGGCCGTCGAAGCGGCCGAGGGCGAAATCATCCTTAGGAAAGTGTGCAGGAACCCAGTCCATGATCACACCAATGCCCTCCGCGTGGAAAGCGTCGACTAGTTCTCGGAACTCATCGGGACTACCCCAGCGGGCAGTTGGGGCGTAGTAGCCGGACACTTGGTAACCCCAGGAACCGCCAAAGGGATGCTCGGCTACGGGCATGAATTCGACGTGCGTATAGCCCATATCTTTCACGTAGGCGACGAGTTCAGTCTTGAGCTCGTGATACCCCAGGCCCATGCGCCACGAACCTAGGTGCACCTCGTAAACACTCATTGGCTTATTGAGATGGTCAGCGTGCTCGCGGTTGCGTAGCCACGACGCATCTTTCCACTTATAGTTATTCGCCACCACAATGGAGCCGGTGCGTGGTGGCTCCTCAGCTGCGCGCGCCATGGGGTCGGCTTTGTCGAGGCGCCAACCTTGCTGGGTATGGATAGCGAATTTGTAGACACAGCCAGCTTCCAGCCCCGGGATGAACAGTTCCCAGATTCCGGAGTCACCGAGCGAGCGCATCGGGAATTGGTTGGGATTCCACCCGCAGAAATCACCGATAACGGCCACACCCGCTGCGTGAGGAGCCCATACTGCGAAGGAGACACCTGAGACTGTGCCCATGGTGGTCTCATATTGGCGAATATGCGCACCCATCACATCCCAGAGGCGTTCGTGGCGGCCCTCCTTGATAAGATGCATGTCCAGCTCGCCCAAGGTGGGAAGGAAGTGGTAGGGATCAGCCTCGATGGTGGTCAGATCCTTATTCCAGGTGACCTTTAGGCGATAGTCTTCGAGAGTGGCACCTTTTTTTATGGTGGCGGTGAAGATGTCATCTCCGATTGCGTCGAGCTTGCGGGTTTTGCCATCAGCAGTGAGTATTTCTACCTTTTCAGCTCCCAGTTGCCTGGTACGTATGATGGCATCGCCGTTCTCAAGAGCGTGCCACCCATAGATGCCGTGTGGATCATAATGACGGCACTGCGTTAATAGTCCGCGGTCGTGGTCGTCGAGACCGGCGGGGTTATAGGTGGTGAACTCAGCCATAATTAGCTTCTTTCTTTCGCTCGTACTCCATAGGTAGCTGGGTTTTCAAAACCCACAGAGATTCCGCCCTGCACCCTCGAAGGCTATGTAACTTAGCTCATAGTTTGGATGAAGATGGAATCACAACACATAGCTTTAGTTTAGCTTCCTCCATCCTAAAGCCCTATTTCTAAGATCGGTTTTAGGGCCCAAAAAATAGGGAGATTAAACACAGTGGGATAAAACCCCCGCATAGCGCACGATAAGCCACAGTTCGCATTGAGATTGCTGCCCCAATTACCCCCGAAGGTAGGGAAGACTGCGCCCACATCTGCGGGAATCTCTCAGGAGTTTTTCCAGCAGAAAAGGAAAACCCCACCCCCTGAAATCAAGGGTGGGGGACAAGTCCTAGGGGCGATAATCCGTTATAGTGCGTTTTCTTATGCGCTCGAGGGCGTCACCAGATACCTTGGGCAAGCTCAAAATGTGGGCGACGTCTTGCAAAGGCTCAAGTCGGACGTAAGTTCGATCGCTCCACGGGAAATTCTGACCTGTAATCATATCGTGCACGTTAAATTGCTCACCAGGGGCTAGGCCAATGGCCCCCATATCGAGTTCCACCATCGTTTCCTGAGCATGGAAAGAATCGAGATTGACGATAATCAAGATGGCGTCCCCAGTGACAGGATCGATCTTGGTATAGGCAATGATCTGATCATTGGCAGTGTGGTGGAAATGGATCTGACGCAGTTGTTGGAGAGCGGGGTGAGCACGCCTGATCTCATTGAGAGTCGTGATATACGGTTCGAGGGAATCACCCGATTCGACGGCAGCCTCAAAATCGCGGGGTCTCAATTGATATTTCTCGCTATCGAGATATTCTTCACTGCCCTCGTTAGCTGCTTGAGACTCATAGAGCTCATAGCCGGAATAGACACCCCATAGTGGAGAGAGAGTTGCCGCCAACGTAGCGCGGATGGCGAAGATGGCCCGCCCGCCGTACTGCAAAGAGGCGTGCAGAATATCAGGAGTGTTGACAAAGAGATTCGGGCGTGAGCAGTCGGCCATTGTAGCAATTTCGTGGGCGAAATCGATGAGCTCAGACTTAGACGTCTTCCACGTGAAGTAAGTATAGGACTGCGAGAATCCTACCTTGGCTAAACCGTAGAGTTTGGCCGGTCGCGTAAAAGCCTCAGCTAGGAAGATCACCTCAGGATTGGTGGCACGTACTTCAGTAATCAGCCATTGCCAGAAATTAGCAGGCTTAGTATGAGGGTTGTCTACTCTGAAGGTCTTAACCCCAAGACTGATCCAGTATTGCACCACACGTAGGATCTCAGCATAAATATCGCCTTGGTTATTGTCGAAATTCAGCGGATAGATATCCTGATATTTCTTTGGTGGGTTCTCCGCAAAGGCGATAGTGCCATCGGGAAGGGTCGTAAAGAAATCTGGGTGGCTGTGTGCCCACGGGTGATCCGGAGCCGCCTGCAAGGCGAGGTCCAGCGCTACTTCCAAGCCTAGTTTCTCGGCGTGGGAGATAAGTTTCTTGAAATCTTTAGCATCACCTAGTTCTGGGTGGAAGGCGTCGTGACCGCCTGCGGCGGAGCCGATGGCCCATGGGGAGCCTACATCATTAGCTTCTGCGACAAGAGAATTATTTTTCCCTTTGCGATTGATTTCGCCAATGGGATGAATGGGCGGGAAATAAACGGTATCAAAGCCCATTCGAGCTACGCGGTCGAGTGCCTGGGCCGTGGTGGCAAAGGTTCCGTGAACCGGTTTTCCATTGGAGTCGACTCCGCCGGTGGACCGTGGGAATAGTTCATACCATGAATTCACCAGAGCTTCGCGGCGTTCAACTAATACCTTGTGTAAGGGAGAGGATGTAAGAAGTTCCCGTATCGGGAATTCGTGCAGGATCTCCAGAACCTCATGAGACAGGCTGGGAGCTACGCGCACCCTCAAGGATTCGGTCTCATCACGTAGCTCTTTGGCTACTGCGAGTAACGCCATTTTGTGGCTCTTTTTGCGTACCTTTTGAGCAGCCCGCTCGAATAGAAGTGCTCCGGTTTCGAAGTCATTGCGAAGCTCTTCGGCCTTTTGTCCAGCCTCGATCTTTTTGGTAATCGCGTTGCGCCAGGTACTCATGGGATCGCTCCAGGCCTCAACTTTGAAGGACCACTGACCTGGAGTATCAGGAATGAAAAAGGCGTGGACGAGGTCAGGGTTATTCGCCTCAGGGCGCATACTAAATCGAACGCGATTCGCTGCCAGCCGGGAATCCGCGGGGCCTTGAACTACGAGAGTGCCGACGATAGCATCATGCCCTTCACGCCAGACGAGGGCACTAACTGGAACCAGCTCACCCACGACTGCTTTCGAGGGATGTTCCCGGGCGGAAAGTACGGGGCGAATATCTTCGATCGCAAGTCGTCCTGTCACGATTGTCTCCATTATGAGTAGGGTGCCAATTGGCATAGCTAAGAAAAAGGCAGCACCGCAGTGCGCTTATTATCCAATCTAGTCATGTGACGGAGATAAGGAAGAGCAATTCACTGTGACATTTATTTGATGTGTCGTTAAGAAGTTGGTGTCACTTCACTCCTGAATGGCGAAGATAAGGAAGAATAGGATATATGACTCATATCCTCGATCTGCGCGATATAAGCCTTATCAGGCAGTCCAAGCCCATTATTAAAGATCTCAGCTGGAAGGTCAGCCCTGGTCAACGATGGGTTATTCTAGGCCCGAATGGAGCCGGTAAAACTACACTGCTCCGTATCGCTGGAGCGGAGGAATTCCCTACCCGAGGGAGTGTGCGGATTCTCGACGAGCAGGTAGGTCGGACGGATATGCGTGATCTGCGCAGCATGATCGGCTTTAGTTCGCCGAGCCTTGCGACTCGTATCCCACATGATGAGAACGTAATCGATCTTGTGGTGTCCGCAGGATATGCAATCGTGGGGCGATGGCGCGAAGAATACGATGAGCATGATATTGCCCGCGCTCAAGCTCTTCTGGAACGCATGGGTGCAGGTCACCTCGCAGATCGGCGGTTTGGCTATTTAAGCGAAGGTGAACGCAAACGCGTGCTTATTGCGCGCGCGCTCATGACTGACCCAGAATTGCTCCTACTCGATGAGCCAACCGCAGGTCTAGATCTTGGCGGGCGCGAGGATCTAATGGGATACTTAGGTGCTATCGCCCGCGATGAAGATGCCCCGGTCTTGGTCATGATCACCCACCATGTGGAAGAAATTCCAGCAGGATTCAGTCACGCATTACTTCTTGACCAGGGACAGATTGTCACTCAGGGGCCGATTGCTGATGTAGTGACAAGTGAAAACCTCAGCAAGCTCTACGACCAGCCGCTGGTTGTTGACGAAATTGACGGGCGTTATTTTGCGCGTCGACAAGAATAGAGAAGGAGCGTAATGTCGCCAGCTGTTACCGGATTGGGTAATGCCCGGCTTGCCGTGACCGTCCTGATGATCCGTGACAGTGCCCGCGGCTTAGAAGTCTATATTCAAGAACGCGTATCGTCGATGCCCACTTTTCCTAATGCCACCGTATTCCCCGGTGGCGGTGTGGATGAACGCGATCTTGAGCAGCATGCCGATAGCCCATTGTGGTCTGGTCCGAGCGCACATACGTGGAGTTCCACATTAGGAATTGAGCCGAATAAAGCCTGCGCCCTCATTATGGCTGCCGGCCGCGAGCTGTTCGAAGAAACTGGAACCCTTCTGGCATCAGATCAACAGGGGGAATTAATTGCCGATGCGCACCCGTACCATCCGCAGCGTATGGCCCTAGAATCGCATAGATTGTCTTTTTCTGAGGTGCTCAAGACTCACCGACTGACACTGCGCTCGGAAGTGCTTTATCCCTATGCTAGGTGGGTGAGTCCAATCAACGCCCGTCACCGGTTCGATATGTTCTCTTTCATCGTTGCTCAACCTCGTGGCCAAGAACCTGATGGTCGTACGCGCGAAGCCGCCTCTACGGGGTGGTTTAGCCCCGAGCTGGTGCTCAGAGGTTGGCATGAGGGCCTGCTGCAATTGGTGATACCTACATGGGCTCACTTAAAATTTCTCAGCGCTTTTTCCTCTGTGGACGAAGTTCTCACCAACATTAAAGGACGCGAGATTACTCCTGTGGTGGGGGATCCATATCACGATCCGCGCTTTGAAAAATTCTACTCCCACACTCCACCCCAGAGATTTCAACTATGAGTTTCAGTGCCGACGAGGTCGATTATCTCATAGCTCAGCACGATGAGATTGCGGCGGTAGCGCCGAGATTAACGTGGGATAAGAAAAATGCGCTTCGCAATGCCACAGTGATGCGCTCTCTATTTCCTGAGCATTCCCGGGCCGTGATGGAGTTGCTGTCGGCGCGCTTAGCCGCCAAAACGAAACTCCCAGAGTCGTGGCTTATGTGCACCGAATCAGCGCAGCAGGCTACTCCTGCAGAGGTTGCTTTGCAGCGTGCTCACAGATTGTCCCTCTATGGGGGAGTAGTCCATGATATAACGTGTTCAATCGGAACCGAGGGGCTAGCTGTGTCCCACTATGGATTAACATATTGCGGTTCTGATCTTGACCGAATTCGCCTCAAGATGGCGAGGCATAACCTCGGTGACCGTGCCCTCATTCACCAAGCAGATGCACTCCAACCCGCGGTTCGTCGAGGCGATATCATCATTGCGGACCCAGCGAGACGGCAAGGGGGGCGTCGACTCCTCAAGCCAGAAGATCTGCTGCCTCCACTGCCGGATCTCATCAAGTCCTATGCGGGAAGAGAGCTGGCAATTAAATGCGCTCCTGGCCTAGACTATCGATTTTGGCCAGGCTTGGTGAGCGTTAGCAGTGTTGACGGCGGGGTAAAAGAGGTGTGCCTATACAGCGAAGGCCTGAGCGGAGGATCAAAGCGCGAGGCGCTCGTTATCGTCAAAGGTAAAGTGGACCGACTCAACGACGATCTGCCACAGGACTGTCAGGTTAAAGAACCCGGACGTTTTATAATCGACCCTGACGGCGCTGTGGTGCGGGCCGGCTTAGTCCGCCACTATGCCGTCCGAGAAAAACTGTGGATGCTTGACGAGCGTATTGCTTTTCTCAGTGGCGATGCCATTCCACCAGGACATAGCGGATTTGAATTTCTGGAAGCGGTGTCGCTAAAAAAACTGCGCAAGGCAATGGATTACTACCAGGCGGGTAGTGTGGAGATTCTCATCCGCGGTGTGGAGAAAGACCCCGACCAGCTACGCCGGAGTTTGAAATTACGCGGAAAAAATCACCTAACCCTAGTACTTGCTCGAATCGGTGACGATCATATTGGTTTTATCTGCGGTCCGAGGCAATGGGGAGGAAGTCACCCGAATTACATGGCTGTTACGACAGCTTGATTAAACAGCTAGAAGTATTCGCAGTTTACCGATTCCTATTGGGGCAGTAGTGTGGGTGGGGCGTGATATTTTTCTCAAATTTGGCGCTAGCGTAGTTAGCCAACGATAGAAAACGGCAATAGAAAGGGCGATAGATGCCAGCAATCGTAGTATTGGTAAAAAACGTTCCTGATACCTGGTCGGCGAAATCTCTCAAGCAGGATTACACCCTTGATCGGGAAAGCGTTGACAATGTGCTCGATGAAGTTAATGAATATGCTGTGGAGCAGGCGCTACAGTTGCGGGATTCCTTAGACAACAGCGAGGTCGTGGCGCTTTCCGTGGCGCCAAATAACGGCCAAGAAGCTCTGCGAAAGGCCTTAGCTATGGGCGCAGATCGAGCTATTCAGGTAGCTGATGAGGCTCTCGCCGGCTCCGATATCATGGGCACCGCATGGGTAATTACAAATGCTCTCAATCTCGTTGATGATATTGCCCTCATTATCGCCGGACAAGCTTCCTCAGATGGCGCCATGGGAGCGCTGCCCGGCATACTAGCCGAATACCGCAGTTGCCCAGCGCTGACAAGTTGCACCGAAGTGAAGCTATCAGGTGCTACGGTTACTGCTACGCGCCAAACCCATTCCGGAATCTGGGAGGTCGAAGCGCAAATACCAGCGGTAATTTCGGTGACTGATCAGGCAGACAAGCCCAGGTTCCCAAATTTTAAGGGCATCATGGCCGCTAAGAAAGCAGAAATCCCCGTGTATAGCCTGGAGGATATTGGGGTGGCTGCCGAGCAGGTTGGTTTAGCCCATGCTGCTACGCGTATCACTCATGCAGTCTCACGCGGGGTGCGTGGTCGAGGAGAGACAATCTACGGCGATGCCGATACCCAAGCCGAGGCGGTAGTGGAATTCCTTGCCGCTAGGAATCTACTTACACGGAATTAAAGGAGCAAAGCTATGTCTCAAGCCTATATTCTCGTCGATTATGCTGGCGATACTCTTGCGCCCTCGACTATCGAGCTCTTGCATGCTGCTCGCGTCCTAGGATCTGTTACGGCTGTGGTGGTTGGTGAGCCCGGGAGTCATCTTCGCTTTGTCGAGGACTTAAAGGCACACGGCGCTGATACCATTATCGGGGCTGAGGTGGCCGATTATTCGCGTCGAACCATTATTCCTGAAGTTGATGCCCTAAGTATGCTTGCGGCTGGAAATCCTGGACCCATCGTAGTCAGCGCCGGCATTGAGGGCAATGAAATCGCTGGCAGGCTCGCTGCTCGACTCGCCTCGGGGGTGCTTTGCGATGTAGTAGCCATCAACTCCGATCGCAGCGCCACCATGAGCATCTTTGGAGACTCTATTGAAGTCAATGCAGTCGTAGGAGGTACCAGCCCAATTTATACGCTGCGCCAGGGTGCCGTTGATTCTCGCCAAGAGATTAGTGCAGGGGCTGGGGCTGTCAGCAGCTTCGCGCTTCCTTCTCACGGCGCTAAGGATTGCACTATTACGTCCTTTAGCCCAGTCGAGGCTGGCGAACGGCCGGATCTGAGTCAAGCAAAGGTAGTCATTTGTGCTGGCCGCGGAATTGACTCGGCCGAGAATTTCCACGAGCTCGCCGAACCTTTGGCCGATCTATTCGAAGGGGCGGTGGGTGCAACCCGCGATGTGGTTGACCTCGATTGGTATCCCGGGCAATACCAGGTGGGGCAGACAGGCGTGACTGTCAGCCCTGATCTCTACATTGGTCTCGGTATCTCTGGAGCCATCCAGCATACATCCGGAATGCAGACCTCGCGGACGGTCATCGTGATCAATAACGACGAGGACGCACCGTTTTTCCACATAGCGGATCTAGGTATAGTGGGTGACCTCCATGAGGTCGTGCCACTAGTGATTGAGAAGATCAAGGCTCGTCGTAGCTAAATAGGCCGCTAAATAGGCTGCGCTGCAATTAGGAGGGAGAAGCCTTGGTATACCTTGACCATGCCGCCACAACACCGATGCGCGCGGTCACCAAAAGTGCATGGCTGGAGGCGAGCACCTACCTGAATCCAGCCGGCCAGTATGGGGCAGGGCGACAGGCTCGAAGTGTGCTCGACGATGCCCGCGAACTCGTAGCCAGTCTCTTAGGTGCAGAACCCATTGAGGTTGTTTTCACAGCTAGCGGCACCGAAGCAGACAATCTCGCGATTCAGGGCTACTACGAGGCGCGGGGTGCCACCCACCCCCGAGTGATTAGTTCCGACATAGAGCACGCTGCTGTTTATGATACCGTACGCCATCTCGAGGCAAGCAGAGGAGCACACCTCGAGCTACTCTCTGCCGACCGTAGCGGCTTTATCCATGATGCCCACGACGCTCTCGACCAACCCGCGGCGGTGGCTAGTTTCATGTGGGCCAATAATGAAACTGGCGCGATACAACCAATATCGAGCCTCATTGCCGGAGCTGCCGCTACTGGTACCCCGGTCCATATTGATGCTGTCCAGGTGGCAGGCAAAATCCCCATCGATTTCGCGGCGCTGGGGGCTAGTTCGCTGGCTGTGTCCGGACACAAATTCGGTGGGCCCCGAGGTGTCGGAGTGCTGTTAGTGAAACGCAACCCCGCTCCACGTCCACTTTTCCATGGAGGGGGTCAAGAGCGAGGGCTACGGTCAGGGACCGTGGACGTTGCTGGAGCGTGGGCTCTTGCACGCGCGCTGGAGGAGGCAGTCGCGGACATCGACGCAGAAAATAGGCGCTTGGAACGGTTGAAGGAGAAAGTGCTTCGCACAGTTTCCGACACCGTTGATGACGTGCTGATCAATACTCCGGAGCTCTCCTTATCGAGCCATATAAATTTCTCTTTTCCCGGCTGTGAGGGGGATAGCCTCATCATGCTTCTCGACGCGATGAATATCGCTGCTTCAACCGGGTCCGCCTGTGCCAACGGAGTTAACCGTGCTTCGCGGGTGCTGCTGGCCCAGGGCCTCGATGACGCTACAGCGAGGGGAACCCTGCGCATTACCTTGGGCTATACCACCACCGAGGATGACGTCGATACGCTTTTAGCGGCGCTGCCTAAGGTAGTCGAACGAGCGCGAGCCGCTGGAATGGCGTCCACGTAGAAAAACTGCCTGCTCTGTAAGCAGGCAGTTTCTTTAATCGAAAGGAAGTTGGTTGAGGTCAGCTTCAGTCAGGGTTGATCTAGTCTCGCTCGGGGCCAGATTCTCGTCGCTGTCTGTATTGCTGTCTTCGTCGGTTGCGCGCATCCGGAATGCGTGGGGTAATACCTCCTCGTTGTCGATGCCGAACCCTTTAGCGTAGGTGGGCCAGGAATCCTCCATATCACGGACCCAGTAGGACCAGGTGTGGACGCCTGTATTGCGGAAATTATAGGTCGCCGGGATCCCCAGGTGATCTAGTTTCGCTTTAAGATCATGAGTGCATGAATTGGTTGCAGCCTCGATCACTCCACCGGATACCGTCACTTCGGCAGACCCTCCCAAGGCTTCCGTGCTTTGCTCCGGGGTACTTGTCTTGAAATTAACAAAAGAGCTAAATACCTCGCTTGCGGAAACTAGGCCCGAACCATTGGAGATATAGATCGTTTTATCGCGAAGTCCAGGAGCTTGGATCAAAGCATCATGGGCCTTGTTGCGCTCGGATCCCAAAGGGCCCCATATTGACGCTGGGCTCTCCCCGTCGCGGTTCACGGTGAATTGAGCCCATAGGGCTGGTAGCGGCTTCGATGTAGCAGCGCAGCCAGAATATGAACCGACTACATCATAGAAATCGGGATTGCGCTCGGCTAGTAGTAGCGACGAGGTCGCAGACATACTCATACCTACGATGCCCCGGCGCTGACTGTCAGCCTCCAGTTCTGCCTCTAAAGGGCCAGGTAATTCTTTAGTAAGGAAGGTCTCCCAGCGCTGCGGCCCCTTGAGATAGGTATCGCCTTGGGGTTCCTT
Source organism: Corynebacterium sp. ES2730-CONJ (assembly GCF_024834055.1). GTDB lineage: Bacteria > Actinomycetota > Actinomycetes > Mycobacteriales > Mycobacteriaceae > Corynebacterium. The sequence continues at coordinate 290,313 of NZ_JANUXZ010000003.1, forward strand.
CAGCCAATCCACATAATAGGAAAAGGCACCACGCATCGGGATGACCACATTGATATTCTTTTTCCAGTAAAAATCGAGCGCTTGAGTATTACTTACCCACGTCACACGTTGCTCACCGCCACCGGCACCATTGAGCAAATAGAGAATCGGTCGATTGGGGTCTTTAGCCTTAATAACCACCAACGGAATACTACGATTATTCATAGACGGTGAGGTCGCCTGAATCTCCACAATTCGATCATCACCGTGGCGCTGGTTGAAATAATCAATCCGTTGCCGGAAACGATCATCGTTGAACTCGGCATCAGCGGGGCGATCTTCTGGACGCATCACCGTCAATTGCGATAAAGCCACAGGAACGGCTTCTGCAGGATCTTCTTCTGCGATGGAGAGTTCTGTCTGTGAGGGTGCGGCGATCTCATCCCTGAGGGTCTCCGTACCTAAAACTTCGGCTGACACGAGGTTGTCAGCAGCAGTAAAAGATGAGTCTTCTGCATGACTGAGAGCTGGATGAGCTACCAAGCTCGCAACTAAAAAACTGATCGCTGTAAGACCTACGGACGATTTACTCATAACGCTCCTTGCGAGAGGGACAACCTGGTTGGAAATCTTAGTGCACTTAGAATAGCAGCCTTTATCTAACTACAATCGTCGCCATTGCTTGCCCGCTATGATCAGTCATGCAGAATCTTACCGCTGGCACAAAATTGCTTAACCCACTCCTCATCCTTATATTGAGCTGGAACCGCACCGCGCAACAGCATCTTTGTCATATGAGGTGCCTGATCACGTAAAGGCAGGGGAGAAGAAGAAGCGAGTAAAATCATATTCCCATAGCGTCGCCCTTTCAGCATCGCAGGATCGGCAATCGCCGCGCGGTAGGGAAAAATCTCTCCCATAGTTTTCAATTCCGATTTAGCTAGACTGAGATCGGAGTGGTCTCCGCAATTTGCGCAGTACAGACCGCTGGAGTCTAGGGAGGCAGCCACCTGATGGAAAAACTCAATAGTTCTAAGAGATGAAGGAGTTTGATCACCGGCGAATACGTCTCGAATGATGATGTCTCGCGAGCGATCGACAAAGGAATCAGTCACAGTACGAGCATCGCCCACTCGAATTTTCAACTGGGGGCTGCGGGGCAGATCAAACCACTCGCGCACCATACGAGCTAAATCTCCATCGATTTCCACCACAGTATTTCGGGACGCCGGATACCGTGCCACCATATACCTTGCCAGCGAACATGCCCCACCTCCTAGGTGCGTCACCCGCAACTTCTGCGGATCCAGGCAGTTCTCCACCCACGGCTCAATTGCAGCCACAATCCACCGCATATACTCATATTCAAGGCGGAGAGGGTCTTGGCTGATATGAGAAGACGGAACCCCGTTGACTAAAACCTCCCAGTCGCCCGGGCTGAAACTGTCTGCTCGCACCTCCACGCTTCCCGAGGACGTAGGATAAATTCCAGCCAGCTCGGACTTATCGGGAGTCTTCTTGTTTAGATGTGATAATCGTTGTTTTCGGCCCACAGTGCTCTAATACTAGAGTAGTAGACTCGCATTATCATCGACGCTCGAAAGAAGAGAGGGGCTTATGAGAGTTCTTGCAGCAATGAGCGGTGGCGTTGATTCCGCCGTCGCCGCCGCCCGCGCAGTACAAGCCGGCCACGAGGTCATCGGCGTTCACCTTGCTCTTTCTCGCGATCCGAAGTCCGTGCGCGAATCCTCCCGCGGATGCTGCTCTCTTGAAGATTCAGCCGATGCGCGCCGGGTATGCGATAAACTCGGTATTCCCTTCTACGTGTGGGACTTCTCTGACCGCTTCAAGACCGAGGTTATCGACGATTTTGTGGACTCCTATGAGCGCGGCGAAACCCCTAACCCCTGCTTAAGATGTAACGAAAAAATCAAATTTGAGGCCCTCCTCGAACGCGGGATTGCGCTAGGATTCGACGCCGTGGTTACCGGACACTACGCTCAGTTGACGCAAGTTGGTGACGGCGGCGATGGATATCTCCGCCGCGGGATCGATCCGCAAAAGGACCAGTCCTATGTTTTAGGTGTACTCGGGGCGAAGGAAATCGCACATTGCATGTTTCCTGTCGGCGATACGATTAAACCCGACATTAGACAAGAGGCAGCAACATTGGGTTTCTCGGTGGCAACCAAGCCGGACTCCTACGATATCTGTTTTATTCCCGACGGAAATACCCAAGCCTTCTTAGGAGCGCGCATCGGCCTCAGGCCAGGGATGATTGTTGACACCGAGGGCCGAGAGCTGCGCAGCCACGACGGGGCATGGAATTATACTATTGGTCAAAGAAAAGGTCTCGATATCAAGGAACCAGCTGCTGATGGTCAACCCCGATATGTCACTGATATTGATGCGTCAACCGGGACAGTGACAGTAGGTGCCAGAAAAGATCTCGAGGTCCGCACTATCACAGCTGATCGCCTCAAATACCTGCATCCTGATATGACTGGTGAATTTGAGGCTGAAGTTCAAGTTCGCGCTCACGGTTCGGTCGTACCGTGCACTGTTGTTATCGATCGCGAACGCGATACCATGACCATCGACCTTCATCATCCTCTTAGCGGTGTGGCGCGCGGGCAAGCGGCTGTCATCTATCGACCCGACCCTGGCGGAGATATTGTCTTGGGCTCCGGCACAATTTCTGGGACGAAGAACTAATGGATGCTTTTGCACGCGGCGAGTTCCCAGGAACAGACCTTGAAAGTGCTGCCGATATAATCTCCAGCGAAACGGGGAGCCTGCGAGCGATTCCACGGCTCGTGCAACGAGGCCTTGGTGCTGATCTGGTTGGACACACCATGGCCGTCATCGAAGAACTGCCTGTCGATATCGGACCCCGCTCATGGCGGCTTAGTGCCCGGCCGCAGCAGATCAGTAGGCGCCTATTCGATATGAGGGAAAGGGATCTGGACCAATTAGTGGAATTCTGGGGTCGAGGGGATATTCACTGTCACGTCATGGGCCCATGGTCACTGGCGAGCAGGATAGAGCTGCCTCGGGGACATCGCGCCATTACCGATCGCGGAGCAGTGGAGGAGATTTTTACGCTCTTCGCCGCTGGGGTGCAGCAGCATATACTCGACCTAAAGAAACGCTTTGGAAAACGGGTAACGCTCGCCATTTATGAGCCGGACGTGAAGGACCTCATGCGCGGAACGCTTCCAGGAACGAGTGACTTTGATCGAATCCCAGCGATGAACATGGAGGACCTCGCGCCTCGGTTGGCGCACTGTGTTTCTGTGCTGCCCAACGATAATACGTGGCTATACCTGCGCTCTCGCGAAGACTTTCAGATTGTCCAGCACGCTCAGTTTCCCGGGCTCATGGCTGATATCGATTCACTATGTACCGCTGAGATCCTCGATGCCTGCGGCGAAGCAGTTGCCTCAGGCATGCCGCTAGCGCTTGGCGCCGTCAACCCAAAAAAGCCATATGAGTCAGAAACAGATTTAGCCCAGCGAGTCATCCGGCTTGCAGATGAGTGGGCCATTGATCGCTGCCTGCTGCTCGAACGCCTCTCGATTACCCACACCGGCGACCTGAGTGAGGGTAGTCAGCTGGATGCCGCGCACACCCTCGAACGAGTGCGAAAGGTAGCGCAGATTTTAGAATATGCTGGCAGTGACCTCTAATAGCTTCCTTATGTGTGTGCTCTCCGCACCTGCACGGGCCACGAGGTATTGACTTCGTCTGCATCCTTGCCCTCACCTTGGAGATAGCGCGCGAGAGAACTTTGAATCTCGTGATATCCCACAGCTTGGAACTCCATCAATTCTTCCATGGATCGATCGGAGATATCGGTCTTGAACGTGTGCTTTGCTTGTTTCCACGCAATACGAGCAGCCGCTAGAGCGTCTGCGGTGGCTTCGTGAGCATTATCAATTTTAACCCCATAAAATTCACAAAGATCTGTCAAAGTCCGGCGGCCCTTACGGTAGCGATCTAAGGTTTTGTCGATCACATAGGGATCAAAAACGGGACCATTGATGAGAAAACTCGGGTCGAGGTGGTGCAAGACGGAGAGATCATAGGCGGCATTAAAAACAATAAGTGTATATCCCTGCTCCCAGCCCTTAGTGATCGTGGCAATAGTCTCATTGAGTACGTCATTGTGGGGGCGGCCGTGGGTACGCGCATAGTCGGTAGAGATTCCGTGCACGTTGGTTGCTTCCTCCGGTATGTCCACTCCTGGGTCCGCCAACATCTCATACGGGTGGGCGCCATCGGTATCGATGGTGATGAGCGCAGACGTTACTATTCGCGCCTCGAAGGGCTGCGCAGACGTGGTCTCGAGATCAAAGCTGATGACTTTTTGCGGGTCGAAGGGGTGAAGAAGCGCGTCCATAAAGATACCTTCCAGGGGAGGATGAGGGGGAGACCTTCATCAAAGTCGATGAGCCACCCAGGTTTTGTCCCTATCAGTGTAGATCACAGTCGCGACACCAAAGCTGTGAGGTGGATGACGAAAGTACGGAATTATTACTACACTCTAAGGCTATGACAAGTGAGACGAGTAAAGAGTCGGACTACAGCGATATCTATCAGCAGTGGCAAAAATTGGCGGCCACGATCACCGATCACCGGGATCTCTACTATCAAGGCTCTCCGAAGATAAGTGATCAAGAATTCGACCGACTTTTTCAAGAATTACTCGCCCTGGAAGAAGCGCATCCGCAGTTAAAAACGCCGGATAGCCCTAGTGCTCAAGTTGGTTCACCAGTAAAAGAATCTAGCTTTGAAAACGTTGAGCATCTGGAGAAGATGACTAGCTTGGACAATGTCTTCAACGCTGAGGAACTCGACGAGTGGCTTAAGAAAACCCCAGCTGATGACTATATTACCGAACTAAAAATCGATGGGCTATCGCTTGCGCTCGTCTACCGCCGTGGTGTTCTAGAACGCGCAGCTACGAGAGGGGACGGGCGCGTGGGAGAAGACGTGACAGAGAACGCCAAGGTCATCGAAGATATCCCGCACCGACTCCACGAGCACCCCGAGTTCCCCATTCCAGACGTTGTGGAAGTGCGCGGCGAAGTCTTTATCACTGTTGAGGATTTCGGGCTCGTTAACGAACAACGGCAAAAGGATGGTGGTAAGCCATTCGCCAATCCTCGTAATGCGGCCGCTGGATCGCTGCGTCAGAAGGACGTTGAGGCCGTGAAGCGCCGCAGACTGAGGCTCCTTTGCCACGGCATTGGCTACAGCGAGGGTTTTGAGCCTGTTACACAGTCAGCAGCCTACGAAGCCCTCGATGCTTGGGGATTACCAGTGTCCAAATACTCACAAGTGGTTACCAGTTCGGCGGAAGTGCACCAACGGGTGAGCTACTGGGAAAAACACCGAGGTGATGCACTTCATGAGATGGATGGCCTTGTCATCAAGGTGAATTCACGCGCTCAACAGGCCCAACTGGGAGCAACCTCTAGAGCGCCACGCTGGGCCATCGCCTACAAATACCCTCCAGAAGAAGTTACAACTAAGCTCCTTGACATAAGGGCCTCAGTGGGACGTACCGGCCGAGTTACACCTTTTGCCATTATGGAACCAGTTTTCGTGGCCGGATCGACGGTTTCTATGGCCACATTGCACAACCAGACGGAGGTTAAGCGCAAAGGCGTTCTGATCGGTGATACCGTAGTCGTGCGTAAAGCAGGAGAGATCATTCCAGAAGTCTTAGGCCCAGTGGTGGAGGACCGTGACGGAAGTGAATACGACTTCGTTTTTCCCACGTATTGTCCGAGTTGCGGTACAGTCCTCGCGCCGCAAAAAGAAGACGACGCCGATTGGCGCTGCCCCAATACTCGTTCATGCCCTGCACAGCTGTCAGCCCGCCTGAGTTATATAGGTGGACGCGGAGCCTTTGATATCGAAGCGCTAGGTGAAAAGGGTGCCCAGGATCTCATAGCCTCCAAAGTTCTCAACGATGAGGCCGGGCTTTTCGATTTAACTGCTGAGGATCTCGAACGAACGGGCGTCTATACCACCAAGAAGGGAACTATCAACGCTAGTGCCCGGAAACTGCTCAAGAATCTTGAGAGCGCCAAGCATACCGAATTGTGGAGGGTCATCGTGGCCCTGTCAATTCGTCACGTGGGACCGATCGCGGCGCGCGCGATAGCGAATAGGTATCGCAGCATGGCTGCCGCCCGTGCCGCGGATATCGAGGACCTTGCCGAAACCCCAGGCGTAGGAACCATTATTGCGCAGAGCTTTAAGGAATGGTTCGAGGTTGATTGGCACCAGGATATCGTCGACAGATGGGCCGCTAGCGGGGTTACCATGGAAGAGAATGCTCGCGAGGAGCTGCCACAAACGCTAGCTGGTTTAACCGTCGTGGTAACGGGCACCTTGGAGGGGTATACCCGTGATTCCGTGAAGGAGGCGATTATTGCTCGTGGTGGCAAAGCCAGTGGCTCTGTATCTAGAAAGACTGATTACGTTGTCGTGGGGGCCAACGCAGGGTCTAAGGAAACGAAGGCTCGCGACTTAGGTTTACGGATTCTCAACGAAGAGGAGTTCCGTGAGCTCATTGAAACTGGGAACATCGGAAATGCTGCGGGCACTGCTGACTAGGCATCGAAGCTAAAGTATGCCCGTGGTCAGCTCGGGCCGCGGGCATGCTTCGTGGTTCTTCTAGTCTTGAAGCATCCTGGATAGGATCGTGCCAAAATTACCCATATGTTCTACCTCTCCCGGTAAATAATCGGGTCCGCCTACTCTGCCGATGATAAGGACGAGTCCAGAGTGGCCTAGGGGTGCCGCTGCGAGAGAAGAGTCGAGCAAGGACCACGACTCCGGAATCCAGGCTTCTTCTTCAGGGTTGAGAATGCGCGCCTTGGGAATATTAAGCTGCGAAGGTGCGGAGCCATCGTCGCCGGGTGCGGCATCGGATGCGGTCACTCGGCTCACAGGACTGCCATCTTGGAGGAGGATGGCCCAACTCGAGGTGATGGCCTGGGGGATCCGATCCACGAGGGCGGCAATAGTGTCAGAGTGAGAGGACGCACCTGCCACGGCTGCGAGCATGGCAATTTGACCGCGTCGATCGACAGTTCCGGAAAAAGGCCGAATGGAGTCTACTTCGACGCCTGGGACCGAGGTGGCAGCCGAAATGAGGGTATCGGCCATGGCATGACCAGGCAGATGGACTACCATATCATCCATGGCGGTACCATCGGGGAGTGTTTCTATGACATCGACCGATTTGATATTGCCATCGATTAATCCAATAGCCTCTGCGAGTAGTCCCAGGCTACCGGGAGTATCGGGAAGCAAGACGCGGATTAAGTACTTCACCGAGTATCACAGCCTTTCTTAGAGTACTGACCTTTACTTCTCATGAAGGATCCATGACTGAGGGCTAACGAAAGGCCAGACTTCCTATCTTAGACTCTCGGGGCTCCTATGCTCCGTAGCGCTCCAGCGCGTTTCGGCAATTACCAGCCACCACGATTGGGGCAACCCCTTGAACTCCTCTGGACCCTCTAGACCCTCTAGATCTCAGAAACGCGCCTAGTTGCAAAACTATGATGCACCCACCTGATAGCGCGGTGCTCATTGTGTCTCCATGGCGGCTCATGACGCTTAGGTGTGACGATCGCTGGGCATCCGCGTTACCGCGCGAGTGAGGAGCGAAGATTTGGCATGGAATAGCTCCACGTTCGATAGGTGCCCTAAGATGGTGGTTACACCTATATGTTCACCATCCAAATCGAGGTAGTGAACATCGAATTGACTGCAGTAAGGATACGACTAACAGTGCCTGATATTTCGCGCAATGAAGTTGCTCACCTGGCTAAGCTCGCCCGCTTGGCTCTAACAGATGAAGAATTGGATCGGTTTGCAGAGCAGATCGACAGTATCGTGGCTAATGTTTCCGCGGTTCAAAAGGTCTCGGTTGAGGGAGTTGAGCCGATGAGTCATCCGCACTCAATTCCAACGCGGATGCGGGAGGACAGAGTAGAGCCCACATTAACCGCGGAGCAAGCTCTGGACCAGGCGCCCAAGGTTGCCGAGCAGCGTTTCGTCGTACCTCAGATTTTGGGAGAGTAAACTAGCATGACCAGTAAATATATATGGAATTCTGAATCTGCCCCAGAGCTCGTTAAGCTCTCGGCGGCAGAGCTAGCAGAGAAAATTCACTCCCGCGAAGTCTCCTCGGTAGAGGTGACCCAAGCTCATCTTGATCGTATTGCTGACATTGATGACGACATCCACGCTTTCCTTCATATTGGAGCTCAGCAAGCTCTTGAGGCGGCGGAAAAAGTTGATGAAGCTCTCGACCGCGGGGAGCAACCCGCCTCTGCACTAGCAGGTGTGCCATTGGCACTTAAGGATGTATTTACCACCACTGACGCTCCTACGACCTGCGCTTCAAAGATACTTGAAGGGTATATATCGCCGTACGATGCCACGGTAACGTCTAAGATTCGAGCAGCTGGAATCCCAATTTTAGGTAAAACAAATATGGACGAATTTGCCATGGGCTCGTCCACGGAAAATTCCGCCTACGGTCCTACCCATAATCCGTGGGATTTGGAGCGCACTGCCGGTGGCTCCGGAGGTGGCTCAGCTGCTGCCTTAGCGTCTGGTGAGGCTCCTTTGGCTATTGGAACTGATACAGGTGGATCAATTAGGCAGCCCGCAGCTTTGACCAGCACAGTAGGCGTGAAACCAACCTATGGTACGGTCTCGCGTTATGGTCTAGTGGCATGCGCATCGTCTCTGGATCAGGGCGGCCCGACCGCGCGCACGGTACTGGACACAGCTCTTCTCCATGAGATTATTGCAGGTTATGACCGATTTGATGCGACAAGCGTGAACCGCTCTGTTGCGCCTGTTGTTGAGGCTGCACGACGGGGTCAGAGTGGCGACTTAACCGGCGTGCGGCTTGGTGTGGTCAAGCAATTCGACCGGGAAGGCTACCAAGATGGTGTATTGCAGCAATTCCACCGGTCTGTGGAGCAGCTACAATCCCAAGGTGCTGATATCGTGGAGGTCGATTGCCCCCATTTCGATGATGCACTCGCAGCCTACTACCTCATTCTGCCGTGTGAAGTGTCCTCGAACCTTGCCCGCTTTGATGGCATGCGCTATGGCTTGAGAGCCGGTGATGACGGGCAACGCTCCGCGGAAGAGGTGATGTCTCTAACGCGTGCCGAAGGCTTCGGGCCCGAAGTCAAGAGGCGCATCATTCTTGGAACTTATGCACTCTCAGTAGGTTATTACGATGCCTATTACCTGCAGGCGCAGCGTGTGCGAACGCTCATCGCCCAAGATTTCGCGCGCGCTTTTGAGCAGTGCGACGTGCTGATTTCCCCCACCACGCCTACCACCGCCTTCAAACTGGGGGAGAAGGTCTCCGATCCAATGGCAATGTACAACTTTGATTTGTGCACCCTGCCTCTAAATCTTGCTGGTTTGTGTGGCATGTCGGTCCCAGCAGGATTGGCCACCGATACCCAGCTGCCGGTGGGCTTGCAGTTGATGGCCCCCGCTTTTGCTGATGACCGTCTTTACCATGTCGGAGCGGCATTCGAACAAGGTCGTTCCTGATAGGGGGACTGGCAATTAAAAGCCCGCCGGATTTTACCGGCGGGCTTTTAATTGCCAAAACACACTGCTAAACTAATTACTAGCACTTCGAAGTGAGCTGATGGGAATTTTCCCATGGGAACACCCAGTGAGATTCTGGGGACTGACGCGCAGCGGTGAGCGGGGACTTCCTACTCTCGAGTTATTTATAGCAACCACTGGCCAATTCCATGGCTGGGAAGGTGAGAGGGTAATGAGGGTTGATCCGCGAAGTCCGAAGACCGATCAGCTCGTGACCGTTAGTAATCGCCTCGCGTTCTAGGTAGATGCTGATACTACGAGGATCTTTCCGGCATAGCAGGTCCGTTATAGTGCCTTAGGTTCGATCAGCCCTCCGTCAAAAGGGCTGGTACACCTATCGCCATAATGCTCCTAAGTGCACGCGCCACGCAGAACCGTGGGGCAGTAGCAGAAAAGTGAGTCAGTCGATCGTATTGAGGTCACTGTCAGCCGGAAAAGTTTTGTCAGGCTTCCTCCGGGACCAAACGATCGACAGGCGCTTGTGATGCGCGGAAAATGCTGCCTCCTCCCTGCTGACGCACCTTTTGATGAAACAGGAAATAGGTTATCGTCGTCGCACCTTTTTTGAGGAAAGCCTCGACGCTGAGGGAATATGATCTCGAAGTTTTTCCCACCCCTTTTAGCTTCGAGTAATTTTATTTCGGTGCCGAACATGGACTCAAATAGTCTCAAGATTCATCTTGGGGGCTGAGCTTAAAAAAGGTCCAACCTATTTCCTGTTTCACCCATGCCTTAATTTAGTGATTTTAGTTTGTTATTTGATATGCATTTAGCGGATAAAATGGCATCGCCAATGAAACGGTTGGCTGTCAGAGCTTTCGCTGCGCAGTCCACAAACCAGAGGGTATCGGGGGTTCTGTAGGAGACGGGGAATGAGTCAGTCGGCGTGTGAAACCCGGGGAATAAGCCAGATGTGTCGGCAATCGTAATAACTGCTGCTCGTACAGTTAAGAAGCGTATTAGGGGAGAGCTTGCTTAGGCGATTTATCACAATCAATGGTGGTAGTGGATACCGGGAAAAACGGGGGTAAAGAGATTAGTCTTTTTTATTGTTTAGATAACATTTTCACCTTTCAGTTACGTTACGTCAGGTGTATGAGCTACCATTACCGCTGAGCTTTCATTAGAAAGCTAGCGTTAGTAACAAGTATCTAGACAAGCTGCTTTGCTACCGCTTTTTTTGGAATAATAGAGGTTCGTTAGTGCTAAAGTTTCGGTGGCTCACACCCGTTCTCTTTCTCACCTTGCTGGGTTTTACAGCGGTGAGTTTTGTGCTTTCCTTAACCTTTGGTGCGGTTGAATATCCCGCAGCAGATGTTCGAAACGTAGTGATGGCCCACCTCGCAGGTGGAATGGGAGATGACCCAGCACTTGATGCGGTTGTGTGGGAGCTTCGCGCCCCTCGAGGCCTGCTAGCTATCATCGTGGGCGCCGGTTTGGCGCTAGCAGGTGTGGCCATGCAGACTCTGGTGCGCAATCCTCTCGCAGATCCCTATCTTCTTGGCGTTTCCTCTGGCGCTTCAGTGGGAGCAACTGCGGTTATCACATGGGGAATATTCTCTTCCTTCGGTCTCTACTCGCTCTCGGTGGGTGCTCTGATTGGCGCCCTCGTTGCTACCGTCAGCGTATACACCATCACTCTAGCCCAAGGAGGTCTGACCCCTTTGCGCCTGATACTTACTGGTGTTGTACTTTCGTCGGCTTTTTCTGCCCTGGCAAGCTTCCTCGTTTTTTGGGGACCAGATCCCCGTGCCGCTCAAGGAGTAATGTTCTGGATGCTAGGCTCAGTCTCAGGCGGACAGTGGGATAAGCTGCTGATTCCGGTCGTAGTCGTTGTTATCAGCTACCTCATCCTCAGCTTATGCGCTAATGATCTCGATGCTTTAGCTTCAGGCCCTGACACCGCTAGTGCTTTGGGGGTAAAGGTGCCACAGCTTAGGCGTTTACTCTTTTTCCTCCAAGCCCTGTTGGTGGGATCGATGGTCGCTGTTGCTGGCGGCATCGGATTCGTTGGCTTGGTTATTCCACACCTTGCCCGAATGGTGGTGGGCTCTCTGCACCGTCGATTGCTACCCATTGCGATGGCGATGGGTGGGCTGTTTCTCCTTTGGGTTGATGTGTTAGCGCGTATCGCCGCCGCTCCACAAGAAATTCCGCTCGGTGTGGTGACCGGTGTGATTGGCGCACCAATATTCCTGATTCTCATGAGTCGCGGTCGCTATACCTTTGGGAGTGCATCATGACCTTACTTGAAGTTAAAAACGTTGCTGCGGGATTTAATCAAAGGTCGGTTGTTCACGATGCTTCCTTTAGGGTGGCGAATGGATCCTTCACAGCACTCGTAGGAGTCAACGGTGCAGGTAAATCGACACTGCTTCGCGCTATTGCGGGCATCACTCCGGTTCTATCTGGCCATGTGCACCTCGACGGACACGATATCCACCGTATGCCGTCAAAAAAGCGAGCCCAAGCTCTCAGTTTCATCGGGCAGGATGAGGTTCCGTTGGGTGATCTCACCGTTCATGAGATGGTAGCTATGGGGCGTATGCCGCATCTAAAGAGCTGGCAAATTGGCGGCAGAAAAGAGCAGACGATTATTGAATCATGTTTAGACATGGTGGATATGGTCGGCCTTGCGGAGCGCCGCTGTGAGCAGCTATCTGGCGGTCAGCGTCGATTAGCTCTGATCGCAAGAGGGCTAGCTCAGCAGGCACCCATGATGATCCTGGATGAGCCGACCAATCACCTTGATGTTCACCACCAGCACCATCTCCTGCAGTTATTGAAGAACTCGGGATTAACCATTCTTGCTACTATTCACGATCTCGATCTTGCGGTTGCATACTGCGATCAAGTTGTGGTGCTCCATGAGGGCGGGATCTTGGTTGCAGGGACTCCTGTCGAGGTACTAAATTCGCAAACCTTAAGACAGGTCTTTGATGTCTCAGCTTTTGTATTCGATTTTGAGACAACAGAACACCCCCATCTAGTTGTGGATTCTCTCTGATAGATTCTGCACCAGTACGACCCAGCTCAGAAGGGCTGGAGAAAGAAAACCTAATGAAAAATATCTGGAATAACAAGAGCATCGGCGCCCTAGTGATTAGCGCCTTCGTTTTAACTGGCTGCGCAAATAATGAGCAGGCCGTTAACCCTGCCACCTCGGGCGCTGCCGACAGCCAAATGACTAAGGCAGCTGAAGGCGAAGGAGTCACTGTTACTAACTGCGGCGAAGAGGTGACCTTCTCGAAGGCCGACAATCTATTCGTCAACGACGGCAATATCATCTCCATCGTCATGTCGGCTGGTGCTCGCGAGAATATCAAATATGTCTCGTCTGTCCAGCGCGATATGGATATTCTCAGGGCCAAATACGGTGAGGAGGTCGATGGCTTAGTTGATGTGGCTGAGCAGTACCCGTCTCTCGAAGAGATCGTATCCAAGCAACCTGATATTTATGTAGCTGGGTGGGGCTACGGCTTCAGTGAGGGTAAAAATATCACTCCAGAGGCACTCAAAGAGCAAGGCATCGACTCGTATTTCCTCACGGAATCATGCCGCCAAGAGGATGGCGACCGCGGTATCGTTGACCCCTGGACCGCTGTGACCACCGATATCAAGAATATCGCCGCCATCACTGGACACAAGGAGAACGCCGATAAGGTCGTTGCCGATATCAACTCCCGCCTGAATAAATTGGAAAACGCCGCGAAGGCTGAGAAGACCCCTGTAGGCTTCCTTTTCGATTCTGGCAGTGACACCATCTTTACCTCTGGCCGGTTCGGTGCTCCGCAAGCCATCCTAGAGGCTGCTGGCTCCGAAAATGCAGCCGCTGATATTGACAACACATGGACCACTGTGAGCTGGGAGCAAATGTCCGCGAAATCCCCAGATTTCTTCGTTTTCGTGGAATATCCAGGACAAGAATTCGATGAGAAGGTGAAGATCCTCAAGGAGCACCCAGTGACCAAGGATCTCCCAGCTGTCAAGGAAAACCGCTTTATCAACCTGCCGTATGCGATGTGGACCTCCGGCCCGCTCAATATCGATGCTGCTGAGCACGTACGGAAGGGCTTGGAAAAATTTGACCTCGTTCCTGCTTCGAACCTGACTCCCAAGCTTGATTTGCCAGATTCTGTTCCTGGTAAGGAGTTCTTCGTCGGCTAGTAGCCGCTGATTTTGCTCTACAGTCAACCGCCTCTGTCTGTGACGAGGCGGTTTTTCACCCCCTACTTTGCTATACCTCAGATTCGGCTAAGCTGTGCTGCAAAGCTAGTACCGGGGAAAGGGTATACAGTTGCCTCAGTTGACGCGCTCTCCAAAAAATACCGTATGGGTTTACCTCCTATCAGCCGCCTTATCCAATTTTGGCAACTCCATTGCTGGGACTGTGTGGCCATGGCTAGTCCTCGTACGCACGGGAGATCCGGCTTCCGCTGCACTGGTGGCCGCTCTCATTGCTATTCCCTCGGTGGTGTTTTCCGTTGTCGGCGGCCAACTCATCGATACCTTTGGCCGGAAACGTATGAGCGTAATCTCCGACACCATTTCTGCTTTAAGCATCGTGAGCGTGATCATCGTTGATCAACTTTTGGGGCTTAATATATGGTGGTTCGTGATTATAGGGATCTTTGGGGCAATCGGCGACGTCCCAGGTTACGCCGCGCGTAGTGCCCTCCTGGGAGATGTCGCTCAAACCTCTCAACGCACCTTGAAGTGGTTAGCGGGTGCTAGTCAGACGGTGGGCGCGATGACCTTTCTTGTTGGTCCAGCACTTGCCGGTGTACTTATTGCAGCGTTCCCTATCACTCAAGTTCTGTGGATTACCGCGTTATGTTCTTTCTTAGCCGCGCTGGTGACGTGGTCGCTGCGTTTGAAACCCAGTCAAGAGGCAGCAGAAACCTCAGACAATCCTCTGCAGGGCTGGCGAGCATGGACCAACCTGTTAAAAAGCGGGCCTATACGATTGCTTGCTATCACCAGTGGTATCTCTCAAATCTTAGTCATGCCTTATATCATTATTGTGGTTCCAGCCCACTTTCAGGCCACCGAGAATCCTCTCGGTATGGGCATGGTGCTTTCGAGTTTCGCTATTGGGATGATGGCCGGCGGTGTTCTAAGTACTACAATCTCTTCCAAAAATAAGTTCTGCCCGTGGAGTATTGCTCTTCTCAGTTACAGCATTGGGTTTTCTATGATGTCAGTCCTACAGTGGGAATGGGTCGTGATCGCGGGGACTGCTATTGCCGGAATTGGCGGCGGATTAATTAATCCTCTGCAAGCGGTCATCATCACCGAGAATGCCGCCGAGCACGTGCGAGGGCGAGCGTTTTCGCTCCTCGGTGCCATTGCCTTATTAACTCAACCCATGGGATTATCAGCCGCAGCATTTTTCCTGGAATTCACGACCATCTATGTTCTTGCCACAGCGGTTGCGGGAATTTGGCTCATTGTTGCTATATGGGCTGCCGTTTATGGAGCGCGAGTGCTGCACCCGAGCAAAACAGCGTAGTAGGATCGTACCGGTGACTGATATAAGTGAGAAGCAGGCATGGCGGGCGCTGGCAGCCTTGTGTATTGGCTTCTTTATGATTTTACTTGACCAAACAATCGTTGCCGTTGCCACCCCTGAAATCCAAGCCGAACTGGGTGCCACGCTCAATCAAGTGGTGTGGGTATCGAGTATTTATTTACTCTTCTTCGCGGTCCCTATCCTTGTTACCGGACGCTTAGGTGACCGATATGGACAGCGTCGGATGTATATCACGGGTATGTCTATCTTCACGGCAAGCTCGCTGGCTTGTGGACTGGCTCCCACGATTGACATTCTCATTGTAGCGCGCGCTTTCCAAGGGATCGGGGCGGCTATTATGACACCCCAAACAATGAGTGTGGTTAACCGGATTTTTCCGCGCGATCGACGTGGTGCGGCCCTCGGGGTTTGGGGTGCGGTTGCAGGACTTGCCACTTTGCTTGGCCCAATTCTCGGCGGAGTCTTAGTCAGCAGTGTGGGATGGCAGTGGATTTTTCTGGCGAATATCCCTCTCGGAATTCCTTCGATTATTGCGGTTTATTACTGGGTTCCAAAGCTCCCGCGAACCGCTAAGGCAATAGACACCGTAAGTGTTGTTGTGGCAATAGTCGCTATGTCCTGTTTCATTTTTGCGGTTCAGCAGGGTCCCGAGCTCGGGTGGCCCTGGTGGTTGTGGATCCTTCTCGCCATCGGACTGCTAGGTATCGGGTATTTTATTCGACGTCAGGCTGATGTGGCTGCTCGCGCCGAGGATGCTCTCGTTCCTTTGGAAATTTTCAAGGACAAGAATTTTTCCCTTGCCGCTTTCTCCATATCGACCATGGCTTTTGCGGTTGGGGGTGTGATGCTCCCTATGATGATTTACCTCCAAGACGGGCACCAATTAAGCGCGCAAGATGCGGGTTTTATGCTCATTCCCATGTCCGTTCTAGCGGGCGTTTTGGCTCCTTTTGTCGGCAGGTTATCGGATCGGCTTCATCCACGAATCCTCTCTACTATTGGGTTTAGCTGTATGCTCTGTGCTGCCTGTGCGCTGTTTGTCGTTATGCGCGAAGGATGGAGCTACTGGTGGTTGTTGCTTCCTGTGGTTTTGCTTGGTTTTGGAAATGGTTTCGTGTGGTCGCCTAATTCCGCCACCGCCCTGCGAGACCTTCCTGTTTCGCAGCTAGGAGCAGCTTCAGGGGTATATAATACGACCCGTCAGGTGGGTTCAGTGGTTGGGACCGCCATGATCGGCGCCTTAATGCAGCACGGTATGGCGCATTCTGCTTCGGTCAAAGACGCTATGGGTTTTTCCATGATTGCAGCCGTCATCGCGCTGGCTTTTGGCCTGCTAGCCGTAATCCAATTCAACGACCCGTCAGCGAAAAAGAATGCTCGTGTGCGAGAAAACTCACAACTCTAGGAAAGACCAGCTCAACACCACAATACCCATTTTTACCGATCGGACATTTTTTCAAGTATAAGCTAGGATAACAATCATGCGTATTGCCACTTTAACCTCCGGCGGCGACTGCCCCGGCCTGAATGCTGTTATTCGAGGAATCGTTCGTACCGCCACCGAGTACGGCTCCACAGTAGTGGGCTATCAAGATGGTTGGGTAGGCCTCATGGAAGATCGCCGTGTGCAGCTTTACGACGATGAAAGTATCGATCGTATTCTCTTACGTGGCGGTACCATACTTGGTACCGGCCGACTGCACCCTGACCGTTTTAAGAGTGGGGTTGACCAGATCAAGGCAAATCTCGCTGACGCAGGGATCGATGCTCTCGTACCCATCGGTGGCGAGGGAACCTTGAAGGGCGCTCAGTGGCTCGCAGATAACGGGATCCCTGTTGTAGGTGTCCCTAAAACAATCGACAACGACGTCAACGGAACCGATTTCACCTTTGGTTTTGATACGGCAGTATCAGTAGCAACAGACTCGATTGACCGTTTGCACACTACCGCAGAATCGCACAACCGCGTGATGATCGTGGAGGTTATGGGTCGGCATGTCGGTTGGATTGCCTTGCACGCAGGTATGGCTGGTGGCGCTCACTATATTGTGATACCTGAGGTTCCTTTTGATATTGCGGAAATCTGCAAGGCAATGGAACGTCGCTTCCAAATGGGCGAAAAGTACGGCATTATTGTGGTTGCTGAAGGTGCACTGCCCAAGGAAGGCACCCTGAATTTTGATGAGGGTGAAGAGGATCAATTTGGTCACAAGACCTTTAATGGCATCGGTCATGTGATCGGTGAGGAAATCAAAAAACGTCTGGGACACGATGTTCGCACCTCGGTGTTGGGACATATTCAACGCGGCGGTACTCCCACCGCCTTTGACCGAGTTCTTGCCACTCGCTATGGCGTTCATGCAGCTCGTGCTTGCCACAACGGAAACTTTGGTAAGTGTGTGGCTCTGCATGGAGAACATATCGAGCTCATCGATTTGCAAGAAGCAGTTGGCAGTTTGAAAGCTGTTCCAGCCGGCCGGTATCGCACCGCCCAAGCCCTCTTTGGCTAATAATAGTAAAAGAAAAAGCCTGCGGCCTCTGTGGTCGCAGGCTTTTTCTAATAGTGGGTTGCAAGCACGAGACCGAGGACCTGGACACCGTAGTGCTCGTGCAGCTCCGAAGCCGCGACAGTGACACTCCACGACGTGTCCACAACATCACTGATGAGTAATACAGGACCGATGACCTCACCGAGAGAGTCGCAGTTCCATCTCTTGGTGAGTGCTCTCACGCGGTAGGTGGAATTATGTGCGTCGACGTCTCGGGCCCCCTCATGGAGCTTTAGTACACCGCTGAAATTTATATTGCCAATATCTGCTAGGAGCTGCGCATACTGGTGGAGCAATGTTGTTATGTCTGGATGCGGATTTTCTAAGACGACCACACAGCGCGGGCGATATTCCCACTCCCAATCCTGTAAGACACTGACGGATAGGGCGAGGAGTGGGTCGTCCTGCCACCGGGCAGCGAAGGGCCACGCTTTGTCGTGGAGGATTTGACGTAATAGTGTTCCGTGCGTGAGGGAGGAGAGTCGATCGAGAGCTTTGATCCCAGCAATTCCTAAAATTGGTCCTTTCTGGGTTACACCAGCAGGCCACCTCTTTCGGACGCTTATATCGACGCCGCTCTGAGCGGCCGCTGCACGCAGGGCCTCGAGACTCGCTGTGTCGATATGTGGGTCGAGGTAGGTGTTGCGGCAATTGTCGCACCGACCGCACGGTTCCGTAGCGGTCATATCATCGAGTTGCTTGCGTAAATAAAGCTCGCGGCACCACGACGTTTCGATATAGTCCAACATCGCCTGTGCCTCCTTTGCGCGTGTTTCTTTGAGAGCTTGGTTCTTGTGGAGGTCAAGAGTAAAGGGTTTGCTGGTTCTTATCCATCCGCTGCGGGTTTTCTCTACGAAGTGGTCAACGCTGAGGATTTTCAGGGTTTGCTCAATTCGCCCGCGGCTTAGGTTGACAGAATTCTCCAGGCGGGCCACGGTGAGAGGGGTATCTGCTTGGGAGAGGGCCTGCATAAGAGGCTCGACGGCGGAAGCATCGGGCAGGCTCGATTTGGCGAAGTATTCCCAAATTGCCTGATCCTCAGTTCCGGGTAGAAGAATAATACTGGCTTGATCGTTATTGCGGCCTGCTCGTCCAATGTGCTGATAGTAGCTAATAGGTGAGGAGGGCGCTCCGTAGTGTATGACAAAGCCGAGGTCAGGTTTGTCAAAGCCCATGCCCAAGGCGGATGTGGCAACGAGTACTTTCAGTTCGTTGTTGAGAAGTTGTTGCTCATAGAGTTCCCGCTCTGCAGCCTCAGTGCGCCCTGTATAGGTAGCCGCCTGATAACCCATGGAACGAAGATAGTGGCCGAGCTCTTCGGCTGCCGCAATAGTCAAGCAATAAACGATGCCGGAACCAGATAGATCTTGTATATGAGTAGCAATCCACGCCGCTCGTTGGGACGAATCGGGTAGGTGGAGCACATTGAGATATAGCGAACGCCGGGCGAGAGATCCACGCATGATCGTGGTTTCTTCCCCTAATTGAGCACTGATATCGCCGACTACTCTGTTATTTGCGGTAGCAGTAGTGGCAAGCACTGGGGTTGCCGGATTCAGAGTGGGAATCAGGTCCTTAATGCGGCGATAGTCAGGGCGGAAATCATGTCCCCAATCTGAAATACAGTGCGCCTCATCGATGACAAGAAGTGACAACTGTGTTGCCAGTCGAGGCAGGAGCTCTTCGCGGAAATTAAGATTATTCAGCCGCTCGGGGGACACGAGGAGAATATCGATGTCCCCATCCCTTAGACGGGAAGCGATCGTGCCCCATTCGTCGATATTTGCACTATTGAGAGTCACTGCCTGAATGCCAGCGCGCTGGGCCGCTTCGATCTGGTTGCGCATCAAAGCTAATAACGGGGAGATAATCACAGCGGGGCCACCCCCTGCATCGCGGAGGAGTTGAGCAGCTATGAAATAAACGGCTGATTTTCCCCATCCGGTCCGTTGGACCACCAAGAGCCGTTGATGGCCGTTGACAAGGGCATCTATCGCATCCCATTGGTCAGGGTGGAGATGATGGTCATCATCTCCGGTAATTCTTCTTAAAATATTAGTGGCTGATGCCTGGCTAACTATGCTCATATGGATGAGAGTATCGGGTGCACAGGACACACCACCCCCACGATGGTGATGCAACGGCGCACGGAGTCCCGATTATCTGGCTTCTCAGTGGGTATCGGTATCTCGGAGGAGACAGTATAGAATGGTGAATTATGACTACAGCCTTTGATGAACTGATGGATTACGACGAGGTCCTGGAAAAATTTGAGCCAGTGATGGGCATGGAAGTCCACGTTGAATTGGCAACTGAAACCAAAATGTTCTCCACATCCTCGGCTCATTTCGGTTCAGAACCCAATTCCAATGTTGATCCCGTTTCACTCGGTCTGCCTGGTGCGCTTCCCGTTGTAAATGCTCAGGGAGTCGAGTGGGCTATTAAGATCGGCCTCGCCCTCAACTGCTCCATCGCTGAATCTTCGCGCTTCGCTCGCAAGAATTATTTCTATCCTGATCAGCCCAAAAATTATCAGATCTCGCAGTACGACGAGCCAATTGCTTACGATGGCTATCTCGATGTGGTTCTCGATGACGGTACGCCGTGGCGGATTGACATTGAACGGGCACATATGGAGGAAGATACTGGCAAGTTGACTCATATCGGTGGGGCCGATGGCCGCATCCACGGAGCCACCTCGTCGTTGGTGGATTGCAACCGCGCAGGGATTCCACTTATAGAGATAGTGACAAAGCCCATCGTTGGTGCTGGTGAGAGAGCCCCAGAAGTAGCAAAAGCATATGTGTCTGCGCTTCGAGATTTGGTCAAGGCTCTGGGTGTATCTGATGCGCGAATGGATCAAGGATCTATGCGCGTTGATTCGAATCTCTCGCTCAATCGGATCGGAGCTGAGGAATTTGGCACCCGTACAGAGACAAAGAATATTAACTCTCTCAAATCCGTTGAGCAGGCTGTGCGCTTCGAGATGATGCGTCAAGCAGCAGTGATCGAGAACGGAGGTGAGATTATCCAAGAAACGCGCCACTATCAGGAAACCGACGGGTCGACGACCTCCGGCCGTATCAAGGAAACCGCCGAGGACTATCGGTATTTCAATGATCCCGACTTGCCGCCGGTTATTGCCCCCCGAGAATGGGTCGAGGAGATCCGCGCCACCCTGCCGGAGCTGCCGTGGGTGAGGAAGGCACGTATTCAGAAGGAGTGGAATCTCTCCGACGCTGAAATGCGCGATCTCGTGAACGCTGGTGCCATCGACGTCATCATCGCAACCGTAGAAGCCGGAACCACTGCTGACGAGGCTCGTTCTTGGTGGGTTTCTTATCTGGCGCAAAAAGCCAAGGAGCGCGGTGTGGAACTTGAGGACCTCGCTATCACCCCTCAGCAGGTTGCTGAGGTGGTGTCCATGGTTAAGCAGGGAACGCTTACCAATAAGTTGGCCCGCCAGGCAGTTGACGGGGTCGTCGCCGGGGAGGGCAGTGTGGCTGAAGTTATTAAGGCCCGAGGCTTGGAGGTAGTCCGCGATGATGGTGCGATCGAAAAGGCAGTAGATGAGGCCTTAGCAGCCAATCCAGATATCGTGGAGAAATATAGAGCCGGCAATAAGAAAGTTGTCGGAGCCATTGTTGGTCAAGTGATGAAGGCAACACGCGGCAAGGCCGATCCAGGTCACGTGAACCAGCTCATTGCGAAAAAGCTCAACTCTTAAAAAAGAGGGGGATCTAGCTCCGGCTAGATCCCTCTTGTTGGTTTCGGTTAGAGCACACGTTCAGTTAGTGCATGAGTAAGCGCACACACATGACGGCCATAATGCAGCCGATGGCAGCGTTAATAATACGCCAGGATGAGGGCTTGGCTAAGATATGGGAGAAGTAGCTGGACCCGAAGCCTATGAGAGGAAACCACACAACTGAGGCGATGAGGGCACCTGTAGCGAAATACCAGCGACCAGACGTTCCATACTGGTTTGCCATTCCGCCCAGCATGATGAGTGCATCGATATAGGCAGCTGGATTCAGCCATGTAAACGCAAGCGCCGCGAGAACGGGCTTCGTCCATGTCCGAGTGCGTTGCTGTGGTCGCACCTTAACCTGAACGCCCCCGGAACCGCTGGCACCGTCAACGGGAGCAGTAGGGGAGGATTGCTCTATGACCATAGATCCGCCTTTAGGTTTGAAAGCATCCCTAAAACAGCTCAGCCCAAACCAGGCGAGGTAGCTTGCGCCCGCATACTTCAAAATGGTGAGAATAATTGGAGCCCGCTCGATTATGGCGCCCACTCCTGCGGTGCCACCGAAGATGAGCAAGATATCACTGATGAGACAGACGGCCACAACAGCTCCAACAGCTTCGCGTTTGATGCCCTGTCGGATAATGAGTGCGTTCTGAGGACCAATGGCCACGATAATGGAGATTCCCAGGAGGAATCCAGCGATAACAATGCTCATACTCAATGAAATTAGATTGAGCGAATCCTTAAGTAAAATTACATACCTTAAACATAGTTTAGAATAGCTTCATGAACCCCACTCACCTGCACACATTGCTCAGCATTATCGACGAGGGTAGTTTCGAAGATGCCGCCGCAGCCCTAGGCATTAGCCCTTCAGCGGTTAGCCAACGCATCAAGAGTTTAGAGAAATTCGCCGGTCGGGTTCTCTTACGTCGTACGAGCCCGGTGACTGCCACCGCTGCTGGAGAAATTTTGGTGCAGTCCGCTCGCAAGATGGCGCTTCTGGAGGCGGAGACTCTAGCAGAATTAAAGGGAAGAATTGCGGGTATTCCGCTGAGCGTCGTCGTTAATGCGGATTCACTGTCCACCTGGTTTAAACCTGTGTTGGCTGAGGTGGCTCGGTGGGAGAATGCCACATTAAGGCTACTCATCGAAGACGAATCGCATTCGCTAAACTTGCTGCGTAGGGGGGATGTTTTGGGTGCAGTGACGCGAGAAAAGAATCCGGTCCCCGGATGTGAGTCTGTGGCATTGGGAACCATGCGCTATGTGCCCGTTGCCCATCCCCGCCTCGCGCACCGCTATACAATCCAAGGCGAACTAGATTGGGCTGCGATGCCAACGTTGCGTTTTGGTCCCCGGGACACCTTGCAAATTGATGACCTCAAAGGGCACTCGCGCCACCGACGCATATCCCAGATCCCTTCTGCCGAAGCTTTTATCGAAGCTACGAGAGTGGGTCTGGGATGGTCAATGCTACCTATTCATGAGGCTAGCCCCCTTCTTGAGAGCGGAGAGATTATACTCCTCGATGAAAAGGTCCAGGCGGTACCCCTGTTTTGGCAGAGCTGGCGTCTGGAATCGACCTCGCTAGAGCGCCTGACCCAAGCGGTAGTTGGTGCAGCACAGACTCTATGAGCACATTTTCGGACGGTTGTGATACGGTACCGACCGTGAAAAATGCACGACCTTTTGGCCTTGATATGGCGCAGCTTATTAGTTTAGTAATTGGAATTATCACGACGGTATCGCTCATTGTGGGCGTTGTATTAGGAAGTAATTCGGGATCGAGCACTCAACCTCCAGCAGTGACTTCGGCTGTGACCCCGACAACTGAGGAAAACCCTGACACTGGTAGCTCTCCTCAGCAGGAGGAGGACCTCGACGCTGTACCTGGAGAATCAGCGGAAGACGAACAGCTCCCCGACGTGGCACCCGAAGGACCAGAGGGTGCAGGCGAGGTGCCTCCAGCGGTAACTGGCGACCAGCAATCTTTGGCTTGGCTTGCGGAGCTACCGACTCGCGTCTTCGATAAGAATGCACCCGCATACGATCGAGGCGCTTTTGGTAAGGCGTGGAGTGACGATGCTATGGACGTCGATTTGAGTGGCAATAGCTGCGATACTCGAAATGATATTCTTGCGCGCGACCTTAATGATGTGGTCTTTGTTCCTTCGAAGCGGAAGAATAAGGTCGAGACATGTAAGGTGAAAAGTGGCTGGTTCATCGATCCTTATACCGGGAAGCGCGTTGATTTCCAGCGAGGTCAGAAAACCAGTGCCCTCGTTCCCATCGATCATGTGGTTGCCCTCGGTGACGCGTGGTATGCCGGAGCTTATCGGTGGGATAATCAACGTCGTCTCGCTTTTGCTAATGATCCTATTAACCTCCTTGCCACCACGCAGTCTGAGAACTCCTCGAAGAGCGCACAGTCTGCGGCGAGCTGGATGCCACCTAACGAGGAATTTCACTGCGAGTATGCTCGTAAGCAGGTGCAGATCAAGCACACATATGATCTCGCGGTCACAACAGCGGAGCGCGGAGCCTTGGAAAAAGCTCTGCATCGCTGCTAGTTTTCCTGCGTGCCGTTGCCCTATTCGACGGCGTTCTCGCCTACATTGATAGAGTATGAGCGAGAATAATACACCCGATCGAGCCACCGAGCTCGACTCAGATATTCCAACCTTTGATCCTAATACGCCGCCCACCGCTGCTGAGCCTACAGATATTTATGCGCGCGCCGGACGGGCGGCCCCACAGGATATCCCCCCTCACAGCCCTAGCATTAACCCTAGCCCTGAACCAGTGCTAGGCGAGGTGCCTGATATGCACGCCGAGGATGCACTGGATCATCCCGTGCGCACTCCGGCGGCTGCCACCCAGCAGGCCGAAATTTTTGAAGTGAGTGATCGCCTCGCCTCTGATGCACCTATCAGTGCCTATGACGACGGTGCTATGGGTACAGATGCCACTCAGCACCTTGCCGCTGTGCAGCTTGCCCAACCTGCTCCTCTAACAGAACCAGCGCCAGCAGGTGTTCCTGCAGACTTTGTGGTTCGAGATGAGGTGATCGTGGAAAAGGAAGTTAAGCGTGGAACTCTTGACTTTGGACTGCTCCTTTTGCGTATCTTCTTTAGCCTCTACCTCATCAGTCACGCTCTCATCGTCTTTTTCCGCATCGGTTCGTCGGAGGGTATCAGTGAGCTATCCGCCGAATTTGCTGCCTATCCTTATGGCGATATTCTTAGCATCGCACTTCCTACGATTGAGCTTACTGCCGGCATATTCTTGCTCTTTGGACTCCTGAGCCCAGTAGCTGCGGCGCTGGCGATCATATCAACCTCCTTCATGGCCTTGCACACCATCAATATCCAAGACAGCCTCACCTTTAATACGGCTACTGAGACGCTGTGGTTTGGTGCATTTTTGAGCGCGATCGCTCTCGTTGTGCAATTCACAGGTCCTGGCCGTTACTCTTTCGACGCCGGTCGTTCGTGGTCGAAACGGCCTCTAGCTTCGAGCTGGGTCTTTGTGATAGTAGGCCTTGGTGCGGCCGCCGCGTTGTGGTGGTTCGGGGCGGCCACGAACCCTTTTAACTAAGTCCGAACTCCAGGCGCTGCAGGTGAGACTGCAGCGCCTTTTACGTTCGTCTTTAGCAGTGGGAGGATGAGGAAAAGAGTCCAAAAGAAATAATCATCCATCCACAGTTTAAGCAGTAAAATCTGCTCAAAGTCCTGATCACCTTGGGGATCACCGAGCCACCAATGAGGTGGAGTGGTCATCATAAAAAAGCTCATAGCTCCCAATAGAACCACCAATGTACGGGCACGCAAACGCAGTGCATAGTAGCCGAGAACCGCTATCCATATAGGCCACCACACCCAGTGATGTGACCAGGAAATAGGGGAGACTAGCAGCATGAGGGCTGTATTGACTAATGCTGCCTCGAAATCCAGGCCAGATCGCAGCAGTCGGAGCATAACTACGGCGAAAATGACGGTCACTAGTACCGCTAGGATCAGCCAGAGTACCTGAATGGTGTCACTGGCATTGTGGGCTGCCTCGGAACTTGGCCACAACCGTGTGAGGACACCCTTGATTGATTGGTTGGAGATATAGCCGATATTCACACCAATGCGTGAATTATCATTCATAACAAAGATGGCACGGCCAAAGAAATCAACAGTTTCCTTGGTATTATGAAGAGCACCAATGGCCGTGGCTCCCACAGCTCCTAAGATAAACATCCCAATGCCCTTGAGATCTTTGCGGAGCACCAGGTAGAGCACCATGACTGCTGGGGTGATTTTGATGGCAGCGGCGATTCCTATCAACCACCCTCGTGGTATCTTTCGCTTGCGCGGCACAATATCAAGAAAAACCAAGGCGAGAAGCCACATATTGATTTGCCCAAATTTGGCATTCTGCACAACAGGTTCCAGAAGCAGCCCGAATCCCCACCCTGTGGCTGTAAAAAGTAATGCGGCAGAGGGAGACGAGAAAAGATAGCGCCCTAAATACCATAGGCAGAGCGCTAGGAGAAGCCCCGATAGAGCAATCATCAAGTAGCCAGCGTGCTGCTCTGAGAGGAGGGCGAACGGACTAAGGAGAAGTGCTGCAAAGGGCGGGTAGATAAACGGCAAGGTAAGATCGTAGGCGGGAAATCCTGCCTGGTAGAGACTGGCTCCGTCCATGTAGGCTTGTGCTCCCTGACGATAAATGATCATATCTATATGCCCGTGAGGG
This sequence comes from Corynebacterium sp. ES2730-CONJ, assembly GCF_024834055.1. Classification (GTDB taxonomy): domain Bacteria; phylum Actinomycetota; class Actinomycetes; order Mycobacteriales; family Mycobacteriaceae; genus Corynebacterium. The sequence continues at coordinate 316,543 of NZ_JANUXZ010000003.1, forward strand.
TCTGCGATCTGAAGCACCATAATGAGTGCGGAGACCACACAAGCTACTACCGTGAGCAGCGGCCTGAAGCGCCGCAGCAAAGTCATTGAGATTCTTCTTCCTATACTTCGCGGACGGCACCCTTGTCAGCGGATGTAGCCATTTTTGCGTAGGCCCGCAATGCCTTCGATACTGTGCGTTGGCGGTTGACTGGCGTCCACGGTTTGTTGCGGACCCCTTGTGCCTGGCGACGTCTTTCGATCTCGTCGGCGTCGACGAGTAGATTGAGTTCGCGGTTTTTCACTGAGATGCTGATCATATCTCCGTTCTCTATGAGACCGATGAGCCCGCCGTGAGCGGCCTCAGGGGAGATATGGCCGATGGATAGACCAGAGGTCCCACCGGAGAAGCGTCCGTCTGTGATAAGAGCACACGCTTTGCCAAGACCTGCTCCTTTAAGAAAAGAGGTGGGGTGGAGCATCTCTTGCATGCCAGGGCCCCCGGCTGGGCCTTCATAGCGAATGACAACTACTTCTCCGGGCTGCACCTCTCGTTTGAGAATAATAGACACAGCTTCTTCCTGGGATTCGCACACCCGTGCCGGCCCGGAAAATTCCCATAATTCGGCGTCGACGCCGGCGGTTTTCAAAACCGAACCGTCAGGGGACAAGTTGCCACGCAAAATGACGAGTCCGCCGTTTTCGGAGTAAGCATGGTCGATGCTGTGGATGCAACCATCTTTTTGGTCGGTATCTAGGCTTTCCCACCGCGTCGATTGGCTAAACGGTTCTGTGGTGCGCATGCCGCCGGGGGCGGCGTGGAAGAGTTCTTCGGCCCGATCGAGGGCTTTGCCGCCGCGGATATCCCAATCGTTAAGCCAGCCGTCTAAGGTGTCATAAGCCACTGTGTGTACCTGCTCATGAAGGAGCCCGGCGCGTCGTAATTCACCCAAGATTGCTGGAATCCCTCCAGCGCGATGGACGTCTTCGATATGGTAGTGCCCATTAGGCGCAACTTTGGAAATACAAGGAATTTTATGGGAGAGTTCCGAAATATCGCTGAGATCGAAGTCCACCTCGCCTTCTTGAGCTGCCGCTAGAGTGTGCAGGATCGTATTGGTGGACCCGCCCATGGCCATATCGAGAGCTAAGGCATTGCTAAAGGCCTCTTTAGTCGCGATCGAGCGTGGCAGCACTGATTCATCTTCCTCGCCGTAGTAACGCTGACACAGATCGACGATCATATGGCCGGCTTGTTCAAAAAGCTGCTTCCGAGCGGTATGGGTGGCCAAGGTGGTGCCATTACCGGGCAGGGATAGTCCCAATGCCTCGGTGAGACAATTCATGGAATTCGCGGTGAACATTCCTGAACAGGAACCACAGGTGGGACAGGCGAGGTCTTCGATTGTGCGCAATTCAGCATCGGAGATTGCCTCATTGGCAGAGGCCGTGATTGCTGTGATGAGATCAGTGGGGGCGTGAGCGACCCCGTCAATGGACACAACTTTTCCGGCTTCCATGGGGCCACCAGAGACGAAGACCGCTGGAATATTCAAACGGAGGGCGGCGTTGAGCATGCCGGGGGTAATTTTATCGCAGTTGGAGATGCACACCATCGCATCGGCGGTATGGGCATTGCACATATATTCCACAGAATCAGCAATAATCTCGCGAGAAGGTAGGGAGTAGAGCATGCCCCCGTGACCCATCGCGATACCGTCATCGACGGCAATGGTATTAAATTCTTTGGGGACACCTCCCGCCTTGCGGACAGCCTCAGCAACGGTATCGCCCACATTTTTCAGATGCACGTGCCCTGGAACAAATTGGGTATAGGAATTGACGATGGCCACAATTGGTTTGCCAAAATCTTGTTCCTTGGTGCCGGTAGCTCGCCATAGGGCGCGTGCCCCAGATGCGTTGCGGCCAACCGTGGTTACGCGAGAGCGCAGAGGAATCATACTAGTCAATCCTTAATCGTTGTCAGCGGTATCACTATGAATACGGGCATCGTACTCATCCTTAGAAATGAGGACTTGGTGGCCGTCTTTATTTATGATGACAACCTGGTCATCGGCCGCCTGGTGAGCCTTAGTGATAACATCGGGAATCCGGCCAAAAGAGGCTTTTTCTAGTTCGGGCAAGGAATTGAAGCTGATACCAGGAAGCCTCATCTTCTTATTGTGCGAACCAAATGCCAGTGCGCGCGAGCCCTGAAAACCGAGCCCGGTGAATTCTGCCCATGGCATTGTGGCTGGGCGTTTGAATGCATAGTAGGCGGTAATCCCGTCGGTGGTAATAACGGTGCGCGACCTCAGCACATAATAAATCATGACCAGCGGTAGGAATGGCACCCAGAAGAGATATGTAAAAGCAGCGCCTGAGATGAGCAGCGCTAGGGCTGCCATGAAGATCGCTGCGAGCAGATGGGCGCGATCGACACGAAAGATTGTCTCGGGGTTGTCGGGGTTGTGGTCGCTCATACTCATTGATGATATTGGATTCTCAAGATCACGGTTAATTCTTTAAGTAGTTTCAGGCTCCACTGAGCTATCTAAGGGGGTGGTGGATTCAGGTTCGACTGTCACTTCAGTTTCGGGGTTCGCTGTGGGCTGGATGGAAACCGGCTCCTCCGTGAGTTCCGCTACGTGGGTATCGTCGTGGGTATCTTGAGGAACAATAGTCACCTCTGGTTCAGTTTCACTTGGAATGGCGGGCTGGATCTGACTCTGCGGTAACAGCGTTGGAGTTTCTGCAGTGGGCTCGGGTTCGAGAGTGAAGGCCTTAATAGCTAGCAGAATGATCCCCGCTAGCAACATCAAAGCAGTGGACAGACGTACCCTTCCGCCGAAAGTAAAAATATGCTGCGAGGAGTGTGCGGTCGGCTCTGCGTCGTCCTCTTGCGCAGGATCGGTAACAGCGGGATCGTTATCGGTGAGGAATCCACGCTCAGTTAGCCGTTCCGCACTGCTGGGATGCATAGTTCCTTCTTGGGGGGTGTACTCAACGGTGGTAGCTTGCGTCGCGAGTGAATGAGGAGTCTGGGTATCTTCGAGTTCTGAAACGATGCGTCCATCAATCGTTGCAGCGGATCCGTATTCGTGCCAAAACTCTTCGATAATTTTGACTCGCACTGCGCGTTCTACCATCCATTGAGAACCCGGCTTGACCTGAGTAAGGAAGCGCATTTGCATGGTCCACGGCATGCCAACGCTCGCAGGCGGATTGATCGCCAATGCGGGATGTACGGCAAGGGGGCCCAAAACCACCTCACGTATATTAGGCTCATCGAGGGCGCGCTGTGTAGCGCTAGTAGCGCGTTCGACGGCTTCGTCCACCGAATGGGATCCGAGAAGGGGAACGGGCATGGAAACTACGGCAGAAGACCAGTGATTGGAACAATTGATGCTCACCCCGGCTTTGGAATTCGGGATGATAACCGTCTCTTCTGCGAGGGTTCGAATACGAGTCGATCGCATTGTAATTTGAATGACGGTGCCCTCGATAGCGTCGGCAGATCCCCCTTTAAAGATCACCCAATCGCCAACCCCGTACTGCTTCTCCGAGAGAATGAAAAAGCCCGCGAGAAAATCTGCGATGATGGATTGCGCACCCAGGCCGATAGCGGCTGAGGCCGCCGTTGCAGGAATAGCTGCGGAAGCGAGAGAAAATCCAAGTTGTTGCAATATTGCAACAAAGATGAGGAAATAGGCCAAGATTTGAGCGGCATAAACAAATACTCCCGCGAAGGCGAGTTGGGTTTTCTGCTCATCCGCTTGTTCATCCACGACCTTATTACGAATGATATACATGGCGAGGCGTCCAGCGCGGGGCACCAGGAGCGCTAACAAGATAAGCAGGGCTAGAGGAATGCCAGGATCGAGAAACCAGTTCCATAGAGACTGGGCAATATAACTGATATGCATAATTCTTTCTAGGTTATCGTCTTCCCTGTGGTCTCGCGAATAGTGCGGATCGAGCGCCTCACTGCTTGGTCATGACTGCTGATAGCTTAACTTGGGGTGCTCCAGAATTTTTTGGGCGAATAAGCCTCTACCTGCACCGATTGGTTTTTGGGAGAGCTCTGGATGGGGTAGTGGCGAGGGGTAAAAAGCGATATTTTCGACAATTCCCTTAGTTGAATTGTATGATTGGTGACTATGAACATTATTCGACTTGTACTAGTAGTGAACGGCGCGGCGCTTGATGTCGCGGCTTGCTAAAGTTCAAGTCGAAACCAAAGCGCCCCCGAAACCTACGCACCACAAGTGCTAGGAATACGGGGGCTTTAGTGTTTTAGGTGGCAGACCGCCATTGGCTTCATTCTTTGCGATTATCACACCATGGATAATGGGCAGGAGTGAAGGAATATCTTTATTTCTAGACCCCAACAAGGAGTTAGAAGTCGTGACAACTCCCTCACGTCCGAGCCCCGCCACGGTTGCTTCGCGTGCTAAAGCTGCACAACCAGAACGAATGACCGGCGCCGACGCGGTCGTTCGGACTCTGGAAATGTTGGGCACCGATATTGTCTTCGGTCTGCCCGGCGGGGCCGTTTTGCCACTCTACGACGCGCTCTATAAATCAACGAAATTGCGGCATATTTTAGTTCGACATGAGCAAGGTGCTGGCCACGCGGCGACAGGCTACGCACAAGTATCCGGAAAAGTGGGCGTCTGTATTGCCACGTCCGGACCAGGTGCAACCAATCTCGTCACCCCAATAGCAGATGCCTATCTCGACTCTGTTCCGCTCGTCGCCATTACAGGCCAAGTGGCCCGCCCCATGTTAGGAACAGATGCCTTCCAGGAAGCCGATATTCGATCGATTACGATACCGGTGACCAAACATAGTTTTATGATTACTTCTCCGGACGAAATTCCGCGGGCTATCGCCGAGGCCTTTCATGTAGCGAATACGGGCCGCCCCGGACCAGTGCTCGTAGATATTCCCAAAGATATCCAAGCGATGGAAATGGAATTCCACTGGCCACCGCGTCTGGAACTTGTTGGGTATCACCCCGTGACCAAACCTCATTCGCGTCCCATCGAACAAGCAGTGAGGCTCATCGCAGAATCTACCCGCCCGGCCCTCTATATTGGGGGCGGCGTCGTGAAGGCTGATGCCGCCCGCGAGCTGAAAATCTTTGCCGAAAAAACTGGAATTCCAGTCGTGACTACTTTGATGGCGCTCGGCGTATTTCCCGATTCACATCCTTTGCATATGGGTATGCCAGGCATGCATGGAACAGTTCCCGCTGTGGGGGCGCTTCAAGAGAGCGACTTGCTGATCGCTATCGGCACCCGCTTCGATGACCGCGTAACCGGTGATACTGCATCTTTTGCCCCGGAGGCTAAGGTGATCCACGCTGATATAGACCCAGCCGAAATTGGCAAGATCAGAATGGCCGATATCCCCATAGTTGGGGATGCCCGCGAGGTACTTGTGGCGCTGGCGGAAGAGTTTGATAGAACTTTGCCCCAAGGAATTGATATTTCTGCGTGGACGTATCATCTCAGCGATCTTAAAGAGAGGTTCCCGCGTGGCTACGAGCACAGCGCCGATGGAGTTTTGGAACCTCAATTCGTGATTGAGTCCCTCTCATCGATAGTTGGACCTGAGGCAATCTACTGTGCCGGAGTAGGTCAACACCAAATGTGGTCAGCGCAGTTTATCGACTTCGAAAAACCTCGTCACTGGCTTAATTCCGGGGGGCTAGGAACCATGGGTTATGCGATTCCGGCGGCCGTAGGCGCTAAAGCTGCAGCACCCGACCGTGAAGTATGGGCGGTTGACGGCGATGGATGTTTCCAGATGACCAACCAGGAACTCACTACGGCCTCAGCTAATGGCTTCCCCATTAAGGTAGCCCTCATCAATAACGGCAACTTAGGCATGGTGCGCCAGTGGCAGACACTGTTCTACGACGGACACTACTCTCATACCCAACTGCGCAAGGGTAATCATTTTCTACCTGATTTTGTAGGACTGGCTGAGGCTCAGGGCTGCGCTGCTTTTAGAGCCACCACCGAGGCGGAGGCACTTGAGGCGATTCACAAAGCGCGCGAGATCAATGACCGACCGGTGGTTATAGATTTTATCGTCGGAGAGGATGCGCAGGTGTGGCCCATGGTCGCTACGGGGCACTCGAATTCCGAAATTCAATACGCGCGTGATCTACGTCCGCTTTTCGACGAAGCTTCGCCCACCGACGTCGACGATATGACGAAAAAGATCTGAGGGATAGCGTGAATAATCAACCTAAAAATTCCCGCCATATACTGTCCGCTTTGGTAGAGGACGTTGATGGGCTGGTGACCCGAGTGTCCGCAATGTTCTCACGTCGCGGCTTCAATTTGCGTTCCTTCGTCTCGGGCACCACCGAAACGCCACAGCTCACACGAATTACCATCGTCTTCGATGCGGATGAAAATGCTATTGAGCAGATCACCAAACAGCTCAACAAGATCGTGCCAGTTCGCAAAGTGGTTCGCATGGATCCAGAATCGACAGTGGCCCGTGCTCTAATGCTGGTTAAGGTCTCGGCAGATGCCTCAAATCGCCCGCAGGTAGTCGATGCAGCCAATATTTTCAGGGCTCGGATTATCGACGTGGCTCCCGAATCTGTGGTTATCGAGGCCACAGGTACCGAGGATAAGTTGGCGGCTTTTCTGGAGATCCTAAGGCCCTTCGGAGTTCGAGAATTAATATCCTCAGGGCCGATCGCTTTGACCCGTGGTCCGAAGACGATGGCTCCAAAGATCAATTAAGCAGTATCCTATAATTAGTTTCAAAGAGTCCCCACTAGGAAACTCTCGTGTGACTCATATTCTTTAACAGAAAGGTCCTTTTTTCATGGCAATTGAGCTGCTCTATGATGCAGATGCTGATCTCTCCCTCATCCAATCCCGCAAGGTAGCGGTTTTGGGCTACGGCTCCCAAGGGCATGCCCATGCGATGAATTTGCGTGACTCAGGAGTCGAGGTCGTTATCGGTTTGCGCGAAGGCTCCCCATCACGTCAAAAGGCTGAAGAAGCCGGTTTCGACGTTAAAACAAATTCCGAGGCCGCCGAATGGGCAGATGTCATCATGGTCTTGGTTCCCGATACCACCCAGGCCAAAGTCTACGAGGAAGACCTTGCACCACATTTAAAAGACGGCGATACAATCCTTTTTGCCCACGGCCTCAATATTCACTTCAAACTGATCGAGCCTGCGCAGAATATAACCGTAGGAATGATCGCCCCTAAGGGCCCTGGACATCTCGTCCGTCGTGAATTTGTCGACGGTAAAGGGGTGCCGTGCTTGATTGCCGTAGGCCAAGACCCTCACGGTCACGGCAAGGAGCTATGCCTGTCTTATGCTGCAGCCATCGGTGGCGCTCGCGCCGGGGTTATCCCCACTACTTTTGAGGCCGAGACTGTTACTGATCTGTTTGGTGAGCAGGTTGTGCTGTGTGGTGGCCTCGAAGAGCTGATTAAAAATGGTTTCGATGTCCTCGTTGAAGCTGGCTACGAGCCGGAGATGGCTTATTTCGAATGCTTGCATGAGATGAAATTGATCGTTGACCTCATCTATGAGGGCGGTCTGGCTAATATGAATTACTCGATTTCCGATACCGCTGAGCTCGGCGGCTACCTGTCTGGTCCTCGTGTCATTGATGGGGATACGAAGACACGCATGCGCGAAATTCTGCAGGATATCCAGAACGGTTCCTTCACAGAGCAGCTCCTAGCCAATATCAAAGACGGCAATCGGCGGCTTGAACAGTTGCGCGCTGAGACTTCTGCACACCAGATCGAAGAGACTGGCGAGAAACTGCGCGATCTTATGAGCTGGGTTAAAAATCCTCTCGATGCCACTGCCTAGAGTTTAGGTAGCTGCTGACCCTCAAACCCCTCGGGTATTCCGAGGGGTTTTGCTCTGCCAAGCTTACTATTCGACATTGGGTACAAGCCTGGTGAGGTTCGGGATATGTGTTGAGAGTAGGAGAGCTGGGCTTCGATAGAGCTACTCTTAGAGCTACCTCTTAAGTTCTACTTTGCCGACCAATTCCCATCATCTGGTTGTAACTTGTGTTCTTGCGTGCTCTGTAGCGTGTGGGCTGGACTTTCGGGTACACCCACCTTAAAAGCTCGCTTTGTCGCATCCGAGTGCTCAATGTGGGCACATTAGAGCTAATGAGAAGAAGTATTGGATCTGTGAGAATTTGCTTAACGTGCGGGGGCGTCGAACCGTCTTCGTGGAGGTCTAGCCTCGTAAATTGTGTCAGCGATAAATATCTTCGAAATAAGTAACCGGAAACGACCGGTAAGCGATGGCAACGAGCCGGGTATGTCGACGGTCGCCCCATTTTTTTGCTCTCGCCTTTCTAAGAAAAACCCCAAAAAGACCGACTGATATGAATATCTATTTTCATTATATTGAAGTTAATGAAAGTACAGGTTAGGGTAGCATTATGAGCAGGAAACGACGTCATTTAAACCACGGACACAGCCGTCGCCCGGGAGAAACTCGCTCGCGAGGCGCGCGTCGTTATAGTATCCGCGCACGTGACGCTTCCGAGTCCCAGACCGCTCCGACTCCTCGCACACACGATCAGGAGCACAGTGTGCCCCAGCAGTCCAAGGTGCTTGTAGGTCGTGGCCATGCCCGCGATGATGATCATGACCACAACCATGACCACCGTAATGGCCATGATCACAACCATAACCACAACCACGATCATGATCATCATAGCCACGCACCGGAGGGTCTAAAAGCACTCCTAACAGTTCTTATTTTCACCGCGACAATTTTTTTTGCCGAACTCATTGGTGGATATATATCTGGCTCGCTCGCCCTCGTCTCTGACGCGATGCATATGCTCTCGGATTCAACAGGACTTCTAGTAGCCGCGTTAGCCATCATTTTCGCCCGCAAGACTGCAAGCGATACCGCAACATACGGCTACCGCCGACTAGAGGTGGTAGCCGCCTTAGCGAACGCGCTGAGCGTTTCGATTATCTCGTTGTGGATCGTAGTGGAAGCGATCATGCGTTTTTTCGCCCAGGAAGAGATCAACGCCCCGCTAATGCTCGGAGTAGGCATCATAGGTTTGGTGGCAAATATTTTCGGGGCACTTGTGTTGCACGGACACAGTCACTCCAGCATGAATATGCGCGGTGCTTATTTACACGTTCTCGTCGATCTCTTCGGATCAATTGCCGTAATCATCGCAGCCCTCGCCATGATCTTCTACCAAATTATATGGGCTGATACGGTAGCTTCGCTCATCATCGCAGCCCTCATTCTCCCGCGGAGCATGAAGCTGGCATGGGAATCGCTAAGGGTGATTACGGAACAGGTGCCACTAGGGGTAGACATGGCCGAGATTAAGCTAGCGCTTACCCATATCGATGATGTGCTAACAGTACATGATCTACACGTCTGGTCACTTGACGGCAATGAACTAATCGCCACCTGCCACCTCGTAGTCGATCGCGATATGTCCATTGGGTCGTGTACCGTCTTGGATAAAGTTCAAGATCGCTTGCTCGATTTTGGTATCGAGCACTCAACAGTGCAGCTCGAAGGCCCCGGGCACCAAAGGCACGAGACGACGTGCTGATCATCGGCTAAGCTAAAATTATGGCTTATAGCACCCCAAGTTATGATCTTCTCGATCTCTTCGCTCGTGTAGATCGCGGCGATATCCAACTGCCAGATTTCCAGCGCGAATACCGGTGGGATGTCGACCAAATCCGCACTCTAATCATTTCAGTCCTACGGGGCGACCCCATCGGCGCATTCATGGCGCTCGACACGCGCAACGAGGTACTCCGTTTCCGTCCGCGCCCCCTCGCCGGCGCCCCAGATCATGGCCTGGGTCCAGGTATGCTGCTCCTTGATGGACAACAACGCCTGACTACCTTGTATCATTGCCTCCGTGGTGGTGGAATCGTCGAAAGCGTCGACTTTCGTCATAAGCGGGTGCGGCGGCGGTTTTACGTTAATGTTGAGCGCGCTACAGCAGAAGAAATCATTCCAGATGATGCTGTCATCGCAGTTGATGAACAAGGTGTTGTGTGTTCGCATTTCGGCCCTTCTGCACAACTTCCAGACTCCGATACTGCATCTACCTATGGCTATATTCCAGTGGCAGATTTACTCTTTGAAAAAGGTACAGATCTACTCTTCGATATAGCTGTTGCTTCCTCCCATGACGTGGCAAAGAAATTTTATACCCGGGTTATCAAGCCACTAGTGCGCTACCAAATCCCCATTATCAGGTTGGATCGTGATACTGCCCAGGCTGGAATCGGATCGATTTTTGCCCATGCTAATAGCGTGGGTCAGCAAATGGACGTATTCGAGCTCATCACTGCAATCTTTGCTGCCCAGGACCAGAATTTTCACCTAGCCGATGATTGGCGCAAAACCCAGCGGGTCCTTAATGCCCACCCAGCTTTAGCAGAAATTGGGCGCACCGAATTCCTCACTGCTGTTGCCCTCTATTGCACCTACAACAAGGGCAAAGCCTCAGGCTTCAGGCAGTCAATTCTGCAGCTCACGCTCGAGGAGTACAAAGAGGCCGCAGAAAAACTGCGATCTGCATTTGAACACGTCGGTGACTTCCTCACTGAACGCTGTATTCATTCCATTGACCAAGTGCCCTATAGTGCCCAATTGGTACCCCTAGCCGCGATCAGAGCCCTTCTCGATGACAGTGTCTTGGACAACCAAGCAGCACTTGACCGCCTGAATCGCTGGTTCTGGTGCGGGGTATTTGGCGAACTCTACGGCTCCCCAGCTGTCATGGTGCGAACAAGCCAAGATGTCGATGAAGTAACCAAGTGGATTCTTGATTACAACAATTCCAGGGGCGTACCAGAGCCAAAAACCATTGCTCAAGCCCGCTTTGTGGAATCACGACTGCATTCTGCTACCCCACATTCTGGGCTCTATAAAGGCATCTATGCTTTAATCATGGGGCGCGGTGCTATAGATTGGCGCAGCAATTCTAGGTTCGACGGGGAAAATTTCCACGCCCTCAGCACACATTTCCGCAAGATTTTCCCGACCGAGTGGTGCGCGGAAAACGGCATCGAAGAATTTCTATCAGATTCGGTTCTCAACCGGACCCCAATGTCGCGGCGCACATATGTGATGCTGGAGCAGAACTCGCCTGCGCGCTACCTGCACCGAATTCAGCTGAAAAGTCTGCTTGACGATGCGGAGTTCGATGCCGTATTGAATTCCCATCTCATTGATTCTCACTTACTCTTTAGTGCCAATGCCCGAGAATTCTTTCATGATCGACGCCATAAGATTCTGAAGATGATCGAGTCAGCCATGGGAGTCACAGCCATCTTAGATGTTGATGAAGATAACCTTCACGCTGGAGAAGAGGGCCCAGGTGCCTTCGTGGATGCCCGCAAGTAATTCATGCGTTATTGGAAAATACTGTCAAGCGTCCTGCTAGCGTCGTTGGTGCTCGGCGCGTGTACCACTGATCCGGCTCGCCAGATTTCAGCGATTCCAACTACTCAAGTTGCCGATCATCTAGAGCAATCGCGAACCAGGAATCTAGGGCACCATGTCAATCCTATATTCGATCGGGAACCAGTTGTATTAAGCGACACTGGTTCGGGGATTGCGGCGGTAAGACACTTCTTCGAGGCTGCGGAAACTCTGGTGATTTCAGACGCAGATATTGCCCACCAGTTGCGTGCAGCCAGCATCGCAGTGGTTGCTCATGCTCCGATGCTGACCATGACTGACGACGACCGCGACGATATTATCGCCGAAATCGATCGCCTGGGTGTCAAAACTATCTTACTCGTCGGAGATGTGCCTTTGGCCTCGCTCAGTGGGGATGTAGCAATCATCAAAGATACGTTAACTCCGGTAGCTCTAGGGGACCTCACCGCACTGCAATTCCAGCGCAAAGCGATAACGTATCAAAAATCTGTGATCCGCAGTGTGGCTAAGCTCCCAGGAGATGAGGCCGTTGAATTGGTGCCTGCATGGGATGAAGAATTTGCTGACATGAGCCCGCAAGAGCGTTTTGGCCGTCCAGACGGTGGCCAAAAATTGCGCCCTTTCCCGCTGAATTCTAAACGCGACGCAGATACTGCCCCCATTGTAATTGCATCCGCAGATTCAAGTATTGCAGCAGTTGCCAGCACGCGAGCTTTCGGTGCAAAAATACGTGTTCTGGCATTTCCTGATCCCCGCTTTAGCGTGGAAAGTATGCGCAAGGTAGCAGGATTATCCAATCATCCATTAGTGGCCCTGGGTGAACAGTTTGGTAGTGCCGCAGAACTTGCAGATCGAATCGAGGCAGGTGAGCAGCTGACACAATATCAGCCAGGTCCGGGTCGACGCGGCCTCGTCTTCCCGCAGCGCTCGATTGCGGCGGTAGAGATGCCTGCGACTAAGAGGGTGGACCATAGCGGCATCTTCACCGAAAGATTGGCCCAAGCGCGGGCTGATAGCGCGGAGATGGGTAAACTTTATGATCACGTTATTAGCCCAGCAGTTTTCTTTGATATGGACAATACGAATCTATCGGAGTTGGATGGATGGCTGGAGCAGCTCAAGGATGCCGATGCATACGGAATCATCAAGGTCCGCAGTTTTAAAGAATTGCAACGCTTCAAAGCGGAAGTTATTGCGCCTCATGTGGGGGTTTATTTCCACACCGATTCGGCTCGAGATACCGAGGATCACACGGCGGACAATCGTGAGGTGGAAAAAGCCAGCGAGTGGCTTTCTTTAGTCGTGAGGGCGCAGGATCTGCCACAAAAAATATTTATTACTGATTTTCCTCTCACTACGCGTTACGATGAGCTGTCCTATGTCCACTTGATTGTGGGAAAAGAGAAATACCTAAAGGAAGCGGCGGAATTACCGCCGTATTACCATCCAGCTCTAGAGCTACTTCCCGATAGTCCGCTTGCGGTAGCTGATATTGACCAGGTGCAACCTCGGTTGAAGATGTTAAAACGTAGTCAAAAGAGCCAAGAATTTCCTGCTCTTCGCTAAGGTGTGGGATACACTACACATAGTCAATATCAGTATTGACCGTCACTAAGAGCCTATGGGTGATATTTCATCCGGCCAAACCCACCTGTCAAGGAGAATATACAACGTGAGCGTTTCACATCGCCCCGTAGTTTTAATTGCTGATAAATTGGCGCAGTCAACTGTTGATGCGCTTGGAGATGAGGTTGAGGTTCGCTGGGTTGATGGCCCCAATCGTGAGGCATTGATGGCAGCAGTTGCAGAGGCTGACGCGCTGTTAGTACGTTCCGCGACTACGGTAGACCGAGAGGTTTTGCAGGCGGCACCTCGTCTAAAGATTGTAGGTCGCGCGGGCGTGGGGCTGGACAACGTCGATATCCAGGCAGCCACAGAGCTGGGAATTATGGTCGCCAATGCACCCACCTCAAATATCCACTCGGCGTGCGAGCATGCAATTTCGCTACTACTAGCCACAGCTCGTCAAATTCCGGCGGCTGATTCAACGCTGCGCCGCGGTAAGTGGAAACGCTCGTCCTTTAACGGTGTAGAAATCTACGGTAAAACGATTGGCATTATCGGCTTTGGCCATATCGGACAGTTATTCGCGCAACGTCTCACGGCGTTCGGGGCCCGAATTATCGCCTTTGATCCTTATGCGAACCCGGCGCGTGCAGGCCAATTAGGCGTGGAGCTGCTGTCTTTGGTGGAGGTGGTTGAGCAATCTGATTTTATAACGATTCACCTACCCAAGACTCCGGAGACCGCGGGAATGTTCGACGCTGAACTGCTCGCTCACGCTAAGCCCGGGCAGATTATTATCAACGCAGCGCGAGGGGGATTGGTTGACGAACACGCTCTAGCTGAGGCGATACGCAGTGGGCGCATCAGGGGTGCTGGTTTTGACGTATTCGCCACTGAACCGTGCACCGATTCTCCGCTATTTGACCTCGATGAAGTGGTAGTTACCCCTCATTTGGGAGCGTCGACTGTTGAGGCACAAGATCGTGCTGGTACCGATGTGGCGGCCTCTTGCCTGCGAGCCTTAGCCGGCGAATTTGTCCCTGATGCGGTGAATGTGGCTGCGGGTCAAGTGGGTGAAGAAGTAGCCCTGTGGCTCGAACTAGCGCGTAAGCTCGGCCTGACCGTCAGCCATATGTTGGCACAAGCCCCAATCCGCTTAGAGGTGCAAGCTCGCGGTGAATTGTCCACCGAGGATGTGGAAGTTCTTGGCCTCTCGGCACTGCGTGGCCTCTTTGCTGGGATTGTCAATGAGCAAGTCACATTCGTGAATGCACCGATGATTGCCAAAGAACGGGGAGTGTCTTTGGAGGTGAGTACGCGTTCCGAGTCGGTATCGCATCGCTCGGTATTAGATGTCACGGCGATTGCAGCTGACGGCTCTCGGATTTCACTGATTGGTGCCCTCACGGGGCTCGACCGCGAAGAAAAAATCGTGCGCATCAATGGCCGCGGCATCGATCTGCGAGCTAAAGGCACTAACCTATTCTTCAATTATGCCGATACACCTGGTGCATTGGGGCGTGTCGGTACTGCTCTGGGCAATTATGGGGTCAATATTGTGGCCGCAGCTTTGACCACAGAGTCCTCTGGTGATAAAGCCGTCTTGATTTTGCGAGTGGATCGCCCCGTCGACGATGATGTCGTGGAATCAATCGCAGCTGACTTGGGGGCTGTAGCCTTCCAACTTGATCTCGGATAGGAATGGGATAAGGTAGCCCGCCTGAGGGGAGCGCTCAGATTAAAGGGCCATATGGGGAGCGAGTTGCGGCAGCTTCGAACACGGGGGTCGAGGCTGCCGCGATTTTTATTTCAGTAGGCTTTGCTATCTCGAGCCAGTAGGTGCAGGTGCGTATCTTCGCACGAGGGTTGATGTGCGTCTGCTCGCGCTGGGTAAAATGCGTCACATCTTCTTCATCTGTGTATATCTCTATTCCCGAATTAGAGCCGAGAATTGAATTCTACCCACAAAGCGGGGGAGATAGTCTCACAGATCCCTATCCTTAGGGGATACATACTTCTGCTTCACGCACTAAAGTGGGGAAGATGACAGTTGAATCAGTAGAAGTCACCGCTTTTCTCTCCACTCAAGCGCCTTATGCCCAACTCCCCAGCGAAATCCTCAGTGTGCTCGCTACTGAACTCGCGATCAGTTACGTTCGCCGCGGCAAGCGAATTAAGAATATTGGTGATGCCAATACCACTCTTTACCTCGTCCGCCAGGGAGCCGTCGACGTTCTCGATCGAGACAATATCCTCGTAGATCGGCGCGAATCTGGCCGTTCCTTCGGGTATTCCAGCCTCATCAGCGGCGAGAGCCTAAAGTACTCATTCGAAGCGTGTGAAGACAGTCTTCTTTATCTCATTCCTGAGGCCAGCTTTAGGCGAATAGCTAATCACGACGAGGCTTTTGCTCGCTATTTCGCCTCGCACACTCGCCGCATCCACGCCACCGCCACGACTTTGCGTCAAGGAGCTGCAACAGACCTTTTGCGTCGCTCTATTTCTGATTTCATGGTGGCAAACCCCACGACAGCATCCCCTACGACCAGTATTCAAGATGCCGCCATCAGGATGCACAAGACCAATGTGTCCTCTCTTATTATTCTTGAGGACTCTCAGCTCGTAGGGATCGTGACCGACCGAGACTTTCGAAAAAAGGTAGTAGCCAACGCTCTTGACGTAAGTCAGCCGCTCTCCACGATCATGAGCACCAATGTGGTCACTATCGCTACGACGGCACAAGCTTTTGAGGCCATGCTCATGATGACCGAATTTTCCATACACCACCTGCCTGTCCTTGATGGCACAACTTTGGCTGGTATCGTCAGTTCCCCCGACATTATGCGATTGCTGCAATCAGACCCGATTTATCTACTTGCGGATCTTAAGAATAAATACACCACTGAGCAGCTTCAAGAGGTTCACACCTCTGCTAGTGAGGTGGCGTTGCGCTTTATTGAACGGGGTTCCTCCCCAGGAGAAATCTCCAGCGTGATGAATGT
Organism: Corynebacterium sp. ES2730-CONJ; assembly: GCF_024834055.1. Lineage (GTDB taxonomy): Bacteria > Actinomycetota > Actinomycetes > Mycobacteriales > Mycobacteriaceae > Corynebacterium. The sequence goes on from NZ_JANUXZ010000003.1 coordinate 332,552, forward strand.
GTCTGCCGACGCCCTCGGCCGCCATATTATATCGATGGCTATTGAGCATCTGGGCCCGGCACCCGTTCCGTTCTCTTTTATCACACTAGGTTCCCAGGGACGCCGTGAGATGGGATTTGCTTCTGACCAAGATAATGCTTTGATCCTAGATAATAGCTATGAGGAAAAACTCCATGGCGACTACTTTCAAGCACTTGGTGATTATACAAGCCGGCATCTTGCAGCCGCCGGCCAACCCCTGTGCCCCGGAGATATGATGGTCTCCAACCCAACGTGGCGAATGACAGAAGACGAGTGGATTACTTCCTTTCACCGGTGGATCACCGCCCCCGAACCAGACTCCCTCCTCTACGTCCAGACCTTCTTCGATATGCGCTCTCTTTTTGGTCAGACGGAACTCGAGCATATGGTTCGCCGAACCGCCTATCAAATGGCGCATAAGGCACGACGCCTTCACGCACACTTGGCGGCCCTTGCAGCGCGTCGAGAACCTCCCCTAGGTTTTTTTCGTGGATTTGTGCTCGAACGTGACGGTGAATACCGGCACACCCTGGACATTAAAAAGGGCGGAATAGCGGCTATTGTGCAAATGGCAAGACTTTACGCAATCACTGCCGGTGTCAGTGAGATCTCCACTCGTGACCGGCTAAAGGTATCGCACGAGCACGGAGTCGTCAGCGCCCAGGGTGCCCAGGATCTGATCGACTCCTTTGATTTTCTTAACTCGTTGACTTTTAAGCATCAAGGAAAGCAGATTCGCGGCGGACTACATCCTGATTACCACATCGATCCCATACTCTTGGGGAAAATGGACCGCGAACACTTAAGGGATGCCTTCGGCATTATCAAGAGCATGCAAACAGCACTGGCCACCACATATCCCGTGCGCACCATCTAGCAGGAGTCGATAGGCATGTTTCGTTTCTTAAAAAGACCTCAAATAACTGCAGAGTATCAAGCATTTTTAGACTCTGGCATCCCAAGTCTAGATGCTCAGCTTGCTGAGCTGAAGCTTCTAGCTGTGGATATGGAAACAACGGGTCTGAATCCTCATACGGACAATATCCTCGCGATCGGTTGGGTAGCTGTCAATGGGCCAACCATAGATATGTCGAGCGCAGGCTATGAATTAGTGCGTGGTCACCTAGTAGGATCCTCCGCCACCATTCACCATCTGACTGACGATGAAGTGGCGCACGGGCTGAACGAACCCGATGCTATAAGAAGGCTTGTGTTCGCTATGCACGGACGATTGATGCTCAATCACTTCACCGCCCTAGAAACCCAATTTCTCAATCGGGCGACAAAGAAATACTTCGCCGCGAGCTTTTCCTTCGATACGGTTGATACCTTTCAGATCGAGCGAGGCCATATGGAGCGCATGGGAACCTATCCGCGGGGGGAAGACCTGAGACTAGCCGTAGTGCGTCGGCGCTACGGTCTTCCTGATTATGGCAACCATAACGCATTGACCGACGCTCTAGCCTGCGCAGAGTTATTTCTCGCCCAACAAGCTCATCTACCGGCTGCAACCGCCAAAGGTTTGATGGGGTAGCGCGCAATATTCTAGGTTAGAATCTCTGTTTATGCGATTTGGACGAATAGCTACCCCAGATGGAATGTTTTTCTGCACTGTTGAGTCTCGCGATGACAAGCAGTGGTGTCGGGTTATTGAGGGTACCCCTTTTACTTCTCCCCGTTATAGCGGTAAAGAGTATCCGTTGGAGGAGGTCAAGGTTCTTGCGCCGATGCTGCCGAGCAAGATTGTGGCAGTGGGCCGTAACTATGCCGACCACGTTAGGGATCTATTTGGAAAAACATCCGAAGAGTTACCACCCACCCTGTTTCTCAAGCCGCCGACCGCAGTAGTGGGGCCTGAGGCGCCCATCAGGATTCCCGATTTCGCCCACAACGTGGAATTTGAAGGTGAATTAGGGCTCGTCATTGCAAAGCCGTGCAAAAATGTCAGTGCCAATAACTGGAGGCAGGTTGTGCTTGGCTATACCATCGTCAACGACGTATCCTCTCGTTCGTTGCAATTTTCCGATCACCAGTGGGCGAGGGCAAAGGGTATCGATACATTTGCACCCATCGGCCCATGGATTGAGACCGATCTCGACGCCATTAATACTGAGGACGTACCGATTAGGGCCTACTTAACTCATGAGGGTGAGACTGTTACGAAGCAGAATTCAAATTCGCGGGAGATGATTATGGATATCGGGGAGATCATCGAGTTTATTACGGCCTCTATGACGTTATTGCCAGGCGATATTATCTTCACTGGTTCTCCAGCTGGTACCGCGGAAATGGTTCCAGGTGATCGCATCGAAATCGAGATTCCAGGCTTGGGAAAACTTGCTAACCCAGTAGAACGGGCATAAAAAATTGGCCTAAACGATATATATCGCTTAGGCCAATTTTTTATTCGGCAGCTTTCTTGTCAGAAGAACAGCAGCAATCATGCGTGTCTTCCACTACCGGTAGCTCCGATTTTGCACCGTCGGCGCAGCAGCAAGGACTATCAGCTGTTGCTCCAGGAGGGCAGCACTGCTGATCATCACAGGTTGCGGGGTCGCAACAACCTGGTGGGCAGCATAATGGGGCTAGGGCTTGGTTCACATCGGTTTCGCTCACGGGTGTCTCCTTGGACAATAGTGCGTCAATCTCACCGAGCATTGCGTGCAGTGAAACGATTTGCTGTTCCACGTAGGCTCGCTGCTGGTGGAGATATGGCCGCAGATTATGGGGGTAATCATCACTATCGAGCAGCGCCGAAATTTCTTTTAAGCTCATTCCGATGGTGCGGAAGATAATGATGGTCTGCAGACGCGAGATATCATCATTGCTGTAAAGGCGATGACCTTGCCATGACCGGGTGCAAGGGGAGAGAAGCCCGATATCATCCCAGTGGTGGAGAGTCCGCTTGGTCAGTTGGTAGAGTTCCGCGACCTCTCCAATGGTTCTCGTGTGCATAGTGCTTACCCTTCCAGCCTTCCGTAACGTGATGTCAAGCATAATGGTGAAACTGCCAATATCAACGCCTTCCAGAACGTCGCCAGAGTAGCGAAGACATTTCAAGCATCCATGAGAAGCCCTGATCTCGCAACGATCGCACTACCTTCGTGACCCCACCCACCAGCGCCTACGCGTTCGTGCAGGCGTATAGACAACTTCAAAATCGCCTAATCTCTCGCCTAATCTCTCAAAGTGACGCTATATCGTCAGTAACGAAGCTAGGGACTTAAGGGCGGTGTACCTTTGGGAGAAAGCGCCAGGGAGACATATATTCTCCTCGTCGGGCACATGGGTATAGATAGTCTCGCCGGTTGATCACAGGTATCTCGTCACGGCTTTATCGGGCAGGGTATTGGACGGGGTGTCAGGGCCTAAACTTATTGACCACAGCAGACCTCAAGAGAGAAGTTGTGGGCCATGGTGCCCCAATTGATCATAATTTTTGATTTTTCTTAGGACGGTGCCGATAGTTTCCTACTGTCCGCGGCGGCTGAAATATATAGCTGGCGAAACGATAACGAGTAGGCCCTAACGAGCTGCCTGCATCTTCTCCATAGAGGTCACCTCGGGTTTTGATTAGCAGGAAGGTTTAGAGTATGGAGCGGAAAAGATTCTTAGTGTTGTGCCGTGCGGATAGGAAGCAGTGGTCTTTATGTTGGACGAATATAGCTCTCTGAATAATGTTTGTTGCTATTCGCAGCACACCTTGTCTGGATTTGTTTAAGAACTCTCTGTCACGATTGAATAAGGCTATATCTCCACGTAGTGTTCGCAGAGATTATGCAGCTTGCTCACGAGTGTCGTGTAGCACGGGCACAGTCTCGACTAGCTCCCAGATCTCCTCGTATGTGAACTAAATAATCAAAGAGCTTTTCAACCAGGCCCCTTGCAAAGGCTAGAGATTGCCGCGGGCGAATTCTGCTAGGAAAACCGGTGTGAATGCGTGCAGAGTGACTGACAATTGTGGAACCTACCTATGGTCTCCCCAAGTATGACCCACGTATCAACCAGGATTCGACTAGTAGGGCATGACTAAGCACGTTATCTTCGACTAAAAATCTGTGCGCTAATAAGTTCTGGAATCTTGAAGCTTCACCTTTTCTAGCGCCTGATAGATTCCAAGAGGCATATCTACGTGTCGATGAACTACACTAAGTAACCATGTCTGAAGTACGCGTACGATTCTGTCCATCACCAACTGGCACCCCCCATGTAGGCATGGTGCGCACCGCCCTCTTCAATTGGGCTTACGCTCGCCATACGGGGGGAAAGCTGATCTTCCGCATCGAGGATACTGATGCCGCCCGCGATTCCGAGGAATCATATCAGGCGATTATTGATTCTCTCGAGTGGCTAGGAATTAACTGGGACGAAGGCGTCAATATCGGCGGTCCCGACGCCCCGTACCGGCAATCGCAGCGTATGGAGATCTATCAGGATGTGCTGGAAAAACTTAAAGAGTCAGGATGGGTATACCCCGCCTACTCAACCGCTCAAGAAGTAGAAGAACGTCACAAGCAGGCTGGTCGCGATCCGAAATTGGGCTACGATAACTTCGATCGTGATCTGAGCGCGGAGCAGATCGCCGCGTTTGAGGCTGAAGGCCGCCAGCCAGTGTGGCGGTTACGGATGCCTGAGAATGATTGGCGTTGGTCCGATCTAGTGCGCGGGGACATCGAGTTCAAACGTCAAACCCAGCCCGATTTCGTAGTTGCCCGATCTAACGGTGCTCCGCTGTACACACTGGTCAACCCCGTAGACGATGCCCTGATGGGCGTCACTCACGTCTTGCGTGGCGAGGACCTTCTGCCCTCAACTCCGCGCCAGCTTGCCTTATATGAGGCCCTCAAGGAGATAGGTGTTGCCAAGCACACTCCCACCTTTGGCCACCTGCCTTTTGTTATGGGGGAGGGCAATAAGAAGTTGTCCAAGCGCGATCCCGAATCTAACCTCTTTCACCACCGCGATAAGGGCATTATTCCTGAAGGAATGCTGAACTATTTAGCGTTGCTGGGTTGGTCGCTCTCCTCGGAGCGCGATATTTTCAGTGTGACGGAGCTCGTGGAGAATTTCGAGGTCACTGATGTTCTTGCAAACCCAGCTCGCTTTGACCAAAAGAAGCTCGAAGCAATCAACGCCGATCATATTCGCTTGCTTCCGCTCGATGATTTCACGCATCGGCTACGCGACTACTTAGAGCGGTATTACGATTTCCCCGCGGACTACCCGAAGCAGAAGTTCGCCCTTGCTGCAGAATTAGTGCAGACTCGCATCAAGACGCTCTCAGACGCCTGGCAGTTATTAAAATTCTTGGTTACGGCCGATGAAGATCTCATCTTGGATGAAAAATCTGCGCGAAAGAACCTCAAAGAGGCTGCCCTCGAACCACTTCGCGCCGGTATTGCGGCCTTAGAAGCGATAGCTGATTGGACAACTCCTGAGATTGAAAAGGCGCTATCGACGGCCCTAATTGAAGAACTTGGACTCAAGCCGCGTATTGCCTACGGAGCACTGCGAGTAGGGATCTCTGGAGAGGCCATTTCACCGCCACTTTTCGAGTCCATGGAATTGCTCGGTAAGGATTCCACTCTGTTTAGACTTCGTCGTGCCTTGGAGCAGTCCCCGTTCCAAATAGTCAACTAGTCTGAGCCAGGACCCGCTGCCCGATAACAAGACCCCTTAACCGATATGAGGTTTAAGGGGTCTTGTTGGTTAAACTTCAGCCGAAGCTAGCGGAGATCGCGCAGCATTTCGTTGTACTCGCATCCACACAAAGAAGCCCCAGATAACGAAAATGCCGTAGATGATATACAGGATGGCTGACGGGTAGTAGCCTGCGCTTAGCAATAGTGGTACACCTACGATGTCAACCCCGATCCAGATTAGCCAGAATTCAGTCCAGCCACGGGCCATGCCGTACGTAGCGAGAAGCGAACCGGTGAAAATCCATGCGTCGGCCAAAGGCCCCCACGATCCCAGAGCCGAGAAGACCCAGGCGAGAGTAACAGTCAGAACAACAGCGGCGACCACTAGACCGAGGCGCTCCTTATTAGTGGCCCACCGTGGTTCCACTGCAGCTGCTTCATCGTGGGGTTCGCTGATAATTGAACGGCTGGGATTAGTCCCTGAAGCCTCCCTTATGCCGCGGCGTTTCGCCTTCGACCAGTTCCACCACCCGTATACGCTGACAATGAGGAACATAACCTGGCGCCCTGCTTGGCCGTAGAGATCGAGGTTTTGTGGAGTGTGAAAGACTCCCCCAAGAAAAACAGTAAACAGTAGCAGATTGCCGATAATACCGACAGGCCAGGCCCACACAACTCGGCGCATGCCTCCGATTGCTGAGGCAAGACCAAAGGCGTTACCGATGATTTCGCGCCATAAAATGGGGACGCCGCCGATAACGAGGGTGGCATCAAGAAGGGTAGTGAGAAGATTCACGATAAAACTCCAGAAGGTAGTAGGAATACGCAAATCCTCAAGGTGAAAAGCGAAGCATTCTCCTTAGAGCGCTGGATATAAAGAAAGAGCCCTCACGAGCGGTTCTCTTTTAGTCTTCATAACCAGAGCTGAAAAGAAACCACGCGCCGAGGCCGGTATGGTTGCTTTGTTGAGCAACCATCGACAGTCTTTAGCTGCAGCTAACTTCTGCTCTCTTTCATCCGGACTATAACCGTCGGCTCTGGAGTTGCACCAGATCTGCTGACCCACCTCCAAGGAAAGTGGCGCTCGCGGGCTCGACTCATATAAGTCTTACCGCCGGTGGGGAGTTTCACCCCGCCCTGAGAACGTAACACGATTCTAACAAACGGAGATGAATACTCAGAAATCCCATTTATCCCGTTAAACTGAGAGCTATCATGATAAATCGTCGAAGGCATCGGACGCACTCCAAGAGTGGTCTTGTTACTAGCGCTCTAATAGGAGCATTGGCCGGCTCACTCATAGCATTCCCGCTGCACGATCTCAGCTCCACACAACCCGATCCGCTGCATCTCGACGCGGTGACCCCGAGAGTCGAAGAATTCTTGGAACCCCAACTAGCTGCTGTCGAAGAGCGCGCGGATATTCTGTCTCGAAACGTAGCTCGTTACGGTGAGGATCTTAGCTACAACCCTGTTCCTCCGGTGGCTCCAGGTATGCAGCAAAGTGTAGAAATGCGAGATGATAGTGGTATTACCAGGCGATATATCGTCCATATAGGCTCTCAGTACAATTTAGACAATCCCGCTCCCGCTCCAGTGCTTTTCGCCTTTCACGGGTGGAAAGAAGGTGCAGAGGCCTTTGTTAAACATTCTGGCTTCGCTAATACCAAAGCTTGGGAGGAAGCCATCGCGATTTACCCCCAAGGGCTTGACAGTGCGTGGGAGGGGGCTCCCTACGCTAAAGCCACGGCTTCAGAGGATATGGATTTCATACGAGCAATCCTTGAGCAGATCGATCGCGACTATAAAATCGACCGCAACCGTGTCTACGCTGCGGGCTTCAGCAATGGTGGGGGAATGGCGGCAGCCCTAGGGTGTAAGATGCCGGAAACTTTCGCCGCGATTGCCACGGTCTCCGCCGCCTTCTACTTTCCCACTCTAGACGGCTGCGTGCGTTCTCCGATGCCCGGGCTTTTCGTGCACTCCTCAGAGGACCAAATCATTTCCTATGAGGGGGGTAAACGGCACGGCGCCTACTATTATGCGCCACGTTTCGCCGCCGACTTTGAGGCGGTACGCAACGGCTGTTCACAATCTACTCCCGACGTCGACCGCTTTGGGAATGGGGAGCGTTATATTTATCGTGGATGTACTGCTGAGACGCAGCATATTCGGATCGATGGACAACCGCATAAGTGGATACTCGATCCATCCCTGCCGGGCTATATCTGGAATTTCCTCAGCAGTAAGTCGAAATAGAGCCAGAAGATCTAGTCGCCTAGCTCGCGATTTGCTTTCGAGAGGTGTAACTGGTTAAATATCATTTCGTTGCATTGCGCACGGAAACAGCTTTCAAGCGCAGCAGCATTGGCCTATGGTGTAATTGGCAACACAAGGGTTTCTGGTACCCTCGTTCTAGGTTCGAGTCCTGGTAGGCCAGCAAGTGGTTTTATCCACTTAGTTCTATGCCCCGTTCGTCTAGTGGCCTAGGACGCCGGCCTCTCACGCCGGTAACACGGGTTCAAATCCCGTACGGGGTACAATTCCGCGAATACTAAAGAGTGCGGATAGAGATCTACGAGGCAGCCGGTGGAAATCTACCGACTGCCTCTTTTTCTTGCCCGTCTAGTGGCAGTGTTACCAGGGCATCGTTATTAGACGGTTCGCGGACAAAATATGAAACTTTAAATTCCCCGAGGTTTTCGCGAACGTCTAAGTATTTCAAGGCCAGTTGCATAGCAAGCTAGAAACTCTCCATGTAGTTGCACGTCTCATTTTGTTGTTAGTGCCGTGCCTAGATGATCGGCCCACATAATGCTCAGCGGCAATAAACTCCTGCACCACGGCCCCACCTTGAGCACGAAATCGCTGCCGAACCATAGTGTCTCATGTTGAGAACTTTCTCGAACCCGATTCGAAGGTAGTGTTCGCCAGGTGGTGTCGCCCGAGCTCCACATCCCCTGCGCTGGCACAACTGCTCATGCAGGCGAGAATGCCTGCATTCACATTACCGAAAAGAACCCAATTCGATCTAGGGGGCCTTCCAGACACCGTGTAGCTTGAATATATATTCGGAAAAAAGTCGGTCCTGATCGCTGTCGAAATTAGACTCAAGACCCTGGGAGATTCAACTGCACTTCCCACAAACTCGTCACGCTTGTAGGACTGCAACCCCTTATTATCTGCATGTTGTTGTTTAGAAACTCCAGTTAGATATCGCTGGTAGATAGAAGCTTCGAAGCTCTCATACCCTTTAGATGGTGCGTCCGTACTCAACAAATGTTCCAGTCCCATGTGATTCTGTGAGTAGACTGAATAGGCTTCGCACTGCATGGATAACTTTTGATTTGAGATCACTTGAGTAAAAAAATGTTCAGTACCGCTTGCGCCAAATAGTAACCGTATTTGATGGATCATCGCTCCTTCCCATTCCTTAGCGAGGTCTACGGAAGCGGCGTGGCTTGGACAGCCGGACTCCGATTCGCAGGGTCTATGGCGGCGGCCTATACCACTTGTGAGATGGTAGACGCCTGAATTAACAGCAACGCATACACAGCGTCCGATACTGGTTAGGCTGAAAACCGACGAGGTATCCCATAGGGTTGAAAGCGCTCTAGCAGTTGCTGGATAAAACACCGTCGATATCACAGCTCGCTGCAAACGCACTATACCTAGATTTTTCCCAAGGGTGCTGGGGCACTAAGGTTTTTCGCCCGCACTCTGCATTCAAGTTAAATAAGAGCTGACGGTGAAAACCTCAGTGTGCGCAGGATAAAATATAGGGTCATACCTCTACATTTCCTGTAACGATCTCTAGACCCTCAAGCTGGCGTATCCTTAAACTACAGACAGCGTTTGTTATCGGCAGACGAATAGGGCTCGGAAATGTCGTTTGGGTGGTGCTCTTTTAGAGTGGTGTTAGTTGGTGTCCTCGTCTCTGATCCACTCACCGATTACCTTAGGGATCACAACCGGGGGATCACCAAGAAGATCCCGAAGGTTCCCCTCACGCTCAACCGGATTACTAATCCGACGCTTTTGCTTCCGCCCTTGATCCTCACCAGGCTGGGCCTGATTCATCATCGGAACAAACCCACGCCCTTGAGAACCCGACTGAGACGAACCCGCCCCACCGGAGGAATTCAATCCGCGGGAAGTCCCCGACG
>NZ_JANUXZ010000004.1 GCF_024834055.1 Corynebacterium sp. ES2730-CONJ
CATACAACCTAACACCACACAGCGTCAAATCGCACCAAGCTCATGCACCACCACGACCAACCCTGGCCGCAACGACCCACATAAAACTACACACCCCACACCAAACACACAAATCCCCAGCACACAACGGGTAAATGCTAGTTACCTACGCGTTGTATTTCAGCTCCCAACCTTTGGAGGTTCTCTACAAACTGAGGGTAACCACGATCAATATGGTGCACGTCGCGAACCTCCGTCGTTCCCTCGGCACACAACGCAGCTAGGACAAGGCCAGCGCCAGCACGGATATCCGAAGACCACACAGTCGTTGAACTTAGTTGCTTTACTCCGCGCAGAACCACATGGTGGCCATCTACTGTGGCATCTGCACCCAGGCGCAGTAATTCGTCGACAAAACGGAAACGCGATTCGAAGATATTCTCGGTAATGACGCTCGTTCCATCAGCGACGGTAGATAAACCAATTGCCATGGGCTGAAGGTCGGTGGGGAACCCAGGAAAAGGGAGAGTCTGATAATCAACTGCGCTGGGTCGGCGGTTCATGGTCACTCTAAAGCCGTGTTCATAGGATTCGACCACAGCTCCCGCACCTTTCAACTTTTCCAAGGCAAGGTGAAGATTTTTGGGATCAATGCCTTCTACAGTGATATCGCCTTGAGTCATGGCTGCTGCGTACGCCCAGGTTCCTGCCACTATGCGGTCGCCAATAACGATATGGTCAGCAGGCTGCAGCCGCTCGACCCCAGTAATGGTGATGGTTGAGGTACCTTCTCCGGTAATATCCGCACCCATTTCACTTAACATGCGGCATAAGTCGACAATTTCGGGCTCGCGGGCAGCGTTATGCAATATCGTCGTGCCTTTGGCTAAGACGGCCGCAGTCAGGATATTTTCAGTCGCACCCACGGAGGGGAAATCCAGGCGGATATCAGCTCCGTGCAGACCACCAGCTTCGGCGACTACAGCACCGTGTTTGATAAAGGTTCGTGCGCCCATCTTTTCCAGCCCAGACTGATGCATATCCAGAGGTCGCGATCCAATGGCATCCCCTCCAGGTAGTGCCACTACGGCGCGACCACACCTGGCGGTGAGAGGACCCAGGACGCATACTGACGCGCGAAAATGTCGCACCGCGTCGAAGTCGGCCTCGGACGACAGTGTAGCGGGAGTAGTGATACTCACCGTGGAGCCGTCAATACTGAGGGTGCAGCCCAGCCCCTCGAGAACCTCGCCCATGAGGGGAACATCGAGGATTTCAGGGCAATTTCTAAGCACGGTGGTCCCCTCAGCGAGCAATGCTGCCGCCATAAGTTTGAGTACGCTGTTCTTCGCACCGCTGACGCTCACTGATCCACGGAGAGTTGCGCCACCTTTTACCAAAAATCGATCGCTCACAAGGCCTAAGCATACTTAATTTGCGGGTACTGTGGAGATATGGCTGTTCACTTGACAAAAATATATACCCGCACCGGCGATGACGGTACGACTGGTCTGTCAGACTTCTCGCGGGTACCAAAAAATGATCCGCGATTGGTGGCCTATGCCGAGTGCGACGAACTCAACGCACACCTAGGTCATGTGGTGGCGCTCGCCTCCCTCGACGAGAAGATTCTGGACATAGTCAGACGTATTCAGAATGAGCTTTTCGACGCTGGCGCTGATCTGGCTACACCTATAAAGGAGGATTTAGGCTACGAGCCTTTGCGAATAACGCCCGACTATATCAGCCGTTTAGAGGCTGATTGCGATCACTTCAACGAATTGCTTGTACCCTTAGATTCTTTTATTCTGCCGGGAGGAACTCAGCAGGCAGCACTTATGCATATCGCACGAACTGTATGCCGACGAGCTGAGCGCTCTGCATGGGAGGCGGTGGAGGCCTATCCTGACACCACATCCGTCATGCCCGCGAAATACCTCAATAGGCTCTCAGATTTGCTGTTCATCTTGTGCCGATTGGCCAATCCCGACGGCGACGTGAAGTGGGTCCCTGGCGGCAAGCGCGAGGGCGCATAACAAAAAATGCCACCCCAAATCCTTTTCGGGGTGGCTTCATTGTGTCTTGCTTTAAGGTAGAGCACCGATGCGCCGAGCCGCGTTGACGGCCTCATAGCGGGTGTGTGCACCGAGTTTGCGCATAACAGAACGCAGATAGCTCTTGACCGTTTCGGCACCAATACCCATTTCCTCAGCGGCCTCAACATTTGTATGCCCTAAGGCCACGCACGAGAGTACGTCTATTTCACGCGCAGACAGTTTCGTCGTTTGCTTCACTCGCACGGGAGCAACCATTTGATCGCATAATTCCTCTAATTCGGCCCGTAGAGTCTCATCGTCTAGACGGTTAGCGAGCATTCGTAATTTCGAATGGGTCGCACGGATTTGCTCCCACTCCGCACCATTCATCATGCGTCCCTTGGTAGCGCCTCCACGCAATCCCTCAGCGCGCCTTGAGGATGTATTAATAGCAAATTCTTGTTCGAGGCAGCGAGCTGTCATTGTCACCTCTTCGATGACCTTATCGCCCAATCGCACCGGTGAATGCACACCGACATAGAGCACGCCGCGTACCTCACGGTTAACAATGACTGGTACTGCCACCACAGAATGCAGGCCTTCGTCGTAGATAAGGGCATCAAGCTCGTGGGAAATGACCGTCGCACGCGTGTAGTCCGAAACTCCAACCGGACGCTTTGTGGTCAAGACCCGACCGCCCACTCCAACACCAGGCTCAATGACGAGATTCTGAAGCGCAGGCGTTCGCAGACCAACCCACTGAGTGATTTGAAGTCGATTGTCCGGCGTAAGCGCCGCAAACATTGTAACGGGAATGCCAGTTGCAGTCTTCAGCGAGGCAAGTGCCGAACGAACGGCATCTTCATCGTCTTTCAGTCGCTGGGTATCCACTGCTAACCTCCGGTCTTTCTTGAGAGATAAGGAATTTTTCCTTAGCTGATCTATTAACCGTTCTCGAACGCCCAAGCGGTCGGGGGTAAAAACGAACCGCTCACTGTACCGCCGGGATCGGCCATAGATATGGACATCCAACCACCCCCGCAGCGCGCGGGTTAAAGCCGCTTTTCTTCGAAGACTGGAAAGAAGTCCAGCGAAATTATACCAATGTGGTGGGGGTGAGGTAAAGGCACCCGCATGTCCGAAATTTTCCGATGCGTGGAGAAAATTCACAAAATGGGGGTAGAGATTGCCGCCTAACTGTGTCCATTCGCCCCTTAATGGGTGCCTTTTTCTAAGTTTTCTTTAAGCCTAAATATCATTAGTTTTTGTCATATATTCGGCTGTATTACTTGACACTCACGAGCAAAATGGCTGAGAACTGAGAATTTAATCCAGATTTACCCACCCCCGCCCAGAACTCTCTATGCCCTCTTTGCCGCGTCAATTCCCTTGATAACAGTCGGAAGGGAACGGGGGTAGATTTTGTTTAAGTTTCTCCTAAAAAACGGACATTTTTACTTTTATTTAACGATAGCAGTTCTGATTATTGAGATACTTTGCACATTCTCCCAATGAAAATAAATGCCTTAGCAGATTTCATAACTGTCTAAACTATGCGTATTTATCGAATGCAATGACTACCGCCACAACCTTCTCCTGGCATGAATCAGCAATATCAGCGTTGACAATCGCGTTCAATGAATTAATCTCTACACTGGTAGCTGTCTAATTTACTAGATGATCGAAAGTATACGGTAGACACAGCGGTCTATTGATTTGCTATAGTGGAGCCCTATGAAGACGTCGTTCTTTTAAAAATTTAGATAACAGTACAACCGAAATTTAAGGACTAGCACGCAATGGCTAAAATTCTGAACTCAATTCTCGACACCATCGGTGACACACCACTTGTACGACTAAACCGATTGGATAAAGATCTGCCAGGTAACGTCCTCGTCAAGCTCGAATTTTTCGGGCCTGCACATTCTGTTAAGGATCGAATCGGCAAGGCTATTATCGACGCTGCGGAAAAAGACGGTGCCCTGAAGCCAGGGGGCACAATCGTTGAGGCAACGTCGGGTAATACTGGTATAGCACTCGCCATGGTTGGCGCGGCTCGCGGCTATAATGTCGTGCTCACAATGCCAGAAACAATGTCTAACGAACGCCGCGTTCTTCTTCGCGCCTACGGCGCCGAGATCATCCTCACTCCTGGTGCTGCTGGCATGCAAGGGGCGGTAGATAAGGCCAACGAAATCGTTAAGGAACGTGAGGGGACGATACTAGCCCGCCAGTTCGCCAACGCCGCCAACCCTGAGGTTCACCGCCGCACTACTGGCGAGGAGATTTGGCGCGACACCGATGGCAACGTCGATATTTTTGTGGCCGGCGTCGGTACTGGCGGTACCGTTACAGGCGCGGGCGAAACTCTGCGCAAGCATAAGCCAGACATTCAAATATACGCGGTCGAACCTGCTGCTTCGCCCCTGCTGTCTACTGGTAAAGCCGGCCCCCACAAAATTCAGGGATTGGGCGCCAACTTCATCCCGGAGATTCTCAATCAGAAAATCTACGATGACGTCCTAACAGTCAGCAATGAGGACGCTATCGCCGCCTCCCGCGAGCTCAGTGCTAAGGAAGGAATACTCGGCGGAATCTCCGCAGGCGCAAACGTGAAAGCCGCCCTCGAACTAGCCGCGCGCGAGGAAAATCGCGACAAGACCATTGTGACTATTATATGCGACTTCGGTGAGCGTTATGTCTCCACCGTCCTCTACGACGATATCCGCGACTAATAACGATCCGTCGCCCCCGCCCCACGGTCTACACGTGGGGCTTTTTATATCATCTTATCGCGGGCACTGCTAGGCTCTTATTTACTATGCTAATTACGCTCATATCCCGGGTTCGAGAGGATCTTCGCAATGCGCGCGAACATGATCCTGCAACCCGAGGCGATATCGAAAACGCCCTAGTTTATTCGGGACTCCACGCCATCTGGTCGCATCGGATTGCGCACTGGCTGTGGGTGCGAGACATCAAGGGTCCTGCTCGCGTCTTGGCGCAGCTAACCCGGTTCGCAACCGGGGTCGAGATTCATCCAGGAGCGACTATCGGCCGTCGATTTTTCATCGATCACGGCATGGGTGTCGTAATCGGTGAAACCACAGAAATCGGAGAGGGCGTCATGCTCTATCACGGCGTAACTCTCGGAGGGCAGGTACTCACTCAGACCAAACGCCATCCCACAATCGAAGATAATGTCACGATCGGCGCTGGGGCGAAGGTTCTCGGACCTATCACGATCGGAGAAGGTTCGGCGATTGGCGCCAACGCGGTGGTAACTAAGGACGTGCCAGCTAAGCATATTGCCGTGGGAATCCCAGCGGTAGCACGGGCTCGTCGCGATGAGGAGTGCATAAAACTCGTCGACCCAGACACTTATGTTAAAGGCGGCAATTTTGTGATTTAAAGGTGGTCGTTCAGCTCGTAGCCGAACGACCATTGTCACTAATTCACGTGATCAGCGTAGGTTTCCCGATTCTTGGAAACAAAATGGGCAACCGCAGAGCAGCTCGGCCTAATGGTGAAACCTTGGGCGATCGAATCATCCAGTGCACCCTTGATCAGCACCTGAGACAGACCGCGCCCTTGGAAGTCAGGGAAAATCTCCGTATGGTGGAAATTTCTCCGCTCGGCGATCTGCCGGTAATCAGCCAGACCGATGAGCGTCGTGCCCTCCATGAGGTGATACGAAGAATTCTGAGAGTCGTGAACAACGGTGAGGTTTGTATTATTAGTCATACGCCTATCCTAACCAAAATGATCCCCGAGCGCTTTTGCACTCGGGGATCTCATGGTGGCACGGACCAGGATCGAACTGGTGACCTTCCACTTTTCAGGCGGACGCTCTACCGACTGAGCTACCGCGCCACTCCTCATATTTCTATGAGAGCGACCCTGACGGGACTCGAACCCGCGACCTCCGCCGTGACAGGGCGGCGCGCTAACCAACTGCGCCACAGGGCCAAATATATGACGTTGCCCAAACAGCGTGGAGACTGTCTGTGCAACGTCTAAGTACTTTACAGGGGTCTTTGATAAGCAACAAATCAGCACTACACAACCCTTTTTTTCAGCAATACAGCCTTAACCGTCCTGCGCTTCCTAGGCTAGCACCAAAGCAAGATCATGGTTTCGGAATTCCAGTGCTCCAGCTAATAAGGTTCTACGTTCCTTAATGCCAATAGCGGCTCGTCCATCGCTGGCATTGAACTTCAAGGGCTTATGAGACCTTCAATCTGAGGGCAACTGAGCACAAAAAAGAGAACACTCAATGAGTGTTCTCTTTTATATCCTGCGACCCTGACGGGACTCGAACCCGCGACCTCCGCCGTGACAGGGCGGCGCGCTAACCAACTGCGCCACAGGGCCGTAGAGCAATCCTAGGTTGATAAAATATGCTCTGGTACTCCCAACGGGATTCGAACCCGTGTCGCCGCCGTGAAAGGGCGGTGTCCTAGGCCCCTAGACGATGGGAGCATTGCTGTAGCAGAATTAGCCGAAAGCCGATCTTCCGTTGCCAGCTCTAACAGCTTAAACTATTGAATCTTGAAAGAGCAAACTCCCATGCCAGATAACGTTTTGTCGCTAACCCTCCCTAGTATTGAATTAGCTCAGGCCCTCCCCTACTGACTCGAGCGATGCAATGACCACACCCCAAACCAAGGTGCCATCCTGCCGGACGCCCGCTGCTTCTCTTAACATCCGGTTCGAGAGTCTTTGATCGTCACCCCCCCTTATCCCCTCCCCGACAACATCAATTATTCCTCGCACTTCGACGGGTCGAGTACCTCGTGAAGGGACTCGCCTTAAAGTCTCAAATTCTGCACAGGTACACATTACGTCCACATGCTTATCTCGGCAGACCCGCAAACGAGGTTTCAACTCCTTACGGCCAATCGCGTAGGACTAACCTTCCCGGACATTATGGAGGCCAAATGGTCCGAGAATCTCGCCGAATTGCCCCTTATCTTACCATCTCAATATCGCGTTTCTTACAGAAAGAGAACCACCCCCGCACAATGTGACTACCGCTACTTAAGGCTCCAAAATTTAGCGTATTGACCGTTTAATCGTTAAGGTGATTTATTATGAGAAATCAATACAAACTGTTGCCACTGCTCGTATGCACCAGCCTCGTGATGGCAAACATACCTGTCGCCGCAGCTGCAGGCCAGACATTTGAGGTAACCGCCCAAAGCACAGTAGCTGACATACAAGCTGCTATTGTCAACCCCGACTACGATCTTATTAAGTTCGTGGAAAATGTGAGCCTTAACGACGGCCTTACAGTATCCCGGCCGGTTGACTTCTTAGTCGAGGATGGGGTGACGGTCAATATCGACGACACCACACCTGGAGGCCCCGTTGGCGCTCTAGTATTCGCGGCCGCCTCAACGTTCACAAATAACGGCACCGTCAACATCGTATCGCCGAATGGCTACGGAATTCACTTTCTGCAGGCCGCTCCAGCTGATAATACCGTCGTACTCACTGGCGATGGGGGCCGTGACAAACCATCTGAGAGCGTTTTTAATATCGGACCTTCTGAATTCTACGGCGTAGACGGCCAATTTATTCGTGGTAACTTTACAGTTGCTGATACCACGCTAAATGTCACGGCTGGTGAAGAAAACAAAGAGGCTCCAATGATCTTCTCGAGTCGATCCTACAACGAGAATTCCACAGTTCTATTTGAAAATTCGAATGTTCAGCTAAACCATAATTCTGAGAAGTCAAAGGCTCGCGTCGCCTTCTACACCGAGCTCCCGGTGATCTTCGACAACACCGATTTCAAATCGACATCACTCTATAGGTACAACTTTTCGGCAGTTAATCGTAATCCAAACACGGCTAAGCCGCGCCCTGACGTTACATTCCGTAACGGAACGTCAGCAATCCTTGTCACGCCTCAAAACGCCCTGACATCATGGTCTGCGCTCTTAAAAGGTTATGTTTCCCTAAATACCTTCCACAACTCAATCAATATCGAAGACAGCTCATTAATGAGTGAGAATGATCCTCCCTTTCCCTTCAAAAAAACTGACTTCCAATTTGAAAATTCCACGTATAACGTTTCGGGGTCGAGCACTATCAAAGGCGAGACGCTCGGAATTGATACCTCTCGGGACGACCAAGCTACCGGAAGCCTGAATATACTCGGAGACGCGACATCTGGGCCCAACGTCATCAAGCAAAGCGACATTGTATTTGACGTCCCGAACGGTACAATGCCCGAAAATCTAGCTGTGATCATAGATAGTGGCACTGTCGATCTTCCTACTGGGGCTAAGGCTAAAAACTCCCTCGGACAAGACTTGGTCGAATTCGAATCAGCTGGAAGTTTAACAGACGCCCTAACGGTCAACTGCTCCAGTTCACCAAACGATGAGTACGCGTACAGAACACCACGAACGAATCTGGATGGCAAGAAGCACGTCTGGGCCCCACCAGTGGCCGTAGAATACTATGAGTCGGAAACTAGCACGAACCTTCTTGCGGAGAAAACACTCATCGCCGGCTCCACCATTGCCGAAACCCTCAATTACCCGGATGCCATCAGCAAACCAGTTCCCGTCCCTGATACCGCGCCCACAGGCTTCGAGAATGAATTTTACATCTTCGATCCAGTGACCCCAGAGCCAAATACATTCATCCAGTCAGGCCCAGATGCCACCGCAGTGTGCCAAGATACAAAAGTTGCTTTGCGGGTCAAGGCCCTCGGCATCATACCTATCATGGATGTAGACACCGAAGACCTAACTGTAAATGTCGGCCACGTATTCGATCCAGCTGAGGGCCTCCTAAACGTCCCCGATGGAGCGACTGTCGAAGTTATCAGCGAAGCTGATACCAGCAAGCCCGACCAGGTAACCCGCACTGTAAAGGTGACGTTCAAAGACGGATCCTCCGTAGTGAAAGAAATCAACGTCACCGTCATTGGCGACGACCCAGTAGATCCTCCCACGGATCCAACCGGAAGCTCAACCGGAGAAATCGTGGGCCTCGTGATCGGAATTATCAGTGCGATCATTCTGCTTATCAATATTCCAGCGATCATCAATTTCTTCCAAAGTCTTTTCCAAGTGCCAGCACCCGCCCCGGCTCCTGAAAAGCCCATGAAGCCTGGTACGCCCAAGGGTAAAGGCATCCTAAAACCTGGTCTCGCAAAGTAGACACTATCCACTACTGAGTTCCTGGCTCGAACGAAACATAACTAAGTGCTCCTCTCCTTCTACGGAGTGGAGCACTTAGTTTTAGTTTTGATCTAGTGTTATTGGCGATCATGGATACCGTGACGCACCACTCGGGCTCCGCATATACTGATGATCTATGGCCCGTCGAAGGGATTCGCGCAACGTAACTGGAACTGTCCAAAAAATGCCGCAAGCGTGAAAATAAAATATCCAGCTACCATATGGTAGCTGGATATTTTGTGGGCCCTCCGGGGCTCGAACCCGGGACCTGCGGATTAAAAGTCCGTAGCTCTACCAGCTGAGCTAAAGGCCCAAAGCACTAGGCAACCCTAGCGACTCGAATATTATAACGCATCACTTCAATTAAAAGAAACCGCTGCTTAAGCTATAAGAACGCCCCTTCCCCACACAATTGGGAAGGGGCGTTCTTATAGGAATTATTTACGCATAGTGCCGGTCTCAATGAAACGCTCGTGGAAGGATAGAGCAGTCTTGAGATCATGCGGGGTTTGCATGGTCTTGCGCTCCTTAGCAACGCGTAGAGCACGCTCGTAGTATTCCTCGAGCAGCGGACGATAATCTGGGTGCGCAATGGCAATAACCTTGCGCGCCCGCTCGGTTGGGGCTAGACCTCTCAGATCAGCGTAGCCATATTCGGTGATGAGAACCTTCACATCTTGCTCGGTGTGGTCCACGTGCGAAACAAATGGCACGATTGCCGAAATAGCCCCACCCTTGGCATCCGATGGGGTGATAAAGGAGGAAATAAAGGCATTGCGGGTGAAGTCTGCGGATCCGCCAACACCGTTCATGATGCGAGATCCGGCCACGTTGGTGGAGTTAACATTGCCGTAGATATCGGCTTCGATTAAACCATTGGTGGCGATGAGGCCAAGACGGCGCACAACTTCAGGGTGGTTGGAAATCTGCTGCGGGCGCAGGATGAGGTTCTTCGCGTAGTTCGACGCTTGCTCATTCATCTTGTGCGCATATTCTGGCGACAGCGAGAAGGAAGTAGCGGAGGCGATCGTCATCTTCCCAGCGTCGATAAGATCGACCATGCCGTCCTGGATCACCTCGGTGTAGGCCTGAATATTTTCAAACTTGGAATCGAGCAGGCCTGCCATCACGGCATTCGGCACATTACCCACACCCGACTGCATGATATAGCCGTCATAGCTGAGTCGACCAGCCGCTACCTCGCCCTCGAGGAAGTCCAAAAAGTGGCCGGCAATCTGACGCGATTGATCATCGATGGGCTTGAACGGAGCATTGCGATCTGCGTGGTTAGTCTCTACAACCGCGACCACCTTATCGAGGTCGATATCGATATAGGTGGTACCAACGCGCTGACCAGCCTCGGTAATAGGGATAGGCTGGCGGTTCGGCAATTTGTTGATGCGGTAGATATCGGCCATACCCTCGAGTTCGAGGGACTGCCAGGAGTTCACCTCAATGATAATGCGGGCAGCATTATCGAGGTATTCAACATTATTACCCACCGACGAGGATGGGACGATATGTCCTTCCTCGGTGATGCGTACGGCTTCGACGATGGCCACATCCATGGGCCCAAAGAAGCCCTGCTCAACATACATTCCAGACTCGGAGAGATGATAGTCTGCATAAAGGGTGGTGCCGTCGTTAATCTTGCTGCGCAAGATGGGATCGGATTGGTAAGGGGTGCGGAATCGCAGGGCATTGGCCTCGGCCAGAACACCGTCGCAATCGTCGGCGGTGGATGCGCCCGTGAAGAGATCAATCATGAATTCATCGCCGCGCTCGTGGGCTTCTTTCGCGCGACGGGCAATGGCACCAGGGAGAGCCTTAGGGTAGCCGGCACCAGTGAATCCGGAGATGCCCACGTGGTCGCCGTGGTTCACGAATTGTGCAGCCTCATCAGCTGTCATGACCTTGCTAGCCAACTTGGCATTAGCAATACGTTCGTTCATTACAATCCTCCTGTGTACCCCTATACCCATCATGAGCACGGGGGATAAAATAGGTGGCACCCCTTCACGCTAAATGCAACATTTTTCAATAAAGGTGACGCCAGTTACCCGTCCTACTTTACCCCTAAATGGAGAGCAATTCGCGAAACCCGCCCCCGACCCCCAACGGTGGTTAAGCCTGAGGCGTTTATGACAAGATAGCTGCTGTGACTCTCTCAATCGGATCCATTACGCTCAATTCTCCCGTTATCCTCGCACCCATGGCGGGGGTAACCAATATAGCCTTTCGCACCCTGTGCCGCGAACAGGAGCTAGCTCGCACTGGAACCGTAGCTGGGCTGTATATATGCGAGATGATCACCGCACGCGCACTCGTTGAGCGTAACGAAAAAACACTCCATATGACCACCTTCGGACCCGATGAGAGCCCCCGCTCCATGCAGCTGTACACCACCGATCCACACGACACCTACCGTGCGGCACGAATGATCGCCGATGAAAACCTCGCCGACCATATTGATATGAATTTCGGCTGTCCGGTCCCCAAAGTGACCAGGCGCGGTGGTGGATCTGCCCTCCCCTATAAGCGGCGACTCTTTGGTAATATCGTCGCGGCTGCGGTTAAAGGAGTCGAAGGAACCGATATTCCCGTGACGGTGAAATTCCGGATCGGCATCGATGATGAGCACCACACCCATATCGACGCAGGACGCATTGCCTACTCTGAGGGCGCTCAAGCCGTGGCTTTACATGCCCGCACAGCAGCGGAACGCTATTCGGGCCATGCTCACTGGGATGAGATCGCCAGACTAAAGGAATCGCTTCCCGAAATTCCTGTCTTAGGTAACGGTGATATCTTTAAGGCTCATGACGCGCAGGCCATGATGGAGCAAACGGGCTGTGACGGCGTGGTGGTGGGACGTGGCTGTCTCGGACGCCCCTGGCTCTTCGCCGAATTATCGGCCGCCTTAAATAATAAGCCCATCCCACTCAGCCCTACTCTCGGCGAGGTAACCGAGATCATTACCCGCCATGCAGAATTACTCATAGCCCACGGCGGAGAAGCAAAGGGGTGCCGTGACCTGCGCAAACATATGGGCTGGTATTTCCGAGGCTTTCCGGTGGGCGGCGAGGCTCGCGCAGAACTGTCGCGCATTAGTACGCTGGCGGAGTTGCATAGCGCTCTCAAACCCTTCGCGGATTCTCCTGCACGAGCCCTCGACTCGGAGGGGCCACGGGGGCGCCAGGGATCACCGGCGAAGGTGGTGCTCCCTGAAGGCTGGCTCGATGATCCCGAGGACGAATCAGTACCCGAGGGCGCAGATATTATGCACTCTGGCGGTTAAGTTAAGGCTTTAGTCCTCCCCTCGGTCTGGCGATAGACTACGTGACG
The DNA here is from genome assembly GCF_024834055.1 of Corynebacterium sp. ES2730-CONJ. Taxonomy (GTDB): domain Bacteria; phylum Actinomycetota; class Actinomycetes; order Mycobacteriales; family Mycobacteriaceae; genus Corynebacterium. The sequence goes on from NZ_JANUXZ010000004.1 coordinate 12,560, forward strand.
TTCGATAATCTCAAAGCCCATTTCCCGGTAGCGCCGGACCGCGGGCTCATTATCACTTTCAACATAAAGGATCACTCGTTGGGCTCCCTGGGACACGAGGTGCTGCAGACCCGCTGCGACTAGTGGCCCACCGAGGCCACGCCCGCGCCCAGCGGTGGCGAGGCCTACCACATAAATTTCTCCCGGAGCACCCTCATCGAGGTTGCCGTGGCGCTTGAGCCAGTGGAAGCCGATGAGCTCGCTCCCCTTTTTGAGCAGCAATACGTCTTCGTACCGAAACCACGCCGCCGATCGCGCGGAATCGAGGCGGGTCTGATCCCATCCACCCTGTTCGGGGTGCCAGTCAAAGGCCTCATTATTAACGCGTAGGAATTCTAAGTCACCGTGGGGATCATTGGGCTGCATATGCTCAAAGCGAAGTCCGTGCTCAAGCTTAAAGGAAACCGCGCCAGCCAAATTTTCGCCATCGATTTCCATCACCAGCAGCTCTCTGGTTTTGTTCAAATTAAGTCGCGCTGCGATCTTCTGGGCGGGGGCTAGATCTCCATGAGCCCACATTTCGTGTATATCTCTAGCGATCTGTTGCCCCACACCTCGGTTGCGAAAGACAGGTGCGACGAAAAACTCGGCGACCCCCTCCTCATCGGTGATCACTAGCCCGGCGCGCTGATCGTCCACCCGAATTTCTTCCAAGTCACCGGGCGCTTTACCCTCAAGAATGCGCATATACCCCTCTGAGATGGGGGCAATATGATCGTGGGCATAGACTTCTTCAATGAGGTCTTTCAGCGCCGAGTGATCGGCTTCTGTATGGACACGGTGTACGAGGTTTTCGTTGTGGGTCATAGACCCTACCTTAATTGGTGTGGCGCGCTCTGTGTCATTCTGTCATGATGATGAGGTGCGTGCTCGTTATCTTTTCCTCATCAGCGTGGTAGCAGCTGTGCTTTTAGCATGGGCCGGTGACACAGCGTTGGCGGCACGGACTGAGCGGCGGCTAGCGGAACACCTTCCCGCCGGCACGGAGGTTTATGTTGGCGGCTTTCCCTTCGTGGGCAACTATGTCAGGGAAGATATCCCCGATATGTATATCGCTTTTAATGATATTAATTATCCGCCGTGGGGGTTGCTGCGCATTAGTCAGAATTTTCTTGGGGTTAACACCACCGTTGAGCGCCTAAATCAGGGTGAGCTTGCGGGAAGTATGGCCAAGCAAGTGCGTACTCGGATCAACGTGGATGCGGTGAGTATTGGAGCTGCGCTGGGTATTCCCGATGTGGAGCTCATGCATCCTTACGATATTTCGCCGAGAGGCGGAGACAGTGCCGAAGTGGTGTTACGTGGCACGCCTGAGCAGATCGGCCAGCGCTACGCGGTGCTGGCGCACATTCGTTTGGATAATGGAGTTTTTCAACTGATTCCGCATCACCTTATCGACGCCCCTCCTCGGGTGGATGCGGAGCTTCTCGCACCCTTTAGATGGTCTTTTGATACCCGGGAGTTACCTTTACCGCAGCAAGCGGATGCTGTCGCCTACTCTGGGGGCTCCCTCGTTTTTGAATGCACACAGCGAAGTGTACCCGTTGAGGTTGGGCCTTTATACCCGAATATCGAAAAAGCGCAGTACTAACCGCACCGCCGACTCGGGGCTAGCGGGAATTTTCTTCGGTGGAGAGTAGATATCGAGGGCGCTGGGGACGACTCCGAGGTGTACGTGATCGTATTCGCCCGCAAATTCGCCATCAACTTGAAAACTTTGCGGGGCATCGCAGTGAATATCTACGGAATCAACGTTGTCAGTGACAAAAATACGGCTGTTAATCCAGCGCTTTATTGCCCCTGGGAGCGCGATCCCGAGCATCCTCATCACAGCAAAGACACCGACTACTCCATCGAGGCTACGAGCTCCGAAAAGACCAATTCCTAGCGCGAAAGAGGTACGCGGATTGGTTACCACGGGGAGGGGGCCTAGATAAGTCCATGGGTGTGTATTGGACGCCATCACAAAGGGCAACCGTTCACTGTATATAGCCCCGTCCAAGGTGCTGGCTTTTAGTTTGATACTCGGAGGATAGCGGCGAGTGGTATTCCACACGTGGAAGGCGGCGCGTAGATAGCGCAGCGGGGTGGCGGCGAATCCGCTCCTGCGCACTCGCTCCATTTTCTCGATCACATCAGCGTCTAATCCGAAACCAGCGTTGACTACAAACCATTGATCGTTCCAGGTCCCTAGATTGAGTTTTTCACAGGCTACCGCGCGATCATGGGCGAGTAATTCGGCTAAGACCTCAGCAGCCTGGATCGATTCTGGTGGGAATCCCAGGGCGCGGACGAAGACGTTGGCAGAACCAGTGGGGATCATTGCGACAGCTGGTAGCTGCTCTGGAGGGCGTTGACTACCAACTGGGCCTAAGAGGCCGTTGACTAATTCGTTGACAGTCCCGTCGCCGCCGACGCCAATAACGACGTCGGCATCCTCCCGCGTGAGGCCGGAGCAAATATCTCGGGCATGTCCTGGGTGGTGAGTGAAACGCGCCTTAAGCTGGAGTCCTGGAACCGCGAGTAACTTAGGAATAATATGGCGAAATATTTCCGAGTTTTGAGTCGTGGAATTAGGGTTGACAATGATCAGCGCCTTCATGACCACCACAATAGTCTTCAGCACCCGATTTGGTAGGCTAATGCCTTATGAATAACCCAGATCAATCTGCATCTATGTCTCTGTCTGGATCCGAGGCGGTCGATCGCGCCGCCGAGCAGTGGAAAGATTGCGCCCACCGCAATATTCCAGGACTTGGGGATCTTCCCATCCCAGACGACACCGCCAACCTCCGCGAAGGCCCCAGCCTTAACGATGGATTGCTCGCACTGCTGCCACTGGTCGGGGTATGGCGTGGCACTGGGAAGGGTATCGACGAGACTGGAACTCATTTTGAATTCGGCCAGCAGCTCGTCTTCTCCCATGATGGCGAGAATTATCTCGGGGTTGAATCTAAGATCTGGAAAACCGATGACATGGGCGAATCTTTGGGGATTTTCGCTCGTGAATCTGGATTTTGGCGCATTAATCTTCAAGACGAAATTGAAGTAATTCTCACTCATAGTCTCGGCGCCGTGGAGATATTCTATGGTGAGCCCCTCAATGAGCGAGCCTGGCAGATCGAATCCGCTTCCACGATGGTAACCGCCACGGGGCCGGGAAAAATGGGGCTTGGAAAACGCCTCTATGGACTTATGCCCAATAACAATCTGGGTTGGGTAGATGAGCGCCATGTCAATGGTGAGCTCACCCCTCGTATGTCCGCGGAACTAGCCCGCGTCATCGGCTAACGCCGCGTGGCTTTCTCGATGAGTTTGCGCACCTCGGCCTCGTTGTCGGGGGCTGCAAGCTCATCACCGTTGAGCGAGCGAATGCGCGCTCCGCGGCGGACTGAACTGATGAGCCACACGCTATCAGCCTTATAGAGATCGTCGAGGGTGATCTCGCGCTCCCCGCAGCGCCACCCTTTTTCTGTCGCGTATTCAAAAAGCGCCTGTTGGGTAGTGCCAGGCAGAACATTGGGGTTAGAGCTTGGGGTGCGAATCTTATTTCCGCGCACTGTTATTAGATTGCTCGTGGCACCCTCCAGCACGATATCCCCATCTGTATACAGCACATCGTCGTAGCCATGAGCCCTAGCCCACCGTAGCGCCGCCATAGTTGCGGCATAACTGAGTGTTTTTGCTCCACCGGCTAGCCACGGGGCATTCTCAGGATTGGTGATCACAAAACCTCGCGGAGTGGTCAGCACTGCCACACCCTGCTCGCGCTGCATAATGACCTGCTCAGAAACTGGGTTGACGGTCAGCCATGCACTCGGGATCCCCGTGCTCGCGCGCCCCCGGCTGAGGGTCCAAGTAATAGTGCCTTCGACCTCCGTGCCCCATAATTCGGCGGCCTCTTCGGTTGCTCGACGCCAATCTTTTTCAATCGGATGGGGCAAGTCAAGGAGTTCTGCCGAGCGGGTGAAGCGGCTAAAATGCCGATCGAAATTGCGCGGTTTTCCTTTACGCAGCAGCACTGTTTCAAAGATGCCATCGCCGCGGGTGACGGCGGCATCATCGGCGTAAATAAAGGGGAGATTGATATTATGGTTGCGGATCGAACCTCCGAAGGGTTCGATCGCGAGCATCAATGGAGCGGGAATTGTTGCCATGAATGTCACTTTAATCGCTACCATGGGTTTATATGAGTCTTTCTTCCCCTCTACTTTCCCTCCCTGGCGCCCAAGAGTTGCCCGATGCCCATCCAAGCTGGGCGCACGTTGCCTGGCATTACGGAGATCCGCTGTCTGAGCAGCGCTATTTGGAATCTCAAGCCTTCGTCGATCGCTGGCAGCGCGGGGTCGTAGAAGTTGCGGGGCCTGATGCGAATGAATTTCTCAATAATTTATTATCCCAAGAATTTCTCAACCCCACCCCCGATACCTACCTTAGTGCGCTCGATCTTTCCGCCCAGGGCCGCATTATCAACCAGATGGATGTGCTCTATCACGGGGGTGTTTTCTACCTCGATTCCGCGCTCGCCGAACAGCTCTACGACTATTTACACTCCATGATCTTTTGGTCTCAGGTAGAGGTCACCATGAGTGACAAGAAAGTACTTTCCGTCTTCGGCGGTTATGCTGGCGCGCATCCGCACCGCCAAGGACCATTCGGGCGCACCGATGTGCTTATCGACTCCGCCCTTTACCGCGACGTGGTCGACGAGGAGCTGCGTGGCCGGGGCTACCAGCCTGTTGGACTCATGGCCTATGAGGCGTGGCGGGTGCGCCACGTCATGCCCGACGTCGCCCAGGACCTCGATGCAACATCCATTCCCCATGAGTCTCCTCACCTCATTGAATATGCCGTTCACCTCAACAAAGGCTGCTATCGAGGGCAGGAAACTGTCGCTCGGGTGGAGAATCTAGGCCGAAGCCCTCGAGTCATTGTCATGGTTCACCTCGATGGTTCGGCACCCGAGCTACCCGCCCCAGGTATGGATATTGCAGGCAGCAGGCGCACGGTGGGCCGAATCGGTACTGTTGTGCACGATTGCGACTATGGTCCCATTGCTTTAGCTGCGATCAAGCGTTCGGCTTTAGATGGTCCCCTCAAGGCTGGCGAGTGCGCATTGTCAGTTGATCCAGATAGCATTCCGCCAGAAAATAACGACCAGGCGGGCAGGCGCGCAATCGAGCGCTTACGCAACCCTTTTTAAGCAGGTCGTGGGCTTAGCGGGACAAAGCGCGATAAAAAGGCTATTCTATGTGAATAGGACACACGTTTTTTTAAAGCCAATGGAGCTCTCCCCACCCCGGGGATTCTTGCTCCGCTTATACCAAGGGGGTCATGCCATGGGTCGCGGTCGCGCGAAGGCAAAGCAGACCAAGGTTGCACGTCAGTTAAAATACAGCACTCCAGAAATGGATCTGGATTCTCTCCAGCGGGAGCTGGCGCGAAAGCGGGAAGAGCGCAGAAATAACGGGGACTACTCCGATTATCCTGATGATCCCGAGTGGACCGAGAGATAGACTAAAAACCCTCAGCGCTCCCTTTATGCTAGAAAGGGAGCGCTGAGGGTTTTTTAGTGCTCGCCACTTAAGATAACGTAGCGATCATCATCGGCAGGACGGATCTGTCCGAGCACCCATGCATCAATGTGACGGGCTGCGAGAATTGCGAGAGCGCGGTCAAGATCTTCTGGCGCCACCACGGCCACCATTCCTACGCCCATATTGAAGGTTTTCTCCATCTCAGCGACCGACACCTTACCCACTCGTTGGATGAGGCGGAAGATGGGGCCAGGAGTCCAGGTGGCGCGACTTAATTCAGCGACGAGGCCGTGCGGGATGACCCTCTCGAGGTTCGCTGCGAGGCCCCCTCCAGTGACATGGCAGAAGGTGCGGATCTCACATTCGTCAATAAGCGCGAGGCAGTCTTTGGCATAAATACGGGTGGGCTCTAATAGCTCCTCGCCTAAGGTGCGATCGAGTTCCTCAACGAAACCGTCAAGCGGTAGCCCGGCTTTATCGAGCAAGACGTGACGCGCGAGCGAGTAGCCATTGGAATGCAGCCCCGAGGCTGCCATTGCTATCACCTGATCGCCGGCGCGCACGCGATCTGGCCCCAACAGATCGCGGGCTTCAACGACCCCAACTGCGGTCGCCGAGACATCATATTCCCCAGGTTCCATCAACCCGGGATGCTCGGCGGTTTCACCACCTAGAAGAGCACAACCAGCCTGCACGCAGCCCTCCGCGATCCCCTCAACAATTTGGGCTACATGCTCCGGCACTACTTGGCCAACGGCGATATAGTCTTGTAAAAAGAGCGGCTCTGCTCCACAGACGACGAGGTCATCGACGCACATAGCCACAAGATCAATACCGATCGTATTGTGGATATCGAGAGCTTGAGCAATAGCTACCTTGGTTCCTACTCCATCTGAGCCGGCCGCTAAGATAGGCTCCTCATATTTTCCTAAGGCAAAAAGCCCCGCAAAACCGCCAAGGCCGCCGCGCACTTCGGGGCGCGTGGCCCGCTTGGCCAGCGGGGCGAAAAGCTCAACGGCTTGATCTCCTGCCTCGATGCTGACTCCCGCTGCTGCGTAGGACATATTATCGTCGCTCATTATTCTCCTCTATCTTCGGTGCCACCACACGAACCCCGTTTAATGGCAGATACTAATTCAGCATTAATATTTCCCTTGGGCAAACCCAAAGAATAGTTCCCATCGAAACAGGCTATACATAGATCCTGCGACGGCTGATGCGTCGCCGCCACCATCCCCTCCTGGGAAACAAAACCCAGAGAATCTGCCCCTATAGCCTGACAGACGCTAGTGACCATTTCGTCGACACCGGATACCACATTGGCGATTAATTCCCCGGGGCTCGCGAAGTCAATGCCATAGAAACAAGGCCATTTCACCGGCGGTGACGCGATACGCACATGCACCTCGCTCGCGCCTGCCTCGCGGAGCATGCGAATGAGGGCACGCTGGGTATTCCCGCGCACGATTGAATCATCCACCACGATTAGTCGCTTGCCTTCGAGAACCTCACGGAGAGGGTTCAATTTGAGTCGAATTCCTAGCTGGCGCAGAGTTTGGGAGGGCTGAATGAACGTTCGGCCCACATAGGCGTTTTTAACGAGGCCCTGACCAAAGGGGATGCCAGAGGCTTGGGCATAACCCACGGCAGCTGGTACCCCCGATTCTGGAACAGGAATCACTAGATCCCCATCAGCGGGCCATTCTTTAGCCAGTCTTCGCCCGATCTCAAGGCGTGCGGCATTCACGGAGCGGCCATTGATCACTGAGTCAGGGCGAGCTAGATACACGTACTCAAAGACACAGGACTTTCTCTCCCCCTGGGCAAAGCGCTCGGAGTGAATTCCACTGGCGTCAATGGCTAGCAGTTCTCCGGGCTCGATATCGCGAACAAACGACGCACCCACGATATCGAGCGCACACGTTTCAGAGGCCACGACCCAACCGGCATCCAACCGCCCTAAACACAGCGGCCTAACCCCCTGCGGATCGCGGGCGGCATAGAGCGTTGTGCCATCGGTGAAGGTTAAACAAAAAGCACCCTTGAGCCTAGGCAAAAGGGTGCGTGCAGATTCCAGAAGGCTGGTGCGCTGGGAAATACTATGCGCTAATAAACCCGTGATGACATCGGAGTCGGAGGGTTGCGTCGCCTTATCAACCAACCTCATCGCGTGGGCTTGATCGAGCAGGTCTAGGTAGTTGACGATATTGCCGTTGTGCGCCAGTGCGATATCGGTGCCATCGGGGGCAACCCGAAACATGGGCTGAGAATTTGCCCACGTCACCCCGCCTGCGGTGGAATAACGGGTATGCCCGATGGCCACATCACCGTGGAGGGACTCTAAGGTTTGTTCATCGAAAATCTGCGAGACGAGTCCGAGATCTTTGAATACTACTACTTGTTGGCCATCGCCGACCGCAATGCCCGCGGCTTCTTGGCCGCGATGTTGTAGGGCAAAAAGCCCGAAATACGTGAGTTTTGATACTTCTTCGCCTGGGGCCCAGACTCCGAATACCCCACACTCTTCGCGAGGTGCGGATTCTGATAAATCATCATAAGCGCTCATAGGCGTCTTTTTATCTGCCACTTAGACAATGGTAGCCGATGCAGACGCCTTGCACGGTCACCTAGCAGAAACTTTCACAATGGGTAGGTACCCACTGATTTCTTGTGCCCGTGTGCCTGAGGCGGAAATCCTCGGATTATCTGCGAATTCTTCTAAACCGCACGCCAATCTTAACCACGTCTTGGGGTCCATTTCTACAATATTTGGTGGTGTGCCACGGGTATGGGCAGGGCCTGGGATGCACTGGATAGCAGCAAAGGGCGGCACCCTCACTTCCACCGATGCCCCGGGGGCGATGGTCTCAAGCGTATACAGTGTGGCACGGCAGGCTGCTGCTAGCGCGGCTCGTGGCGGCTGTTGGTCAGTGGCTTCGATAATCCACGAGTAAATAGCCATGACGGCCTCACGAGGAGGTGGGAGTTTTCTTGCCATCTCTAGGCCACCAAGATCCACACGGCAATCAGGTGCAAGGTAGCGGCGATTACGGTTGCAAGATGAAAATGCTCGTGATAGCCGAAAAGTTTTGCCTTCCTACCGGGCCACTTAAGCGCATAGAAGAGCGCACCTAAGGTATATACCACTCCCCCTGCGGCGAGGAGCCATATGACCGTGGGGCCGGCAAAATCTAAAATCGCCGGAATGATTGGGACAGCCGCCCAGCCTAGTCCGAGATACACTACCACGTCGAATACCTTGTAGTGCGGAATAAAAGTCAGCAGCACACTGATGAGCGCCGCTGCCCAAATTCCATAAAGCATCCAGTGCCCGGGCAGCGTAATGACGACAACGGGGGTATAGGTCGCGGCGATAAATAAGGCGATCGTTGCATGATCGGCGGTCTGCCAGTAACTCACCGCCCGAGCGCTGCGCCACGGACCTCGATGGTATGCGGCCGAAATTCCGAATAAAGCGACGACCCCAACCGAATAAATTGTGACGGCTAGGCCAATCGGCCATGGGTGGTTGATCCATGTATAAGTGGTGAGAACGGTAACAGCAATACTGAAGGCATACGCGGCATAAAAATGATAGAGGCCACGCGCGGCGGGACGATCCCCGCGGTCTAATCGCCATGTAGTGATGGGCACCAGATTATCGGCCGACATGAGTCCTGCTTTCTTCTTTTAAACTACCTCCTTCGATTAAAGCCGCCACCACGGCATAAAAACAAGGCACCGGCAGAAAAAACCGGTGCCTTATCTTTAATTAGGCTACAACCGAGTTAGCCCCAACTGCGTGGCCGAAAAGCCGTGGCAGTGTGTCAGACCACGCCTCTTTAAGCTCAGCAACAGGGATGGAGAATTCCACATCATGCTGGCGAATATTAAGAGAACCGCACCCGCAAGTATGACCAATCTTCACGCAAGGAATGCCTAATTCACTCGCCCGCTGTTCCACGTCCTCACCCCGCGAGGTAGCGACCACTACGCGCGACGCCGATTCCGAGAATAGCGCCGTGAATAGATCCAACTCCACAGCACTTAAATCAATATTAAGACACTTTGGGGAGTGAATGGCTAGTTCGGCGAGGCTGGTGCCCAATCCGCCTTCCGAAAGATCATGCGCGGCAGTAACAAGGGAAGTATCGGCGAAGAACTCTACCAATTTTTCCTCATTTCGCAGATCAATATGAGGGGGAAGTCCATTAAGGCCCGCACCTGAAAGCTGCTGCCATATCGAGCCACCGAATTCATCGAATGTTTCCCCCAACAGATAGATCTCTTCCACCTGATCAGTAGGGCCTAAACGATTGGGGATAGAGTGCTCGACATTGTCAATCACTCCTAAAACACCCACGACGGGGGTAGGCAGGATGGCTTCCGAGCCGGTTTGGTTATAGAAGGACACGTTGCCACCGGAAACGGGAATTCCCAGCTCCTGAGCACCATCGGCTAGGCCATGCACTGCCTCTCGGAATTGCCACATAACTTCGGGATCCTCGGGTGAACCGAAATTTAGGCAGTTTGTGACTGCTACCGGTCGAGCACCAGTAACTGCGACGTTGCGATACGCTTCAGCGAGAGCAAGGCGAGCACCTGTATTCGGGTCAAGCTTGGTATAACGCCCAGAGGCGTCAGTAGAGATAGCCACACCGCGCTTTGTTGCTTCGTCAATACGCAACACTCCAGCATTGGCGTGCTGGGCCTGCACGGTATTGCCGCGCACATAGCGATCATACTGTTCAGTAATAAAAGCTCTCGAACACAAAGCCGGCGAGGCGATCATATCCAGCAAAACCTGGCGCATCTCGGCAGCCTCGCTCGGCTTTTTCACCCCGGTGAAGCGCTGGATATCGTCCTGGTCGGCGGGGCGGGAGAAGGGCCGCTCATAGACCGGGCCTTCGTGGGCGATCGTATGAGCTGGTGCGTCCACCACCACCTCGCCGCGATGACGGATGATGAGGTGTTCGCCATCTGTCACCTCACCGATCTCGGCACAGGTGACATCCCAGTGAGCACAGATCTCGCGGAAGCGCTCCACATCCTCGGGACGCACCACGGCACACATACGCTCCTGAGACTCCGAGCACAGAATCTCGGCGGCAAGCATATTGGCCGCCCGTAGCGGCACTGCATCGAGGTTGATCTCCATTCCACCATCTCCGGCGGCCGCTAGCTCTGAGGTCGCGCAGGACAACCCCGCACCGCCAAGATCCTGGATGCCCACAACCACACCTGCCCGGTATAGGTCGAGGCAGCATTCGATCAGCACCTTCTCTGCGAAGGGGTCCCCCACCTGAACGGCCGGCAATTTCCGCTCAGCCCCCTCCTCAAAGGTATCGGAGGCTAAAACTGAGACACCTCCAATGCCGTCGAGCCCGGTGCGCGAGCCGAAGAGCATGACTTTATTGCCTAAGCCCGAGGCGAAGGCAAGTTTTAATTCATCTACCTTGAGAGTACCCACGCACAGGGCATTGACTAAAGGATTGCCAGCATAGGATTCATCGAAGACGGTTTCTCCACCAATATTGGGTAAACCCAAACAGTTGCCATAATGGGAAATACCGTCCACCACACCTGGTAGCACCCGCGAGGTATCAGGGGCATCGGCGGGGCCGAAGCGAAGCTGATCCATCACTGCAATGGGGCGCGCTCCCATGGCCATAATATCGCGGACGATACCTCCAACCCCCGTCGCTGCACCCTGATGCGGCTCCACATAGGAGGGGTGATTATGGGATTCGACGCGGAAAGTCACGGCGTTACCATCACCGATATCAACCACACCGGCGTTCTCCCCGATGCCGGCGAGAATCTTCTCGCTCATTTGCTTCGTGGTGGTTTCCCCGAAGTAGCGCAGGTGCACCTTTGATGATTTATACGAGCAGTGCTCCGACCACATCACCGAATACATTGCTAATTCGGCATCGGTGGGGCGCCGCCCCAGAATCTCTTTGATTCGGGCGTACTCATCATCTTTGAGACCCAGCGAGGCGTAGGGCTGCTCGAGATCTGGGGTGGAAAGGGCATGGTCCACGGTGTCGTTAAAAGTAGTCATGAAATTCTCCTCAATATTCTTAAGCACCGATGGATCCAACAGCGGAGAGGAATAATTCCAATCCGTCGACCGAGGGGCCTGTTAACGTTTCGATGGCGTGCTCTGGGTGAGGCATCAACCCCACCACGCGCCCATTGGCACTCGTAATACCGGCAATGGCATTGATGGAGCCGTTGAAGTTATCGGTATAGCGGAAGACAACTCGGCCCTCTCCTTCGAGCATGTCTACAGTGTCCTGTGACGCTTGGAAGCGACCTTCGCCGTGCTTAGCAGGGACGAGGATGCGGGAGCCTTCGGAGAGTGTATTCGTCCACGCAGTATCTGCACGCACGACCTCGAGGTAGGTATCAACGCAATGGAAATGCAATCCTTGGTTTCTCGTCAGTGCGCCAGGGAGGAGGTGAGCCTCGGTGAGGATTTGGAATCCATTGCAAATTCCCAGCACAGGCATGCCCTTAGCAGCCTGTTCGATGACTGATTGCATCACAGGCGCCAATGCCGAGATCGCTCCACTACGCAGGTAGTCTCCATAAGAAAAGCCTCCAGGCACAACCACCGCATCGACTCCCTTGAGATCGTGGTCTGCGTGCCAGAGGCTTATGGCTTCTGCGCCGGCATATCTCACCGCGCGTGCTGCATCGACATCGTCGAGTGTGCCAGGAAAAGTAATAACTCCGATCTTCGCGCTCATTATTGGGCTGCTCCCGTGGCTGCTTCGAAAACGATATCGAATTCTTCGATCACAGTATTGGTCAGCAAGGTTTCGGCCATATGCTCAAGCTCTTCAGTACTAATATTCTCGTCTACCTCTATTTCGAAGCGCTTGCCTTGTCGCACATCTGTGATTCCCTTTATGTTCAGGCGTCCTAGCGCTCGAACAACGGCTTGGCCCTGGGGATCGAGAATCTCCGCTTTGGGCATAACATTTACTACTACACGGGCCACCTTGCACGCTCCTTGGCTATCGCCGTTCAGTACTATTTTCCAAGGTGTGCCAGAGCGCACACCACGGGTGAAACTTTACCCTGTGCGCTGGAAGTATGAGCCATTTTTCCCAAAGATCCTCACGCCCCCTATTCACCATGTCACAAGCGAACGAAGAAAACTCTTCCAGTTGCGATCTTGGGAGATGAGTTGGCTACCGCAGCGAGGGTAAAACGGATACCTGTTCACCCCACCGCGAATGAGCTATTAACAAACTTCTAGCCAACCACAACCCAACCACAATCAAACCCAGTTTCTGTCATTTTTATGACCAGCTTGAAAAATATGCGGATTCTGGAAGATCTGGGCATTATAGGCAGCGTGGGATAACGCACTTCCTATACCCAGATAAGACCTACAAACTGGGCCTCTACCCACAATTACGCTCACCTCGTGGTGGGCCACCTCGTTGCCAGCATCAGTATGGAGAATATCAGCCTCGTCATTAACTCCCCATATGGTGCCAAAGCCCTTTTTCGCGCCCTTGATCAGAACCTTCTAAAGGAACGGTCAGTACCGACGATTGAGCAAAAAAGTACCCGCACTCTTAATGAGTACGGGTACGTTCAACTATTTTTCGAGGCCGGTGGCCTGATTAATAAGCCAAGCGTATTCGAAGGCGGATTGCCGCCATGATTCATAGCGGCCGGAGACGCCTCCGTGGCCGGCCACCATCTCAGTTTTCAACAAGAAGGTGCCACCGGTCGCGGTCTCGCGCAGCCGGGCGATCCATTTCGCAGGCTCCACGTAAAACACTCGGGTGTCGTTAAGTGAGGTGGTAGCTAGAATATTGGGGTATTTTTGGGGCGCAATATTCTCATATGGCGCATAGGAAGCCATATATTCATAGACTTCTTGGCTCCCCAAGGGATTACCCCACTCTTCCCACTCTCCCACCGTTAACGGTAGCTCCGGCTTCAACATGGAGGTCAGGGGATCAACAAATGGCACATCGGCCTCTATGGCGCAAAAGCGATCGGGAGCCATATTTGCCACAGCGCCCATGAGAAGGCCGCCAGCGGAACCACCATTAGCTACCAGCATCTCTGGCTGAGTAATACCCTGTTCAATGAGGGCATCGGCTACCGCAATGAAGTCCGTAAAAGTATTCATCTTGTGCAGGATTTTGCCGGTGTTATACCACTCGCGACCCATTTCACCACCGCCACGGATATGGGCGACCGCGAAAATCATGCCTCGATCGAGCAGTGATAGGCGGAGCACGCTAAAGCCGGGCTCCATGCTCGCCTCATACGAGCCGTATCCGTAAAGCAAGGTGGGGTTTGGGCGGCTGATATCCATATCGGCACGGTGGACAATGGAAACGGGAATGGCAACTCCATCTGCAGCTTCGACCCACATCCGCTTGGAAATATAGTTGCTGCGATCATAGCCGCCCTCGATCTCCTGTTCTTTCAAGAGAGTGAAGTTTCTACTTGCTACGTGGTAGTCGAAAAGCCTAGAAGGGGTGGTAAAGGAGGTATAGCTCACCCGCACGACGGGAGCCTCCCATTGAGGATTACCTCCGATGCCGACGGAGTAGAGTTCTTCATCAAAGGTGAGCTCTCGAAGTTCACCAAAACTAGTGTCACTGATCTCCATAACCCCGGCGCGTCCTATACCACCTGAGCGGTAGCCCACAAAGAGGAAATCGCGGTAGCAATCCACCCCATCGATGCGAGCGCTATCATTATGAGCGATCAATTCCCTGGCTGTGCCGAAGTCTAGGGGTTGGCCGACTGGACTATACGCTAGGGAGAAATTGGGGCCGAAAGCATTGTGCGTGACCACCCACATATCGTCACCAGCTACGACGGCGTGGTCAACTTCGTATTCGATATCGGCTTCGCGGGGTCGAATGCATACAAATTCCCCCTCGGGTTCGTGGGTATCGAGGTACCAGGTCTCAGAGCTAGTACGCGAGCTCACTCCGATAATGAGATATTTTTCGCTGCGCACTGAGCCAATACCGACACTAAAACGTTCGTCATCCTCGTAAAATACGCGAACGTCTTCGTCTACAGGGCTTCCGATCTTGTGGCGCCAGATGGAATCTGCACGCCACGCCTCATCCACGCGGGTATAGAAGATATACTCCTCGCCAATCCAGGTAGCGCCATAGTGAATGTCACTCAGAGTATCCTCGAGCAGCGTCCCAGTTTTTAAATCTTTAATGCGCAGCGTAAAGCGCTCGTCTCCCTGGGTGTCGGTGGAGTATGCAAGGTAGCGGCCACTCTTGGTGATGCTGGTGGCACCGAGCGCAAAAAACTCCTGTCCGTCTGCGAGCTCATTCAGGTCCAGCAAGACTTCCTCGCCTGGCACCTCTCCGGTATCTGGAATCACGGGTGGCGTCCAGGTGTCGGCACCGGGGGTTACGCGGACTCGGCAGGAAATGCCGTAACTTTTTCCTTCTTCGGTGCGCGAATAATACCAATGTTCACCCATGCGCTGGGGCACCGACATATCGGTTTCTTTCACTCGCGCCTTGAGCTCGGAAAAGATAGCTTCGCTCAAGGGAGTCAGATGCTCGGTGTGCTGTGCAGTATAAGCGTTTTCAGCCTCGAGATAGCTAATGGTCTCAGGATCTTCTTTTGCCCGCAGCCATTCATAGTTATCAACAAAATCGATTCCATGAACAGTGCGGACTATGGGTTTTTTCTTAGCAACAGGGGCATTCATAGCCCACATAGTACTGCCCTGAGAGCTGGAGATGAATTTATCAGGCGCTCTCGCCCAACCACTCGCTAAACTTCCGGCCCGTAATCCGCTCAAAGGCCTCGACGTAGCGTTCCCGCGTTGCCTCTATAACCGAGCCGGGCAAGGATGGCGGAGCCTGGTTGGAGTCGGTGGACCACCCCGATTTAGGCCCGGTGAGCCAATTGCGCACAAATTGCTTATCAAAACTAGGCTGCGCTTGACCCTCTTGGTAGGTGCTGGCTGGCCAATAGCGAGAAGAATCAGGGGTGAGTACTTCGTCGGCCAGCACTACGTTGCCATCGGCATCGAGACCGAATTCAAATTTAGTATCGGCGAGAATAAGTCCCTTTTCCAAGGCTAATTCCGCGGCACGTTGATAGATCGATATTGAGGCGTCGCGCAGTTCTGTGGCGCGCTCAATGCCCAAACGAGCTACCACGCGATCGAAGGACACATTTTCGTCGTGGTCGCCCTTTTCCGCCTTCGTCGCTGGGGTGAAGATGGGTTCCGGCAGGTGGGAGGCCTCGACAAGCCCTGCAGGCAATTCAACGTCACATATCGAACCGGCATTCTTATATTCGCTTAAGCCCGAGCCGGTGAGATACCCGCGCACAATACATTCAAAGGGAAGCATCTCAAGTTTGCGACATATCATAGCCCGACCCAGAACATCTTCAGGGATTCTCTCATCATCGATAGCTCCCACCACGTGATTGGGGAAGTCAATATTGTCGAAGAAGTACATGCTCATCGCTGTGAGCACCCGGCCCTTATCAGGGATCTCCGAGTCCAAGACGTGGTCATAAGCGGAGATACGATCAGAGGCGACAAGCAATAAGGTCGCCTCATCGATCTCGTAGATTTCACGTACTTTACCTGCGGAAAGGTGCTTATACTGAGAAAGTTCAGGGCGCATGTAGATTGAGTTTAGACCCTTTCGAGCGCCGCTGCTAGTTAACCTGGAAAGATTCAGATTATCTTATACTCAAGCTATCCCTTGGTATCCTAAGCGATCCCGCCAATGGCCTCGTATCCATTAAAACCGGGGATGTGTCATTCTTAAAATCTCACCATAGGCCTAGTGCAACACCGCAATAGTAGCGCGAGGCCTGGCATCGTAAAGATCCCAAATGCTTGATTCAGCCAGCTACATAATTCTGTAACCGCACCGGTGAAACTAGATGGTCAATAGATATAAAAAGCATAGGAGGTACACCCTATTTTATTTCTAGGGGCACCTCCCTGCAGCTAGTGTGCGGCCTATAGGATTTCTGCTGGTTGGTATTGCCGCGAATCCGGGTATCGCGCAACGAGCTCATTCACCCGCGCTATCACCCGAGCTGTTTGCGATTGCGACGCTCCTATGAAGGCATGACGGTCAGCTAGAGCCTCCTCTAAGGCTTTGACATCGAGAGGGAAACGCGGATCCTTCGCTAAGCGTTGCACGAGGTCCTGTTCGCCTCCGTGTTCTCTCATATTGAGAGCTACAGCCACGGCGTGCTCCTTGATGAGCTCGTGTGCTTCCTCTCTACCAAAGCCAGTTTTCACCGCTGCCATGAGGATCCGAGTGGTGGCTAGGAAAGGAAGGTAGCGTTCAAGTTCTCGATCGAGCATCGCTGGAAAGGCTCCGAACTCTTCGAGGATTGTTAAGAAGGTTTCGAACATCCCGTCGAGAGCGAAGAATGCGTCAGGGAGTGCAACCCTTCGCACTACAGAGCAGAACACATCTCCCTCGTTCCACTGCTGGCCCGATAAGTCCGCGACCATGGTGAGATATCCGCGAAGGATCACCTGAAGTCCGCATACTCTCTCACATGAGCGGGCGTTCATCTTGTGGGGCATCGCAGAGGAGCCTACTTGTCCCTCCTTGAAACCCTCGGTTACGGTCTCGTTGCCAGCCATTAACCTAATGGTATGGGCAAAGGACGAAGGTCCAGCCCCTAGATGCACCAGCGTAGAGACGGCGTCGAAGTCGAGGGAGCGAGGGTAGACCTGACCGACCGAGTCGCACGTGCGCGAGAAGCCCAAATAATCGGCGATGGTGATCTCAAGAGAGGTAAGTTTGGCCTCGTCGCCTCCCACCAGGTCGAGCATATCTTGCGCCGTTCCCATGGGGCCTTTTATGCCCCGTAAAGGATAGGTATCTAGGAAATTCTCGGCTCGCTCAATGGCAATCAGCATTTCCTCCGCTGCGGTTGCAAACCGTTTTCCGAGAGTGGTGGCTTGAGCAGCGACGTTGTGGGAGCGTCCAGCCATAACAAGACCAGCATATTGTTCTGCCCGCTGGGCCAAACGGTGGGCAACAGCCACCGCCTTAGACAGCACAATTTCGAAGGAGCGATAGACCTGTAGCTGTTCGACATTCTCGGTGAGATCTCGGGAAGTCATCCCTTTATGAATATGCTCATATCCCGCTAGAGCATTAAATTCCTCGATCCGCGCTTTGACATCATGGCGTGTTTTCCGCTCACGGGCTGCGATCGACTCAAGATCAACGTTGTCAAGAACACCCTCGTAGGCGGCAATTGCCACTGCTGGGATATCTACGCCCAGGTCGCGTTGGGCTTGCATCACGGTGATCCACAGCTGTCGCTCCATGATGATTTTTGCCTCAGGGCTCCACAGATCAACCAGCTCTGCGGAAGCATATCGGTTGGATAGGACGTTTACAATATTTGTTTTTTCAGCCACCCCATCATGATATTAGATCGGCGATAGGGATGTACGACGAAACCTAAAAGTCACCAAATAAGCACAATTAGTATGTGGTAATGGCACAATACAGAAACCCAGAAGGCCTCCGCTTAATGAAGCGGAGGCCTTCTATCTATCGGAACAGGAGAATAAAATTTTAGCTACTGATTCTCTCCTAGTTTCGACGACGGCGTGCTACCAGTAGGGCACTTGCCCCTAAGAGAAGGAGCACGAGTGCAACACCGAGGAGCCAGAACACAGAGGCGCCAGTCTGAGCCAAGGCGGATATCCCTCCCTTGCTTTCACCATTTTTATCACCTGGGTGGGTTTTCTCAATGCCCTTCTTAGTATCCTTGTCGATACCCTTACCTGGCGTTCCCGGCTCCGCTGGGGGATTGGGTTTGCCAGGTATCCCTGGAATAAACGGCAAGAACGGAATCAGCGGTGTTGTTCCCGGCTCGCTTGGCACTCTGTCATTGGCGATATCGCCGAGATCAACATTCTTAGCTTCAGTGCCGATCGTTATCGGAACGGAATTCTTTGCTAGGACGAAGCCACTCGGCGCCTTTACCTCAACGAGCTCGTAGTCACCTGGCTTGACGGCGGTAAACGAAATCAACCCTTGTGAATCGGAGGTCGCTTCAGCGATCACCGAGGCCCCTTGGCGTAATTCGAATTCCGCCCCCTCAAGTGGCTTCTTGGTATCAGCGGCGATCTTCCTCGCTGTCACCATTGTTGGATCGTTCTGTACCGGATCTAGCTCGATAGGGTCACCCTTTTCAGAAATCGTCACCGTGATGGCCTGTGCAGATGCGCGCCATCCAGCAGGTGGGGCGATTTCCTTGATCGTGTACTCACCGTATGGAATGGCCTCGAAGATCACTTCTCCAGCGTCATTGGAGACGGCGGTTCGGATGAGCTCGCCCTTTGCATCATGGATTCCGAATTCGGCACCAGCTAGTGGTGCGCCATTCGTCGAGTCAACCTTCATGAACTTAATTGACCGAGTGATTTGTTCGTTCGCAATATTGCCCAGATCCACAACCTGGCCATGCTCAACTATAGAGAAGGTGTACTTCTCTTGAGACGTTAACCAGCCTTCAGGGGCCTTGGTCTCACGCAACTCATAGTCACCGTAAGGAAGCTCAGCGAATTCGATATTGCCATCGTTATCACTTGTGGACTTATCGATAACATCATCGATAACCACACCATCCTCGATCTTGCGTAGCTCGAACTCAGCTCCGCTCAAAACGCGGTTCTGATCAACTGCATCGACCTTTTTGGCTCTGAAGCCTCCGCGAATGAGGTCATTGACAATTTTCCCGTTGACGCCCAGTTTCACTATTTCGCCCTGTTCGGTGATGCTCACTGGCCAAGCATTCCTTTCCTCTTCTGGAAGAAGGTAGCCAATGGCGGGTGTGATTTCCTTGACTAGGTAGTCACCGTAGAGCAAATTATTGAAGGAAACTTCACCTCGTTCGTTGCTCCGTTGCGTATCCACAGGTTGATCTTCGCGAATACCGTCTTGGTCCTTCTTGTAAATACCGAAGGTCGCACCAGAAATTACCTTCTCAGTTTCGGCCTCTACCTTGGTGAAGGAAGCAGATCCGCGAATCTGGTTGTTGGTGAGTTCGCCGTAATCTATTGGATCTCCAACCTCAGTCACATTGACCACCAACGGTTCTTTCAGAGGTTCGTACCCTTCCAATGGCTCCTTTTCAACCAGAAGGTAAGTTCCGAATAGTACGTCCGGGAAGGTAATTTTTCCGTCAGCTTGCGAGGTGGCGGTATAGGACGGTTGCTTTTCATAATTCTCACGCGATGTGTTGCTTTCAGCGCCGTCCAGATTTTTGTACAGTTCGAAGACGACTCCCTCTAGCGGTACCCCTGAATCAGACACCTTAGTGGCGGTGATAGTACGGGTGATTGGGTTGTTTACAATATCGCCGACTTCGTATTCGAGTCTTTCCGAGTTGATTTCTACTGCCTCGTGAACAATATTCGGATCTGGAATCCTGTAGCCAAGAGGAGCGCGAGTTTCGAGGAGCTGATATTCTCCCCACTCCACGTTGTCGAATGTGGCGACTCCCTCGTCATTGGTCACCGCAGTCTGTGCGGGGTCAGCATAGGATCCATCCTCAAGCTTCTTGGCGAGCTTAAATCTAGCTCCCTTCAGCGGATTCGCAGGCGATGCGTTGTCGACCTTGCGCACGGTCACGGTACCAGGAAGCCGGTCATTGCTGACCTTTTTAATGATCGGATCAATCGTATTATCGAGTCCAACGATCACTTCAGTATTGTCGGGTTTCTTATATCCACGTGGAGCTTCAACTTCTTCCAACGCGTAGGTGCCAACGAGGACATCCTTGAAGATGAGCACACCATTAGCGTCGGTGCGGCCATTCACTTGAGGGTAGCTCTTGTGAACTAGATTAAACTCCACGCCTTCAAGTAGAGCTCCTGAGGTCGCGTCAGTTTTGATTATCTTCACGTCACGTCTCGCGGCCAAACCAGCATTGCGAACCGCCGTACGTGATTGAGGATTCAGACTAAATTCTGCCGTCGCTCCCTCGAGATTGACGTCACTGCAGGTCTTTTCTTTTGCAGTAAGGCAAACATCTTGAGCATCTTGAGTCCAATACTGTGCAGGGTCGCCCTTCTCGAAGACGATATACCGACCGTCACCTCGGTTAAAGATGTCGTGCGAGTACTCACCCTGTTCGTTCGTCGAGCCCTCGATGCGCTGACCGTTAGGATCAAGTGCGTCTTCTCCGTTCGCTTCTTTCAAAACCCAACGAAGGTTGGCAACGCCCGGTTCGCCGTCATCTTGGACTCCGTTAGCGTTCACATCGTTGAATACCTTGCCGGACACTATATATTTCAGTGCTTCCACATAGACTTGGTTTGCTTCAACATAGTTATTCCCAGCGCCCGAGAGTGCCACCGACATGACAGCGCGATCGCCGTAGTTGAGAGCCTTAGTTGCTTCACTGAAGGGGATCGTCACTGGAAGGTTGAAGTACACCCTCTCGTTACTCGCGATCACTTGGCCAGCCTTCAGGACGGCCTTGACGGCGGTAACCTTTGCCCATTCATCGGGTCCAATATCTTCGGCCATCTTCCAGACAGCAACGTCCTGGCCACCTGGATACCCACCGATGGGCTGCCGTGGGTTTTGAGGCTGTTCTGTCATTGTGTAGTAGATATCGAACATATCGATGGCTGGATTCTTAGTACCGTCGGGGGCGATCTTCTCTACCGTGGTTACAGGCCCAGTTAGAGGAGTACGGAAAGCGGAGTGATCTCCGGTAGTTTTGTTGCCGTTCTCATCCCTAGACTCCCAGGTCCGGTCGAGGTACTCCCCCTTTTCGTTAGCAACAATCGTGTAGTCTTCTTCACCGGGCAGAAGCGCCAGGATGGACACCGTTTGGGCAGGGATTAGGGTGTTATTAGTCAGACTCATCTGGTAGGTAAATGTACTGCCGATTTCGTGAGCAGTTTCTAACACCAAATTCTCTGAAGGACTAGCGACTTCAACTTTACTACTAATCTCCAGAGGTGCAGCGAGAGCGATAACACGTTGTGCTGTAGCAAAGCTTTCATCCGTATTGCCGTCCTTGTCGAGATCGAGGGTATCGACGTAGGGCGTTCCTCCGTCCCTAGGGGTTGCGGCTTTAATTTCATCGGCATTGTCCCATACAGAATAAGTCTGTACCGTGTTGGGTCCAAAATTGGCATTTTTGGTCGTATCCACCGTGAGATAGATATCGATATTAGCGTTCGAGCTTCCTAGTGCGGGCGCTTCGTAATCGATGTCACCGAATGCGTAGACCAGAGCCGTTAAGCCGGTATTCTTGTAATTGGGGATAACCTGTGGTTCTGCAGGAGATTTATCTACCTTGCCCGATCCCGCAGCGTGGATTCCTAGGGTATTCACGTAATCCACCCCAGGAGGTAGAAGCACAATCTGACGAAGATTCCTTACCGTATTTTTAGTTACACCCCAGTTTCCAACCGCTTGGACTCTCACGTTTAGAGCCGCGACGCGGTCGCAGTTAGCAGGGGTCAATTTATCAAGACCAGCACACTCGGATAGGGCGGTACGGGTATCTGTGGGATTAAAGGCCCCGTAGGCCTCTCTAAGTTCCCACCCGTCTTTGGAGAAGAATTCTCTATCAAGAGTGGTGCTAATCGAAGTCTTCAGACGTGGTCGATGACCCTTCACAAGGATAGGATTATTACCAGTTCCATCAAACTTAGTTTCATCAAATTTCACACCATCGACGCGTTCGTGCCGCACGTCAGCTGTTGCGCGATTGGAATACGACTTTGATAGTTCTGCGATTTGTTCAGCTGGAGTTTGAGCAAGCTCCTGCTTCCACCACGCCAGCTCCGCATCTGTTGGGTAAGCCCAAACGTTGAATGGAAGCCCGATATTATCTAGCTCCAAGGGCGGATCGAATACAAGCTTAAGCTCTTTATACTCTCGGTCGGTGTCATTGATGGCAACAAAATCCCCTGGCATGAGATCCGCTGCCAGCTCGATGCGAGAATCGTCATCGCGAACTCCATATAGTTTGACTTTTGAATCTCGAATTCGCTGATAGATTTCGCTCTTGCTAAAGGTCGAGCTATTGCTTAAGAATTTGCTGTTGAACTGGAACTTTTGGTAATAAAGACCCGGATCAAGGTCCCTGTCCGTCACCTCATAAAGGAAATCGTGAATACCACCGGTTCTATCGTCGTAGCCTGAACCGTTATTCGATTGATTGACGTTAATACGCCACTTCATACCGCCAAGAGATGCTAGGAGCTTCGGGTCTCGTGTCTTGCCCTTCTGAGAATCGTCCAGGCTGATTGGTCGGTAGTATCGCGGCGGGCGGCTGCCATACTTATAAGAAAGTGCCTCACCGTCCGTGACCCAATCGGTGTACTGCGGTAAACCGACCTGGTACTCGTCTGAGAGTGCGTACATACGCACTTTGTCGACCTTTACCACGCTCCCCCTCTGGAAGGGTACGACTTCTTCTTTGAAGGCCGTTCCGACCGAGGTTTCCTCTGCATAGACTTCCTCTTTAGTTCCCTTGTCGACCCAACTCTTTAGGAAAATGGGGAAGATCTTCTTCGAGCCGTCAGGGTTTACAATGTCGGCATCGTAGCGGAGAGTTAGTGGAATGCCGTCAGACCAGTAGGCTGAAATACTTTTGTTTCTCGCGTAAGGAAGGGAATAGGTGAGCGTACGAGCTACTGGATCCCAAACCCAGTAGTTCTCGGTTTTATCAACTTTCGCACCCTCGGGAACAGTAACTTGGTAGGTTACAGTCTTGCCGTCATAAAGGCCTTTACCACTTGGCGCACCAGAGGGGCGAACTTGATTAATTCTCACCTTATATCTAAAGGTTTTATCCTTTGGCGCACGATCGGTTTTGGTTTCGCTTTTGAATTTATAAATTCCAACCTGTGGATCATTGATAGGTTTTTTTTCGGTGAAACCTCCATCGAGCAAAATGCGACTTTTGTACTGAGAAATCGACTGTGCGGTGAACGTGATGTTTTCCGTACGGCTTGGTAATTCATCGGAACTAAACGTCGCCTGCGGAGTGACCTCTACGCCACTGGGGGTGAGTCTATTCTTAAAGGCAAAAGCGAGTGGGAACTGGAAAATCTGTCCACTCTTCAGCTTTTTGAACGTATATTCAACATAGAAAGCATCGTCATTTTCGCCGATTTCCGAGGAGTCTGCTGACTCGAGACGAGCAAAGTCTGGTTTCTCATTGTACACTACCGAACCGTCAGAACTGCGGGTCTTTGG
Organism: Corynebacterium sp. ES2730-CONJ; assembly: GCF_024834055.1. GTDB lineage: Bacteria > Actinomycetota > Actinomycetes > Mycobacteriales > Mycobacteriaceae > Corynebacterium. Next base: position 36,390 of record NZ_JANUXZ010000004.1, read on the forward strand.
TACGGTGATCGTTACTTTCGCATTATTTAACTCAACATCTGCACCTGAGACCGCGAGCGTAACTATGGGATCAATGCGCTCACCAGACCAGTAGTCGAGTCTATCGTCGGTACTATTAACGAGCCCTTCCTTGGTCCTGATATCAAAGCGCACCAGACTCTTATCATCTGGAGCGGCCACTGATATCGGAGCATCGTTATTTTCTATTATCGGCGCAGTCGCGTCGGATGCTTCCGCCGGAGCGGGTTGATCGTCAGGGACTGCGCTGGGGGTCGTAACTATGTCATCGGGAGCCACCGATGTTGTGGCTCTATCATCTTGGGCCCACGCAGGAATCGCCATCTGGGCAGAGGTTAGCCCGAGGATTACTGCGAGGACCATGAGCGCTCGTGTGATGAGCGATCTGGTCTCTGCAAACTTAAACATGTGATGATATTAACAGTTATCACAAATAAGGGTTGGGCCATTTAATTTTTTCTGGAAAAGGGTGCCCCCGAAGCCACAGATCACCGATTCTGGGGCGTTCAAGCCGCTGGCAGACGGTGACGTATGCCAGCAGATCTCGCGGAGAAGAAGCAAGTTGAGCTTTGATACACATATGTGCCAGGTTATAGAAACCTGCGATTTGCCTTAACTTAAGCCAAATTTTAGCTCACTGCTCCGAAGGCACTGGGCTTATCATTTCAACCATCAACTGACCAGGTGACCTCACGATTATGTCCAGCATGATTCGCTTATGCGAAGAGAATCACGCCTTCCCCCCCAGCGGCGCTAAGTAATGTCGAGATCTACGGAATCTTAATTTTTCCCTCTATCGCGGCCGTAGCTATATCGCGACGGTAGTGCGAACCATCAAGGGAGACAGTTCTCAAGATTTCATAGGCCTCCCGCTGCGCTTCAGCTAGAGTGTCTCCGGTTGCCACAACATTAATCACCCGTCCCCCCGCAGCTACCGTCTCTCCCGCTGCATTTAGAGCGGTACCAGCGTGCAAGATATGCGGATGATCGACACCGCTCACCACTCCACCAAGCTGTGGGGCAGTCGGATAACCTGGGGCCGCGAGCACGACCGTCAGAGCCGCGCCGTCATCCCACTCCAAGGCGGGGTGCTGGGCCAATTTCTCCGTGGCTACTGCATGCAGCAGCGTTCCGAGAGGGGTCTTTAATAAAGCCAGCACCGCCTGGGTCTCGGGATCGCCGAAACGACAGTTAAATTCCACTACGGCTGGACCCTCCGCACCCCAGGCGATCCCAGCGTAGAGCAGACCTGAATAGCTGCAACCACGGGCCACCATTTCCTTAGCTACCGGTATGCACACCTCATCGACAATGCGCTGCACCCCGTCATCGGGTAGCCACGGTAGGGGACAATACGCGCCCATGCCGCCGGTATTGGGGCCTGTATCCCCCTCCCCCACACGCTTATGATCTTGGGCAGGTAGGAGGGGAATAACAGTCTCGCCATCAACGAGACAAAAGAGGGTAACCTCCGGCCCATCCAGGAAGGATTCCAATAGTACTGGGTTTCCAGCACCTAAAACGGTGTGCACATGATCAAGGGCCGCCGTGCGATCATCGGTGACAACCACACCCTTGCCGCCAGCTAGTCCATCATCTTTAACAACGAAATGTGGGCCGAATCTATTCAACGCCGCATCTATGTCGGCATCCGTCGAGCCTGGGGAGAGCTGCTCCGCGCGTGCGGTTCGCACACCGGCTTTGGCCATTACATCCTTGGCAAAGGCTTTTGATCCCTCAATGTGAGCGGCTTGCTGATTAGGGCCAAAGACCGCAAATCCTTGAGCACGAAGCGCATCCGCAACACCAGCGACAAGGGGTATCTCGGGCCCAATCACAACCAAATCCGCAGCAACTTCCTGTGCCGCTTGAAGCATCTGTGACGGAGAATCAACCTGCGAGAATTCGGGGTGGATCTCAGCTACTGGAGCCATTCCCACATTCCCGGGAGCCACATGGATCGTCGTGACAGCTGGATCGTGGGATAAAGCTAGAACAAGGGCGTGCTCGCGGGCGCCCGACCCGATAACTAGAATGCGCATGGGCATTAGTTTAGCCCCAAAAAATAGCTCATCTACTAGTGTTGATGATATGACGAGCGTATTTAGCAAGATTATTAATGGTGAGTTGCCCGGCCGCTTTGTTTACCGCGATGAGGACGTGGTGGCTTTCCTCACCATCGAGCCTCTCTCTTATGGCCACACCCTGGTGGTTCCGGTCCAAGAAGTAGATAAGTGGACAGATCTTGAGCCTGAGGTGTGGGCCAAATTAACCGCTGTAGCCCAACGGGTGGGTCAGGCTATCGTGAGTACTTTTGATGCTCCACGGGCCGGATTTGTCATCGCTGGCTTCGATGTACCCCATACCCATATTCACGTATTTCCTGCCACGGATATGGGCGATTATGATTTCCGCACTGCCCTGAAGATGAATGAGACAGACCCTAAACTCATGGATGAGGCGGCGCTGAAGATAAGCCTAGCGCTCTCCGCCCAGAACTAGACCTCTTTGAAGGGGTGATATCGGGGCAAAATCACCCTAAATATTGTGCCCTCACCAGGTGCGGTCTTCACAGAGACTGCACCTTTATGTGCCTCTACTATGGACTTCACTATAGCCAGACCGAGACCGGAGCCTCCGGTTGAGCGGGTACGTGAGGTATCTGCACGGTAAAATCGCTCGAAAATATGATCGGCATCTTCCTTTTCGATGCCCACGCCATCATCGGCCACATCGATGAAGAAGGCAGACTCATTCTCTCCAATCACAACGCGCACCGTGGCCTCGTCGCCAGCATGTTTCAACGCATTGACCATAAGGTTCATAATCACTCGGCGTAACCGGGCCTTATCACCTAAGACGACGGGGAGGGTTTGTGCGGAATTTTCCACCTTGATATCGCGCTGCGGATAGGCTCCCCGCAAGGAATCGAGTACCGATAGTGCTATCTCTAAAAGATCCACCGGCTGTTCTTCAAAGTGCTTTTCCTCCGCGCGAGTCAAGCTAAGGAGATCTTCCACCAGCAGCGACATCCGTGAAGATTCCTCCTCGATTTTGTCTAAGACCATACAGGCATCCTGAGTAGCGCCCGAGCGATATAACTCCGCATAACCGCGCACGCTGGTCAACGGAGTGCGTAACTCATGGGAAGCATCGCCGACGAAGCGGCGCATCTGCACTTCCTTGGCCTTTAGTTCCACAATCAGCGTCTGTAGCTGCTCCATCATCACGTTAATGGAACGGCTGAGGGCTCCCACCTCGGTATTCTCTGGTAAGACCGGAGCTCGGCGATCGAGGTCCCCGGTGGTGATTGCCTTGGCCGTATCCTCGACCAAACGCAGCGGTTGCAGGGTGCGTTGAATGATGACGTGTGCGAAGATCCCCACCATGGCCAGCACAATAAACCCAATGGATATTTGCCCTGCGGCGAGTCGGCTGAGAAATTCTTTATCACTACTAATTTCCTTAGCCACGATAACAATGAAGTCCGCGCGCTGAGTGGCAATAACGCGCCATTCCCCCTTATCTTCGCGATTCCACGAACGCACAGTCCGGGGAACTCCGTCGAATCGTATATCGCGGGTATCGGGAATCTCATCCGCCTGCTGGCTCACGAAGGCCAAGGTTCCATCACGGTAATACCGAGCCACAAAATAATCGGAAGGGAGGGAGAATAAATTGCGCTGTGGGTGGTTATAAAGCGCATCACGCTGAGCCCAGGTCTCTAAACCCTGGCTCAATTCGTTATCCACTCGCGTTAAAGCCTCCGCCTCCATGGATCGCTGGATTGCAATACCCGAAGCCAACAGCCCAAAGCCGGTCATAAAGATAGTGACAAAGACGAGTATAAAACGCAAGGGGATGCCCACCCGTGGATCGCGTGCAGCCCGCGTAATCCGTGAGGTTCGAGAGGATTTTTCCATCACCGCATCATGCACAGCTACACCCCGTTACTGCCGCGGCCGACGCAGAACATATCCGACGCCGCGCACTGTATGAATAAGCGGCACATCGCCGGTATCGACTTTGCGGCGCAAATAGGAGATATAACTCTCCACCACATTGCCGTCGCCGCCAAAATCGTAGTGCCACACATTGTCCAGGATTTTAGCCTTCGACAGCACCACTTCCGCGTTAAGAAGCAGGTACCGGAGAAGATTGAACTCTGTGGGCGAGAGATCAATAACGTTCCCGGCGCGCTTGACCTCGTGTGTGAGATCATTCAGCTCCAGATCAGCGTATTTTAAAACACTGGAACTATCCTCGGCCTCCATGGCGGGCGTCCCGCGCCTTAAGATAACGCGGAGTCTCGTGATCACCTCTTCTAAGCTAAAAGGCTTGGTGACATAGTCGTCAGCGCCGATGGTTAAACCGTGAATACGGTGCTCAACTGCATCCTTAGCCGTGAGAAATAGAACGGGCCCATCAAAACCTTCGTCGCGCAGCCGCGGGAGTAGTTCGAAACCATCCATATGCGGCATCATCACATCTAGTATGAACGCATCGGGGTGGAAATCTCGAGCCACCACGAGGGCCTCCCTGCCGGACTGAGCAGTGGCCACATTAAAACCTTGGAAACGCAAGCTAACACTTAACAGTTCAACGATATTAGGTTCATCATCGACAACGAGAATTCTCGTCTCTTCTTCCTTCATCGTTCCACCCTTTCCTAGCTGCTCCGGTTATCAGGAAAGCCGCCTTCTATCAATATATGTGTCTTCAGCTTAGCGAGCTAGTTGAGCTAGAGGAACGGATGTACAATCAGGAGCCATGCCGCAGTCGATACATTCCGATTCTATTTCTACTACGCCAGCCAAGCGGTGGGGTTTTCTCGCCGTCATTTCTCTCGGGCTTTTTATGGTGGGAGCAGATAATTCAATTCTCTATACTGCGCTTCCCACACTGCGTCACGAATTAGGTCCGAGTGAGGTGCAGGCTTTGTGGATTATCAATGCCTACCCACTGGTGCTCGCGAGCCTTCTGTTGGGTACGGGCACATTGGGAGACAAAATTGGTCACCGCCGAATGTTTGAAATAGGTCTAATCTTTTTCGGACTCGCCTCTCTCGCAGCAGCCTTCGCCCCAACGCCGGCTTATCTTATTGCCGCTCGGGCCTTTCTTGGCGCTGGGGCAGCAACTATGATGCCCGCAACATTGGCTCTACTGCGCTTAACCTTTAGTGATATCAAAGAACGCAATACTGCCATCGGTGTGTGGGGCTCTGTGGCCACCTTGGGGGCTGCGTCGGGGCCGATTATGGGCGGCTTTCTCCTGGAGCACTTTTGGTGGGGCTCAGCCTTCTTAGTCAATATTCCGGTCGTCGTCATTGCCTTCCTCGCTACTTTTGCGCTGGCACCTAAAAATATCGCTGATCCCTCTCGGCACTGGGATGCGCCCTCCTCACTGTGGGCGGGGCTAACCATGGCGAGTGCGGTCGTGATTATTAAGGATCTCGCCCACAACGCCGATCTAACTGTTCTACTCCCCGCATCGATAGTGCTCATTGGCAGCGGCTACCTTTTCCACCAGCGCCAGGGCTCTTTAAGCGAGCCCGTTATTGCCTGGGGCATTTTTGCTAATCCGGTGCTTTCCGCTGGAGTACTGGGAGCTGGCATAGCAATGTTCATCATCTCTGGCACAGAACTCACCACCACGCAGCGCGCACAATTGGTCTTGGGGTTCAGCCCTCTCGAGGCAGGGCTTTTAACGGCAGCCGCGGCGGCCGCGGCCGTCCCCACGTCAGTTATCGGTGGAGCCTTTTTACACCGCATCGGTTTTCGACCTCTCATCGCCGGAGGTTTTGGCGTCATGAGTCTAGGTTTGCTCACGATGGTCTTGAGCCTCACGAAGCTCCTCGGTGATCGCGACTTCGCTATCTTAGTCCTGGGTCTGGTATTCGTTGGATTGGGCGGTGGCTTAGTGATGAGCGTGACGTCCACCGCTATTATTGGTTCAGCGCCCAAACGCCGTTTGGGAATGGCGAGTGCGGTGGAAGAGGTGTCCTATGAATTTGGAACCTTATTAGCGGTTGCCGTACTCGGGTCGCTGTTTCCGCTTTTCTTCTCTCTGGCATTCGGAGAGGGCGGCCGTGAAGCGTATGCCCATATCATCTCCGGCGACACTTCACCCCTAGCTTCCTTAATTGCGCTCGATCAGGCCTATCAAGGTGTCTTGAGTGTAGCTTTGATCGTTGCGATGGGAACGGGAATAATTACTTATATACTATTGCGCGGCAATCCTAAGGAAACCCTCTACGCCCACGAGTAGCAGGCAAAATACCCCCTAGGATTGTCCGGGGCGACCGCCTTGGATAGGGCAGTTATCGATTGCTGAGGGAAAAATCTGCTATCTAAAATGAGGTCGAGGGTTTAAAGTTGTTTCTATGACCCCGACAACGCCGGTCGCTGCCAAACCACTTCAGGCAGCCCCTGATTTTGCCGCCGCGACCCGAACCGATAAGAAAACTATCACCACGTGGGCGCTGTGGGACTTAGGATCCGCAGCCTTTAACGCCGTTCTCATCACCTTCGTATTCTCGGTTTATCTCACCGAGTCCGTGGGCAAAAATATCGACTCCCGCTTTTCCGCCACTTCATGGTTCGGCTGGGCAATCGCTGCCGGAGGCGTCCTCATTGCCTTGATAGCCCCCGTTATAGGCCAGCGTTCCGATGCCCGGGGCACGAGACGCCGCAGCGTCCGCTTCTGGAGCATTATCACTGTAGCTTTGATGTTTTCGCTGTTCTTCATCCGCAATGATGCCCCGATTTATTTCTGGCTAGGTATAGGCATCCTTGCCATCGCCTCGGTCACCTTTGAACTCGGTGAAGTCAGTTATTTCGCCATGTTGAACCAGATCTCCACGCCAGATAATGTCGGACGGGTTTCTGGCTTCGGCTGGGCAGCCGGCTACTTCGGCGGCATTATCCTCCTTGCTAGCTGCTATTTTGGTTTTATTGCCGGCGACGGCGGGCTGCTGGGAATATCCACCGAGGCCGGTTTTAATATCCGTCTTGTCGCAGCCCTTTCCGCCCTCTGGTTCCTCATCTTCGCAGTTCCTGTCATGCTGAGAGTCCCCGAGATCCCCCCGAATCCACAAATCGCCACAGGGGGAATCCGCACGAGTTATGCACAACTGTTCAATACTTTAAAAACTTTATGGCGCACTGACCGTTCTGCGGTGTACTTCCTCATTTCCTCTGCCCTTTTCCGTGACGGCGTTGCAGCCGTCTTTACTTTTGGCGCGATCCTCGCTGTGTCCGTGTACGAACTCTCCCCTGGCGATGTCCTCCTCTTCGGCATTGCTGCCAATGTGGTTGCTGGACTCGGCGCCATCGGCTGCGGCTTTCTCGACGATCGCTTTGGACCCAAACCTGTCATTTTAGGATCGCTCTTTCTCATGGTTGCCGATTCCGTCGTCCTGTATTTCGTCTCGGGGCCGAAGAATTTCTGGATCTTTGGGCTCATCCTGTGCCTCTTCGTTGGCCCCATCCAATCATCCTCTCGAACCTTCCTCTCTCGCATGGCTCCTCAAGGTCATGAAGGGGAAATGTTCGGCCTCTACGCCACCACCGGCCGAGCAGTCAGCTGGCTTGCCCCCATGGCATTCTCGGCTGCCGTTGTGCACTTTGGCTCTGATCGCGCCGGAATCTTTGGTATTGGAATTGTGCTGCTCATGGGCGCTTTAGTGCTGCTCTTTGTCAAAGAGCCACGGCAATCTATGCTGGAATAATGGCACTTTTGGCTGCAGTACGCTCACTCTTCCAAACCCCTTACCGGGTAGCAACTATCGACGTTGCCAGAGCGACCCCACTGGCGCCGCTGGCACCTGTTGATTTTAGCGACCAAGTGCAGGTCAGCGCGGTACTCGATGTAGCCGCGCGCATTGGTGATATTCTCATTGCGGCCGGGACTACGCATACCGACGCCACCTATCAAGTCAAGGCTATCCTAGAGACCTTCGGATTATGGGACGCCCACGTTGATTTTACCAATAGTCGCATTCGTATCTTCGCCCGTATAAGCGGCGACTATAACGAACCCATCAATATCATTCGCGTCATCAGCAGCCCTCCCAATGATTACCACCGTCTTCGGCGGGTCGATGCCCTCATTCGAGATATCCACGCTCGCCGAGTCGATGTGGACACTGCCGATCGAATCTTGACCGAGATTATAACTGCTCCACCCACGGTAGGTATTTGGGGCATCATGGCCTCGTGGGCTGTTCTCGGCGGGGCTGTAACCGTGCTCATTGGCGGCGATATTTGGGTAGCTTTAACGTCTATGATTGCGGCCTTTGCGGTGGTGTGGGTGGCCACTGAGTTATCAAAGAAGGGAATGCCGCTTTTTCTTTTCAATGCCATTGGTGGCTTGATTGTGTCTATACTGGCGGCCCTGGCCTACCACGCAGGTGCTGAGCTGGGATTGATATTGCGCCCATCTATGGTGATTGCTACCGGAATTATTGCCTTGGCTGCTGGTCTCACCCTCTTTCAGGCCATTCAAAATGGTATATCCAACTCCCCAGTCACTGGAAGTGCTCGATTTTTTGACACAATGATCGCCACCGGCGGCATCGTGGCAGGCGTAGCGATGGGTATTGCACTGTCCAATTACCTCGGTATTCCCTTGCCACCCATGCAAACCCAACCAAATCCCAATTTTGCCTCGATGACCTTGAGGATTGTCGCGGGCGCTTTTGCCGCGGCGGGATTCGCACGTGGCTGTTTCGCAGATTGGTCCTCGGTTTGGGTGGCCAGCATCGTTAGTCTTTTTTCCACCAGTATCTTTTATCTCACCGTGATGCCCTTAGGTTTAGGCGGTATTACGAGCTCGGCTATAGCTGCAACTTTTATTGGGCTCATTGGCGGTTTATTAGCGCGCGGCTACGGGGTCCCACCACTGATCGTCTCGGCCTCAGCCGCGACCCCTCTGCTACCTGGTTTGGCAATTTATCGGGGTCTGTATGCCTTGACCCACGAGCAAATTCTCACCGGTTTTTCTAATCTCACGATCGCTCTTGCTATTGCTGCAGCTCTAAGCGCAGGGGTTTACTTAGGTGAATGGATAGCCAGGCGCATCAAGCGCCCTCGAGGTTTGCGTCGCTATATGCGCTTTAAGCGCATGCGGGCACGCGAAACATCGTATTTCACCGAAGATTAAACCAGCATTTATACCCCCTCAGTTCCCCCCACTCTTCGAGCACCGCTTAGCGCCAGGGACAGAGCGAAATCTGTTGTCCCTCTACTTTTTATTGCCCTGAGAAAGGGGCGCGTACAGCGCCACTTAAAAGCACGCTCGTGAAAGCTATTAGGTGTGCTGTCAGAAAAATTAGTGGGCGGGGAGGTATATAAATCCCAAGGAAAGGCCGGCCCGTCTCCTCCGAAGGACTTCGCTCCGCACGTGTCCGCTCAGCCCCCATGCCTTAACTTTCAGTACTTTAGTTCTGGCCTTTTAAGCCTACGCCTCACGTGTAAAACTCCAGCTCCACCACTTAAAGCGAACCTCCTGGGATGCTACCTGTCCGCGAAAATTAACGGTAAAGGCCCCATCCGCAATCACGGGTGGGGCCTTAAGTGAGCTGGAGACGAGACTTGAACTCGCAACCACCGGTTTACAAGACCGGTGCGCTACCAATTGCGCCACTCCAGCACTGCTGTGAAATACTACCTAATCTTCCCCAAGAATTTCAATGCGCGGGTTTACCGATAGCGTTGCAGCGGGCTATCTTGGGGTAGAACTGATGTACTGTACTCAACGAATTCTAAGGCTCAAGTGTGTTTAATCCACTCGTGTGGTTGAAAACTGTCGCAATGCAAGGCGGCAGATATTCCACGATCGATACCGCGAAGGCAGCGCCGCCGCCTTCGCCGCTCGCCCCTATTGATCTCACCAACCCCGTAGAGGTGGCCGGGGTCATGGATCTGGCAGCGCGCATCGGTGATATTTTTCTCTCTGCGGGGACATCGAATCGCGATACCGTCGCCTATATTCAAGCAGTGACCACCTCCTACGGGCTGCACTACACCCACGTAGACATCACTCTTAATACGATCACTATCTTCTCCACTATTGGGGTAGAGAAAAAGGTGCCACTGAGTGTTTTCAGAGTGGTCAGCCGCATGAATGTAGATTTCTCGAAACTCAGCGAGATCGACCGCCTCATCCGATCGATCCGCGGTGGCGCTACTCCGCCACAGGTTGCCGAGAAGATCCTCAACGAACTTTTTCAGACTCCCTCGCGGCGCACCTTCCGGCGTAGCCTCTTAGGGTGGGGTGGCATGGGAGCGGCCGTTGCAGTAGGCGCAGGGGGTGGATTCGCGGCAGCAGTGATCAGTTTTATTATCGCCGTGCTCATTCAATGGAGCTCCGCTGTGCTGGCCCGGCATAATCTGCCTACCTTTTTCCAGATGCTACTCGGGGGGTTCATCACCACCGTTCCAGCTGCCTTGACCTATCAAATCACCTTAAATAACGCCTCGCCGATCTTTCCTTCGCATATTATCGCAGCGGGCATTGTGGTGATGCTCGCCTCGCTCTCACTCGTGCAATCCATGCAAGACGGAATGATGGGGGCTCCTGTGACCGCGAGTGCCCGTTTCTTTGAAACGATGCTCTCTACCGGTGCCATCGTGGCAGGCGTGGGTGCCGGACTCCAGGTGAGTGAATTTTTAGGGATTACTCTCCCTCCGCTGGAAAATCTGAGCCTCTTAAGTTTTACTTCAGCCACGGTCAAGCTGCTGGCCGGAGGGTTTGCTGCCTTCTCGTTCGCGGTTGCATGCCGAGCGGAGTTCTCGAGTACTGTGGCGGCGGCTTTTAACTCTATGCTTGGGCTTTTTGTTTATTATTTCCTGGTTCTACCCTTTGGCCTCAGCGAGATTATCGGAGCTGCCATCGCTGCCTCTGTTATTGGTTTGGCTGGAGGTTTAATTGCCAGGCGTTTTCTCATCCCCCCGCTCATTACCGCGGTCTCGGGTATCACTCCGTTACTTCCTGGCCTGGCTATTTATCGGGGAATGTACGCAGCCTTGAATGAACAGGTACTGCTGAGTTTCACCAATATTTCCGTAGCTCTCTCGGTAGCGGCAGCACTTGCCAGTGGCGTTGTATTTGGTGAATGGATGGCACGAAGGATACGCCGGAAACCACGATTGAATTTCTACGGATCTTTCAAAACCTATGGTAAGCCGGTGGCACGCAGTAAAAAACCGCCGCTAAAAAATAAAGACAAGAAGTGACCGTGTCACCCTTGACGCTTTCACAAGCTTAAAAGCTCTGCTAGAATGTGTCTTTTGCATGATTGTGAACAAAATATATTCTCACAAAGGAGAAGGCTTTGCCACCGAAGGTCACTGATACCAGAACCCCTGCGGAGTCCCTGCACGCGGTGGAAGCGGAAACTGCAGCAGCTGCTCGGAAAGTAGTGGCTTCTTATGCTCACGATTTCTTCGACGGCGTCACCTTAATGTGCATGCTGGGGATCGAAACTGAGGGCCTCAACTACCAAAAGGTTGCCGCCGACCACGAGGCAGCTCTCGCCCCGAAGAAGGTTACTAAGAAGGCTAAAGCAACTAAGAAGGCCTCAAAAAAGACCACCACTAAGAAGACAACGAAGAAAACCACCGCTAAAAAGACAGCGGCTAAAAAAACCACTGCTAAAAAGGCAACAAAGAAAGCGACGAAGAAGACTACCAAGGCTACTCAGGCCTAAGGCCCGCACGAAGGTATCGCGGTAGCATTATTACACCACCTTCTCCTCCAAACTTTTTGGGGGAGATTTTTTAAGAGGACTAAGATGCATGAATTCCCCTCACGCGCCCACAGGCACCCATGATTTCGTGGTGGTGGCTAACCGACTACCGGTAGATTTGACTATTGATAACCTTGGGGCCTCCACGTGGAGCCCGAGCCCAGGTGGACTGGTTAGTGCCTTGTCCCCCATCTTAAGCAAACACTCCGGGTGTTGGGTGGGATGGCCCGGAGCCATCGTAGAAAAACTAGAACCCTTTCATACCGATAACGGCATTCTCCTCCATCCTGTGGAGTTGACTCGCGTCGATTACGAGAATTTCTATGAGGGCTTTTCTAATGCCACGCTATGGCCGCTGTACCACGACCTTATTGTAAGCCCAGAATATCGCTACGATTGGTGGCAGTCGTATCACGCGGTGAATGTGAAATTTGCCGAAGAGGCTGCCAGTGTTGCAGCCCCCGGGGCTACGGTATGGGTCCAAGATTATCAGCTCCAGCTCGTACCTGGCCTCTTGCGGGAGCTGCGCCCTGATCTGACTATTGGGCTGTTTTTACATATTCCGTTCCCAGCCCCGGATCTTTTTCGCCAGCTGCCGTGGCGCACCGATATCCTGGCGGGCATGTTGGGCGCTGACCTCATCGGTTTCCACCTGATATCCAATGCCCAAAATTTCCTCGATATTGTCGATCGCTACCATCCAGAGCGAGTCAGTGGATCCGTAAAGGTCCGCCAGCCAAACGCTACAATTCACACCGATGATGATCGCGTAGTTAAAGTGGCCGCCTTTCCAATCTCTATTGATCCTGAGCCCTTTGTATCAGCCCACGTAGACAGAACTCGTGTACGTAGGGAGATGGGTAATCCCGAGACACTCATTTTGGGAGTTGACCGCCTAGACTATACGAAGGGGATTTTACAGCGACTGGAGGCCTTGGAAAGTTTACTCGAGGAGGGGTTGATTGATCACCGCACCAGCTTTGTTCAGATCGCCACTCCTTCCAGAGAGCGCATCGACCACTATCAGGCCACGCGCAGCAAAGTTGAAGAGGCCGTTGGTCGCATCAATGGGCGCTTTGGGGCGCTAGGTAAGCCTGTGGTGAGCTACCATCATGCATCGCTGTCGAAGGAGCGTCTGATCGAGCTCTATAGCGCCGCCGATATTATGCTGGTCACCCCATTCAAGGACGGCATGAATTTGGTGGCTAAAGAGTATGTTGCTTGCCACGGAGACGGGTCTGGGGCGTTGGTGCTCAGCGAATTTGCTGGCGCAGCCACCGAGCTCGTCGACGCATATTTGTGCAATCCCTTCGATAGTGAATCTATTAAGGCTGAGATTCATAATGCGATGATGGCACTAGCAACGCAACCGGAAATCCCCCAGAAACGGATGCTCACCATGTACCAGCAGGTTATAACGCATGATGTTGATCTGTGGGCTCGCTCCTATCTCGACGCTTTGAAGGAATCTTCCCGATGAAACAACGTCTCTTACTCGTGGGTATTCTTGCGCTATCCGCGTGCGCACCCACCCCCACCCTAGTAGGCACCACATGGCAAGTCACCGATGTGTTTAGTAGCGCAGATCTGCCCTCGACCCTTCCAGATGATAATGCAACGAAGGTGACTATCAGTTTTGGTAATTCCACCATTGTGGGCTTCAGCGGATGTTCGCAGTTTACAGCAACAGCTAACTATAAAAAGGATTCCGCTCCGGCGCTCATCGATGAGGCTACAACTGTGAGCTTCTCGGACTTTTCCATCTCCCCCCCAGATGAGCTCGTATGCACAGCTAAGACACGCTATATCCACGATGCACTACAGGATATTCTCACGACGGGCCCGCTCGAGATTACCCGCCCGCAGCCCGATAGCATGGTGCTGCGTGAACCGCTGACAGCATCGGTGGAACCGAGAGCTATTGGATTGGCACTCCCATGATCGCCGAAGCCCCTTCCCTTCTGGTCATCTCTGATTTCGACGGAACTTTGGCAGAATTCTCTCCTGACCCCACCCATGTTCCCGTGAACCAGCGCGCCATGGCAGCCTTGAAGAATTTAAGTGTTCTGCGTGATACCACGGTTGCCATTCTCTCCGGGCGCGATCGCCGCGGCCTGGCGAGCGTATCTGGGCTAGATCCACGCGGTGATATCATTCTGGCCGGCTCCCATGGGGCCGAGTCCGAGCTCCTCGCCACCACGATGAGCCCCGAACGAGCCACGGCACTCGATAAGGTCACGGAGCGATTTGAAGAACTTATTGCAGATCTACCTGGCGCCTTTGTTGAATACAAGCCCTTTCATCGCGTTCTCCACCTCATGGCCGCCGATCAGCACAAGTCTGCCGATATTGCGGCCTTAGCCCAAGCCGTCGATATTCCAGGGGTTACTATTGCGCCTGGCAAAAATATAGTCGAAGCTGGGGTCTTAGATATCAACAAAGGTTCATGGATCCGCATAGCCACCTCGGTGTACCAACCCGATGCTGTCATTTTCTTAGGCGATGATACGACCGACGAAGATGGCTTTGACGTCTTGCGCCCGTGCGATCTATCAGTCAAGGTAGGTGAAGGATTCACCCACGCCAGGAAACGCGTGGCCGATTGTGCAGCAGTAGCAGACCTCCTCGAGGACCTATACCTCCAGCGTCAGGAGTTTTTATCCTCATCTGGGGAAGCGACTGTTTGACCAGGATTATATCCCACCTCAAGAAGAGTTCGCTGACTGATCTCTTTTCCCTGCAGTTGCTGAAAAAGAATGCGCCCAGCCCACTCCCCCTTGAGCTTATTGGGTTGGATGACGGTGCTGAGATCCTTTATCAGTGCTGTGCTCGTGCCGTCAAAACCGGTCAGAGAGAGCTGTGCTGGAATGGACATACCGTGATCTCGGGCGTAGGCCATTACTCCCAAAGCCATAGTGTCAGTGGTGCATAAAATGGCGGTCAGATGGGGATGGCTTCCTAGCAACTCAGCAGCTGCCTGGTAGTTATTCTCCATATCGTTGAGATGGCGCTCGATGATGGGCACGTGCTGCGGATCAATTCCGGCTGCCGCGAAGACCTCAAGGGCACCGAGCACGCGATCACGTTGCACATGATGCTTGGCCTGGCGGAGCCGATCGGGAAGAACTGGCCCATTATTTGGCTGTGGTGAAAGGCGGATACACAATATTCCGATTGATCGGTGGCCAGCATGGATAAGCGCCTGGGCTGCGGGAGCAATAGCTTTTTTATCGTCTATTCCCACAAAGGGAAAGCGCAGATCACCCTTGGGTTGATCGCAGATGACCCCAGGTAATCCGCGGCGCTCCACAGCGCGAAGAAAGGGTTCATCCGCTGCCACCGAGTAGATGACAAAACCATCGACCACAGCCTGGTTGAGTAAATCCACGGAATCATTCTCTGCGTGGGGACCTACAGGTATGAGAGTTAAGGAGGTTTGGCTTCCCGTCGAAGCAGTGGCCATACCCGCGAGGAAATCAACCGAAGCCATATCCTCAAATGCGTAGGTCATATGCTCGGTGAGTAGCACCCCCACGCTCCCAACCTCTTTGGTGCGCAATCCGCGTGCCATGGGGTCCGGGCCTGGGTAGCCGCGCTTGGCTGCGGTGGCTAGGATTTTCCTCCGCAATTGTGGGGATAACTCTTCGGGGCGGTTATAGGCATTGGAGACTGTGGTGCGCGAGACTCCAAGTTCGGCTGCAAGGGAGGCGAGGGAACTTCTGCGGACACGCTTTTTCTCCATACTCTTTAGGCTACTGCCTAAAATAGGACAGTATGAGTATAGAGCGGGCCGTATTTCACACCTCAACCGGCCAAGAGCGCCAGTACCTTTTCAACCCAGCGGCGCAACCTAGTGGAGATATCTTCATCTTTCTTCACGGATCCACGCAATCAGCGCAGGTAATCCGCCACTTCAGTGGCAACCAGTGGGACCGGCTCAACGATTACGGCCTCCACGTTATTTACCCCGAGGGAATCGGACGGCACTGGAATGACGGAAGAAAATACTTCGCTGAGCGCACCCGACTCCTCGAAACTGACGATGCTGCCTTTATCAACGAACTAGCCCGATCCATAGCCCCCAACGGGCGAGTATTCTGCGGCGGATTTTCCAATGGCGGCCATATGGTCTTTCGGTTGCTCCACGAATACCCAGGGCTAATATCTGGCGCTCTCATAATCGGTGCCACGCAACCGGTGGCGGAAGAATTCTTGTGTAGCGCACACGGCTATATCCCTACGCCGACACTTTTGATGCACGGCACCGATGATCCCATCATTCCCTTCGCTGGTGGCGATATTCAGTTGGTATCCCGCAATAATCGCGGGCGCGTCCTGGGCTTAGAGGACACCGCCCACTATTATGCAGTCTTGAATCGAGAAAACCGCCCAGCCACACGGGTGACGGGCTTAAGCGGCTATCAGTATCTCGATTATGGCAGTGTAGTGGCCTATATTCTCGAGGGCGTCGGCCACCATATTCCTACGGCACAACCAGTTGAATCAACGGTGCTAGGCCCTGGAACTGATCGCTTTGAGGCCGTTGACGCAGCGATAGATTTCTTCGGTTTTCAGCGCGCTTAACGACGACGCTGACGAGCGAATTCGCTGAGTACGACACCTGCGGCCACGGAGGCATTGAGGCTTTCTACCCAGCTGGCCATGGGAATACTCATCAGTTCATCACAGTTTTCCCGCACGAGGCGCGAAATCCCTTTTCCTTCGGACCCCACCACGATGACCACATTATCGGTGCCATCATAGTTATCTAGCGTGGCATTGCCGCCGGTATCGAGCCCGACCACTTGGTAGCCACTACGTTGGAATTCTTTAATCGTACGGGTGATATTCGTGGCTTTAGCAACGGGCATTCTCGCAGCGGTACCGGCGGAGGTACGCCAAGCCACTGCGGTCACGGACGCGGACCGGCGCTCAGGGATGACCACTCCGTGGCCTCCAAAGGCTGCAACGGATCGGATCACCGCACCCAAGTTACGCGGATCGGTGATATTGTCGAGCACCACAATCATGCCTTTTTCCCCAGATTCGCGCACCTTAGTGATGAGATCGTTCACGTCAGCGTATTTATATGGGGGGATTTCTAAACCGATGCCTTGATGCATCCCATTCCCGGTCATCCGGTCCAACTCGTGGCGAGCTACTTCAATCAGCGGAATCGAACGCGCGTGGGCTATCTGGACCGCCTCACTGAGACGGTTATCATTCCGCGTCCCTTCACTGATATACAAGGCCGTGGCTGGTACCCGTGCGTGTAGGCATTCAACCACAGGATTGCGTCCTACGACGAGTTCATGCTGATCATCTTTTTGGTGCCGGCCACTATTGCGACGCTCGCGCTCTAGTTTGCGCTTATGGGCCTGATGGTAGACCCGGTCTTCGGCCTTAGGGGTAGGACCTTTTCCGGCTAAGCCACGGCGTCTGACTCCGCCCGATCCTTTTTGAGCGCCCTTCTTATTTGTTTTCCGCAAACCGGGACGATTAGGTTGATTACCTGCCATTATTTTGGTCCTTTTGTGTAGTTAAAAAGCGCGCTTAGAGCGACCACTCGGGTCCGTCGGGTGTATCAGTGACGGTGATACCCGCTTGGGCGAGGCGGTCGCGGACTTCGTCGGCAAGCGCAAAATTCTTATCCTGCCGCGCCTGAGTGCGGCGCTGCAATTCGGCCTCGATGAGAACCTCGAGAGCATGGTGGGCGGCAGCAGAGTGCTGGTTTTCGCCACGCCACTGCTCACTGAGTGGATCGATGCCCAATACGGAGGTCATAGCGCGAACGGTGGCGGCGATTGCGCGTGCGCGTTCGGGGTTTTTCTCTGCCAGCGCCTTATTGCCAGCCCGGACCTGGTTGTGAATATCGGCAAGTGCACGCGGAACCGCGAGATCCTCATTCATAGCGGCTTCAAATTCTTCGGTCCACTCTCCAATCTCCACATCGGGGAAGCGGTGGATGAATGTCTCGATTCGTCGGTAGCCGCTGGCCGCCTCGACAAGTGCCGCTTCTGAGTATTCCAATACGGAGCGGTAGTGTGCGGATCCTAAATAGTAGCGCAGTTCCACGGGTCGCACTGTGCTGAGGATCTCAGGAACGCTCAGGATATTGCCTAGGGATTTACTCATTTTCTCGCCCGCTAAGGTCACCCAATGATTATGCATCCAATACTGGGCAAAGCCATCGCCTGCGGCGTGAGATTGAGCAATCTCATTCTCGTGGTGCGGGAATTGTAAATCGAGGCCACCTGCGTGGATATCAAATTTTTCTCCGAGATACCAGGTGGCCATCGCGGAGCACTCTAGGTGCCACCCGGGACGCCCGTCGCCCCACGGGGTCGGCCAGCTCGGCTCACCAGGTTTGCTCGCTTTCCACAGAGCGAAGTCGAGTGGCGATTTCTTGCCTGGATGCTCGGATTCGCACATGTCCATATCTGCTACTTTATTGCCAGATAGGGAACCATAATCCGAGCCTGCGGCGCTAACCCATGCAGTGACATCGAAATAGACCGAACCTGCGACCGCATAAGCAAAGCCGCGGTCGATCAGGCGCTGCATATAATCAATCATCTGGGTGATATGTCCGGTTGCGCGCGGCTCTACAGATGGAGGAAGCACACCCAGTTGCTGGTACGCGGAGGTGAATTCGCGCTCGTAGGTGCTCACCCATTCCCACCACGGCCGATTATTCTCTGCCGCTTTGGTGAGAATTTTATCGTCGATATCAGTGACGTTGCGTACAAAAGCTACATCGAGCCCTTGGGCTATGAGCCAGCGGCGCAGAATATCGAAGGCAACCCCAGAGCGCACGTGGCCGATATGGGGTTGGCTTTGGGGAGTGGCACCACACAGGTAGATCGTGGCGTGCCCTGGTTGAAGGGGCTCGAAGTCTCTTAACGTTCGGGTACCTGTGTCAAAGATGCGTAAATTCACACCATCAGTCTAGATTATCCACCCCATAACCGCATGTATCAGATCGTTCGATAAAAATTCCCCTAGCGCTTATACGCTAGGGGAAGGGCCTTTATTAATGTTAGGCAAGGGAAACAGTTGCGATCTCGTCCTGGGCCGAGGCTCTGTTGGCATTTACTACCACAGATTTGACCTGCTTCTTATTGGTCATTACCACAGGCGTCACAAGGTCTTTCCCAGCGGCGCGCACTGCTGCGGCATCCACTCGAATAATAGGTTGACCAGCAGTAACTTTGTCGCCCTTTGCGGCTAATTGGCTAAAGCCTTCGCCCTTGAGCTCCACCGTATCGAGGCCAATATGGACCAGCACCTCGAGGCCTTCATCAGTTTTGAGTGCGAAGGCATGCAGGGTTTTGAACAAGGTTGCAATGGTACCGGTGACGGGGCTGAGAACTTCAAAGGTTTCGATATTCTCATCGGGGACCACGGCGAAGCCTTCGCCCAACATGCCGCCTGCAAAAACCGCATCCGGCACTTGGTCGATGGGTATGACTGCACCAGAAAATGGAGCGCTGAGCTTAACTTTCTTCTTGCCGAATCCAAACACTAGATTTCCTTTTCTCCTTCGAGAGCCACCTGATGGCCCTTGAGTTGGCGGGCTACCTCGTCGTAGACGAATTGCACCTTCGGCCCAATGATCACCTGAACATTTTTCTGCGATGGGCGGATAACTCCCGCGACCCCGGCGCGCTTAATAACTTGTTCGGACACCTGGGTATTATCTTTAACAACTACACGTAGACGGGTTGCACAGTAGTCGATATTCTCCACATTGGAGCCACCACCGAGGCCATCGATGATGATGCGGGAGGCCGTTGCAACTTCTTCGTCGGTGTCCATGGTAGCTTCCGAAACCTCGGTATCTTCATCTTCGCGGCCAGGAGTGCGCATATTGAGCCATCCGATGAGGGCGTAGAAGACGAAATAGTACACCGCGAAATAGACCACACCCATAACGAGTAGCATCCACCACTCGTTGGCCAGCGGGTTCTGCGAGGAGAGCGCCATATCCACAGCGCCTGCGGAGAAGCCGAAACCGGCGGTCCAGTTCATCGAGGCGGCGATAGCCACCGAGATGCCGGTGAGTAATGCGTGGACTAAGAAGAGCAACGGGGCCACGAACATAAAGGAGAATTCAAGAGGCTCGGTCACCCCGGTAAAGAAGGAAGCAAGAGCGCCTGCCATCATCAGGGAACCGACGACTTTACGACGCTCAGGGCGAGCGCGCAGCGTGATAGCAAGAGCAGCACCTGGCAAGCCGAACATCATGACTGGGAAGAAACCAGCCTGGTAACGACCAACGTATCCGACCGCTTCGCAGACGGTACCGGTCCAATTGCCCGGGCAGGAGGCAGCGTCGGTGGCGCTAGCGGCAGCGGCGATTGTTTCTCCACCCTTAAGGAAGTTGCCGATATCGTTGATACCAATGACGTCGAACCAGAAGATCGAGTTCAAAGCGTGATGCAAACCGGTGGGGATCAGAAGCCGGTTAGCAAAACCGTAGATGCCGGCGCCAAGTGCGCCGAGACTTTGAATGGACTCACCGAAGTCGAAGAGGATGTGATAGACGAAAGGCCAGACGATATAGAGAATGCCGGCGAGCACGATAGAGAAGATCGAAGTGAGGATCGGCACTAAGCGACGGCCGGAGAAAAAGGCCAGGTAATCGGGAAGTTTGGTGTTGTGGAAACGGTTATAGACCCACGAGGCGAGGATGCCGACGATAATGCCAAAGAGGACATTTTTATTTCCTACCGCACCCCACCCGTAGGAGAGCCATTCGAGTTTGCCTGCCCCGTCAAGAGAATCAACATCGATGCCCTTATAGCCAGCGACGGCGCTGGCATTGAGCAAACTTGTTACTGTCATAAACCCGATAAAGCCGGAGAGGGCGGCGGCGCCATTGGAATCCTTGGCGAGGCCGTAGGAAATAGCCACGGCGAAGATGAGGCCGAGGTTATCAAGCACGGCTGCCCCGGATTTGATGAGGATGGCGGCTGCAAGGCTGTTTTCTCCCCACCCATTCGGGTCAATCCAATAACCGATACCCATAAGCAGAGCGGCGACCGGCAGGACGGCGACAGCTCCCATCAAAGCTTTACCGAGTTTCTGCAGACCGGTAAAGACTGCGTCTTTCATGATCTGTCCTTTCTATAGTTGAGGTGCCGACATATGATGATCCTGCATCAGCCCGTGGAGGAAAACCGCGAGATAAGCAGCTTCTCCACCGGCTGTGGGAGGAAAATCAGGGCTACCGAGAATACGGCAGATAAGCTGCCGTGCGAGGGAATATTCTGTATGCAATTGTTGGGCAATCACGGGTTGAGCTGCATTGCTGCGTACTATTCCCCCGCGAAGTCGACGAATCAGGCGAGCGATGGTGGGCTCGAGCCCGGAATCGAAATGGTCAAGATCATAAGCCGATAGATTCAAACCTTCGCGAATAAATCGAAGATATGAGGCGAGTTCATTAGCGGCGGCTAGGGAATTACGCACACTGGTTCCGCTGAGGGCGGCATTGAGGTGCAGCGCAATAAAGCCAGCTTCGCTCTTGGGCAGGGGTGTCCCGTCCAGCTGAGAATTGATATATTGCAACATCACCTCAGCGGCGGAGTACTCCAAGGGGAAAACCGCTCGAATTTCCCCGGTAATACCATTGCTGAGTAATTCATCTCGTTGCGCTCGTTCTAGGGCGAAGACGAGGTGCTCAACTAACAGAACATAGACGCTGGGATGAAGGGGCCCTAAAATATCGGTGGCGAGATCCAAGGCTTGGGAAAAATGTTCGATGAACTCGGTATCTATGGCATTTAATGATTCGAAGAATTGCGCTTGCTCTGGGCTGAGGTGGACGAAGCGTTGGTGCTGCGCTGAGAATGTGATGATATCGCCTGATTTGGCTTGGAAACCCACACCCTTAGCCACGAGGACCTGAGGGATCGTGCCCACGGTGACGAGGACAGCGTTATTACTCAGTACGCGCTTGATTTGGGCGGACTCAGTGGGGTTTAGGGTATCACTCACGGTAGAAACGCCTTCAATAGAGACTTAGCTAAAGGTATGCCAAGTGCTGGGAAACGTTCGCTTACCTCGGTTATGCCTGATCCAGCTATGCTGCTATCTGGTCAGTGACACCCAAAGTTGTTTGTATTATGTATCGATAAATGAATAAAACTCAAGGGAGGGGTGTTAGATTTTGCGGACTTTTACCCCCAACTGTGACCTATACGCAGAAATGCCTTTATCTGAGCGTCCATTTAACTGCCTTTAGTTATTAAAGTACTTAAATCTTTAGGTAACCATGCTTGATAGCCACTGGATGAAGGCTAGCGCCCCATCGCTGGCTCTTATCGCCGACTGCTCTTAGCGCACATGTCCCACCAGCGAGCGCACTCGATTCGCCGCTTCCTTTCCGGCGCAGATATCAACCCACCTAGAATCGTTCGGCTTCTCGATCAGTCTGCTACCCATACCACCGCGGTTGCGATGGCTGCCCGACCCTCGCCGCGTCCGGTAAAGCCCATATGGTCGGTGGTGGTGGCCGATAACGACACTGGGGCGCCTACGATCGTCGACATTTTCGCTTCGGCTTCTTCGCGCCTGGGCCCCATCTTCGGGGTCTGTCCCACTAATTGCACAGCGGCGTTACCGATCACGAAACCCTTAGACTCAAGCAGCTCACGGCATTCTTTCAACAATCTAGCACCGGAGACATTGTCATATTCTTTGCGGCCTACTCCAACGAAGGATCCAAGATCGCCAAGATTCGCCGCTGAGAGGAGGGCGTCGACAAGAGCGTGCGCCACGACATCACCATCGGAATGTCCCTCGCAGCCGGATTCGTGGGGGAATAACAGACAGGCTATCCAGCATGGTTGAGCGGAATCGATCTGGTGGGCGTCGGTTGCGATTCCAACACGGGGGATTATGGGCTTAGTCATCGGGGACCTCAAATATTGTCGGTTCCGCCTCATCAGTGACGGCTTTGGCCAGCATATAGTCGATGGGAGTGGTGATTTTAAAGGCCATGGGGTCACCCGCCACACAACTAATAGGCACCCCAAACCACTCCATGAGGGAGGCATCATCGGTGGCCTGGAAGTGCGGTGGCCCAGAAAAGTAGGCTGCATTCGCCGCGCGAGCTGTTTGAAGGTCGAGACCTTGCGGGGTTTGCACTGCTCGTAAGCTCTCGC
This sequence comes from Corynebacterium sp. ES2730-CONJ, assembly GCF_024834055.1. Classification (GTDB taxonomy): domain Bacteria; phylum Actinomycetota; class Actinomycetes; order Mycobacteriales; family Mycobacteriaceae; genus Corynebacterium. The sequence goes on from NZ_JANUXZ010000004.1 coordinate 59,328, forward strand.
GGTCGAGGGTGCGCTCCACGGTATCGCCTTCAACCACCTTGATGGTATCTGTTACAGGCAGCACCGGGATTACTGCTTTATACCCTTGCAAAACGGCCCGCGCCACCCTGGCAATCATGCCGGGCGGTGTGAGAGCGCGCGCTGCGTCGTGGACGAGCACAACCGCTTCTGGGTACGCGATCGCTTGGATCCCCTCCCACACTGAATCAGCCCGTTCACCACCGCCAAAAACTAAGCGCACGGGTATTTCAGCGTGAAGCAGACCAGCTCGCTCCAGAATCGCATGAGCATGTGCTTCCATCGCTGGGCTAATGATAACGATGACTTCATCGACAACACCAGAGTAAATCATGGCGCGTACTGAGCGCTCGATGAGGGTTTTCCCCCGTAGTGCCACATAGGCTTTGGGAAGATCAGCGCCAAGACGTGAGCCCTTGCCCGCCGCTGCGATAAGAGCCACCACAGGACGGGCAGGAAGCTGAGTTACCTGATCTACACGACCACCCATCGTTATATTTTGGGGTCCTAGTCTTTATCGTCGAAGCTCAGATCGTCGAGTTCCACGGGTGTGTCATCGAGATCTTTGGACTCTTGATCGGCCTGGGGGGATACCATCTGGTGGCGGATGATCGTGGCATCCACGTCAGCGAGGATATCTTCTGCCTGTTTCTCATCTTTAATCTGCGCAAGCGCTAATTCACCTACCAGAACCTGGCGCGCCTTTGCCAACATCCGCTTCTCGCCAGCGGATAGGCCCTTCCCCTGATCGCGGCGCCATAAATCGCGCACAACTTCGGCTACCTTATTAACATCACCCGAGGCCAGGCGTTCCTGATTGGCTTTAAAGCGCCTGGACCAGTTACCTGCTTCCTCGACGTCGGTTTCACGCAGGAAACCAAAGACTTTTTGCAGTCCAGCATCGTCGACTACATCTCTGACCCCGACACGCTCGGTATTCTTGGATGGTACGCGCACGACTAAATCAGACTGATGAATCTGCAGGACGAGATATTCAACGGTTTCACCGTTCATCTCGCGCTCTTCGATCGCCTCAATGACGGCTGCACCGTGGTGCGGATAAACTACGGTATCGCCGACTTTGAAATCCATAACCAAGTCTCCTTTATGAGCAAATTTACTTCGGGCTACAATCTTTTCCACATCATCTCAGCTGTCAACCCAGCATTATTGCTAAGCGGTGGCGATTGAAAAAGCGCGCAGTGACCAAATCTTTTCATATACTAACACGTCACAACAACGGGAAATGGATACGAGGAGGTGGCCTTTGCTCGCGGGCTACTGGATATCTCTTCTCAGAGAAGATCAGAATATTATTTAGCTCACAGTTTTTCTGTCTATTCCGTCTTTCCATTGACCCCACATCACACCTTTTAACCACAAAAGTGAAGGCGTCGTCCTAGCTACCGGCTAAAGTGGTAGAGAATCACTATAATTTTCTACCAGCTCAAGAATTTTGTAGCTCCACAGCCATGAACATACCTTTAATTGGAGGACGCGTACCGTGAAGCCTTTTAAATCCACTCGCCGGCTTAGTGCCGCTCTTGTACTTGCCAGCGCTTCGGCCATGGTTCTATCCGCTTGCTCGGCAGGTCAGATCTCTCAGACCTCCAGTCAGGTAGCGGCGGTTGATGGTGCTTCAGCTGAATCCTCCAACGGCGCTATCGCGGTGCGCGACGTGACCGTTCAGGTTGCCCCCGATGGCACCGCTGGGGTGAAATTTACTGCTATTAACCAAGACGACACCAATGCTGATCACACCCTGAAATCCGTCAGCATCGATGGTGTGGAGGCAAGCCTTAAAGGCGATAGCTCTTTAAAGCACGGGTGTAGCTTGGTAGCTAATATCCCCTCTGAAATGAAGAAATTGGTCGAACCTAAGGGCGCTTGCGTCAACCATATCAGCACCACCATTGCTAACCCGGGCTTTTCCTACGGCGGCACCAAAGAGGTGACTTTCGTCTTCGACGATTCCACGATCGTGGTTGATGCCACCACTGCGGCCCCCGTACTCGAATCTGGCCAGCACGACCGCGAACACAGCCATACCGAGCACTAATATTCTTTCCTTTGCTGCGCTGATCGCTTCGATGAGCGCAGTGTTTTTTTGACCTTTGTAAGGTAGAGGCTATGGCGAAGAAAGTACGGAGCACTCATATCTGCGCGGAATGTGGCTATTCCTGCCCCAAGTGGCTAGGACGGTGCCCCGAATGCGGTACCTGGGGATCCATGGAAGAGAGAATGGTCCAACCCGTAGCCCACCAGGTCCCTTCCGCAGGCACAGCTCTCACGCCAACATCCCCCGCTACCTCGATCACTCGCATCAATCCTGAAGATGCGCCCTCGGTGAGTACCGGAATCGGAGAACTCGACCGAGTTCTAGGAGCCGGAATCGTCGCCGGATCTGTTATTCTGCTGGCTGGCGAACCTGGGGTTGGTAAATCCACGCTCCTTTTAGAAGTGGCCTCGAAGTGGGCTAAGGAAAAAAATCCCGATGGATCTCCTCGTATCGCCCTATACGCTACCGCCGAGGAATCTGCTGGCCAGGTGCGTATGCGCGCGGAGCGCACCCACGCTTTAGAGGAAAGCCTCTACCTCGCAGCCGAATCCAATGTGGATATTCTCTTTGGCCATATTGAAAAGTTGCAACCAAGTCTGCTCATAGTCGATTCTGTGCAGACTATGTCTCTTAGTGGTGTTGAGGGCGTATCTGGTGGGGTGGCGCAATCACGCGCAGTCACCGCAGCGTTAACAACTGTGGCTAAACGCTCTGGAATACCTATTATTTTGGTAGGTCACGTCACCAAGGACGGCACTGTGGCCGGCCCGCGCGTTCTCGAGCATCTCGTCGATGTGGTTTTGAATTTTGAAGGTGACCGGCACTCTAGTTTGCGTTTTCTGCGTAGTATTAAAAATCGCTTCGGGGCCACCGATGAGGTGGGATGTTTTGAGCAGCAATCCGACGGTATCAAGGAGGTCGCAGATCCCTCGGGGCTCTTCCTCTCCCATCGAGATTCCACCCCCGATGGCACTGCTGTCACGGTAGCCATGGATGGTGTGCGTCCAATTTTGGCAGAAGTGCAGTCACTAGTGGTACCTACTGAATCCAAAAACCCCCGGCGCGCCGTTACTGGGTTGGATGCCACCAGGGTTCCCATGGTGCTCGCTGTATTATCAGCGCGCGCGGGCAAACGGACCCACGACAAGGAAGTCTATGTGGCGACCGTTGGAGGGATGAAGGTGGGTGAACCCGCAACCGATCTGGCAATCGCTTTAGCGACTGCCTCAGCAATGGCGAGGAAATCGCTTCCGCCTCAAACTGTGGTTTTAGGAGAGGTGGGTTTAGCTGGCGAGATTCGACGGGTCCCCCATCTTGCACGTCGCTTAGCAGAGGCTAAACGGCTGGGTTATCAGCAGGCGATTATTCCGCGCACGGAGGAAAAAATAGAGGGCATCACCGTCTTTACGGTTGATACCCTCCTCGATGCGCTGAGACTTTTTCTATAGCCTCCTATCCCAGTTTGAAATCGAAAGGCTGGGAAGCATTGGAGCCCATGACGGTGTGCAAATAGTAGGCTCCGGCTGGTACTGGTTGTCTATTGGCACAGCTTTCAGGGGTTGAGGTAGTCCGAGACCAGCGCGCTTCAAATTTGCGCTCTTTGCCTGCCGGGAATATTTGAGTACCGAGCCCCACGGGGGCGTTGCAATCAATATCTGCCCACATGCGGCTATTATTCGCCAGCTGGTAAACCTCGAAGCGTAAAACATCAGAAGTAAGATCAATGGAACAGTCCGCTTCGGTGGGATTCTTCACCGTCATGAAGAAGCTCGGGAGCTCCTTATCGTTATAGAAAATCTTGTCAGCTGAGGCGGTGATCATCAGGTCAGCTAATTCGCAGGTCTTTTTCACTTCAGGTGCTTGCTCGTTTGCCGGGTTTTCCGGTGGAAGAGTGGGATCGACTTCTTTTGCTGGTTGGTCCGCGCTTTCATCCGAGGGCTCGAGGGTGATTGTGACACTCGGTACGCTCGTCTTTTCAGGCTCGTCCAAGGCGATGACCGCCTTTGTTGAGGTACTGGTGACAGTCGATGCGACGGGGGCAGAATTATCGCTACCCCGAGTTGTTAGTAGGAAGATGAGCGGCAGCGCGATGGCCGCAACGATAATGATGGCGGCCCAACGACGGCGTCGATAATAAATCTCGGGGAGCCTTTTCGGCCCAGCATGATCAGCATGGTCGGTACCCCGCCGTCGGGGAGCTCCTGGTGCAGGTGACTGCGGGCGGGAATAACTGGAATGATTATCTCGGCGATCCACACCCTAAGCCTAAAGCGAAACTACCTAACAAGCGCGCTTAACCGGCGGTGTGTTGCCAGTATTTTCTCTCAGTCCCGTCAAAAACCTGCGGTTTTCACGGTATCTACATGGCCATCGACGATACTGTAGTGGGCAGCTACCATTGCGGTCTCACCCTTTTCAACGGCAGCGTTAATCACCGACGATAATTGAGTTATTTTGCGCATAATCGCCGAAGCATGTTCCCGCTCGAAGTCTGCCGAGCTGTGAAAACCATGACTCTTTGCCTCCAAGATGGACGGGGCAATTTGCTCCACGATGGCTCGCTGATGGCCAGTGGGCACTTGTGCTCCCTCAAGAACCACCTGGGCAGCAGCTTCAACGGCACCACAGGAAGCGTGTCCAAGGACCACAACCAATTCCACTCCGAGATTGGCCACCGCAAATTCGAGGGAGGCTAGTACCGCGGTATCGACGACTTCGCCAGCGGTACGAACCACAAAGGTATCACCCAAGCCGACGTCAAAAAGCAATTCAACCGGAACTCTCGAGTCGCCACACGTGAGTACAGCGGCGCGAGGCTCTTGCTTCAAAGATAATTCAGCGCGTCGGCTCACTGATTGATTGGGGTGCTCCGGGGCGCCTTCGGCGAAGCGGCGATTGCCCTCAAGCAATCCCTTCCACACGGCTTGCGGGTCCCGCGATAAACCTGTCATAGTGAGTATTTTTACACGGCGGTAGCGCTGGTGGAAATAGGCACGATAGAATAGAGCGTTCTCATGCACACATCACCATCACCTCAGCTCCTCCCTCCAGAAGATTTAGCGCATATTCAGAATACTGTTATTCAGTGGTATTCCCATAACGCCCGGGAGATAATTTGGCGCACGCCAGCGACGAGCGCGTGGGGCATCTTGGTCAGTGAAGTGATGAGCCAGCAAACCCCGGTGGCTCGTGTGGAACCTCTCTGGCAGGCGTGGATGCATCGGTGGCCGGAGCCGCGCGATCTGGCCCATGCTCCCACCGCCGATATCTTAAAAGCATGGGACCGTCTCGGCTATCCGCGACGAGCATTACGGCTAAAAGAATGCGCTACCGTCATTGCCCATGAGTATGGCAATGAAGTGCCCAGTGATCTGGGCTCATTATTGTCGTTGCCAGGAATTGGCACCTATACAGCCGCTGCGGTTGCGGCTTTTGCCTTCGGCCAACGAGTACCGGTACTAGATACCAATGTGCGTAGGGTACTCTCGCGTCTCATTTACGCCCGCTATCTTAATCCTAAAAGCTCTACCAGCAAGCGTGAATTACGTGAGCTCGAGGATTTGCTTCCCGCTAGCGACGCTCCTCAATTCTCCGTTGGACTTATGGAGTTGGGGGCACTCGTTTGCAAGACCATTCCCGCCTGTGATCGATGCCCCTTAACTGGCCTATGTGCGTGGCAACGAGCTGGATGCCCCGAGCCGAGCACTCAAGAACGGGAGATAGCACGTCACAGAGTACAAAAATTCAGTGGAACCGACCGCGAGGTCCGCGGCAAAATTATGGCTGTGTTGCGCCACGCCGAGCACCCAGTCAGTGCGATGGATTTGGCCACGATATGGCCTGACAGTGAGCAGTACACGCGCGCCCTGGAGGGGCTTATACGAGACAAACTGGCCCAAGAAAGCAATGGGTTCTTCCATCTTCCCCACTAGAATCTATTATTTTTTCATCAGACTCGGTTAGATTGGTGGTATGAAAAGTAGACAACGCCTTATCGGGGCCATTTCAGCTATTGCTCTCAGCGTGGGAAGTTGTGTTCTTGCAGTACCCGCAGTAGCCCAATCCTCAGTCAATGATGTAATTGCGGGTGTTGATTGGGCCGGGACACACCGAACTGATGCGTGGGTTGAATCGCCTATCGACGATGCTTTTTACGCTACTCCTGAGGTTATGGATCCGCGCCCGGGTGCAGTCTTAAGAACTCAGCCGGCTCCCCATCTCCTCAATACTTTCGGCCCGCGATTTCCCGCATATGCACAGAAGATCCTCTATACGTCCACCACTCAGGATGGCCGCCCAGTTCCAGTCAGTGGCTATATTATGGAGCCTCGGAACCCATGGCGCGGACCGGGCCCTGTGCCCACAGTGATCTTTGCCCCCGGCACCCGTGGTCAAGCAGATATTTGCGCTCCCTCGCGCGGTGCATACCTTCTGGGATCCTATTCACGCCCTGATAAGGCGCTGGGAATCAACTACGAGATTATCGTGCAATATCATCTCCTGGAGCTCGGGATGAGGGTAGTGAACACGGACTATATAGGTTTGGGAACTGAGGGGGTGCACACCTATGTCAATAATATTGAAGAGGCTCACGCGGTTCTGGATGCTGCCCGCGCAGCACTATCTGTAGCCAACGTAGACCCGCGCTCCCCCATTGCCTTCTACGGTTATAGCCAAGGTGGTGGCGCTGCTGCAGCAGCCGCGGAATTTGCCTCGAGCTATGCCCCCGAACTCAATGTTAAGGGGACCTACGCCGGTGCGGTACCAGCTGATCTCCCCCAGGTCATCAAGGCGATCGACGGCTCGAGCATTTCCGGTGTCCTGGGAATGTCTATCAATAGCTATGCGGCACGCGATCCGGAATTTAGATCGATCGTAAAGGAATATCTCAATGAAGCTGGTGAGGAATTCTTAAGGCGCTCAGCACGTAGCTGCCTAGCAGATGCCGCCGTCGACGATGGACTCAAAACTACAAGGTTCTTTACCAAAGATGGGCGCACACTAAGCGAAAGTCTCGGCAGCGATCCGCGGATTATTAAGATTCTCGACCGCCAAAAACTGGGAAGAAAGAAGCCAAGCGCTCCCATTATGGTGGGCTCGGCAATTCACGACGATCTCGTTCCTAATGCGCAAGTGCGCCAACTAAGTCGCGACTACTGTCAGCTAGGCGCTGAGGTCTACTACTTCGAATCATCACTTCCGGTCATAACCCCGAGCATTCCTTCCGGGCTTAATCACGCGGCGCAGGCCTTTGGTGATCTGCCTGAGGCTGCACGCTACCTATACGATCGCTTCCTGGATCGCCCGGCTTTGAATAATTGCCCAGCAACATAGTCACCCGAAAATAAATGACCTCCCCGCAGACTGGGGAGGTCATTTACTTAGAAGGGGAATGTTTTCCACCAAGGGGTTTGGGTTCGAGGGCGTGGCTTCGGGCGCCGCCGGCGCGGTCGCTTCGGTTGCTTCGGCTGCTCAGGTCGTTCTGGGCGCCGCGGCCGGGAGGGGACTACCTGAAGCGAGCTTGAGAATGGTTGACCAACAACAAACTCCTGGGAAAAAACCTCATAATAATCGTTGTGATCGGTACTAAGCTGTGCGGTTGCTAGAAGTCGTAGCCCTGTTGCAGGCTCACCGGTCCACTGCAGTTCGAAGATCGATGTCACCTGTGGCGAGATGGCTTCTGGCAGGCGGAAATTCCACACGCCATCTTCAGATTTGAAGCCGTGGTCACCTTCGAGAGCTGGAATGGCCTGGGAAGCCATACCAATAAGTCCAGCTGAATCCAGCTGGCGTGCATTCATGCGGATATTCACTGCATCCAGCACCATATCTGTCGGATTGGATATCACGAGGTAACGCGGTAGACCAGCGGGATTTAGTTCAGCGAAATCAAGAGTAATAAGCTCCGTTTGCGCTTGCCCATGAGGGCGCGCTGCTGCAGGTAGCGCACTGGATGCGACCATAACGGCACCAGTTACGGCTATCGATGTCATAAAATCACGGCGAGAGAGCATCTCTACTGCCCCTTTCGAGAGATTCGGAAAATGCCACCAATGGTGCCCTGCCACCAGGTTCCATAGGAGTCGATGGTGCCCACCATCTGAAGGGTGTCAGTACCCAAAAGAGTGACTAGCCCTGGTAGGCGTTGAGAATATACGGTTTGGCCGGTCTCAATATCGATGGCAACGGCGTTGACGGTAATCCCATTAGCAAGACCGGCAGGTCCTCGAGGGCGTTCGCAGGTATAAATCAACCCATCTGCGGCTGAGTATCGCGGGACGGCGGAGGAATAGATATCTTCTCGCCTCCACACCTGCTTGAGACCGCGAGCGCCTAGATCCCAGCGCTCAAATCCAGGGGAGAAGAGATCGTGAGCTGGCATGGAGGGGCCGGCCCCCTCTGGATAGCGAGGATAGGGATAACCATAGGTGCAGGCGGCAATAATCGTATGACCGATGCCGATCATGGAATTCTCGCTGCCAGACTTAAATGGCATGAAAAGCCCCGCTCGCCCCAGCTCCTTGGCAGTTGCTGTCTCGTAGACTACGACGGACTCCTGGATATCCCCGTTATCGGTGAGCATGAGGTAGTCGCTGCCATTTGGCCCAAAGAACGTGGGCGAAGCCCCGGAGCCGTACGCCAATTTTCCGGGTTTACGGTGTGAGCCGTAATCGTAACCCACAGACCAAACGACCTCCGGCCGACCGCTGCGCCAATCAAGCAGATACATCCCGCGGTTGGTGATGACCGAGACACCCTCGGGGGCCGAGGAAATGGAGTTATCTACTCGCTCCCCGGTGGGATCGAAGTGGTTGAGGGTGATGCCGCGCACCTCGCGGAGATTTTCATCCATGACGGCCACCCGGCCGTTACGCGAGGCCAGCCAGACACGACCTGACCAATCGGGGGTCAATCCCACGATCTGGTCTCCAGGCTGCTGAGAGAGAAAACTTGATAGATCAGCACGCTGATCAACATAAAGAGCAGACCCAGATGCATCGTGTGCGACGCGAATTAGTGTTCCGGTACCGTCGGTGACCACCATGCGATTGCGGTGGTCGATATAGGCGTATACAGCCCCAAGCAAGGCGCCCTTAGGAATTTCCAGCGAGCTGAGAAGAGATCCATTGGGGTGGAGGAGGGAGATCTTTGGTTGCAGAAACGTGAGGTCGCTGCCAAAGCGCTGGGTGGTGAGGACCTGAATGAAATCATCGTGGCCTACCAAGACTGTGGGGCAGGCTCCACCCAAGTTGAGGGCTTGTATATCCCAAGGTCCTGCGCCCGGCCCGGGCAATGGGGTGCAGTCCGAGGCCTGGGCGTCGCCATGCATAGTGGCGGTTCCCAATGGCCCCAGAAATGGGTTGGGTTGCGCGTTGTAATGTAATTGCGTCTTCATTGTCTAAGGGAGATATCTTTCAGTAATCTTCGAAACTATTCGAAGCTGCCTAAGTTGAACCTCAGCAATTATAGGTGTCATATCAACGTCTACCGATTCGTGCCCGCCGCACCCCAGGCCGGCCTCAAATCGGCTCCAAAATATTCAAAAAATACTTAAGATCGCTTAGCATTTTCACATAAAAAGCTCTCCGCACCCCCTCGGGGGTATGGAGAGCTATCTCTTAGTTCTGCGGAGCAATAACCCGCCGCCTTGCTACGCCAGCCCCTCCCCCCATATTGGGCCACCACAGCCCGTTCGTCCGCTGACTCATGGGCGGTATGGTGATTAATTTCACAATTAACCCGCCAAAATCTCTTTATAGCCACAGCCAAAAACCGCCCCCACACCTTTACGCGGGGGGCGGTTTTTCAACACTAAAACAGTGGACTTATCTTAAGACTCGCGATCCTCATCCTCGGGGGAATCTTCTGCTGTCAAAAAATGTCGGCCTCGCTCTCCATCAGCGGTAGCGCTTTCAGATTCCTCCTCCGGGGTAGGAGCTTCACTAGCCTCAATAACTTCTTCTTGGGCTTGTTCCGCGGGGCTGAGCCCAGGCAAGTCAGGCAGTGGCTTTGGGCGGGGGCTAAAGGTGAAAGTTGCATCCGCAATATTCTTAGATTCACCATCCCAGCCATCAACATCCACGGTCACAATCTCACCGGCACCTATTTCACCAAAGAGGATCTTCTCACTCAAGGCATCTTCGATCTCCCGCTGAATGGTGCGGCGCAAAGGACGAGCACCTAGCACTGGATCGAAGCCGCGTTTGGCCAGAAGATTCTTAGCCTTTGTAGATAGCTCAATACCCATATCCTTGGCAGCAAGTGCCTTCTCCACGCGAGCGATGAGCAGATCCACCATCTCCACAATCTCGCTTTGGGTGAGCTGGTGGAAGACTACAATATCGTCGATGCGGTTGAGGAATTCGGGCCTGAAGTGCTTCTTAAGCTCGTCGTGGACCTTATTCTTCATCCGCTCGTACTGGCCCTCGACGCCGTTATCGTCAGAAGAGCTAAAGCCGATACCGACTGCCTTAGAAATATCTCTCGTGCCTAGGTTCGACGTGAAAATCAAAACAGTATTCTTGAAATCCACCACTCGCCCTTGACCATCGGTCAGCCGGCCATCTTCGAGCACCTGCAGCAGGGTATTGTAAATTTCCTTGTGCGCCTTTTCGATCTCGTCAAAAAGTACCACGGAGAATGGTTTGCGGCGAACCTTCTCGGTTAATTGGCCGCCTTCTTCATAGCCCACATATCCTGGAGGGGCACCGAAGAGACGGGAGGCTGTAAAGCGATCGTGGAATTCACCCATATCGATCTGGATCAGCGCGTCATCTTCCCCAAAGAGGAAATTCGCGAGTGCTTTTGATAGCTCCGTTTTACCCACACCTGATGGGCCGGCAAAGATGAAGGAACCGGATGGGCGACGCGGATCCTTAAGGCCGGCTCGTGTGCGCCTAATAGCACGCGCCACAGCCTTGACGGCATCGTTTTGGCCGATAATGCGCTTGTGCAGCTCGTCTTCCATATGAAGCAGGCGAGAGGATTCTTCCTCGGTGAGCTTGAATACGGGGATGCCTGTCCAATTAGCAAGCACCTCAGCAATCTGCTCTTCGCCTACCTCGGCAATATCCTCGAGATCACCGTTACGCCATTGCTTTTCCTTCTCATCGCGTTCTTCACCGAGTGTGCGCTCTTGATCGCGCAGACCCGCAGCTTTCTCGAAATCTTGGGCATCAATGGCGGCTTCTTTTTGTTTGCGCACTTCAGCAATGCGCTCATCAACTTCGCGCAGGGATTCCGGCGCAGTCATTCTCTTGATGCGCATCCGGGCACCCGCTTCGTCGATAAGATCGACAGCTTTATCGGGCAAGAAGCGATCATTGATATACCGTGAGCTCAAATTCGCTGCGGCGGCCAAAGCTGTATCCGTGATAGAGACTCGGTGGTGAGCCTCGTAGCGGTCGCGCAGACCCTTCAAGATCTCGATGGTATCTTCCACCGATGGCTCAGGAACATTGACAGGCTGGAAACGGCGCTCGAGCGCAGCATCTTTTTCAATATGCTTGCGGTACTCATCAAGTGTAGTTGCACCTATAGTTTGTAGTTCACCACGTGCCAGCTTCGGCTTGAGCAGGGATGCAGCATCGATGGCACCTTCAGCAGCACCAGCACCAACAAGAGTGTGAATCTCATCAATGAAGAGGATAATATCGCCGCGCTGGTTGATTTCCTTGAGCACCTTCTTCAGGCGCTCCTCGAAATCACCACGATAACGAGAACCTGCGACCAGCGAGCCTAAGTCGAGGGAGTAAACCTGCTTATCCTTGAGGGTCTCGGGAACCTTGCCATTGACAATATCTAAAGCTAATCCCTCGACAACAGCAGTTTTGCCGACGCCTGGTTCACCGATGAGCACTGGATTATTCTTCGTACGACGCGAGAGCACCTGCATAATGCGTTCAATCTCTTGCTCACGGCCCACAACGGGATCCAGCTTACCTTCACGCGCTGCCTGGGTAAGGTTTCGGCCGAACTGATCTAAAACTAGGGAATTGGAGCGGTCCTGGCCGCCGCGGCCCCCGCGCGGGCTGGAATTGCCTACGGTACTGCCGGCACCCACTGCCTCTGGCCCCTCGGGATTATCCTTATTCTCCCCCTCGTAGCCGGAAAGTAACTGAATAACCTGTTGACGCACCCGAGGTAGATCAGCGCCGAGTTTCACTAATACTTGAGCTGCTACCCCATCGCCTTCGCGAATGAGCCCAAGGAGTAGAAATTCGGTGCCGATATATTTGTGCCCCATCTGCAGTCCCTCACGAAGGGAGAGTTCGAGAACTTTCTTAGCTCGAGGCGTAAAGGGAATATGACCAACGGGAGCCTCGGAACCTTTGCCGATAATATCTTCCACCTCTTGGCGCACGGCCTTGAGTGAGATGCCCATAGACTCAAGGGCTTTGGCGGCAACACCTTCACCTTCGTGGATAAGACCTAAGAGAATGTGTTCGGTACCAATATAGTTGTGGTTAAGAGTGCGTGCCTCTTCTTGAGCCAGCACGATAACGCGCCTAGCTCGGTCGGTAAAACGCTCGAACATGGTATAAGTGATCTCCTTTTGTCTCTACAGCTAATAGCCCTTATGTTATCGCAGGAAAAAACACTCTCGGCGATCAACGTTCGATCCAACAGTCATCAAGGCGGTGTTTTTCCAGTCCACGGGTAGTTTTTAGAGCTGTACGCCTGTAGCGAACACCTAGACAATCGCCCTTTTCAGACCCATTTCCCCAGTGGCTTCTATTGGCGGCGGAGCAGTGCTAGCGTAAAAAAGTGATATCACTTTTTATCCCCTCAACGCCTAGGAGAGCTCTATGGACGCCCCGCTCCAAGTCCCAACCGCAAGCAATACCAATATATCCATCAATGAAGTACCAGCTCAGTCCTTCCGGGGTGCCACAGCAGTAGCAATTATGCTCACCTCCTTCATCCTCGTAATCCTCGCGGCCCTAACCGCCTTTGTTATCCCCGACGTCTGGGCGGACGGCCTCGTAGGGTTTTTCGTAGTAGTGCTAGGTTTCATTCTTCTTCATATTCGCATCATTTCTCCTGGACAAACGCTCATTGTGCAGTTTTTTGGTTCCTACAAGGGCACTCTTCGCGCTGATGGCTTACACCTGATTTACCCCTTGCATATGTCCAGGAAAATCAGCGTCAGGGTTCGTAATTTCGAGACTGCGACGACCAAGGTCAACGATCTCAACAGCAACCCGATTACGATCGGTGCTATTGTCGTCTGGCAGATCACCGATACCGCGAAAGCACACTTCGCCGTAGAGGAGGTGGAAGACTTTATCCAATCCCAGGCTGAATCAGCATTGCGCCACGTCGCCACCACACACCCCTATGATTCCCAAGATGTTGACCATATTCCATCACTAAGCGGCAGTACCGATCTCGTCAGTGAGGAATTAGCTCGAGAAGTTGCGGCACGTGCCGTCGTTGCCGGTATTGATATTATCGAGGCGCGAATTTCTTCACTCTCCTATTCCCCAGAGATCGCTCAAGCAATGCTGAGGCGGCAGCAAGCCTCTGCCATTGTCGATGCCCGCGAAACTATCGTGGAGGGTGCGGTCTCGATGGTTGACTCAGCGCTGGAACAAATCGAACGCCGCAATATTGTCGACCTAGATCCTGAGCGTCGCGCCGCGATGGTATCCAACCTCTTAGTGGTGCTGTGCTCGGATACCTCGACTCAACCTGTGGTTAACGCCGGTAGTCTATATAGCTAGTGGCACCGCGTAAAGCCCTCCCCCTCAGACTCGATCCCGCTATTCACCGCGCTGTTAAGCAATTAGCTGACGATAGTTTTATCAGCGTCAACGCTCAAATCGAGATTCTTTTGCGGGAGGCACTTAAGAACCGAGGGCGCCTGCCTCGCGATATTGGTGATATCCCGAGACCGGGTCGACCTAAAAAGACCGAAGGATAAATAAAGGGAGCCGCCTTTTCCACGTAATGGAATAGGCGGCTCCGAGTGGCGTTGAGCTAAAAGCCAAGAATTTCTTTGAGCTCTATCTTGAGAGCGTCGAGGCGCTCATCTGCATTCTTATGAGAATCCGATACTACTTCGAGGTAGCATTTCAGCTTCGGTTCGGTACCGCTCGGGCGCACCACAATGCGGTCCTTGGCGCTGGTGGCAATCCAGAAACCCGGGGTACCTGGTAGCCCACGGAAGCCATCCGAAAGGTTACTAAATTCTGTCACCTCGGCGCCACCTAGAGTTTTCGGCGCCGTGGTCTCCAAATTGTGCAGACCTTGTTGGATCAAGCTGGTATCTGCCACGCGGAACGTTAGAGGACTGGTCTTATACAGGCCGTATGCCTGTGCAATCTCGTCGAGAAGATCTTGGATATTCTTACCTTCCGCGACCAAGCGCTTATTAAGATCGGCTACCCGCAGGCAGGCAGTGATACCGTCTTTGTCACGCACCGCTTGCGGATCCGAGCAATACCCTAATGCTTCTTCGTATCCAAAGATGAGGTTGGGGGTGCGCCCAATCCACTTGAATCCCGTGAGAGTATTGGCAAATTTCAGTCCATGACCACGAGCGATCTCACCCAAAAGTTGAGAAGAAACGATACTGCAGGCCAGAGTGGCATCATCATCGCCGTGGTGGGCACGGGCAATATCCTCACCTAGAAGAGCACCGACCTCGTCGCCTGAGAGCTGACGCCAGGTGCCCTTGTGTTTGATAGCCACTGAGCACCGATCCGCGTCGGGATCGAGAGCCAAGATCAGCTCGGCTCCACGACGATCTGCTTCTTGGTAGGACAGATCAAGTGCGCCCGCTTCCTCTGGGTTAGGGAAAGCGACGGTTGGGAAATCAGGATCTGGTTCCTGCTGCTCGGGGCAAGGGAAAGCATGGCTAAACCCGGCGCGCTTGAGAGCTTCACCTAACGTTGCTCCACCCACGCCATGCATGGCGGTGAAGACCATGGGAATATCACACGTCGTCGCTGGTGCCTGAGGGAGCTCCAGGGCTCTAGCAAAATACGGTTCCAAGACTTCTTCGGCAGCAATATCGCGGATACGTTCGCGGTTGCGGGCTATCTCATCGGCGAAGGGAGCCGCATCGATCTGAGCGGAAATTTCTGCATCTGCTGGGGAGATGAGCTGTACGCCCTGTTCCGCTTCACCGTGGACCACGCGACCGCCGAGGTAGACCTTGTAGCCATTATCTTGAGGTGGATTATGCGAAGCAGTGACCATAATGCCTGCATCGCAATCGAAATAACGCACGCTGAAGGCGGTAATCGGGGTAGGGAGTTGCTGTGGGAGAGCCAGCACCTCAATACCAAGAGCACTCAAGATCTCGCAGGTTGCTTGATAAAAGTCAGCGGAACCGTGGCGAGCGTCGCAGCCCACAACCACTTTAGGGCTATCGATGAGGTCCACGAGATATTTACCAACACCGTAGGTAGCGCGAGATACAGTTGCGACATTCATGCGGGATTCACCCGCCGCTACCGCGCCACGAAGACCCGCGGTACCAAAACTCAAAGGTCCTTGAAAGCGCTCCGCTAAGGCTTCATGGTCACCAGCGTCGAGGAGGGCTTGTAATTCCTTCTGGGTTGCGGGGTCGGGATCATGAGCGATCCACTGCGTGACCTTCTCGTTGAGGGTGCTCATGATTATTCAAGACCCTCGACAATAGCCTTAGAGGCGGAGCAGCCTAGTCGGGTGGCACCAGCGTCAATCATGGCTAATGCAGTTTCGGTGTCGCGGATGCCGCCGGAGGCCTTCACGCCGAGGCGATCACCCACGGTTTTCGCCATCAAGGAAACCGCATGAGTGGAGGCTCCGCCTGATGGGTGGAAGCCCGTGGAGGTTTTGACATAATCAGCACCAGCCTTTTCGGCTGCCTCACAGCAGGCCACGATTTGCTCGTCGCTGAGCGCGGCCGATTCGATGATGACCTTAAGGAGGGCATCGGGAATAGCTTCGCGCACGGTACGAATATCGTGTTCGACTTTTTCAAAGTGGTTTTCTACGGCATCGGAAATATTGATGACCATATCTACCTCATCTGCACCGTGAGAGACGGCGAGTTTGGCCTCAAAAGCCTTGACCTCTGGGTGGTGATTACCGGACGGGAAGCCCACCACAGTGGCTACCTTGACGTGCTCAGGGGTCTCCAGCGGAAGCTGGGAAGGAGAGACGCACACTGAGAAGGTGCCGAGTTCACTAGCTTCGTGCACGAGTTCCTCAACCTGGGCGCGGGTGGCTTCGGGCTTGAGGATGGTGTGGTCGATATAGTGCGCGAGTTCTTGGCGGGAAAGAGTCATGATTCTCCTTGTCAATATTGGGTGTTCTAGTTACGAGGTTATGGCGCCGAATTGGTGGATAGTAAGGTGCTGGCCCCACTATCCACCAGTGCGCTCGACGCGGGCGCTATCGATTATTGGCCGATCGTTTAGAAAACCTTATCCAAGATGATGCGGCGTTCAGCTGGCTTAGTGGCACCGATTTCGATACCTGGCAGGATCGAGTCAAGAGCACGCTCGAAACGATCCGGGGTTTCGGTATGCAGGGTCAAAAGTTTTTGCCCCTTCTTGATTTCTTGACCGTAGTCGGCGTGAATCTCGATGCCAGCGGTCAGTTGTACGGGTTCGTCCTTTCGGGCTCGGCCAGCACCCAGGCGCCAGCTACCAACGCCGAGTGCCAAGGCATCAAGCTTGGTGAGGTAGCCGTCTTGTTCGGCGAAAACTTCATGGGTATGAGGAGCGCGGGCGAGCTGTGCATCAGGGTCGCCGCCCTGGGCGCGGATCATCTTGCGCCACGAATCCATGGCGCGGCCATCCTTGAGGGCCTCCTCGACGTCGGCATCAGGGATACCCGCCATATCGAGCATATGGCGTGCGAGCTCGCAGGTGATCTCGATGAGATCTTGAGGGCCACCGCCGGCTAGAACCTCGATGCTCTCTTCCACTTCGAGACCATTACCGATTTTCCTTCCCAGCGGAATATTCATATCGGTTAGGAGGGCGCGGGTATTGACTCCCGCATCCTTGCCTAACTGCACCATGGTTTCTGCCAGCTGGCGGGCTTTATCAAGATCTTTCATAAAGGCGCCGGAGCCTACCTTCACATCGAGAACGAGGGAGGCGGTTCCTTCGGCGATCTTTTTACTCATAATGGACGAGGCGATTAGCGGAATGCAGTCCACGGTGGCAGTGATATCGCGCAGTGCGTAGATCTTCTTATCCGCTGGGGCAAGTCCGGCACCAGCTGCGGCAACGACGGCTCCGGAATCTTCCAAGATAGCCATCATGCGGTCGTTCGGCACATCTGCCTGCCAACCGGGGATTGCTTCGAGCTTATCGAGGGTTCCACCGGTGTGGCCAAGTCCGCGTCCGGACAGCTGTGGGACAGCAACCCCGTAGGAGGATACGAGCGGCCCGAGAGGGAGGGTGACCTTATCGCCGACTCCGCCAGTGGAGTGCTTGTCAGTGGTGGGCTTGCTGAGAGAATCGAAATTCATGCGCTCACCGGAGTTGATCATTGCTTGGGTCCAGTCCACGATCTCTCGGCGGCCCATATCGCGAATAAAGATCGCCATATTCAATGCTGCCATTTGCTCATCGCCAACTGCGCCGCGGGTATAGGCGTCGATGACCCAGTTGATTTGATCGGTGCTGAGCTCTCCACCGTCCCGTTTGGTGCGGATGATATCGACGACATCGAATTGTTCAGCCATGCCTTGCTTCCTTTCCTTTGCTGCACTGAGCTATCCCACCCTGATTGTGAAGCGGAACACAAAATGCGTGGAGCGTTATTTTAATCTCTTGCTTTCAGTTATGACTCTGATTATTATCATGCCCAGAACAATTGTCAAGGGTTGATTTTTCATTTGTTCCACCGCTCACAGTGTCTCCCCCTTGCCTTAATTACAGAAAGAAGGCCCACATTATGACCATGAGCCCTCAAGAGCTCATTGCCGCAGCTAAAGAGGCTGCCCATCACGCCTACGCCCCGTATAGCAATTTCGAAGTGGGCGCCGCCATACTCACCACCGACGGCACAGTATTTACCGGATGCAATGTTGAAAATGCTAGCTACGGTCTCACCCTCTGCGCCGAGCGCAATGCCGCAACAACAATGATTGCTACCACCAAACCCGACAGCCCCCGACAGATCCACAGCGTCGCCATCGTGGGTCTGAAGGCCAGCCCTTGCTGGCCGTGTGGATCCTGCCGCCAAGTACTGCGTGAATTTGGCTGCCAAGAAGTCTTCGTCGAAGGCCCTACAGGCGAGGTGCACAGCTTGAGCTTCACAGAACTCCTCCCCCACTCTTTCGGCCCTGAACACCTCGATACTTAAATATCTCCCCATACCCTTCATAGGAGGTCCAACTGATGGAACGTCTGCAAGGACTCATCGGTGTGATCGCAATCTTTGCGGTCATCTTCAGCTTGTCTAATGCCAAGCGGCAGATCAACTGGCGTACCCTCGGCGTGGGTTTCGCCCTACAAATCGGCTTCGCACTCCTGGTGCTCAAATGGGAACCAGGCTTCCACGCTCTCAAGGCAGTATCTGGAGCGGTAGAAAAACTCATCGACTTCACCAACCACGGGACCTCCTTTGTCTTTGGCGGGCTCTTCGGTGAAGATAACGGATTCATCTTCGCCCTAAATGTTCTTCCCGTTATTATCTTCCTTGGTGCCCTCATCGGCGCCTTGTATTACCTGCGCATCTTGCAGTGGTTCGTCGAAATCGTCGGTACTGCTCTCAATAAGATCATGGGCACCTCCAAGGTAGAGTCCGTATGGGCCTCTACCGTCATCTTCTTGGGCCAATCGGAGGCTCCCCTGGTCATTCGCCCGTGGATACCGCAATTGACACGCAGTGAATTATTCGCTTGTATGAGCGGCGGCTTCGCGTCCGTCGCGGGCTCCACCCTCGTGGGCTACTCCCTCCTAGGCGCGCCACTGCCCTATCTACTCGCAGCTTCAGTCATGAATGCCCCAGCTTCCCTGATGGTAGCCAAAGCGCTGGTACCAGAAACCGAAGTGCCCAAAGCTAATGCAAATGTCCGCAATATGCGCGACGAGCACTCCAAAAACGTCATCGATGCCATTGGTGCGGGCGCGCTCTCTGGCGGTCGTATCGCGGTAACCGTTGCTTGCCTTCTCATTGCCTTTATTGCCACCATTGCTATGCTCTCCGCAGTCTTGGGAGGTATCGGTTCCATTTTTGGCCAGGACAATTGGTCGCTTGAAGGACTCTTCGGCGTCATATTCTCACCTTTAGCGTGGGCTATTGGCGTTCCGTGGGAAGAAGCTTCCCTCGTGGGTAATTTCATTGGCCAAAAGACTATTCTCAATGAATTCGTGGGCTATACCGCGTTCTCCGAGCACGTCGATACCCTCAGTGAGAAGTCCATCCTCATCTCATCATTCGCTCTCGCAGGCTTTGCTAATCTCTCATCCATCGCGATCCAGATTGGTGCCTTTGGCGCACTCGCCCCAGAGCGTCGCTCAGAAGTGGCATCCATGGGGCTCAAGGCGCTCCTTGCCGGTTTCTGCACAAATATGCTCAACGCTGCAGTCGTGGGCATTATTGTTTTCTAAGTTAACTTTTAAGTAAGCACTATAAGAATTACCCCCGAATCAGTGGCATTCAGGGGGTAATTTTTATGCGTCCTCCCACAGCGCAATAAGGGCGAGAGCGGTCGCCCCATCAATGACTAGATGCGAAGCCAGACCCATGACAAGCGCCGTATTGATAGCTCTGAGCTTCGACGCTCCTCCTGCTACCAAAATGCGAACCGGGCGTGAAGCGAGATCCTCAAGTGAGATCCCTACGGTGCGTTCATCCACACTTGGTACCGCTACCTGCCCATATTCGTCGAAAAAACGGGAACAAGCATCACCGACCGCGCGCGTTGAAATCAGCTGCTTTTCGGTATCACTCAAATAGCCTAAGGTCAGTGGAAGAGAATCCCCGCTGGTGGAGCCAACGGTAAATATAACCACATCGGTGTGGCGGCCCATATCCAGAATATGGGAGATATGCCGATCGCTCTCCACCGTGCGTTTAACCTCAACGTTGTCAAAAATCACTGGCAAGGGGAGCGTGCGCGCATAAGCATCGAAGGCACGGCAGAATCTGTTAATAGTCTCAATATCGTTGGTAGAACGCTTGGTATAGCTCAGTCCACCTTTGAGTTGCACAATCTCTACACCAGTATGGGGATTATGCCGTAGCGCTTTGGCAACGGCATACATGGTATTTCCCCAACTCACGCCCACCATATGACCGTCCTGCACCTGTTCTTCGAGAACCAAGGCGCCCACTCGTCCAAGCTCTTTTAAGATCTCCTCCGGGGTCTGCCGGGCCGCTTGCACAATGCGCGCTTCTTCCAGGCCGTAGGGACTAAAAATTTCTACCAGCTTTTCCGCTAGGAAACTTCCCTTGTCACGGGGATCTCTAATTTCTATAACCACGAAGCCACGCTGTCTGGCATAGGCCAAGAGCTTAGCGACGGTCGGCCGTGACACCCCGATTTCGGCCGCGACTTCGGCCTGACTCAGGCCCTTTTGATAGTACAGTTTGGCGGCCTGCAATGATTGTTCATCTCGCAGCAGCATATAGAACAGGGTAGCAAAGATGGGCGCTTTTTCTGAGCTGGGGAGGGAAGCGAGTAATCAAGAAAATAATAAGAAAATCTCATCTGCGCAGCTCGCATTTATACCATTCGAGCTGGGAAAACGTCTATCTTAGAACTTTTGCTTTTAGCTGCGAAAGCGATTAGCGTTCATTGCACCTCTGCACCCATAAACCTCTGCACCCACATACCTCTGCACACCTATACCTCTACACTCATCTACCCGGGTACCCGCGCAGACTTCCCGCATCGTATTAGGAGAATATTGACCATGGATCGTCTGCAAGGCCTCATAGGAATTATCGCCATCATGGTGATACTGCTCTGCCTTTCTAATGCCAAACGCAGTATAAACTGGCGCACCCTCGGAGTAGGTTTCGCCTTGCAGATTAGCTTCGCGCTGCTCGTGCTCAAATGGGAACCAGGATTTTTAGTGCTCAAGAAAGTATCTGAGGGTCTAGAAAAACTTATTGGCTTTAGCAATGCTGGGACCTCTTTTGTATTCGGAGGTCTGTTTGGAGAAAAGAATGGCTTTGTCTTTGCCCTCAACGTTCTCCCCGTTGTTATCTTCCTCGGTGCTATTATCGGCGCCCTTTATTATTTACGAGTCCTGCAGTGGTTTGTGGAGATAGTCGGCTCGGCGCTCAACAAAATTCTAGGCACGTCCAAGGTAGAATCTGTGTGGGCTTCCACTGTCATTTTCCTCGGTATGGCCGAGGCCCCTTTGGTGATACGCCCGTGGATTCCCCAATTAACCCGCAGTGAACTATTCGCCTGCATGAGCGGTGGCTTCGCCTCCGTCGCAGGCTCCACCCTCGTAGGTTACTCCCTTCTGGGCGCCCCACTTCCCTACCTCCTTGCCGCGTCGGTGATGAACGCCCCTGGGTCGTTGATCGTAGCAAAAGCCCTAATGCCGGAAACCGAAGAATCTCGCGCAAACGCCAATATTCGCACCATGCGTGATGAGCACTCCGAGAATCTCATTGACGCTATCGGTGCCGGGGCGCTTTCCGGTGGACGGATCGCTGTGACCATTGGATGTTTACTTATCGCTTTTATCGCCACCATTACTATGCTTTCGGCAGTATTGGGCGGAGTTGGCTCCGTATTTGGTCAGGAGAACTGGTCGCTGGAAGGCCTTTTTGGCCTCATCTTTGCTCCTTTGGCGTGGGCTATTGGGGTACCGTGGGACGAAGCCTCATTGGTAGGTAATTTCATCGGCCAGAAGACGATCCTCAATGAATTTGTGGGGTATACAGCTTTTTCCGAATACGTGGATACCTTGAGTGAAAAGTCCATACTTATCTCATCTTTTGCACTCGCGGGTTTTGCCAACCTCGGATCTATTGCCATTCAAATTGGTGCCTTTGGGGCGCTCGCCCCCGAGCGGCGCGCGGAGGTGGCGTCGCTAGGACTCAAAGCCCTCTTTGCTGGTTTTTGTACCAATATGCTCAACGCTGCCATCGTGGGCGTTATCGTTTTTTAGATTCGGTGAAAGCGCATTTCCCCCCTACCTGCCGCCGAGTAGGGAATGGGTTCGTCACATGGGTGATTACTGCGAAAAAAGTGGGTGAAAGAGGTCTTCTCTCTCACCCACCCGGCCGATATTGCACCTAATCTTAGTGCTCGGGCTTGACCATCGGGAATAGCACAGTTTCCCTAATACCTAAACCGGTCAAAGCCATGAGCAAGCGATCAATACCCATGCCACACCCGGCGGTTGGGGGCATACCCTGCTCCATGGCGGCAAGGAAATCTTCATCGAGAACCATAGCCTCCTCATCGCCGCCAGCGGCGAGACGTGCTTGATCCTCGAAGCGTTCCCGTTGAATCACGGGATCAATGAGCTCAGAATAGCCGGTGGCTAATTCGAAGCCGCGGACATAGAGATCCCATTTTTCAGTGACACCCTCTTGTTCGCGATGTTGCCTGGTCAAGGGTGAGGTTTCCACCGGGAAATTGCGCACGAAGATCGGCCCGTCGAGCTGATCTTCGCACAGAACTTCCCATATCTCCTCAACCAATTTGCCATGCCCCCAACCAGCATTCGAAGGGACGTCCAGGCCGATCACTGCTGCTACCTCTTTCAGTTCCTCCACGCTGGATTTGGTAGTGACTTCCTGGGTGCCTGGGAATTTACGGCGCAGCGCCTCATTAAGGGAAGGATACATTTCAATCTCCTTCCACTCGCCTCCGAAATCATAGGTGGATCCGTCGGCTAGCGTCACGGTCGTGGATCCGAATACATCCTGGGCGACATATTGGATGAGTTCCCGGATCATTGTGGCGCCATCGTCATAGGTACCCCACGCCTGATATGTTTCGAGCATGGCAAATTCTGGGGAGTGCGAAGAATCCACGCCCTCGTTGCGGAAATTGCGGTTAACCTCAAAGACGCGCTCAATTCCGCCCACCACACAGCGCTTGAGATAAAGCTCAGGCGCGATGCGCAGATAGAGATCAATATCGAGGGCATTGGAGTGGGTCTCGAATGGGCGCGCTGCCGCACCGCCGTGCAGGGTTTGCAGCATGGGAGTTTCTACTTCTACAAACTCTTGCGATTCGAGATAATTCCGCAGTGCTCGCATCACCTTGATGCGCGTCATCGCATTTTCACGCGCTTTTTCCCGCATAATCAAATCGGTATAGCGATGACGCACTCGAGAATCTTCACTCATATCCGCAAAAGCCACGGGCAGAGGACGCAAAGACTTTGATGCCATGGAGAAACGTTGCACCATAATGGATAGTTCACCGCGTTTGGACGAGACTATTCGACCGCGAATGGAGACAATATCACCGAGGTCAACCTCTGTTTTCCACGCTGCGAGCGCCTCTTCGCCTACTTCAGCCAGTGAGAGCATCGCTTGGATATGCGCGCCATTGCCCTCTTGGAGCGCAGCGAAACACAGCTTGCCGGTATTGCGAATAAACATGACGCGCCCGGCGATAGCTACCTCGTCGGACGTTTCTTCGCCAGCTTCCAGGTAGATGCGCCCTGGAATCTTCTCCGTATCGGGATCAATACTTTGGTACTTCTTTTTGATCTCTGTAATCGAGTGGGTGCGATCAACTTCTACAGGATAGGGATCGCGACCAGATTCGATGAGCCTAGCGCGCTTCTCACGGCGGATGCGTAGTTGCTCAGGGACGTCTTGTACGGGGGCTTTCTTTGCGTTCGTCACAGCACAAACAATAGCCCAGACCCCACGAAAAATCTAAGCCCCATTACCCTTAGCCACTGCCCAATAGGGAGCTCACAACGCCCCGTGTCAAAATTACCTAGTCGAGATTTTTAATGCCGATGCCCAAGGGAATCTCCGCTCCATCTATTAAGTGCGTGTGGGCAAAACGCGCGGCGATAAAAAGCCTGGCCGGTTTTTTCTCTACCGCAGGTGATAGGTCAAGCGCAGTGAGTTTTTTATATATCACATCCACTCCAGCCGCCTGAAGCACGTCCGAGACGACTGCCAGTACTTGAGCACTCCCCATCTCTGCTGCATGAAGTCCCGCAGTAACCGCAGCCGACAGGGCTAGAGCTTGGTCTCGCTCACGAGCCAGGAGCGCATCATTTCGACCGCTTATAGCAAGCCCCTGCGCATTGCGTACCGTGGGTATTCGGTGAATTTTTACGGGAGAATGGAACACTCGGATCGCTTCGGCGAGGTGAGCTAAGAGTTCATAGTTCTTTTCCCCCACGATGAGATCTGTCGGCGCCACGGCACCAAGCAGGGCCAGGATTTCCAGCAGATCGGTTGCAAGTAGCTGCGGAGACTGCATCTTATGGTCGGGGATGTTAAGGCCGAGCGTGGGCGGGCGTGACCATAGTTGCTCTTTGCTATACGGAATATAGAGATCAATATGCTCGGCTTCCACAACCGCACGGTCGATCGGGTGAAGGCTCACTACCACGACTACAGCACCAGGGATGCGGCGTGCTGCCCGCATGAGTGCGATATGCCCGGCGTGCAGTGGGCTCCGCAGGAAAACTGCCACCACAGGTTTACCTTGCGTTTTAAATACTTTGGAGAAGGCGGCTGCTTGGCTAAGCACAATCTCATGAGCGGTGCGGGGTTGAAATCTCTGTGGTGTCACGCCCGGTTATCCTTCCGTTGATAGTGCTTCCACTGCCTGCCGATACAACTGTTGGTTGTGGGGGAAATGTCGAGCCAGAAAGTGCAGAAGACTATTCTCTTCGCCCGGTCCTTCTTGCAGGGTTACGCAGCGTTTAACTAAAGGCCATTGCTGAAAAGCAAGGGCCTCAGGCGCTGGATCGAGGGCTGATATGAGTGCTCGGTGAGCAATGAGCGCTCGAGTTTTCTCCCATTCTGCAGGTTTGATGAAGGTGTAATTTTGGTTGATTTCAGTAAAGAGGAGCTCCGCAATGGTAATCCCCACCTGACTCGTCGATGACAGAGCGAAGCCTCGAGCAAGAGGGAGTACTCCTAGTGAAATACCGGGGAATTGCCGGTAATCACTGGTATAGCTGTGGCTGAAAACAATAGTCCGATCAGAAAAGATACCTGGATAGCGCTTGGAAATATGTGCTACCTCGTGATCAGGGCAGCCCACAAGATGTAGTTCTGCGAGCCGTGGATCGCTCGTTCTGGTGTGCTGGTGGTTCTCCAGAATGTCGCGCAAGGGCGATGTTCCCCACAGGTAGAAGCTAAGTCGAGGGCTCCTATTCACGTTCGCGTGCCTTTTTGAGTAATTCCTCGACACTGATACCACCGTCGATGGCTTCTCTGCGGCGCCGGCCACCTGAATGGTGTGGCGCGATTTCGGGAGAGCGTTCCGTATTCGGGGTGGACTCTGGTTTCCGGCGGCGTCCGCCTGTTCGACCGGACGTGCTCGCCGGGTGATCCACCTGGGCTCGCATATGCCGTGCGTAGTCAATCGGTGCCTCGGTGTCCTCCCGGATCAGCCACGGATAATCGGTGGGCCGAGATTCAGGCGCACTCGCTCCATGCTTATTGGTTGGCTGCGTTAAAGTCTCGTGGCTGAAAGTAATGGCAACTTCATCAGCTTCACTGGAACTCTCTTTGATCGGTGGTGTGGATCGAAATGACCTCGTGATCGGTTCCGCTGGGGCGCTCGCTGCTGATTCTTCGTGGTTCTCTTGATCGCGAACGGGCTCAGGGCTCTGGACTGTCTCAGGTTCTTTATGAGGTTGCTCATCGAAGGGCTGGACTGCCTCGAATTCCTCAGTATGATCCCACGGAGTTCGAGAAAATGAGGTGGGATCGAAGCTGGGGCGGTATGAGGGTTCATAGTGGGGATCCTCATGCTTAGATTCCAGTTTTTCAGCTGCTTCTTCTATTTCTTTAACTCGAACTGCCTCAGCTTGTAGCACATTGGTATTTGTGGAATAGATAGCGCCACTTAATTGCTCCAGTTGGCTCATAACGGCCTGCAGCTGAGAATTAATTTCACCCAAGGCGCTTTCCGCTTGGATATCCACTCGCTCGTTGATACGGCGTTCAAATTCCGCTTCGGAGCGTCGCTTCTCCGCTAGATAGCGTTTTTCATTGGCGAGCAGTTGCGCTCGATATAACCTCGTCTGACTGCCCATATCGCGTTGGTAGCGAAAGACGAGGAAGGCTCCGATGAGGGCGGCCCATAAAGCCAAGACCATGGCGACTTTGAGTGAGCTAATACTGGAGGTAACCAGCATGATGACGCTCGCAATCACCGCAAGTGATACCAAGATGACTAGCAAAACGGGGCTCAGATCCCGATTTTTATCCACTGGCCTGAGGGTATCTTTGTCTTCGGCTTTCATATATACGAACTTACCTCATATTTATCGATCTCGAATGTGCCCCTCAGGTTCTAGCGAGGCTGGAATACTCCTAGGCAGGCTCCCCTTCGGCTGGCGGCGGAGCCTGCAATCCGCGTTCCAACCACAACGCGGCGAGCATGACACCACAACTGGTCACGACGCACGCGATGACGCGTGGACCATCATAGCTAGCAGCAACAAGAAGGTCCCACCGGGGAAGAATATAGGCAGCAAATCCTGCGTAAACCCCAAAGAAGAGTGCTCCCGCCCACGCGCAAGATTGTGCGAGCACGAGGAAACTCGCCGCGCGAGTGGGGTCTAATTGGCTGCGGTCGAATCCAATTTGATTCTGCCCGATACGCCGGCGTGAGATGAGTCCAAGTCCGAGCAGTAGACACGCTAACGCGCCCAGGGTAATAGCAACCGAACTAGGGATGGGAGGGAAATAGGTATAAAAGCGCGAAACCACAATATAGCTCGCACTAGCACTAAAACCTGCGAGCGCGATGAGATTGATCAGCGCAGTAGGTTTCATATATTAACTCTTCCGTTTTCTAGGAATGTATAGGCGATGAGGAGAGGCTCGTGCTGTGACCATCGATAGCCTCCACTGCTTCGATATCGCGGGCATCGAGACGTGATAGGAGCACCGCCAATGGAATCCCCTTTAGCTTGGCTTGCGGATCGGCCTCTAACCAAGGGACGAGGACAAAAGCGCGATCGTGGGCCCAAGGGTGGGGCAAAATGAGTTCGGGATCATCTTGCACAAGCTCAACACCGTTACTGAAAACCTGCACTATATCCACATCGAGAGTGCGCGGCCCCCAGCGTTTGGTGCGGACTCGCGCGGCATTATTTTCAAGCTGTTGAGCCCTGCGGAGGAGTTCCCGGGGGCTCGACTCCACTTCTACAATAATGACGGCGTTGAGGAATTCTTCCTGATCGATCACTCCCCATGGTGGGGTGGAATAAATCTGTGAAGATGCTATTGTTTCCGCCGCAAAATCCTCGATCACTGAGTGGATAAGATGATAGCGGTCGTCCATATTGGATCCGATAGAGAGTACGGCGCGAATCATCAGCGGCGACTCCGGCGAATGACAACAGCAATATCATCGAAGATATAGGCTACCGGGGCGCTGGGCTTGTGCACCGTGATCTCCACCGCGAACAACTGGGGATATGTGGCCATAAAATCATCGGCAAGAAACCCACCCACCTTTTCAATCAGGTTAAATCTCTTCGAGGTGATGACCTCATGGGCGCGCTGTGCTAACTCAGCGTAATTGATGGTATCGGCCACATCATCGCTTTTCGACGCCGCTTTAAGGTCCAACCAACACACGATATCGATGCTGAATTCCTGCCCAATGTCACGCTCGTGGGCTAAGACTCCATGATAACCATGGGCCTTCATACCCTTAATCTCAATACGATCAGCCATATACTATTGTGCTCCTGTCCATTGGGCAGCCACTTTTATGGCCGCTACCGTAGGGGCGATTGCATGAACTCGGAAACCCCAGGCACCTTGCGCTGCGGCAAGTGCTGATACCGCTGCCGTTGCTTGATCCAGATCGGTACCCAAAGCGGCGAGGAAACGCTTGCGGGAGGCGCCGATGAGAACCGGATAGCCCAGAGCTTGAAGCTCTCCGATATGGTGCAGCAAACTCCAATTATTCTCCGGTGTTTTGGCAAAGCCTAGGCCTGGATCAATGCAAATATTGTCCGCTCGAATACCTGCGGCCTGTGCTGCACGTACGCGCTCTCTCAGGGCGGAACTAACCTCAAGGGCGATATCCGAGCTATCACTATGGGCGGTGCCAGCGGCATCTCCAAAGCGCTCCGTTTTCCAGTGCATCAAACAGATGGGAACCCCTGCCTCGGCCACGATCTCAAACATATGAGAATCGGCGAGGCCTGCAGAGACGTCGTTGATCATATGTGCACCTGAAGCGATAGCTGCCTGGGCTATATCTGCGCGCATAGTATCAACCGAGATGGTAAAGTCACGGCGCGCTAATTCTTCGACGACAGGAATGACACGGTGATATTCTTCATCGGCAGACACTCTCGTAGCACCTGGTCTGGTGGACTCGCCTCCGATATCGACGATATCAGCACCGTGAGCACGCATATTTTCCGCGTGGGCAAGCGCGGACTCTATATCGAGGTAGTGACCGCCGTCGGAGAAACTATCCCGGGTGATATTGAGAATGCCCATCACTGCTGTAGGGAATTGCTGGAAAATATTAGCCATGGATAAGACTCAGCACCTCAGCTCGTGAAGCCGCGTTCTTCTTAAATCCACCCCGCACAGCCGATGTGGTAGTAGATGCACCCGGTTTTCTAATTCCTCGCATGGACATACAGAGATGCTCACATTCTAAGACCACAATGACCGATTGGGCTCCGAGTTTGTCCACCAGGGCATCGGCTACCTGGCTGGTGAGACGTTCTTGAACTTGCGGGCGCTTGGCGTAAAGATCCACTAATCGGGCCAGCTTCGATAGGCCAGTCACTTTGCCTGACTCCCCTGGAATATACCCTATATGGGCCCGTCCAAAGAAGGGAACGAGGTGATGTTCACAGGTGGAGTAGATAGGGATATCTTTGACTAAGACAATTTCCCGATGGTCCTCGCTGAAGGATTTTTCTAAAACTACTGTGGGATCCTCATACAGCCCCTGAAAAATCTCCTCATAGGCGCGCGCCACTCGTGCAGGTGTTTCTTTAAGTCCTTCGCGATCAGGGTCTTCCCCGACCGCAATAAGTAATTCTCTCACCGCCTTCTCCGCGCGTATACGGTCGAATGAACTCATGGGAGTGGTTCACCTTCATCACGGGTGGTATCCGGCTCTTTATAATGTCGTCCCGAGGTGCTTGGTTGCGCAATTTCAGTGGCCCGAGAAACCGGGTATTCCTCGTCTGGAGTTTCATCGTGGGCCTCATTATCGTCCCATGAATTCTCGGGGCGTTCTCGTTCCGGCAACCTAAAACCAATCTCTACTTCGGTCTTCTTTGCCTCTTCTAGGCCGTAATGATCCAAACCAGGGTGGCGTCCAATCTCGTTGTCGTCCGCTGTCAGTTGACCGCTTACCGATTCACCATTTTGGGCAGGCTGGTTCTCTCGATCCGGTGCAGCGGCTGCAGCATAAGGATTATGGGCAATATCGCCTGGGATGACCCAATCAGCTGGTGGAGGCGTCCCCCCATAACGTCGTGGCAGATGATTCTCATCCTGAGCTAGGTTGTTATCGCTATGGGGTGCTTTATCCCAGGGACGCACGGGGACGGAATTTCTCTCCGGGTTAAAACCTTCGGCTTTTCTCTTTGCGGCGCGCTCGGCCCGAGCCTTTTTTGAGGCATCCACGATACGGAAGGGTTTCGGAGGTTCTTCCCCGCGCTCGAGAGCTATCTCGGTGGGTGTTTTAACGGGTTCACGGCCTAGCTGACGGGGGAAGCGATCGTCTTCACCGGGGAAGACCTCCCCCACATCGCGCGGAGTGATGCCGCTGAAAAGAGCCTCAAGATCGGGGCGCCTGAGTGTTTCCTTTTCGAGCAATTTCTCCGCGAGCTTGTCCAAGTAGTCTCGGTACTCACGCAGAATTCCATAGGCTTCAGCGTGAGCCTTATCCATAAGATATTTCATCTCTTCATCGATCAGCGCTGCTGTTGCCGGTGAATATTCAAGGGATCCTTGGCCAGGGCGGCCGGAGAAGGGGTCGCCTTGTTCGTCTCCGTATTTCACTAGTCCCAGTTTCGGACTCATACCGTATTCCACCAACATCGATTTAGCGATTTTGGTAGCCATCTCTATATCAGCGGATGCACCCGTCGTGGGTTCCCCAAAAACTAATTCTTCGGCTGCACGACCGCCCATAGCAAAGACCAGACGGGCATAAAGTTCATCACGGTTGTACATGCCCTTGTCATCTTCTTGGGCTGTCATTGCATGTCCCCCGGTCTTGCCGCGGGCCAAAATTGTCACCTTATAGACGCGCTCGATATTCTTGAGCGCCCACGCGGCGAGCGTATGTCCACCCTCGTGGTAGGCAGTCACCTTCTTTTCCTTCTCGGAAATAATCTTCGAGGAGCGGCGAGGCCCCCCTATGACGCGGTCGGTCGCTTCTTCCAGCGCATCTGCAGTGATCACATTGCCGCCCACACGAGCGGTCAAAAGGGCTGCTTCGTTTAAGACATTGGCGAGATCAGCGCCTGACATTCCAGCGGTTCGACGAGCCAAGGCTTTGACATCGGCGTCATCTGCAAAAGGTTTTCCTTTGGCGTGAACGGCAAGGATCTGTTCGCGACCCTTGAGATCCGGATTAGTCACCGGAATCTGCCTATCAAAGCGGCCGGGGCGTAAAAGAGCGGGATCTAAGATATCGGGTCGGTTGGTTGCCGCCATAATAATGACACCTTCGCGGTCCCCGAAACCATCCATTTCTACGAGCAGTTGGTTGAGTGTTTGTTCTCGTTCATCGTGGCCCCCTCCCATGCCAGAACCACGCTGGCGGCCTACGGCGTCAATCTCATCGACAAAGATAATACAGGGGGAATTTTCCCGTGCTTGTTTGAACAGGTCCCGTACCCTTGAGGCACCAACACCCACGAACATCTCAACAAAATCGGAGCCTGAGATGGAGTAGAAGGGTACGCCAGCTTCGCCAGCGACAGCGCGCGCTAAGAGGGTTTTACCAGTGCCCGGTGGGCCGTAGAGCAAGACTCCGCGCGGAATCTTTGCGCCCACTTGCTCGTAGATCGAGGGGTCTTGCAGAAAATCCTTGATTTCTTGCAGTTCATCCACGGCTTCTTCGGCGCCTGCCACATCATCGAAGGTATTGGTTGGCATATCCTTAGTGAGCTCTTTGGCCTTAGAGTTGCCGATCCCAAATAAGCCCCCGCCGCCTTGCATCCGGCCCATCATCCAGATGATGAGGCCGAAGACGATCACCATCGGTAGGATATAGCCCAACATTTGCAGGAGAATGCTGTCTTGAGTGACATTGGTGGTGAATTTCTCAGCACCACTTTGATCCACCGCCTTAAAGATCTCGGGGCTGGTACGCGCAGGGTACTGCGTCAGGATCTTGGTAACGTCTTTTTTGCCCTCATATTCAATGGGCTCAACTAACTCGAGGCGTAGGCGCTGTTCGCGATCATCGATAGTGACCTCTTTGACATTCTTCTCAGTAAGCTGTGCCAATGCCACTGAGGTCTCCACTTTTTGGAAACCTTGGGTACTGGAGCCAAATAGGGTCAGAAGATACAGCATGATCAATGCCACTGCGGCGAGAGATCCAAAGCGGAGGAATTTCTTGGTGTTCATAGATGCATCGGTTGATCACTCAGCCATGAGCCAGGTGCTGTGAGCTGATGGGAAGTGGTGAAAAACCGATCCCTTTCTTGTGGTGTGCGGTCCTTAGAAAAAATTCTTGCTCGCTATCGTCTGGGAGATAGCAGATGCCCGTCTATCAATAGGTATAACGTTAAAAAGTAGCCTAATAGTTCCAGACACTTCACAGGCACCCGCGAGTACTCACAAGCACTTGAGTTAGCTGGAAGTGAGATCGCTCCCCTGAGCGAAATTCCCTTTGGGAACGTTTAACAGGCGTGGGTACCCAGTATGCCCTTTTGACAGGGAAGTTTTAGGACTGATCGCCACCGTTATCGGGGAATAGTCGAGGCTGCAAGGTGCCCACATAGGGTAGATCTCGATAGCGCTCAGCAAAATCGAGGCCGTATCCGATAACAAACTCATTGGGTATATCGAAGCCAACGTCGAAAAGCGAAATATCGACCTTCACAGCTTCGGGCTTGCGCAGCAGGGTGACTACTTCGAGGGATTTAGGCTTGCGATTATTCAGATTGCGCAGCAGCCATTTAAGGGTCAGCCCGGAGTCAATGATGTCCTCGACGATCACTACATCGCGGCCTTCTATATTGCGGTCTAGATCTTTTAAGATGCGCACCACTCCGGAGGATGTGGTGGAATTTCCATAAGAGGACACCGCCATAAATTCACACTGAGCGGGAATTGAGAGCGCCCGAGCGAAGTCGGTAAGGAAAAAAACGGCACCTTTGAGCACGCAAATCAGGACGATATCTTGGTCACTATCTCGGTAGTGCTCTGAGACTTTATCGGCCATCTCTTGGATTCGAGTTTTCAGCTGTTCTTCGCTGATTAACACCGCTTCGACATCGGCACCATAGCGGTGAGCTGGGACGTTAAAGTCCTTGATCAGTTGCATAGACACTTTCCTACATTCTGCAAATAAAAGGCGATACTACCTTTACAAAGTGTGCCACGTTTAGCGTGAGTATTCCATTCTTTTATACGTGCTCGATAATCAGATCAGCGCCGCGCCGGCGAATCTGGATTGCACCGCACGCAACCGCCCCTTGACCATGCCAGCGCATGATGAGGGCGTTTATAGCCTCCACAGTTGTGGCATTGACGGTGCCTCCATATTCATAAACCAAGCCCCGAATGCTAGCGAGGCGCACTGGGGTAGCCAAATTTTGCAGCGTGGAAATATCTGTGGTCACAACCGCCTGCTGACGAATAAACTCGTGGTTCACAGCCACGTGGTGTGCAGCGTGAGCGAGATTGTCAATCACTCGATCGCCTGCAAGATCTTTAAATAGCGGCAGCAGCTGATAGCGCAACCGGGTACGTAATAATGTTGAGTCGTGGTTCATCGGGTCTTCCCAATACTCCAACCCCAGTTCGCGACAGGCCCCTTCGGTTTCTTCTCGACGCAGACTTAAGAAGGGCCGGCGTACCTCTCCGTCAGGGAGCATTCCGGAGGCATGTCCACGAATCAGTGCCATCAGCAGAGTTTCGGCTTGGTCGTTGGCGGTGTGGGCCACCCAAATTTCGGTGCCGTATTCTCTTAGAGCCTGATAACGCGCGGCTCGGGCTTGGGCTTCAATATTTCCGGGTGCAACAACGACACGGCGCACCTCCGCGGGGATGCCCAGGGCTTCAGCTTGGGTGGCGGCGCGGGCAGCTTGAGTATCGGAATTGAGCTGCAGACCGTGATCGATGCAGATGGCTCTTGCTGCTACTCCCTCCGCTGCCGCCGCAGCTACTAGTGCCAGACTATCTGCACCACCCGATAATCCGATGACGGGCTTGAGATCTTTAAAGGGTCGCACCGCTTTGCGGCAGAGCAGAAAATGGGGACTCTTATCAGGCCAAAAGGGCGTAGACACAATCTGGGCTATCCTTGCGCCCGCAGATCGCTCAACAGCTCATCCATGGCGAGGCGTCCTTCTAATACGTCGATATCATTGCCAATAATGGCGAAAGAGTACACGGTATTTGATGCACCCTGAACGATCCCCGCCAGGGAGGCAACGTGATCGAGCGTACCTGTTTTAGCACGTACCCATCCCCGCCCGGCTAAATTCTCATAGCGCGTCGCGAGGGTGCCGGTCCCACCGGCGACGGGGAGGGTAGATAGTAGGGGCCGTAATTGTTCCAAATCCGTGGCGGCACGGAAGACGATATCCTCAAGCAGCGCACTCGGAATGCGGTTATCCACCGATAGCCCCGAATTGTCTACGAGCCTTATACCGTCCAGATTGAAATAAGGCGCGAGGACCTCTTGGGTCTTTTCCACTGGCCTTACAGGATCGATTTCTCGGGCAATGGCTTCAGCCATGACATTATCCGAATCCTCCATCATTCTCTCGAGACGTTGCTCTAGGGGCGCGGACTCGTGGCGGAAAATCTCCGGCAGAGTGTCGACGTTTGTTAGCGTGGTTAGGCCAAAGGTGTCCACCCCTACCCGGGCGGCCACTTCTTGGGCTACGTCGAGCGCAGGAGTGTGACTCCTCGGTACGTAGCCACTTTCTGCCCCTAATCGCCCTTCATTGATCATGACCGATTGGATGGGGGCTACAAATCCGCCATCAATATCCCTTGGATCCCAGCCTGGCATGAATTCTGGTGCTCTAAAGGCGGAATTATCCACCAAGATGGCCCGCACCTCAGGCAACTGTGAGGTAATCGCTTGGGCCATCTCATCCAAGTCTGCAGCCCTTAAACTAACATCACCCGCTCCTTTGATGACCGCGGTATGTTGGTCTTGGGCTACTACGGAGGTGCTGATTGTTTTCTCCGGTCCGAGTGCGATAAGAGCTGCCGCCGCGGTGAGCATCTTCGCGGTGGACGCAGGTTTGAGAGCCAAAGCAGCGTTTTTATCCACAACTACATCACCTGTTGCTGTATTACGCACCTTGAAACTGGCTGTACCCAAGCGAGGATCGTTGAGGAATCTATCGACAAGGCGCAGCTTCGCTGGGTCGTATGTGGAGTCACTTAGGGCTGAGATGGGGATAACTTTAGGGTTTTCTAAAGGATTGGCGTGCGTGGGGGCGTCATAGTAAAGCTTATTGCGCTCGTTGACGATGACTGCCGTACCAGCGGTTGCTCCCACTACCACGGTTGCTGTTATTGTTGCGATCCACCATTGTGCTTTTTTCATTTGTTCTCAAATATAGTCCACTGGCTGTGACATCGGGTAGATTTGTTGTGCTCACTGAACCGTCGCCTGCCACCCTGATGCTCAGGCGTGGGGTAGAATATCGGTCGTTGTCATATTCGTTGAGACTAAGGTCTTTACATAAGGAGTGGAGAACTCTATGAGCGTGGAAGTAACCATCGAGATTCCTAAGGGATCGCGTAATAAATACGAAGTCGACCACGAGACCGGCAAGGTCTACCTCGACCGCTACCTATTTACCCCTATGGCCTACCCACTAGATTATGGCTTTATTGACCACACGCTGGGCGAGGACGGCGATCCTCTTGACGCCCTAGTAATCCTCCCTGAGCCGGTATTCCCTGGCGTTATCGTTACTGCCCGCCCCGTAGGCGTATTTAAGATGACCGACGAAGCTGGTGGCGACGACAAGTTGCTGTGCGTAATCGATGATCCCCGCTGGGCCCACATTCAAGATATTGACGATGTGAGCACCTCGCTGAAGGATGAGATCGAGCACTTCTTTGTGCACTATAAGGATCTGGAGCCTAATAAAGACGTCACTGGTTCTGGTTGGGGCAATAAAGCTGAGGCCGAGAAAATCCATCACGAAGCTATCGAGCGCTTCAAATAATCTCACCTCATAAGGCTTGCACTAAGGGGCCTTATCTCTTCGACTCCGAAGGGATAGGGCCCCTCGTGCTTGGTAAAGGAGGTAGCATCAAATTATGCGTGAAATTACCGTGAGGGAAGTCCCTCAGAACTGCCAGCTTATCGACGTCCGCGAGGCCGATGAATTTGCGGAAGTCCGCGCCCGAGGCGCGGTGAATATTCCTATGTCTGCGATTAAGGAGCGATGTGAGGAGATCGATAAAACAAGTGAGGTTTATGTGATCTGCAAGGCCGGCGGACGGTCCGCTCGGGTGGGTGCATTCTTAGAAGCACAAGGATTCGATGTTATCAATATCGCTGGTGGCACAGACGCATGGCTTGCCGCCGGACTGGATATCGCATCTTAATCTTCGCTACAGTTACCTACTAGGACCTGAGCCCCGCGTGGCTCAGGTTTTTTGTTGGAAAAACAGACATTCGGACATATATCGGGCATATCAACGCCCAAGTCTCAACGCTGTTATGAAAATCACACTGGCCTATCCTTTGACTATTATCACACTAATCAAGTAGTCAGTAACCCATATTTCTTCATACTATTAGATACCAACAGGTGTTTTAGCTGAAAAATTATGCAAGGGTGGAATTTATTCCGTTCTTGTGCCCTAGCCGCACACGCTCAATGGCACCCCTTCCGATTAGTTTTGTTTTGCCCTTGCTTTCCCTCCACAGAAGGTGCACTATAGGTCTTAACGGCAGCAGAAAGGCTGCGGCCGGGAAAACAAAAACTACTCTTAATACTCGAAGGAATGAGTTAAAAAATCATGAGCAACGGCAACGGATTCCTCTCAAACTTGATATCCGGCCTTCCATTTGTATCCTCGCACTCTGATGACGAGGGTTCGGCTCCAAGCATTCACAATACGATGGCCACCTCTGCTGCCACCATGCAGCATATGTTCTAATTTAAAAAGTTAAGCCCCAGATAAAACATAGTTTTATCTGGGGCTTTTTTCGTCCACTGACCGGTCAATAGTATCCACATATAGTATTAGGCTAAAAAATAGCAACACTCCCAGCATGCTCACAGTATGATAGGTGTCATGCCCACATTCGAAATCCCCACCGCGCTGCTCGAGTCACCCTCGTTCCAGCTGGAACGACTGCGTCGACGCACTCGCGATATCATCGAAGCCGGCCTCGTGGACAAAGAAGTAAGCCTACGCGAGTTTTGGGTCCTTTCGTGTTTGATGAACACCAATGCCACCAGTCAGACCGCGCTGTGTGAGTTACTAGCAGTAGATGCTTCCGATATGGTTCGTCTCATCGATGCCCTGGAAAAGAAGAAGTGGGTCAAAAGAGAACGAGACGCAAAGGATCGCCGCCGCCAAATTGTTAGGGCGACGAAAAAAGGTCGTAAAGCCCAAGAAGAATTGGCCACCATTGTTAGTCAGGCCGAACACACCGCTTTGTATGAGTCCACACATAAGCAGTTAAAGCACTTGCGGCGCCTGGCCCACGCCATCATTGATGCTGAGCTCAGCGACGCACAGAGCACTCTGGATGAGAACAGTCTTCATTAGTCGCCAATGCGATCTCGCCCCCGCATAACGATCAGGGGGTCTGGTTCACCAACCACGTCATAATCCTTGTTGGTATATTCAAATTTGCTCAAGATATAACGCATGGCGTTTAAGCGAGCCCGCTTCTTGTCATTCGAGCGAATAGTAATCCATGGGGACTCATCGGTGTCGGTATACCTAAACTGCTCTTCCTTCGCTTGGGTATAGTCGTCCCAGCGATCTAAGGAAGCGAGATCCATAGGCGAGAGCTTCCATTGACGCACGGGGTCAACTTGGCGAATAGCGAAGCGCGTGCGCTGCTCTTTTTGTGATACGGAGAACCAAAACTTCGTTAGTGATATGCCAGAGCCGAGAATCATATTTTCCAGCATTGGAACTTCGCGCAGAAATTCTGCGTGCTGCGACTCGGTACAAAACCCCATGACGCGTTCTACTCCCGAGCGGTTGTACCACGAACGGTCAAAAAAGACGATCTCGCCGGCACTAGGAAAGTGCTCAATATACCGTTGGAAATACCAGGAGGTCGATTCCCTCGGGGATGGCTTCTCTAGGGCCACCGTGCGTGCACCACGGGGATTGAGATGCTCGTTAAAGCGCTTAATGGTTCCACCCTTGCCGGCGGCATCCCGCCCCTCAAAAAGAATGATATGGCGCTGACCCGTATCCTTGGTCCAGTTCTGCCATTTGAGGAGCTCAATCTGTAATTGGCGCTTTTCATGTTCGTATTCTTCGCGGGTAAGACGCTCGGAATAGGGATAACCTTGACGCCACGTATCAACGGGTGTTCCATCCGGTGCTAGGAGGACCGGATCATCCTCATCGGTATCGTCAACGATATAACCCTCGGTGGCAGCGAGGTCGATGACGGGCAGGTCATTATCGTTATCAGCCATATACAAAGCATACCCCGCACGCTCAAATATTGCCCATGATTACTAGCCTGATAATCGATAATATACGCATAAAAGAAGTCCGCATTCTCACGAATGCGGACTTCTTTTATTTAAAGATATTAGCTGCTCTATAAGTCAGCCCATTCAGCTTACTTGAGGAAGCTGAGCAGATCGCTAACGCGACCGAGGTGCTTAGCGAGAGCCAAGAAGATGTCGATGAGGCCACCGATGAGGCCTTCGTTGGAAAGGCCGGTCCACTGCGTGATGGCCTCGGTGAAACCTTCGTATGCCTTTACTGATGCTTCGCTCTTGTTCATTTAATTCTCCTGAAATTTTGAGAGGTGAAAGATTTATTTATGAGGCAGGATGCCTAGCTACTATTCAGCAGCAGCCTTGGTAGGAACCTCGAAGTAGCCCTTGGTCTCACCAGCGAGGCTCTCGATGTTGTAGAAGAAAGAACCGAGGCTCTTGAGGAAGCCTGGGAAATCCTTGAAGAGGTTACCGAGGGCTTCGACGAACTTCTTGAAGTTGTTGAACTGATCGACGATCATAGAAACATCCATGAAAATCTCCTTGTGTTGAAACTGACCGTGAGTCAGTTTGTGAAGCGGATATGTCGTACACCCCTGATGAAGCGGTGTCTCTGAAACTATTGTGCCACAGGATGAGCAATCTACAAATCAAGTTGGTCATAAAGTTTATCCAGCCTGCAAAGATCTCGGTAGGTTCACCTACGTCTCACCGATTAGGCTAAAACTTTATCGACCCGAACATATTGGGTCTCAACTGGGTTTATAAGGTTTACTCACGCAATGATTATAAAGATTTACTCCCCCAACCGTAACGCAGAAGATGCTGGCCACGATAACGCTCCACACTGTGGCTCACCGCGAAAAATTAGTATGAATATTATTCTCCAATACCCCTTAGCGGGGGTGCAATATCCCAGCTAGACGTTCCACACTAGCTCCATCACGTCGCCGAGAATATGAGCAGATTGCTGGGACAATAGGGGGAAATTGCCGGCGTCTAGCACCTGCCTTACCCTTAACTGCAAGAGATGCGAAATCTAAGAGCACTACACGAGTGCATTCCTTGGGGTTTGACAGCACAAAAAGACGCCGTAGAGTCAACCCCTACGGCGTCAAAAGAGCTTTCTAGAACTTAGAAGCCCATGCCACCCATCTCATCGGCACCTGGCATTGCAGGCGCACCAGCAGGCTCAGGCTTATCCGCCACCACAGCCTCAGTGGTGAGGAAGAGTGCTGCGATAGAAGCAGCATTCTGCAGTGCGGAACGGGTTACCTTTACCGGATCGTTAATACCGGCTTCCATGAGGTCAACGTATTCACCGGTAGCAGCGTTCAGACCCTGACCGGAAGGTAGACCAGCAACCTTATCAGCCACCACACCTGGCTCTAAGCCGGCATTGTGGGCGATTTGCTTGAGCGGAGAAGAAAGCGCCTCACGCACAATCTTCACACCTGTAGCTTCATCGCCCTCGAGGCCCATATCAGCATCGAGAACATGCGCTGCCTGCAGCAAGGCTACGCCGCCACCGGCAACGATACCTTCTTCGACGGCTGCCTTCGCATTGCGAACGGCATCCTCAATGCGGTGCTTGCGCTCCTTCAGCTCAACCTCGGTAGCAGCGC
The DNA here is from genome assembly GCF_024834055.1 of Corynebacterium sp. ES2730-CONJ. Taxonomy (GTDB): domain Bacteria; phylum Actinomycetota; class Actinomycetes; order Mycobacteriales; family Mycobacteriaceae; genus Corynebacterium. Next base: position 99,029 of record NZ_JANUXZ010000004.1, read on the forward strand.
CAACCTTAATAACAGCCACGCCACCAGCGAGCTTAGCCAAACGCTCCTGCAACTTCTCACGATCATATTCGGAGTCGGAGTTCTCAATCTCAGCGCGGATTTGGTTGACCCGGCCTTCGATCTGCTCCGCAGAACCAGCGCCCTCAATAATGGTGGTCTCGTCCTTGGTAACTACCACCTTGCGTGCGCGACCCAACAGCGGCAGATCAGCGGTTTCGAGGGACAGACCCACCTCTTCAGCGATAACCTGACCACCGGTGAGAATAGCCATATCTTGCAGGTTGGCCTTCCTGCGATCGCCGAAGCCGGGGGCCTTGACGGCTACCGACTTGAAGGTACCGCGAATCTTATTGACCACGAGGGTCTGGAGAGCCTCACCCTCGACGTCCTCTGCAATGATCAGCAGTGGCTTGCTGGCGCCCATAACCTTTTCCAGCAAGGGGAGAAGATCCTTAATATTGGAGATCTTGCCAGATACCAACAAGATATATGGGTCCTCCAATACTGCTTCCAAGCGCTCCATATCAGTAGCAAAATATCCGGAGATATAGCCCTTATCAAAGCGCATACCCTCGGTTACTTCTAGGTCCACACCGAAGGTATTGGACTCTTCAACAGTGATAACCGATTCTTTGTTGAGCTTGCCGCCGCCCACTGCGTACATTGCCTTAGCGATCTGGGCACCAATTGCAGGATCAGCAGCGGAGATACCAGCGGTAGCAGCGATCTGCTCTTCGGTCTCTACTTCCTTGGCGTTCTCCAACAGTTTCTTGGTCACCGCATCGACGGCCTTCTCGATGCCGCGCTTAATACCCATGGGGTTGGATCCAGCTGCAACATTGCGCAGACCTTCGCGCACCAGGGCCTGGGCCAGCACGGTGGCAGTGGTGGTGCCGTCGCCAGCGACGTCGTCAGTCTTCTTAGCTACTTCTTTAACGAGCTCAGCGCCGATTTTCTCATAGGGATCTTCGAGCTCGATCTCACGAGCAATGGAGACACCATCGTTGGTGATGGTAGGGGCACCCCAGCTCTTCTCGAGCACGACATTGCGGCCCTTGGGCCCCAAGGTAACCTTGACAGCATCAGCGAGGGTATTGAGACCCTTTTCAAGGCCGCGACGGGCTTCTTCATTGAAGGCAATAATCTTTGCCATAGTGCTTGTTCTCCTTAGAAACGCTTACGTTTTTCGAACCTTTATCTAGCACTCGTGGTAGCTAAGTGCTAATTACGTTCTAGCAGTCAAACTACCACGAGTGCAAGAAAATTCGCTCGCAGCGAAGTCCAAGTTAAGTCCAATCGACTCATATCTATACTCCTACACGGATAAGCGCCGGATGGAAGGTACGTACCTTTCATCCGGCGAGTGACTAGAATGACCCCCATGATAGAAAAATCCACCATTGCACGCGTTCGCACCTATATTGAAGGTCAACGCGAACTCATCTGGGCTGACCTCAAAGCCCTCACCTCTTTCAATTCCGTCCACGGCATCACCGATCTAGCTGCCGATCACGCCCACGCCGGCCAATGGGTGCGCGAACAATTGGAATCCCTCGGCTTGGAAGTCACCGCCTATAAAGAGGAAACGCACTCCCCCATATTTATTGGCACCAAGGAGGCGCACGATGGTGCGCCTACCGTGCTGCTCTACAGCCACTACGATATTGTCCCAGCCGGTAATCGGGAACACTGGGACTCGGATCCTTTCTCCCTCACCGACCGGGATGGCCGCTGGTATGCTCGCGGCGCCGCGGACTGCAAAGGCAATATAGCCATGCATTTGGCCGCGCTACGCGCCGTCCGGGAATTCGGTGGGACCAACGCGGGTCTGATCGTTTTGCTTGAAGGGTCAGAGGAGCAAGGTGGTGCTGAGCTTTCAGCTCTCTTAAGCGAACGCCCCGACCTCGTCACTTCCGACGTGATCCTCATTGCCGATTCAGGTAATGCCAGCGTTGGTGAACCGACATTGACTACCTCACTTCGCGGCGGTGGCCAGATCGATCTACGGGTGGATACTCTGAAAACTCCCGTCCACTCCGGCTCTTTCGGCGGTGCCGCCCCAGATGCCACCGCTGCATTGATCAGAATTATTGATTCCTTCCGCGATGAGTTTGGGCGCACCACGATTGATGGTGTGGACTGTACCGCCACATGGTCAGGCGCTAGCTATGATAAAGATACTTTCCGCTCCGATGCGGGCCTCCTTGAGGGCCTTGAGGTCATGGGCACCGAGGACGACAACCCAGCCGATATGGTGTGGGCGCGCCCTGCAATTTCAGTGACCGGATTCAGCTCCACGGAGGTAGCTGAGGCCGTTAATGCTGTACCTGCTACTGCCGCCGCGCGCCTGAATCTTCGTGTGCCCCCGGGACTCGACGCTCACGACGTGGCCGAAGCCGTAGCTGCTCATGCCCGCGCGCACGCTCCGTGGGGAGTCCACCTTGACGTGGAAATCAGTGATATCAACCAGCCGTTCTCCGCGTCGGTCGACGGGCCCGCAGTTAAGGAATTCAGCCAAGCTCTCTCTGGCGCCTACGGAGATCGGAAAGTCAGCTATATCGGCTCGGGTGGCTCCATTCCGCTATGTACGGAACTCATGGAGATTAACCCCCATGCCGAGCTCACACTCTTCGGTGTAGAAGAGCCGCTGTGCACCATCCACTCCCCCAATGAATCAGTCGATCCCAATGAAATTCGCGATATTGCGATCGCCGAAGCAAGTTTCCTCCTAAGCTACGGGAAGAATTAGGATAAAGGCCTTGAAGAGCCACTCTCTTCAAGGCCTCTTTCGTTTGCTCTTAGGAGTTCGAACTTAGCAGCGCGAGCAACTCAGCGTCATCGTTGACCTGGTGGAAAGCAATTTGGGTAGGAATCACAGCCTTGTCGCGGAATATAAACCTCGGCAGTTTTAAGAGCTGAGACGGGTAATGATAGATATATAACTCCCGGAAGCGCTCCGGGGAGCGCTCCTTCAAAAGCTGAGCTAAAAATCCGCTCAAGCCGCGGGCTACTATATGGATCTCTCCGCGCACTTCGTGTTTATCCAAGAAACGCTCGACCGCGCGGGCTTGTTCGCGTAGGGGGCCAGGGCTAATGGGAGCGATTTTGATAGGGTGCAGCTTTTGTACCAGATCAGTAAAAATATCTGGTCGCTCACGTGGATCGTGCAGGAGGAGAAACATTTAGACCGGTTTTGGTGATTGGTGCGGTTGGTGTAATTCGGCTACGACCATATCCATCGCCGCATCCCAGGAACCGGTGCGTTGGTAGAGCTTTCGTTGGCGTTGATAAGAAGCTCCCGTCGCTATGATCGTGCGGATCCCTAGCAGCTCTTGGTCACACTGTAACTCACGAGCCAGTGGTAACAGCTCCGTCACTAGGGCTTCTAATTCCTCGGTCACTGGGCGTACTGAGGCGTCTTCATCAACGATCAACTCGGCCTCTAAGCCGAAACGCGCAGCACGCCATTTATTGTCTGCCACCTGCCACGACTTCAGAGAAGGTAAGGTCTCGCCGCGCTCAATCATGCGGTCGAAGTGCACGACGAGGCAGTGCGCTAAAGCCACGGTTGCAGCCAACTCAGGGAAATTAGTAGGGGCATCGCACGCCCGAATCTCAATGGTCCCCCATTTACCCGAGGGACGGATATCAAGATGCATGGTACCGGTTAATTCAGTTACCCCAGCCCGCTCTTGGTCGTTCATAAACAGTTCCCATTCCGACCAGTTAGCAAACTGATAGGGCAGACCTGCAGTTGGTAGTTGCTGATATAACATGGTGCGATTGGACGCATAACCAGTATCGCAGCCTTCCCACCCTGGACTCGATGCAGTAAGCGCCAAAAGATGAGAGTACTTAGTCATGAGCGCGTTAATAATGGGCCACACGCGCTCCTTATCGGATATTCCCACATGTACGTGGAGACCCCAGATAAGCATCTGTTTGCCCCAGAATTGGGTGTATTCCACCATCTCGCCGTAACGGCCCTTGGTACTTACTTCCTGATCTAAATAGTGAGCGATGGGGTGTGAGCCAGCAGCCCACAATTCGAGCCCCCGCTCGGTAGCGGCTTCACGCACCGCACGCAGACCTACATCCAGATAGTTCACGGCCTCACCAACGGTTTGGCAAACGGGCGTGACAATCTCGACCGTATTTTGGAGGTATTCCAGCTCGAAACGAACGTCGGTACAGCGCTCACGAGCCTGCTCGGCGATTTCTTCAGCTATAGGCACCAGCTGGTAGGTCTGTGGATCCATGAGAGCAAGCTCCCATTCGACCCCGAGAGTGGGGTGCGCCGAGGCATTGAAACGTTGCTGCATATACCTAGCGTATTTCCTGAGTCAGGACCACAGTGAGCGAACCAGGATCCTTGTATTCTTGAGGTAGATCAGCGGGAGCAGGTGCCGCGTTAGCACCCAGCTTTTGAGCAAGCTCGCGGGCTCCGGCCTCATTGTCGGTGTAGTAAACCGTATTCTGCGGGGCTACGAGCTGGCTCTCGGGAAGATTTCCCACTTCACCAACTTTGAATCCAACGTCATTGACTCGTATTTCCACACGGCCCGCCAACCCTGGTATGAGAGAGTTATTCAACACATTTACTGGCGCGGCTGGAGCGGGCGCCGGTGCAGGAGCTGCGGGCGCTGGTGCTGCTGGAGGAGCAGCTGGGGTTCCGGGGTCCACGGCTCCAGCAGTCCCACCCCGTGGGGTGGCCGGGGCTGGGGTTGCTGGTGCAGCCTCTCCTATATTTTCAGCCCAAGGAACCGGGGCTGGGGTTGCCTCAGACTTCTCCTTGTAAGACGTGTCAGTCTTTTTTACTGGAGCAGGGGTGGTTGTTTCCTTTCGGGCTACGGGTTTCCCGGCAGTCTTATCGGTGTCCGCGACGGGGTATGGAGCTGCCCAGTTATCTAAAGAATCCGAGCGATTGAGCTGGAATACTCCCCACGATGCGAGGAGAAGTGCCACTGCAATCAAAATCATGGCCATTCCGCGCAGGGGAAGCGTCTGACTGGTCTCTTTGTCCATCACATTCATATCCTAACTCGTTGTACCTGAACGCTTGAATCTCTCTTCATCCCTAGTATCCCTTAACCTGCGCAGGCGCGCAGTCAGGAGTGGATATTCTTGCATCATGGCTGGCTGATCAATAATTTTATTCAAAAGTTGATAATACCTAATCGGGCTCATTCCCAATTGCTTTCTAATCGCTTCTTCTTTGGCCCCAAGACTCCGCGGTGCTTGTTGCTCGAAAGCAAGTAGATTACGTGCCTCATCCATGTAATACACTGTATTGCATGACTGTTCGACCTATCGTTATATATGGTACCCCCGTCCTGCACGCTCCCACGGAAACTGTTACCGAACCCGTCTCTGAACTGCAGGAATTAATCGCCGATATGTATGAAACCATGGCGGTTGCACGAGGAGTAGGCCTAGCAGCGAACCAGATCGGTGTGAATAAACGCATCTTCGTATTCGACTGCCCCGATGACCAAGGTGTCTACCACCGTGGGTGCTTTATCAATCCTGTGCTGGAAACCTCCGATATTCCTCTCGGCATGCCAGAAACTGATGGGTCGGATGATGAGGGATGCCTGTCGCTGCCGGGTCTGGGCTTTCCTACTGGCCGCGCCTCATGGGCAAAAGTCACTGGTCTTAACGAACAGGGCGAAGAGGTCAGTATGGAGGCCACTGGTTTCCTAGCGCGGTGTTTCCAACACGAAGTGGGCCACCTCGATGGCTTCGTCTACGCCGATGTACTCGTCGGGCGTTGGAAGCGTGCCGCTAAAAAAGCTATCAAGGCTGAGGGTTGGGGTGCTCCCGGCTCCACATGGATGCCTGGCGAAGATGTCGATCCCTTTGGACACGATGATCTCGACGAGGAATGTGACGAGAACTAATGTCTTTTATCTTTAGGTCCGACTCCCCTGCGGTAGGCGAACGCATCGTCTTGCGTCGTGCTGTGGCCGGGTCTTCGGAGTTAGAGGCTCAAAAAGCGCATACCGATATCATTGGCCATGTCGTCGAGATCAACCAGGGGCACTCAATCACGGTGCGCCCCCAAAAGGTTGGCGGTTATATTTCCTCCAAACCGGTCATCACAGTGCCGTGGGAGGAAGTGCATATTATCAAGAAGTTATCCCCACGTACCGTAAGAAATGCAGATATCCGCGCTCTGGAGTCAGCTTATGCACACAGCGTTGCTTGCGAATATCACACCTGGTCTACCAACAGACAATGGCTCATGCGCGCGGGGAGCCACCACGGCTTAGCCTTCGAATCGGCCATCCCCCTTGGCCCGTCAGCAGCTTTTGGCGAGGTCCCCGTGGCGGACATCCAGGCCTTCTCCCAACACCACGGGGTGCCGCCTCGCGTGTGGCTACCAGAACGGATAGGCAGGCCCGCCGAGCGCATGGTGAAAGATGTCGGACCAGAGATTATCGCCTTAGTACAATCGCTGCACCCGCTCAACGCGGATCGCGCAGCACCCGAGGAGTCTGCGCCTATTCGGCACACCGTGAGGATCGAAACGGCGGACAGTGAACTAGATCTTTGTGCCACTGGGGTGGTCGTCCATGGTTATTTGGGTATTTTCCTCCCCGAAGTAGCGCCACACGACCTAGCTAAAAGCCAGGTGGACGCGGCGATAGCAGCTATCATATCGTGGGGCTCGAGCGTGCAGGCGCATACGGCCTATTATTATATGCACCCAGGTTACGAAGCCCTGCTATCGGTCTTCGAATCCCTGGGTTTTTATGAGCATCACCGGTCGCGGGTGGGAGTTTTGGGCTAGCAGCGCATATCCCTCGTAGAAGGGTTAAACTCTTGGTTATGCGAGTTGCTAATTGGAATATAAATTCGGTGCGTACTCGGACCGAGCGGGCACGCCAGTTCCTAGACCGTCACGATATTGATATCTGCCTGCTGCAGGAAACGAAGTGCACGGACGAGCAATTCCCCTATGATGCTTTCCCCGACTATGAAATCGCCCACTGTGGTTTTGGCCAATGGAATGGGGTAGCCATTCTCTCACGGGTCGGTTTGGATGATATCCAATATCATTTCCCTCATCAGCCCGGCTTTGCCAAAGACCCCCTTGCAGCTCAAGAGGTTGAAGCACGCGCTATTGGCGCCACCTGCCAAGGAGTTGAGGTGTGGAGTCTCTATACACCTCACGGTCGAAGCATCGCCGATGCCCACTATGACTACAAACTGCGATGGCTTTTTGGGTTACGCAACTATGTCGACACTACCTCGGGACCGCTTATTTTGGGTGGCGATTTTAATGTGATCCCCCGCGATGAGAATGTTTGGTCCGTTGCTGCTTTTGCTGGTAAGACCCATATTACGGAACCCGAACGACAAGCCTTCTTTGCGCTAATCGACGCCGGTCTCGAGATAGCCTCGCCCCAAACGGGTTATTCGAATTTTGATTACAAAGACTTCCGATTTGAACGCAACGAGGGTTTGCTCATTGATTTCCAGCTCAGCCGAGATTTAACTATTGGCGATAGCTTTATTGACTTAGACGAACGGCGTGGCAAGGGGGCTTCTGATCATACCCCGGTGGTAGTTGATTATCGGTGAATCTAGACCTCGGATCGTGGCAGACCATCCTGCTCATTATTGATTATTCGATCAAAATTATCGCCATTGGTTTCGTACCCGAGGGTCGGCGCCCCTCATCCTCGACTGCATGGTTGCTTGCAATTCTTGTGCTGCCCTATATCGGGTTGCCGCTCTTTCTCTTAATGGGCTCACCCTATATCAATAGGCGACGCCACGCCGTACTCGAAGAGGCAAATAAGCGCTTCTCACAGCGAAAACACATCAGTACTGTTCCCACCTTGATCCCCGAATTGGCATCTATAGTTAGCCTGAATAAGCATCTCACCTCCATGCCCTTGGCGACAGGGATCAATTATGGGGTGCACTCTTCTTTCCACGACAGTTTGAAACGCATGACCAAAGCGGTCGATAATGCGCGCGAAAGTGTGCACGTAGAAATCTATATTGTCGCCTGGGACGAGGAAACTGATGCGTTTTTCCAGGCACTCAGGCGCGCAGTCGAGCGCGGGGTTACCGTCCGACTCCTCTTTGACCACGTGGGGTCGTGGAAATATCCAGGTTATTTCTCTTTAGGCAAACGCCTCGACGCTATAGGCGTGAGATGGCATGTCATGTTGCCGCTGCGCCCGTGGCGGTGGCGATTCCGGCGCCCCGATCTACGCAATCACCGCAAAATTCTCATCGTTGATGGTCACCGCGCCTTCTTAGGGTCGCAAAACCTTATTGCACCGCACTATTTATTGCGCAAGAATCGCCGTGACGGGCGCGAATGGGTAGATATCATGGTGGAAATGGGTGGGCCCATCGTTACTGATATCAACCATATCTTCGCGGTGGATTGGTATCTTGAAACTGAAGAATTATTAGAACTGCCCGAGAACCCCGCTCCAACCCCCGGCGCGGATCACGTCAATATTATGCAGTTAGTGCCCTCCGGCCCAGGTTATGAAACCGAACCTAATCTGCGGATGTTCAACTCGATTATCCACCAAGCAGTGGACCACATTGTTATGTGCTCCCCCTATTTCATTCCCGACGAATCCCTCCTCGAAGCGGTCACATCAGCATGCTACCGCGGGGTCACCGTCGATCTCTTGGTTAGTGAAAAAGGGGATCAATTTATGGTGGCGCACGCTCAATCCTCCTATTACCAGGCTTTATTGGAGGCGGGAGTCAATATTTACCAATATCCAGCGCCCTTTGTGCTGCACAGTAAATTTCTCCTAGCTGACCCATTATCCGAGAATTCCTTGGGGGTATTCGGCTCCTCAAATATGGATATGCGCAGTTTTGGCCTTAACTACGAGATCTCAGTAATGCTCACTCACGGCGATATGATCGAGGATCTCCACGAGATCGCCGTACAGTACCGAGATGCATCTATACCCCTGACCCTGGACGAATGGAATACTCGGTCTCTAGGCAGGCGCTATATTGATAATATTATGCGCTTGAGTTCAGCTCTTCAGTAGCAAATAAGAATAAGCATGATTAATGTGCACGTAGGTATTACGCGCTGATTGAGCGACGTCCCAAACTAGATAGGCACAACGCTCCCGTTGCACACACCGCCATAGACGCCACCATCATAGCGGGTGGATAGCTCCCAAGAGGCGCAATGGCGGAGACAAGCCCTGCCATAAGAAATTGCCCGCACCCTAAAAGCGCACTGGCTGAACCAGCTCGAGCACGCACCGCACCGAGGGCGATGGTCGTGGCATTACCCATCACCACCGAAAGTGGAGCGATAGCGAAAAACAGCGCTGCAAAAAGCACAAAATGATGAGCCCTAACCAATCCTGCAGTGCTGAGAACCCCCACAGCGAGGAGCACAACCACGAGGGCGCCTCGCAGAATTGAGCTCGGAGGATAGCGATCAAGCAATTTAGTGTTGATGAAGCCACCTGACATAAGGCCAAGGGAATTTATGGCAAAAACCAAGGCGAAGATCTTAGGGGAATATCCCATGATCTGCTGGATAATGATGGAGGCGCTGGAGATATAGCTAAAAAGAGTACCAAAGCCGAGAGCAAAGCTCCCGCAGAAGAAGAGGAAAGTTCGGTTACGCGCCACTTCGCTGAAGGCGCTGATATTAAAGGGTGTGCGGGCACTAGGGGGTCGGGTTTCGGGTATGAAGAAAATAACCACCATCATTTGTAGAAAGGCTATAGCCACGAGCACGAGGAAGATCCCGCGCCACGACATGAAATCGATAAGAAAGGCACCTACTACGGGAGCCAGGGCGGGTGCGATCCCACCAACGATCATCATCCAGCTAAAGGCCTTCGCGGCGGCAACCCCTTCCATCAGATCAGGAATGACAGAGCGGGCGAGGACTACGCACATTCCGGCACCGATACCCTGGAAAAATCTGGCGGAGATAAGCATTCCAATGGAAGGGGCGAATGCACAACCTATAGCGGCAACGAGGGCTATACCAGCGCCGGCGATCAGAAAGCGCTTGCGGCCGTAGGTGTCACTTAGGGCTCCTACACCCAGTTGACCACAAGCCATCCCAAGCATGAAGGAGGAGAGAGTCCATTGCACTTTTGAGGTGGCCAGCTCCGCGGCCACCTGGGGCAGCCCGGGCAAATAGAGGTCAATAGAAAAGGGGCCTGACGCTGTTAATAGTGCCAGGGCAAACAGCAAACCGAGAGAAATCGTAGACGTTTTTTGCATCAAAGCCTCAAATTTTCAAGTTGAAGGGATACCGCTGGAAGTGAGAATCTCTATATAACCCTGTGTAAATCTCAGCTGATACTAGGGAAGGGTACCCTACCAAAATTATAAAGCCAGCCCCTGGTGGAAAAGGGGCTGGCTGAGTTTGGGGCTACGAATCGTACTAGGCGTCTCGCAGCTTCACCATAACGGTGCCAAGGATGAGGATGGCGAGCGACCATACCGCAAAATAAAGACCCGAACCTTGGTAGCCCCACACGATATCCTGAATATCCGTGCGCTGTACAAAGGCCTGCATATTCGACATGGGACCGTATTTAACGACCCACGGACCGATTTTCGGCAGCAGCCCCACAATATTCTCCAAGGCAAGGATCCACATCGACATGAGCGCAACCGCGCCCGCAGTTTGGCGCACGATAAGGGCAACGCCCTGAGAGAAGGTCACCATGAGAACGATAACTAACGGCAATACCCACATGAGACGAAGGGCATTATCATCCGACCACACAATGAGCGTTTTGCTCGCCTCTTCACTCGCAGCCCACTTGGCGATATAGAAACAGCTGATAGTGGTGATAAAGGTCATCACAGCCGCAAAGAAGCTGTAGACGAGCCACTTAGCTACAACCACTTGGATGCGCTGCGGGGTGGCGGCAAAGGTGACCGAGGCATAATTGTGGCGGTACTCAGCGGTAAACACCATAATTGCTTGGATACTCACGATGAATAAACCAAAGGTATTAACAGCTAATACTGCGGCGCTGGCGTAGAGAATGGGAATATTAAATAGTTGTGGCTGTGGGACGGTATTCCACCCCATCAACGCAGCTGTTCCTGCACAGAGTGCAAAAAAGAGCGCAGTAGTCCAGTAGATGGCTTTGGTGCTTATTAGTTTGGTCCACTCTGAAAAAATCGTTTTGAGCATAATCTTTTCCTATGATCCTTCCGTTTGCTGAACGGTCACGGTGGACTGATACTGCACAGCGTCGCCCGTCATGCCCATAAATGCTTCTTCCAGGGATGCCCGCTGCTGGGTGAGTTCCTGGATGAGGTGCCCGTAGGAAAAAGCCACAGCACCGATATAGTCGGTAGTCTGATCTGGAACCAGGAAGATATCGCGACCTTCTTCGTCCTTGCTTTGCATATATTTGATTCCCTCCTCATCGAGATTGGAAGCAAATTCCTCGCTGCGTTCGGTGCGAATTTTCACTGAGGCTGCGGAGTGGCTCTTAATAAAGTCATAGGTAGATTGATCCGCGACCAATTTACCCTTGCCAATGACAATGAGGTGATCGGCGGTTTGTGCCATCTCGCTGAGTAAGTGCGAAGACACCAGAACGGAACGTCCCTGCGCAGCAAGCGAACGCAATAATTCGCGTACCCAGTGGATGCCCTCGGGGTCGAGACCGTTAACAGGCTCATCAAGAATTAGAATCTCGGGGTCACCCAGGAGTGCCCCGGCAAGGCCCAGGCGCTGCCCCATACCTAGGGAAAAACCGCCGGCTTTTTTCTTCGCCACGCCACCCAGGCCCACAATATCGAGGACCTCTTGAACGCGTGCAGTAGGAATACCATTCGCTTGGGCGATCCACTTGAGGTGATTATAGGCCGAACGATTGGGGTGCACAGCCTTAGCGTCGAGAAGCGCACCGACAGTCCCCAAGGGGTTCCTCATAGACCGGTAGGGCTTACCATTTATCAGCGCGGAGCCCGAGGTGGGATTATCAAGCCCGAGGATCATCCGCATTGTGGTGGATTTACCGGCACCGTTGGGTCCGAGAAAGCCGGTTATGATCCCCGGCTGGACGTCGAAGGATAAATCGTCGACAGCAAGGACATCACCATATTTTTTGGTTAATCCGCGAACTTCAATCATTCTTGCCATTCTTTCATACTCTCGCGCACCGCGTCCCAACTCCCCTCAAAAGGCGGGGGATAGGTGCGGTGTGCGACCTTTATCAAGGGAATAATTCTAGCGCCTGGGCGCCAATGTGGGGAATAAGACCTCGGCATTCAGGGAAATGACGATCCACTCAGTTGTACTGCCTCCTCGCACAAGCCAAGAGATTCTGTCCTTACCTGCCTGTGGAGGGAGGAGTCAGCAATCGTGTTAAGAAGGGTCGAAACTTAGCTACGAGGGTGGATGCGCGACGACGGATGTCGTGCCGCGAAAGAAATGCGAAGACGCCCAGGGAGTTGTTGATCCGGAAAATGGTGATAGAAAACCGCTGAGATCGCTGTGGGAATTTAAGACAATTAAATCGGGGAGTAGCGCTCTACGAGAAACAGATTCCGATTTGGAGTTAACGACTAGAGGGGGCTAGAGCCGGATATGATCAGCACAGTCACCGGTTCAAAGCTAGCTAAAGTTGTTGCGTGGTAACGTCACCAATTTTGTGACTTTTACACTATAAACTTCTCTCACCATCCCTGAAGTCGAATTTCTCAGACAACAAGCATATTCTCGACAAATCTATCCACATGGTCGCAAAGTATGAATACAGAGGCCATCAAGCGCATTCTGGGGTTATTGAATACCTGCTGCTGAAGGTGGCTCTACACTGGCCATCGTTAGGTACCGAAATTGCAAACGATAGGTTCATCGGAGTCCCCAGTATCCACTGTGGCGACCGAAAAGGATTTTCTGAAATCGCCGAGTCAACGACGATTTGTGTGACGTATCTATATCGCAGCGAATTATGAGGATATCATGGTAGCCGCAGATCAGTTCAAGGCCAGGGAAATGGGAGAGGTACTCGTCGCTGGGAAAAGTTCAGCAGGTGCTTGGAAGAGTTCCGTGCCATCTTTTGATTCTGCCTATGGCCGGAAAGGTAGTGGGTGCCACAATATCCGTCTAGTCTAGAAACAGCATGACATACAAAATCTCCCCGCAACCTCAGGACACTCCCCAAACAGTTACTGCAGCGATTAAAACTCTACCGACAGCGACCTTCAACATCGATCACCGTTGGGCATCCTGACGAGCAAAGAAGTCAAAGCTACAGCTTTAACTACATAGCTTGTCGAAGGAACTGAGATCAGTAACGAGATCAACGCCACCACTCAGCTTTCGATCACCTAAGCACAGCGATTTATTCTTCATCGATCCATCAGCCTCGGATACAGAGTTTCTGGCATCCTCGTTGGACTACCTTAGAAAACCCAGAGTCCTTGCACACCCCAACATATCCCAATGATGAATCCGCTGTGCACCTCGTAGGTAAAAGCCCGATTGACCAAAAAGTTAGTAGTGCGGCGACAGCCGTCGCCACGTTTCAGGGATCTCCATACAGAAGCAAACTAATATGCTCTCCCGAGAATACGATTGGGTTCAGCACCTACACCCCGAGTCCGATGTCTGCCCTAACTGCAAACCCTTTTGATCTCTCATTAACGAAAGCTGGTAGGCCCTAATTCACCGTTATGCAGCGAGGAGACTTCACCAATCCAATTCGGATTAACCACGTGGAAGCCTCTCTACTCATACTTGATAAATATATCCAGGGCTAACAACCTGGATATTTAGGTGCCCGATGTTTAGCATTGCATGACTTGCTCTTTGTGTCCTGTCCTTTTCGACTTAGTCATAGGGTAGCTAATTACCCTTGTCCACCTAAGGTTTTGTGGGCCCAACTGCGCTACCCTTCCGACGGAAAAGCGGTGATCTAACGTTACGCTGTCCACCAAGGATAATGAGCATTAGCTCCCACCCACTCGTTGAACGCATCCTGTGCCAGTGGAGTCTGACTAACACTGTTGGCGTTGGGAGTGAAAGTTGAGTAATCAACCGGAAGTGGCTCATTTATATCATTGAGAACCTGGCCGAAGAAATCGGAGCGGATTTGATCCAAGCAGATCTCTAGCTGTTTTTTATCGGCCTCAACAGGAAAGTTAGGTGTTCTCCTCTCCGGGTAGGGAATTCCATAAGTTGTTCTCACTTCTCGTTCGACTTTCTCGCGGGCAGCACGAAGGCTCTTCACAGCCGCATATTTTTCGGTTTGGGCCTCTACAGTGAGTTCTTTTGCCTCGCCTAGTTGCGCGTCTACCATATCGAGTTTAGCAACCACATTCTTTAATTCAGCGCGAGATTCCTCTCGCAGCTGCTGGAGTGCCCTATCCGCCGCATTTTTAACCACTACAGCCGTTATGAGGGAAGCGGCTACTAAGACCAAAAGTGCGACCCCAAGGATGACAACCAACGCTGTCAACGTCAGAGACCACGGACCGATCAGTACAACGAAAATACCGAGAATCACTGTTGCTATCGCGGCTGGGACGCCTAGCCTGTTACCAAAAAATGCACTCCTCAAGTCCATCTCTTTGTTCTCTGCTTGTGCGAGAATATCCTCGAGCTCAGCTTTTTCGCTTCTCAAGTCTTGGTATGCGCTGGTCACTTCGATCTCGTTCTGCTCTGCACGTGCGGCGAGACTTTCGCCAGCCTCCTCTGCCTTAATCAACGCGGGAAGATTATACGCTTCCTCAATCTTAGCGAGCTTTTGCTGCCAAATATGCTGCCACGACAGTTTAAGCTCATCATAATCGTCAATAAAGCCTTCCAGCTGCCCAATCTGCTGACGCTGGTCCAGACGAGAATCGAGACGCTGCTCAATCAATTGGCGAAGATCTTCGCGATAAGCCCGTCGTTGCGATTTCCATTCATCGACAAACTTAGCAATTTCTTTATCTAAGGTCCTGGCACTTAATGGAACCTTCGCCGCCTCCCGCTTGGCTACTGTGCACTCCTTTTTAGCCTCGCGAAGATCCTCCTTAAGATCCGTCCGCTGAGCCCTCATCCGTTCTATCGCATTTTTCAGATCGACCAGACTATATTCAATTGAATTGATAGCCTCCTCAATTTCCTGAGCTTTACTGGAGTGCCAGATTGTTAATCCAGTATTAACAAAGGTACTCATCTTTCCTGCAGTTTTTAGCTCAGCTTCGTAGCGACTGCCCCGCATAGCGCGTTTAGCTAAATTAAACTCAGTTCTCAGCCGCGATTTTTTGATCTTCAGATGTGCGATCTTCTCCCGTGCTAACTCGATATCTTCGTTGACCTTATCAATCTCACCCTGCAGCGAGTGGATATAACCCTTCACTTGTTTCAACTCTGCCTCGGCTTCGCGCTGAGGATCCAACTCTTCGTAAAGCTGATCATTTAACTCGTCAAGTTTCTTCTGATTTGCACCCTCCCAATCGCCGTATTGGTCAGTGTAAAGGATGTCTAACAAAGCGGTAAAGGTATTGGAATCAATATCAGGGAAAGGCATCTTGTCTCCATTCAAACAGCGGGTCTAGCGATAGCATCTTTCTAGATCGGCTTTGGGCAATATGTGTACGAGATTATCACTAGCCTGAAGGGCGGAGTAAAATAGGAATTTTTCTAAAAATATGCCTTTTCATAATTCTTTAATAACCGAACTTAGTTTCCGCTGCTCAATTTTTTCCCGTGAGTTGCGGCAACTAAGGGCCTGTGGACACGATATCCTACTCGAATCGACACCTGATTGAATGTCTCAACCTATATTCCCCTCGGATCCTGCTATCGATCGCCACTAAAGAGATAAATGGTGCATACTGGTCGAATCTAATAAACAGAATTACAAATACCCTAGGTGCCCATCTAGTAATTATCCGTGACAAAAACGGTGTACGCCCCTCACCTTTTCAAAGGAATACTGGGGATATTAGTTACCAGACTCGGCTTCTACCCGTCTCTGAAGACCTTCTGTTTTACGTCCGAGATCGGTGACCCTAATCAGCTCCAGCGGAAGATAAACCCCGTGCGCAGTCCTGACTTCCACCGACAATAAAGGCCCTCGCCTGCATTGGCGAACCGTTTATCACCCGAATAAACAGATTTTTCACCAATAACTTTGCTATGGGCTGGGTCTCAACCTCGGCAGTGGTATCCCGCTTTGTGAGCTACGTGCCGGCCTTCGCCCTGCTCTCACGGGCAGAGCCCAGAGCAGTTACGTGATACCAAAAATTTTACAGATTCCAGTTAATCCCAGGATCACGAAATAGGGATCTATGCCCGTAGTTAGCCCCCTGGTAGATGCCAGATAACTCGTTTTTCACAATTAAAGGGGCCCGCTCGACGGCGGTGATAAACGTAACTCCTACTTCACACCAGCACTTCGTAGCTCGGTATCAGCTTGACACCTATATACTTAATTCCCAGAGAGCTCGATGAGGGATGCGATAATGCCGTGACGCACACAGAACAGAATTCGCCGCAGATAGTGCCTGAGAATATTCAGGATGAGTGGTTGGAAGAGACATCTCACCACCGCAGTGTCTACCAAGAGTTTTGGCATGACTATATCAACTATCCCAAGGCGCTCATCCAACACGGATGGAGCTTTCTGAAAACGACCCCGGGACGCATGACCGCCCTCATGCTTGTGCTGAGCATTGTGGTGGTCGGTACAGGGATGTTCATGAGTCAATCCGCTGCGCAGCGTCGCAGCGACCTCGATCACTTAATTACCACCACCGAACCTGTGAGCTATCTAGCACAGTCTCTGTACTCCAATTTGGCGGCGGCGAATACGGCGGCGAGCTCCGGCTTCGTCTTGGCTGGGGTCGATTCCAACTCCAATCGCGATGACTATCAGTTGGCGTATCAGCAAGCAGCCCGAGATATAGCGGTTACCGCCAATGGAATTACCGACCCAACTGGCGAAGAGATGAGATTGATTACTCGTCTATCCGAGCATTTACCCATCTATACCGGGTTGGTGGAAACTGCGTGGGCTAATAATCGCCAAGGCAATCCAGTTGGCGTGGCGTATATGTCCGAGGCGTCTACGCTAATGCGCGAACATATGCTTCCCAATGCTGCTCGTCTTTATGCACTTACCAGTGAGAACGTCCACCAGCAACAGACAACGCTGACCCAACCCCTGTGGATTCCCCTCATAGGCTTATTGGTTGCTCTCATCGCACTCATTCTCACCCAATTGTGGCTGTCAAGTGTGAGTAACAGGCGTTTGAACCGGGGTATGGTAGCGGCCACCTTCTTGCTATTAATTGCTAATGCGTGGGTGATTTCCTCAGCCGCTCTTACTTTTCAGGCGGGAAATCAGTCCTATACTCAGGCTTCTCAGCCCCTATCGGAGGTCATCGAGGCTAGAATTGCGGCCCAACAAACGCGTGGTTCGGAGATGCTCGCTTTAGTTTGGCGTCAATCGTTGGTGAACTCGACGAAGAATTTTGACACCACGATCAGCGATATCAATGCCACTTTAGACCTTTTTCCGCAGAGTAAAAGCAGTGATGCTCATGAACTCCTTGATCGATGGTCTCGTTCTCACCAACAATTAGTCACCCTCCTCAATGCTGGGGATTATGATCAGGCACAAAAACTTACCGCCGCTGCTTCCTCGAGTCATCCTTATCAGGAATTGGATACAGCTCTAGCGACTCTCATCGATGATTCACGAAGCCAGATGCGCGACTATATCAATCGAGGCATCGCGGCCTCGGCCTCCGTTTCGGCAGTCACACTCGTCCTCTCCCTCCTAGCGGTTGTGAGTATCTGGATGGGAATACGCCCTCGTTTACAGGAATATCTCTGATGAAGAATCCTTTTGCCCTTAACCCACTACGCTGCGGTCTCGGTGCGTGCATGGCTGTGATGGGCGCGACGAGCGGCTGCCAGGCATCACCAGCCGACCCTCCGCTGATCGCCAGCCCTAGGACCGAGGCGATTATGCCGCTACCCCACAAAGCGGTCAAAGAAGATGCGGGAGCCCAGAAGGCCCACGAATTTCGCAGTGTAGAGAATCGCGGATCCCTCCGCCCTGATGCTTTAAGTCCCAAGGAGCGGGTGCCATTGATTGTCCGCCGCGGTCGGTTAATCGTCGGCGTCGACCAAGCTCACAATCTTTTGAGTTTTCGAGACCCTACGACTGGCACGCTGGAAGGCTTCGAAGTAGATATCGCCCGTGAGATAGCTCGAGATATTTTCGGTGACCCTAATCGCATTGAGTTCCGCTATATTAACGCCACAAACTGGGAAGATGCTTTGCATACGGAAGCAGTTGATATTGCGATGCGTACGATTTCTATCACTCAAGAGCGAGAAAACGAGGTAGAGTTCTCTATTCCCTATTTCGCCGGATACACCCGAATGCTGGTCGATAAATCCTCGGGCATCAGTTCTCTTGAAGATTTAGCAGGGGGCACTGCCTGTGTCACAGAGAATTCTACGGGAGCGGCCTTTGTACGGTTGGAAGCTCCTCAAACCCATCTACTCATCACTCAAACAAGTGCTGATTGCCTAGTGGCCCTGCAGCAAGATCAGGTAGCGGCGATTATCACTGACGATACTATTTTGTCAGGAATGGCTGCCCAAGACCCCTTTACAACCATTGTCGGAGACAACCTCAACAGGCAGGATTACGCGGTGGCGATTGGACAGTCAGATTATCGTCGCAACACGTCGGGATTGGTACGTCAGGTTAATGTCACCCTCGAGCGCATTCGAGCCGATGGCACGTGGCAGCGTTCATATAATAAGTGGTTGGGTGCCTATTTACCACAGATAGCGCTACCTGCACCACGGTATCGAGAGGAGGAATAATGGATACTCATAGTGAACGTATGCATCCCGAGGTTGCTACCTCGGCGGTCCCCTTCGATCCCTTTGCTGATGATACTGAGGGCACTAGCTTCTCCTTGACCACCGCTACTCCTGCTATAGATGATCCTTCGGTACGCTCACACCAGGAAGCGCTTTCAACCTTTCGCAAACGCCGTGCAGCTACCAGGGGGGCGCGCGCGGTTGCCAACGGCATGGTGTATTTGCCCTTTGTACCCATTAAGGAAACGGAATTTCTCACTTCTGATGCGTGGAAAGACCACCAGAGCCCCGTGCTGGGGCCCGGCGATGTGGTGGGCGACCAGTATGAGGTACTCGGCGTATTAGAGCGTGGCGGTATGGGGTGGATCTATCTGGCCAAGGACCGCAATATCACCGGGCGTGTGGTGGTGCTCAAGAGTATTGTCAGCCGCGATAATCCCCGAGATTATGCGGCGGCTGTAGCGGAGCGGGAATTCCTTGCAGATATTACCCACCCGGTGATTGTTAAGGCCTACAACTTTATCGACGACCCGCGTATCGACGGTGGCTTTATCGTCATGGAATTCGTGCCTGGACCCAGCCTCAAGGCCCTACGCAGCTCCCAATATAACGGGCTCTTCCCGCTCGATATAGCTATCGGCTATATTCTGGAGATTCTACCGGCGCTGTCCTATTTGCATGCCCGCGGGGTTGTCTATAACGATTTGAAGCCCGATAATATCGTCGTCACCGAGGATCAAGTCAAGTTGATCGACCTTGGGGCGGTTTCTGGTATCGGCGCCTTTGGCTATATTTTTGGCACCAAGGGTTTTCAAGCCCCCGAGGTAGCCACCCAAGGTCCGAGTGTGGCTAGCGATATTTATACCATCGGACGTACCCTCGCTGCGTTGACCGTTCACTTACCTGTTGATAACGGCCACTACACTCTAGGACTTCCTACTCCTGATGAGGAGCCTCTCTTTGCCCATTATTTGAGCTATTACCGGCTCCTGCAGCGCGCTCTAGCTCCCGATCCGGCAGCTCGCTTTAGTTCAGTCCACGAAATGGAAACTCAGCTGTATGGAGTATTGCGGGAATATTTAGCGATCCACAAATCGCTGCAATACCCGGCGCAGCACTCACTCTTCTCCCCGCAGCGTTCCACGTTTGGTACCAAGCACACGGTTTTTAAAACTGATCAGCTCCTCGATGGAACAGTGCGGAATGCGTCAATAACGCCGGCTGAAGTCGTGGCAGCTCTGCATATTCCACTCCTCGATCGCGATGATCCCGGCGCGACCATGATCGCTGGATCAAATTATGCAGAACCCTCGGAGGCGCTCGAAACCATGCGCGGAGCCTTGCAATTAGAGGAATTTGGCGGGTCAAAGGAAATCCCTCTCGGCATCGTGCGCAGCCTCCTTGATCTCGGTTTTACACAGCAAGCCAAAGAATGGCTGGGAGAATTAGAGGAAGAATTGGGAACCGAATGGCGTTTCCAGTGGTATTCGGGTATCACTCGGCTCTTACTTGAAGATTTTACTCATGCCCAAGACGCTTTTAACAGGGTTTTTAGTGTCCTGCCCGGTGAGGTTGCACCTAAGCTGGCGCGCGCTGTAGTTAGCGAATTAATCCTCCAGCAAAAAGGGCTGTCCGAGTCGCCTTTGCTAAGCCCAGATCTCGCGCTGGAAGCCGCAAGCCTTCAAGGGACAGCGGTGAGTGAATTTGCTGGTTTGTGGAATAAGCTTACGGCAAAACCTGAAGTATTGCGCTTTAAAGCGATCTATCTCTATGCGCTGGTATGGGCTACGAACCCCACCACGGTGAGCTCGGCCTTCGGATTGGCGCGCCAATTGCTCGCCGAAAAACAGATAGATATGGCTGTGAAGGCACTCGATGAGGTACCGCCTGCGTCAATGCATCATCGTATGGCCCTATTGACAAGTATTGTGTACCTCGTCTCCTTGAAACCGAACGAGCAGCGCATTAGAAGAGCTGCTCGACGTTTGGAGGGGATTCCTACGAATGAGCCGCGTTTTTTGCAGCTGAAGATTGTGATTCTCCATGCAGCACTGAACTGGTTACGCAGCAGCAATTTGGAGGAATCCGCTGTTACCACCGATTTATTTGAGTACCCCTTTAGTCAAAAGGGGTTGCGGGTGGGCTTGGCAAAATCTCTACGTGTGCAGGCTCGAGTGGCACCGAGCGCGAAATATCGCTATCAGCTGGTCGATATGGCTAACAAAGTTCGGCCACGTACGTGGTTTTAAAAAAGCCTTAGTGGCTATTCCACTAAGGCTTGTATTGGCTTTTATTTTTTTAATCGAGACCAGCGAGCTCACTTGAGTAGCGAGCAATCGCAAGCTCCTCGTTGGTGGGAACAACGAAAACTTTGACCGCTGAATCATCGGTGGAGATCACGGTCGGCTCCTCAGCGCGCACAGCGTTTCGATCAGGATCAATCTTTATGCCATAGACCTCAAGATCTTTCAGCGCATCAGCACGCACAATAGCGTCGTTCTCTCCTACGCCGGCGGTGAAAGTGATGGCATCGACGCGGCCCAGTTGAATCATATAGCTACCGATATAACGTCGCAGTTGGTGAATATAGATCTCATAGGCCAACCGAGCTTTTTCATCACCGCGAGCGATGAGCTGGTGCAGCTCACGGAAATCATTAACCCCCGAAATACCCTTCACACCGGATTTCTTGTTCAGCAGGACATCGATCTCGTCAATGCTCATACCAGCAGTACGGTGCAGGTGGAATACGATGCCTGGATCAATGTCACCTGAGCGGGTACCCATGACCAATCCTGCGAGCGGGGTCAGCCCCATCGAGGTATCGATGGGTTGGCCGCCCTTAATAGCTGCGCAGGAGGCGCCATTACCGAGGTGCAAAGTGATCTGATTAATCTCGGCAGCGGGTTTGTCTAGCAAACCTGTAACTTGCCTGGAGATGAATTCGTGGCTGGTGCCGTGGAAACCATAGCGGCGGACGCCATATTTCTCTGCGGTCTCAAGCTCGATGGCATAGAGCGCTGCACTGGCAGGCATAGCGGCGAAGAAGCCAGTATCAAATACTGCAATATGAGGAACAGTGTCAAGCAGTTTGCGCGCCACCACGATACCGTCGATATTGGCAGGGTTATGCAGTGGCGCCAAGGGGATCAAATCGTAAACCTTCTCGAGGATCTCATCGGTGATCACTACCGGGTGGCTAAACAGCGTGCCGCCGTGGACGAGCCGGTGCCCAACCGCCTTGAGTTCCACATCCTTAGGCCCACAACCGTGCTTGGTCATCAGCGCGAAGGCCATATCGAGGCCGGTAGAATGATCGGGAACGGGGGCTTCCACAATGTGTTTTTCTCCCTGGAATTTTAGGGTAATGCGCCCTAATTCCTCACCGATTTGCTCCACTAGTCCGCTGGCAAATGGGGCCGCGGATACATCTTGGGCAGGATCGACTAGCTGGAATTTGATCGAGGACGATCCCGAATTGAGAACGAGTACGAGGGCCATGATGTAAAACTCCTTATAAAGCGGCGGCTTGGATAGCGGTGATCGCTACAGTATTGACAATATCTGCCACGGTAGCACCACGAGAAAGATCATTCACAGGTTTATTTAATCCCTGCAGGATAGGGCCAACCGCGAGGGCATGGCCGGTGCGTTGGGCGGTTTTGTAGCCAATATTTCCGGCCTCTAGATCGGGGAAGATAAAGACATTGGCTTGACCTGCAACCTTGGAATTGGGCATTTTCTTCTCAGCCACTCCGCGGTCGACGGCTGCATCAAATTGAAGGGGGCCGTCGATAAGAATATCGGGGTGGTTCTGGTGCGCGATGCGAGTTGCCTCGGTGGCACGATCAACGTCAGGGCCGGAACCTGAAGTACCGGTGGAATACGAAAGGATGGCGACCCTCGGGTCGATACCGAATTGCGCAGCGGTTCGCGCTGAGACGGCGGCAATTTCGGCGAGCTGTGCAGCGGTGGGGTTGGGGTTGACGGCGCAGTCACCAAAAGCCCACAGTCGGTTGCGCATCACCATGAGGAAGATCGATGAAACCACGGAGGTGCCTGGTTGGGTTTTGATGATCTGGAAAGAAGGTTTGATGGTGTGGGCGGTGGTATGCGCGGCACCCGATACCATGCCATCGGCAAGACCCTTGTGGATCATCATGGTGGCGTAATAGGAAATATCCTGCATGGTTTCCCGGGCCTTTTCAATCGTCATGCCCTTGGCCTTACGCAACTCATAGAACTCTTGGGCGAATTCTTCTGCGTGGGGATCGTTCGAAGGATCCGACAGGTGCGCGGCGCTGATATTCAAACCCAGCTCTGTAGCCCGAGCAGTAATAGCCGCAGGATTACCGAGAATGGTCAACTCACAGATATCCTGGGCCAGTAACTGATCGGCAGCGAGCAAAATCCGGTCATCGTCACCTTCGGGCAGGATGATATGGGCCCTAGCTTGGCGGGCGCGATCGAGCAGCCAGAACTCGAAAACCTCAGCCGACATAACCGGCTCGACCTGAGCTTCGTGCAGGGCGGGGAGGGCGGATTCTAGAGAGCTACCAGGGCCTAGGATATCGACGATATGTGCCCCCAGCACTTTGGCTTCGGCGCGTGCTAGTTCTGCACTGACGCCCAATTCAGCAGCCTGGATGATAAGTGGCACTCCGAGCGCTGCTGCCGCTCGGGCGTCGAAATCAATACTTCCCGTGCCCTGATAGACCACGGGTGATTCAGGTCGGGTGGACAAAACCCCTGTGATGGTGGGGTCGGCCACGACGAGCGGCTGGATATCGAGGCCCAATATCTGGGCGAAGTGCTCAAGATCAGCTGTGTCGATCTGGCGTCCTAGGGCGCTAATGACAACGGAGCGGGTTGTATGTGTCACCTTCAGGTGTCCCTTCTATATGGGTTTAAATACGAGAACTCGTCACACCATTTACTGCTGTGAGCCATCCCTCACAGCTTAGCGCATATACCAGCGACAACACAGAAATATTCACCGCTTCAAAAGTCCCAATTGCCCTACATATTGGCACATAAAGTGGACAAAGAGCAGAAATCCTTTCCCTTTACGCTATGGGAATTATTTTCCTACTAACCTTATTCGGGGTTAGTTCCTTCGGCACCGCTGAAATCCTTCCATTGGAGATAGCTGACACCTTAAGCGAGAAATCGCGAGGAAGCGCGAGAATGGACGAGAACGGGCAAGAGTGGGAGAGTCTGGGCAAGGCTGAGCAAAGCTGGGCAACACGTGGCTAGGCTCGCCACGATGCATTTGGGCCGTGCGGGATCCTACTGGGCTCGGCGAGATGAAGTTGGCTCGGAGGAGTGTTAGTGGCATATCTAGCTTGAAGGAATGGTTCTCTTTGGCTATTTCGATCTGTGGCCAAGACTGCTAGTATTCTTGTGCGATCGCAAAGCTAGAAATAATACAAGGATATATCGACTCTATGACTAATTCTCGCCCCCTCCGTGTTGCCGTAATTGGCGCCGGCCCCGCAGGCATCTACGCCTCTGATCTATTAATGAAATCTGGCCTTGAGGTAGCCGTCGACCTTTTCGAGCGGATGCCCACTCCCTTCGGCTTGATCCGCTATGGTGTGGCTCCTGATCACCCTCGTATTAAAGGCATCGTGAAATCTTTGCACGCGGTTATGGAGAAGCCACAGCTGCGCTTTATCGGCAATATTGACATTGGAAAAACCGTCAGCGTTGCGGAATTAAAGGAATTCTATGATGCTCTGATCTTCTCCACTGGCGCCGTAGCAGACCGCGACCTTGATATTCCAGGGCAGGATCTCGAGGGTTCCCATGGGGCGGCGGAATTCGTGGGCTTCTACGATGGCAATCCCGAATTTGCCCGCGATTGGGATCTTAGTGCTCAGCAAGTAGGCGTGATTGGGGTAGGTAACGTCGGCCTAGATGTGGCTCGTATCTTGGCTAAAACGGGCGAAGAACTTCACGTCACCGAGATTCCCGATAATGTTTACGAAGCACTGAAATCTAATAAAGCCACCGAGGTACACGTATTCGGACGTCGGGGACCCGCACAGGCGAAATTTACTCCATTGGAGCTCAAGGAGCTCGACCACTCCCCGACTATTGAAGTAGTCGTAGATCCTGAGGATATTGACTACGATGCTGCGAGCGAGAAAGCGCGTCGTGAATCGAAATCGCAAGATCTGGTGTGCCAGACCCTCGAGCAATATGCCATGCGGGAGCCCAAGAACGCCCCTCATAAGCTCTTTATTCACTTCTTTGAGTCCCCAGTCGAGATCATCGGCGACGATGGGAAGGTTGTGGGCCTAAAAACGGAGCGTACTCAGTTAGACGGCTCTGGAAATGTGGTAGGGACGGGCACTTTCAAGGTGTGGCCTATGCAGGCTGTCTACCGGGCGGTGGGTTATCGTTCTGATGCTGTTGCTGATATTCCTTTCGATCACGATAAAGCGGTGATCCCCAATGATGGTGGCCATATTCTCGACGCCCACAACCAGCCGATTCCTGGACTTTATGCCACCGGCTGGATTAAGCGTGGGCCTGTGGGCCTCATTGGCAATACCAAATCAGACGCCAAAGAAACCACCCAGATGTTGTTGAGTGATTGGAAGGCGGGGCAGCTGGCACCGACCCAGAAACCCGAATTGCATCATATTATCGAATTCTTAGAGGCTAAGGGGCTTACCTACACCACGTGGGATGGCTGGCATCGGGTCGACGCCGCTGAGCGCGAATTGGGTGAAAAGGAAGGCCGCGAGCGTAAGAAAATCGTGGAATGGGATGATATGGTCTCCCATGCGCGTTTCGACGCTCAATCCTAATAGTTCATCCCCCGACCTCTTCAAATCAAGAAAGGTCGGGGGATTTTAGTTAGCCATCTCATGTTCTACACTCTATGGCTATGACATTCTTTTTTGCCGTTGATCCGCTGCAGCGTTTAAGCGCTCTGGAATTACACGAGATCTACCAACTCCGTGCGGATCAGCCAGCTTCCTTGGCCTTAGCCCCCATCATCGATGATCGCGACACGCTAGGCAGTACTGCCCATCTTAGGTGCTACGAACGCATTAATGACAAGACCGTACTCGCTGGCGCCGTTCGCATTAGCTCCGCCGACAACCACTTCCGCCTCGATCACGTCATAGTGGGCACGGCCTATCGTGGTGGCCACATACTTTCTGATCTTTTGGCGCATAGTTTGCGTTTTTGTTACGAGCAGGACCCCCAGCGCGAAATAGTGACCCAGACGCTCGCCGATGACGTAGACATATATGCCGAGCTAGGTTTTAAAGATTTAGATTCCAATTCTGCAGCTCTGGTGACACTCTCCTCAACCCCGCAGAGCGCTTTTGAGCATACTCGGCATTTATCCCACTGATTGATTAAGGTAAGAATATGGCATACCACGCAGACTCCCTCGATCTGGACACTAAGGAAATCTTAACTTGGGAAGGTTTTGGTACCGCTAGCCGCGAGCTAGCGCAGACCATTGCCGATTCCGATTTCGATCCCGAGATTATTATCGCAGTGGCACGTGGCGGCTTAGTACCCGCTGGTGCACTCAGCTATTCCCTGGGCGTGAAGCTTTCTGACGCTATCAATGTGGAATTTTATACCGACGTTAACACCACGTTGCCCGATCCTATTCTCTTAGAGCCCATGCTCGATACCTCCTCGATCAGCGGCAGGCGGCTTCTCGTGGTTGACGACGTGGCTGATTCAGGTCGTACTCTCAATTTGGTTATCAAACTTCTCAAGGAGCAGGGTGCTGAGGTTAAGACCGCATGTATTTATGCCAAGGACCGCACCGAGGTGATGCCAGATTATGTGTGGAAGCACACGAATGAGTGGATCGTCTTCCCGTGGTCTGATAAGCCCCCAGTTCAGAAGCGGGTATCTTAAATTTATTGAGTCGCTGAGCTGGTCATATATGCGCCATGAATAAAAATTGGTGATTCTTCACCAAAATATTGTGGACACGTCACCTTTTATGTATAGTGGTCATCAGTGGCCGCTTAGGTCATTGAAAAACTTTTAATTTCACTATATTTAAGGAGTTCACTTTCATGAGCGCATATACCTTCGACCCAGCACATACCACCATTGGTTTCGAGGTTCGCCACGCAATGGTTACTAAGGTGCCCGGCAAATTCACCGAATTCGAGGCTACCTTTGATCCTGAGGCCAAGACTGCACAAGCGACCATCAAAGCCGCTTCCTTTAATACCGGTAACGATGATCGCGATGCTCACGTTAAGGGCGAGGACTTCTTCAATGTAGAGCAGTTCCCTGAGATTACGTTCACAGCGACCTCCTTCGACCTCAACGCTGAAGGTGGCACCGTGACCGGTGACCTCACCATTAAGGGCACCACTAAGCCTGTCACTTTCGATGTCGAGCTCTCTGGCCCAGTTGAAGATCCATGGGGCGCCACCCGCCTCGGCGTCGAGGCCAAGGCCACCATCAACCGCAAGGACTTCGGTATCGATTTCCAGGCGCCGTTGAACTCTGGCGGCGTGCTTATCTCTGAGAAGGTTAAGATCAGCGTAGACGGTTCCGCTCTCCAGGACGCCTAAATAACTTTAAAGAGACCAGGTTGTAGCCTCTACAACCTGGTCTCTTTCTATCTAGGGGTGCTTGCCGCGAAGGTGTGACAGTTCCCCGATGAGCGAACTCAAGTAAGCAAACCGGCAGTGACTTTCGTATTTCACCTTCCACTTTTTAAGGTTCTTCTCTCTTAGACTCCTATTTCAGGTACGATCTGTATCTTCCCAGCAATAGCCACTATATCCCGGTGACCATGTGCCGCATCTATGAACAAAAACAAAAGCCCAAAAACCAAAGGCACAGAGGGGCCGTTACTTTATACCTTAGGGCCAATATTTCGTGCTGGTTGTAGGGGATGTCGCCGGGCAACGGGACCGGGTAACTACGCTGGGCAATAATGCTGATAGCGGAGCTTTATTCTTATCCGAGCACTGCAAGAGCATAGAGTTCTGGCCGCATAATCGCCCGTAGTGGGACTAAAGATATAACCCTTGTAGTGATCGAACACATATATTCGGGAATGAGTACCTAAGAGGAGGGCACTCGTATCAATCGTGCGGTGAGTACCATGACCACATGAAAAACCCAGTTCACAGATAACTCAGTGAACTGGGTTGGATTGTGGATCTTTACAGACCCTTAAAACCACTTGGTCGCGGAATATTGCGCAGATTCGACTTCGCTAGATCGAACATTTTGCCCACGCCGCCCTCCAAGACGGTGCGAGTAGCTGCGCGAGTAAAGCCTGCCACCTGCTCGAGGGAAATCTCGGGCGGGATCGAGAGAGCGTTGGGGTCGGTGACCACATCAACAAGAACGGGTCCGTTATACGCCAGTGCCTTACGAAGGACAGGCTCAATATCTTCTGGCTTTTCCACGCGGAAAGACTTGATGCCAATAGCCTGGGCGATATCAGCATAATTGATATGCTCATGGTCGGTGGCGAAGTCTGGCAAACCTTGGACGAGCATTTCGAGTTTTACCATGCCCAAGCTGGAGTTATTGTACACAATCGTCTTAATGGGCAGATCATAATTATGTACCGTGATCAACTCGCCAAGAAGCATTGATAAGCCGCCGTCGCCACACATGGCCACAACCTGGCGGTGCATATCTGCTTTTTGGGCCCCGATTGCTTGGGAGAGTGCGTTGGCCATGGTGCCGTGCCGTAGGGAGGCAATCAGCTGACGTTTACCCGTGGGGTTGATATAGCGGGCGTGCCATACATTGCACATACCAGTATCGGCCGTGAAGATCGCATCCACATCTGCGACGGAATCCAAGATATCAGTGAGATATTCAGGGTGAATTGGCGTGGTTTGCCGAGTGCCCTGAGTATAGGCCTCGATGACGTGGCGCAGATTCTTTTCTTGGCGCACCAGCATATCGTCTAAGAAGGAACGATCGGTCTTGACGGTGATAAGTGGGAGAAGAGCCTCGATGGTTGCTGCAACGTCACCGACCACCCCGATAGATACCTCCGTACGTCGGCCAATATGGGAGCCATCAATGTCGATCTGCGCGGTCTCGGTATCGCGCGGGAGGAAGTCGGAATACGGAAAGTCCGTACCAAGAAGAATGAGTAAATCCGCGCCGTCAAATGCATCATTGCAGGCGCCGTAGCCTAGAAGGCCTGACATGCCCACGTCGAAGGGGTTATCGTAATGCAGGTATTCCTTGCCACCGTAGGCGTGACCTAATGGTGCTTTGATTTTTTCGGCAAGTGCAAGGACCTGCTCCCGAGCGTTCTTACAGCCGGCGCCACCGAATAATGTAACCTTTTCCGCCTTGTTAATGGCCTCGGCTAGGCGTGTCAGGTCCGCCGGATTGGGCATCACTACTGGGGGATTGACGGTGAGATTAGAACGCAATTCTGGGACGTCAACAGCGTCCTCAGAGGCGATATCGCCAGGTAGAACGAGGACGGAGACTCCATTGCCAGCGAGCGTAGATTGCAGGGCGTGGTGCAAGATCTTCGCGGCTTGTTCAGCGGAATTGGCCATCTCGCAGTAGCCTGAGCATTCAGCAAAGATCTGCTCAGGGTGGGTCTCCTGGAAGAAATCGGACCCTATGAGCTGGCTGGGGATATGGCTAGCAATCGCAAGTACCTTAGCCCCGTTCCGGTGAGAATCATAAAGACCTTGGATAAGATGGGTATTACCAGGCCCGCAAGAAGCTGCGCATACAGCTAGTTTGCCTGTTGCTAATGATTCTGCTCCGGCAGCGAAAGCAGCGGCTTCCTCATTGCGTACGTGTACCCACTCTATGGAGCTCGTCTTGATGGCATCGACGACCGGGTTCAGGCTGTCGCCAACAATCCCGTATATCCGTTCGACGCCGTTTTCTTCTAGTGTTTGGACAAGTTGCTCAGCATAGTTCATAGACATGTCAACTATCCTACTCTAAGAATTCCTAAGGAAACACGGGGCACTGGGCGAGTGTGAAGGTACTCTTATCACTGAGGTTATCACTAAGGTTTTATTCACATCACCGGCGGCCTAGACGCCACCCTCCTCTGGTAGCTTTAGAGTGCAATTTGCATACCCTTTAGATAAGGACCTCCATGACACCCACAGTCCTCTTCGCCTGCCGCCACAACGCCGGCCGCTCCCAAATGGCCGCGGCTCTCGCCGGATATCACGCAGGCACAAAAATCCGCGTCCTGAGTGCTGGCACAACACCAGCCGATGATATTCACCCACTCGTAAGCGAGGTATTGAAGGCGCGCGGTTTGGGTGCGCACACCACCGCTCCCCGACTGCTCACCGCTGATACCATCGCTGAATCTGATTGGGTGATCACGATGGGCTGCGGTGAAAGCTGCCCAGTATATCCAGGCAAGACTTACGAAGATTGGCCAGTCGACGATCCAGCTCACCAATCCGAAGATAAAGTCAGAGAGATTATGGCCGACATAGAACGTCGCGTGATCAACCTCATCGAGCGGATTACTGCATAAATGACGACGATGACTTCTCCCCCGCGCCTATCATTTTTAGATCGCTTCTTGGCCATATGGATACTCATTGCTATGGCGCTGGGGTTGGCTATTGGACAGCTTATCCCTGGTGTGCAGACATACCTGACGGCTCTGGAAATATCCCATGTTTCGCTCCCCATAGCAGTGGGGCTGATCGTCATGATGTACCCACCCCTGGCGAAGGTGCGGTACGACAAAGCCCAAGCACTGATCAAAGACAAACGGCTGATGATTATTTCGCTGGTTCTCAACTGGATCATTGGGCCGGCGGTGATGTTTGCCTTTGCGTGGCTTTTCCTCAGCGATTTGCCCCAGTTGCGAACTGGTGTCATCATCGTGGGCTTAGCTCGGTGTATCGCCATGGTCCTGGTGTGGTCTGACTTGGCTTGTGCAGACCGCGAGGCGACGGCAATTTTAGTAGCGATTAATTCTGTTTTTCAGCTCCTTATGTTCTCAATTTTGGGATGGTTCTATCTCGAGGTGCTTCCTACCTGGCTCAACCTCGATACCAAGAGCGTAAACTTCTCGTTTACAGATATTGCGCGTTCGGTTCTGATCTTCCTAGGAATTCCTTTGATTCTGGGACTGCTCAGTCGGATTGTGGGCGAGAAGTTAAAAAGCCGAACTTGGTACGAAGAACGCTTCCTGCCACGTATTTCACCGCTAGCACTTATAGGCTTGCTTTATACCATTGTGGTGCTCTTCTCACTCCAGGGCGATGCAATCTTGGCCAACCCAAGTACCGTCGCACGTGTGGCCTTGCCCTTGCTGAGTTATTTTTTGTGCATGTTTTTCATTGGCCTGATCGTGTCATGGTCGGTGGGGATGAATTATCAGCAATCGGCCTCAGTGGCGTTTACTGCCACGGGCAATAATTTCGAACTGGCCATCGCGGTAGCGATCGGAACTTTTGGGGCCAGCTCCCCTGAAGCGCTAGCAGGAACGATTGGTCCACTTATTGAGATCCCAGTTCTCGTAGGTCTTGTCTATGTGGCGCGGTGGATCGCACCGAAACTCTTTGGGAACAAATAATAAGCATCACAGCACGTGTCGACGCATCAGACGCCCCCACCTCGGGGGCGTCTGATGCGTCAAAGGGATTCTGCTCCCTTGATTTCCTTTAGCGGCATGAGATGTGGTGATGGCCTATTCAGAGTCGGTCAGCATGCACGCGAGCTAATTCACTCATATGAGACAGACAAATTAGGGTATCCTAAGTATATGTCTGAAAAATTCAAAGCTGCGGTGGTTGAAGAATTCGGCCCCACTCTCACCCTTAGTCATATTGACCTCCCGGAGCCTGGCCCTTTCCAGGCACTCGTCCGAAATATTGCATCTGGCATTTGCCACACTGACCTCCACGCTGCTGAGGGCGATTGGCCCGTGAAACCCACCCCACCATTTATTCCGGGCCATGAGGGTGTCGGTGAGATTATTAAGCTCGGCCCCGGCGTCCACGACCTTAACGTTGGCGATATGGTGGGCAACGCATGGTTGTGGTCTGCCTGCGGCTCCTGCGAGCATTGCATCCAAGGCAACGAAACCCGATGCGAAAATGCCGAGTACGGAGGCTACACCATTAACGGCTCCTTCGGTGAATATATGCTGGTTGACACTCGTTATTGCCCACGCATACCCGACGGCGTCGACCCCTGCGAAGTGGCGCCGATATTATGCGCCGGCGTAACCGTATACAAGGGCCTAAAAGTAACCGAGACCAAGCCGGGACAATTCGTAGTCATTTCTGGCATCGGCGGACTCGGTCATATCGCCGTGCAGTATGCCGTCGCCATGGGTATGCGCGTCATCGCCGTCGATATCGCCGATGACAAACTTGAGCTCGCCCACAAGCTTGGCGCCGAATATACCGTCAATGCAAAAGACTGCGATCCCGTCCAAGCCATCCGCGACTATACCAGCGGGGGCGCGCATGGCGTACTCGTCACCGCGGTTCATCCCCAAGCATTCGGCCAAGCGATCGGCATGACGCGCCGTGGCGGGACGATTGTCTTCAACGGGCTACCTCCAGGGGAATTTCCCGCACCGATCTTTGACATCGTTCTCAAAGAACTCACCATCCGCGGTTCCCTTGTAGGAACTCGCCACGATATGGCCGAAGCTCTGGACTTCTACGCTCGTGGGCTTATTAAACCCACATGGAAAGAAGTTGGACTCGACGAGGTCAACGACGTCTTCGCAGACCTTATCGATGGCACGGTCGATGGTCGCCGCGTGATTAGATACTAAAATTTCCGATAGGTCATTCCTCCTCATCATTATGAGGAGGAATTTTTTGTCCTGTACACTCTGTGACGTTCACGTATATTTGGAAGGACATAAATGAACCGTACTAAACTGCTGGCCGCAGCCCTGGCAGCAACCCTTATCCCCGTAAGTCCGGTACATGCAGCAGAGAATACTGTTGTGGCTGGCTATACCGTTAGCGTTGATGCTTCAGCCCAAACCTGCACAATCACCCCAACCGACGTCGCTCGAGCTCAAACGAAAAACCTTGGCGATACCATGTGGGTAGGTGCTGAAAAAGCTATTCTTTCTACGGGGCAACCGTGGGCTGCGGCTCAGGCACAGAAGATCAATGAGCAGCGCCAGCTCGGCACCGCTAAAGGTAACGTTGCTATTACCACTCCCATGGCAGCTCTCGAAGCTCTCTCGGTGCTGAAAGCTGGAAAAGACACGAAGGGGGCGGTTGACACCCTTAAGAAGCTACCGATCATAGGCTCCCTCATCGGGCTCATCCCTCTAGAGGGAACCGTCTCTTCGATTTTCGACACCATCGGCTCTTTAATCGGTGTCGCCATCGATGTGGATAAACTCATGCTGCCCGGGGAACTGGCAGCGCGCTTTGTCAACCCCAGCATCGACGCCTCAACTCCATTTGTAGCCTCGGGTGGTCAAACCTTCGCGCTCAACAAGATTGCGGCTGAAAAAAATTACTACCAAAAAGAGATAGACAATCCGAGCTATGCACGGGCACCGCTTACTGGTGCCGCCTTAAAGCAGGCTCGCGCCCTCGACCCCGAGTTCAAGAAGGCGTGGGCTGCGTATAATACAGACGCGGTCAAGGCTCTTGATGCCTGCATAAAACCCGCAGCCGATACGGCGCCGACCAATCCTCAGGACGTTCGGCCCCAGGACGTTCCCAATAGCCCAGATCTCCTCAAACCTCTCGATCCTCAGCAATCAGGCAGCGATGCTTCCTCGAGGATCGACGCCGCCGATAAACTTAGTTCGCTAGCCGGCAATGAGAATGGGTCTTCTAAAGCTATCGGCATTACCTCTGCTGTCATTGGTATTCCAGTCCTCTTGGGTATCATCGCCGCACTGATCCCTGTGATCAAGCCTCTGCTCCCGCCAGAGATCAGCCGCTTGCTTCCTTAAATAAATAAACTCCCCGGTATAACCCGGGGAGTTTATTAAAATCTTAGCGACGCTGTCTGGAGAGGAAAGACCAGATCTCGTCAGCAGTGCTGGGGGTATACCACCATAAGTGCCCACCAGGGACCCGAATATGCTCGGTGGGGGCCGCGCAGCCTTGAGCTACGACCTTGGTGGCACCACCGGGCAGTGGGTGTTCGGTGCGTCCCGCCCAGCAGCGATTACGCTGCGCATAGCGTTCCATCATCTCTCTACCACCGTAGTAGTGCAGTCCATAGCGGAAACCGCCATTATAGTTATGCTGTTGATCGCTCATCCCGTGAACGTTGATAAAAGCGATGGGATTGCCCTTGCAGTTGCTATCCACCGCATCAAAATAAGCGCCGGATACTGGAGCGACTCCTGCGAAAAGATCGGACGCGTGGCAGCCAAGTACCGCGGCCATTCCAGACCCCGTCGACATACCTGTGGCATAGATGCGGCCACGATCGATATTATAGGAGGCCTGAACACGGTCGATGACGCGCCGAATGAAGTCGATATCTTGGCCTGGTGCGGACGTGGCGGTGGGGTTACCCTCCCACGATTGATTCCAAGAATCTGGGTACACAATGATTGCGTCGCGACCTATCGACGAGTACTTGAGCCGCGAGTAGTTACGAAAATTCTCAGAGGTATCCTGATATGCGGGGATGCCCACCATCACAGGGAACGGGCGCGCCGCGTCATAACCGGCTGGCACGTCGATGAGGAACCGGCGGTTGCCATATGGGGTATTCACCCACAAGGCTCCGAAACCTCCGTTAGCTACGGGTTGTGGCTGCGATGGACGCCAACCGGCCGGAGCCGGCGGTAGTGGCAGTGGAGCGGAACTCGAGGAACCTTGAGCGAGCTGACGCTGAATATCGTTGACAGTGCGCTCAACCTGGGTGCGCGCATTGTCAATCGCTCCCTGAACCTCGGGCGGCAACGGCAACTGAGCCTGAGCGGTGGCGGGGAGTACAGAGGTCATGAAGGTTGCCGCAAAAGCTGCAACTGCCATGCGCGAAAAAGTCTTGTTCACAATAATCTTTCCACTAATTTTTCTAAAGAATAGGGGGAGCTAGTAACCAGCGACGCCTTGGGCGCCACCCGGCAGCTCAACAGGAGCTTCAACAGGGGCCGCCGGTTGTTGAGGGGGCGCTGGAGGTTGATACTGCGGAACGGGCGCGGGAGCTGGGGCTGGGACAGGTGCAGGCGCCGGAGCAGGTACGGGGGCTGGTATCTGTTCCTGCGGTGCCGGAACTTGATCGGGCACCACTGGGGCTGGATCACCTGCGGTTGTCGCTTCCCCTGGAACCGGCTCTGCGGAAGTAGACTCGACCGTAGTCGTTGGGGTGGTTGTGATAGTTGACACAATCACCGTGGTCGTCGACGTCGTCGTGGGTGCTTCTTCATCATTGCCACAGGCAGTGAGCGCGAGCGAACAAACTCCAGCGCCAATAATGACACGGGCGACTTTTTGAGATAAGTAGGCCATATTGATTCCTCCCCTTAGGTGTTGGTCCATTTTAGTACGTTAAAATTATCAGCTGCGAAAACTCTCACCTAATAGTGAGCCCCCTCGGGGGGAATTTCTGCGGGACTTATTATTACCGATCATTAACATATCAAGGATCGTTGATAGTTTCAGAGCTAACCCTTATGGGGTCACGTATAGTACCTTCTGATGACGAAACCGCCGAGCGAATAAAGAGAGAAAACGTTGACCGCCTTTCCCATCACTGGCAAGCGCCCCACCCTTCCTTCTTTGACGGGCGCACGCTGGTGGGCCGCCGTGGCGGTCTTCCTCCTGCATGCTTTAGTATTCCTTGCCGTTTACCCTTTCCAAAAGGGTGAGCTTTTTGCCGCCCTCCACCGCCTTGTTCCCATGCAGTTGGGGTCCGCGGGTGTGACTTTCTTTTTCGTATTGTCTGGTTTTCTCATTTACTGGTCGAATAGCGATGTCAGAGGGGCTCGCGATATCGTTTACTATCTTCGACGGCGCTTCACCAAAATTTATCCGATGCACTGGGTTGCGTTGGTGCTCTTTGTTTTAGCCTCGGCATCCATTAGCCGCGACGGTATCACCTTTGCACTCGATTTCTCTCGACTCGAACTTTGGGTACCCAATGCCCTGCTTATTCATACATGGAATCCCCATTGGGCACTTCTAGGTGGTCTCAATGTCCCCTCCTGGTCCCTAGGTGCAGAGATGCTTTTCTATATCTCTTTTCCTTTTATTATTCCCTTTGTTAACAAGCTCACTGGCTCGCGTACATGGTTTGCTTTCTGGTCGCTCTTTGCATGCGCGAGCGCGGTGGCTCTCAGCGTGCACTTTATTTTCGAAGGCGGCTGGGCCACTGCAAATGCTTTCGTACCACGTTTGT
The DNA here is from genome assembly GCF_024834055.1 of Corynebacterium sp. ES2730-CONJ. GTDB lineage: Bacteria > Actinomycetota > Actinomycetes > Mycobacteriales > Mycobacteriaceae > Corynebacterium. The sequence continues at coordinate 135,195 of NZ_JANUXZ010000004.1, forward strand.
GGGATATGGATATCTCGCCAGTTGCAGAACCCCATGCCGATCCAGTGTGGTTCCAGCAACAATCCATTCCGGTGCATATGGCTTATTTCTTCTCCTATTATTTCCCTCTCTCGCGTCTCGTAGAGTTTTATATGGGAGCCTTAATAGCCAAACTAGTTGCGGAAGGGCGTTTTGATAATCGCAAATTGCTGTGGCCGCTGGTGGCTTTAGTGCTAAGCTTTGGCGCTACATGGTTTGTCCCGGTGGCCTTAAAGATGGCGGTGATGATGCTCGTCCCCATGTGCTTTGTGGTGGGAACTCTAGCCACCCGGGATTTAGCCGGCATTTCTGGGCGCATCGCTCAACCTCGCGCAGTCCTTTTGGGAAATATCTCTTTCGCCTTCTATCTCGTGCAGTTCCCAGTGATGGTATTTCTCCAGCGTTATCTCATTGCTGGTCATAGCTGGGGTTTTCTGGGATGGTTAGGATCAGCAATCTTAAGCTTCCTCATCTCACTCATTGTGGCGTGGCTGATGTTTACCCTCATCGACGATCCCCTCATGAAAGCCACTGCCAGAGGCCCGAAGCGGTCTCGGAGGCGGGAGAATATTCTTATTCGCGATGCACGGATCCTGCTCAATATAAAACACTGATACGAAAATGATATGAGCGGTACTCATGACCGCCTGACGACGGGAGTCAACTCTAATGAATGTGCAATGCGTCAATAGCGCGTTCCGCCTGTGGTGAGGCGATTTGGAAAAACCATACCCCACGGGGGAACTTTGGGTAGCCAACGAGGATGGAATCTGCTCATCAACGAAGGACAGTGGAGCAGACTTCTTAAGGTGGTTATATAACCAGCGCTCTCGACTCTGACGGTGCTAGCGCGATGGGCCCGTCAAATAGCGGATATTGTAGTGGAGCTGGCGACGGGAATCGAACCCGCGCCGTCTGCTTGGGAAGCAGAAGTTCTGCCATTGAACTACGCCAGCAATGGTCTCATAATATCACCCATTGATCTCCAAACAAGAATTCCCAGCTAAGACCAGAGCTCTCCCCCACCTCAGCCCATTAAAAAGGGGTAGGAGCGGAGTCCGTTTCGTTGCAGAGAGGATTGTTGGCTCGCGTTTGCGCAGCACTTTTGCGCGGCGCATCCATGCAGTAGCTCTAAGCAGCTCTAAACAGCGGCTCTCCCAGTCGCCGACGCAAGACCCACGAGCCCTCCAGCACACTCTCTTCCCCATACGCCAGAGGATGCGGAGATTCGACAGTGTACCCAGCTCAGTTTTCCTAGTAAGACACTGAGGCCCGTGGCCCCATACCATCCGATAATTAATGGCGGTAGTAAATTGGGGCCTCCCCATAGAAGCAGTCTGGATGCCGTTGCCCTGCAACGGAGGTGCCTGAGGGTCGAATATTTATTGTCTATCGAATCACTTAGGCCACAACGGTTTTCTACCAGTAGCACTCCACCACAAATCAAACCGCGATACAGTGGAATAAAAATAACCCACATCTGCGGAGCAATTGAAGCTCGCAGATGTGGGTTCTTTAGAAGTAGTCTAATTCTCCATAACGTCATGCAACACAATAGTCTGATCGCGCCCAGGACCTACACCGATATAAGAAATACGGCAGCCAGATAGTTCCTCTAAGCGGCGAACATACTGCTGCGCCTTATCGGGCAGTTCTTCAAATGTCGTGCAGCTAGTAATATCCTCATCCCATGCAGGCATCGTCTCGTAGATCGGGGTGGCGTGGTGGAATTCTGATTGCGTCAATGGCATCTCATCGTAGCGCTTTCCGTCCACGTCGTAGGCCACACAGATCGGGATTTCCCCGATACCAGTGAGCACGTCGAGCTTGGTGAGGAAAAGATCGGTAAAGCCGTTGACGCGAGAGGCATAGCGGGCGATCACGGAATCGTACCAGCCACAGCGCCTCTTGCGGCCGGTATTCACACCTACTTCCCCACCGGTGGTCTGCAGGAATTCGCCCCACTTATCAAATAGCTCAGTGGGGAATGGGCCCGCGCCCACACGCGTGGTATAGGCCTTAATAATGCCAAGCGAGCTAGTAATGCGCGTAGGTCCAATGCCCGCGCCCACACAGGCGCCACCAGCGGTAGGATTCGATGAGGTGACAAAGGGATAGGTGCCGTGATCAACATCGAGCATGGTCGCTTGACCACCCTCCATAAGGATATGTTTGCCGGCATCGAGGGCTTTGTTTATTTCGAGTTCCGCATCAATCACCATTGGTCGCAGGCGGTCGGCATAGGAAAGGAAATACTGGACCGTTTCCTCCACATCAATGGCTTGGCGGTTGTACATTTTAACCAGTACCTGGTTTTTGAATGCCAAGGCAGATTCGATCTTTTGCCTCAGGATCGATTCGTCGAAGATATCTTGCACGCGAATACCCACACGCGAGACTTTATCGGCATAGGTTGGGCCGATACCACGCCCGGTGGTACCGATCGCGCGTTTTCCTAAGAAACGCTCCTGAACTCGATCGAGTTTTTGATGATAGGGAGCAACGAGATGTGCATTCGCAGAAATTCGCAGGCGGGATGCCTGAGCTCCACGGGCTTCGAGGCCGTCGATTTCGGCGAAAAGCGCTTCTAAGTTGATCACAACACCATTGCCCAAAATTGGGGTGGCGTTCTCCGAAAGTACGCCCGCGGGAAGCAATTTAAGCTCGTATTTTTCGCCGCCGACAACGACGGTATGCCCAGCATTATTTCCGCCGTTTGGTTTGACGACGTAGTCGACGAGCCCGCCGAGGATATCAGTCGCTTTACCTTTGCCTTCATCGCCCCACTGGGCGCCGACGATTACGATTGCTGCCATGATCAAAATCCTTATCGGGAATGGTGTATGCTGCGCTGCGAACGCGTAGACGATTCCTCATTGTACATGCCTGGCCACCTTCTACGGCTGAGTAAAGAGATCCGCTCAGTCGCAGTCTCCTAGTACACTAGGAGACGTCAATCCGTGCGACTGTTTCGCACTTTTTCTACCTCGAATATGAAGGGCCTTTTTATGACTACTCCTACTCCATTTACCATCGACCGCGTAGCTAAAATCTTCGACGAGAAGGGCTATAACTACAATACTGACGATGACGGCGATATCTACGCCGGCTTCGACGAGAATAAATTCATGCTGCTCGCCACTGGTCAAAAGCGCGAGGTATTTGCGGTGCGCTCCGCGTGGAAGGCCACCGGGCCCATCGAATCTCGCGCTACCTTGATGGAATTCTGCAATGAGTGGAATCGCACCAAGATGTGGCCTAAAACGTATGTCACCGTTAATGATGAGGGGATTGTCGGCGTGCAGGCTGAGGTTAATACCGACCTCGAACATGGTGTTACCGATGCCCAGCTCGAGCAGTTGCTCAACTGCGGTATCGCTACGGCCTTGCAGTTCTTCCAAGAACTAACAGAGCAATTCGCTGTGGCCCAGGCGGATGAACCCAAAGAGTAAATGAGGCAGACGCTCCTGATTAAAGCGGGGGAATGTTCCATGCAACCCCCCGCTATCGAATATCTGCGTACCTCTGATAAGCCCACTAGAGCCGAATTGCGAGCACTCGATAGTCTCGCGGCTCAGATACTTCCCAACGATCCCACGCCCAGCTTGGATGAGATAGTCAAGCGCCCCGATATTCCTCATATGGGTCAACCAACGGTGGCCCCCCAAAAGGATTATCTCCTACACCCTCTACGCATCATTGTGGCGGGAAGCGATGCGGCGCTGTCGCTCGTGGTCACCCGCTTGATGCGTAGCGATCGGCTGTGGGCAGAGGTCGCCTTTATTCCCACTCATGAAGAATCTGCTGTGGCAAGCTGTTGGGGGCTGCCGCGGGACACTCAGCAATGCCTCGATATCGCTCTGAATGCTCCCGTTGCGCCCATGCCACTCATCCGCGATGACACCGCCACAGCACTGATGGGTCGTGGAGAGGTGAGCGCGTGGGACGCAAAGGAAATGACTGCCGAGATCGTTGTCGATGATGAGGTATTGCTGCGCCATCAAGCGCGACGTTTAACCCCGCGACGGGGGATATTCGGAGCGCGACTAGCACCCATGCTTGATGCCCCCGGATTAGCAGCAGTGGTCCTTGATACCCCTGTTGTTTCGCGCTCTCGACTCCTAGGGCCATGGGGAACCGCGGACCCTGAGTCCGTGATGATCGGGCGGGCCCTGCAGGCCGGTGGAGAGCAGCTGCGAGTGACCATTGATGGTATCTCTCGGCCTCGCGCTACTGACCGTGTCACTTTCTATCGCCACCTGCGCGACCTGCAGGCCGTGCGACCAGCCTAGTTTTCGTCGAGAGGCAATTCGCTGCCCCAAATCTCTGGAGGTTGTGCTGGGGTGCTGGAGGTCGGCTTGAGGGTCGCTATCGCGCTGCGACGACTCAAACCGCAGATCTGCAGGAGATCGACAATGATCGAACGGGATTGGCCCAAGATAATTTGTGCACTCAGAACGTGTTCGTTGGCGGTATCGAGCCCCGCCATACTTCCCAAGACTCGCAACCGCTTCACTTGCTCAGGAATTACTTTGTATTCCTTGTCATCACCGTGGAAGAGTCGGTGTAACTCATCGGCCACGCTCGCGAGTTCCTCAATGATATAGAGCTGGTCGTCGGAGACTTCATCGTGATCTTCCGCTAGCACGAGGGCGCGCCTAGCGAGCACGCGGGTATTGCGCATAGCGTTGTCCACGGGGTTGAGCAGACGCATGAGTGATTCAATTTTCTTGCGTTGCCGCCACAAGAGGGGCGAGACCACAATATTTTCTTTACCTGCCCGTGCGGTCGCAATCATAGAGTTGATGGCTCCCTGGGTACCCCGGGCGCTGTTTAATGCCTCTTCAATTCCAGCTACGTCACCTGTGCGCAAAGCTGCTGCTACTTGGGCCAGCACCTGCGAGGTCATTTGAAGTAACTGAGATACTTCATTACGTCCAGGTTTGAGTGGCGATTGGGGTAAAAGGGCGATCACAACCAGCCCAACAAGGCCGCCCACGAAGGCGTCCACCATGCGGTCTGGTCCTCCACTCGTAGAGGGGGGCAAAATAGTAGCCACCAATACCGCGGCGAACGCGGCTTGGTTGGCCACGAGAACACCTCTATCGATAAAAGTGCCGAGGGCGATGGCGAGAGTGACGCCCACAGCAATCTGCCATACTCCGGAGCCAAATGTCTCAATCAGCAGGTCACCGAGGCCCACGCCCAAGGACACTCCTACTACTAACTCCACAGCGCGTCGAAGCCTCTCACCACCGGCGGTGGAGAGGACGATCACGGTGGCCATAGGGGCGAAGAAAGGATGGGGGTGGTTGAAAATATGAACGCCCGCCCAATAAGATGCGCCGGCCGCAATACCTGCCTGGAGGATATAGAACCACTGATTGCGGAGGCGAGTAAGCCCATCGCGAACTCTTTTTTCCACGGTGCCCGGGACTAATGGATACATGAACTAAAACCTCTTTAGAATCTAAGCGTATGCATTACCATACCCACCCCCTGAGACATGGCAAAAGCCCAGCGTAAACGCTGGGCTTTTGCTGCAGACCTTCAATTAGGCCTTATTGGCGTAAGTCACGGTACCACCCGTAGCCTCGGAGATAACCTGCAGGTAAGCAGGGTCATTCTTGAAGGTCACGGCGTCCACGCGCACATTTGGGTGCTCGTCAGTCATCTTGAGGGTTAGCTGGGCGATATCGCCGCCACAGGTATCCACACCATCAGAGAATACAACGATACGGGCTGGGCCGTCAGCTGGCAGCAGCTTGGCGGCTTCCTCGATGGCCTTGGTTACTGGGGTATAACCGCGAGCTGGCAAAGCCTCGATGGCCGCGGTGGCAACCTCAGCATCCTCGAGGGAAGAAAGGGGACGAAGAACCTCAACGTCTTCGCAACCCTGAACTTGGCTCTCTGGAGCGTTGTCGGTGTTGTGTCCGAAGACAACCACGCCGAGCTCGCTGCTGGTGGGGAAGTTATTCACCAATTCAACAGCAGCTTCCTTAGCCTGGGTATAGCGGGTCTCATCATTGCCCTCGTCGAGCATGGTAGCCGATGCATCCATGACAATAACGGTGGGTAGGGCCTCACCGGCGTCTACAGGAGTTGTTTCCTGCTCCATAGCCTCCATAGTCATCGTCTCCTCTGCGGTTACCACAGCAACGGTGCTGGGGGCAGTGGTGGTTTCAGGCTCGGTGGAGGAGCAACCAGCTACTAGCAGGGCGCTGGTGGCAAGAACAGTGGTGAGAATCTTGGGGGTGGAAATAGCAATCACAGCTTTCTTAAAATCTAAGCAAATCATTATCAACTGAGCTTCTAAGCCTTATCAAGGGCTTTAGCTGCTCGCCGGATCCACCATACCAGAGCTTTGACACCAATGTCGGATGAGGGATATGGGTGGGAATAGGAAAATCCCCTCGACCTTAGCCATATGGCCGAGGTCGAGGGGAATATTTGATATTTACTTACCCAAGGTGGTTCCTACAGAGTGGAGATCCTGACATGCCTCAACAATACGATCGGCCATGCCTTGCTCTGCCTTCTTCATATATGAGCGTGGGTCGTAGGCCTTCTTATTGCCCACTTCGCCGTCAACCTTGAGAACGCCGTCATAGTTTTGGAACATATGAGACACGACGGGGCGAGTGAAGGCGTATTGGGTGTCAGTATCAACGTTCATCTTGATAACGCCATAACGTAGCGACTCTTCAATCTTCTCCTTCTCGGAGCCTGAGCCACCATGGAAGACGAAGTCGAATGGAAGAGCGTCATCGCCAAGGCCCAGCTTCTCTCGGGCAACCTTCTGGCCTTCAAGTAGAACTTCTGGACGCAACTTGACGTTGCCTGGCTTGTAGACGCCGTGCACGTTACCGAAGGTAGCAGCCAGGAGGTAGCGACCCTGCTCACCGGTGCCGATGGCATCGATGGTCTTAGCGAAGTCTTCTGGGGAGGTGTAAAGGTTAGCGCCTGCCTTAGCCTCAACGCCATCTTCTTCACCGCCGACAACACCAATCTCTACCTCGAGAACGATATGCGCCTTATTAGCTTTTTCGAGCAGTTCTTGGGCGATGACCAGGTTCTCATCAATATGGATAGCAGAACCATCCCACATATGAGATTGGAACAGAGGCTGCTCACCGCGGTCTACACGCTCCTGAGAGATAGCGATGAGGGGGCGCACATACTCATCGAGCACTTCCTTCTGGCAGTGATCGGTGTGCAGCGCGATATTCACGCCGTAGTGCTTGGCAGCCTCGTAGGCGAATGCTGCCAATGCGCAAGCACCTGCAACCTTGTTCTTCACGGACAAGCCAGAGCCGAATTCAGCGCCACCGGTAGAGAACTGAATGATGCCGTCAGATTCTGCCTCAGCGAAGCCGCGAAGTGCAGCGTTAATGGTCTCGGACGAGGTGCAGTTGATCGCAGGATATGCAAATCCGCGCTCCTTTGCACGATCAAGCATCTCTTTGTAGACCTCAGGAGTTGCGATTGGCATGTGTCATCCTCCAACTAAATAGAAGTTTTTATGTCAGAACCACAGGGAGCAGTCCATGAGCACCATTATGCCAGCAAATCCCCCATATTGCACCGTTCATATACAGTGAAAAACCACACAGTCGGGCATAAGCTCACCAATATGGGCGTGAATCAGCGGCTCCGTCTCTCTGCATTAGCCAATTGAGCCATGTCATGACGAGCAATACGCGCTGCTGCTTCCATGAGCATCCATCCAGAGAGCTGGACGGAGAGATCGCGTTCATCAACGCGGACAATATGGACAAGGTCACTCAAGGCTCCACTAGAGCCCCCGTAATTATGCGGTAGCTTTGCATCGGCAAGCCAATCGGTGCCGAAGATGGGGAGGCCATCTACCTCCAGGCGGTGTTGCCACAGGGATTCAGCGGAAGCTAATACTATACGCTTCGCCCGCTTTTTTGCGGCAATATTGGCTTCACTATCGCCTGGCAATCGCACCGCAACGTCCGCGAGGTAGCGGGCAAGTATTCCCTTAAATAGGCCGCCGTCCCCGTCGCCAGTATTCCAGTCAATGACCCCGTAGGCATTAGTCATATGCCTATCAATAGCCTTGATCAGGGCCCTGATATGAACGATATAGTTGATCGCTTCTTCTTCGGTGCCGGGGTGTTTCATCAGTGACAGGGCAATGTCAAGGCACGCCCCCACAGCCACTCCCTGGCAGTACGGGTGAATAGCTTTAACGAGTTCGGGGCCGTTCATAGTCATACGCAGCCCGTCCATAACCAGGCCGTCTTCGTTGATTAATTTATCGAATATCCAGTCGACGATAAATCGCGCTTGGCCGAGGTTTTGTTGGCGCGCCAGCATAATTGCTGCGGGCCCATTGGTGGGGGTATTGAAGAAGGTTTCGCCGACGCGCCACGGAAGAACACTGGCTACGGGGTCGAGACCTTCTAAAATATTATGTTCTAAGGCCTTGATATATTTTGGGCGCTTTTTATTATTCAGGCTCGCCGCACGATCGAGAGCTAGGGCTAACCAGAGTTTGTCGTCGTAGTAGTTATTCCGCTTAAACGATCCGAAATTCCTTAGTTTGATGCCGCGGATGGTGGTTTGGATGCGACGTTTTCGGTCTTTGGTGGGGCGTCTTTTGGCGGCGTCGACAAGGCAATCGAGGTAGTGAGCTTGCCACCAGTAGTGCCAGCGATAGAAAGTTTTTTCTTTAACGTGGGGAGGCCATGCAGCGACTGCTAGGTTGGTGTGCATCAGCCCCCAGAGGCGCTGTGAATGGCGTTCATTGATGGCCGACTCGGCGAGATCCGCACGGTGTAACCATTTCTCCTCGACCACCTGAACGTCACTCCTTATTGTTAGCGTGCTTGACTGAGCGTGATTATTGTAAACGAGGTAGTGTGCCGGCTCGGCTACCATGCTTGCGAAAGATCGGCGTGCTGCCTGATCCATTGATGCATGGCAATCCCGGCGGCCACTCCCGCATTAATGCTACGAGTGGATCCAAATTGGGCGATTGAGCAGGTCATCAAAGAATTCCTGGCAGCTTCTGGAGAAATCCCTGGTCCTTCTTGACCAAAAAGGAGCAGACATTTTTGCGGCAAGGTGGCCGTTTCGATCGGCACGCTACCTGGGGTATTATCAATCGCCACCACACCCAAACCGCGGTCTTGTGCCCATGTGATGACGTCTTCGGTCCTCGGGTGGTGCATAAGATGTTGGTAGCGGTCGGTCACCATAGCCCCCCGACGGTTCCACCGTCGTCGACCAACGATATGAACCGTATCGACGGCGAAGGCATTAGCGGTGCGCACAACGGTGCCGATATTGGCGTCGTTTTCAAAATTTTCGATGGCAATATGCAAACTGTGCCGGCGCCTATCGATATCGGCCACGATTGCTTCTCGACGCCAATATCGGTAAGCGTCAACGACATTTCGATGATCCCCTCCCTCGAGCAGCTCTGGATCATAGTGGGAATCCTGCGGCAAGGGCTTGTCGGGGTATTCCTCGATCCAAGGGCCAAGACCATGGCGGCCTTGGCCCCACTCAGTCGGCCCGGGAGGGAAGGGCGAGTGTGGAATATGTGGGATACTCACGAGGAGAGTCCAAGGTCTTCCAGGCCCAGCAGGTAGCGGTATTCCAATCCCGCCTCGGCGATGACTGTGTCTGCACCTGTCTGCCGGTCAACCACGGTAGCCACGCCTACGACTTCAGCCCCGGCGGCTCGCACAGCGGCGACGGCATTGAGGGGGGAATTTCCCGTCGTGGTGGTGTCTTCTACAACCAGCACTTTCTTCCCCACAATATCTGGGCCTTCAATCTGGCGTTGCATTCCGTGTTTCTTGGCTTCTTTGCGGACCACGAACGCATCGATATCGCGGCCTTGAGCGTGCATGATGGATGTGGCCACCGGATCGGCGCCCAGCGTGAGGCCACCGACAGCCACATAATCCCAGTCGGCGGTGAGTTCGCGTAGCAATTCCCCAATAAGCCGCGACGCGCGGTGCTCTAGCGTTGCTCGGCGCAGGTCGACATAGTAGTCAGCCTCTTTGCCCGAGGAGAGAATAACTGAGCCATGAACCACTGCTAGTTTCTTCACTAGCTCTGCGAGTTCGGCTTTCTTTGCGGAATCGATCATTTTCCATCTCCAGTGTCAGCTGTGGTGGCAGCAAAATTTTTCTTCGGTTGATGGAATTGTAGCCTAAGAGTTTTCTAGCGGTCCCCATCAGAGAAGATCGTAGATTTCTCGGTGTGGGGGCGCAAAGCCCGCGTGCCCAAAAAGTCCGAGGGCTGAGGTGGTGAGCTGGGGTTATCGGCAATTGAATCCACATTATCCTCACCCGGGGTATGGATATCAAGAGTGCCCCATTGTCGCTCATAGACACGTGTGGGTAGATCTAGTTCGATATCCTCGCGCCCGAATTCTTCTGCAATTTGAGCAGGAAGAACGAGCCGTTGTGGCGTTTTTGGGGCATAGGTAGTGTGGTCAGCACGAGAGACCAAAGGACGAGTCGGAGGGTGAGATGCAAAATCAAGGGTATTCTCGTGGTGCGGTGGCAATGTGGCTGTAGCATCAGCAAGCAGCGCAAGAGGCACCACTATTTTTTCCCACAGATCAGGCTGAGATTCGAGATCACACCACGCACACACCCACTCAGACTCGATCCACAGACCAGCCACGGCATCGGGCATATTAATAAGCGCACTATATACCCGTTCGTCAAGCATTCGTTGCACAGGCCCAGGATGAGTGGTTGTCACGAAGAAGTTAGCGCACTGGCTGACAGCAATAAGTTCGTCACCGTGGGTGTGAAAGTCATCGCGGTGCATTTCCACGACGACGGGAGAGGAGGCGTTTAGGTGCATGGCCATAACCATGGATTCGCCGATGAGGCCGATATGCATCTCGTAGCCGGCCGCCATGCCACTAATACTGTGGCGGACGGTAGAACTTATGGTAGCGGGGCCTCTGGTCCACTCGTCGGCGAGGTAATCATCTGTGCTGCTGAAACTGAAACCATAGTGGTGGGCCCATGCACGTTTGAGCCGAGTGCGATAACCGGGTAGGGCTGGAAAAAGACGTTCATTGTCGGCCTCAAAGGGGGCGTGCCCGGCGCCAAACGGGGTGATGATGATGGCTGCGTGAGATTGCCATAATTCTTCTAGGTCGGCATTGTCTTCCACAACTTCGTCATCGACTTCTGCGTTTTGTGCAGCTTGGTAGGTGGTGGTGTTGATGGCAGGAATAGACTCGGGTTCGAGAAGCACAGTCGGCTTCTGGTCATGGCTTCGCTTTTGCTGGGCATCGAGCACAAGCAGCACAGCCGCAGCACAAGCGAAAAGACCTGCCAAAAGAAAAACCATAGTGTTTAGTCTATAGCGTTAAATGCCCACAAGGAGGTATTAGTCTCCTCGATCGGTGGGATTCTTCGGGTCCGCACACCACTGGCTCCAGCCACCGATGAAATGGCGAGGGGCTTTCAAGCCTGCAATGGCCATGGCCACGATGACCTGAGCTGAGTGGTTACCGGAACCGGAGTACACGATCACATCGTCGATGGTCTCTGCGGTAATACCGGCTTCGCGGAAGACCTCGCGGAGCGTATCGGCATCTTTAAAGGTGTAATCCTCGTTGAGTACGGCGCGGGTGGGAAGGTTGATAGCTCCAGGAATATGACCAGCTTTGAGATCGAGAGACTCTTTGCGTCCCGCATAGCGGTTAGGTTCACGGCAGTCTACCAAGATTCCCTTATGGGCCTTGACATCTTCGATGGTGGCAACGGGCATATTGCCTACCTCTGCCCCCTCGCCATCGTGTAAGCGGGGATTACCTGGGCCGCCAAGAACCTCATATCCAGCGGCTTCCCAGGCGCGTTGCCCGCCGTCGAGAATACGCACATTTTTTACGCCGGCATATTTCAGCATCCACCACGCGCGTGCAGCAAAAAGACCCCGTTCGCGGGAATAAACAACGACTTCGCGGTCAAGGGTGAGACCCCATTTAGCGAACCACTTATCCAAGGTTTGCTTATCAGGGAGAGGATTGCGCCCACTGGTGGAGGAGGGCATGGAGGCCAGGGAGTGGGCGGTATCGCAATAGCGGGCCGAGGAAATGTGCTCGGAGCGGAATTGGCTATATCCGCCACCTTCGGTGGGTGCCCAGTGGGAGGCGAGAATCATGGGGGCATTGCCGCCTTCAACGCGCGCATTGAGTTCTTGTGGAGTGATGAGAATATCCATATCCTCGATCTTAAAAGAGCGGGGAGTAATTTGCTTATTGAAAATACATGGAAATGCCCGTCTCCTGATCACAGCCCACATGAATAGACCTCACTGCAGGCGGCGGGCTTTGGATTCTACGACGAGCGATATAAGAAATTCTGGGCGACTCCGTAGGTTGCCAGTACGCTGGCATCGAGGTACGGGCGTGGATACGCACGATTAATCGCGATAAGAGCGTCAGATAGCATGAATATTGCACCGCTACTAGGGCTCTCGAGCGATGAATATGTAGCAAGGAGTGCGGCATAGGCAATAAGTCGGGGATCTTTTACCAGTGGGGCCGCAACGCCTAAGGCCGCGAGATGCCACAACGGCTTCTTGGGCTTCTTTCCCTCTTTGATCGCGCGCGCGATATGCGCGAGGTGTCCCAGCCCAAATAGAGCCGCCCCCTTATGGAGGGAAGCGTGATCGCGCATCAATTCCAGATCGCCTAGGAAATGCCCTATGCCACCGATTGCAAAAAGCGGATCCCGTAACCGGGTAGGCTCACTAAGCATCAAAGCGGGGACAATAATCGGCTTCGAAATTTTCTCTAGAGGGCGGTTAGAGGTGAGTTTTGCGAGGGCACAGGCGCCAGTGGCGGCCAGTGAGAGAGCAGCAAGCTTATTCATACCTTAAGAGCCTAATAGATAGATAAGGCTGGTAGGAGTTCCCTACCAGCCTTCGTAGGCTTAAGCCTCAATACTTAGGCCCTCTCCGACAGCCTTGATGTGCACGGTATCTCCATCATGGATCTCCCCGGCCAAAAGCTTCTTAGCTAAGGTATCGCCGATTTCCTTCTGGATCAGTCTGCGTAACGGGCGGGCACCATAGGCAGGGTCATAGCCGAGCCGGGCGAGAAATTCCCGCGCTTCCGCATCGACGGTGAGGCTCAAACGGCGCGCCTTCAGCCGCTGAGCGAGGTCCCCAATCTGGATGTCCACAATACTGGTGAGCTGTTCTTGGCTAAGCGCATCGAAAGTGACGACGTCATCGAGTCGATTGATAAACTCCGGTCTGAAAGCACGCTTGACAGCCTCCATAATCTCCGCCTTGTCTCCTCCGGCCCCAAGGTTCGAGGTGAGAATGAGCACCGTGTTGCGGAAATCTACCGTGCGTCCCTGACCATCGGTGAGACGCCCCTCATCGAGTACCTGAAGGAGGATATCGAAAACATCAGGGTGAGCCTTTTCGACTTCGTCGAATAGGACGACGGTATAGGGGCGGCGTCGTACTGCTTCAGTCAACTGGCCGCCCTGGTCATATCCCACATATCCCGGAGGGGCTCCCACGAGGCGCGCAACGGAGTGCTTTTCACCGAATTCGGACATATCTATGCGTACCATCGCACGCTCGTCGTCGAACATGAACTCAGCAAGAGCCTTGGCCAGTTCCGTTTTACCGACACCTGTCGGGCCGAGGAAGAGGAAGGAACCGGTGGGTCGATGAGGGTCGGCCACCCCGGCGCGAGCGCGGCGAACAGCATCGGAGACCGCTTGCACAGCTTGCTGCTGCCCTACCACGCGCTTGGCGAGTTCACTTTCCATATTCAACAGCTTTTCGGTCTCACCTTGAAGCATCTTGCCAGCAGGAATTCCAGTCCACGCAGAGACTACTTCGGCGATGGTATCGGGAGTAACTTCCTCCGATAACATGGTGGGCTCTTGGGCATGGGTCTCGTGCTCTTCTAGCTGCTTTTCCAGCTTCGGTATATGCCCGTAGCGCAATTCCGCAACGCGGTCGTACCTGCCGTCGCGTTCTGCGATTTCCGATTCTTGACGTAGTTCTTCTAGTTCTTCCTTCAGCTTTCTGACCGTGTCAATGGCTGCCTTCTCGTTATTCCAGCGTGCTGTGAGTTCGCCGAGGTGCTCGCGTTCATTGGCGAGTTCACTACGCAGAGCAGCAAGGCGTTCTTGAGAGGCGGCGTCAGTCTCCTTCGTCAGTGCCATCTCTTCAATTTCTAGTCGCCGCACAATGCGTTCAATGGCGTCGATCTCCTGCGGCGACGAGTCGATCTCCATACGCAACCGTGAGGCAGCCTCGTCAACCAAATCAATGGCCTTATCAGGGAGGAATCTGGAGGTGATATAGCGATCCGATAGAGTGGCCGCCGCAACCAGAGCGGAGTCTTGGATCCGGACACCGTGGTGCACCTCGTAGCGCTCTTTTAAGCCACGCAAAATACCGACAGCATCTTCGACCGAAGGTTCAGCGGCAAATACCTGCTGGAAGCGGCGCTCTAGAGCGGCATCTTTTTCGATATATTTACGGTACTCATCTAGGGTGGTGGCACCGACGAGACGCAGCTCCCCGCGGGCGAGAAGTGGTTTGATCATATTGCCTGCGTCCATAGCGGAATCACCGGTTGCCCCCGCTCCCACAATAGTGTGTAGCTCATCAATAAAGGTGATGATCTGCCCGTTGGCTCCCTTAATCTCGTCGAGGACTGCCTTGAGGCGTTCCTCGAATTCTCCGCGATATTTTGCGCCGGCGACCATGGACCCGAGGTCCAAGGAGACTAAAGTCTTACCTTTTAAGGATTCAGGAACATCTCCAGCAACGATTCGGCGAGCTAAACCTTCGACGATTGCTGTCTTACCAACGCCCGGCTCACCGATGAGGACAGGATTATTCTTGGTTCGCCGCGATAGCACCTGGACGACACGGCGTATTTCCGCGTCGCGCCCAATGACCGGATCGATCTTGCCTTCCCGAGCACGCTGGGTGAGATCAGTGGAGTATTTCTCCAAAGCCTGAAATTGCCCTTCCGGATCCTCACTGGTGACTGTGTGGGAGCCGCGCACCGACGGAAACGCTTCCTTGATAACTTCGTAGGTAGCTCCCCGCTTTGTCATCAAATGCGCGGCATCGGTATCTCCCCGCGCAATAGCTGCAAGCAGCACTTCAGTCGAGATATATTCATCACCTAATTCGCTCATTAACTCTCGAGCATTGGTCAGAATATTAAGACTATCGCGGCTCAGATTGGGATTTGCTAGGCCTTGGCCTTGAGCCGAAGGATAGGAAGCTACTAACTGCTCAGATTCCTTTCGCACCACCTCGGGGTCCACTCCGGTGGCTCGTAGCACAGGGCTCGCGATGCCATCTTCTTGACCTAGAATGGCCGATAATATATGTGCCGGCCTAATATCAGGGTTTCCTAATGAAGCCGCTTGGTGTTGGGCCTGCTGGAGGGCCTCTTGGGTTTTTGTGGTGTACTTGAAGTCACTCATGATGCTCCTTGAGTTATCGTTTTATATTTAATGAAGTTGAGCTTGTATAACTCAACCTTTGAGATCATAATACAGCAACTCTTCGCAAAAGTTAAGCCTATTCCACTCAAGTTTCAGTATCTCTTCCTGAAACTGTTGAAACGTCACCAAATGGTGTTGGATGGGGGTCATGAAATCTTTCGGCTTTCTAAGCTTCGGCCATCACAATCGTTCCTTTCCCCCGGGACGTGCCCTTAAAGAAGGACTTGAACTAGCAATCGCGGCCGAATCCTTAGGAGTCAACGGAGCCTATTTTCGCGTCCACCACTTTTCGCCGCAATATAGCGCCCCCATCCCTCTTCTCTCGGCCATTGCCGCACGAACCTCCACCATTGAAATAGGCACCGGGGTCATTGATATGCGCTACGAGAATCCTCTCTATCTCGCTGAGGAATTGGCCGCACTTAATCATCTCGCTGATGGGCGTTTAGCTATTGGAATTAGCCGTGGCTCACCCGAACAGGTATACAAGGGGTGGGAAGCCTTTGGCTATCACAGCTCGGAACCAAAAGCTCAGGATCTTGCGCGCGAAAAATTCTTAACATTTCTTTCCGCCGCCCGTGGTGAGCCTCAAGCCGTCGCCGCCCCGAGCGACCAACAATATCCTCGGATTTATGCTCCAGGTAAGCCATTAAGTATTACTCCCGACGTGGGAAATCTTAGTTCCTTGATTTGGTGGGGTGCCGGATCTCAGGCCTCGGCGATTCAATCCGCTCGTGACGGGGTCAACCTCATGAGTTCCACCTTGGTATTTGATTCCCGGACCACCACCCTCAGCGAGGCCCAATACCAGCACATTATGGCCTACAAAGAGGCGTGGACGGAAGCGGGCTGGAGCCGTGAACCGCGAGTATCGGTAACTCGGACTATTATTCCTATCGTCAATGAGCGCGACCGCAGGGATTTTGGCACCCCTGGCTCAGGCTCTTCTGAAAGGCACAGTATGCTCGACGGTCAGCAAGCCATCCTCGGTCAGCGGCTCATCGATACCCCAGAGAATATCCTTAAAACTCTATTGGCGGATCGAGCTGTCTGTGCAGCAGATACCCTCATGCTTGCCATTCCGAATCTCGCCGGATTGGATGCAAATATTCGACTATTGAACAATTTTGCCATCCACATCGCTCCCGAACTCGTCAAAAACCACGGCCTTTAAATGGTCTAAGAAGTCTATGCGGACAATAGCGTTTAGGCTCTATATTCAGTAGACTAAGGCTCGTGAATTCCATCGAGCCTACCCCACCTCAGCGGCTCGAACTGGGATGGGCTCAAGAGATCTACCGGTATTTATCCACCCACCCGCTGGCTCTTCGGGCGGCGGCTGATTACCTTGGGCGCCATCAGTATATGCGGGCAGCCCTAGGCTCAGATTTTCCCCTCGATCGCGCCATTACGGAGCTTTTTCGTCTCGCCGATATAAACGGAGCGCTCAGCTCTCGAGGGCGTACAGTTCTTATCCGCGCAATCCATACCGCGCTTCACCAGGGTGCTAGTGATCTACCAGGTCTTATTCAAACCATAGTGCCGGAATTTCTCCACCACTGTGAGCCTTTAGGGTTTTCTGCAGGTTTTCGTTCCCAACAATTCATCGGCGAAATCATTCACCTTGTAGAGACTGAGACTGCTCGATCCTCTGCCCGCCCGATTGGTGGCGAAGTGGTTGAGGTAGCTAAACGCTCGCGCTTTATCCACTGCATCCGCATTATTACTGATGAGCCGCTGAGCTATCAGCCTGGACAATTTATTCCAGTCACCTCAAACTACACCCAAGGCCGCTGGCGCGACCTTCTTCCTTCAATACCCGCTAATGACGCATGTCAGATCGAATTTCACGTGCGCACTAGCAATGCAAGCTCCACAGCCTTGGCGCACGCGCAACCCGGTGACCGCTGGCTCTTCGGACTAGCAGGCGGCGGATTTTATATCGACGAGACCGAAGACCTTCTCCTCATCGCCCACGGAACCGGACTAGCTGGCGCTCGCGCGATCATTCTCGACCTCTTCAAAAAGACCAACCCGCCGCGCACCTACCTCTTCGTATGTGCCAATTATCCTGGCGAGTTATATGAATTGCGCTCCTTGTGGCATATAGCATCGACCGCGCCCTGGCTTTTTATTGTTCCAGTCATTAGCCACGCGGAAGATGCGTGGTGGGTAGGAGCAACTGAGCATTCGATTGCGCCACGAGGATTGCACCTGCCCCATATTGGCTGCGCGGGCGAACATATCTCCAGTTTTGGTACATGGTCGGGCCATCACATCATCATCTTTGGTGACACTGAGGACGTACGCGGCACCCGTGACAATCTCATCGCTCACGGGACTCCAGCGGAAAATATTCAAACCCTCGACTATCGGCACCGCTACTTCTGGGACTAGAGGATAGGTAATCGGCGTCGAGCTTCGGCGACCATAGCGGGATCAATATCGACGAGCCCCAGATGGCTATCGGGGCCTAAGGTCACAAGAACCCTTCCTTCTGGGCTAATCGCCTGCGAGAACCCCACACCCAGCGGCTGAGAATCTTTAGCATCCTTTGGGGGAGCCTGATCAACCGCCACAATAAAGCTCGTGGAATCAAGAGCGCGGGCACCAATTAAGGTATCTCTCTGTGCCCGTTTCCCCTCCCCACCAGCCCATGACATGGGGATTAAGATAACCTCGGCACCGGATCGCGCAAGATCCTGATAGAGGGTGGGGAAACGCACGTCATAACAGATACTCAGGCCGAAGCGTATACCATCAAAATCCACGACTTTCATATCCCCTCCGGGCTTGACCGTTTCGGATTCCTGGAAACCATAGGCGTCATAGACGTGGATCTTGTGATAGATATCTACCTGTTGGTGCGGGTGGACAAATACCAATGTATTGAAGACCCGCTGAATATCCCCCACCGTATCAGCAGGAGTGAAAATACCAGCCACGATTGCCACATCATACTGGTGAGCCCACAGCTTTAAGCTCTCGACGAATGGGCCAGAGATTTCCTCCGCTTGGAGATCAAGCCTGCCTGAGGCAAAAGCTTGCATCGTAGCTTCTGGGAAGATAACCATTCGTGCACCTTGTGCATGCGCCCTACGCACATAGGTGTGAATCTGCTGTAAATTTTCCTGCTTGTCAGTAGCGGACGTCATCTGAGCCATCGCGATTTTCATGCCTACTACCCTATATCGAGAACGCGGAGAAAGTTATCCACAGATTCCCCCAATGCGACAAGTCTCGACATGCGACGAGAACCGACGTGCGGTGTGCTTTATATTATGGATATCTCATTCAACTCCCACGCACGGCAGCTCCTGCAACCCCTGCTGATCCCCTCTCTCATCAACCCTGTGATCTCACCCAGTCGAACTGCTGATAGCCTGCGCTCCACAACCGCGTACCTTAATTTGCAGATCGGAGACTCCATTCGTGCCCATAATGACCACGTGGATGCACTCAACGCTTTTCTTCGTCGGTGCGAAAACCTAGATACAGATCTCGCTCTGGAGTTGGACCATGACTGAACTAGACCTTCCACTGCGCTCGGTAGAATTGGAGCGCAGCGCCCACGAACTGCTCCAGCAAGCCACAAAGCTCTCAGATGAGGTTGCGGCTGCTGAGCAACGATTCCAGGCTTTTGCGGACCACACTGCTGGTCTCGCCTTAGAACAAGGGCTGGTAAGAGCTAAGAAAATTACCAACGCGTACCGCCAGCACGCTGACCTGATCACCCTCATCGCCCATATTCTGCTCGCCACCGCCGAGGCTCAAGCGGAATTAGAAGACTATGCGCGCCGGATAAGGAGCCTAGCGCGCGCTCTTGGCATTATCATTGGCCCACAGCGCCATCTCATTGCCGTTGCCGACTACGCGCTCGCCCATATTCCGCTCGTGCGCACGGCACTTAACTATATCGACGCTGCCTCGAACTATTTAGATACGCAATGCAGTATAGAAATTGAATCCCTACACCCCTCCTGTAGTCACCCATTAGATCCGCGCGGCCTTTACTTCGCTGAGTCTCAGGACCTAAGCATCGATGACATCCATGTCCAAGCACGTGCGAAATTAGAGAGCTACGATTTTCCAGGCATCGCAGAGTTCCTCGATTCGAACCCCCATGCGCGGCTCATTGAAATAGACCACGACGGCATTGTGGTGGCTTTTGGAGATATCGAAAAAGCGCAGCACATTGAAACTAAAATCGCCGGCACCGGCTCCTCCGACCCACATTCTTGGGTAGGGCGCCTCGAGACTGCGGCCCAACTGCAGCGAGACTCTAAGGGTTCTGCAGCGATCATCAGCTACCTCAATTATCAGGCCCCTCCCACTCTTAGCGCTGCCATCAGTAAACGATGGGCGCGCCGGGATGCACCTGCCATCAACGAGTTCCTAAAATCTCTACGTAGCCGCGCCCCACACGCCTTTTTATACGGAGAGGGTCACTCCTACGGGGCGCTGCCCCTTGCGATGAGTGCCCAGCCCGGTGACGATAATCCCCTTGACGCACTCGTAGTATTGGGAGCTCCGGGGCTAGGCACCGCTTCCCGAGAGGATATACATCTCGATGGACCAATTATTAACGTCGAAGGGGAAACCGATATTATCCGTTTAGTCAATAGCCCCACCGGTGGCATCCACGGTCCTGATCCTCAAGAAATTGCCGATAAAACCCTCACCTGCGCGGTCTCCCACAGTGGCTACGATACTGACGAGAAGTGCCGCGCGGATATCAACGCGGCACTTGGACTTAATTGATATTATCTGCGCTTGCCTCGGCGGGGTTCCCACATCACGACCGCCGTGGAACGCGGGACATGAACGATCTCCCCCCGGGGGCGGTTGATATGGCGCTGGAGTTCAGTTAATTCACTCTGGGTTTGACGCAACTGCGCCCGAAGCCGATCGTTATCCCGTTTAAGTTCGATAATGGCCTTGATACCTGCGAGATTGACGCCATCTTCTTGGCTTAAACGTTGCACCGTGCGGAGCAGTTCTACGTCCTCATAGGAGTACCGTCGCCCCCCACCGCTGGTGCGCTGGGGGGTGACTATTCCCAGGCGATCATATGTACGCAGCGTTTGGGCGTGCATTCCGCAGAGTTCCGCAGCTACGGAGATAACAAAAACTTGCTCAGTGTCTTCAAAGTTTGGGTTGTCATTCTTTCGACCCATGACAATCAACTCTTTCAGTCTGTTTGCTGTTCATTAGTGCGTATGTCCGGCCCAGTTGGCGCGAGGATCGAAACCTGATTTCTGCTCGGCCAACGCATATTGCTGCAGAGCTGCCAGCGCTTCTGAGTCGAGTGAGGTAGGTACAACGAGATCCAGTTTCACTCGAAGATCTCCTGTGTCGCCATTACGTCGCGAAATGCCCCGCCCCCGAACACGCAAGACACGACCATTCGGGGTACCTGCAGGAATTTTAAGTGTAACGGGAGAATCAAGGGTAGGAACCGAGATGGTATCGCCAAGAGATAACTCAGCAAAGCTAACCGGAACTTTTACCTCAAGATCTAAGCCTTTGCGCTTAAAGAGTGGGTCCTGCTTGACATGGACATGAACAAACAGGTCACCCGCTGGTAAGCCATGGGGGCCCGCTTCTCCTTGCCCCGCGAGTCGGACCTTTTGGCCGTCCTCAACTCCAGCTGGAATCCTCACCGTTATCGAGCGGGAGCGTCGCACTGTGCCAGTGGAGCGGCAGGCAGAACACGGGTCATTGATTTTTTTCCCATCGCCTCCACAATCCGTGCACGGTGCAGAGAAACCGAAGGCACCTCGATTTTCGGACTTGAAGCCGGAACCGTGGCATGTTGGGCAGGTGCTAACCTCGCCTGTTTGGGAGCCGGAACCGTGGCAAGCTGCGCACGGCGCATTACCGGTTAATTGAATGGGAAACGTCGTCCCCTTCGCGGCCTCACGGAATTCAATGGTGACTTCGGTTTCGACATCGGATCCCCGCGTTTGCCGAGTTGGGTTGCGATGACCAGCGCCGCCACCGAAAGCGCTACCGAAGATATCCCCAAAGCCGCCTGTCGCGCCAGCCGCTCCACCTCGTCCAAAGAGATCGGAGAGGTCGAAGTCGTGCGCCCGAAACCCCCCACCAGTGGGGAAACCACCCCCAAAACCGCCGCCATTTTTCAACATGGTGCGGAAATCGTCGTACTCTTTACGTTTTTCCTCGTCGCCTAAGACGTCATAAGCTTGAGCCACTTTTTTAAAGCGCTCCTCGCGAACGGTATCCCCGGGGTGAGAATCCGGGTGGTTATCGCGAGCTAATTTGCGGTACGCCCGCTTAATGTCCCCCTCGGAAGCCTGTGAGGAGACTCCGAGATCGGCGTAATAATCTCTCTCCGCCCATTCGTTTTTAACGGCCATGGCATATTCTCCTTTAATAACTAAGTTGAGTCTATGACACTAAAGTTTAGCGTATTGGGCGCAGAAAATCACAAGGTGATGCCAGTGAGCTTCCCCTAGTCGCTACTACCAAACAAAGGCGTCCACCAGTCGACTGCGCCAAAGAAGGCCGCCAAAGCCAAGAAGACGGTATCAAAGAAATGCTTGACAGAATCAGTAAAGATCCGCCACTGAGGTGTTGGTTGTGAACTCTCACCCGGCTTCTCCGTGGTCGTATCCTGAGCTTCATCGGCTGAGCTATCAGCGGTTACCTGCTGCTCCTTCTGGGATACTGGGCGCGTGTCGGATAGGTGCGCAGTGGTAGACAGGGGTGCAGAGTATAAAGTCGCAGAGGCGAGCTGCTGATTCGCTGGAGTCGGCGCTGGTTGCGCGCTCAGTGGTTGGGCAACAGCAACAGAAGTTAAGGTGAGGACCACCGCGGTGGTGATCGAGAGTAGTTTCTTCACTGGAATCTCTTTCTAGCATAAGGAAATATCGAATAAAATCCCCCTCATCTTAGAGCAGCAATCACCTGAAGGACACGAGTTTAAGGAAATCCACAAAAACTCCCCGCCGCTGCGCATGGGTCACATCACGCAGCGGCGGGGAGTTTTTTATCTAGCTATTCCTAGCGCCAACCGAAGAGTTGCCGTAGTGGGCTATGGGGATCGAGGGTGACTGATACCAAGGCTGCAAGAATGCCGCCAAGGAGTGCCACAATTGGGACCCAGATCTTCCAGCCAGTTGGCCCAGCGGAGGAACCATCCTCTGCCGGTGGAGTAGGCTGTTTTGGCTCCTCGATCTTGACCGTTGCAGTCACAGGCACCGTGGTAGAGCCGTACTGCGCGAGGACCACGATATCGTGGGTACCCACTGGCGCATCTGGAGTGACGGAGAGCTCGCCGCGATCATTAATGGAATACCACGCGGGGGTAGAATCTGGCTTAGACCAGCTCACGGCTTCATCTGCATGAGCTACCCACTTGGTCTTATCCTTGATATCGGCCTTGAACTTTGGTGCCACGAGAACCTCGAGGGGAACCTCGGACGTAGAGCCGTCCTCAAAAGTCACCCGAACAAGTGGCTTGAGGATCTGACCAGCCAGATTTTCGTCATCGGCTACCGTGATCTTCATATCGCCGTTGTCCAGCAACTCCACGCTCACCGTGGAATCATTCGGCACGGTCACTTCCTGGATACGCAGCGCACTATCGCCTACCTTCGGAACTACAACGGATGTACCCGGTCGAGGAGCTGCGTTGATAGTCCATTTCGGATCGCTTGCGTGTGCCAAGGATTCCTTGAGGCTCACGCGTGCGTTGATATCCTCCTGAGATTGATCCGAGTATGTCACAGTAACGGTTACGGCAATGGAGTCGTCTCCCAGTTCGGCACCAGGACGTAGCTGCAATTCGCCGGTCTCAGTATTGATAGTGACCCACGAAGGGGCATTCTTGAGAGCAAACTGAGCGCCTTCGGGACTATCCAGAACTGCCACAGTCGTAGATTGACCTGCAATAATCTCGATATTTTCATAACGCGGCTGGAATTTCTCTGCGTGAGCAATCGGCTGCACAGTGATCCTCATATCCACAACCTTTGTCGAGCCATCAACAAAACGCACGGTGACGTTGACCTGCTCGGTACCCTCACTCGTGCCGGTAACGCGGAGGCTGTGATCCGGTTGCACGGTGATATCGCTGTGTACAGCATCTGAGACAGTTACCTGCTCAATATTCTCAGTGCTACTTGGTGCAATATCGATGCTCTGGCCGTTGACAAGGGTGCTATCAGGATAATTCAGGTCACCAGCCGCGTCTGCGTGGTTGCCGGTTACTGTCACCGTGAGGGAAACCTCATCGACGCTGGCATCCTGATAGGTAACCCTGACCTTGATAGCCACTGGGGCAATGTCCACCTGCGCACCCGGCGCGGCCTGAACTGTGCCACTGTCAGTGATACTCACCCACTCGGGAGCATCCACGAGCTCATAGCTGGTGATTTCTTCGGCGCGGTCGGCTGGATCGATGTGGACCTCAGCACTCGCTGAACCAATACCACGGCTTACCGTCACGTCTTCCCACGTGGGAGTGATCTGCTGATTGAGATAAGAACCTACATTTACTATCACTGGGACAGTCTTAGTGGATCCATCTGCAAACCGAGCGGTCACGGTAGTCTCATAACGCTCAGCTGCGGTATCGGCAGGCGGGTTGACAACGAGTACTCCCTTGTCAGCAATACTGATCCACTCAGGGTGATCAGCCGGCAGGCTGAGATCAGTATCATTCTCGTAATTCTCTGGAGATACCCGAACCTCACCGCTACCAGCCTTGATGCTGTGCTCTGGATAGGTCAGATCGGAAGCATCGGCTTGATTCTGGTTCACCTTCACCGTCACCTCAGCCTCATCAGTGCTGTTGTCGGTATAGGTGATCACCACCGTTGCGTTGACCTCACCTACTGGGATATCAGCGCCTGGTTGCGCTTCGAGCTGGCCGTGATCATTGACGCTCAACCACTGAGGAGCCCCATCTTTGAGGGCAAATCCTCGGATTGTGGCGGCCTGGTCGGAGATCACCGGATCGAAGGTGACCTCTTGTTGTACCGCTTGGGTGCCACGAGCGACACTGAGCTCTGCATAGGACGGTTGGTATAGATCCGCAACTAAAGGTTGCGGGCTGACAGTAACCGTGAACTGTATCTGGGTGGTCGTATAGTCTGCGAACTGAACGTCCACGGTAACCGGGTATTGCTCAGGGCTTACCGAGGCTGCAGGATTGACAGTGACAATTCCAGTCTTCCCGTCAATGCTGACCCACTCAGGATGACCTGCAGCAAGCGTATAGGTGGTGCCAGGTATTGTCTTGCTGATTGCAGTCGTTCCTTCGGGACCGCCAGCTGTCACACTCACATCGTTATAACTGAGATCCTGGTTTTGATCGCTATCATTCGGCAAGACATTCACCGTTATATCGACTTCATCTGTGGTGTCATCGATGTAGGTGACAGTGACCTTTGCTGTGACTTCGCCCACCTCGATATTCGCACCTGGTGCAGCGGATAGCTGCCCCTCATCATTGATGGTCAACCAGTCAGGTGCACCGGCTTGAAGCTCGTAGCCGCGCACGCTTGCGTCTGGATCAATGAAGTAGGGCTCAAATCTAACCCCTTGGATCGCTGTGGCTGTACCGCGGACAACCTCGATCTTTTCCCATAGTGGGGTGTGGCGGTCGGCCAGGCCCTGAGCCTTATGATTCATCACCACGACCGTGCGGGCAGGGATTGTGAGGTCCCCTTCAGTGGGATTCCACTGTACGTCCTTTATGCGCGGGTTGGCCTTGAGGATATCGGAGACAACAATTTCCTCACCTTTAAGATTGCCAATACGCACAGTACCGGCGTTCGGGGCAGCGTTGATGGCGACGACGACGCCAGCAAGGTTCTCGTCGATATCTTCGCCCTGACGGTCATCGATATGCATGGTGATCATGCCATGTGGTCCCTTGGGGAAACTGATCTTTTGCTTGATCAGCTCTGTATCCCCTAGGTGCATCAGCTTGGTAGCCGACCGTAGCTGTAGCAATTCCTGAGCCAATTTATTGGACAGCTCAAGATCCGCAGGTGATGCTTTCAGCGCGGGGTTATTCAGCAGTGGGCGGTACTCATTCCACTTATCACCGTTCTTCTCCTCCGATGGCAGGCCGACGCCGAAATTGTGAGTCTGACCTGAGAGATCGAGTTTGTTGAAATGATCTCCGGCGTTATAGGAATCTCGATCAAGCGACTTCGAACGCATGAATTCCGTACCAGCGTGCCAGAATGCCGGAGACTGGCCTAATGTGACCGTTGCCAACTGCACGGTATTCATCAATACTCGATCCTCCATGGTGGTATCGAGCGGCAGCTGGAGCACGCTGAGATCATAAAGGGTTTGGTTATCGTGAGCATCAACATAGTTGACAGTATCGCCTGGGGTCAGACCATAACCGACCTGTTGGCCGTCTAGGACGAGATCCCGGCCGAATTTACGGCCATCTTTAGAGTCGAATTCAAAATCAGCGAGGTTACCGGCCATGCCGACCTTGATAATATCCTGCAAGTGCTCGAGGTGGCCTTCCCCCTTTTGCGGATGGCCATTCGGGGCGGTTACTAGACCAGTGCCGAAACCTTGTTCCGTCCCTTCGTGTCCGTGGACACCATTGCGCAATTTATCGTTGAAGGTACCGATATTGGTGCCGGAAAGGTTGCCTTGGATCGCTTGCGGGAAGCGTTGACCATCTTGTACTTCACCAAAATTCCAGCCCTCACCGTAGAGATAGATCCGGCTACCGTCGATTCCATCCTTTTCCTTGGTCAGGCCCTGAAGAGCCCGCTGCACAGCCTTGAGATTCTCGGCTGAGTGGTGGCCCATGAGGTCAAAGCGGAAACCGTCAATGCGATAATTCTTCGCCCAACTCAATACTGAGTCGATCATGAGCTTTTCCATGAATTTATGCTCGGTAGCGAGGTTATCGCAGCAGGTTGAGTTAGCTATAGATCCGTTCGGGTTGAGTCGGTGGTAATAGCCTGGAACAACTTTATCTAAGACGCTGTATTCCCCAGTGCCTGCACCATAGGTGTGGTTATATACCTGATCACTAACGACGCGCAGATTCATACCAGCAAGTGCTTGCACCATGCTGCGGTATTCCTTAATGCGGCTGGGTGCTTGCGGATCGGAGGCGTAGGAGCCCTCAGGGGTCATATAGTGATACGGATCATAGCCCCAGTTGAAGCCATCGGTTTTCGCGGTAGCGGCCACAGCAGCTTGAGGTTGCTCGCTATCGGGTGCAGGATTGGCCTCAATAGCTGGCTGGTCCTGATTAACCTCAGGGATCGAGGCAATATCGTTGGTAGGAAGTAGGTGCACGGTATTTAGGCCAGCGTCGGCAAGCTGCTTGAGGTGCTTGACCGAGGCGGAATTCTTCTCGGTAAATGCTAGATATTTACCACGATGTTCCGGCGACACTGTGTTATCAGCGATAGAGAAATCGCGAACATGGAGTTCGTAAATCATCTGGTCAGCGGGATTTGCCAAGCTGGGCACTTCTAGAGCGTCCCAGCCATCAGGCTTGAGTGCCGGATCATTCAGATCGACAATTACCGACTGCTGTGAATTCGGGGTCAAACCAATGGAATAGGGATCTGTAACCAACGTATCGGTAATCTCGTTATCCGTAGGATTCCATACCCGGACCTTATATTTATAGGCCCGGTTCTTCCATGAGGGATCACCCGTAATGCTCCAGATACCCGTCGCATCGTCGTAGTCTAAATCGCGCGATTCGGTTGCCCCTACCCCTGTGCTATCGGGGTAGAGTTCCACGGACACCTGATGAGCAGTGGGAGCCCACAGCTTCAAGGTGGGGGTATCACCATTGAAGATAACGCCGAGCTGTTCCTGTAGCGCAGGTGCGAAAACAGCATCGATGACGCCAGGAATTTGGACACCCGTGACATTGAGCGCCTCGGCTTGCTGCCCCTTTGCATAGACAGCGACTCCTAATCCACCGCCGAGCATAGTTTTGATCTTATCGGTTGTGACACTAGCGGGTACTCGGTAGCTTAAGTAGTCACGGATATAGGGATTTTGTTGCGCCAATTCTAATGAGAGGGCACCGAGCGATTCCAGATTGATGCTCTCGGCTTGAGCGCCGTCCTTTGTTGAGGCACCTGTTCCGCCCTTCACAACGGCTTGGCCGTCACTAACGCTAATAAGATCAACGCTGACCTCGAGAGCATTGCGGCCCTCGAGAAGAGCTGGTGGTAGCGCTATGGTGCGCTCATCCAACCAGATCGCGCTGCGATCTTTCTGCTCCAAGGAGCCACGATCGAGCAGTTCAGTGCTGAGAGTATTCGATTCGTCATTCCAGATGAACCGTGGATATTTATCGGCTTTACCCTCAAAGTTCAGTTTATAGTTACCGCTGCCGTCGCCGAAGCTGGTGTCCCACGTGCGGTTATAGGCCACTTTGAACTCGTAGTTACCGGCAGGGATTGCCTTCGATTCAAACTCGTAGGTATGCTCACCGGTTCGAGTCATCAGTGAGTTGAGGCAAGCTGGCCCCCAGTTGCCGTATTCGTTACCGCTGAGATCTCCCTGCGAACCACGAGGGCACTCTAAGGCGCCGCCGAAAGTGCCCGGCAAAGTGATGGCTGGGTGCTCGACAGTATTAAAGAACTCATGAGTGACGTTGTTATAGAAGAAGGTTACGTCCTCTTCGCTGGTGAGAGAGAATTTAACGTCTGATCCATTCGGGGTGCTCTCGTCGGTGGTGGCGGAATTCTTGCCGTAGTTCTCCTTCCAATCTCCACCCACAGCGATCTTGTATTTGTGATCACCTTGGGCGACAGGGACGGTCAGAGTAGACCAGTCAGAGCCCGCAACGCGAATAAGCTTCATCTTTTCACAAGACGGCATCCAGTCAGATCCGCAGAGAGCGGCAGTGAAGGAGCCAGCCACCGCTGGTCCGAAAGGTTCAATCTCGGTGCCAGGAACGGCAAGATCTTGCCCCACGACACCCCACCCGGAGGAGGCCGTCTTATTACCGTCCGCATCGACAGTCACCGTGCGGTATTCCACCACAGTACCTGGCTCGAGTGCGGAAACATTGTGGTATACCATAGCGCGAGCACCAGTGGCGGTACCAAGCTTGTTCCAGTCAGTATCACCCTGGATACGCCACGCGAAGGAGGTTTCAGACCAGCTATCTCCCGAAATATCGGTTCCGATAGGTGCTAGACCCTCAAGGGCGTGGCCTTTAACCGTAAGGCCACCAGTCACGGAACCAGATACCTGCTTTTGTGCCTTATAGACACTAGCGGATAGTCCAGGAACTTCGATCTCCACTGCCCCATCGGCGCCGGTATTGAGAGTATCGGGACCGTTGCCGTAGATCTTCGTCAGCGTGGCATCTTTGCTGAGAGCCTTTGGAGACACCGTCTGGGCGCTCGCACTATTGTTCAGCGCGACGAGGTACTCAACTTTTTCATCAGTATCAATGCGGCTAAAGGCATAGACACCTGGGCCACTGCTCTTCCAACGCTCAATTTGGGCGCCTTCGCGCAGAGCTTTGTGCTCCCGACGCAGTTCAGCTAGTGCCTTGATGTGCTGGTAGAGTCCCGCGTTTTCGTCAAAATGATCGCCATCGCCAAAGGTACTGCCATCTAAGAGCTTTTCACTCTTCACGTCTACAACTTGGGTAGCGAACATATCTTGGCGGGCTTCTTTGTCACCACCGTTACCGATGAATCCTTGCTCATCGCCATAGTAGACAACAGGTTGTCCGCGGGTTAGGAACATCGTCGAGTGCGCTAACTCAGAGCGCTTGAGCGGATTATCGGTTGAGCTGAGGAAGGAACCAATACGCCCCATATCGTGATTGCCGAGGAAAGTAGGCAGCACGCTGGCATCTGAGTGCTCAGTAATATAGTGGGCATCATCTCTAAAAAGCCCCGCCAAGGATTCGGTGGAGGCACCAGATGCAAAGTCCTTAACACGGTTCTGGAAACCGAAGTCTAGGACAGCATCCATATCGCTTTCGCGCATATAGCGAGCGAGCTTGTCGGCTTCCCGATCATAGGCTTCGCCGAACATGAAGAAATCGCTGCGTCCAGTCTGAGCAGCATGCTCTTTAATACGTTTGGTCCATTCCTTCCAGAATTCGAAATTCACGTGCTTGGCGGTATCGATACGGAAACCGTCAAGGCCAGCGTCAACCCAGGCGCTGTAAATCTCGGTCATACCGTCAACCACTTTTGGATGTTCAGTGAAGAGATCATCCAGGTTAGCGAAATCACCGTAGATATCGTCTTCACCCGAGGAATTGAAATCTACGTTACCTCGGTTGTGGTAATAGGTCGGATCATTGAGCCAGTCGGGAACCAGAGTGATGGAATCATCACGGCTGAGGGTAAAAGGGAAAGAATCCTGATTAAGTTCGGGGAACGCTTTGCCCGTGCCCACGTAATCACTAAGTGTAAAGGGCTGGCCCTGAGCATCTTTATAGGGGTGATCGGCGAGGTTCATATAGGTCTTGCCCGCGGACCCATTACCCCCGGCAAGCTGGATGATATCGGCAGTGTGGTTGACCACGATATCGAAGTAGACCTTCATACCCCTATTATGAGCGGCAGCGATCAGCTGCTTCATCTCGTCGTTGGTACCTAGATGAGGGTCGATCTGGGTGAAATCGGTGATCCAATAGCCATGATATCCAGCGGTAGCCTGATCACCTTCGCCCTGCACTGCCCGGTTCTTAAAGCTGGGGCTGAGCCACAAAGCTGTTGTTCCTAGCCCTGCTATATAGTCGATCTTGTCAATGAGGCCCTTCAGGTCGCCGCCGTGGTAGAAGCCTTTGGAGGTGGGGTCAAAGCCGTGGTTGAGGCGATTATCTTCGCCGTCAATGAGGCCACGATCATTCGAGGGGTCACCATTATTGAAGCGATCCGCGAGAACAAAGTAGAAATTCTTTCCAGCATTCTCATTGCGGTACGGCTTTCCGACGATCTCACGGTCGGTGTCTCGATAATTCTGAACAGTCTCGCTATTCTCCGCGAACCCTTGAGGGGCTCGAATTCCCACATGTTTAGTTGTGGGATCAAAACTAACTTCCAGAGTGGTAGGCGCTGCCAGCTTAAGCTCTACGTTCTTATCGGTGCCACCGGAAGGAATACCGTAGCTGTTGCTCCAATTACCATCTAGTACAATCTTGAATTCACTTTTACCTGCCGGAAAGTCGATCCGTTTGGTGTAGTGATCTCCTTTGCGCTCCATTTGAGTATTGGGGCATGTTTCGGCCCAGTTCTTGGCGCAACCAGCTTGTTCTTGAAAATCTCCAGCTACTACCGCTGATGCGAGGTCCGTCGCATGAGCTGCTGGAATGAGCGATTCTTCTCCTACTACTTTGGCACCTTGGGCTATTAAGCTCACAGCAGCCACGGTAGTGAGGATGATGCGTGTTTTACTCATCAACCATCTCTCTCTAGCCATGAATACGAATGTTATATAGAACCTAAAATGAACCCTAGTGTTATGGCTCGCACCCAGCCAAATAAAGTTAACTAGATCTCATCGGAAAGAGTTTTGTCAGCATTGGATAGTCAAATTTTATGATGCGACGAAGCGTTTCAATACCGAGCTAGACGCCTGGAGCCAATGAATATATCGTACCTAGCATGTACTTTTAAGGAAGAAAGCAATACGCACAGGAAGTCTTCTGTTATGGAAAATACGCACTGGTTAAGTGTTTTCGATTGACGAGGAGATTATCAGTGCAATAGGTCTTCTTGAGGCATTCTGAGGTTGATTAAAGGCTCTTAAAAGGCAAAGGGGATAATCAAAGACCACCATCTTCCGGCGGGATATGACGGTGTCGACGGCAGGTTCAAAAGTCTAGAGACACGTATCCGTTGCGGCGCCTTTTACCGTACTAGCGCTAGGGCTGGAAAAGCAGGGATCTTATTAACTGGCCTTTACTCCAGCTCCATGATTTCACATCGACTGTGTAGGTATCAATCTGGAAGTGGGACGGCCCATTGGGGTCGATATATTTTCCTCCACCATCTGAAACACCATACATATAGTTTAAGATCGAGCTTCCATATTTGGTGTGGAAAGCATGGGGATTATCCTCCTTTTCCAAAGATATATGAGCCAAAAAGTAGCGGTTTCTTGTGAAAGGACGCGGAAATTGCGTATCACAGAATCTGCGACACAGGACAAAGTGGTCAACGGTCTGAATCGTCGCACAATCGGCGGATGTGCGTAAGGGGTCATGCGGCCTTCGCCTATCTGCCAAATTTTCACCTCCATGATGACACGGCAGTCTTTGGATACAGACAGTGACCAGGAGCACCAGGGAGTGCTAGCGCTCTACTACCAGGAGTTGGACCGCTCTATCATTATGACGCTAGCCACAGATTAGGGGCTTCAATCGAGAATCAGCAATGAGAGGCCTCTGGAGTTTTTCCATCACTGTAAACCCTAAGCCTCCCTGTGTACAGTGGGTTTTGGTAATCTCTGCGTTGGAGCAGGCAAAGCTCCTTTCGAGGATCTTACGACCAGATCTCGCTTGTTTGTTTACTCAAGAGTCGAGAAAGGGTTCCGGGAGAGCTGATCTGTTAGTCCAGCTTGCTATTTAACCCTCGGAAGGTGAACTCTTGAGTCTCGGCCAACACAATCCCATTGGCCTCACCTATCAAGCACCTCAGAGCAATGAAGTCGTGGAACGCTATTGAGCAGGTTCTTCTGCTAGCGCCCACAACCACTCAGCTATCAGAACCAGCTGACAAATGAGGCGAAGGCCGCAGCGATCGCGGCAAGAGCCGCAACTATACCTCCTAGAATCGGTGCCCATAGCCCCTTTGCGCTTGGCTGCTCAGCCTCGGATACACGCATGGTCGCGACTAGGTATTGATACGAATTGTCACGGTAAGTCACAGTGACGTTCACCGGATAGGAACCAGGATTAACGTCTCTGCCAGGATTGACAATAAGCGTGCCGTCTTCTTTCATGGTTACCCAGTCAGGTGCAGAGACCATTTCGATTTTGTGCACAAACTTAGCAGGATCAAGAGGTAGTCCGCTATAGGTGATAGGTAGAGTGCGTTCTCCTCCGCCTGCTTGCATATCGAAGGACTGACTTTCCCGATAAGTCTCTGTCCAGTGCGGAGTAACAATAGTATTCAGCGGCGCATCACTTGTGTCTTCGATAGTAAAGGGTTGATCGAGTGTTGTGCCGTCACTAAAGCGAATCATCACAATAAAGCTCTGATCGCCTCGACCACGCAAAAGTTCCTTATCGACTATAAGCGCACCCGTTTCGGGATTTATATCCACCCCTTCAGGTGCCCCAACCAGTGAATAAGACACAATATCGGGAATCACGAGTGCTGGATCGAGAAAAGGTGGATTATTGACATCCTCGGCAAAACTGGGACCAGGATCACCAGGCGGATCCATTGGAGCGGTTATAGCGCTATTAGCTTCGGGCTCACTGGAAGCTGGAGCTGCTAAAACCACGGGAGTAGCGGCAAGACTAAGACTAGTGATGATAGATGGAAGGATGAGGCGCATGGGTGTTATTCTTTCTAGTTTTGTTCAGCGTGAATAAAAATTCTTACACGTTAGGCTACCATGTCTCCTCAACCCGTGGCTGCGTTTAATCTTTTCTAAGAATTTATTCAGGCACGGAACCCTAATAAGAAATTCCGCGCGCATCCAGTAGTGTTTTTAGTCGCGAGGGGTAATCGGTAATCAGCCCGTCGACGCCAAGATCCAACTGCGCTTGCAGATCTGCCTCATCGTTGACCGTCCACGGCACGACCGTCAACCCAGCGTCGTGCGCTTTTTCTATGAGTGCAGAGTCAACGAGAGAATACTGTGGGCTCAAGACGGATATCCCGTTCTTTAGAGCGGCTGCAATAATATCCTCCTCGAAGGGGCCCCACGGAGTACCTTCAAACCATGTGGTCTCATCCCAGAGAGCCACTAGAGGTATCTTCGGATCATAGGCACGAACGAGCGGGAAGGTACGCCAATCAAAGGACTGGATCATCACTTTCTCCACGAGTCCAAAGGCTTGTACCGTATCTAAGATAGCGCTCACAAATTCTTCAGGTTCAGCACTGAGATGTGGTTTGTCGGCCTCGATCTTGGTCTCGATATTGAAGTGGACATCATAACTAGCAGCGAGATCGAAAACCTCAGCGAGTGAAAGTATGCGGTTATCTCGCGCCACCTCGGCTTGAGGAAAATCTGGCAACAATTTTCCACACGGCACGCGTTTGAGCTCTTCGAAGCTAAGATCATAGACGTTCTCCCCGACCCTGGTATCGCATTTCTCTGCCAGTAGTACAGGGTCGTGCCAGCATGCAGGAACACGGTCCCGAGTGAGTACGATATCTAATTCAAGCGTGGAAACTCCGAGCTCAAGCGCGCGACTAAAAGCTAAGTACGATTCCTCGGTCCATTCGCCGCGGCCACCACGGTGGGCCTGGAAATCAAATGATGGTAGTGGATAAGTATTCACCCTTAACACTCTAGGTAACCATGCAAAAGAATCAAGCCCCATCCGGGCAAGAAAATGCGGCGCCCGCAGTATCTCTACTACTGGGCGCCGCATGAGGTTCGTGCCGAGTTCTCACTACTCGGCGACAGGTTCCCCTTCATTCGTACCAGCCTCGGGCTGGGGATCGGTGATAATAACCATCGCGGTACGCAGTAAGCGCTCATTCATCTTGTACCCCTTGCGCAGAATCGTTCCCAGGCGTTTGTCCTCGCCCTCGGAAAGATCTTGCACGGCCTCGTGACATTCGGCGTCGAAGGGATCCCCCTCGAATCCGAACGCTTCAACCTTAAGGGTCCTGGTGATGGACACAAACTTATCGCGAAAAGCCTTGAGCGGGCCTTCTTTCAGATCACCATGCTGCTCTGCAAGATCGAAGTCATCGAGAAGTGGCAAAAGTTCCGTGAGAACTTGCGCTTTCGCCTGTTCGATGATTCCAGCACGTTCCTGAGCGGTGCGGCGCCTAAAGTTGGCATACTCCGCATTGATCCGTTGTAGGTCCTCGGTGCGCTCGCGCAACTGCTCCTCGAGACTAGGCTCCTTCGGCTCGTGCGACTCCGCATCCTCAGAAGGTTTTGGATCTTCCTGCTCTCCGTCGGGATCCACCGACGTGATGTCCACATCGGCGAGGGCTTCAGCTAAGTCATCCTCCAAGGTGGGGTCGAGGTCATCCTCTGGCTGCTCACCGTGGGGGTGGTTCATTACTTATTCTCCTCTTCATCAACAACTTCAGCGTCAACGACGTTGTCATCGCCGGACTCTTCGGCCTGAGCCTTTGCGGCTTCTGCTTCGTATAGAGCCTTGCCCATCTCCTGCGCCTCAGTGTTGAGCTTCTCTACGGCTTCCTTAATGGCGTCAAGATCCTCTCCCTTGAGGGCCTCATCAACCTTGTCGGCTGCGTCGTTGACCTTGGTCTTAAGCTCTTCGTCAAGCTTATCGCCGTTTTCTTCCACGAATTTACGGGTCTGGTACGCAGTCGACTCGGCAGCGTTGCGGGTTTCCTGCTCTTCACGGCGCTTCTTATCTTCCTCGGCGTGCGCCTCGGCGTCCTTGACCATGCGATCGATCTCTTCTTGGGAGAGGCCGGAACCATCTTGGATCTTGATGGTATTTTCCTTGCCGGTGCCCTTATCCTTTGCGGTGACGTGCACAATGCCGTTGGCATCGATATCGAAGGTCACCTCAATTTGCGGCACACCGCGAGGAGCAGGGGCAATGCCACCAAGCTCGAAGGATCCAAGAAGCTTATTGTGAGCCGCGATTTCACGCTCGCCCTGGAAGACCTGGATTTGCACCGAAGGCTGGTTATCGTCAGCGGTGGTGAAAGTCTCCGAACGCTTGGTAGGAATAGTGGTGTTACGCTCGATCAGTTTGGTCATTACACCGCCCTTGGTTTCGATACCGAGCGAAAGTGGCGTGACATCGAGAAGCAAGACATCCTTGACTTCACCGCGGAGTACACCAGCCTGCAGAGCAGCACCGACGGCCACAACCTCGTCAGGGTTAACACCCTTATTGGGCTCACGGCCTCCGGTCATTTCCTTCACCAGTTCAGACACAGCGGGCATGCGGGTGGAGCCACCTACAAGCACAACGTGATCGATTTCGGATACCGACACTCCAGCATCAGCAACCACTTGGTTAAATGGCTTCTTGGTGCGATCGAGGAGATCTTGGGTAATACGCTGGAATTCGGTGCGCGATAAGGTCTCATCGAGGAAGAGCGGATTCTTATCTGCATCGACAGTAATATAAGGCAAGTTGATATTGGCGCTCTGCGAAGAAGAAAGCTCAATCTTGGCCTTCTCAGCGGCCTCACGCAGGCGCTGGAGAGCCATCTTATCCTTGGAGAGATCCACACCTTGGGCGCTCTTAAACTTTTCAACCAACCAGTCAACGACGCGCTGATCCCAGTCATCGCCACCAAGTTCGTTGTCACCAGCAGTGGCACGAACTTCTACGACACCGTCGCCGATTTCCAACAGGGATACGTCGAAGGTGCCACCACCAAGGTCGAAGACCAAGATGGTTTGTTCTTTTTCGCCCTTCTCTAGGCCGTAGGCCAAAGCTGCAGCGGTCGGCTCGTTGACAATACGCAGCACGTTCATGCCTGCGATTTGACCAGCCTCTTTGGTGGCCTGACGCTGCGCATCGGAGAAATATGCAGGAACTGTAATAACGGCATCGGTAATATCCTCACCCAAGTACGATTCTGCATCTCGCTTTAACTTCATCAGGGTGCGTGCGGAAATTTCCTGCGGGGTGTACTTCTTATCATCAATATCAACAGTCCAGTCCGTACCCACGTGGCGCTTCACGGAACGGATAGTGCGGTCAACGTTAGTGACGGCCTGGTTCTTTGCTGACTGACCAACAAGTACTTCACCGTTCTTGGCAAAAGCGACCACTGACGGAGTGGTGCGCGAACCTTCGGAGTTGGCAATGACATTAGCTTCGCCACCTTCAAGAACTGCCACTACGGAGTTCGTGGTTCCAAGGTCGATACCTACTGCGCGTCCCATAATTTTAAGCCTCCTGCAAATAAGTTTTTTGAAGATTTTGTCATTTAAAGTTGATTGGCAATCGCTCAACTTCTGGATACGAATCTAACATACTTCATGCAAGTTGCCAACTAAATTGAGCGGAATAGACTCAATTTACTCTATTACCGCAGTTCACGGACGGAATTACAGCTACCTCCGACTCTCGTTTTTGCGGCGAACACATTCTCTACAGGTCTTCTTCCTTTCCGCCACCCCCTGCCCAATAGACTTTTTAAAAAAAAGTGTGGCAAAGTATTTCCCATGTCCAAGAATTCCCATGGTAATGACCACCAAAAAGGCGACAAATCGCAGGCTAAAGAACATCTAGCCAACAAGGATCACGAGGCACTCGAGGAGGCCGTATTAGGCATCGTGGAATACGATGAAACGCACCCTTCTGAAAACACCACAGTGGCCCCGAGTGCTGTGGAGGATCGCGACACCCATATTGTCGAATCTGATGATCCAGCTGAGCCTATTATCGCCCATACCGACCGCGCCGAGATCTTAGGGAATGACGGACGGTGGGTTGCAGGCTGGGCCTTACGCTTTATCATCATGGTCATCGCGGGTTACCTAGCATGGCGTGGCCTAGGCGCCATATGGAAGGCTCTGCTTCCCGTTCTCCTAGCCATCTTGGTCAGTTCTGTGCTGTGGCCACCAGTGCGTTGGATGCGTAATAAAGGCATTCCCGCCGGTCTCGCCTCCGCTGGTGTTATTTTAGGCTTCTTCGTGCTGATGGGCGTGCTCGTGAGAGCTATGGCTCCGTCGGTCGCATCTCAGTCCCGGGAACTGTCCCAGCGAGCAGCCATCGGCGCTCGTCAAATCCAAGAATGGATTCAAAGCCGTCCCTTTGATCTCGATTTTTCTCGCTTCGATTCGGTTATTGATGATTTGACGGCCTTCCTCCAGACCCGTTCCGCCGATATAGCCAATGGTGTCTTCTCTGGCCTATCCACCGCGACCTCCATTTTGATCACCATCGTCTTGATGTTGGTCCTGACCTTCTTCTTCCTGAAGGACGGAGTGGGTCTACTTCCGATGCTCCGCAAGGCCGCCGGCCCTAATGCTGGGTGGCATATTACTGAGGCGCTGACCCGTGTATGGAATACCATCTCTGGATTTATCCGTACCCAAGCCATCGTCTCCCTCGTCGACGCTGTCTTTATTGGTGGGGGCCTTTTAATTCTTGGCGTCCCCCTCGCGCTAGTGCTCGCCGTGATCACCTTCTTCGCGGGCTTCATCCCTATTGTGGGCGCTTTCTCAGCTGGTGCCCTCGCGGTCATTATTGCCCTCGTCTCTAATGGTCTGACCAATGCCCTTTTGGTCTTGCTGCTCATCCTGGTTGTGCAGCAGCTCGAAGGCAATGTATTGCAGCCCCTGCTGCAATCCAAAGCTATGAATCTGCACGCTGCCGTTGTCCTACTCGCCGTTACTCTTGGCTCCTCCCTCTTCGGAGTAATCGGAGCCTTCCTTTCAGTACCAGTTGCAGCTACCATCGCGGTACTCGTTCGCTACCATCAAGAACTTGTAGCGCTTCGAGCAGGCGAAATTACTATCGACGATATCGAGCTTTCGACCAAGGTTGAAGCCACTTCTCCTAGTGGAACCCGCAAGGGTTTCCGTCTCTTTATCTCGGACCTCGCTTATCGAGGCCGACGCGATGTTTAACCCTCTCTGATGAAAAGGATCCCGCTGCATATGCAGCGGGATCCTTTTCATCAGGACAAGCAGCTATTAGCCCCAGATTGCATTGAGAACAAGAACTGCAATGGACGATACCGCCGCTGCGGATGGCAGGGTAATAATCCAGGCCAAAGCAATCGGTTTCATCAGCGACCAGTTGGCGGCGCGATTAACAATTCCCACGCCTAAGACTGCACCGATGAGAATATGAGTTGAGGAGACGGGAAGACCGAGCATTGAGGCAATCATCACCACGCTGGCTGCTGCCAGCTCCGCAGCAAAGCCCGAGGCTGGGTGCATCTTAGTCAGCCCAGAGCCCACGGTTTGAATAACGTAGCGGCCAATAAACCACAGGCCGGCGATGAGGGCAACACCACAGGTGATCATGGCAGCCGTCGGCACAGCAGCTTTGCTATTAATCTCCCCGGTCTTTAAGACATCGAGCACAGCAGAGAAGGGGCCAATAGCATTAGCGATATCATTGGAGCCGTGGGAAAAGGCAAAGGCCGACGCTGTAAATACCTGCATCCATGAGAAGAGGATAAAGGTAGCGCGTCCTAAGTTTTGGCGTTTAAGGGTACGAGAGAAAATGAAGACAGCCATCCACACAACGGCGGCAATCATGGCGAGCACCAAACCGTTACCCAAACTGGTGAGATGAATATTAGTGTGCTTGAGCCCTTTGAAGAGAATCATCGCGCCAATGAGCGCCGCTCCTAAAGCCGCGAGTAGCGGTACCCAATTCTCCAGAGCCTGGTGGGTATTGAGCTCATCGCGGCGTCGATTGAGACGGTGAAGATCGCGATAATAGTCTGATTCCAGCTCATCGGGGTCAAAATCTGGCTCCGCAATAAGCGCTGCATCGCGAGTCATGGCATTGGTATAGGCCAGCTGTTGGACCTCGTTCAGACGCTCGAAGGAGGATTTAAATTCGCGGTGCAAGCGTACGCGCTCTTCCTTGATAGCGCGCAGAGTGGTATCGGCGTCCTCGTTGAATTTCAAAATATGACGTTTAATCAAACCGAAGAGGATAAAGGCCGCTATGCCACCTAATACTGGAGAGAGCACCCAGGAAGCCGCAATGGAACCAATTTTATTCCACTGCACCATATCGGTGCCGCCAATACCTTCAGTAATGCCAAGACACAGAGACGCACCGACGATACCGCCGATTATGGAGTGAGTCGTAGACACTGGCCAGCCCATTCGGGTGGCCAATAGCAGCCAGACGGCAGCTCCAAGCAGGGAGGCCATCATAATGAAACCAAATTGATCGGCGCTCAAATTCACCGCTTCGAGATCCACGATCCCCGATTTCACGGTATCGGTTACTTCTCCACCTGCAAGAACTGCGCCCGATACCTCAAAGACCGCGGCAACA
Organism: Corynebacterium sp. ES2730-CONJ; assembly: GCF_024834055.1. Lineage (GTDB taxonomy): Bacteria > Actinomycetota > Actinomycetes > Mycobacteriales > Mycobacteriaceae > Corynebacterium. The sequence continues at coordinate 174,837 of NZ_JANUXZ010000004.1, forward strand.
GCGAGTGCCTGTTTCATTGAGAGAGTGCCGGCACCTACAGAGGTGCCGAAAGAGTTAGCGACGTCGTTACCGCCGATATTAAAAGCCATGAATGTGCCGAAGACGATGGCTGTGATCAGCATGGCTTTATTTGCCTCAGGACCGACGTAGCCGAAGGACCAGAAACCGAAGAAGATGACGACGCCAGCCAGCAGGCCGCCGAATCCTAGATGCCACCACTTATCGGTAGCATCATTATTGGCTATGGGCGCCACTGCAATGGAGCTATTTGTCATAGGGAAAATCCAACTTTCTCAACGCCGTTTGTTTGGTGAGGGTTTCATCCGTGGATGATCGTACCGAGAAGCAGCTTTCTCGCCCTTGGTAAACAAAAGGTTAATAACCCCCTATTAAGGGGTATTAGGTCTCTACCTTGTCCCTAAAGTGATCAGCAGTGGATTGGACAGCTTGCGTGACCGCGGCCACTAGCTGACCACTAGCTATAGTACTGAACGCTAGGCGAATAAGACGTTGCGGGCGCAACCCTACTAGAGTTAGCAGCACATGGAATTGTGCCCATCTTTCAAAAATGTAATAGCTACCCTCCCCGAAGGTTTTCCTCATCTCTATGCCTGACACTTCTTTATTCATTATTGGCGTAATTGGCATTCTTGCCTCAGTGCCCGCCTGGGTTTATTTTGGGCTCGCGGTTAGACGTTTATTCAAACTCATCTCCTCAGGTCAGCCCACCCCTCATCGCTTTAATCAACCGCTCAAGCGCGTCGCACTGACATTAAAGGAAGTATTTTTTCACACCGAGATGATGCGCAAGCCAGTTGTCGCCCTCGCCCACTGGTTTGTCATGATGGGCTTTCTTATCGGCTCGGTGGTGTGGTTTGAAGCCTATATCCAGATTTTTGTACCTGCGGGCGGCTGGCCAATATTATCCTCACTCAAGCTCTACCATTTTGCCGAGGAATTCTTGGCCATTGGGACAGTTCTTGGCATTAGCGCTCTTTTTATACTGCGGCTGCGGAAAGGAACGCGAGATCGTCTGTCGCGCTTCTACGGGTCGTCGTCACGCGCAGCCTTTTTCGTTGAAGCTGTCGTCTTCGGCGAGGGACTGGGAATGCTCTTAGTCAAAGCCGGCAAGATCGCAACCTACGGTCAAGCCTCAGTATGGGCAGATTTTCTCAGCCGCTATATCGCACTTCTCTTGCCCGCTTCCCCTGTGATGGTGAGCCTCTTTGCGCTCTTTAAATTACTCACTGGCATGGTGTGGCTGATCGTTGTTGCGCACAACTTAAACTGGGGTGTGGCGTGGCACCGCTTCCTCGCCTTCTTCTCCATCTTTTTCCAGCGCCTTGACAGCACCCCAAAATCTCTGGGGGCGATGGTACCTATGTATTCAGGTGGCGAAAAACTCGATATCGCAACCCTTGACGATTCCGACTACGAGCTTGGGGTGGGCACCCTCGATCAGGCACCATGGAAACTCCTCCTTGATTCCACAGCTTGCACTGAATGTGGGCGGTGCCAGGAGCAGTGCCCAGCCTGGCACACAGACAAGCCGCTCTCACCGAAGCTTTTTATCACCGATATTCGCGATGCTGCCGTTGCCAACTCCAGTTACCTCACCGACCCTGCCACCTTCCAGGCCGACTCCTCACACGCCAACCTCGATGTGCTCCGGCTCGCTGGTGAAGGGGCGATCATCGAACCTGATGTGCTTTGGAGTTGCACCAACTGCGGAGCCTGCGTGGAGCAGTGCCCCGTTGATATCGAACATATCGACCATATTTCCAACCTACGCCGCTACCAGGTATTGTCTGCCTCCGAATTCCCCAGCGAATTAGCTGGACTCTTCAAGGCCCTCGAAACTAAGGGAAACCCTTGGGGGCGCAACCGCAAAGAGCGCGCCAGCTGGATCGACGAGGCCCGTCGCGACGGAATCACTGTCCCCATCTTTGGCGAAGACATCACCGACTTCTCCGATACCGAGTATCTCTTCTGGGTGGGGTGCGCTGGTGCCTTTGACGAAGCCGGACGCCGAACCACTCGAGCGGTTGTGGAATTATTGCACACTGCTGGGGTGAAATTTGCGGTGCTTTCCACCGGTGAAACCTGCACTGGAGATCCCGCCCGACGAGCTGGCAATGAATTCCTCTTCCAAGAGCTTGCCCACGACAATATCGGTACCCTCAATGGTGTTTTCAATGGAGTGGTGCAGGGCCAGCGCAAGATCATCACCACCTGTCCGCACTGCTTCAATACGCTGCGCAATGAATACCCCGATTTCGACGGGCACTTCGACGTCTTCCACCATACCCAGCTGTTGAACCGTCTGGTGCGCGATCAATTACTCACGCCAGTCCCTCGCTCCGCAGCGGACCGAGCTCCCATTACCTACCACGATCCTTGTTTCCTGGGTCGACATAACAAAATTTTTGATCCACCACGTGAACTCATCGAGGCCACGGGCGCCGAATTGACAGAGATGGATCGCAACCGCAATGAGGGCTTCTGCTGTGGCGCTGGCGGCGCTCGCATGTTCATGGAGGAAAAGCTCGGCAGCCGTATCAGCGATAACCGCGCCCAAGAAGCCATTGCCTCAGGTGCGGGGTCTATTGCTGTGGGCTGCCCCTTCTGCAACACCATGCTGACTGGCGGGGTAAAAGCTCAGAGCACCGAGAATGCACCTGAGGTTAAAGACGTTGCTCAGATGTTGCGCGACTCTATTCTTATTGACGGACACCTGCCTCCGCCTCACGAGAAGCGCTTCCTCGAGCAATCGATTCGTCTCAAGAAAAAGGCGGAGAGCGCTCCAGAGCCAGCCACTCCGAGGCGCCAACAGCAGAAACCAACAGATACTGCACCAAGGAGCACGCCGGTCGTGTCTGCTGCTGTGCCTCCCGTACCTGTTGTACCCACCGTGCCCACCGTGCCCACAGTGCCCACAGTACCCACGCCACCGCAGACGGCGAATCAACCCACTGCAGTTCCACCGGTGACCACACCAGCAGTGCCGGTACCTCCTGCGGCTGCACCACCGCTAACGGTACCCCCTACAGCAGTTCCACCGGCAGCCACCCCTCCAACAGCTACTCCCCCTACGGCCGTGCCCCCGGCACCGGTTCCACCTACAAGCGTCCCTCCAGCAGCTACCCCTCCCACCGCCGGCGCATCTTCACCAGTTCCGCCAGCAGCTACTCCCCCCATAGCTGTGCCACCAGCACCAGTACCACCGGCTGCGGTTCCACCAGCGCCTACTCCCCCCAGCGCTGGCGCTCCTTCACCGGTTCCACCAGCAGCTACTCCCCCCGTGGCCGTGCCCTCCGCGCCGGCTCCACCTACGAGCGTCCCACCAGCAGCTACCCCTCCCATAGCCGTGCCACCAGCACCCGTACCACCGGCTGCGGTACCGCCTACCGCTATACCCCCTCTTGTGGAGCCACCAGAGGCAACCGACACGGATGACGGCGAGGATTCCTAAGCTGAGTACATGGAAAGGAAAATCGGGGTCTTCCCCGATTTCTTTTCTCTCTACTTCTACTAAACTGGAGCTTATGAGTATGAATGGGCTTCCGGACTATCGTTTGGGTGACGCTGAGCGCAGCAAGGCTATTGACGAGTTGGGCATTCATGTAGCCCAAGGACGCCTAAACTTGGACGAGTACGAAGAGCGTGTCGATAGAATTACACACGCAACCAAACGTGCTGAGGTGATGGAGGTTTTCGCGGATCTTCCCCGACCTCAAGAACCCGTCCTTTCTCCTATGGAACCTATGTATAGTCGCAGCGAGATTATGGAGGCCCACCGCTCAGGGCGACGCATTCGCTTAGGGGTCCTCTTGCTGGGAACCCTCGTTTCCTTTATGTCCCTCGGGGCTACGGGTTTAGAATCTTTCCTATTTTTGCCCTTTATTTTGTTCATCCTTTTATACCTTTTTAAGGTCGGACCAAGCTCGTGGCACGCACCAAGTGCAGCGGCGTTGGATAGGCGTCGACAATTGCAGGCAAAAAGCGCTCAGCGCGAAGAGCTCATGTGGGCTCAGTACAACCTTGAACAACAGCGATTAGCGCAGCGCGCAATCAGGCAACAAAAACAGGAAGAACTGAAAACGAATGTTCTTGATGCCACCTCACGTCTCATCGCCGAAGCGCGGAGACGTCATTCCTAAGCGGGACAGCTCTCTAAGTAACACACAGGTTTATTCACACCTGGGTGCCATCGGTGGCACAATAAGAAGCTATGAAGGCAAAGGATTCGCAACCAGCTCCCGAAAAATCACGCACGAGGCGACCACGCCGCATCTTCGATCAGGCCGACAAGATGAAGAATGTGCTCTACGAAATTCGTGGGCCAGTCGCTAAAGAAGCCGAACGCTTAGAAGCCGATGGACACCGCATTCTGAAACTGAATACAGGTAATCCAGCAGTTTTCGGATTCGAAGCACCGGATGTGATCATTCGCGATATGATCGCTTCCTTGCCCACTGCTCAGGGGTATTCCACCTCGAAGGGCATCATCTCAGCCCGCCGCGCAATTGTCACTCGCTATGAGCTAATTCCCGACTTCCCATATTTTGATGTCGATGATGTCTATCTTGGCAATGGTGTCTCCGAGCTCATCACCATGACGGCTCAAGCGCTCCTTAGCAATGGTGACGAGGTGCTTATTCCTGCGCCAGATTACCCCCTGTGGACCGCGGCGACCTCCCTCGCAGGCGGTAAGCCGGTGCACTATCTCTGCGATGAGGAGGATAACTGGAATCCCTCGATTGCTGATATTCGGGAAAAGATCACCCCGCAAACCAAAGCCATTGTGATCATTAACCCCAATAATCCCACAGGCGCGGTGTATTCTCGCGAGGTTCTGCAACAGATCGTTGATATTGCCCGCGAATACGATCTCCTTATTTTAGCGGATGAGATCTATGACAGAATTCTCTACGATGATGCCGAGCATATTTCTATTGCCACTCTCTGCCCTGATCTTTTGTGCATTACGTTTAATGGCCTGTCGAAGGCATACCGCGTTGCCGGCTACCGGGCTGGATGGATGGTCATCACAGGTCCACGACATAATGCTTCTGGTTTTATTGAAGGCATTGACCTTCTCGCTGGCACCAGATTGTGCCCCAACGTGCCAGCGCAGCACGCCATTCAAGTAGCTTTGGGTGGTCGTCAGTCCATCTATCAGCTCACTGGTAGTGGCGGGCGGCTACTCGAACAGCGCAATATCACCTTTGACAAGCTCAACCAGATCCCTGGTGTGTCCTGCGTCAAACCCATGGGGGCGCTCTATGCCTTCCCGAAGCTTGATTTAGATTATTATGATATTCACGATGATGCGCAGCTTATGTTGGATTTGCTGCGCTCCGAAAAAATTCTGCTCGTCCACGGCACCGGCTTCAACTGGCCTCGACCCGATCACTTTAGGGTCGTGACACTCCCGTGGGCGAGCGAATTATCGGTTGCCATCGAGCGCTTGGGTAATTTCCTCGCCAGCTACAAGCAGTAAAATCCGCAGAATTTTTCCAGGAGGTTAGGCTGGTGGGTCGGCACGCCACGCACACTACTGCTCCTCGGGGTCGATCCCCGCTTGCCCCATGGCGAGCAGCAGTATTAATATCGCTACTCATCTGGGCAGCACTAGCGATAGCAGGAGTGGGATATTTATGGCCCGGGGGCAAAACCCCTCAGGTCTCCCCCAGCTTTTACCAGACCTTTTCGGTAGGCACTGCCCAAGTGGATGGCACCGTCTCCCACGAGCAACGAGGTTCCTGCTCCAGCCCCGAAGCGGGACGCATCTTTACTACATCTCCCCGAGTGGTACCCGGCAGCACGAGTGATTGCCAATGGTATCTCGTCGATATCACCAGTGGCGAAAATTCTGGTCAACGCACCCTGATCATCAACTCTGGGGAGGCCAGCGATCCCACCCTCAGCGTGGGCCAAAAAATCCGACTCACCGAGACCAAGGATACGAACGGGGATTTGGCCTACGCCTTTGGTGATATCAATCGCAGTTTCGAACTGATTCTGTGGGCTCTCGCCATCGCAGGCGCCATCGTGGCCCTAGCCCTAATGCGGGGCATTCGTGCTCTCATCGGTCTTGGACTGACCCTCATTTTTATTGCAAAATTTACCATTCCAGCACTGCTGCTAGGTGAAAACCCACTAGCGATTGCTGTATTAAGCGGCTCGGTTATTCTGCCTATCGTGGTGATCTTGGTTCATGGCTTGAACTGGAAATCCGCAGCGGCCTTGGGGGGCACCATGGTCGCACTAGCGGTGGCAGCGTGGCTCGCCACTGTGGCAATAGAACACAATCAGATCCGTGGGCTCGGTGAAGAGGGCAACCTTTATATCCTGTTGTATCTACCGGATGTCAACGTCGTGGGGCTGATGCTGTGCGGCTTTATTATTGGTTCCTTGGGCGTACTCAACGACGTTGCCGTGGCTCAAGCATCCACCATCAACGAGCTTGCTGAGCTCGATCCTGAGGCTAAACCCTGGCGCCTCTTTGTTTCGGCGATGCGGGTCGGCCGCGACCATATTTCCTCCATGGTGTACACACTTGTTCTCACATATACCGGCGCGACCTTACCCATGATGCTCTTGCTGAGCGTCTCGGATAGGCCCTTAGGTCAAATTCTTAGCTCTGATCTTGTCGCTACCGAATTACTACGTTCTGGAATAGGTGCTTTTGCGCTGACCCTTTCAGTTCCTCTCACCACGCTTTTAGCAGCGTATACGGTGCCTGATTCTACGCGCGGAAGCCATGCAGTTCGACAGGTTGGACACAGCCACTAAATACCGAAGCCCCCTTGATACGGGGGCTTTTTCATTGGGCTTTTAACGGAAGTTGAGATAGGCCTTGGACGGGGTAGGCCCTCGCTGGCCCTGGTATTTTGATCCCAGAGCCCCAGACCCATAGGGAATTTCTGCTGGTGTAGTGAGCTTGAACAACGCTAGCTGCCCAACCTTCATTCCAGGCCACAAGATAATCGGTAGATTAGCCACATTAGACAACTCCAAGGTGATATAGCCGGAAAAACCTGGATCAATGAAGCCCGCCGTAGAGTGGGTCAGCAAACCGAGGCGTCCGAGCGAGGATTTGCCTTCGAGACGGCCGGCAATATGGGAGGGAAGTGTGAACCTCTCTAATGTCGAGCCAAGGACAAATTCTCCTGGGTGCAGGACGAAGGGTTCACCCTCTTCGACTTCCACCAAGCTGGTGAGGTCATCTTGCTGTAATTTTGGGTCGATATGGGTGTACTTCGAGTTATTAAACACTCGGAAATACCGATCCATACGCACGTCGATACTCGAGGGCTGAATAAGTTCGGGATCGAAGGGCTCAATAATGAGCTCGTGAGCGTCGAGGGCAGCTCGAATATCTTTGTCGGAATAAAGCACGTCTCTTAGTCTAATAGCTTCATTCTCGATTGCAATGACAAGCCCGCTCCATCTCGCAGGTGTTCCCCTAGACAAGCCCCGCAAAACACTTTTCCCTAATATTTTCTCCTTTGTTAATTTTCTTATAAATAAACGTCAGCGTGCATATTTATGGCCGTTAGTGGAATTCACCCACGGGATAAGATCAATAATTGGGTTGCACCAACGATTTTTCTGGGTAGAGTAGTACAGATCATCACTAGTGGAGCAATCCTTGTGAAGTGACCATTTAAAAAGAAGAAAAGAAAAGGAGCCTCAGCGATATGTCTTTTATGAATCTCACATCAACGAAGCTCTCAAACCGCTGGGGAGAAATTTTTTCCAATTTCCTCGGCGGGGAAGAACAACCTCCTCGTCCCGTGAGCCCCGAGAGCGAGCCTCAGGAAGATCTCAGTGTCTATTTGAGTCGAAGCCACTCTGCTACGCAACCTACTGGCACGACACACAGTATTCTGTTTGTCTCCGCAGATAATGCAGCTCGGACTCAAATCGCTTCCGCCTATACCCGCTATCTCGGCGGGGAAAATGTTTTCGTCCGCTCTGTAGGAACGGACCCACAGTTTATGGTGGAGCCAATGGTTATCGAGGTGCTTCAAGAGCGCGGAATTCCCACAGTAGATTTGAAGCCCAAGACCTTCAACCCCCATACCGTCGATCACATAGAAACAATTGTATCCTTCGACGAAGAAGCGGTTACAGGCTCCCATCACTGGGTAGTGAACAAGGATGTGAGCAGCCCGAAGGCTTGTCACCAAATGTGCGATCAAATCGAAGCCAATGTGCGGAATCTCCTTGAGGAATGCGGCATCGAGCCACGCCCTCACGGTAAACTCATTCCCGAATTTATGGCAGCATAAAAAAATCCTCTTACTCCCGATTGAGAGTAAGAGGATTTTTTTATTCGCTTTAGGCGTGAACCTTAGGCATACCCTTCTTCATGATGCCCTTGCCGTGGTGCATATCAGGCGCTGGAGCAGGAGCTGGTGCTGGAGCAGGAGCTGGCATCAGCTTAGCCATGACAGCCTTCACAACGGAGCCAAGATAAGCCACGAGAGCAGCGGTACCGAAAACAGCACCGAGAACAGTACCCGTGATGGCACCGATCTGAGCTGGCTCGAGCTCTTTTTGAGCAGGATCTGCAGGAGCCGCTGGAGCCGCTGGAGCCGCAGGAGCTGCAGGAGCATCTGAACCGGACTGCGCGTAGGCAGGGGTAGCAACGACGAGAGAGGAGGCTACTGCCAAGGAAGCGAGAAGAGAAACAGTCTTCTTCATTATTTCCACCTTATAAGTGTGAGACAACAAACGGATAAATTAAGCTGATACAAGCATAATGCGAGCGGTGAGATAAAGGCGAACTAACGCTACTCACCTTCCACCTCAGGCTCCACCGAGAAATAATAGCATTTTCACATTTTAACCGCTTTATATTCAACAAATGTATCCGCCCCCAAATGAGGGCAGTTCTAGCGACATCGAACGATCGGCGATGGATCGTATATTGTGACTTGTTTTTCGCGACTAAGCTCGTTACCCGCCAAATCCCTAATGATTCGGGTATCACTCGTAGTAAAACCAGGAGCACCGCCAGAAGGTGAGCAATTACTTCCTGATACATTCATCACCTGGGGCTGGGTATAGGCCCACCGTCCGCCATTAACAGATTCCACCTCAACAGTTTTTACGCCCATAAAGCTCACCGTAATAGCTCCGTCTCCGAAGGCAGTGACAATGCGAACGGGATGGGAAGAGGTATTTTTAAACTGCAGATCAATGAGACCCTCATAGACCGTTGCTTCGCGACCTGCGGGGTAGCGCGAAATATAATAGCTATGCGGAGTGTGGGTGATGTCTTGCATTCCAGCAAAATAGGAAGCGTTGTACAACGTAGTAGCGAACTGAGAAATTCCGCCGCCAACCGCAGTATCTGCTCGGCCATTCAAAATAACGCCAGATTCTACATAGCCTTGAGCTCTTCCGCGGGGCCCGGTATAACCGTTTAGGCTAAATATTTCACCTGGGGCCACGATGGCACCGGAAACCATCTCTGCCACCCGCTTGATATTGACCCCCGATGGGCCCGAATAACCGGACGTTGTAAAGCTAGAGACCTGTTGGTCAAAGGTGGCAACCTGAGCCATCTCGGTCGTGAAGGTCGCGGGGTTATCACGATAGATAGCATCAAATTCTTTCGGGCTTGTTCCCGTAATGCGCTGGGGGAGTTCCTTGAGTGTCTCTTCCCAATCGATCATGACTCCATCAGCATGGGGGGTAACAACCTTAGAGCCATTGGAGAAATCTATGCGAGCATTTCTTTTAGGAACTTCCGTTTGTGCTAGGCCTTCAGATAGGATTTCGCGAGCTAACTCTGGGTTGACCTCTGGAATGAAGGTAGAATTTTTAGCTACGAAGGTGACGACTTCACCCATGCGAGCTGGCTCGATACGCCCGTCGATACCGTCGCGGCCGTGGACAATAATTGGTGCGGAGACTGACTCGGCGGCAATACCATCGACAACGCGCTGGACCTTATCCACACCGTATTCGGGATTGACAATGCTCGCATCCACGCTGACCCCCTGGGGACTCAACCATTCAGCTGGGATACTGGTGGCGAGCCATTCTCGCTGCACAACTTGACCATTTTCGGGGCGCGGATCGACGATAACCGTTCCCCCCTCGAGGCGAATAGCTCCGTTAATAGGCTCCCGGTTTAACTCTGCGACGAGGCGGTCGAGCTCAGGATTGAGCAGACTCTCATCTACGCTCGAGACTACGGGAACCTCATAGGTACGCCAGTGTCCCATGAAGCGACGAATCGGATTAAAAGGTTGATTCTCAACCGCTAAGAGGGTTTGATCCCAATCGATACCCAACCCGGCGCGCAAAGGCTCAATGGTCGCTGTGATTTCCCCCGCCTTAATGGTGACGGGTGCGGAAAACTTCTCCCCCAATTCCAGCTCTAATTTAGCTTGCGCCTCAGCCCTGTTGAGGCCACCGACATCTACGCCACCAATTGCGGTTCCAGGTGCGATAGTGCCGCGGTTGAGTGCAAAATCAGCCCCAATGACGGCAGCAACAATGGCCAGCAGCCCGATGAGGATGCCAGCGATAATGGTTGCTCTTCGAGACTTCTTCTTTGTCTTTGTGCCCACCGCTATTAATCTACCGGTGCTGTTGATCTAGACCAACAGGATCAGTACCCCCGTTAACGTTGTAAAGCAGCCACTCGCTCGGCGCGCGTACGCAGTTCAGCTATATTTTCCGTACCATAATCAGCGGTGACCTGATCGATAACCGCGGGCAATTCAGCGGTACTAATCCACAGTGCCTGGTCCGCCCCCGCACTGAGCGCCAGGCCCACCGCCTCGGGTATCGAGAGCTGATCACTGATTGCCCGCATCCCCGAGAGGTCATCGGTGAAAATAATCCCGCTAAATGGGCTGCCCCCTGGATAATGACCTCGACGCAGTAACTCGTATGCTTGAGGGCTCAGGCTTGCAGGCAGCTCCCCCAGACCTGGCACCACCATATGTCCGACCATCACTGCGGCATCAGGAATGTCGGCGATGGCGCCATAAGGCAGCAGATCCCTGGTCATCAGCTCATCGAGCGGCGGGGTGCGCACTGTCTCATGGTGGGAATCTCCAGTAGCTCGTCCATGACCTGGGAAATGCTTAAATACGGGGATCACCCCAGCATCGCGCATTCCCAGAGCAAAGGCCGTGGCATAGAGAGACGATCGGAGCGGATCATGGCTAAAGGCCCGATCGCCCACGACCGCCAGTCCGTCACCATCTACATCAATGACGGGGGCGAAGTTGACCGTAATACCGTGCTGATTAAGAATAGTGCCCATCTCGAAAGCGAGGCCGCGTACTTGATCGGGGCTCAACGTATCTGCCATATCCCGCGGGGACGGGAAGTCACCCAATATTTCCCGATGTCTGAGAACCCTACCGCCTTCGAAATCAATTCCAACAGCGAAGGGGCGCCCGATCAACCGTCGCAGAGTAGCTAGGTCACGGCCTGGGGTGATGAGTAATTCGGGGTTGCTATCAGATCGAATGAAAATCCCACCCACACCCTGACGCAAGGCGAAAAGGGCGTCATCGAAATCATTGACGCCAACCATCATAAGTTGCCCGACGAGGGCGCGCACTAATGCCGGGTCCTCCGGCGGAAGTTCTTGTTGAGGTAGTAGAAGAGTAGGCATGGGGGACGACGTGGTCACCGGCGCTTCAACTTCGTGGCGATTATCTGTATTGATCGTGCAGCTGTGTGCGAATACGGTGAGCGTGCCAAGGAGCGTTGCGAGCTTCTTTGACACCGTTGATCACGACCTTTGATTATTTCCCTGTTGAGTCCTGTTGCTAGTTTAGCCGTCTTCATCGAGTGATGTGGTGGGCAAGATGACGGAGTCAAGCGGTGGCTGGTATCTTGGTCATTATGGCTTTTTCTTCCGATTCTCTGCGATGGCGTACCCTAGGGCCGGCTATTGCCAGCGCTGCTGTGGGCATTGCTCTCGGTGTCGCAGCTATCGTCGGAAGTAATACTGCTATCGATGATAGCCCTGCTCAGCTCGATAACGGGTTATCGGCCTCAGATGCTATTCTCGGCGATCCGGAATACGGATCGCGCAACTAGCTGCGCATATCATGCAGGCGCGAAACTTAATGAAGGTGGCCAGCGCCAACGGTAGTACTCAGCGTGCGGCGCTCATTGGCTTCGTCACGTGTTTGCTCATTGTTTCACTGCAACCGCCAGGTCTTATCAGCGCCGACACTAAGATGGACCTCCTGATCAACCCAGGACAGTTTCTCAGCCAAGCATTCAATCTCTATACTGACCGCTTCACTTTCGGGCAATTACAAAATCAGGCCTACGGATATTTTTTTCCACACGGAGCATTTTTTCTTCTTGGTTCCGTTTTGAATATCCCTCTCGTCATCGTAGAGCGTAGCTGGTGGCTCATTGTTCTCTTTACGGGCTATTTAGGATCTGTCCTATTACTAAAAAAGCTGGACATCGGTACCTTTTATATCCAGATCGTAGCCAGCTTCACATTTGTTTTAGCACCCCGAACTCTGAGCAATCTGACCACCATTTCCTCTGAAGTGTGGCCCATTATGCTCACCCCCTGGATCCTTCTGCCCATAATGGGCACCCAGCGATCAATAGCGTTATCGGTTATTGCTGCAGGTTTCTTAGGGGGTATTAATGCCACAGCCTCTTGGGCAGCCGTTCTACCTGCGGCGCTGTACTTCATCTATGAACTGAGCTGCTGTTCTTACCGCAGTAGAACTCTCAAGCACTTTCTCTGGTGGGGAGTGGGGGTCCTGGGTATAAATAGCTGGTGGATTATTCCGCTGGGTTTTTTCTCTCGCTTCAGCGCCCCCTTCGTGGATTTCATCGAAAATACGGCTATCACTACGCGCTGGCTCAATCTTGCTGAGATTCTTAGAGGGACTACGAGCTGGGTGCCCTTCGTTGATAGTGAACGCAGTGCCGGTTTCCTCCTAGTCTCCTCCCCGACTGCGGTCGTCCTTACCCTAGCGGTGGCTACCATGGGTTTATGGGGACTAGCGTCCTATTCCCATCGTTCCTTCTGGCTGCTCGTGCTCGGCGTCGGCCTCATTATTTTTGGCGGAGCGGGGCATATTCCAACCCTCCTCGATTCTGGGCCTTTTGTGGCCCTTCGCAATATTTCGAAATTCGATGCTCTCTTAAGGCTTCCGCTTATGGTGGGCATCGCCCACTTAGGAACACGGTTCTCCTCCCACCCGAAGGAAATTCCGGCCCAGGTCTTAATATCCACGCTGGCCGTAGCTTCCTTTCTTCCCGCGCTGTCGGGGGGTTTGATGCCCAAGGGCGCTTTCGAGAAGATCCCCTCTTATTGGTATCAGGCCGCCGAGTATCTAGAAACCCATGCTGCCCATACCCGCACTTTGGTTCTTCCCGCCCGTGCTTTCGCTCGGCAGGAATGGGGGTGGACAAGGGATGAACCCATCCAATTTCTCACCGATATTCCCTTTGCGGTACGCGATGCTATTCCCCTTATCAACTCCGAGGCTATTCGTGGCTTAGACGGTATGACGGTAGTTCCGACACTGGATAATTTGCGCCGTCACGGAATCGGTGCGGTGCTCGTGCGCCACGATGTGAACAGCTCCCATGGAGCTGATTCGGTTCTCGATTTCTATGGACCCACCCAGCGCTTCGGCGAGGTAGAGATAGCCCTAATCGAACCAGATTTACAGCTCCTTACGGCTCGACTCGATCAGCTACCTATAGTTTCCGCCGGCGGTGAAGGCCTCGCCCTCATGGGTGCTGGAGCCTACCAACTAGCCACTGAATCTACCTTCAATCAATCCACTATTATCAGTGATACCCCAATAAAGGTAGCCCGCAACTACGGCTCCCTCGGACACAGTTCCGCGGCGCTACGCGCAGATGCACCGCGATCTGATCACGCTGATATCACCCACCGTGTCATCGACTATCCCTCATCAGCTCCCGCAAGTACTCTGGTCTTCTCAGGCGGGGTTGTAACCAGTTCTTCTGCGGCATCCGATGCCACTAATTTTCCCGCTCCTCGTCTTGATCAAGCGGCAACGGCTGCCATCGACTCGAGAACGGTGAGTGCTTGGTACCCACGAGCCGGAGCATCTGCAGGCGAATGGATTGAATTGCGCCCTGATGCGGAAGTACCTGATCCAGTTATCTCAGTGCGGCTCAGCGCCCGCACCCATCAGGCTGTTACAACCACGGTAACTGTGCACAATGGGGACGCACATATCACTAAGGAGCTTCAAACTGGTAAAGATTACCAGCTGCGTCTACCCGGAGGATCCTCCCACGGGGTGCGGCTTGAACTAGGCCGTTCTCTAGTGCCAGTAGGGGTAGCCGATTTTGGATATATCAACCATCCCATAACATCCAGTATTCGAGTGCCCGCAGCACCTCGAGGGGTTCAAGCATGGATTTTCCAGCGCTATTTCTATCCCACAGCCGTACTGGAACGCTCTTTTGAGGTACCGGAGGTTGTGGAGGTCGAGGTTGTGGCCCAACCATGTGAAAACTCGGTACTCATTGATCAGCAGCGCTACCGGTGTGGGGATCGGCTTACCCTTAGTCCAGGCGTCCACTTCATGGAAAGTTTTGCACATATGGTGCGGCTAGGAAAGGTGGGGGCCCAGCTACAGGGCGCCCCTTTGGTGCCACTAGAAGATTCTCACCCTACAGATGCCATAGCTGGGGCTACGATCAAACCGACTGAATATGATCGTGTTCTCCTCGTCTCGCGAGCCTATCAATCAGGCCTTGAAGCCACCCTTGGAAACCAGCAACTAAGTCCGATGGTCATTAACGCCGGAATGCAAGGCTTTGTTCTCCCTGCTAACAATGGTGGGGAATTTCGTCTCCGCTTCGCCGGGGAGTCGGGTTATCGCAGCGGCCTCCTCCTCGGCGCGCTGATGTCTCTCTTTACTGCGCTTATTGCTCTGCTGAGTGCACGTGCTCGCCCCCGTTTGTATCCCTTAGGCCCGGACTCTCTCCTAGCGCATGGTGTGATCACTGCTATCACCCTAATTGGGCTCATGCTGGCCGCTGGGTGGTGGGTTGCACCCCTGGCAGTAGTGGTTAGTTTTATCAGTCGCTACAGCTACTTTAGCCGTGGCGCCCTCATGATGGGCACCGGAGTTGTCCTGGCTCTTTGGTACGCTCGTGCTCCCTGGCCAGCACCGAACTATGCCGGCGATAACCTTGCAGTCACCGTACTAAGCGCTACCTTATTGCTGCTGTTGGTCTTCGGGCCGAAGCCGGAACCAGATACTGTTGTGCGCTCAGGATAAGTCGCGACAGTAGATAGAAACATCCCGCCGTAACCGCCACAGTGCCACCGGTTGAATAATTCAAATAGACCGCCACACCTAGACCAGTTAACCCAATAGCGATACCCGCCACAGTGCCGGCAATAATCAGACCGAAGAAAGTTCGGGTGAAATCTTTCAGTGCGGCAGCAGGGGCTACAAGAAGTGCTATGGAGAGAATCGAACCCACCGCCGGGATAGCAACCACCATTGAGGCACATAAAAGCGACAGAGTCAGCAGCTCCGCGATAAAAGGGACCAGCGAACGTCCGGCACGCGCATGGGAAATCTTAAAAGCGACGGGGTCGAAATAATAAAGCGATAGGTTCCGCCCGAAAGTGACGAGAACTATCGTGGCTACCACCGCTACTCCGATGGCAGAATACACATCCATATGGTTGACCGACACCAAAGAACCAGTTAAGAAACTCTCAACTTTCAGCGGCAATGGTTGGAACCATCTCAGCAGAAAAATGCCAAGGGAATAGCCGAGTGTCAGAACAATACCCGCAGCCGCCGTCGCGGAAATGCCCTCCAAACCTGCCAGATAGCGCATCAGTAAAGCCAGAGGGATACAGCATAGCGCCGCCCCTGCGAAGAGCCAGAGACTGAGATCGCCACCGATAAACTGGCCCACCACCACGCCAAGAACGGCTCCGGGGAACGTGCCATGAGATAGGGACTCAGAGAAGAATACGCGCTTTCCTAATACTGCAAGCGCACCAACGGCGCCCATCAGTCCGCCCACGACGATGACCTCGATGATAGGAAGGAAAAGGATATCAAGCATCAGCTAAACTCCCGCGACTGTGGAAGGTACGTTTCGTCCCTGGGCTAAGCCTGCTTCGAAGAGCGGCTACCACTAAAGCCAGCACAAAAACCACGATCAATGAAAGGGATACAGCGGCCTGGGGTGATACCTGACGAGAAAGGTTCAGATTCATCACAATGACACCGATAAAGGCAGCGATAATGCCGGAGGCCATCGCTACTACCACCATTGACCTCGGGGTGCGGCATAAGAGTCGAGCGGCAGAACCCGGGATGACGAGATATCCGATTACCAACAGCACTCCCACCGCCGAGGAAGCAGCCACCACGCAGGCGGCTATGGCTGCATTTAAGCAGGCATCAATCAGGGACGTTTTGTGCTTATTTGCCTCCGCGAAGGTGCGATCAAAAGCCACAAGTACCTGCTGGCGCCAGGTGATGAGAACTAAAGTAAGAGCGATAATGGCACAAACCAAAGCTTGGTTCATCCGAGTAGGGGTGATATCGAGCAGGCGACCGAACATAAGGCTATCGAGCTGACCGGAGTAATCGCCTATCGCCAAACTCATCACTACGCCGATCCCATAGAAGCTGGTCAACACCACTGCGGTACCTGCCTCCGGAGCTTGTCTTTTCGTGGTGAGAGTGAGCATAAAAGCCGCTAAAGCCGCTACCAGCGCAGCGCCTGGAATAATGCCTTCAATGCCGCCAATAGCAAGGCCTGCTACCATTCCGGGAAAAATGGAGTGCACCAGAGCCTCCACCGAGAATTCAACCGCCCGCAGGTTGACTAAAACACCGACGATACCACCAATAATTCCCAGTATGACGAGCACAATTAGAGCGCGATAAAGGTAGGGGACGGTGAAAATATCGATGAGTTGCTCTGTGGTAATCATAGAGCCCGACCACCAAGGACATCGTGAGTATCTCTGATATTGACTTGGCCGCCACCGACCTCAGCACAGCGTTCGCACACCTGATCTGCAAGATCATAGTCATGTGTGGAGATGATAATGGCAGTACCGCTGGTCTTTAAGCGCCTAATGGTTTCCACTAAGACACGTCTCGATTCCACATCGAGACCATTAAAGGGTTCGTCGAGAAGGACAAGACTTGGTTCGGTCACCAGTGCACGTGCGATGAGTACGCGTTGCCTCTGACCACCGGAGAGATCGCCGAAGCGGGTATTCGCTTTATCAGATAACCCAACGACATCGAGTGCATATTCGACTTTCTGTGCCGATACTCTTCTCCACCATGGGGTGGATGCATAGAGTCCCATCTGCACAACCTGCTTAGCGGTGACGGGGAAGGATAAATCGACATCTTGGTACTGGGGGACATAACCCACAGTGCCATCGTATTCGATCTCGCCTTGCACCCGGCAGAGACCGATAATGCCTTTAAGGAGGGTGGATTTGCCGGAACCATTAGGCCCGATCAGCCCCAAGGCATCACCATGGGCTAGACGGAAATTCACATTGGCTAAGACGGTTTCTGGCCCATAACCGCAGGACACTTTATCCATTGTGATTACGGGGGTGCGTGGAGTAGTCACAGTATTCCTTTGATGGGGGCGAGGGTGTCGATGAAATTTTTTCTGTTGAAAGTTCAAGACCCCACAGCCACCTTTTCTAGTTCTCTTAGAGGGGCTGTGGGGTACAGATATAATGCGCCTAGAAAGCGTTTAGTTCTTGGCGAACTCTTGCAACGATGCTGGCAATGGGGCTACGGTGCCATCCCATGCTTCAACCAGGGTGGTCACATTGTGGATAATGGAACCGATATAGGTTTCACCAGCGGAACCTACGGGGCCCAACGAGTCGCCGTAGAGGGCGTCTTCGTCGGTAATAGCCTTAACGCCGGCGACCCGCGCGATTGCCTCGATCGACTTCGAGTTATTGGAATTTTCGGCAAAGAGAGCGCGAGCGCCAGAGGCCTTCACTTCTTCAGCAGCCTGCTGGATATGATCAGCGGTAGCATCCTGCTGGTGGTTGAAGTCGCTGAGAGCGGCGCCGACAAATTTCACGCCATAGGACTCAGAAAAATAACCAAAGGCGTCATGGGAGGTAAACAGCGTGCGGTTCTCTTGAGGCACCGAGTTGATTGAATCCTGAACCCACTGATCGAGTTCATCCAGCTTAGCCTTGTAGGTATCCACTGCGTCTTTGAATACGTCAGCGGCGGCAGGGTCAGCTTTAGTGAGCACTGAACCGATATTGGTCACCTGAATGGCAGCCCGTTTCGGATCGGTCCAGATATGAGGATCGTGGGTGAACTCTGGGGTTTCGCCTGGTTCTATGAATGGCCACTCGCGAACCTCTACTTTTTCTACGCCGAGGTCAACATCGAAACCCTCACCTTTTTCATCGCTCACACCAGAGGTCACAGCCATGGTGCCTTTGAAGCCCGAGGAGCTAATAGCAGAATCGAGGAAGTGCTCAAGATCTACGCCGTTGACAAAGAAAAGGTCAGCATTGCCCAGTGCCTTCATCTGCTTCGGGGTCATCTCGTGCTCGTGAGCGGAGGCATTAGGAGCTAGTAAGCAGGTGAGGTCAAGAGTAACATCGCCGGAACCAGAGGTGGTCTCCTGACCTTGAGCATCTGTCTTCTCCAAGGTCATACCAGTGGCGGCGATATGGGTCAGGTAATCACAAATCTGAGTTGTGGTTGCTACCGCGTGGACCACCTGAGCGCTGTCCATCTTGGCGTTATCGGTAGTAGTCTCCATGCCTGCATCGGTGGAGCTGCAGCCGGCAAGAACGAGGGCGGCAGATCCTGCGAGTGCGCAGCAAGATAATACGGAACGAGAAATTCTCATCTCTAAAGCTCGACAATCTTCTAGCTTGTACTCCCCAGTAACATCGATAATACGAGTGTGTTCCAGGGGAGGTTGTGGTCAGTTGTGCTGGCAACCTCACTTAGGTTGCTATATTCTTCTCGGAAACGATCGTCCACCTGGACTTACGTGATTTTGGGTCCATCTATATACCTGCTGGAGATGCCAGGTGCAGAAGGCTAGAGGATAACCGTTTCCATGAATATAAAGTTAAGCACACCTAAGTTACAACTTCAAGCAGATCTAGCACAACTCACCACGCAGAAAAACCAGAGCTTAATCACGATATAGGTTGATCTTTCAGACGAGAAAACAATCCTAAAATCCACCGCTGCGCAGGTTTTTCCACCAGCTCATACCCCGCATAGGCAAGTGCGAGCGACCCGAAAAAGGTCCACCCCCAAATAGTAAGAAAATGTCCAGAAAAAAGAGGTGTCTGGGTCATTGTAATGACCACGGAAAGGACGGGGAGATGGACAAGAAAAAAAGAATAGCTAATCCGGCCAAGGTACGTGACGGGTGCGGTGGTATAAATCGACCTCCCCTCCGCCCATATATAGGGGCCTATAATAAAGATACTGAATACTCCCCCAAGGAGAATTCGAACCGTAAATTCTCCAGGACTGGGATGAGTAAGCCCTAGAGGCCCTACCCACTCCTGGCCCGCGATATAGGCAATAATGAGTGCGCCAACAACACACGGGACGCGCGCCCTAAACCATGCTCGAGCCAAAGGCGATCCTGCACATCGCGGTTCCAGTTCGGCGGCTATGATTCCGAGTGCAAACCATAAAAAGAAAGCGGGTGGGTAGATCTGCCGGTTGGCGATTCCAGGCGCCGGGCTAGCTATAACCCACGGCAGCCAAGCCCATCCCAAACTGATAGCTGCCAAGGCCACGATAACTAAGATGCGCCCCCAGGGAGGGAAACGTTTCAGCACACAATATAACGGCGGAACAAGTAGATAAAAGGCTATCTCGACGACCAAACTCCACAGATGAGTCAATCCGCCGATAAGACCCTGCGGAATGTAGAGCTGTGTAAAACTTAGATGTGCAATAATAAGTGATTTACTCATTGCAAAGCTGTCAGATAAAAGTGCCCACGCTAGCAATACCATAATCCAATATGCTGGTACGATACGGGCGAACCGGCGCATATAATAACCCTGGTAACGATGCTGTCGCCACAATACAAAAGCCGAAAGCGTGAAGAAAACGGCCACGAAGAAATCGAAACGGGCAATGATAGCTCCCCCTACACTGCGCGGATCAAGACCGGTTTGGAAAGCGATATGAGTAGTCATGACTCCTAGCGCCGCAACCCCCCGCACTCCTTCGAGGGCAGGTTTAAAACGCGGAATATGAGGGTTTTCAGACATAGCTTTAGTGTCTATGAGCGCCACGGGGAAGTAAAGTATGTACGAAAATCTCTGCAGGAATCGAAGGAGTAAGCGATGATCGCAGCCACTCGGAACCGGGTTATGATCACTGTCGGACTGGTGCTTTTTATCGCAGCTCATCTCACTCCGGATGTGTTAGCTCTCACTCTGCGCCCATTGCAGCCCGGATGGGATATGCAGATGATCTCCCAGAGCACCAAGGCGGAGATCATCAAACCCACGAAAACCTGCGTAGATATTCACCCCTGTCGTCTCGATTTCCAGGACGTGACTCTCCAGCGTCGGGTGCGTAGTGCAGCTGCTCAGAATCCGCAGCACCGCGGCGATCATACCATCAGCGTGCACTCCGAGCAGCGGCTAAGCACCAACGAGGGCGTAGAGCTTTTTCATATAAGTGATGATGTCGAATTAGATGCACAGACAGCCTTTCCCGTCCTTGGTCCCCGTTCTTCCGTTGAGTTGACGGCGCCCTATTTCAATCTCCACATCGATTCTTCCCAATTCGCCCGCGGCGGACTGCAATATTTCTTTCCCTATAAGCCAGCACGAGTGAGCTATAGATTTTTCGATATATTGGCAGGTAAAGAGGCCCCCTTGGATTATGTGGAGACGATATCCCGCGGCGATTCACCACGTGCGAGCGCAGGCGACGTACTGGTGTATCAACAAGAAATACCGGCAACGGCCCTAACCAGCAGCTCTCTTATCTTAGAAAATCTGTCTCCAGAGGGAAGAGCTCATGAAAAAGATTCATCAGGCAGCGCCACGCTGGCAGATCTCTCGAATCGTGACTTATATGTTGAAGCCTCAGCCTTTTACTCTCCCGGTTCTGCGGCAGCGGCGGCGGGTACGGTGCCGCTGCGTCCTTACTACGCCGCCTACCGACGCGTTTTTGTCGAATCGCATACCGGTGTCATCCTCAATGAGGTCAATAATATTTACGTTTTCTTCGCCCAGAATCTTCGTGAAGCGACTGACACTGCGCGCGCTGCACAATTGTCGGACCCTCAGGAGATCCCAGGCGATAAGTATCGAACAATTTTCAAGGCGCGATTTGAATGGGATGAGGCAACCCAACAGGCACTGGTGCAGCTCGCTCGCCCCACGGTTCGGACGCTTTTCTTTGGCCAACTTATTCCTTATATGATCAAGGTACTTGCCCTTGTTTTGATCGTATATTCCGTGAGCCACCGTCTGAGAATCGCTAGGTGCCGAACCGCTGAAAAGAGTTGATATGACTGCTCGCATACCCAAGCGGTGGGGTTTGGATCCAGCAATTATGTGGGCGGGATTTTTGATCATGGCGATCGTGGGAGTTTTCATTCACCCTGGATCCTTATTGTGGCGGGATATGGTGGTACTCGACCATCCGATCCTGCACCTCGATGCAGTTGGCTTCGGTTTCCAGCCGGCGAGAGCTGTCCCGCAAGATGGTTTTTTAGCTCTGATCGGGATCCTTCTGCCTGCTTCATGGGTTGTGCGTGTCCTGCTCGTTGGTGCCGCCAGCATAGGGGCATGGGCAGGTTATCACATGAGTATGCGTACGCTGCCGCGAATGGCTGCGATCACGATTATCGTATGGAATCCTTTTGTTATCGAGCGCTTCCTCCAAGGGCACTGGTCATTGGCCTTCGTGGCCTGGCTGTTGCCGGCAATCGTAGTACTGCGCCGACGACCCGCTAGCCAGTTATTTTTGGTGTGGCTATGTAGTTTGACGCCATCTGGTCTCATTTTTGCAGCCATCACGGCGTGGACTGTCTCTGCTAAGCGTCTGATCGTCGCATCGTTTTCGGTCATCTGTGCGTTGCCCTGGCTCGTCCCCAGCATACTGCACCCTCCCATAGCCTCTGATACCTCGCTCTTTTTGGGTCGCGCTGAGAAAGGTCTGGGCACATTAGGAAGTTTTTTGAGCTTGGGGGGGATCTGGAATTCCGAGGCGGTACCAGTTTCGCGGACCATGGGGTTCGGAATCGCTGGCCTTATTCTTTTCGTATTACTGGCCGCTTTTATGCCCAGGCGTCTAAAACTCTTGAGTGCAGGAGCGATCCTGGTCTTTGTTATGGTGTGGGTTTATCCGACTATTCTTGGGATAATTCCTGGTGCAGCGCTGGTGCGAGATTCACAGAAGCTCGCTATCCTTCTCATCCCAGGACTAGCATGGGCGGCGGCGCGAATGCGCCCGTCGATAGCACTTGTGGTGGTGCTGCTCGCCCTTGCAAATGTCCCGGATGCTTCGTTGAGTATGCAGGCCTTAAAAGCTACCCCCCTCTCGAAGGAGTGGGAGGAGTTGGGCCAAGAATTTTCACAAGAAGAATACCGCGGCGCAGTGCTCAATCTCGATTCCTCAGGCTTGCTCACTCTCGGGGATAGAGTAGTAGTCGATCCCGCACATAAGGTGCTGCCTCTGCTGAGTTCTGGGGCGCTCAAAGTCGAGGGACAAGTGGCGGATCCTCCGCGCGAAGAATTCTTGCACGCGGTGGATGCGTATCGCACTGGACGGGTGGATGAACTTAATCGCATGGGCATTAGCCATATCAAAAAGGGTGGCATTCTCAGCCCATTACCCATCACTCATATTGAGGTTTTCGAATCTCAGCGCCGCGACTTCACACTGGGCTTGAGCATTCTTCTTATCTGGCTCATGAGTGGCGTGGGGGCTCTGTCCATGGCCACCTGGCGGTTAATCAGATCAAGAAAAGCACGGCCCGTCTCATCCCAGGAATAACCTTGCACTTTGTGCCTGGCATAGTCTCCGAGGCGGGCAATCTGGGTAGGATCTCGCAATAAGTCGCCGACCATCGTTGCCATCTGTTCCGAAGTATCGACAAGCATTCCGCTTTTCCCGTGGTCAATGGAATCGCGTAACCCCCCAGAGCTCGAGTAGCCAATCGTAGGGACGCCATGCTGGGCGGCTTCAACGACCGCGATCCCCCAGCCCTCCTTTCGCGAAGGCATCAGGTGGAGATCGGCACGCTCTAAGAGGGCGTGTTTGCGTTCTTCGCTGACGTGGCCATGAAAAACCACCCGATCGTAGACGTTGAGGGACTGAGCATAGGCTCGTAAATTATCCTCCCACCACCCAGAACCCACGATATCTAAGATGGCCGTCGGCTGCTTGCACATCACTGCGATGGCATCTTCGATGTGCTTATGCGGCACGAGCCTGGAAAGAGTAATAAGGTGAGGACGCTGGTCCTGGGGTAACGCGGGTACCGATGGCGGAAGAGGATCGATCCCATTATGGATGATTGTGATATTCTCCGGCGCATAGCCCACCTCTTCCAATTCTTCCTTGCTGGGTACTGAGACTGTAACGACGGGGTGGTCGGCGTATACCCAAGGAGCTATGCGGGATTCAATCAACCACCCAATTTTCGCAATCAACTTTCCTGCTACGGGCCATTGCAACCGGTGGCAGTGGTGCACCAGGAGGATTACAGGGGCTCTAGAGAATAGCGTGGCAAAAAACGGAATGCCGTTTTGGGTATCAATAATCGCGTCTGCGTGGCGTAACTTTCCCCATAGAAGCTGACAGGCGGTGGATATATAGGTGGTAAATTTCCCACCACTGCGAAGATACTGAACGCCGTGACGCTGCGAGCTGGATGGGGAACCCGGGTAGCGGGCGCTATGGAAGATGACCTCGTGGCCTTGGGCGGCGAGATATTCGCCCACTCGCTCAAGGTATCGCTCACTACCACCACCTTGGGGGTGTGTGGTGTCGCGCCAACACAGCAGAATTATTTTCATAGCAATCGTGCTCAACACTAGCAATTTTTTCAAGATCCATGAGATCCTGAAAGGATGCGCTTGCCCACCTTTTTGCCTACGCTTGCCAGACTCGCTACCTTGAGCCGCTCCGTGGAGTTATTGAAAGCAGTCACAAAAGAGCGTAGTGATCGGGATTTTTTCTACCAGTTCTTGGCAAAAGATAGTGCTCAACAACTCGCCGCTTTAGCCAAGGATATTAACCACTGGGATCTTCACGGCCGGGGCATTCTTGATATCGGAGGCGGCCCTGGGTACTTCGAGGAAGAATTCTTTCGTGCGGGGGCTCATTATGTGGGTCTGGAGCCGGATCTGCGGGAATTATCAGCAGCGGGACTTTCCCATCATATGATGGTTCGCGGAGACGGAATGTCCTTGCCTTTTGCCACCGATAGCTTTGATATCACCTATTCCTCGAATGTGGTTGAGCATATTCCTGATCCACAGGCGATGATGGCTGAGATGGCGCGTGTGACCACACCTGGGGGGCTCATATTTATCAGCTATACTATTTGGCTAGGACCCTTTGGCGGTCATGAGACGGGTCTGTGGCAGCACTACGTGGGTGGTCGTTTTGCCCGCTGGCATTATGAGAGAAAGCATGGTCATAGGCCTAAGAATTTTTTTGGACAGTCTCTTTTCGCAGTCTCGTGTAGCCAGGGGTTAAAGTGGGCACACGCCTTAGCGGATCTTCATCAGGTAGAAATTTGTGCCTTCTTCCCTCGCTATCATCCTTGGTGGGCGTGGTGGATCTGGCGGGTGCCTCTTGTGCGGGAATTTTTAGTTAGTAATTTGGTTATTATACTGCGCAAAAAGCACCCCAGCTTGTAGCCGGAGTGCTTTGAGGAGAGTGGTTTGTCGCTGCTACGAGCGCTGCTGCGCAGTCTTGATTCGCTCACCAAGCTTAGCTAATTCCTGATGCACCTCATCGGGAACACTCTTACCGAGGAAGTCGATATATTTTGAATTCTCGGCGAAGTCCGCAGCCCACTTATCGGGGTCAGCAGTGAGGGCCTGGGCAACGTCCTCAGGGGAGTACCCTTCTAGGCCGGTGAGGTCGATATCTTCGGCGCGTGCGGTATAGCCCACGACGGTTTCCTCGGCTCCTACGCGGCCTTCAATGCGGTCGACGATCCACTTGAGGACGCGAGAATTGTCGCCAAATCCAGGCCACAGGAAGCGTCCATCATCACCCTTGCGGAACCAGTTGACGAGGAAGATCTTTGGCATCTTATCGCCACCTTTGACTCCCATATCAACCCAATGCTGGAGGTACTTTCCGGCGTTGTATCCAATAAATGGAAGCATGGCCATAGGGTCGTGGCGCAGGGTGCCTACCTGCCCCTCAGCGGCAGCCGTTTGACCTGAGGAGAGTAGGGCACCGATTAAGGTTCCGTGGTTCCACGAATAGGTTTGGGTGACGAGAGGGACGGTATCTGGGCGGCGGCCGCCAAAGAGGATGGCATCGATGCGTACGCCTCGGGGATCATCCACCTCTGGGGCAGCAATAGGGCACTGCGAAATCGGGACCGCATACCGTGAGTTAGGGTGGGCGGCCTTGGTATCGGAGTCCGGGGTCCAGTCATTGCCATGCCAATCGATCAGATGAGCTGGAAGTTCCTCGGTGAGGCCTTCCCACCAAACGTCACCGTCATCGGTCAAAGCGACATTGGTAAATAGGGAATTTCCCGGCTCCATGGTCTTCATAGCCATGGGGTTAGAATCGTAATTGGTACCAGGGGCCACACCAAAGAATCCGTTCTCAGGATTAAAGGCGTGGAGGTAGCCATCGTCTGCGATATAGAGCCAGGCAATATCGTCACCCACTACCTCAGCCTTCCAGCCGGGAATAGTGGGGGTGATCATAGCAAGGTTGGTTTTACCGCAGGCGGATGGGAACGCGGCGGCCACATTGTAGTGCTTGCCTTCGGGGTTGGTGAGCTTAAGGATGAGCATATGCTCAGCCATCCATCCTTCTTCCTCCGCCATAACTGAAGCGATACGCAAGGCGAAGCATTTCTTGGCGAGGATAGCGTTTCCACCATAACCCGATCCGTAGGACCAGATTTCCTTAGTTTCGGGGAAGTGGGTGATGTATTTATCGTCGTTGCACGGCCACGCGACGTCTTCTTCTCCCGCAGCTAGTGGATGGCCCACGGAATGCAGACAGCGCACGAAATCTTTATTGCCTAAGCGGTCGAGGGCGGCCTGTCCCATGCGGGTCATAATACGCATGGACATCACCACATACGGGGAATCGGTAAGCTGTACGCCAATTTTAGGTTCGTCCGCCGAGAGCGGACCCATAGCGAAGGGAACCACGTACATGGTGCGACCCTTCATCGAGCCCGTGAATTTCTCGGTAAGGAGCTCTTTCATAGCCGCTGGCTCGTACCAGTTATTAGTAGGTCCAGCGCCATCCTCGGTTGGGGAGCAGATGAAGGTCCGGGATTCGACGCGGGCGACGTCACTAGGGTTGGAGCGGGCGAGGAAGGAATTGGGGCGCTTATCCTCGTTGAGACGGATGAGGGTTCCCGCCTCAACCAGTTCTTCGCTCATGCGGTCCCACTCCTCTTGGGAACCGTCGGCGAAGACAACACGATCGGGCTGGAATATTTTCTCATGAGCCGCAATCCACTCGAGCAATTTCTCGTTTGTGGTGGGCGCCTCGCCGCTGAGCCCGCTAATGGTTACGTGTGACATTTTCTCTCCTAACGTTGTGGGTCGATGTCTCATCGGTAGCTTTTTCAGGCTTATCGCTATCGATTTTCACTATATCCCCATTATCGAAAATCACTAACCGAAATTCTAGAGACTAAGATCACAAAGGCTTGCACATTAGAGCTAAGTCTCTCCACCAAAACACCCACACACTGGGGAAACCAAACAGAGAGATACTCTTAACGCAATGACTCACACTTGCTGTGATAAAAATCTTAAACCCCAATTTACCTGATTAAGAGGGTGGTATTCTAACATTTTCGGCAAATAAAACCTTTGTTACCCCTGATGAAACTCCCCCCTCATAATCCCCCGCACTTCTCACCATTTGGAAGAAACTGCAGCAGGTTGACGTTATCTAAGGAGACTAATTGAGGAAACGGGGGTGATAATAATCATAAAAGTTATTCCTCTCGCAGCTCTTCCATGCCTAGAATTCGAGGAAGAATATGCAGCACTCCACCAGAAAATAAGACATCACCTTACCCAAAAGAAACAAGCTCCGGAGAGCCCTGATCGCACCCCCGCCCCTATATCCGCCGCCATTGCCTGCATCGCCTTTAAGCCTGAGATCTCGCATTCAACTAAGCGATTATTCCTATACTTCTAGAGAGCAGCCTGCGGGGGTGACACCTGAGGACCAACTCTTAGCCAAAGAAGGGATCGGTTATACTGACTGTCAATTTGAGTCACACCAGTAACAGGTGCGAGGGCTAAATTCCGCGCACCCAATATTGAGTTCAGCACTATACAAGGGCAAGATAGAGGCGATGAATACTCCTGATCACTCTGAAAATAGGGTGGGCGAGCTTCCCTCAGGCCGTCCACTTCAAACTGATTTCAATACCGAATTTAATAATAATCTTGATTATCCCCGCCTCGGCACCGTCAGCTTCCGTCGCGGCACCCTGACTGAGAATCAAGAAAAAATGTGGGAAGAAAAGTGGCCACACCTTGGTCGCATTCTCAGCGATGAGATTATCGATATTGACGCATGGTTTGGCCGCTCTCACCACCCCACCATCCTTGAGATTGGTTCGGGCACTGGCACATCAACTGCAGCCATGGCTCCTTTAGAGGCCGATACCAATATTATTGCCTGCGAGCTATATAAACCGGGACTCGCCAAACTCATGGGCGCTATTGTGCGTCACGATATTAATAATATCCGTATGATTCGCGGCGACGGCGTTGAGGTTTTAGCCCGTATGTTTAACCCCGAGAGTCTCGACGGTGTCCGAATCTTCTTCCCTGATCCCTGGCCCAAAGCGCGACACCACAAAAGACGCATCGTGCAATCCGGGGTCCTCAATCTCATCGCCTCACGCTTAAAGCCTGGCGGAGTGCTTCATATCGCCACCGATCACGCAGATTATACTGAGTGGATCAGCGAGCTTATCTCAGTGGAACCACACTTAATCTACCAGCCTTGGCCATGGGCTGAATGCCCCCAGCTCACCGACCGACAGGTGATTACCAAATTCGAAGGCAAAGGCCTCGACAAAGATCACACCATCACCGAATTCTTGTGGCGTAAAGGTTAATCATGGATAATTCCTTCGTTCTCGGCGGCGCCTCCCCTGCATCGGGCGACACCCTTCTTCTAGTCTGGGACGCACCCAATATGGATATGGGGCTTGGCGCCATCCTAGGTGGGCGTCCCAGCCCCAACCACCGCCCCCGCTTTGACGCCATCGGGCACTGGTTATTGGCCAAGGCAGGCGAACTCGCCCACCATACTGGCGTGAAAATCGAAGCCGAGGCCACCGTATTTACCAATGTCTCCACTGGTAGCTCCGATGCCGTTCGGCCCTGGGTGGAAGCACTGCGCAATATCGGCTTCGCTGTTTTTGCTAAACCCAAACTCACCGACGATACCGATGTGGACCCCGATATGCTCGAGCATATTGAAAAGCGCCACAAAGAGGGCGTTCTTAAAGGGGTCATCGTCGCGTCCGCCGACGGACAAAATTTTCTCCCGCAGCTTGAAGAACTCGCCAACGATGGAGTTGTCATAACCGTCATCGGCTTTCACGAACATGCCTCGTGGGCGGTAGCAAGCGAGCATATTAACTTCGTTGACCTTGAGGAAATCCCGGGCGTCTTTCGTGAACCTTTGCCTCGAATTTCTTTGGATTCGCTGCCTGATCACGGTGCGTGGCTGCCTCCATTTAGACCACTGAGCAGCCTTTTAACAGGGCGAGGCTAGGAGAAGAATATGTTTAGCACCTGGGGTGATTTCGCTTACCGACACCGCAAAATCGTACCGCTCATCATCATTTCGGCTATCCTGCTGCTGCATTTCTTCTTCGGTGTGCGCTTAGCGGAACGCATGAGTCAAGAGGGCTGGGATGACCCGAATTCTTCATCCACCAAAGCGGCCCAGATCGAATTAGAAACCTTTGGTCGAGATAACTCTGGGGATATTATCCTTCTTTTTACCGATCCCAAGGGTATTGAGAAATCATCGCAGTTCCCAGCTATCAAGAGCTATTTAGAGCAGCTACCACAACAGCACTCCGGGGAAATCGAATCGATCATCAGCTTCTTCGACAAGCGCAATCCTAACTTAAAATCCGATGACGGAACCACCGCTTTCGCTGCCATTTCCCTAAAGGGCGATGGCGAGCAAACGCTCAAGGATTTCCGTGCGATCGCTCAAGATCTCTCCCCTGAATTTGATGGCGTAGAAGTCCAGGTAGCAGGAGCCACTGCTGTAGCCGATGCTTTGGATGCGGGCATGGCGGGCGATATTAAACGCGCTGAGGTCTATGCGCTACCCGCGGTTGGGCTACTCCTCCTCGTTGTCTTTGGCTCTCTGGCGGCTGCCTTCATGCCTCTGATCGTGGGCGGACTGTCCATTCTAGGATCCTTGGGCGTCCTCTCTGTCCTCGCTGGACTCACTGAAGTCAATGTCTTTGCCCAGTCTGTCGTCACTTTGCTCGGTTTGGGGCTTGCTATCGACTACGGCCTCTTTATGGTCTCCCGCTTCCGCGAAGAACTCTATCAAGGCCGCGACGTTCGCGAAGCGGTGCGCATCACCACCGCCACCGCGGGGCAAACAGTAGTCTTCTCCGCCGCTATGGTTGCTGTGGCGCTGTCAGGGCTCCTTCTCTTCCCCCAAGCCTTCCTCAAATCTGTTGCCTACGGGGCAATGAGCGCCGTCGGACTTGCCGCTCTACTCTCGGTAACCGTGCTGCCTGCCCTTTTCGGCATCCTAGGCACACGTATCGACGCCCTGGCGATACGGCGCAAAAAAGCGAAATCTCGGCCCATTGAAGACACGTGGTGGTACCGCATTCCCGCACTCGCGATGAAACGCGCAGGGCTTGTAACCATCGCGCTCGTCGCTGGCCTCATGGCGCTCACCTTGCCGCTGACGGGAATAAGTTTCGGCGGCATCAATGAAACTTACCTCCCACCATCCCATGACGTGCGCAAGGCCCAATCGCTCTTTAACGAGGAATTTCCGGAATTTCGCACAGAACCTATCAAACTCGTCGTGGAGAATGCCACGAATGAGCAGCTCGTCCAGGTCTACCAGCAAGCCGCTGAGCTGCGTGGACTTACGTCACGGTTGAGCCCTTCCTCCCCAACCAAGGATGGCACCACTATCCTATCGGCTGGCATTATTGACCGCGAGGACAATGCCCGCGTAGTCGAAGAGCTGCGCGGCCTTACGGCACCTGAAGGCGTGAATCTCTATATCGGTGGAACTCCCGCTTTAGAAGTCGAGTCCATCGAGGCTCTTTTTGACACCTTGCCCTATATGGCCTTGTATATTGTGATTGCCACGTTCCTCCTCATGGCGCTCGTCTTCGGCTCACTCATTCTGCCGGCTAAGGCCGTCATCATGACCCTGCTCGGCATGGGTGCCACCTTAGGCATTCTCACATGGATGTTTGTCGATGGGTTGTTCGCCTCTCTGTTCCACTTTAGCCCTGGGCCGCTGATGAGCCCGGTGCTCGTTCTCATTATGGCAATTGTTTACGGGCTCAGTACCGACTACGAAGTATTCCTAGTCTCACGCATGGTTGAAGCGCGCAATAAAGGCATGAGCACCGATGAGGCGATCAAATACGGCACCGCCCATACCGGCGGCATCATCACCGCTGCAGCGCTCATTATGATCGTGGTCTGTGGAGCCTTCGGCTTCTCCGATATCATCATGATGAAATATATTGCTTTCGGCATGATCTTCGCCCTGCTTTTCGACGCCACTGTAATCCGTATGCTCCTAGTACCAGCAGTGATGCACCTGCTCAAAGAAGATAACTGGTGGGCACCGCGTTTTATCAAGCGCGCTTCTCAAGCTCTCGGGCATAATGAGTCCACTACTCACTCTCATCCAACCGCCTCTCAGCACACGGCCTCGATGGCCCTTGCGCCAGCAGGTCACGGTCGACGATCTGTCGAGGCTGGCGACGATCGGATACCTTTTAGTGAATTGATGAAGCGACTCAAAGAGGAAGACTAAAACCCTGTCAAAAAATCCGTGGGTCCGCTTTTTCGTCCCTCTCATCATCCTGGGGAGCGCGGCTTTTTTGTTGCGCTCCAAAATGCCATTCTTAGCTAGTGGCTACCAAGAGATGATTCATGCCAATTCTGGCGGACTCCTTATAGCTTTCCTCTTTATCATTCTGAGTCTTGTGGCCATGTCGGAAGTGATGCGCCACCTCCTTAATGCCGGTGGAAATAAGATACGCCCGCATGCAACAATGGCGCTCACCTTTATTTCCAATTCATGGTCGAGCACTTTTCCAGGTGGGGCAGCAATATCAACGGTCTACCAATTTCGAATTATGCGGGTGTGGGGAGTGTCCGTGGTCATCAGTTCATGGTTCATCATGCTCTCTGGGGCACTATCGACGGTATGGCTGATTGCTTTGGGGCTCGTATCCATTGTGTTTCTGGGTGCCAGCTTCTCCTTAGCTCCCCTCCTGGGCTCAGCGGCGGTATTTATTTCCCTAGCTGCTCTCGTGTGGTGGGCAACGAATAACCCCGAACCAACATCGCGGATCTTAAGCGCGGTTATGGCTGTTATTTCCCGAGTGCTCCGCATTGACTTAAGTGCGTAC
Source organism: Corynebacterium sp. ES2730-CONJ (assembly GCF_024834055.1). Classification (GTDB taxonomy): domain Bacteria; phylum Actinomycetota; class Actinomycetes; order Mycobacteriales; family Mycobacteriaceae; genus Corynebacterium. The sequence goes on from NZ_JANUXZ010000004.1 coordinate 206,730, forward strand.
ACGCGCACCATGAACGAGCATTTCTCACAGCTCGATAGCGTTCATTTGAGTGCACCTCGCTTTAGCTTTATCGCCCTGCTATCGCTAGGAAATTGGTTATTTGAAATAATCGCCGTGTGGATATGCATTTGGGCCGTCACTGGTGTACTGCCCAGCTTTGAACAGGTTCCCAATAACACCACAATCATGGGGGTAGTCCTCGCTTTTGTCACCGCAAAAATTGTGGGCACCGCGCAGTTATCCCCGGCTGGTCTGGGCCCTGTGGAAGCTGCCATGACTGCGAGCCTCGTAGCCGTCGGTATGACTGCGTCAAGTGCTTTCGGAGTGGTTTTTGTCTACCGAATTTTATCCTTTGCTGTCATAACCGCCATCGGGTGGATTATCTACTTCATCTCCGTAGCCCGAGGTGGTATCCGAGCACGAGAAAGATAAGATAAGCCCATGAAGAAATTTTTGGCCTATGACCTCCTTGCCGTCGGTGCTTTTGCCTTTTTAGCTCGCCTAGCGCACGGAGGTATCGCCCCTCTAGCTGTTCTGGGTACCTGGTGGCCCTTTGCTCTCGGCGCACTCACGGGCGGCGGTATCATCGCAGCAACGCGTGAAAATGGATTCACCCCGAAAAACGGCGTCATTGTCTGGCTGAGCACGGTTGTGGTGGGCCTAGGAATCTGGACGGCTCGGCACCACGCTCTTCCCCACTGGTCATTTATTACCGTGGCCTCCACTATGTCGGGACTTCTATTGCTGGGGTGGCGCCTCGTGGCTGCTCGGGTTTCTCGCCGCTCCTAGGATTCCTCGGGAGGGCTTTTACTAATCCAACTGGGAAAAATGTCCAGGCTGTTGGTTTAAATAATGATGTTTAACGGTTACGACATTCGGTGAAAAACTGGAATTTTTGCTGTTGGTGTACCTAAAGGTGCAACTAATGACCGAATAACTACAAAGAAGATTGCGGAGTTTTTTGCGCTGTCCCTTTTGGTAGTACCCGAACACCAGACCTATTGACGTCGGCCTCGAAGCATCACTGAGTTCTCAAGATGCTTGAAAATTGGCTAGAATTTAATAGCCTTGCTCTACACGCAGCAACGGGTGAAATAAGTAGAGATAGATTGACACTCCTACAGACCGTAACACCAATTTCAGCACTATCATCAGCCTAGAGCCCTCGTCGGCCCACTCACTTCAGGCAGGACAGGGTGCAAGTCGCGGGCACCACCTAGCCTCGGAATATTTAACTGACTCTCGTTCTTAAGACAGGGGGTTGTATATTCGAACACTTCCTGCCACTTGTCCCCCAGGCCAGGTATATGCTGTAGAGGTTGAGACCACTCACCATCCATTTGGTGGGCGAGTTGCCGAAATCGCCGAGGGTAACCCCGTCTTGGACGGATAACACAATTAATCACTACAGCACCCAGATGCACAAGGCGTCTTCCACAGCCGAATCCGTGTCGGCGGTCCTAAAGTCAGCTACTCGTGCACCGATAATCTTTTCTAAGGATGCGAAATATGATTGGACTCATGGAGATCCTCCTTATTGGCGCTACTCTCTTCGTCCCTGTTCTGATTGTTTTTCTCTTCTTTAAAGGGGCCCAAATCCTGCTGAAGATTCAAAAAGACGTTGAGAATATCTCACAGGAACTCCGAAATAGAAATATCTCATCATCCCCACCAAACACCATCGATTGATGTCTATCAGTTCGTCCTAATTCCACTAGTGCCAACGGCCTTATCTCCGCTTTCTGCGACGATAACCCTGGTTAGCGAGCGCCTAAAGAGGGATAATATCGATGTGCTTGCACATTGGCGATGGGCGCTTTTAAGAGGTGCAGGAACGAGTCTCAGAATTCTCCCCCTAAGGTGTCGCGCCGCGATTAGAATTTGGGGATCGCAGCCCCAGATACCCAGCTTTACCGCAGGCTGAGCCTCAACAATTTAAGCTGCAGTTGTGTGCCGAGCACACTGCCCTAGGACGTCAGATAACGCGACAATTATTAGTCCGCCTTTGTACTGAAGAGCATATTCCGCAAGGATGGAACAAAGCCAGGTTACTCGCGCCCAACAGTAACGCGGATATTTTCCACCTCCATTTGAGGTCCCCGACCATCTCTCTGATAAGTACCAACTACGATAACCCCGCTCGCCAAAATGGCTCGCGTAGGGCAAAGAGCATCCCATAGCTCATCGACCATAGTCAACGCCCCCCGCGAAATAGGATGACCAAGGCCGAACTTCCAGCACCTAACAAACTGGACCCAGATGATCGACCGTACACACGCAGTGCGGTTTGATTTCAGAAGTTTCAGTCATGAATACGTAGTCCAGACCCAAAACTAACAATGTAGCTAAATGATCTTCTACAGTCCCCGGATACGCATCTAACTGCTTTTCTTCGGAATACTGCAAAGGATTAACAAAGATTGTGTCCATCACCACGACGCCAGGAATTTACATCGCTCAGCGAGGAAGCTCAAATGTTCCTCAAGAATACCCTTATGGTGGGCACCAATAAGAAAGCACCTTCATGCCCTACGCGATGCGCACGCACCTCGGTGGTAGTGCGCTAAACAACGAACTTCAAACTTGTGACGATAGCGCCTAATGCAGCGACCGTTCTAACCTCCTTTCGCCGGAGATAAGCTTAAGCTCCCGACCATGGGGCGTTATCTAAACAGATCTCGACCGAGAATGCTTCTAACGAGCTAGGCACATACGGGCTATGAGGTGTTAGCGACAAATCTTAATCCTGTTACAATATCACTTGCTTGGCTGTCTCGAGATCAAAAATTTTTTATCCTAAGGGAGTAAGCAACCTCGCCAACTGGGTTTGCCAGCGCCTTAGGAGCAGCGGATTCAGGCAGAGTCTCCGGCTGCACTTTGCGTTACTCACTCACACATTACTGCGCCTGTGAGGCTTTGTTCAAGAAGAGGTTTCACAGGTGATGACCTCTGTGCGGCAAAGAGCGATCATATTTTGATCATGATCAACGAGAGCGGCGGGATGCTGATGGAAACTCCCGAGCGCACCAAACTCATCGACGAGTAGTCGACGATCCTCACTACGCTATTAACCTGCTCGAAGGCAGGTTCCGGTTCTGCAGGTGGAGTAGTATGCCCACTGGAGCTATCAACGCTCCACTCAAAGGCGAAGGTCAAGACTGGCCCTGTACAGGGTGGTTATAACCGTATTGGTGCGTACAACAGTACAGTTAGCTGCGACTATGGTAGGTTTAAAGATGCCATACGCTGGTGTGGGACGGGCAACATATTACAAGCTCCTGATGGCTAAGGGGTACGATGGTTTTGGAGTTCCACACCGTTATTGTATTTGATGCGCTAAAGTTGACAACCTGTAACGGCCACCAGCTGATAAACGAAGTCAGCTTTGTGGTTGGTGGCATCGACGTAGACTCCGTCAAGTGAAACCCGAGATTGCAGGCTGCTGCTAACGGAGGTAGCGCATCTTGAACATCCAAATGAGCGGATGTGTGCAAATCTGTATCGTGCATCAGACTCGAGGTCCAGCAGGTGGAAATCCTGCCAGACCGCACAACTTTCTCCAGCGTACTGCGGCTGGGCTGCACCAAGCTATATGATAACCGCCCGGGTCGCACTCGGTGCTCCTGAAGCCAATGATTTGGGGCAGAAGTATTTACAGGCAGTTTTGATGATACGTGATGGGTGACGGCGGTTCGCGCTATGTATATCACATCGACTGACAGCCAGCTGAGCGCTCTGTGCCACGAATTTGATCGAGTCGCTCAATCCCGAGCTTCGCAAAGCTACCCATGACCCAGCTCACCGTCCAACCAATAGGGGGGGGCGTTAGAAACGTCGTGGCTGATTATCGACACTAAAAAGTACAACCTGCGTCTCAGGCAGCGCGGATAACAAGATGACAATACATTTCCAATGACTGGGCCGTACCAGCGGAAACCTCCAGTTGGGAGCAAGCTATCCATCATTTGACCGTTACTCATTCTGACCGATTATCTAATCTCATGTGAACTAAGCCATCCGCACAGCGATCGGCCCCTCGGAGAGTTGGGACGAAAACTCGTACGCATCCAATCTTGCTGTCCAACCTGAGCAGAATAGGCTTGCAGAAAGTTCGCGCACCCGAAAGCCTATTGGGGATTTGTGAAGGTGATCTCCTCCTTTTTTCTCGGGAGCATGGGAAACGTTAACGGCTGCAGTTGTATAGGTACGGTAAACAGCGCCCGTATTTGGTAACTAGGATATAAACCCAATGGGTTTGCTCTACAGCGGGTTATGGACAAAACAACTACGTCCGCTCAAGATGAAATAGACTGATTCTTAGCTCATTCTGTTCATACTAGGTATAGTCCCTAAAACGACTGCTCAAATCTTTAAGTCTGTCGACAGTACGATAGATATTACGACAGTAGGATGCCGAGCTCTGCATGCTGAACCACCGTCAAATTCGAATTTATCCGAGATTACAATTATGTCTAATTCTCGAATCGAACTGAAACCATACCCTGGACTGAGCGCTCTGGCTAACAACTCAGCATCGTCAAAACCCCACGTGAGTTCTCGGCAATACTCCTAGCGGGGGTCCCAAACCAGACAACAGTCAGGCGGCGGCCGCTGTCGCTTTGTGCGCAAAAACTCACGCCTATTTTGCAGCGATGCCCGGCAACTACTGCGATCAGAAGTGGAAATAGGTTCGGCAGCCTTAAATACAGTCCTCGAGCTAACAATGAACAGACTGCGGAGCTTCCAACAAGCGACTAACCATTCCAGTAAACGAGTAGAGCCGACGAAATCAACACTACAAACTATGTCCCGAAGTCTTGAGGTTTGAATGAAAACAGGTCCTGTTCTGCATCTAAGGTGCGGTGAAAGAACAAGAACGAATGAGGCTTCCTGGGCTGCGTCTACCAAATTTAACTTCGGTCCGCAGACAATCTTACTGGATCAGGCGGCCTGAGACGGCATAAGGTGAAATGCTGCTAGACCTGTAAAAATTCATCTTTCATCAACTCACCCGATTCTGAAACTCGTATCTGCTTTCGATGCGGCCACACAAGGGCTGTAAGAAGACCGCCAAACCCGCACCCGGTATCGATGCAGATAGACGACTCCGAGTAGTCTTCGCCGAGGGAAAAAGAGTGCCCGTAGATAAAAAACTTATCTACTGGACCCTCGGAATTTTTGTGAGAAGCGATGAATTCATCTTCCTCTTGCTTTTCTTTTAGATTAAGGAAGAATTCAACATGGGTGCTCGGTATTCTTTTTCTAAAATCGTTACCTGGTGCAGAGGATACCTTTGCGGGGTGATAAGAACGAACTGTTGCCGCACCGCCGATGCTGAGAAACTGTCCTAACGCGTCCGTCTCGAGGAACTCAACCAAACTTTCTTCATGGTTACCTCTCAAGAAGACGAGTCGCTCGGGACCCATCCTATTCTGCAATTCGAGCAAGTAGTCAACAACACCCTTACTGTCGGGTCCACGATTGATGTAGTCGCCTAAAAAAACATACTCGTCTATTTTACGCTTTTCCAATACTTCAATCAGGGTTCTCAGCGCAGCGGAGTGTCCATGTACATCACCGATGAAAGCAACATTTTTATTCATCTAACCCTCACAATATTATTTTTCTTACTCCTGCATAATCTTTTCGGTCAATCGAGTTCGTTATAGCGAATAGCGCGACATCATATTCTTCAGCCAATGAACCGAAATTATTTATAATGAATGCGTTTAAAGACCCATCCTCATTTGCGGGGAATTCTGTAATGTACTCTTGCAACATCCTAACATATTCAAGAAGTATTTCTTTGGAAGCATTTTTTCCTGTTTCCGAAGAGAGGAGATTCTTCAATTCTGGTTTATCATAAAAATCGGCTAGCTCTCGTACCGAATAGCATTCATTGCCATCGATGATCGCTTGAGCGTACAGGGCGCTACGCAGAAAATATCGGGCCGTCCGATTGAGGGACTGAAGATGTTCGGGGAGATCGTTTTCTAGACAACTGAAAACGAACGAAAATCTTCTAATTCGGGAGAGCAGCAGGTCAGCATCGCACCGTTGCAATAAGTTAAGAACACTCCCAAGAGCACCATCCGGGTCACGGATAACTATCCCATCATGTTTAAGGTGGGAGCAAAATAGTGAGCTAACTTCAGAAAGCAACACCTCCGCGGTGTAAAAACTTATATTGACATTATTTTCAGATATTGCGCTACGATCTTTTTGAGAAAGTACTAGAACATCAAGATCCGAATCCAATAGATAGTCGCCACGAGCACGACTTCCGTAAATTAAGAACGGTTGTTTTGAGCTGCCGAGATATTTTCTCAAAACATTATGCATCTCGTTAGGGAGCTTCATCCGTTGAAGCTCTTTCCATCCTGAGGTTGAGGTTCCCTCTTTCATCGCTTGAGTGGCCCTACTCAGAACTAGGCAAGCGTTCTTCGCATTGCCGATCGAGATCTAGGAGGTGGGCAGGTAAACCCTGCCCCATATGAGCATTGTTATTTTCGCATTCTTCCAGACTGGCTCTTGCATTCTCCCACTCTCCGAGCTCAGAATGAATTTGGGCCAATTGCCCCCAAGCAATTGCCGAGCCGTAAGTATGTTCGCTTTCGATATTTTTTTCGCAGCAAAGCTCTGCTTGCTTTCTGGCTCGAATCAAAAGAACCCGTTTTTGGAATTCATCCTCCTCGATTTTCGCCCTCTCAAATAGGACTTTTGCGAGATGCGAATATATTCGTGGTAAGTATTTAAGGTGATTGAAACGTTCTGCTTCATCCTTGCTTTCGATTAGACTTTTCTCGGCAAGAGCTGACCGTTCTTTAGCCTGCTGGTAATCGGATTGTGACTTATAAAATCTGAAGTAAGAGGTTTGCAGTCGCGCGATATTAACTTTCGATAAGAGTTGACCTTCACTATCGCCCCTCTCATCCCTTATTTTATGCGCCTCTTCGAAAACTTCTCCCGCTGTCTTCAAGTAGCCCTCCCACATATCTGGATCGGCTGGAGCAGCATCCATTAGACATAAACCTAGTTTGTCGCAAACCTTAGCCATCTGTAGAGAGTTATCTATACCGATTTCCTTGTAGATTGCTTTAATGTGTCTAAACTCAGCAATGGCCGTACTGAATCTCCCTAGCCTCCGCTGCAGCGTTGCAACTGTTTCTTGCGCATCAATTCGCTGTTGAAAACTGTAGCCATTGGGTGAGCCGTCTTTTATCTCAGCATATATTTCTTCTGCTAATTTACTAGCCTTCTCTACTTTATTCAGTTCGATAAGATAATTGGCTAATTCTATTCCCGCCTCGAGTAGTCCGCCATCGAAGGACTTCTCATAACTTTCAATGGCCTCTTCGTATTTGCCTGTTTTTCTACAACTTTGTGCGTAATAGTAGCTTCTGTACAACCCTAAAATGTCAATCCCAGTACTCGTAGTTAAACCACTCCCTAGAATATCTTCTCGCGTGAAAGACTCTTGGTTATCTCCTAGTTTCTGCTTCCAACTTTCGAGCAATAGCTGCACTCTGCGCCTAAAATGATCTCTGCTGTCTACCGTTTCATAAAAGCATGTACGGGTATCTCGAAATTTGCGACGGAGCTGTTCAATTTCCGGCTCGACATTCTCACCGGGGGTCGATGGGTTTTTAGCATTGGAATCTTCGTGATGTTCTATGAAGCATACCCACACATCTTCACGTTCACCGTGTGGCTTGAGAGAGATAAAGGATTCGAATAATTCCTCCTCTGTTCCAGAGGTATAGAATCCGCTAACTGGATTCGAACCCCATCTATTTCCGAATAAAACGATAGAAAAGTTGGTTTTTCCGAGAAGACCATTCATGTGTCCTTGTGGCCTGCCTACAGCCCCACTGATCTGTTCCTGAAACGCAATTTCAAAACCCAAATCACAGCCGTTACGCCCCAAAGAAGCATCGTAGGTTTTGACCGTATCCTCTACAATTTTTCGATACTCATGGACGTCCCCTGGTGAAGCTATAAAAATCTTGTGTATCTTGCGTTCCTGTTTACTTGTCATCTTGACTCCCAAATATAGCGTGGGGCTCAATTGCCGAATCGCATATTCACAAATTCGCAATTACATTAAATCCCACATTTATTTAAATTTATTTTCCTAGCACTAACTTAACACAGTTTCATGGCGGAGCGGATACGGATTGATCAATTTTTTCGGTTGAAGCTGTCACCACATAGTCGTGTTTCGTACTCAGCTTCGCAAAAGAGCTTAACGGTGTGGCATCCCGAGACCGAATTTGGTTAGTCAACATTGTCTGGGATGCCACCTTGCGAATCAATCCTTAGCATCTCTACTATCGGTGAAGTTCTCTTCACACACTCCATCCTGCATCCAGTTAAGCTCCTACCATCTTGCAGAAGTGAACGAGATGGGCGCCGAAAATACGCTAGTTCAGTTGACACGTTCCTATCCATCTTGGATGGTAATAGCTCATTTCATCACATCCGAGCGTAAAATCCAGGAGGTTCACCCAAGGGCCCGGCCCCGCACTGAGTCTAAACACTCGAATCATTCGCCACCGCAAAATATCCAGTCTTGGCTGCGTAATAACAGTTATTTCTCAAATTACAGTCATCTTACAGCTGGCGCGCCCGACGCGTATTAAGCCAAAAGGGGTTTACCTCTGTCTCAGATAGGAGGGTGGTTGCCGGTGTCAGAGGTTCTGGCTAAGTAGACCTATAAGCTATCGTCAGGTTTCAACTGTGCGATTATTCACTTTAGGTCTCATGGTAAAAAGCTCCACACTCAACTACCCTCGGCAAATACTCGCCCATAAGCTTCGAACCGTCTGGATATACTAGGATAACCGAGCAAAAATTAAGCCCCAACGTCAGTGATGGACCGTATGAAACCTCTTGCGCTGTATCCGTCTGAGAGGCTCAGGAGATCCACGCAGCTTTTGGCTACGGTTTGATTAGGCCCGGCTTGGCTCCGAATTTCTCACGGTAACAGATATAAAATGAGCGCCATTCAGCCATTGAATCAAAGTAGCAAGTTATCCCTCTTGACGTTGCTTACAGTGCAACTAGCGACTAAGACTACACAAACATCCTTAGGGCTGCCGCCAAATGTAGCCCAAACAAACATGCGCTCTATAAAAAGCGCAAATCTGGAACTACCGCAGCCATGGCTGCTAAATAATCACCTGGCATAGGATTAGCGAACAGTTAAGGTCTCGACGTATCTGAGCTGCATTCCTAAATTCCAGCTACTACACGTTTACAATCTAAAAGAGTGAGGTGAAGGTTGTTGTTTGAGTAGTTTCAGCGTCACTAGCGACCTTGATTGCGCACTGCAACAAGAATCTCATCCTTCCTCCAGAGGCTACCTGTGCGAACTGACGAATCGTGGAGCACTTATCGCAAGGTAGATATCTATCCTGCGATTCCGGCAATCTTTTCGTTGACGATCCATCAAAGTTCGATGAAACTGTATTAAATTGCCTAGAAAATTTATAAAGTAGATTAGCCAAACCACTCCGAAGAGTCGAAGGGCGCTAAGCCTGTGAGCCATCTACTAGAGCAATAACGACGTCATTGGGTTATAGAACAGATGAAGCCCTAGTTTGGGTTCTCTGTCCCGAATCGCTTTCCTCTTGCCATCTAGGCAACTTCGACAAGGTGTCTACATTTTAACATCAAGTGAGGCTGTAAAAAGTATTCTAGAAAAGCCAGAGCCATGGGCAGTACCAACGGGTTGAGGCTACGTATGACAGTTCGCGGAGCTGAGAAAAATCCATCCTAAATCACAAAGATGACCAGCCCATCCTGTGAAAAATGTGTTTTTAAAATATTAAAGTTACCTCCCGCCAAACATTGAACTACCAGCGTTACCATACTAATTTTTGGCGCAACTTCAAGGAGCAGGAATCGCTCACGGAAACATGGTGACGTGGCGTCTCCCTAGGCCAGTTCTATAGAAATTTCAATCCTACTGGTTGGCTGACCCCTTGAGCCCAACCCCCACGCCAAACTAATACCATGGAATTCATGACTAATTACGAGGTGTCTCTCCTGAGATCTGTGACATTCGGAAAACCAAATCAAAGTCAAGCAGAATGTACTCTGAGGATCTTACACCCTGATATACCAAAGCAAACAGAGCTCAAGATATATGGAGCTAGCATTACATTTCAAAAGGTCATTCGGCGAGCTTTGAGTAAAATCGAGACTGTAGTCTAGGCCAAAGATATCCGTAGTCGGAGAACATACGGTGTATACTTGGGAGAAAGCTTTACCGGTTCTTGAAATTGTGCGCCAGCGTCTAGGATATTAACCTATACCTCAGATTCCACTAAAGGATGGATAGTAAGCTGCGCAAAGTCACCCGCTACCTGAGAGCGACTCCCAACCAGATACTGCCGCTATCTAGACTTAATGGCTGATGGTTCGGGGCATCAAAGACCATCGGCTGCCCAGCGAGTAAAGAAACGAAAGAAAGCAACTGCCTCAAGCTCCACGTCTCGTCGAAGGCGCCAAAACCACCATCCGTGACCAAGCTATGGATCAGTCCACTGCCACGGATCCGCAATGACTCTCCCTCCACACAAGTATATTTGAGCTCTCGGACGACAGCTTATCGAATATGCCCCAACTCTCATACTCCAAACAGGGATAAAAACAATCTGCTTTCCCCATCCAACACAGTCTCAGTGGAGAAGTAGAGCTAATTTGTCCTAACAAACCAATCTGAAAGTAGTCCGGTTTTGTTGTAGAGCTCAATCGGAAGTTGATTTCTCAGTCCAAGTAGTGGGAATCAGTTTAATTTTAGTTGCTAGGCGAGGCCGACCGATTCGATAACAACAACGGCAACGGGAACTGATGCAGTGAACCAATGAATTGAGTGTCAAACGTGCTAGAGGATGAACTTGAATAATGGGATAGTTCTGTCAGGTGCTGTGACAATAGCTCAAAAAACACTTTTGACCAGAGTGGCTGCGCGCCATCGTGGCGATATGGTGGTGGGCGCTGAGGTAGCTCCCAGGTTCGAGACCGTCCAGTAGACTCACCCCACCAGACCACGGAGTCATAATTAACTACAGTTTATAGGAACATCGAGTTGAAGTACGAAGAAGCGCCGTGCCAATGCAACATCCGCTGGGTGACCGGCATGAGGGACAAAGAGTAATCAGCGGTATTTATTTTATTTTGTCGTGCTACCTGGTTTGATGGTAGCGATGGCTCGAGTTCCTGATAGCGCACCACCCTGTAACTCTGTGTGGAGAAATAGAAGTCTGGTTTAGCCTTAGCTGGTTAGGACTCTCCAGAGTTTGGTCCCGATAGTTCATCGAAGCTAAGCCCTTTGAGTCGTTGTTGGAGACTTTGCCAGTTGTGCTAACTGACTAATTGGTTTCCCTCAAATTGGATCAAAGTCCTCGACGTCGTACTCACTAAGAATTGCGAGAATCATTTCCAGGCCCATTCCCCCATGCTACTAACCCAGTTTCAATTGCAGAATGCTGAACATCAAGGTTCTATCTCTCTCCAAAAGAGACCGGACTTTAACCTTTACTGCGCCCCATGATCATCCGCTGCCTCTCAGTGAACTCACTCATGCGAGCTCCGGGCTCAAAACGCCACGGGTTAACTTGTACTCAATCGTAGTGATGTGCTGAACTGACCACTATGAGCACCGCAAATTTGAGTTTTACAGACGCTGAATCCCGCAGCAATGATCTCCATATTGATAGCTACCGACTTCACCTCAACGTCGAAGGCGCCCAGAGCGAAGCCACCTTTCCAGTACAGGTCGATATTGCCATGCGCTCGCAGAGCGGTGCCATTTTCCTGGATTATGTAGGACACTCTGTGGAACGCGTTTTAGTCGACGGCGACTCCGTGCCTTTTCATTTCGACGGCGCGCGGATCACGCTCACGGTTCCAGCAGATCAGGATATTGTTTTAAGCATTGCAGCTAATTCGTCATATTCTCGTACCGGCCAAGGGTTGCACCGTTTTACTGATCCCGCAGATAATCGCACCTATTTGTACTCGCATTTGGAGCCTTCTGATGCTCGCCGGATCTTTCCGTGCTTTGATCAACCTGATCTCAAAGCCCATTTTCACACTTCGCTGACGGTACCGCAGGGGTGGGTGGCGCTTAGTAACCAGCCTGAGATCAGCAGGAACGGCCAGCGCCACGATTTCGATGAAACTCCTCTGTTGTCTACGTATCTCACTGCTTTTGCGGCGGGCGAGTATATCTCCCGCTATAGAACGTGGACTTCACCTACGGGCCAACAGGTGGAACTAGGTGTGTGGGCGCGTACCTCCATGGCTGAATTCGTCGATGATGAAATCCTCACCATTACCTCTCAAGGTCTTGATTTCTTTGATGCACACTTTGGCTACCCGTACCCGTGGGGGAAATACGATTCCATCTTCGTACCGGAATATAATTTGGGTGCGATGGAAAATCCGGGGTTGGTCACGTTCACCGAGGCCTATATTTTCCGCGATCCAGCGACTTATGCGGAGCATGCTGCGCGCACGAATACCATCCTGCACGAAATGAGCCATATGTGGTTCGGTGATCTGGTAACCCCACGCTGGTGGGATGATCTCTGGCTGAAGGAATCTTTCGCGGAATTTATGGGGGCTGATGCTTCAGTCTCAGCCACCGCATATACCAGCGCGTGGGCTAATTTTGCGGGGCAGCGGAAGAATTGGGCCTATGCCCAAGATCAACTTCCCACCACACACCCGATCAAGGCGACGATCCCCGACGTAGATGCCGCCCGCCAGAATTTTGATGGTATCACCTACGCTAAGGGCGCTGCGGTACTCAAGCAGCTTGTCCACTACGTGGGCCGCGACAATTTCTATGCAGCAGCGAGGGATTATTTCCACACGTATGCCTTCGGTACCGCCACCTTCGATGACCTTATCGTTATACTCGGCCGGCACTCCGACCGCGATCTGTCCGACTGGGCCCAACGGTGGCTCCATAGTGCTGGCCCCGATACCCTCTCCCCTGTTCTCGAGACTAATCAGGGCCTCATCACTTCCTTGGCTATTGAGCAGCAGGGAACCGACGTCACTCGCCCACACCGCCTGACGGTGTCGCTATTTAAGCTGCGCGAACAGGCGATTGAACGGACGAAATCATTCGACGTCATTGTCGATCAACGCTCTGGTGGCCTCACTCCCATAGACGTGGCTGTGGGCCTGGAGACTCCAGATCTCATTCTGATTAACGACGGCGATCATAGCTATGCGAAGGTCACCTTTGACCAGCGTTCTGTAAACACGATCGCACAAGCTCTCTCCACTATCTCCGATGAAATCACGCGCGCCGTAATCTGGACATCGCTGTGGAATATGACCCGTGATGCGCTCTTGGATCCGAGGATCTTTATCAAGATTGCTCTCGCTCACGCTGCCGCGGAGGAGAATCCTGCTCTGATGCGCCAGATCTTCGCCCATGCCCTCTTTGCGGCTCGCCATTATCTAGATGATGATGAGGATCTACGCATAGCCTTAGCTACAGGACTTAAAGCGCAGGCAGATCGCGCCCGCGACGGCAGTGATGCCCAGCGGGTGCTCCTACAGGCCTTCGTACAGGCTGCTCCACTGGCTGGACACGAGCGCGCCGCGGAGCTGAGCGCAATCTTGACTGGCCCACTGACGCTTGGCAATAAATTGGAGTGGGATATCATTACTGCTCTGACTGCCCTGGGGGAAGACACCGCGGAATTGAGGGCAGCGCAGCTAGAGCGCGATTATACGCTTACTGGGCGCGCTAATTTCTTGCGTGCGGAGAAATCGGTGCCTTCGTTAGAAACCAAGGATGAACTATTTGCAATGCTGGTGAATCCTCGAGAATTCTCTAACGACGAGGTTCGGGCGCTCGTGGATGCGTATAACCAGCCGCTTTCAGGGGTTGACCATACGGAGAGATTTTTTGCCGCTCTCACAACGATATGGGAGTCGAATCCCATCGAGATTGCCACTGTGATCATCCGAGGCCTTTACCCCGAGCAGCCTCATGCTCATGCGCAGGTAGATGCTTATATACGCCCTGGTATCCCTCGAGCCTTGGAACGCATTTTATTAGAGTGCCAGGACAATAATAAGAGGGCACAGCGTGCCAGGAATCGCCTCCGAGCATCGTGAGTAGGAGAAACTGTTGTCGACTTTCGGCAGTCTATCGCATTTGGGACGAGCAGAGTTGGTACACGCAACTAGAATGAGATAATATAGGTGGCCATTGCATAGGCAAAGGTTACCTGGAGGGTAAATGCTAATTTCTGAAGTCGCAACTCATCTTGATGTCTCGATCGACACGATTAGACGCTGGGAGAAAAAAGGACTAATCAAGGCTAGGCGCAACTCACAGAATAATCGAGAATTCAATATCGATGAAGTGCTGCGACTCCAGCGTAAGTTAAATGGTGATCACGCGGATAACCGCTACCGGATACTAAAGGCATCCGAAACAGAGTTTACTTCGATCGACCTGTTTGCTGGCGGTGGAGGCACAGCGCTTGGCCTATCCAACGCCGGATTCCAGCACCTTCTAGTCAATGAGATAGACAAGCATGCCGCCGCAACCCTACGCACCAACCGAAAAGATTGGAATGTCGTAGAGGATGATGTTCACAACCTTGTATTCACAAATTTTCGGGGGAAGGTAGACCTCATTGAAGGGGGCTTTCCTTGCCAGGCCTTCAGCTACGCGGGACAAAAGAAGGGTTTCGCCGACACCAGAGGAACACTATTTCACGAATTTGCCCGAGCCGTTACTGAAGCTAGACCTAGAGTAGCTATGGGGGAAAATGTTCGAGGTTTAATCAACCACGACCACGGTCAGACACTTAAGATCATGATTAAAGCTCTGCAAGATGCGGGTTACAAGGTTGCCTACAGGCTACTAAGAGCACAGTACCTAGATGTTCCACAGAAGCGAGAACGCCTCATTATGTTGGCGGTTCGGGACGATCTCGATATTCCTATCTTGTTCCCGAACGAGCAGGATTACACTGTATCGCTTCGGGAAGCAATTTACGATTGTCCCCCTAGCGATGGCTCGCAGTATGCCCCTTGGAAAGCTGAAATTATGCAGCTAGTCCCCGAGGGAGGGTACTGGAAAGACTTGCCCGAGCACGTTCAGCGATCCTATATGAAGGCCAGCTTCTTCCACGGTGGCGGTCGCACGGGTATGGCTAGGCGATTGGCTTGGGAGGAGCCTTCACTAACTCTCACGTGCAATCCTGCTCAAAAGCAAACGGAACGTTGCCATCCGTCAGAGACTCGGCCATTGAATGTACGAGAGTATGCTCGTATTCAAACGTTTCCAGATGACTGGCAATTCAGTGGCGGAGTCACTAACCAGTATCGACAGATCGGCAACGCAGTTCCATGCAACATGGCTTTTCACGTGGGTTTCGGTATTCGATCCATGCTCGAAGGAAGCGTTCCCGACAACTATGAAGTTTCTTCACCGGAACCCCGAATCACCCTCTAGTCTATTCCTAGCCGTTTGAATACCGATCCAAAATTTTTATTCGACGGGAGAAGACTCAGCTGCGAAGGTTCCTGCTATTTCCTCCTCAAAGAAGGAACGTTTCGGGAGGCCTGCGGTGCAAGCAGCGAGCACGAACTCTTCTAAATCCTCCAGATCACACCGTTCTTTGTCGAGCGCCTCCGGGAACGCCTCAATTAGGAGACTTGGTAGGTTGCACAAGAGGTTTTCTAAGGCCCTAGGGTCACCCGTCACCAAGTGGTAGGCGGTGACACCGTCTGCCACCCTAACCAGTTTGTTGGACGGTCTATTTGAAACTTTCCACGGTTCGTCATATCCGCCCTGCCCCTTGGGGACAACCTGGAAAAGGTAGGCCACGTAATCTTTGTTTCCGTGACTATTGACGGCGTTGTGCAATTTATCCCACACGCTTGCTTGATCTGAACCTTTAATTGTATTAAATCGCATCTTCAGTTCAGCTAGAACATAACGACTCTCATTAGCTAGATCCCCGGATGTAAAGTGCACTTTCTCTTCACTCTTGAGGTCGATTAAACCACCGGATACCCCCGTAGTCCGCCAACCTTTCGCATGACCTAAAAC
The DNA here is from genome assembly GCF_024834055.1 of Corynebacterium sp. ES2730-CONJ. Taxonomy (GTDB): domain Bacteria; phylum Actinomycetota; class Actinomycetes; order Mycobacteriales; family Mycobacteriaceae; genus Corynebacterium. The sequence goes on from NZ_JANUXZ010000004.1 coordinate 222,832, forward strand.
ATCTTGGTGGAATGTGCCGATGGCATTCTGAAATGTCTTTGTCATCCCCTCAGCTCGGTTCACTTCCACAATCTGTTTTTCGTCTAGACCTAGAATCACCTTGTAGATAATTTGAAGTGTTGGTTCGCGCTTATTTTGAACGTTCTGACCTAAGGCCTTATTAACCGCCTTACCAAAATTCTTCCTTACCAGATCGAGTAAGACACCCTCATCGATCCACTCCAGTTTGTTGGCAGCCACTACTCAGCGATCCTTTCCCTATATAACATATGAAACCTCAAACCCAAATAGTTTGACTATCGTCCTCAAAATAGCACATTCGGGATTTTGTACACCCGGCTTTTCCAAAATGGGGTACTGCGCACAGTCGAAATACAAAGGCTCCTTTCCGCTCGAAATTTCTGGAACACTTAGAGCGACCCGAAGACTCGAATAGCTGGCATTGCCTCTGCATCCGTTACCCCCTCATAGGGGATCAATTATCACATCATTGCCTCCCAGAGTGTGTTTTTACCGCTAGGATCAACCCCACACCCCTAAGGAGGCACAGATGTACACTCTCGACTCAGCGCCGCTGGATCCCAGTAAGCGCGCATATGCCGACAACCGTATAGCAAGCAGTATTATCGAAGGCCACCAACCAGATGCGGAGCAGGTTGATCTGCTCCTGCGCCTACTCAATGGTGAGATCACTCTCGAGATGGCGCTGCAAGAGATCGCTTCGAGGTTTGAGCATGTCTAAGCTTGAACAGGATAAATGGGATGGCTATTTTTATCCAGGCACTGAGACCCTCGTTAATCTTCCAGGTATTACAGATCTGGATACTCTCACGGCGTGGACGAGAGCCTGCACCGCCGCGCGTGCTGTGCAACTCTATCACCAACCTCCTCATGAGCTAAGTCCGAGCAAACTGCTTATGGCTGTGCATTATGAGCTTTTTCGGGATAGCTTTTCTTGGGCAGGTACGCTGCGCGATGTCAATATTATGAAGAATAATAGCTGGAATCCCAATAATCCCACCCTATTTCTCAGTTATGAGAGTATCCCGCGCTATCTGGATTATATTGATACCTTCGCCTCCTCCTACAGCTGGGAGGGCCTGAGCTTTGATGATAAAGTTCACCAGCTTGCCACGATTCATGCTCACCTCGACTATGCCCATCCGTTCCGCGAAGGCAACGGGCGTGCTTTAAGGCTCGCCATGGAATTTCTGGCTCAGCGTTATGGGGTGGAGATTAGATGGGGCAAGATTTCTAAGGAACTGCATCTACTGGCTACGTCGGCGGTCTTTTTTACTGGCGATGTCAACCCTGAGCCGGCTATCGCGCTGTACCGAGAAATCACTACCGCGCTCTAGTACCACCGCGCTCGAGCGCCGCTCGCGCCGTGGCTTCGTCGACAATAAGATCGGTGATGACTCCTGCGCGTAAGGCACCTAAAAGCGCAGGGGCTTTCTTAGGCTCAGCAACAATACACAAGCGCCTCTTTACTCTTTTGAGGTCATCCGGTGTAGGCCCCGAGGCGCGCCGATTGACTGCAATATCGCGGTAGCTACCATCCTCGCGGATAAAAACGGTACAAATATCTCCCACGATTCCATCAGCGGTTAGGGAAGTGATATCCGACTCTTCGAGGTAATCCCCGGAATATACGAGCGAGGGCAGGGTGGCATTAAAAGCGCCGATACCAAAGACAGCGAGGTCGGCGTTTTTAATCAGATCGATCACCGATAATACGGCTCGCTCCCGCCACATCGCTTCCTTGGTGGCTTCATAATCAAAAAAGGCTGGCACGGGCAGTGGCACTACTTCGGCATTAAAGACGTCCCCGGCGCGTGAAAGTACGGTATCGGCGTTGAGGTAGCTTTGGCGTCTTAGTGAAGTGGCACCATTGAGTTGGACCACAGTGATATCATCGCGCGGAGTGGGTGCCATATTTCTTAAGACCTCATAGGTGGTATTTCCCCAGGCGATTCCGATGATATCACCGTGCTCGACCACGTGAGCGAGTTTATTGGCGGCCACCTGGGCTACCGCGGTCAATCTAGCAACTGGACTGAGTGAGCGACGCAGGGGCACGCACGTGGCCTTGATATCAAAGGTTTTCTCCAGGGCTTCGACCATGTCGGTTTTAATAGGAGAATCAATGCTGATCGTGACGATTCCTGATTCGCGGGCGTAGGTGATGAGCCTGGATACAGTCGAACGAGAGACGCCAAGGTTTTGGGCGATGGCGGCCATGGTGTGGTTGTTGAGATAGTACATTTCGGCGGCTTTGTGCGCGAGGTCAAGCCTTTCGTTCATGGCTCCCATTATGCCATGCACATATGTGCAACTTCAGTGCAACATCTCCCATTTTGGGTTTTTCTCAGCCATAATTAAGGTCACAACCCAAACTAAGGAGACCTCATGAGCACCACTCTCAATCGCGACGCCTCGCTGCGCGCCATGTCTAACAACGAACTCGATATCCTCGTCATCGGCGGCGGTATCACCGGCGCCGGCATTGCCCTCGACGCCGCTACCCGCGGGCTGAAAGTCGGCATTGTAGAGGCCCAAGATTTTGCCCAGGGCACGTCATCGCGCTCGTCGAAACTAGTCCACGGCGGACTACGCTATCTCTATAACTTCGACTTTCTCCTCGTCGCCGAGGCTCTACGCGAACGCGGACTCCTGCTCAGCAGCCTGGCGCCACACCTTGTCAAAGCGCAACCGTTTTTGTGGCCACTCAAAATGCCAGTCATTGAGCGTTCCTATTCCGCCATCGGCGTCGGCCTTTATGATGCCATGGCTCAAATCGCCCACAAAGGCTCCGTACCTATCCAAAAGCATTATTCCAAGTCTGGTGCGCTCTCACTCTTCCCCGATATCAAAGAAGATCAGATTACCGGAGCCATTCGCTTCTATGATGCGCGTGTCGATGACGCCCGCCTCGTGATCACCCTCATTCGTACCGCAGCTCGCTACGGGGCCTATACCGCTAACCGCACCCAGGTTGTCAATCTGGAAAAAGAAGGTTTTCGGGTCACGGGCGCTGTCGTACGCGACCTCGAGACTGGGAAAGAATACACCATTAAGGCCAAGAATATTATCAATGCCACTGGTGTGTGGACAGAGCAAACCCAAGCCCTTGCCGATACCAGCGGCGGTCTGAAAGTCCTCGCCTCTAAGGGGATCCATATCGTGATTCCAAAAGACCGTATCAAAGGAAAGACAGGTCTTTTCTTGCGCACGGAAAAATCAGTACTGTTTATTATTCCGTGGAAGCGCTACTGGGTTATTGGAACCACCGATACCAAATACCACGAAGATTTTGTCAACCCCGTGGCCAATAAAGAGGATATTGACTATATCCTCGATCACGCCAATGCGGTGCTCACATCCGATCTCACCCACGACGATATTATTGGAACGTGGGCAGGTCTGAGGCCCCTTTTGCAACCAGGTACCGCTGATGGGGATAAGACCAAGTCCACAAAGATCTCGAGGGAGCATACCGTCACCGAGGCTGCCCCTGGCCTCACCGTTATCGCTGGCGGCAAACTGACAACTTACCGCGTCATGGCAGAAGATGCCGTCGATTTTGCCCTCGGCGCCAATAAGGCTAAGCAGATGCCCTCCCGCACTCAGCTCACTCCCCTGATTGGCGCAGATGGCTATCATGCGCTGTGGAACCGCCGCGAAGAATTAGCGGCGGAATACCAGCTCAGCGTGGACCATATCGAGGATCTTCTCGATCGCTACGGCTCCGATATCTTTACCCTGCTCGAATCCATCAAAGAAGAAGAAACCTTAGGCCACGAGCTCGGCGCAGCACCGGAGTATTTACGCGCGGAGATCGCCTTCGCGTGCACACATGAAGGTGCGCTGCACCTAGAAGATATTATGGTTTTGCGCACCCGCCTCAACCATGAGAAAAAGGATCGCGGTCTTGCTGCAGTCCTTGAAATCGCTGATTTAGCTGCGGTCTACCTCGGCTGGGATGAGGAACGTAAACAACACGAAATTGACTCCTATCAGCAGCGCTGCGAGGCCGAAGCGCGCGCCGAAGATATTTCTGGTGAGCACGAAGCCCAAGAGATTCGCGCTCAAGTAGAATCCGTGGCACCGATGCTGAGCTAGGCCACTCCTCCTACATAGGCGCGATAGTGTGCTTCTTTGGCAAATCGAATTCGCGCTTGGTTTCTAATTGTCGCAGGGCTTTTCTGATGGCGAGGCGAGAATGGCGCGGCTCTATCAGAGCATCGATATAGCCGCGCTCTGCAGCCACATAAGGACTGGTCATATTCTCATTATAAAAGTCCATGAAAACTTGCTTCATATACTGTCGTTGAGACTGATCACTAATGGCATCAAGCTGTTTACCTTGGATCATCACAACTGCAGCAGCAGCCCCCATCACCGCAATTTGGGCAGTTGGCCAGGCGAGATTAATATCGCCGGTGAGATTCTTAGAACCCATAACCGCATAAGCTCCGCCGTAGGCTTTACGCACAATAAGCGTAACTTTAGGAACAGTTGCCTCCACGAGCGCAAAAGCGAGCTTTGCGCCACGGTGAATCAGACCCACCTCCTCCTGCTCTACGCCAGGTAGATAGCCTGGAGTATCCACCACAAAGACCAGCGGAATATTATAGGCATCGCAGATGCGGATAAATCGTGCACCCTTATCGGCAGCATCAGCATCAATACAGCCGGCAAATTCGAGCGGCTGATTGGCAATCACACCTACAGAACGTCCATCCACGCGGGCAAAAGCAGTAATGAGATTTGGGGCGAAATTAGGCTGAATTTCCTGGATATTATCGTCGTCGAAAAGCTGGGTCAGCAAATCGTGCATGTCATAGCCAGCATTGACATCGTCGGGAATAAAGGAGTCAAGCCGAATATCCTCGCTAATATCTGCATCCTGGGGGGCCTGGAATATCGGCGCCGGGTCATGGGTGGTCAGCGGCAAGCGCTCAAGAAGATCGTGCACATAACCAAAGGCATCTTCCTCATCGATGGCCACATAGGAGACATTACCGTTTAACTCCTGCTGCCTGGCACTTCCCAATTCAGCAGAGGTAATCACTTCTCCCGTGACCTCCTTGATCACTGCGGGGCCGGTGACATACATTTCGGCTTCCCCATCGACGGCGATCACAAAATCCGTGGTCACCGGTGCATAGACCGCTCCACCGGCGGATTTACCCATCATAATCGAGATCTGCGGGCTGCGCCCTGACAGCGGCAATTGCCGGCGCGCAATCTCGGAGTACATAGCCAAAGAGGTCACCGCATCTTGAATACGAGCGCCACCAGAATCCTGAATACCGATAACTGGGCAGCCAATTTTGATGGCCATATCCATAACCTCGCAGACTTTGCGGCCAAATGTTACGCCTACCGAGCCTCCGTATACGGTTTTATCGTGGGCGTACACTGCCACGGGGCGCCCATCAATGCGGCCATATCCAGTGACGACGCCATCAGAGTAGATGGCATCGTTATCATCTGGGGTGCGACCGAGCGCACCGATTTCTACGAATGAGCCCTCGTCGAGCAACCGATTAATGCGCTGCCTGGGCGTTGTTCGGTGCGCCTCATCACGCTTTAATCGTGCCCGCTCACTGCCAGGGTCTTGGGCTTGGGCTAGGCGCTCTTTCAGGTCTGCGAGTTTTCCCGCGGTGGTGTCCAGACTCATCCGTTCCTCGTTTACATTGTGGCTAGCTCTGGGAGATATGCGCAATCCGTTGCGATAGCGCTAATCCAACTTTAGCAATCTCGGGTTCATCAACAACCGCTAGGTGATCTCCCTGCAATTGCACGATTTCTAGATCGTTTACAATTGCTGACCAGCCGCCATCATAGGCAATATCTTTATACGCTGGCTCTAATTCAATAGCTCCCTCGTGCATCCGCTCTGCGCGGAAGAGAATCACCGGCACCTCAACATCAGCCCATCTGGTCATATCAAGCTTGTCCAGAATGCGATTATCAACAAAGGAAGCCCGCTGGTGCTCCAAGACTCCCGCAGATAGTCCATGCTCAGAGGCATCAGTAGTGCTCAAGAATTCCGCCATCATAGCAAGGAGGGCATCTTCACCAGCGCTCTCTAAAAGGTCAAAAGGCACGGGGAAGTCCAAGCCATAGGTCTTCTTGGCAAATGCTTGGTAGCGCTGCCAACGCTTCTTGGTCTCTTCTTTGTTGTCCGGAACTGGATGTGCTGGCTGCACTGTATCTAAAAGGGCGATCGTTGCGATCTCTATATCGCTTCCCTCCAGCTGGTGTGCAACCTCATAAGCTATTGCGCCACCGAAGCTCCAACCACCGAGGATAATGGGCAGACCATCGGAGTACCGCTTAATCTCATCAAGGTAGGCAGCGGCGCGCTCCTCCAAGGACCCTTCAAGTCGCTCTACTCCGTACACGGGAATATCCTCAGGCAGGCGGCGCATTAGAGGTTGATAAACCACTGATGAGCCACCCGCTGGGTGGAACATAAAGACAGCGGGCTTGAGCGAACCTTCAGGTCGCGCCCGCAATACTCGGATATTGCCCTCGACGTCCGTTTCAAAGCTATCGCGCACCATATTGGCAATGGTTTCAAGATTATCCGCCGCCAGTATATCGGCAGCGCTCATCTTTGCCCCAGATCGTTCTCTCAACCGCTCTGCGATCTGATTAGCTTGCTCAGAAGTAATTGTTGGCAACGCATTGGTCACACCCGTTGCAGCTTGACCGACAACACTCGCCCACGTGGCGAAGACGAGACGCTCGGACGCATCACGCGGGGCTACGCCTACGCCGCGGTCGCCACCTTGTGGTTCAGGGTTGACCTGTACGGGGGCAGATTCTCTTTCGCGTCCACTGACTAATTCTTCGACCAAGGCCACCGCATCAGCAACGGAGGCATCGCGGAGCGCCTGGACCTGCAGCTCGGGGATATTAAAATCATATTCAATGCGATTTTTAATCCGCATTCCCATCAGTGAATCGAGGCCCAAGTCTATCAGCGGTAATTCTTTGGGCAAATCTTCCACATCGTAGCCCATTGCTTCACTGACAATAACGCGCATGCGATCTTCAACGGTCTCGCCACTTGTAGGGTCCCAGCGGAGATCAGCATGGGCCATTTCAGGCAGACTCTCCCCCGAGGACATAGCCAAGGCGGGGCCATCAAGGTGTGCTGTTTCTCCCTGCTCCGCAGCAAAGGCTTCCGCTAAGACCGTCAGAGAGTCACCAGCGACTTCATATAGAGTGATCGCCAGTCCACCCAAGGTACGGGCGGCAACCACGGTGAGTTCACCGGAGGGCGGCAGTGTTTTCTTTTCACTCGCCGCAGTCATCACTGACTGGGGTGCCAGTTCTGAGATCACTGCGTCGATGACCATAGTCGGCGACGCTACTGCATCCGCTTGTACTCGATAAGCGTACTGGTTTCCAGGGAGGAAAACCATCTCGCCTAATAAACTTCCCCCAGCAGAGGAGGCAGGGCGAGCAGTGGTCCAATACCGTTGTTTCTTCCACGGCATGCCCGGAGCTGGTATCAGCGGGCCATCCCCGTACAGCGCACGGAAATCGATTGGCGCACCGGCTGCGTACAGTTTAGCCAGAAGATCGCTGAGCGTGAGCACTGGATCTTCCTTGCGCTTCAAGCAGAACAAAAGCTGTGCATCTGGCTTATTCACACTAAAGGCAGTATTCATCAGTGGGATAGCCGCAACTGGGTGCGGGGAAATCTCAACCAGCATGCGATGTCCGTGGGCAAAAGCCTGCTCGCACGCTGCTTGGAAATACACCGGTTGCCGAGTGCAGCGCACGAAATAATCAGCGTCGTGGACGATCTGACCTGCTTCAAAGACCTCTCCGCGTTCCACAGAACTGAAAAGGGGAATTGTGAGTGGACGAGGATTAATCGCTGATATTTCCGCAGCCAGTTCCCCCAGGATAGGATCGACGGCGCTGGTGTGACCTGCAGCATTAACGTTGAGTAATCGGGCGAATTTCCCTTCCTTTTGGCGCAAATCTACCAGCTTGATAACGGCATCTCGCGGCCCGCCAATAGTATTCATGCCGGGAGCGGCGTAGACGGCCGGCTCAATTGCCGCGAACTCAGGATGCTCAGCGCCAAGCTGCGCAATCTCCTCAGCACTATAATCAACAACTGCCATTGCGCCATAGTCTTCTTCGCTGAGGGATTTTTCCCCTTCACCCATGAGCCGCGAACGATGGCAGGCAATGAGCATGGCATCGTTAGCGCTCAAGCCGCCACAGGCATAGGCGGCAGCGATTTCACCCATCGACATCCCCACCACAGCGCGCGGGCGGGCACCGAGTGCGCTCAGATAGTCGGTGAGAGCGATCTGGATGGCCGTAATCGCAACCTGGGCGGTTTCGGTATCGTAGGTTTGGGAATCGTCGGCGACAATATCGAGGATCGACCAGCCTGATTCAAAACGCACCACCTCGTCTAATTCCGCTAAGCGCGCTTTAAATGAAGGTGCGATTGCCATTAGGTCTTTGGCCATCTTGCGGTGCTGGGACCCAAAGCCCGAGTAGATGAAAACGGGACCCTGGGTATCGGGGGCATCTTGAGCACACACATGCTGGGTAATCTTGCCGTCCGCAACCACACCCAGCCGCTTGATCGCCTCATCATATGTACGAGCGCTCACCACGGCGCGGGAGCGACCATGATTGCGACCTGCTAGGGAGCGTGCGAACTTTATGAGATCGGTTTTGGGATGCTGTTGCAGATAGTCCCTAACCGAGGCTGCCGCTTGCCGACGCCGCGACGGTAATAAACCCGACACCGGCAGTAGCGCTGGGGCGCCAAGGAGTTCTGGTTCCCGCGGACTCTCACTGAGTTGATAATCGCTCGCCTCAAAGGACGAGACCACGATATGAGCATTGGTTCCGCCAAAGCCGAAGCCGGAAATACCAGCGAGTTTACGGCCTGAATACTCAGGCCATTCGCGAGGGTCTTCTACCACTTCGAGATGTTCCCGCTCGAAGTCAACGTAGCGGTTCGGGGCAGAAAAATTCAGCGACGGCGGCAGGATATCATGCTCCATTGCCAGCGCCACCTTGATCACACCGGCAGCGCCCGCAGCGGCTTCGGTATGGCCAAAATTGGTTTTGGCAGACCCCAAAAGGGTCGGGTTATGCGGATCGCGCCCAGAACCTAAAACGGTGCCAATAGCGGTGGCTTCAATGGGATCACCTAAGATCGTGCCCGTCCCGTGGGCTTCAATATAGTCCACCTCCCGGGGATCAATCCCAGCATCAGCATAGGCGCGTTCTAAGACATCTATCTGAGCATCGGGATTGGGGGCGGTCAAACCATTGGAGTGTCCATCCGAATTCACGGCGGAGCCCTTAATCACGGCAACGATTTTGTCACGATCTTTGATTGCATCGGCTACTCGCTTGAGCACCACAACGCCAGCGCCATCGGCACGCACTAGGCCATCGGCATCATCAGAGAAGGCGTGAATCTTGCCTGTTGGGCTAAATACCCCGAGCTGCCCAAAGGCGGTAGAGGCAAAAGGCGCCGCCAGAATATTAACACCACCGGCAATCGCCATATCACAGGCTCCCTCACGGAGATCGCGCACAGCCTGATGGATAGCTACTAAGGACGAGGAGCAAGCAGTATCAGTACTAATAGAAGGTCCGCGGAAATCGAAGGCAAAAGATACGCGGTTCGGAATGATCGAACTCGAGGTTCCTGTAAGCGCATAGGGGTGTGACTCTGCAGGATCGGCAGCAATGAGCATGCCGTAATCGTTGTTCGTTGAGCCCATATACACGCCCACTGGGCTGCCTTTGAGCGATGACGGCGGGATATGAGCGTTTTCCAGAGCCTCCCATGTCAGCTCTAGGATGATGCGCTGCTGCGGATCAACATTAGCGGCTTCCAGGGGGGATAGCCCGAAAAATTCAGCGTCAAACGAGGCAATATCGTCGAGGTAGCCACCAGTCATATCGATATTCTCGATGAGCTCGGTAGTATGCTTATCAGCCGCGTACTCTGACCAGCGGCCTACCGGCAGTGGACCGATTCCGTCGCGGCCTTCGAGGAAGAGATCCCACATCTGCTGCGCATTCTCAGCCCCAGGGTAACGCCCTGCTAATCCCACAATGGCAATATCGTGAGTGGCAGGCTCTTGGATAATGGCGGTGGTTCGGGACTTAGAGGAGGGGCGCTCGTCAGTGCGGGGGCCATTGATCAGACGCTGTGCTAGGGCCGAGATCGTGGGATATTCATAAGCGATGGTTGCATCAAGTGGTACATCGAGGAGATTTTCTAGCTCGCCGGAGAGAATGACCACATCGCGCGAGGACAATCCGAAGGATTGCATCGATTGGGTATCAGAGATCTCCTCTTCAGGTAACCCCGTCGTGCGCATAATCCAATCACGCAACCAAACGCTGAGTTTGTCCACGCTCATCGGTTCACTAATCGTACCGTCAGCACCATGTTGATTAGTCAAAATCTACCCTTTGTCTCGTCTTTTCGCTCACACTGGGACGCCACCTTAGGACAGCGCCCAATCGCTCTATTTTATATCGCATATTGTTTAATAGCTGTTTCACACCTCAAGACCCCACGATCACTACCCATCATCGTGGGGTCTTGAGGAAACTGCGGAGGATTTAGGAATTCTCGTAGCGCTTTTTATTCACCCGGCGGGCAATCTTACCGGCAGACGAGCGCGCAATTTCATCTGGATTCAGGATCTGAATATCCGCCGGAACTACTCCATGAGCATCGGTTACAGCTTGTCTAATAGCCGCAATAGCGTGGGCGTCATACGCAGGATCGGCATCGAGATCTCGCTCGGCGAGAATAATGAGCTTTTCTACATCCTCACCTGTAGTGGCGAATGCGGCAACTGCGGTAGGGCGCACCTGAGAGCTGGCATGCTCAACGGTATATTCAATATCTTGAGGATAGTGATTCCTGCCTGCGACGATGATGAGATCCTTGAGTCGGCCGGTGATATAGACTTCGCCGTTGATAATGGTGGCGAGGTCCCCAGTAGCCATCCATCGATCATCATCAGGCGCCCCGACAACCCGAGATCCCTCAACAAGGCGCTGACCTAAGGTATTGCGGAAGGTCGCCATGGTTTCTTCGGGGCGATCAAGATAGCCGGCAGCCATATTATCGCCATGGCACCATAGTTCACCTATATGGGAATCTCCGAGCTCGGCACGGGTCTCAGGATCAACAATCGTGAGGTACTGCGGGCGCACCGCCTGCCCACTGGACGTGAAGGCGACGGACCGATCACTGCGCTCCACGATCTCGGCGAGACCCTGAGCCAGCTTATCGCGATCAAAGTGGCTAATCAGTGGTCGACTTTCCGTTTGCGGGGTGGTAACCAAAAGCGACGCTTCCGCCAGTCCGTATGAAGGGCGCAGCGCTGACTTTTTCAGCCCGTATTCCTCGAAAGTTTGAAGGAAGATTTCCACTGCCTTCTCAGTTACTGGCTCCGAACCCACGATTAGTCCATCAACTGTAGAAAGATCGAGCTCGTGTCCAGCTTCAGGCTTGGCAAAACGGGCCGCCAATTCAAGAGCGAAGTTGGGGACAACGGTGTAGATATGGGTACCCGACTCCCGTTTATCAAGGAGCTGGACCCAACGTGAAGGCTGCTGAATGAAATCACGCGGCGCCATTAACTCAAAATCGAGTCCTAGAATGGTGACAAAGGTTGCCAGAATGATGCCCATATCATGGTGCAACGGCAACCAAGAGACTAAGGTCAGAGGGGTTTTAAGCTGAGCCGCGGTAAAAATTTGCAACACATTGGTCAGGATCGAGCGATTGGTGAGCATAACACCAGCTGGAGTGCGTGTAGAGCCCGAGGTATATTGCAAAAAGGCGGGCAAATCGACCGGAGCTTTTTGTAGGGTGGCAAGCATGCGCGCAGCCTCAGGGGAGGTAAGCGGATTGCTAAAACTGGCCGCCAAACTATCGGGCACAGCATCAACGAGTAGAATGCGGGGGCGCTCATGGCCTGGACGATCAGCGAAGAATGCCCGCACGGAGCGAGCAGATGCCTTATTAGTTAGTACCGCAGACGGTTGTGAATCGCCGATAACGGCCGCAAGATGTTCAGCGTGACCTGGCTCATTGGGATCATAAAGCGGAATGGGAACCATTCCAGCGTACATGGCCCCTAGCATGGAAAATAAATACTCTGGAGAGTTATTAGCAAGGATCATCACGCGATCACCGATGGAGCCCACCTGCTGCAAGCGAGCGGCAACGGCCTTAATCCGAGTATTGACCTCCGCGCGACTGTATTCCTTGAGCTGCCCGTCACGACGTTCAGAGTAATCCCAAAATTTCAGCACGATGCGATCGGTAGTTCCAGCCATTTTTTCCGTCTGGAACATCATCTCGCACATCCCTGCGAGGGTAATCTCCGGCGGTAAGGTAATCTCGTGCTTCTCGTTGAAAAATTGGCCAATTACTTTATTAAGATCCATTATTCTCCTTCATATCAGTGCTGTCGCGCGAAGCTTCACCCTCTAGTGCAAGAACCCACAAGGCAGTGTCCCTTAGTTGATCGGTACTAACCAGAAGATTATTACTTTTGCGAAAAAAATTATTTTACACCCTATAGGGCCGCTTATCCGCGATTAATCAAATCACTAGCCCATTCCACAACCCAGCTCGGTGCGGTGGTGCCTGGAACGACATTCGGATTCGTGGCGTATTGAGCATGAATACCATTGGCTTCAATGAGATCAAAAGCGCGGCCGAAAGCATCGCTCACATTCTGCGGAGCATCGCAGATAGTGTCATCAGGAGCACAAATATCAAAGACCCGATCATTAAGAACTCCGAAGCCGCCGGTGCGCGGGCCACGCATGGTTGCGCCAGGAACAATGGGTTGAACTACTAGATTCAACGGTGCCAGCGAAATCTCGGCCCCTACCCCACCCACGGGTGTGCCCACAGCCTGGCCCACACCCGGCTGTCGGCGACCATCAGCGATCAGGGCGACACCCCTGACCACGTGGGAGGGAATAGGAGTTTCATGCACTCCAATTTCATTGGCAAGATCACCCATAATCACAGCGCCTTGAGAAAAGCCAGTGAGAATAAATTCTGTCAGCGGACATTCGCGGTGTGTCTCATTGATTTCTCGCTTAAGGGTGGCCATCCCCTCATTGCGAGAATCGTCGTAGCTCATTTCCTGTTGGGCGTTGATATTGCGAAACTGCGCAGTATACGGCAAGGTCCATATCTTTATATCCCCATGAGGGTAGCGCTGCTTGAGAGGATTAGTAATGGTCAGCATCAAAGAATTGGGGTTGGCCATCGGGTTAAGGGGATCATCGACGCTCGCAGATTCCCACGTCCCCGGAGCTGCGATGACCTCCACCCGTGGGCACCATTCAGGTTGCGTTGGACCCGCTTGATTCGAATCTGGTGCACCTGGAATATTATCGGTGCTACGCAGCCAACCCACGACCCCCGCGATAATAATCCCAATAACAATGAGTGCTACTACCGCGGTGAAAAACTTTTTCATACTGCCTTCAATCTAGATTTAGCAATAACTCTGGCGTGCTGCCTGCTCAATAACCGTAGTTATCTGCTCCACCGCCAGGGTGGAGCGGCCTTGCTCGATGAGCTGACCGGCCACAGCAGGGGTAGCGGCAGCAAAGTTATTGGCACAAACGACCTGCGCAACGCCGATCATTTGATTCTCTGCACCTGTGACCGTGATCCCCGCTAATTCCAAAGCTTTGAGAAATTCCCGATCTTGTTCAGTCAGGGATAGCCCTGGGGTGGGCACGTCACTGACTTCTCGGGCGGCCTGATCACCAGCCGAACGCGCGGGCGGGTTCTTCAAAGGTGGAACGCTGAGATCGATGCTCGTGCTCGGTTCTGCGCGTGCAGATGCACTAGGCGTTTTCGACATTTGGGCGGCCCGAGTGAGCGGCGCTACGGTCATCTCAGTGGGCTCCTCAGTGACACTGGAACTCGAGCACCCAGCTAAAAATCCCAGTGCCACCAGCAGTGCGCAGGGCATAGCCTTATACACTATTTCTTCTCCTCAACGATGAGACCATTGATTTGAGAAATGGTGCCACGTTCGAAGTGAACGATCTCGCCGCCCGCTGGAATTAGGGCATGATCTTGGGTTGGGAAGCCAAATTCGCCCTGCTCCCAATTTTTCTTAGCCCATGCGTCAAAGATATCACCGTAGTTAATCACGTGTGCATCAGTTGCAGGTGACCAGTAAATATTGCCCCGCTCGAAGCGTTGGAAGGCACCACCATTGATGGCGATTTCATCCGTTGTAGGGAATCCCAGATTGCTGGTCGCGGTATTGATGGCTCGGTACTTCGCAGCGATCGCTCCTCGAACATGGAAATTTTTGTTATCGGGAGTACGGACTACATAGCCACCTTCAAACTGCTGCACGAAGCCGTCGCCGATCTTCTCAGCTGCAGAAACTGGGTACCCGAGTGTGCCATTTTCCCACTGCAACTCACCCCACTTATCCACAATATCCTTAGGCACGGCCACGGCACCCAGTGCTGGAGTCCAGTAGATATTGCCATGCTCGAAAGCTACGTAGCGGCCACCCCGTACCAATTCACGCTCGGTGCTTAAGGGGAAGCCCAACCAGCTAGCGGGACCGCCCATTTCGGTATAGAGAGCACCGATACGGCCATAGAGAGCGAAGGCTCCATGCTCCGGAGACCAGTAGGCACGACCCCTAGTGAAGTCTTCAGCCTTACCACCGGGTACATCGTATTCGTTGTTGACGCAGTTACCAATTATTCCAGAGCGTGTGGCTTCAGCAATGGCGCCGATAGCGGTGCAATCAGCGCCGCGGTCTTCCTTGGAGATATTCAACGCTTTTGCCATATGCGGCCATGCTTGTCCCAGTTCGTACTGCCAGTACGGCCAAGCATGTACGCCGGTGGGGCGGAAGACGGAAATGACCTCAACCTGCGCACGCTTAGCGTAGTCGACGAAGGTCTGGGTGGTCATCCGGGAGATTACTTCCAGACCAATTCCAGCGGAATTGGCCCCATGCTTGGCTACGGAATCTGGCTCACCGAAATCATCGCGACCAGAGCCGGCTGATACATATACGGTTTTGCCTTTAAGGGATTCAATACCGAGTTTCGGATCGTGATCAATCCAATCTTGAGAACCTTCAGGGCCCCACATAGCCTCCGCATCGTAGCCGCCACCGTCTTGAAGGGCAGCCTTGACGGCAGCTGGCATACCAACGCTGGTCATATCGAGGTAACCAGAGAACGAGCCAACGAATTTAAAGAGCTGAGGGTGGCGTTCAGCTAGGTTAATAGCGGCGGTGCCGCCCATAGAAAGGCCGAAGATCGCGCGCTCCTCATTGGAGCGGTAGCCATTACGCAGGATGGGTACGAGCTCTTGGGTGAGGAAGGACTCCCACATATAGTGCTTGCCGTTATTTTCACGCTGCCAGTCCGAGTAGAACGAAGACTCGCCACCGATTGGCAGAATAACGTTGACATTCTTATCGGCAAAGAGCTGTTCGATATTAGTCTCGGAGGTCCAGCCATTCTCAATATCTGTGGCGCGCAAACCGTCGAGGGCCCATACTTCAGGGAAGGTACGCGTGGGATTCGAGTGCCAATCGCGCGCTAACAGGATTTGAACTTTCACTGGCGCACCTGGCATCACGGCGGAGCGGATATACAGTTGTATACGGCGATCGCTAATCCAGTTCACGCGCTCAACTTCAACTCCGGCGGGTAGGCCCTGGATATTGGGGTTTTCATCCACGCGTATGGGGGTGCGTTCCTGGGAGTTTGGATCGAGGTAATCCGTGAGGCCGGGAAAGAAATTCGAAGATCCCGAAGATTGGGCCATGGTGGTAGCGGGGATAACTCCCACTAATCCGAGGCCGATGACTACAGGGAGCGTACTAATCCAACGGGTACGTCGAGTCGAACGGGATGCGGTGTCGCGCATAATAGGTTCCTTTTTGTGTTAGCGATTTTTTAGGTACTCCAGGTGCTCAAGCGCTGCTGCTTTTCCCACCTATCCCACGGTATAGCTATATGTGGGGTATAGCTCCACTGTGGCACAAGACTATGCTCAAGTTTAAGTTGAACTTGAGAGTTAGGGTTGAGACACACCGATTTACAGCTGTTTATTTTGTTTTCACCTTTAACATAGCTAACAACGCTCACATCGTTACATGACCAGGGCACCGCAATAAAAAACCCCGCGGCCTGTGCGGCAACGGGGTTGTTCTTACGGCGGAATGGTTCCTACCAAGCGTTCATATAATCTAGAATTCGCGGCTTCGTCTTCTCTAGCTGCGAGATCCATTGTTCCCAGCTGTGAATACCTGCCGGCGGATAATCTACCGTTACACGCAAGCCCTCAGCACGTGCCTTAACCTCCCATACCGAGGTGGAGTACAGCGAGACACCTTCGAGTACGGAGCCGACGATCCGGTCCCCAAATTTAATCCCTGGGCCGTCATAGCCTGACCAGAATCCGGTGGCCGCAGAGATATAGATATCGGTATTGCGCAGACCGCTCATATTCCACAGCGGGTCATTTGAAAAGCGTTCTGGGCTAAAGAAGAAACCGTACATGGCGTTGATATTAAAGCCGCCCAATTCAACGAGTGCCAACCGCAGGAGGGAGTGCATCCCAGGCAGGGTCATGGATGGGTAGCCCGACCAACTCAAGGTCTGTCGGAATTGATTGGGGTGGCGGGCCGCGAGATTGAGCGCAGCGGTGCCGCCCATGGAGAGACCTGCAATTGCGTTATTATTGCGCGCGACGCCAAAATTTTGCTCAAGGTAAACGGGAAGCTCTTGAGTAAGGAATGTTTCCCACTTGAAGTGGTAGCCTTGTCCGTTGTAGAAGGCTGGCCCCAACCAGTCCATATAAAAAGATCCAGCGCCACCGACGGGCATGACGAGGGTGATATTATGTGGCGCATATGTGGCAGGAGCATTAGCTGAGGTCGTCCATGCACTAGCTCGTTCACTCGCACGGGCGCCATCAAGAAGGTAGAGACCAGCATTGCCCCCACGTTGTGCAGGCTGGATCTGAACAGTAATGGTTCGGTTATTAGCGGGTGACCACACATCACAGCGCTGTACCCAGTTTCCTACTTGGTCCCATTCGCAAGTCCCGGTGGCATCAGCGCGCAGCCAGTCACGATTGGCAGCCTCCGCCACTCCCTGTCCAGCGACCATAAGGGCACCAGCGGTGACCACTGCTGTCACTGTGGCTTGAGCCTTTCGTAGAGCTTGGGCGAAAACCTTCATGCTTCTCCTTGTCCAATTCCTATACCTTGGCGCGACATCATGGTACCCGCCTCATGACGGAATACAAAGGCACCTACTATATTTAGCGCTTATTATAGGCACGACACGCTACAGCAAAGACTTTATAACAGATTGGTAAAGCACGGGTAGTTTTCCTGCCCTTCACGCAGCAAAGGCCACCCCCACCTTGGTTTATGTTGGGAATTTTAAACGAGATAAACCGCTATTACTACGCTGGTCACCCACAACACGGCGAGTACTTGCAAAGTGCGATCCGTCAGTGCCAACTCATCTGGGGCGCCACCATCGCCACGGTCAACATCGGCAGCATAACGCAAGATAGCAACGGTGAAGGGTACCATCGAAATTTGGTACCAGACCCCAGCCACTGGGCTTGAAAGCCGAGCCATCTCAAAACCCCAGAGTGCATAGCTCATCACCACGGCAGTAGCCGCTAGAGTCCACACAAAACGCAGGTACGTGGGCGTATAGCCTTCAAGAGCCTTGCGGATCTTAGCCCCTGATTCTTGTGCCAGGAGGATTTCAGCATATCGCTTTCCGGAGGCCATAAAGAGAGATCCAAAAGCTGCAACCAAGAGGAACCACTGCGATAAATCAATGCCGGCCGCCACGCCACCAGCCATAGCTCGCAACATAAAACCAGAGGAGACCAAGGCAATATCGATAACCGGCTGATGTTTCCACCCAAAGCAATAACCCAACTGTAGAGCTATATACACCGTCATAACGATGGCCAAACTCCTGCCTGAGCTGGCGAAGAAATAACTCAGTACAATAGCGCCGATGATAAAGGCCACGGCCATAAAAAAGGCGAGGCCCACGGGAAGTACTCCCGCCGCAATAGGGCGATAGCGCTTAGTGGGATGCTGGCGATCAGCCTCGACGTCCTTAGCATCATTGATGAGATAAATGGCGGATGCCGCCATGCAGAAGGCTAGGAAAGCAACTGCGATATCGGTGAGGATACGCGGCTGCAGCAGGGCTTCAGCACCAGCTGCCATCGGAGCTGCTAGAACTAAAACATTTTTAACCCACTGCTTGGGCCGCAGCCCCTTAATCATGGCATCAGGAAGGTTCTTAGGCGGATGCAGCTTCCTATTATCTTCTAAGCCTCGAGTGTGTGGCTCAGATCCGATGAGGGATTCATTCGACATTACTCATTAAGCCTTCCGGGAATGACCAAGCGCTCGACTAGTTGCCCACCCCACGAGCGCACCTGTTAATACATCAGAGGGGTAGTGTACCCCTAAAAGCATCCGTGAGAACATCATCACGGGGACCCCAATCAAAGGCACACGGCTTTTCACAATAGCCGATAGGCTGGTGAAAAAGGCCGTGGTGCTGGTGGCGTGGGAACTCGGGAAACTCAAAGAGCTGGGAGTTTTTACCCCAATAGTGATGCGGGGATCATGGGGGCGTTGACGTCTGACAATCCTCTTAATGATCACCGATAATGCGTGGCTTATGAAGGATGCTGCAATAAGTCGCAGCCACTGCGGACGACGGTGTTTATCCCACAGTGCAGCCAGCGCACCAATTCCCATCCACCCCAAGGCATGCTCCCCAAAGTGGGATAGGGCACGGGCTATGCGCAGCGTTATTGGATAACCGACGGTGCGTTGGATCTGCACCAAGATGTCATTTTCAGTCATGATCGAATACCTTGCTCCATGCTTCGCGGCTAATCAGGTCGGGATAGGCGGCGCGATAGGCGGCGCGCAAGTGCTCAAAACGTTCCCGAACTAGTTTATGTCGTTCCCGTGACTGCTTATATAAATGTTTGGCCATGTCGAGATCGCGCTTGCGGTATGCCACACCGCGTCCATCCGCCGTGGCAACGGTGGCGCCATCGACACGCGAGAGACTAAACCACCGTGCCTCTATGGGCGCAAAATTGGCCTGTGGAATCTCGTGATGTTGGCGATCTGCGGGACGAAGGGAATGTTTGAGCCCTTTTAGTAGCCACACCGATTTTTTCAGCGGTGCCAAGCGCCCGCCGATATCCTTAACCGGTACCCCAGGTGCTCCCGTTGGGGTGGGGAAATCCGTGGCGGAGTCTAAAATGACCGCATCGGGGTATTCCTTGCGGATTTTTGCTATGCGCGGTAGCGATGTTTCCAAAATATCGAAAAGCTGATCAGGGCCAGCAAGGAAATCATCGATAGCTTCGATTTGGATCGCTGCGGTGGAATACTCAAGGCACAGAAGGTGTTTGACCAGTGCCTTATGCATACTACGCAGGAGCCCATCGATTGGGCCATCATGGTTGAGCGCCGCCACAATCAGTCGATTTCGTAGGTGGAAATAGGCTTGCCAGTCAATGGCGTCGTCCTTATCACTCCATGCCATATGCCAGATAGCGATACCAGGCCAGGTAGCAGTAGGGAAACCATGGCGCCCGGCGCGCAGGCCGTATTCGGCGTCATCCCACTTGATAAAGAGCGGCAGCGGCTGCCCGATCTCCTCGGCTACTAGCCTCGGAATCATGCACATCCACCAGCCGTTATAGTCCACGTCGATCCGGCGGTGCAGGTCACGTGAATGCTGAGCATCGGGCTTATCATCAACGGCTCCGCGATCACTAAGCGGGTGCTCGTCGAAATTGTGGTCGTAGTGCACGTGGGGGGCTTTAGTCCACATGAAGGTGCTACGGTCGATCACCTCACCCATAGAGTGCAAGTGGCTACGTTCCTGCAAATTGAGCATTTGCCCGCCTACGAGAATAGGGCGCTTAGCATAGCGGGCTGCTTGCAGGGCACGAAGGATTGAGTCAGGTTCGATGGCGATATCATCGTCCATATAGAGGATATAGGGGGATTTTTTTGCCCCTGCCGCGCCGTCGCCGAGGGCTTCGTACATAATGCGGGAATATCCGCCTGATCCGCCGAGGTTTCCCTGGCGGAATTCGAAGAAGCGGTCACCGAAGTGCTCCACCGCATCCTGATAGCCTGGTTCATCCGCTGGGTGCTTGGTACCTTGGTCGGGCATGATGACCGCATCGATCACACCATCAACCTCTGCATCACTAGCCAAAGCCTGTAGAGCTGCGACAGCGTCGGTGGGGCGGTTAAAAGTAGGAATACCGACAGTGACGCGGGCTTCGAAGGGGCCAACAGTGGTGCCGTCGGGGAGAATTTGGGCGCGTGGCGCATGCGGAGCGTACCAGCCTGCCTCATTAATGGTGACGTCGGTATCGGTAGTGATATCCCACCATAGCCAACCGCCAACTTCGAAGGGCGCGAGAGAGAGTTCGAATTCCGCGACATCATCGGTTACGAGCTTATTGCTGATGCTCAGCCGGGTTCCGTCGGGCTTTGAGCGGTAGATATTAATTCGGGCAGTGCCGGTGATATCCACTTTCAAAATGACGGTGTCGAGCTGTGACCATCGGCGCCAGTACGAGGCGGGGAAGGCGTTGAAATAAGTGAGGAAGCTAAGTTCGCTGGCGGCTGGAATAGTCAGTGAGCTGCGATCATGCCATCGAGGCTTCTCGAGATTATCCTCGTGTTCTAAGATATAAAGCTTGCGCACATCGCTAGGCTCCCCGATGTGGGGAAGCAGGAAGCGTTGCAGCTGGTTGTCCTTCATTGCTCAAAAACCTTTCGTTTCCGCCCCAGGGTGGTGCTCAAGGGGTATAGTTCCGCCACTTAAGGGTAGTCGCTTCGCCCCAGCCTCGCGGAGATAGCCACGCTCAGTTGCGCTAATCAGCTCACGAATGCGCGGAGAAATCGCCTGAAATGGTCAGTTCGGGCTCGCGATTTAGCACCAATAAACGCTGAAGGGTCAGCGCTTTTACTTATATCTATACTGGGACACGTTATAAGCAGCTATTGGGTACATACCTTCAAAATATTATTCCTCGGAGTGTTTTTCGGGGCGCGAAGACAGACGAGAAATTCCCAGTAGGCGTGCGATCAAGGCGCTAATGATGAGCCCTAGGATAATACCGCCAATAATATCGCTCATCCAGTGCACCCCGGTATAGAGCCTTGATATATACACGGCAATCGCCACGATATAAGTCCACCACGTCTTTTTCCAGCCCCATATTATTGTGGCCATACTCGCGCAGGCAGTGATTGCCGTAGCGTGTCCGGAAGGGAAGGCAAAGCTAGTGACTTCCACAAGGTGGCCGGCGATATCGGGGCGGGGTCGGGCAATAATCATCTTGATACCTTCTGCACTCAGACTGGCGAGCGCGACCGAAATAGGCAAGGCAAATATGACCCGAAGCGGACTTTTTAGCCTCGGCAAGCAGGACCAGAGTACCGCCATAATAAATAGAGAGATCGTGAGATATACCGGCCGCAGTGCGGTAGTAAAAGCGATAACGGCGGGGGTTAGTGGAGAATCGTTCAGCGCTAAAAAGCAGTTGTTGATGACGATATCCACACTATTTTCCTTGTACAGCTATAGAGAGCTAACAGGGTGCGGATTTTCGCGCACCCTGTCGGGGATTTTTTATGTACTTCTTAGGTACCTCTGTGGACTTTTATGCGCGCAGTGCCGGGCTGATCACATTATCAAATAGAGTTAGCGCCGAGGCAATAGCCATATGCATATCCAGGTACTGGTAGGTTCCCAGGCGTCCCCCGAAATAGACCTTATTCTCGGCGGTCTCTCGGGCGACGTGTTCGCGGTACTTTAACAGCATCTCGCGGTCTGCAGGGGTATTGATTGGATAATAAGGCTCGTCCCCGGCTTCCGCAAAGCGTGAATACTCGCGCATAATGACGGTTTTATCCTGAGGATACTGGTTGTCGCGCTCGGGATGGAAGTGGCGGAATTCGTGGATTCGGGTAAAGGGGAACTCAGCATCGTTGTAGTTCATGACGGGAGTTCCCTGGAAATCACCAGTTTCGAGAACTTCGGTCTCGAAATCAAGCGTGCGCCACCCTAGGGCTCCTTCGCGATAATCGAAATAACGATCAACGGGACCGGTATAGACCACGAGCGCCTTCGGGGAGGCGGCGCGCACCTCATCGCGAACCTCAAACCAATCAGTATTTAGACGCACGTCGATATTGGGGTGATCGGCCATTCGTTCTAGCCATGCGGCGTATCCGTCTGTAGGGAGGCCCTCGTAGGTATCGTTGAAATAACGGTTGTTGAAGTTATAGCGCACCGGCAGCCGGGTGATATTACCGGCTGGGAGATCCTTGGGATCCGTTTGCCACTGCTTCGCGGTGTAATCGCGAATAAAAGCTTCGTAGAGGGGACGGCCGATCAGAGAGATAGCCTTTTCTTCTAGGTTTTTAGCATCTTCGCTCTTGATCTCGGCAGCCTGCTCAGCGATGAGGGCGCGAGCTTCGTCTGGAGAGAAGTACTTTCCGAAGAACTGGCTAATAAGCCCGAGCCCCATGGGAAATTGGTAGGCCTGGCCTTTGTGCATGGCGAAGACGCGGTGCTGATAATTAGTGAAACTGGTGAATTGATTGACGTATTCCCAGACTCGCTTATTGGAGGTGTGGAAGAGATGGGCTCCGTATTTGTGGATTTCAATGCCGGTCTCTGGTTCGGCCTCGGAATAGGCGTTGCCGCCAATATGATCGCGGCGCTCAATAATGAGTACCTTCTTATTCAATTGGCTGGCTGCGCGCTCCGCTACGGTCAAACCGAAGAGTCCGGATCCAACAACGATTACATCAAAGTCAGTCATAGCTAAAACCCTAGCCATATAAGGTGCGTTTCGCTCTGCAGGACACACCGAGATATTCACTGATCCGACACGCCGGGAAAATAATTCTTATGCCCTTTACATGCACTTTCTTATTCACATGAGCAACATGCATCCCTTTTACCCCATAAATACACTACAGTTAAGCCCGATAGGTGGCACGACTGTGCCCATTTATCAATCACAATAAAGTTGGGAGATTAACGTGAAACAACGCCGCCGCCTTGGCATTACCTCGGCGCCCCCGATCACCGCAGCAGTGTTAGCAATGACCCTCATTGCTGGAACCGCTATTGGCGTGGGCACCACCTCAATACTGAAAACCGAATCTGATGGCATCGAACCCATCACTGCAACCACCAGCACCGAGAACTTCAACCTCGGCCAAAACGTGCTGGTCAACGATGCAGCCCTCGCCACTCAAAGTGACGAGGAGGGGCCCGTCGAACGCACGGTAAAACAATTTAACCGCGAGGAAGAATTCTCCATCTTCGCTATGACCTGGGCGGGAGAGAAAGATATCGCCGCCTTCGTCCGCAGCCAGCGCGCCGACGGTACCTGGACCGAATGGTTTGAATCCGAGGCCGTTGACGCTCGCGAAGTAGCTGACTACGAACGCCAAGGCACCGAACCCATCTATGTGGAACCGACTAAGTCTGTGCAGGTCTCCATCCTCGGTGTCGATCTCTTTAATCCTGAGGAAGCTGCAAAGCTCGACGCTGTCTTTATTGATGGTGGCGAATCCCCTATCGTCGATACCCAGATCACCTTGGCTAATGACGCGGTTGGCTTGCCGCGCGTGATTTCCCGTAAGGGCTGGGGCGCCGACGAATCGATTCGTTGCAAATCGCCAGAATACGCTGATGGGGTATCAGCGGTTGTCGTGCACCACACAGCTGGTTCCAATAACTACACCGAAGCCCAAGCTCCAGGCATCGTGCGTGGCATTTACCAGTATCATGCCCAGCAACTCGGCTGGTGCGATATCGGATACCACGCGCTCGCCGATAAATACGGAAACCTCTACGAAGGTCGCTACGGCGGACTAAACAAAGCCGTCATTGGTACCCACGCAGGCGGCTTTAACCAAAATACCTGGGCCATTTCAATGCTCGGCAACTACCAAACTGCTCAGCCCACTGCCGCAATGCTGAAATCAGTCGGCGAATTGGCTGGCTGGCGCGCTAAAGTTGCGGGTTTTAATCCGTCTGGCAATAATACCCACTATTCCGAGGGCACCAGCTATACCCAATACCCCTATGGTACCGCTGTGCAATTGCCCAATATCTTCGCCCACCGCGACGTTGGCCTCACCGAATGCCCCGGCGGCTATGTATACAACAAGATGGGCACCATCCGTCAGATCGCTCAAGCTAAATATGATCTGCTTACTTCCAACGCTGTTCGACCTAACCCACAGCCAAAGAACACCATTCCACCGGTTGTTCCGCAAACACCGAACCGACCAATCCAACCGAGCCAACCAAGTGCAACCGGTAGCTCGTCCGAAGGAGCGGACCTTTTCACCAAGCTCTTAAGTTCCAATAATGGTGATGCAACTACGATTATTGTCTCGGCAGCCTCGCTCATCGTGCTCGGCATCGGTGTCGCTGGCGCTCTTGGTGTACTGCCTGAAGGCGGTATTGAGAGGATTGGCAATATCGAGGTAGTCAAAGGCTTGAAGCTGGAGAAGATCCCGGCGCTCATTAGTGCTTCAACTCAGCTGTCCTCCGACTCGGAGTTGAGTCGACTGTGGAACCAGCTCTCCCCAATCTTGGGCAAACTGCGCTCTGGTGCGATTACCTACAGTGGCGCCGATGGTCGCGATGTGACCTATCAGCTCTTCGACAACGGGATCATCGTCGATTCCGAGACCACTGGACCCCAGGCGCTGTGGGGTGTCATTGGTGACACCTGGGCTGCTCAGGGCTTCGACTTCGGGCCGCTAGGACTTCCCATTAATATGGAGCACCCCGATGACGGTAAGATCCGCGTCGATTTCGAACACGGCTATATCACTTTCGATCCTGCCACTGGAGCTGTTGATGCCCAGGCTTATGAGCCTGCTCCCGTAGCTCCTTAATAATCTTGGCGCGGGGATATTCTCCCAGATCCCCGCGCCATTTGCCGCCCTAAGCCACCACAGAAAGTGGTGGCTTTTCGCATTCGGGGCACGTCGAGAAAGAAAAACTGGTGCTGTATCTTTTCTCCCCGTAAAGGTAAGCGCTCACCTATATTACCGCCAGCCACAAAGACCGTAACGACAACGAGAGAGTATTAATCACCCTCGAGAGAAAGCACACTCCCTTCGACCTCTCTGAAAACCACGTCTGAAGGGCCGCCCGCAGTTTCGCCTTCTCTCTGGCGGTGGGGTATCGAGCGTTAATTTTACTGGCCAAAAACCCTCTCGAGAATCCGCGCGACACCGTCATCGTCATTGCTCGCGGTAACTTCATCAGCGCAAGCCCGCAGCTCTTGTTGGGCATTAGCCATGGCCACTCCGTGGCCCGCCCACTCGATCATTTCGCGATCATTGCGCATATCGCCAAATGCGAGGACATCTTTAGCGGCGATTCCCATATCATCACAGAGCTCTTTCAAGGTCTGGGCTTTGGTAATATTCGGTGCGGATACTTCAAGTAAACCTTCATTAATGGAATAAGTGATGTGAACCAGATCGGTCGGGATCGCCGGGCGAATCAGGTCAAAAAGCTCCGGCGCTGTTAAGGCTTCATAACGCAGGAGTAGTTTCACTGCTGGTTCAGCAAGTGCGGAATCCAGATCCACGACGCTGTGTTCCGTAGAATCCCACGCGTGGGCATAATCCTCGGTCACCACATAACAGCCCTGGTTAATATCTAATACGGAGGTGCCACAGCGCTCTACAGCTACCCCAACGGGAAGGACTTCTCGCGCTTTACTCACCACAGCACGCAATACCTCCGCCTGAATACTGTGGTTTTTTATAATACGATCGCGAGCCGAATCATAGACAACAGCTCCGTTAGCGCAGATGCACACAGGTTTGAAGGGTAGTTGATTTACCAGTGGAATTACCCAGCGGGCAGGCCTACCAGTAGCTATGACAAAGTGATACCTGCCATTTGTGCACTCAAGTGCACGGTAGAGCCGAGGGCTAATCCGCTCGGCGCTGTTAATGAGCGTCCCATCCACATCGCTGGCGACCAACTTATATGTCATATCGTCTATCCTAGCGATCCCTTTCCGAGATGCGGACCGGCGATTTAGGAATCTTTCCACTTAAAGTAGATGACCTTGAGCTTCTCGAAGAAGGAAAGTTCCTTGGCTACAAGGAATTTTAATTCGCGTCTCTTTTCGCGGCGGTGCCGACGAGCCGCGCGACGCTCCCGCTTCGCAGCTTTCTTAGCCTCCTTTTCGGCGCGCTTGAGGCGTCGTTTTTCGCGGATCGCTCGAGTTTTAGCGGCAGCCTCTTCGCTGGTAGGAGCACCCCCACCGAGTGAGGCGGGTCGCCAATTCTCACCGCCTGGGAACGGTCCGTTGAACTCCTCGTATGCTGCGCGCACCTCGTCAAGAAGATTGCTAATCGCTTGCTCGAGGCGGCGGGTATCTTCATGGATATCGCCAGTTCTCACGACTGGTTCGCCCACCTTTAGCCACACAGGAAAATGGTTCCTACCTAAACGTTTAGGGAGGTCCTTGGCCCAGATCCGTTGAGAGCCCCACAGTGCCATGGGAATGAGCGGACAATCGGCTCGATTAGCAATCCTGGCCGCGCCCGTTTTAAACTCCTGTAATTCGAAGCTCGGAGACGTGGTTCCCTCGGGAAAAATTCCCACAAGGTTACCGTCCCTGAGACTCGCCACAGCTCGATCGAGAGCACTTCGGCCAGCGAAGCGATCTACCTCGATATGTTTCATTCGTGCTAAGAGCCGCCGCGCTCCTGGAATATCAAACAGCTCTTTCTTAGCCATAAAGCGCACCAATCGGCGGCCTCTGGAATAAGCGGAGCTACCCACGAATATGAAATCGTAATAGCCCATATGGTTACACGCCATGAGCGCCGGGCCCTGGGTTGGGATATTCTCAGCCCCAAAAATAGTGACCGTAATTCCTTGGGCCTTCAATAGGGCCTTCACCCCCACGATGATGCGATTATAAAAACTCTCGCGGCTATCGGGATGGAGGGGAACGTCCTCGACTGAATCCTCTACGAGGAAAATATCTTCAACGCGGTGAAAACCTGGGCGGCTCATGGCTTATAACCTCAGTTCTTAGTTTTTCGGTTCCAAGATATCCTTGCCCACAAAGGGCCTTAAGGCCTCAGGAACAACCACGGAACCATCAGCTTGCTGATTATTTTCCAAGATGGCAACCAACCACCGGGTTGTCGCTAGCGTGCCATTGAGCGTCGCGGCGATCTGTGGCTTGCCATTCTCGTCTCGATAGCGGGTGTGCAAGCGGCGGGCTTGGAAGGTCGTGCAGTTCGAGGTTGAGGTGAGTTCTCGGTACGTATGTTGGGTGGGCACCCACGCCTCGGTGTCGTATTTACGCGCCGCGGAGGACCCGAGGTCACCCCCAGCGACATCGATAATTCTATAAGGGACTTCGACGGCGGAGAGCATATCGCGCTCCATATCTAACAAAGCCTGGTGCTGGGCTGCGGCCTCCTCTGGTTTGCAATATACGAACATTTCCAATTTATCGAATTGGTGAACGCGCAAAATACCGCGTGTATCTTTGCCATAGGAGCCAGCCTCCCGGCGAAAGCACGACGACCAGCCGGCATATTTCTTCGGCCCCTGCGTGAGGTCAATAATTTCGTCTTGGTGATAACCAGCTAGCGCTACTTCGGAGGTGCCCACTAAATAGAGGTCGTCCCGTTCGAGGTAGTAAATCTCGTCGGAATGTTCCCCGAGAAAACCGGTACCGCGCATGACATCGGGGCGCACTAAAACTGGC
Organism: Corynebacterium sp. ES2730-CONJ; assembly: GCF_024834055.1. GTDB lineage: Bacteria > Actinomycetota > Actinomycetes > Mycobacteriales > Mycobacteriaceae > Corynebacterium. Next base: position 250,775 of record NZ_JANUXZ010000004.1, read on the forward strand.
GGGATCATTAATTCAAAGCCAGCGGCACGAGCCTTCTGGGCAGCTAATGTGAGCATACCTAGTTGCAAGAAGGCCCCATCACCAGTGAGGTAATAGAAACGGGCACCACCAACTTTAGTCCCACGTTTAACATCAAGAAGCCCTAAGGATTCGCCCAAGTCGAGGTGATCTTTAGGTTCGAAATCAAACGTTGTGGGTTCGCCTACATGCTCCAGCACGATAAAGTCGTCTTCGCCACCGGCCGGGGCACCCTCAACGATATTGCCCAATTGCATCTGCAAGGAGTTCACTGTCTCCTCTGCTGCCTTCTGGGCCTCCTCCGCTTCTTTAACCTTAGCTTTGAGCTGGTTGGAGCCAGCTAAAAGCTGAGGGCGCTCGCTAGGATCGGCTTGTCCGATCTTCCGCCCAAAGGTTTTTTGCTCGCTGCGCAGCTCGTCAGCTCTTTGGATTGCTTGTCGCCGGGCTTCGTCGGCTTCGATGAGAGCATCGACAAGCTCAGGTGACGCGCCGCGGGTGCGCTGGGATGCGCGGACGATATCAGGATTTTCGCGGAGGAATTTTAGATCAATCACGATCTTTAGCCTACCGCTAATCCTTGTAATACTTAAAGAATACGGGCCGAGAAAACGTAGTACGCTGGGGTCAACATAGCGATACGAGTACCTGAGGTTGAGATGGAGATAGAGTTTAGATCCGCCACGGCAACGCGGATTATATTAGTAGCCGCCCTCTCGGCATCATGTGCCATGGGTGCCTATCAATATCAGCGAGCCCAATTAAGTTCTCCACTCGTCACCCCCGTCGACATGACCACCAAGGTACCGGCCGCATCTACCGCTTCTTTTACCACCGCCGATGTCGGCTCGTGCGTGACGTGGACTGTTATCGACGGCACCGTTAGTAATTTTGAACAGGCAGATTGTGCCAGTCTGCACCGTTTTGAAGTCTCCTCCCGCGAAGATCTTGGCACCTACCCCAGCAGTGAATTTGGCCCTAGTGCGGCTATGCCTAACCAGACGCGGCAAGCGCAATTGCGAGAAGAACTATGCTTAGCGCCTACAATGCGCTACCTTGATGCGAAATTCGACCCCTTGGGCAAGTATTCCATCGCCTCAATCCTGCCACCCCAAGAGTCGTGGGATTTGGGCGATCGTACACTCTTGTGTGGGATTCAGGCCACGAATGAACTCGGCGAGGTCATTGAAACCAAAGGCAGAGTCCAAGATCAAGATCAGGCCCGCATCTCACCCGTAGGAACGTGCCTAGCTCTCGACGCCTCTAATTCCACGAAGCAGGTTGCCTGTGGAAAGCCGCATCAGATGGAGATCACCGCCGTTATTGATCTGCTCCCGGTTTTTCCGCAGTCGATCCCGTCGACCGAGGAGCAAGATAATCATCTCAGTCGTGTATGCACCCAAGCGGCCCGTGATTATCTCGGAGGCGATGATCCTCTGTATTTCTCCACCCTTAAGCCTTTTTGGACGACGATTGCCCCCAGCTCTTGGGATACTGGCTCCCACAGTGTGAATTGCTCGCTCGTCTTCCCCGTTGATAATCGCTTTGCGGTGCTCGAGGGCAGCGCCAAGGGCGACTTCACTATCAACGGGAACCCCCCTGAGCAGCGCCCCGAACGCGCCCCCATTATTAATCCCGAGGCTCTTGATGGTGTGGCTCCACCGCCACCACGCTAATCACTAGACTTGATATATGGTTGAGATTTCTGAAGCAGACTTTGCGGATCTAGTTGATGCAGCACTGGCTACAATTCCCCCCGAATTTCGGGATCATATGAGAAATATAGCCATATTGATTGAAGATCTGCACCCTTCAGGACCTGGAGTGCTCGGGCTGTATACGGGTATCCCACTTCCGGAGCGTCAATTTGGTAACGCCGGATACTTACCCGATACCATCACGATTTACCGTGAGGCATTAAAGCGTTTTTGTACCTCTAGGGAACAATTAGCAGAACAGGTGCGCATTACGGTGATTCACGAAGTGGGTCATTATTTTGGCTTCGACGATGAGGAGCTACACGCTCGCGGTTATTAGGGTCGCTCCTAGGGTACTGGTTGATCGGCAAAATACTTGCACGTCCAGGTACCGAAAGCGCCGCGGGGTTCGATGATACTCAAGGAGCCATTGGCGATATAGCTCTCGCGAACATAATCACCGTCAAGTGTTGTCGCATGCAGCCCAAGGATGCGGATAGCCGCCCCATGGATAACCATTAAGCTATCTTGGTTGGTGTCGTGGCAGCGTTGAGCAACCGCTTCTAGGATGGGGGTCGCTCGATTGAGATAATCCTGGGCGGTCTCTCCACCCGGCATTCCCGCATGTAGATCGCCCTCATTCCACTGCTTCAACGTCGCAATATAAGCATCGTGGGCTCGATCATCACTGCGCCCCTCGAGATCACCCGCTCCCAGTTCGTGGATGCCTGGCAGCACCGTCATAGTCATTTTTGGCTGGGCGATCTGAGGCACCTCACCCTCGTCCCCACAATATGCGGCCACCGCGAGGAGCATGGACTGCTGGGCCCGTAAAGCCTGGGAGCTCGCAGCGTAGCCTACGTTATCGCTAAGCGTGCGCAGCCTGCGTCCGGATTCGCGTACTTGGTGTCTGCCTATAACCGATAATTCCGCACCAGGTAGCTGAGTATCAAAAATTCCGCGAGCATTAGAATGCGTCCGGCCATGGCGCATCACAATAATTCGACCACTCATAGATTCCCCTCTTGTCTTACTCAGTTCATGGGTGCTGATCCACGAGCATAGTCTAGCCCACTGGTGTGCCTTTCAATAAGGACTGAATCCACGACTGAGCACTCCGATAACGCGGCTCTTGGTCAACGCGGTCTATGGGGGCATCAATACGCGGCCATGAACCTAGAAAGATAAGATCAGTGGCGCGGCGGTACAGTGCCGCGAGGGCCTCTTGGATATCCGGGTCAGATATATGCCCATGAAGATCCACGTAGAAGCGGTAGCTACCCAATCCCTGGTGCAGGGGGCGGGATTCAATACGGGTTAAGTCCACACCCCGTACCGCACATTCATTTAAAGCCCCTACCAGAGATCCCGGGGTATTCGGCAGCGTGAACGCTAAACCTGTACGATCATGACCGGTCCGTGGGGTGGGGACTCCAGGGAGACCGACGAGAACAAATCGGGTCATGGCATGGGCCTGATCTGCCACGTGAGTGGCCTTGATCTCTAATTCGTAGATCTCGGCCGAGAGGGCTGGTGCGACTGCAATATCTGCCTCACCTCTAGCTACTGCTTGTGCGGCAGCAGCATTCGAGGATGCGGGGAGAAATTCGTGCTCACCAATATGATCTTTTATCCACACCTTCGTTTGCTGGTATGCCACCGGATGCGTGCTTAATATTGGGCGCTTGCCATAGCTGTGGTGAGGGCGAGTCATGAGGGCGAAAGAGATTTCTAGGTCGTACTCATAATAAATTTGCACCCCCCTCGTTAGCGCGTCAAAGGTGGCTGTAATGGGCCCATCAACCGAGTTTTCCAAGGCTACACATGCATAATCGGCCTGGCGATCAAGCACAGCGGAGATAGCCTCGCTGGGAGAGTCAGTAGGGAGGGAATTGCTTTGAACCCCAGAAAAATGCGCACGTCGAAATTCGGCGAGAGCCATCTCAGTGAAGGTCCCCGCTGGTCCAAGATAGGACATTGTCACTGGCTGGTTCACCGCGTACTCCCATATATGCTCATGATGCTCGATGCTACCGCAGCCTAGGCGGACTCGGTACGCTAATCCTATGGTTGTTTCTGCAGTCTCTCAGCTGGCAAGCCAGCTACAGGCACTCACCCCTAAGGATCATGGGTTTTCCTATTTTGACCCCCACGCCCGCGCGCATGCTCACGGGCGGCTAAGTGGTTGGATTATTCCTGCCAAAGACTTAAGCGATATAGCGGGCATGCCCACTACTTTGGGCAATATCAACCGCACCTATATGGCCACAGAAACGGATGCCTTCCTCGCCTCTATCCTCAGCCAAGGGGCTATCATCCCTGGCAAATCTCTCACGCCGGAAATGGGACTATCTGCCTATACCGAGCCGGTGGGGCAGGCGCGCCCCGATAACCCACTCTTGCCCGGTCACACGCCTGGCGGTTCCTCGGGCGGAGCGGCTGTTATGGTGGCTCGCGGGCTGGTACGAGCGGCCCATGCCTCTGACGGGGGCGGTTCGATTCGCGTTCCTGCAGCGGCGACGGGGTTGATAGGGTTTAAGCCAGCACATTCCACCGCGGGAGCAAATCCCGTGGTGCAAGGTTTCCTCACACGCACGCTTGCTGACGCCGCCTATGTGCATGCAATCAGGCCTGTGACCCCACCTCCCCTGCACATTGGGGTGCTCACCCAACCGCTCCACGCCGAGACCCCCGTGGCCGATATGATGCTTGAAGCAGTCGATAGCGCTGCGACGCAGCTAAGTCAGAAGGGTCATAAGATCTCGGTGCTTGCTCGGCCTTATGGCGATTCCCCTTTTGAGGCCTTTAGCACTATTTTGGCCTTGCGTGCTCAGCGTATTCCAGGCGCAGCCTCTTCATTGGTGGAGTGGCTGCGTGAGCGTGGAGCACAACTATCACAGGCCTCCAGACGGCAAGCGGTTGCGGAGTTTATGTCGGTGAAGGATCAAATCCTCCGCGCTTGGGAGGTTGATGTGGTGCTCAGTCCCACCTTGGCATTTTTGCCCCCAGTCCACGGCTATTTTTCCTCTTATTCCCCCGAGGAGGATTTTTATCGGCAGACCCAGTGGACTCCTTGGGCGACAACCTACAATATGGCGGGTCTCGCGGCTTTATCCTTGCCCCACCTGTCGCCCTTGAGTTCTATCCATCTCGGAGCATTACGAATCAGTGCGGCAGAACTTTTTGGCCTCGCCATGCAATTATCAACACCTGGAGGTTCCACATGAGCATATCTGCAACTCAGTCTGAGCAGCGTCCGTGGGAGCCTGGTCTAGGGGCAGAGATTGTGGTGGTGCTCCTTGCTACCTTTGGTACTTCGGGGCTGAGAGCACTGTTGAATTTGGCCCGCTCGTTACTCGACACCAAACCGCTGAATGCGCAGCAGGTCGCAATTGTTCCCTCGAGGGCACCATTGCCACTGATCGATATCGGTTTTCAGCTCACCTCCATCGCTCTGGTTTTTTCCTGGGGCTTCTTGTGCCTCTACCTCCTTAAGATTCGGCTATGGCCAGTAGCACACCTCGTCTATTCCGCACGTTTAGGGGTGGGCCTGGCCGCGCTTATTGGGATTCCGGGACTGCTTTTCTATCTAGGTGCCCTGCATCTAGGCCTGAGTAAGCAGGTTATACCGGTTCCAGCTGATAGCCCGTGGTGGCATATCGGATTAAGTGTGGGATTCGCTGCCGCAAACGCTTTTAGCGAGGAAGTAGTAGTGGTGCTGTGGTTGATGACGCGCCTGAAAAGCGCTGGGGTCTCGCAGGTAAAAGCGATAGCTTCTTCGGCTCTACTCCGCGGCTCTTATCACCTCTACCAAGGCATATCCGCTGGGGTGGGCAATATTATTATGGGGATAGTATTTGGGTATGTCTACCACAAAACGAATAGAGTGTGGCCGCTCATCTTCGCGCATTTCTTTATTGATCTCGTGGCATTTGTTGGATCTGTATATCTGAACCTTAAATAGTTTCAAGGCCTCAGCTGTTACTACTACTGTTAAAGCTATGACTAACCAGGGCAACCATATCGAGTATCTGCGTGATGCTCAGGGCAGGATCGTCACTGATCGTTTCGGTCGCCCCGTTCGAGCGCGTCCTAGGATGCAGCCCCCACCACAGCGCCCGATCCAGCGACCTTCACGTACCGACCCTATAAGACCACGCCAAGAATTACCCGTTCAGCGTCCAGCTATAATTCCACAGCCGCCTCGTCGCTTAGCCCCGCGGCGCTCTCCGGCACGACGATTCTTCAAATCGTTGAGTCTGATTCTGGCCACCATTGTGGTGTTTTCCTTGGTGTCAGTGCTGTGGCTGGATATGAAGATCAATCGCACTCCTTTCGCCTCCGCGGCGCCCATCGCGTCTACGTCGGGAACGAATTGGCTATTGGTGGGTTCAGACTCTCGAGCTGGGCTTAGTGAAGAAGAAGCGAACCGTTTAGGTACGGGTGGTGATATTGGTTCCCGGCGCACAGATACCATTATGGTCATGCATATTCCGCTGCGTGGACAAGCCACCTTGGTCTCTATTCCGCGTGATTCCTATGTCAATATTCCAGGTTACGGGATGGATAAAATCAACGCCGCATTTACCTATGGATCCGCGCCGCTCCTTACCCAAACAGTGGAGGAATCAACAGGCTTAAGTATCGATCATTATGCGGAGATCGGAATGGGTGGCTTAGCCCATGTGGTGGATGCACTGGGGGGCATTGAGGTATGCCCCGATCAGCCCATTGAAGATCCGCTCGCGCAACTCAATATAGGGGCAGGTTGCCAACTTGTCGACGGTCCTACGGCCCTTGGTTATGTGCGCACCCGCCAAACAGCGATGGGTGATCTCGACCGCGTGCAGCGGCAGCGGGAATTCTTCTCGGCATTAGTTAATAAAACCACCGACTTAAGTATCATTTTCAACCCCTACCGTCTGATACGCACAATTCTTACAACCGTTGATAGTTTCACGGCGGGTTCGGGTGATCATCTATGGCATCTGCTCCGCGTGGCTTTTGCTATGCGCTCTGGGGTGCGAACTGAGACGGTACCAGTTGGTGGCTTCGCTGAATATGATGTGGGTAGCGTGGTGCTGTGGGATGAAGCGGGAGCAACGGCATTATTTGATTCTATGCGTTAACAAAAAAGTGGGCCTATACAGGCCCACTTTTTTCCTATTTAGACGCGAGTTGTGCGCTTTCGGGTGCGCTCTTCCCAGAAGTCTGCGTTTTTAATGCCAATAGCTGCGGGGTCAAATTGGGGATCCACTCCAGCTTTCTTCTGTCGTTGATAATCACGCAGTGCCTTGTGGGCTGGTATCTGCAGGATCAGAATAGCGATAATATTCAACCACGCTGTCATTCCCACTCCGATATCTCCAAGAGCCCATGCGGTACCTGGAGTAGTCATGCCACCAACAAGGACCGATATAATAATCAACGCACGCAGTGCCCACACCATGGTGCGACGGATTACGGGAGAGCCAATCCAGCGATTGAAGTAGGCGATATTGGTTTCAGCCATATAGTAGTAGGCCAGAACCGTGGTGAAGGCAAAGAGCATAATAGCCACGGCAACGAAACTTGGTCCAACGCCACCGGCGAAGCTGTTAAGACCAGCTTGAACAAATCCTGGACCTACCGGAATACCCTCGGCTAAGGATCCACTATAGATAACTGTTCCTTCATCGGAGCCGCCTTCAAAGACTTTGTACATATCGGTCGAGATGATAATAAAGGCAGTTGCCGAACAGACAAAGAGCGTATCAATATAGACGGCGAAAGCCTGAACGAAACCTTGCTTAGCGGGGTGGGATACTTCGGCCGCCGCTGCAGACTGGGGGCCGGTACCCTGTCCTGCTTCGTTGGAGTAGATTCCGCGTTTGACACCCCACATAATCGCTACGCCGAGCATACCCGCGAAGGTGGCGTCGAGACCGAAAGCAGATCGAATAATGACCATAAAGACATCATCGATTTGATCGTAATTGGCAAAGAGGATCGCAAGCGCAACGATGATGTAGATAACAGCCATAAACGGGACGACGAAGGAGGCGAAATTAGCTATGCGCTTGACGCCCCCGAAGACAATGATAGCCAAGGCTACAGCGAGGATAATCGAGGTGATCGTCACATCGGTACCCCATGCATTCTCGACTGCGGCGGCTACTCCGTTGGCTTGGATACCTGGGAGGAAATAGGAGGTAGCGAGCACCATGGACACAGCGAAAATAATGGCATAGATCTTCATAAAGGGCGCAGCTTTGGTTCCGCGATAGGCCTTTTCAATATAGTAGGCTGGCCCACCACGGTATTCGCCGGTATCGCGGTCTTGTTCTTTGTAAATCTGCGCGAGGGTACATTCTATAAAGGACGTGGCGGAGCCGAGCAGTGCGACGGTCCACATCCAAAAGACAGCACCCGGGCCACCAAAGGCGATGGCAGTGGCTACACCTGCAATATTACCTACGCCCACGCGACCTGCGAGTGAGATCATCAATGATTGGAATGAGGAAATACCGTTTTCGGATTTTTCTCCATCGCGTAATTGCTTAAGCATATCGGGAATACACCGGATCTGGAGAAAACCGGTGGCGATGGTGAAATAAACACCGGCGCCGAGGCATAAGAAGATAAGTGCCGGTGACCAAATAACCGACGTTAGAAAATTAATGAACGCTTCCATTTAGGGGTCCCTTCATATTGTTGACTCCACACTAGAAGGAAAGCTGTGATAACAATCACTTAAAATGAGGTTTGTTCCCAATTCTGCACGAGCCAGACCGCAATTGCCACTATGAAATTATGGGCACGGTTTTAAGTCGCGAATAAGAAAGTCTCAGAAACTAGGAGAAATCTGCAGCTAAGCGGCAGATTTACTAAACCAATACCTCTCGGTTACTACCCGCTTTTCCTACCCCCACCTACTGCCCCCTCTTTCGATCAACCTATAGAAAATAGATCCAAGCTCCCACTCGAAAGAGCGGGAGCAAGTGAATCTAGCGCAGCGTGACTTGACGAGATTTAATATTCTCCAACTGACGGCGCTCATCAGCGCTCAGCGGAGCATCATTATCAATCTCGGCGCTAATCTTGGCATCCAAAGCCTCCAGATCTGCCGCATAGCTAGCAGACTCCCGATGCGGATCGAGATCCCACACCGGCACCACAATGCCATGAGTACGGAATGCGCCAGCGAATTTGGTCTCTGCACCCAATTTCAGCTCGCCACGCGCAGCAATACGAGCAAGAGCGTACAACACCTGATCCTCAGCCTCAGGGCGCACCCACCGAATGTGGGCCTTCGTCCCTGGATTAATCCACCACGCGGTGCCCGAAATCTTGGCCTCTACCTTAGCGCTCGGCAGAACACTCTCGTTAGCAGCCTCAATAGCCTGCAGATGCTGAGGGTCGGACTGGGCCGCCTCGGGGAGCCACCAATTGAAATTGTCATGCTCGTCAAAGACGATGTCTTGGGTGGGATCGAGGATCTCAGTCAAAGCCGGCTCAGTACCATCCGCATGGCCATTCTCCAAGGTTGCACCAGGGTGCGCGGACACAACCCACGCCAGCGCATAAGCAAGATCACGATTCGGGTTACGCGAAGGGGTGCGATGTTGGAGGGCTACCAGCGCCTCCCCATCCTCGCGCACAATTGCAGCCGCGCCACCAGGTAAAACTGTGCACAATAGCACCTTGCGGTCGGTTCCGGTAACAGAGATGGGAGCGAAAGCGGAAGGGACAAATTCCTGAACGGCGATAAGATCAGTTTCGTCCTTCACATCTCCGAAGGGACGAGGATCGCGCTCGAACTTAGCACGTTCTGCGGCGCGGGCCTGTAATTTCGCCTGCCGACGGCTCAATCCATCGGTTCGTTGGTTGTCATTCTTTTTCTTCTTAGCCATGCAGATCAATCTACCGCAGTCATCGCACGCGGGGGAAAATCAGTGGCTATGATCGTCACTTTATGGTCTCGACACCATATGAGATCTTCCACCTCATTGACCGTGAAGACATAGCTGGGCGGAACAATATAATCGGGTCGCAATTTAGCCCCGAGGATCGAAAGCCCCAAACCTTTAGGTTGAGACAATCCGAGTCTCGAGCTATCAAACCAACGTTCCCATTCGTGGCGTAAATAATAAGTGTCAAGATCAGGCACCCGAGCCCGTATACGGCGCAGAGCGGCGTGCGAAAAAGAAATGATATGGATACGATCGCACTGATCAAGGCCACGCTGCTGAAGGAGATCAACGAGATAGATATCGACTTTACGACGCGCGCATAACGGCTGTTTCGTCTCGATAAACAAGTGCTTATCAGTAGCGAGAACCAGATCGATGAGCTCCTCAAGCAGCATAATGCGCTGCGGCGGATATGGCGCGGTTGAGATATTGAGCTTGCTTAGCTCCTGGTAGGTCGAGCTTTCCACACGCAGCGGGCTGCCCGCCGTTCTGAGCATCGTAGGATCGTGGGTTAATACCAGACGGTTATCGAGAGTGAGCCGGACATCGCATTCCACACCAAAAAGACCAGGAAGCTCGAGTGCCTTTTGAAAAGCCAGGCGCGACATCTCCGGATACTGGCCGCTAAAACCGCGGTGGGCGACAATTTTTGGCGTGATATGTGCGCTCATTATTCCTAGCCTACAACGGAGAAAGCCCCACCCCAAGATAAGGGGCGGGGCTTTTTTAGCAGCATTAGTCTTGGAAGAACTTCTCCTGGATAGCGCGCAGCGTATCAGCAGAATGCTTGAAACGCTCGGCTTCATGGTCGTTCAGCTCCAGCTCAACAACGCGGCGAATACCCTTGCGATGGATGATCGCTGGGGTGCCGATATAGATATTTTCTTCGCCATACTCACCGTTGAGTAGCGCCGAAACAGGCAAGGCCACATCTTGGTTACGCAAAACAGCCTTTGCTATGCGGGCAAGACCCATGCCGATACCATAGGAGGTGGATCCCTTAGCATCAATAATCGTATAAGCGGCATCGCGGGTTTCTTCGAAGATCTTCTCTAGCTCCTCCTCCAGCCCCGGAGTCTTCTCCAGCTGCTTACGCATAGAGACACCTGCAACGGTAGCGGAGGAAAGAACAGGCAGCTCAGTGTCACCGTGCTCACCAATAATATAGGAGTGAATAGAGGTCGGAGCCACTTCATAGCGCTCACCGAGCATATAGCGGAAGCGAGCGGAGTCTAGCACAGTGCCGGAACCGATAACGCGGTGCCAGTCAAGACCGGAGTAGCGCCATGCAGCATAGGTGAGAATATCCACTGGGTTGGAGGCGATCAAGAATATGCCATCGAAGCCTGCACCCATCACGGAATCGACGATGGACTTCATGATCTTCATATTTTTATCCACAAGCTGCAGTCGAGTCTCGCCTGGCTTCTGGGGTGCGCCTGCGCAGATGACAACCATGGCTGCATCTTCGCAGTCAGCGTAGGTACCACGGGTGACCTTGGTGCGTGAAGGAGCCCACACCACGCCGTGGTTGAGGTCCATGACGTTGCCCTCAAGCTTCTTCTCATCAATATCAATGATGGCGAGGTGATCACAGGTACCCTGGTTGACGAGGGCATATGCAAAGGCGACTCCGACGTCGCCGGCACCAATGAGAACTACTTTATTTCCAACCGTTTGCTTCATAACGCAATGCGCCTTTCCCTTGAACCTTGAACTCTGGATAGAGTATGAGAAAATATTCGCGGTGCACCTCGTCTAAGCAGGCACTTTAGGCGCGGCGCCCCAGTATGTTGAATATGCTTTTAATTATGCCCGATAAGTTCCGATTTAGCCCGTTTTGCGGGAAATTTGTGGGGAATATCGCACCACGTTTCTCCTGTCCGATATCTAACGAGACATCTGTGACGGGTACATATTATAGGTTGCCCATCTGTGCTTGAGTGCTCGGCTGCAGAATACCTATTTCTGCCTGAGGTGGTCTCATTGGTATATGGGTGCGAACGCCAGCCCCCACCCATATATCGGACTACTTCTTCTTTGCACGTCCTGCTTTAACGACTCGTTTTGTCGTTTTCGCAGGCTTCTTCGTGGTCTTTTTAGTCCCAGAGCGCTTCTTTGGCTGAGCACCGCCATCAGCTAAGTCTTTGGCGCGGCGTTCGGAGATTAACTCATTCGCTCGCGCATCGGTCAGCGCTTGCGGATCGTCGCCGCGTCTTAAGGATGCATTCGTTTCCCCGTCGGTAACATACGGGCCAAAGCGGCCATCTCGGACAGTCATCGGCTTCTCTGAGACGTCGTTATTGCCCAGTTCCTTAATGATCGACTGCGAGGCAGCTCGACCGCGGCGCTTCGGCTCCGCATAAATCTTCACCGCTTGATCGAGCGTGATACTAAAGATTTGATCCTCACTTGAGAGCGAACGGGAATCCGTCCCCTTCTTCAGGTACGGGCCGTAGCGTCCATTTTGAGCAGTAATCACCTGATTATCTTCGGGATCGATACCCACTTCGCGCGGCAGAGAGATAAGTTTAAGAGCCTCTTCCAGGCCCACCGTGCTGGCCTCCATCGAAGAAAACAGCGAGGCGGTTTTAGGTTTGAGGGTCTCTTCAATAATCTGATTAATACGCTTCTCTTTAGCCGCCAAAGCAGTCTTGGTTTCCCAATTCTTCTGCCGCTTACCTTCGGCGGCGCGCTGCGCATCTTCGGCGGCGCGCTCCTCGGCGACGATTTCTTCTGCCTTGGCGGCTGCTTTCTCCTTCTCATCCTCACCCATGATCTCGGTGACATAGGGACCAAAACGTCCTTCCTTCACCACGATCGTGCGACCGTTATCGGGATTGCTACCCAATTCTCGTCCCGACTGAGGGGTAGCAAATAATTTCTCTGCAAATTCCAGCGTCAATTCATCTGGGGTGGTGCTATCCGAGAGATTGGCGCGCTGGTATTCCGGCTCACCGTCTTTTATCCCCACCTGTCGTTCGAGGTAGGGGCCGTACCTGCCCACGCGCACATATACTGGACGCCCTTCGGCATCATCGAAAAGCGGCAGAGAATTAACGGAGCGAGCATCGATTTGTTCTAAGTTATCTCCTACCAATGCTTTGAGCCCACCTTGGCGCGCAATGGAATCTGCCATCGCATCCGAAGCCTCGGCGTCGCCAAAATAAAAACCGCTCAGCCACTCACTGCCAATCTGGGTGCCAGTTGCGATATCGTCAAGCTCATCCTCCATCGAGGATGTGAAATCATAATCCACCAATGCCCCGAAGGATTGCTCCAAGAGCCCAACCACGGCGAAGGCAACCCACGAAGGCACCAGCGCATTGCCGCGGGAATACACATAGCCACGATCCTGAATGGTCTTGATAATGCTGGCGTAGGTAGACGGGCGACCGATACCGAGCTCTTCCATCTTCTTAACAAGGGATGCTTCCGTATAGCGCGCCGGCGGGTTTGTTGTGTGACCATCAGCAGCCAGTTGATCCGCCTGCACGGGGTCACCCTCGCTCAAACGTGGCAAATATTTCTCAGCATTATCTGCAAGATCGCGACCATCTGACAGTTTGGTGGACTCGACATAGGCGCGGAGGAAACCTTGGAAAGTAATCGTGCGCCCGGTAGCGGAGAATTCAACGGCTGTGCCATCATGGGCGTTACCGCCAAGGGTGACCTTCATCGAGGTGCCTTTGGCATCTGCCATTTGGGACGCGACGGTACGCTGCCAAATCAGCTCGTATAGGCGAAATTCTTCGGCATCCAGGCTTGACGCCAATTGACCTGGAGTAGCAAAACTCTCACCGGCGGGGCGGATGGCCTCGTGCGCCTCCTGAGAATTTTTCACCTTACGGTCATAGGTGCGCGGGCTGGGAGAAACATAATTCTCACCATAGAGCGCCAGAGCCTGCTCGCGAGCTGCCTGTAAGCCTTGCGCAGACAGTGCGGTGCTATCAGTACGCATATAGGTAATATGGCCGTTTTCATAGAGCCGCTGTGCGATACGCATGGTGCGCTCAGAAGTATAATGTAATTTTCGTCCAGCCTCTTGCTGCAAAGTGGAGGTCATAAACGGAGCATAGGGCTTACGTGTATAGGGTTTTTCCTCAACTCGAACAACAGCCATCTCAGTGCCCGTGAGGTCCTCGACGAGCTGTTCCGCACGTACCTGGTCGATCACATGTGCCTGCGATGTCAACTGTCCGCGGTCATTAAAATCGCGACCGGTTGCCACGCGCTGTCCGTCGACACTGGTGAGGCGGGCTTCAAAAGCACTCGGATTACCGTCGTTGAGGTTTTTGCCTGAATCAAATTCCCCTTTGATATCCCAGTAATCAGCGGAGATGAAGGCCATGCGCTCACGCTCACGCTCGACAATGACGCGCGTAGCCACTGACTGCACCCGCCCAGCCGAAAGCCTGGGCATGACTTTTTTCCACAGCACAGGAGATACCTCGTAGCCGTAGAGACGGTCGAGGATACGTCGGGTTTCTTGGGCATCGACCAGATTATTATCTAAATCGCGGGTATTTTCAGCGGCCTGCAGAATCGCTGGTTTTGTGATCTCGTTAAAAACCATGCGGCGCACGGGCACGGTAGGTTTGAGAGTTTCCAATAGGTGCCAAGCAATGGCTTCACCCTCGCGGTCGGGGTCGGTCGCAAGGAGAAGTTCGTCGACTTCCTTGAGTTTCTTTCTTAAGTCTGCGACCTTCTTTTTCTTATCGGCGCTGACCACATACAGCGGCTTGAAACCAGCATCAACATTAACACCAAGCCGTGCCCATGATTCTTTTTTATATTTGGCAGGAATATCAGCAGCACCCCGTGGTAAATCACGGATATGACCGACTGAGGCCTCCACAATATAATCATCACCAAGATATGGCGCGATCTTTTTCGCTTTCGTCTGGGACTCGACGATCACAAGTCGCTTTATTCCGCTGCTCTTGGCCATAAGACGAAGAAACCTCAATTTCTAATCAAACAAGTTTAACTGCTTACCCTATCAAGCATGTGCGCACTAAGGGTATATCACACGAAGGGAGAACGTTAAGCACACGGGTATTCATGCGAAAAAGCCGCCGATCCCTTTTCCTTAGCATTCATTCCACCATAGTGATGAGGAGAAAGCGGGAGACAAGGTTCCAGCGGCTTGAAGCTAGCTACCTAGTGGTAGCTATGAAGTTAGATCGCGCGAACGGAAAGAGCCTGTGGGCCCTTGGCGCCGTCGCCAATTTCAAACTCGACTTGTTGGTTTTCTTCGAGGGAACGGAAACCGTTTCCTTCAATTTCAGAGTAGTGAACGAAGACATCAGCAGAACCATCTTCTTGAGAGATGAAGCCGAAGCCCTTCTCAGCGTTGAACCACTTTACAGTGCCCTTAGCCATGTGTATATCCTTATTTCTTTAAAACTATATTGAACACCGCATCCCTCAGATACATGTGAGACGCAAGCATTTAGCAAGCGATCACCCGTAAGAGAACTAACAGACCCTGGTGTAAAAGAGCCCCGCGGTTGCCCCAGAATGAGGAAACCGTGTGAAACTAGCAAGCTAGAATCAGATACGTATGCTTGAACGAGAGTAGGTCAAGGAAACTCTTCATAGAAGAATCTCCAGTTTTTATGCCCAATGGCTCTAAGAAACAACATCCGCCCCGTAAGGACGTGAGGAAGGTTCACTACCGTTTTGCAAAAAATCATTAAAAACTTTAACGAAGACCTATCCCTAGTGTGTCACAGATCTAAGCCCATGCCAAGAGCTACCCCCAGGAGCGCTCATGAATCAGCCCGCCGGCTCCCCTAATGATCACCCTCGTGTCGGCGCCGAACTAGCTGCCATTCTTGCCGACGTACTGGAAGCGCCGAGTGCTTGCCACACCGAATATATACCCCCCCAGACTGCCCGCTACGGCTCGTGGCCCGACTGGGCTTACCCACCCCTTGTGGAGTATTTCTCCGAGCTTGGCATCACTCGCCCTTATGAGCATCAAATACTTGCGGCCGAGAGTATTTACCACGGTAAACACACCGTGATTGCGACGTCGACTAGCTCTGGAAAATCTCTCGGATATCTACTGCCATCTCTCAGCGTTTTGGCAGATGATAAAACGGCAACAGCCCTTTATCTCACACCCACAAAAGCCTTAGGCTCCGACCAATTACGCTCTCTTATGAAGCTTACGAGTAGCACTCCAGGCTTCGAATCGATCATTCCCGCGCCCTATGACGGTGACACTCCCATTGACGCTCGCGCGGATATTCGGGCTCGATCTCGCTTCATTTTTTCTACCCCCGATATGCTCCATAGTGGCATTCTGAGCAACCACCATAAGTGGCGTCATTTTTTGAGCAACCTTCGCTTTCTCATCATCGATGAAAGTCACGTGTATCGCGGGATCTTTGGAGCCCATATCGCCCTAACCTTACGGCGTCTGCTGCGCATAGCGCACCACTATCAAGCGCTCCCCACCGTGGTCCTTGCTTCCGCTACCCAAGCACAACCCGAACTCAGCGCAGCGGCACTGATCGGAGCCCCCGTACAGGCGATCAGCTCCGATACCGCACCTCATGGCGCACGCACCATACTATTATGGGAGCCAGGGATCAGCGACGAGGCAGGGAAAAATAAACGCCCTGCGCTGGGCGATTCTGCCTTGATGATGGCCACGCTTATCAAAGAGGGAGCCAGAACCTTAGGCTTCGTCCGTTCACGCGGCCAAGCTGAACGCTTAGCACTGCGAGGAAAAGAATTGCTTGCCAGCTGGGGTCGCTTTGATTTAACCGAGCGACTAAGTTCTTACCGCGCTGGCTACCTAGCTGAGGATCGTCGCGCATTAGAAGCCGCCCTCAGTAGTGGGGATCTTTTAGGTGTTGCCAGCACGAATGCCTTGGAATTAGGTATCGATATTGGCGGGATTGATGCGGTTATTACTACTGGGTTTCCCCGAACTATCTCAAGCTTCTGGCAACAAGCTGGACGCGCAGGGCGTCGCGGGCAATCGAGCTTAGTGATCTTTGTTGCCTACGATGACCCACTCGATACCTATCTGGTTAGGCACCCCGACAAGCTCCTATCCGCCCCCGTGGAACGCACCGTTTTTGATCCCTCCAATCCCTATATCCTCAGTGATCATCTACTCTGTGCCGCTAGCGAAAAACCCCTTGATGAACACGATATTGATTATTTCCAGGCGGGTGCAATCCTGCCGGCTCTAATCCACAAGGGTCTCTTACGCACACGCCCCTCCGGCTATTTTTTGGCTGCACAACCAGGGTCAGAAAGCCCCCATCAGAGGGTTTCCCTGCGCTCGACTGGCAGTCAGATCATGATCTTTGCAGATTCTCAGCTCTTGGGTACCGCGGGCTCAGCCCAGGCACCACGACAACTGCACCCAGGTGCCGTTTATGTTCACCAGGGCGAATACTACGTGGTGGATTCGCTTGATCTCGAGCGTCGGCTTGCTATCGTGCACCCGGAGAATCCGGATTACTATACGGTGGCCCGCAACCACACCGATATTATGATCACCGCTGAACCCCAGCAGCTCCAGCAGTTACACCCTGGGGTTTGGTTAAGCAGTGTGGAGGTCGAGGTAGTCAATCAAGTCACGGGCTATTCCACCTATAGTTTCGATAGGCAATTGATTAGTTCCCAGTCCCTTGATCTACCCTGCCAGCGTTTAATGACTAAAGCCTGTGCCTATACGGTAGATCCACTCGTGCTACGCGACCTGGGTATCAACAATATTCCTGGTACTCTTCACGCTGCCGAGCATGCTGCAATCGGGATGCTCCCGCTTATTGCCACCTGCGATCGCTCTGATATTGGTGGTGTGTCTATAGCACTGCACCCAGATACCGAGTTGCCCACGGTCTTCGTCTATGATGGAGCTCCCGGCGGGGCCGGTTTTGCCGACCAAGGCTATGAGCACTTCGCCCAGTGGATTCACGCCACCTACGAGACTGTGCGAGACTGCGCCTGTGATCAGGGCTGTCCGTCCTGTGTCCAGTCGCCCAAGTGTGGCAATGGTAATGACCCTCTCGATAAGGAGGGGGCCATGATCCTTTTGGAATTTTTAAGCCAAGTGGCTCATTCACACCCGCCCGGCGCGAGCGCGGGCTAACTGAGTACCCATTCGGACTTGAATATAAATATCACCATCGATCTCCCGACATCCACGTGGCTCGGCCTCGTGAAGCTGGACGATCTCCACCGCGCGGGGGCACCCAGGGTGCCCGGTGGCAAGCTCATAGGCCCCTGCGACCGCCGCGAGGTCGGCAGCATTGCGTGCCTGATGAGCCTCAACCATGATGGTGAATACGTGGGCTAAGATCCCCACGATGACAACGATCATTACGATCATTCCGGCACTCACGATGGTGGTGGAGCCTTCTTCATCATTCATAGCTACTTCCTTCAAGGGCGAAAATAGCCTGAGCCCGCATCGTACCGAAGAGACTAGGCACTTCAGCGGTGGCCGTAGCCAGTGTGCCGGAGGTAGTGATATGCACGTGCCCTCGAGCTGGTTGATAGTCCACCCCGATCACATAGCTACGAGCGGCAGCGCCAGCGATATCAATAGCGCTGAGATAGCTAGCTGCCGATAGGATTGCCCCCACTGCCACACCCAGTACCGTCATGAGGCTAGCTATCCCTATCGCCGTTTCAATCGTGGTGGATCCGTCTTCGGCGCCGAGGACGCGTCTAAGCGGGGACTTGATTGAGCGCATTGCCGATAATGGACTCGATACCCTCAGCAACGGCGCCAGAACTCGCCACCATATAGAGAGCGCCAGCTAAGGCAGCCGCGGCGAGAGCGCCCATGGCATATTCGATCGTAGTCATACCTTCGTCATCGGATAGCTGGAGAAAGAAGTTGGAAGACATAAGGATTGGTCCTTTTCTTGTGTTTAGAAGGGGAGGATGGTTTGTCCCAGACTCAGTACTAGGGGCACGAGGCCTAGCAGTATAAAGGCTGGGAGGAAACATAGGGACAAGGGCACGGCAATGGCCACTCCAGCTCGCTGAGCCCGCGCCTCTGCGCGATTGTCTATCTCGGCTGTGAGTCTGGCGCTGAGGCACTCTAGCTCAGGAGCTAGGCTGGCACCCGAATGCGCTGAATTTTTCAATGCGGAACCGATGTCGTCGAGTTCAGCCCACGCCCGCTCGGGGGCGACACCCAGATCGAGAAGATCTGCCGCACGCAGCCATTGCAAAGATCCACCGCTAGCACCTAAGGCCCTGGCAGCGGAACTGTGACTCAAGCCGGTACGAATTAGTGCTGCAAATAATTCCACATCTTGAGCCTGTGCACGCGCGTGCATATGCGTGCGACGATTTCCACGGCGGAAATATTTAGGCCCATCTCTAGGGTTGACGCCACTCATACCATTACTACCAAGGCGCGTTATGGACACAGGGTAGGGGTGGATGGCAAGTCCAATAAGTGCCAGGACTAATGCCAAAAGGATCCAACTCATTCTGCACCTCCTGTCATAATGCGATGAGTGAAGAAAATTCCCAGAGCTTGTGCAGTAATGCCAAGGAAAAAGACGAGCTGTCCTAAGCTATTGCTCACGTAAAAGGCGAGAGTATTAATGCCCATGGCACCACCCATGGCCACTCCAATGACGGGCAGGAAAGCGAGCATCCACCCAGAAAGTACGGGTCCTTGCATTGCGGCGTGGGCTCGCTCTGCGGATTGGTGCCTATCCTCGAGCATCTTTCGGATACGCGCGGTTATCTCGGTCAGTGCGATACCGTGGTGCAGCGATAAGGTCCACGCGGTGGCGAGAGTGATCAGAGCTGGATTCTGCGAGTCGGCTAACTCTTTGATCCCCTGATTAATATCCATGGCAGCTCTGGATGCTGCTAGTTCCAAGGTCGTACGGAGCTGCTCGTCGCTAGGCTCCGCGGCACCCGCTGCCAGTGCTGCCGCTGGAGTAGCGCCTGCGGATAATTCCGCGGCGATAGTGCCCAGGACGTGGATAGTGGATTGTTCTGTCTGTTTGCGCAGAAATCTTAGGCGATAATCGTGGATTACCCATCCGAGGCTGAGGCTTATGATGACTAGAGCCGCCATGACTAGAAAATATCCTCGCGCGATGCTCATAGCCGCGCCCACTCCCCCGACAACAGCGAAGCATTTTGGGTGTATCAAAAAAGAAGTGTAGGAGCCCTGAGACGAGGCGATGCGCTCGATAGGTCGCATGAGGGGAAGAGAAAAGGCAATGAGTATTAGCCCTAGAGAGCTCACAGTGGTAGTCATCGCGGTTGCCACCCCGCTACACTCATAAGCTCTTCGGGAATCATGGCTCTCCTGTGGTCCCATAAAATATCTACCTGCGGCGGATGGGAATGAATCTGAGCAATCTGCGAGAGGATACGAAGACGGCCTTGGCGCGCAGTACACAAGATAACTGGTTGGGCGGCGGCGAGCTGGGAGTGCAATGCGCTGGTGTCAAGGCCACCCATTGCAGCTAACGCCTCCAGGCGAGCCGGCACTTCCTGGCTGGTATTGGCATGTAGGGTGCCGGCTGATCCCTCGTGCCCGGTATTTAGAGCGCTGAGCAAGTCGATTACTTCCTTGCCCCTAATTTCCCCGATCACTATACGATCGGGGCGCATTCTTAGAGCTTGTTGCAAGAGAGTGCACATACCAATTTCACCCCTGCCCTCGGTATTCTTCGCACGGGTGATGAGATGAACGGTATGAGGGTGGCGGGGTTTTAGCTCTGCAGTATCCTCGATGCAGATGATGCGTTCAGCCTGAGGAACCTGCTCTAAAAGGGCACCCAGGAGAGTAGTTTTGCCACTGCCCGTGCCACCAACGACAAGGAAGGACCGTCGGGCCACGATTAGGGCGTCGAAGACGCGGCGCATTTGAGGTGGGAAACTGCCGCTTTCTTCTAGGTGTCTGAGATTTGCGGTGGCACTGTTTAAAACCCGGATGGAGATGAGTGGACTTGTTTCCGCGGGTGGGGACAAAATGGCGTGGATACGCACATGAGTTCCATCCTCTCGGGCGATTTTTCCGTCCCCATAACTTTGGGCTCCGTCAAGGCGGCGACCGGCGACATGGAGAAGGCGGGTGGCAAGCCGACGTATATCGTCGTGGGTTGAAAAACTCACCGTGGCTTTTTCAAATCCAGCCCCGCGATCGAACCACACCTGATCGAGATCATTAACCACGATATCGGTGATCCCCCTCAGTGCGAGGAGAGGTTCGAGCACCCCCAGTCCCACGGTATCGTAACGCAGTTGGCGCATAATGGTGAGAACATCCACATCACTCACAACCCCCGAGGACTCTGCTCGGATGAGAGTAGCGATCTCCTGGGGAGTCAATCCTTGAGGGTGCTGGGCTATCTGGCGTTGGATAGTGGGGATGAGATCAGCGGCGACGTTGGAATTCATAGGTCGTCCCCCTGGGCTATCCGCATGGCTGCACGTCGGATCCCCCGCGGCAATTTCTGAAATGTTCCAGCGAAACCGGAGGTTTCCTGGCGTTTATTCATGCCAGGGTCCATGGGTACCTCTGCACTAAATGCCGGTTGAATCAGACGCTCCATTTCTTTTCGCGTCAGAGCTGACCACCCGCGGTGATTGATCACAGGGTGCGCCCGCACCGGAAAATTTCTTAACTCTTTGAGCAATTCACAGGCAGCAGCGAGCACGCGTACCTGTGGAGTCATGACTACAACGCAGTGGTCACTGCGCTCAAGTACTGCGTCAAAATAGGGGGCAGACCATGGGGTATCTATGACAATGGAATAATTGCTACGGACAATGTCAAGGACATTATTAAGCTGATTTTCTTTCTGTTGTGACCGCCCGACTCCACGTTGAGTGCTGATCACTCCCAGGCCTGATTCTGTATGAGGTAATGCTTGGTAGAGAGTAGGAGCTGGAGTGCTGCCATCGTCGAGGTTGATATCGGGCCATCGAATCCCGGCAGTATCTTCGAGCCCTAGAACGAGATCGAGTCCAGCCGAGAAGGGGTCGGCGTCGACAAGTAGCGCAGGATCATGATCGTGGAGGGCAAGCGCGAGAGCTGCAGCCACACTACTGGTGCCCACACCCCCAGCGGCCCCCGTAACGGCCCAGATGGGGTGAAATTTGGAGCGTGATTCTGCACTGCGAATATGCCCGAGATAGGTGAGAAGTTCTTGGGCTTGCGCTGGCAAAACATAGGCATCACGGATGGGGGTGCGGGCGACGAACTTCCAGTCTATATGCGCAATATCGGCACAGACTAGGTAAATCGGAACGGTGGGAGCTACCTGAATCACGTGCGCGGCGATGGTGGGATCGACAAGGATGCAGTGCGCCTTTTTAGCCCAGCGTATAATCGAACGCGGGTCGGTGGTATCGATAGTTTTTAATCCGGTTGCAGCTGCGACGGCGATAGCTTCAGGATGCACGACGGGATCCGCGACGGCTACGAGGATGGACGTGGAGTTCATATCCTCAGTGTGGGCGTGTTATGCAGCGGGCTCAACGGGTACGACGTCAGGCGAAGTAAATCTGTGGATAACGGATAATCAGCTGTCCGTAGAGTATAAAGCGGCAGCTCGCGCAAGGGGGGGGGGTAATGAGCGCGAGCTGCCTACCCGGCCATTAAAGGGGGGTTCGCTGGCCGGGGTGTGCCGGCCGCACTGTATATCGGGGCCTGGCTATTGCTATTATGACATATAATCCCAGTCCTGCCAATACTTAAGTGCCCAGCTTATTGCGCCCTTTGGCAGGTAGAATTGAGGGGTGAGATTGGCGTCCAAGCTACAGTTAAGAAATCATGAGAGTTCCCGATTCGTCCCCCAGTGCGGCAATCCCCAATGCCTTGGAGCAGGATGCGATGCACACCACCATAGGGGCTTTCTTCGATCTCGATAAAACCATCATCGCCACCTCTTCGGCCCACGCTTATGGTAAGGAATTTCTCTCCTCAGGTTTAATTTCGGTGCCGAAGGCGGCGCGCCTTTCTCTCCAAAAAGTACTTTATTTATGGGATGGTCTCTCCCGCGACCAACTACACCGCACTCGCAACCAGCTAGCCTCCATGATTAGCGGCTGGGAGGTGGGCGAGGTCGAGCGCATTGTTGAGGAGTCTTTTCATACGGTCTTGTGCCCCACGATCTATGCCGAGGCACGGGAGCTCATTCGATGGCACCGCAATCAGGGTCACCGTGTTGTCATCATTTCGGCAAGTGCGGATATCCTGGTGCGACCAATTGCCCACGAACTGGGAATCGACGATATTATTGCCACTCAATTAGCTCAAGAGAACGGGTGTTTTACCGGTGAGATTCTCTTTTTCTGTCAAGGCGAAGCCAAAGCCGACGCTCTTCACAGATGTGCTGAGCAATTCAGGCTGGATCTTTCTCAGTCCTTCGCATATTCAGATTCCTTCACCGATGTACCCATGTTGGAAAAAGTGGCTCATCCTGTAGCTGTCAACCCTGATAGGGCTTTACTAGCCACGGCACGTGATCGAGGGTGGACAATCCAGTATTTCCATCACCCCATCCCTTTAATCCCTCGCCCTTCCTTTAAGGAGCTTACGGTAGGGACCGGAGTGATTGCCGGGCTTGCGGCGGCTACTATAGGCGTGCGCTGGTGGTTAGGCAGACACAATTAGCCCTCGGCTACCATCCGAGCGATACCTTCTGCCTCAGCGGCCCCGGCCAGGCACGCCTGAAAATAAAATTCTGGCCACTGTGAACTATGCGCTGATATCAGATCGTGATACTCCCGCTTATGCCGGGAAAAATACACCTCAGGTACCCCTAGTCCAATGGGATCGAAGCCAGTCACCATGGCCGCGAGACGCGCGGCGATCGCCGCTATGAGATCGCTGCGTGCTCCGAAAAGCTGCGGGGCTGCGATCGCAAGAAAAGTGTGAGCCGGTACCAGTCCCATATGTGCGTGAGGATCGCGCAGCGCGCGCAGATGGGAAAGGGCTGGACCTGGCGCTCCGACGGGGCGACCACTGCCGCCCACAAGCGTATCAAGCCGCGCGAGAACCTGAGCCGGAGCCCTCTTGAAGAGGGCTGCCGTTTGTTCGCGTTGCTTTGGCCCCAGCATGCTAAAAGCACTCAATGCTTCCTCTATAGTGCACGCGTCGGAGCGAAGCTGATACATGAGCTTAGCGCCTCGAACTGCGGATTCGCTGGTGGTGACGTTATTTTGGCGAAGATTAACCGGCCTGCGGTACACCCGCCGTAGTGCTTCTAGGGCTTGAGTGTAGGTGGGAAAATCTGCGACGGCGTCCATGAGGGTTATCAGTGTAGTCGGGGGTTGACCGAGCTTGAAAAAAATCTGACTCTACTCAGAAAAGTCCCGCTTATTCGGGGGGTTTCTTTCACACAGGTAGTCAAACTGTTAGGATTATGGGAAAGGTCAGCGTATTGCTTCATCCCAGTTTGGTCTGCACCGGAATGCCTGTCATTCCAGCGCTGTCTTAAATAAATGTGAAAGAGAAGAAAGAGGATAGGCACACGTGAAGAAAGAAAACGGGCTATTTACTGAAGGCCCTGAAACCTTCGAGCCACAGGTAAGCTCCATTCCCCTGGCGGCAGCTGATAGCGATATCGAAGGATCCTTCGGCAACTTGGTCAGTAATGCCACCGAACAAGTTTCGTCATTAGTGCGCTCCGAGATTGAGCTAGCCAAGACGGAGATTACTCACGAGGCCAAAAAAATTGCCTTCGGAGGTGGCCTTTTCGGCGTGGCCGGAGTTATCGCTCTGTATAGCTCCTTCTTCTTTTTCTTCTTCCTCGCGGAGCTGCTAAATATCTGGCTCGACCGCTGGGCATCTTTCCTCATTGTCTTCCTCGGCATGATTATCGTGGCCGCTATCTTGGCCCTTATCGGTTGGAAGAAGGTCAAGAGTCTCAAAAAGCCCAAGAAAACTATCGAGAGCGTGGGCGAGCTCAAGAATATAGTTCCGAAGAAGCAGTCACCGGCCGTTGAGCGTCGGCATTCCGGACTTTATAGTTAGCCCTTCGCACGGATCTTTTCAGCCCTCCTAATAGAGTTAGGAGGGCTGATAAATTTTTTACTCATAGAAAGACTTTCTTCAAGGATGCGCGCAGCAAGTCCCAGCACGGTGGCTCTTCACGGCCCGTTTACCCATCACGATCTTTATACGCGTGGGACGCGGCTCCATGCGGCCTGCGCTGGAGAGGCTAGCTCACCTCTAATTATCTTGATCCATGATTCTTTTAGCTGCTGGATCGACTTCGCTGAGGTGATACCCCTCCTTCATGAAGCGGGATTTCATGTTGCCGCTCTCGACCTGCGCGGCTACGGAATGTCAGATAAGCCGCCTCACGGCCATGACCTGAGAACCCTGTGCGGGGATCTTAATGGTGCCATCCAAACCTTAGGCCATAACTCCGCCCATCTGGTGGGAGTGGGTATCGGCGCCACCCTAGCTTGGGCACTTGCCACCTATGAGCCCAAAAGGGTCGAATCGATTAGCAGCTGCGGTTTTATCCATCCCACCGATATGCGGCGCTCCGTTATCCGCTACCCCTGGCTTTTTTTAAACCTCATCGCCTTTAAAGTCTTTCTCGCCCTTCCCTCAGGAGTGCTTAAGAGATTGTCTTTCTTGCTGCCTCGAATCACAGCCCATGATCTGAAGCGCACAACCGTGAAGGAATTTCACTCTTCTCCTGGTTTTATGCGCAATCTGACGCGCCGCTCGACCGCGCTCGCCATCAGTAATACCTTGCCGGCCGTGGTGAGGTCGTCACGTTTATCAGTAGTATCTACTCCGCTCGCGTGGGCGGACCGCACTATTACATGCCCTGTTCTCTTCCTGCCGGGGGAAAAACCCTCACGCCAGCAGCGGGTACTAGAAAGAGCGGCCCGAGAGCGCACCCTCGGTGCTATCCGCACGGTTCGGATCCCCCACACCAAGTACCGCCCACATATAGAAAACCCTGATGATTTTGTAAATACCGTAGTGAGATTTATTCGCGGACTGAGCTAACGTAAAACGCATTCTCCTGTACCTACTGGGGTACTAAGTACGCTGAGATCGCCAACAGCCTCGCGCACTTCCCGAGCACTGAGAACGTAGCCAATATCGGATTCGTCTGAGCTAGCGCCAAAGATCACCCCGATAACCTCGCCGCGCGTATTAATCATCGGCCCTCCGGAATAACCTTGGCGAATGGATCCTCGCACCGTATAGGCTTCGCGTTCCACGCGCTGGTCAGCATAGATATCGAATCCCGTTATAGTTAAGCGATTATTTACGCGCGCAGGCGCTGCCTCGAAGGGGCCGGACTCAGGAAAGCCCATGGAGATGGCATCGTCGCCACTTAAAGCGCTCTCTTCAGCCCATTTCAACGGCTCAATATTCATATCTGGGGATTCTAGAACCGCGATATCGAGTTGGGGGTTATAGTAGACCACCGTGGCTGGGTACGTACCCACAAGCGTATCGAGATTGACGCTATTAGCACCTGCAACAACATGGGCATTCGTGATCACGTGATTACTATCGACTACGAAACCCGAGCCCATGAGCCGTCGAGCGCAGGAATCGGCGGTGGAAGAAAGATGGACCACGCTGGGGCGCAGGGCCTCCACAAGAGCAGTATCTTCCACCAGAAGAGCTGGGGCCTCCACCGTGACGTTATCGGGATTGAGAAAGGGCGATACTAAAGGTGGCAGGCCCGATTCCGAGAGCATGGCGGACACTTTAGAAGGCAGCATGGCCAATTGCTGCGGGGCCCGGTGGTCCACCGCGCTCAAAATCTTGGAGTTACGTACCTGGTGGGCTATATTGCCGGGCAATGCCGTCACCAGAGGAATGGCGACCAACCAGGTAACGATTAAGACAGTGAAGGCTTGAAAGATGGCGCCGATCCCTGAATCGAGCCTTAAAGAGCTGCGCCAGCGCATATGGGATCGCAATCGTGTTCCCAGTACCCCACCGGTGAGATTACCAATACCTACCAGCATGGCCATTGTTGCTAGGGCGAGGAGAAAGCGCAAAGCCACATGGTCGGTTAATTGCATGGCAAAGGGGGCCAGTGCTACTCCGCAGATGAGGCCAGCGACAACCCCGACGGTCGAGAGGATGGAGGCGAATGCTCCTTGACGCCAGCCAGTGTAGAGAGCAATGATGAGCACCACTACGATCGTGGCGTCGGCATAGAAACCCGGTGCGGGGTCAGCTAAGTAGTTCATGCTTCCTTATACTGCTGAGATATTTCGCTGTTTCTTGAGGCCCGCAGGGCGGCCTTGAGATCCAAGGTATGGGAGTGATCCCACGGCCGCTCCCACCCTGCACGATGGATAACGAGGTGCAGGATCTGGGCTGTGAACCCCCATATTATATAGTCACGGATGCGAAATGCCGGCCCTCGCCACTTTTCACCGGCTAAGTGGAGGCGGTTGCAGGGATCAATCAGTTCCTTGAAGGGCACCATAAAAAGCTCATCGACTTCGACGGGGCTTGCCACTGTGACGTCTGGAGGCGTGGGGGCGTAGGCAAGAATAGTATGAACGGGGGCACCCGTTGCCCCAATAAAGGTGCGGCCGATATCAGCCAAGGGTGTGACCGCTGCAGCGTCAAGCCCCACCTCCTCACGAGCCTCTCTTAATGCAGCGGCCAGAGCATGGGAATCCTCCGGATCGATGCGTCCACCCGGAAATGCGATCTGCCCCGAGTGCTGGCGCATGGTGGGGGAACGATGAGTTAATAAAACTGCCGCGTCATCAGGGAGCCGGGAGCCAGTCTCTGCTCCTGTCACCAGCATGAGCACGGAGGCGGCCTTGCTATCGTCTATCGGGGCACGTTGGGCCACATCTTCGTGAAACTGTTGGCGCAGCTGCCCGCTGCGGGCAGCTTTAGTCACCGGTGCCAACCATCTAGGGCCAGGCCAAGATTCGAATTTGGGCGCCTGATATTCGTCCACCATTCCCCTATTCATACGATTATTCATACGATGTTAAGCAACTTTTTCTCTCTCAACCTCTTTGACGACGGCAGAGATAGCCGAGTCAAGATCTTGCTGAGAATCAAAGACCTGCGGAAATATCGCTATGCGCTGAGTCCCTGAAAATACCAGCGTAATCGGAACTACCTTGGGAAGGCCTAATTCAGCGGCAAATACGCCCTGGGTATCGCTGAGCGTGGGAAGCTCTAGACCCAATTCGTCGATAAATTTCGCTCCCGCTGCTGAGTTGGGATCTGCGTGGACACTCATCACACGCCACTGCGGGTGTTGGTGAGCGAGAGTGTCGAAATAAGGTAATTCCTTGCGGCATGGGGCACACCAGAAGGCCCAGATATTGACCACGGTGATCTGGTCGGAGTTTTCCTGGCCCACCTGTCCATGAAGGCAGGGGAGTTCAATGCCACCTACCTGTGCTGGCGGGCATATGGGTTTACTGGCCTGCGGCCTATGAGCTGGGGTATCAGGGGGTGCACTAGTCAGCTGCCAGCCAAGGTAGCCCAAGGCCACAGTAAAGATGAGGGCCGAAAACGCCAGAGCACTACGCACCTTTACACCTCCATTTCTGCGCGTAGGGCTAGAAGATGCTCTTTTTCACTGGGGATGGCTTTAACCAAGTCTTCGGCTACAGCGGGGTTCATCTCCCCCTCACCAGAGCTGGGACAAAGTTTTATAAGATAACAGGCGCCACATGCTGGCCTACGGCTATGGCAGATTCTGCGACCGTGGAAGATGATGCGGTGGCTAAAAAGCGTCCATTCCGGCTCCGGTATATAGCCGGCTATTTCTGCCTCGACTTTCTCGGGGCGGGTCTCGGCCGTGAGCTTAAACCGGCGCACTAGACGTCCGAAGTGGGTGTCTACGGTTAAGCCTGGGAGACCGAAAGCATTGCCACGTACGACATGGGCTGTCTTACGCCCTACGCCGGGAAGCGTCACTAGATCGGCTAAATCCCGGGGTACTTCGCCCTCAAACTCAGAGACGAGCACCTGGCCTATTTCTTTAAGATGGCGCGCTTTGACCGTGTAAAAACCAGTGGGTCTTATGATCTCTTGGAGTTCCACCTCGGCCGCTTGAGCATAATCGATAGCATGAGGGTAGCGCCGAAAGAGCGCAGGGGTTACTGCGTTAACCCGTTTATCCGTGCACTGAGCGGACAAGACAGTAGCTATGAGTAATTCGAGCGGGGTGTCGAAATCTAATTCACAGTAAGCATCGGGGTAGCCGCGCGCGAGTTCCCTATGAAGCGCTCGAGCGCGCCGTTTTTTCGCCAGCGGGGTAGTTTTCATATGCTCTAGCCTAATTGAGAGCGTTCCCTATAAAGTCGAGGACCACCACCCAAACCTATTTTAAGGCTTTCTTATCTTCTATTCAGGAGTCATCGGGGGCACCCAAGAGCGATTGGCGCGCAGCTCCTTGTGGCACTTCGTGAGTTCCAGGCCGCGAGTATTTTCTATGGACTACTAGAAAATGTGCTTTTAGCTCGCAAAAGGGAAAACGATATAAGAAATGACCGCTGCCCCCCGCTAACTACCCCCACAACACAGGGCGAGTTAAGTTTCCCGTTTCCGAGGTGTGATAGTGACGTATTCCATAGTAGGATAACTAATGATACCCATAGAATTCAACGATTAGGCCAGCTTCATTTGTCAGCAATCTCCCTGCGGAGTTTCCCAGCAACGCACCTAAGATTGTCCAGACTCACACGAACTAAAGAGGAGTACGTTTCAGGTGGAAGGCGTTCAAGACATCCTGTCCCGAGCCGGAATTTTCCAAGGAGTAGACCCAGTGGCGGTGGCCAACTTGATTGGGGACCTTGAATCCGTCCGGTTCCCCCGCGGTACTACCATCTTTGAGGAAGGCGAGCCTGGAGACCGGCTCTATATCATCACTGCCGGCAAGGTGAAGCTAGCTCGGCACGCCCCAGATGGTCGCGAGAATCTTCTTACGATTATGGGACCATCCGATATGTTCGGAGAGCTTTCTATCTTCGATCCCGGCCCTCGTACCTCCTCAGCAGTATGCGTGACCGAGGTCCACGCGGCAACGATGAATTCCGAGGTACTTCGCCAGTGGATCGCAGACCACCCCGAAATCTCGGAGCAGCTCCTGCGCGTTCTTGCCCGCCGCTTGCGTCGCACCAACTCGGCCCTTGCGGATCTCATCTTCACTGACGTACCGGGGCGTGTGGCCAAGACTTTATTGCAGTTGGCTAATCGCTTTGGCACCCAAGAAGGTGGCGCACTGCGCGTTAACCATGATCTCACCCAAGAAGAGATTGCCCAGCTTGTGGGAGCCTCCCGCGAAACAGTCAATAAGGCGCTCGCCACCTTCGCCCACCGCGGGTGGATTCGTCTCGAGGGCAAGTCGGTGCTGATTGTCGATACTGAGCATTTAGCTAAACGTTCTCGGTAGAAAAATCCCAACCTCTTGTGAGGTTGGGATTTTTCTAGATATTCGGATGATACTCCCCGGTGCGCTCAAGATATCGCAGTGCTACCCGCGTCGTTTGCTCTGCCGCCCCACGTAAAACAGGATCGACTTTGTCATAGATTTCATCGA
This sequence comes from Corynebacterium sp. ES2730-CONJ, assembly GCF_024834055.1. GTDB lineage: Bacteria > Actinomycetota > Actinomycetes > Mycobacteriales > Mycobacteriaceae > Corynebacterium. The sequence continues at coordinate 280,973 of NZ_JANUXZ010000004.1, forward strand.
CGAGCTGTTTTAGGCCGATATCGTGACCGTTTTTATCTAAAGCTTCGCGGATCTGATCAAGTCGCTGTTCCCGGCGGCTAAGATACCAAGCGGCATATTTGGAAAGATCCTCTCCATCAGGCCCATGACCGGGGAGGAGATGGACACCCTTCCCACGATCTTCTAATAAGTGTAGGGTCTTAAAATAATCACCGAGATCTCCGTCAGTTTCAGAGATCATCGTGGTGTGGCGGCCCGCGATAGTGTCGCCGGTAATGACACCTTCTAAGGTGGACTCATGCGGGGTACCTGACCAAATAAAGAAGCTCACGGAATCACCGGTATGACCTGGGGTATGCACCACTTCAATATGTGGGCTCAATCCATCTAAAGTGATGATCTCACCATCTACAAGCGCCTCGCCGTGATGACAATAAGCCTTTTCAAAGGCTCTTACCGGAGCACCAGTGAGCTGCCGAAAACGATGCGCCCCATCGGCGTGATCGTGGTGACGGTGCGTAAGTAAAATGAGACCCACTTTATGCGCCTTGGTATTAAGAACATTAAGGTGACCCTCATCCTCAGGGCCAGGATCGATCACAATACTTACCGGATCATCTTCAGCGCGGATAACCCACGAATTGGTTCCCTCTAAAGAGGCATAACCGGGATTCATACACAGCACGACGGCTGCAGACGGGGTAACGGGCCGCAATTGGCTATAAGCAGGATGCTTCATGGTTTCTTAGCTTAGCCGATCGCTGGGGATGGTAAGGAGAAATATAGCCAATTTGTCTGCTAGTCGAGCTCGAGATAGAGCTCTACTTCCACTGGCGAATTAAGTGGTAGGTCTGATACCCCGACGGCGGAGCGTGCGTGGATACCTTGATCACCAAAAATATCGCCGATCATATGCGAGGCACCGTTAATGACCAACGCCTGATCGGCAAATCCCGGCGCGGAGGAAACAAATCCCACCACTTTAAAGACGCGGCGAATACGGTCGATTCCAACTAGAGCGTCGGCGGCTGAGAGAGCATTTAAAGCACTAGTCCGCGCTAATTCATAGGCTTCGTCAACGCTAAGGTCAGCTCCGACCTTTCCAGTTCTTGGTAAGACCCCATCGACCATTGGAAGTTGTCCGGCGGTCCACACCTGATTACCTACCTGAACCGCCGGCACATAGGAGGCTAGCGGGGGAACTACCGCTGGTAGGCTTAATCCGAGCTCCGCGAGTTTTTCACTGACCCGCATCGGCTAAACGACCTCGCGCTTCAGATAGGCGACTACATTTTCTGGATTCATCCCTGGCACGACGGTGACCAGCTCCCAGCCGTCTTCACCCCAGCTGTCGAGGATTTGCTTGGTGGCGTGTACTAATAGCGGTACGGTTGCGTATTCCCATTTCTTCATAGCTTCCACCTTAATCTAGCTGAGACTAGATAGCTCGCGTAGATCTGAGAAAAACTGAAGGGCTCACTGCAATGAGTGCGCCCTTTTGAAACTTGGTGATTTTAAATACCGTGGAGTTCGCCGCCATTGGCAATATAATCAGCCCATGAGGTGATGTCGGGGTTCTTGCGCAAAAGTGCGCGGCGCTGCCGTTCAGTCAAGCCTCCCCATACCCCGAATTCCACGCGGTTATCGAGGGCATCCACACGGCATTGGAGGAGCACTGGACACTGCCTACAGATCGCCGCAGCACGGCGTTGTGCTGCTCCACGGACAAAGAGGGCGTCAGGATCTTCATTCCGGCAATTTGCGTGCATTACCCAATCGCCACGGTCGATAGAACCGAGTCCACTGGGGTCCAGGAGCGCATTGTTCTGTGGGTTCGCCAGAGATGTTGTCATCTTGGTTGTCCTCCTGAGGGAAACTTATTGAGAAACTGGTCAAATTGACCGGCATTTCGGTCTATACTGATCCGTTGGTCATGTGTAAGTCTATTCACACACCCTAGTGAATGTCGAACGAGTCACACATTAAGGGGGTCTGATTATTCCCACTTTCACACCGTCCTCGGTAATGTAGGGGATGTGTCCCTCTGGAAATCTGTGAACCAATTCATTGGCGCCACGCTCGCAGCTGGTGTGGTGGGAGCCGTTGCGCTCTCCCCTCTCGCTGCTATGAGCGCCCTCGCCATCCAGCGCACCAACGACGTCATGCAGTCGAATATTCAGGATCTCAACTCAACTGAGACCCCAGGGGTGACCACAATGCTCGACAAAGATGGTCACCCCTTTGCATGGTTTTATGCCCAGCGTCGCTTCGAAGTTCCACCTGACCGTATTGCCCAGTCCATGAAGGACGCGATCGTGGCCATCGAAGATCGCCGCTTCTACGAACATAATGGCGTCGATATCCAGGGAAATTTCCGCGCGGTGGTGCGAAATCTCCTCGCTGGTGGGGTGGAACAGGGAGCCTCAACTATTGACCAGCAGTATGTAAAAAACTATCTGCTCTATGTTCGCGCCTCTACTAGTGACGAAAAAGCTGCTGCTGTCGAGACTTCGATCCCCAGAAAATTGCGCGAGATGCGCATGGCTTCTGGAATCGAAAAAGTTTTGAATAAAGACGAGATTCTCTCCCGTTACCTCAACGTTATCCCCTTCGGTAACGAGGCCTTTGGAATCGAGGCTGCGGCTCAAACCTATTTCGGAATCCCTGCCGCAGAGCTCACCATCCCACAATCGGCCATGCTCGCCGGTATGGTGCAGTCCACAAGCTACCTTAACCCCTATACCAATGCTGAGGCCACGATCGCCCGCCGTAATACCGTTCTCGACGCAATGGTCGATGTGGGCACAATTTCTACTGCAGAAGCTGATGCCTTTAAAGCTGAACCCCTGGGAATTTTAGAGTTTCCCCGCGGCCTGCCTAATGGCTGCATCACTACTGGAGATCGCGGTTTCTTCTGCGATGAAGTTCTCAACTACCTGAGCGATAAGGGGCTTAGCCTCGATGATCTACACAAGGGCTCGTATACCATCGAAACGACCCTAGATCCAGTGGCCCAAAATATTGCCCACGAAGCCGTTGTTCAACACGTCAACCCGCGTGAGCCTGGAGTCTCCGAAGTTCTTAATCTGGTCGAGCCCGGCAAGGAGTCAAGGCGCATCCTCGCGATGACCTCCTCCCGCGATTATGGTCTCGATCTCGAAGCTGGTCAGACTGTTCTCAATCAGCCCGCCACCTTAGTAGGTAGCGGCGCCGGGTCGGTCTTTAAGCTCTTCACCGCCGCCGTCGCTCTCGAACAGGGCTATGGCCTCGATACCCAGCTCGACGTTCCCCCACGTATAGAGGTGTCCGGCATGGGCGAAGGGGGAGCAAAGAACTGTCCACCAGGCAAATACTGTGTGGAAAATGCCGGCGTCTATGCCCCCACCATGAGCCTGCGCGATACCTTAGCGCAGTCGCCCAATACCACCTTTGTGAGCCTTATCGAGGATGTGGGCGTGCCTGAGGTAGTGGACATGGCCGTAAAATTAGGTCTCCGTTCATATACCCAGCCCCAGACCTTCGATGCTGATAACTCCATCGCTGATTATATGAAAGATCATAATCTAGGATCATTCACGCTTGGGCCGGTGGCAGTAAACCCTCTTGAACTGTCAAATGTGGCAGCAACGCTCGCCTCCGAAGGAGTGTGGTGTGAACCCACACCGGTTAATCGTGTACTCGATCGCTTCGGGCGCGAGGTATTTATTGATAAACCCGCGTGTGACGAAGCCCTTGCCCCCGAAGTGGCCAAGGCCTTAAGCGCTGGCTTAAGTCTTGATGCTACGAAGGGCACGGCAGCTGATGCTGCGCGGGGCGCAGGCTGGAATGCTCCTATTGCGGCCAAAACAGGAACGACCGAGTCCCATCAATCGGCGGCTTTTCTAGGATATAACGACCGCTTTGCTGCAGCTCCTTATATCTACAACGATGGCACCACGATTACACCATTGTGCACCGTACCAGTGCGTCAGTGCCCCGACGGCAATCTCTTTGGCGGTTCTGAACCTGCACGCACCTGGTTTGCGGCAGCTTCTCGCCTCAATGCCTTCGAGGGAGGGTTACCGGAATATAATCCGCGGTTCAATGCTGGTACCTCAGCCACCTTCGGTCAGGAATATATTGGTCGCAAATACGGCGATGTTAAAAGAGAACTGGTGGCCAGGAAATTCAACGTATTACAACAGATCGTGGCCGGCAACGGTGCCGAGAAGGGAACGATCGTCCGCGCCAGTGCCGATCTCCCACTCAAGAAAGGGAGTACTATCATTCTCTTCGTTTCGGATGGTTCTGCCCCTCCCCCACCACCAGCGGTTAATCAGACTCAACCGCAACCAAGAACCGCCTTTAATGAAGAAGATCAATTTCGTTCGGACGTGGAGGAATTAACCAACCAGATTCGCGATCTTCTGCAATCGCCATAAAAAGTGGGGCCGTTATCGGCCCCACTCCTTGTTACTGCAACGCAGCTCGGACCGCGGTGGATAAGCGTTTGCCGTCCGCAGTGCCGGCGGCTCGTTCGGTAACGACCTTCATAATCTGACCCATGCTCTTCATATTGATCTCAAGTCCTTCGCCGTGTAGCTCTTCGATGGTTTGGGCTACTAGGGCTTGGATTTCATCATCAGAAAGCTGCTGCGGGAGGTACTCGTTGAGGACAGCGGCCTCAAGGAGCTCCTGATCGGCCAATTCTTGACGCCCATTGGCAGCATAGACTTCAGCAGACTCCTTCCGTTTTTTAATCTCACGTGCTATTACCTTGAGAATTTCTTGGTCTTTCAATTCGTGCTTTGTGCCAGAGGTTTCTTCAACCTGTATGGCAGCGAGCAGCATTCTGAGAGCTCCGGTGCGCTCTTTTTCTCGCGCCTTCATAGCAACTTTGATATCGTCTCGAATTTTTAGCTTCAGTTCACTCATAGTGTCTCCATTCTACTCGGATCGCATCCTCATAGAGCTACCTGTGCGCTGAAGCAGGTAAGGTCTAAAGGATGAACAAGGATTTCACATCTTCATGCCCGCGTTGGGCATCTCAGCTTCTGAAAATCGGTAGTCTGGGAGCTATAGCTGGTACCGCAGCACTCTGGTGGGGCTATAAAGAGTGTGAACGCTTCGAACTCGAAGAAGTCGAGGTACCACTCCTTTCGCCCGGCACCCTTAGATCACGTGAAGCTTTTAGAATTTTGCACATCTCGGATATTCATATGGTGCCAGGGCAAAAGAAGAAGCAGGAGTGGATTGCAGATCTGGCGCGACTCAAGCCCGATCTAGTGGTCAACACTGGCGATAATCTCTCCGATCTCCATGCAATCCCGAGCCTGCTTGCCGCTATTCAACCTCTGTTCGCTTTTCCCGGACTCTTCGTCTTTGGATCCAATGATTACTTTGGACCCAAGCCAGTCAATCCTTTTCTTTATCTGGTTGACAGGAAGCGAAAAGTATCACGTGTAGAACTACCGTGGAAAGATATGCGCGCAGTATTTTTAGAGCATGGTTGGCGAGATGCCACACATCAAAGGCACGAATTTAAGGTTAGCGGCCTCAAAGTAGCGGCCACTGGGGTCGACGACCCTCACCACGATTTAGACGACTATGAGAGCATCGCGGGAGCGCCTAATCCTCAGGCCGATATGAGTCTTGCCTTAGTGCATTGTCCCGAGCCGCGGGTACTCGCCCGTTTTGCTGCTGACGGTTACCAGCTTTCCCTTTCTGGGCACACTCACGGCGGACAAATTTGCTTGCCTGGATCTATAAGCTTGGTAACTAATTGCGGTATTGATCGAGCGCGGGCCAAAGGTTTGCACCAGTTTAAACACATGGCGATGTATGTGTCCAAGGGGCTAGGAACTAGCAAATTTGCCCCTATACGTCTCTTCTGTCGCCCCTCAGCTACTCTGCTAAAAATTACCGAAAAGTCGAGCTAGGTTACCGTTTCTATCTTCTAAAATAGGGCGCTTGAAATGTCGCTATAAGAGGACTAACATCTGTTGATGGTTGTTCGGTAGTTATCGACACGCCACCGGGATATAGCGCAGCTTGGTAGCGCACTTCGTTCGGGACGAAGGGGTCGCAAGTTCAAATCTTGTTATCCCGACGATTAAACCCCCTTGCTGTACAAGGGGGTTTAGTTTTTATGTATCTTTGGCAGAATTACGTTGTCATCTCTCAACTGCAACGGCCCCGATATCGACCGGGCGAACTACGAATGGAATACGTATCCTCTTCACTCGGTGACGCTCCTAGATTGCCGCGAATGGTACTTCCCGCACCTATTGAAACTCATAGTAAGATGCGACAGCGATCAACGAGGCTCATCACAGTTCAACCTTTTAGCGATCCGCCACCAGGGCTACTCTCAAGCGGGAAGAGAATCTATCAGGGGCGTTCCTCAGAAGAATCTTTAATCCTTATCCATAGATAGACAAAACCCCTGCTAGCAAACCCACACTTATTCGTTCAATGGGGTTAGCTAGCAGGGGTTTAATTGCCTACTGCTTGCTACTTAGGTCACCTAAGTTCAGTGGCTTCCTATAGGGCAGCTTCCAAGCGAGCATTTACTTCGTCCCAGTTATATACATTCCATGCGGCCTTAACGTAGTCGGCCTTTACATTCTTGTACTGCAGATAGAAGGAGTGCTCCCACATATCAAGAAGTAATAAAGGAGCAGCTTGGTGCGGGTAATTATTCTGGTGATCCTCAATCTGTTCCACAAGCAGGCGGCCACCGATGCGGTCATAAGCAAGCACAGCCCAGCCAGAGCCCTGGATGCCAAGAGCCACAGCAGCAAAATGAGCCTTGAATTTATCGAAAGAACCAAAGTCGCGGTCGATGAGCTCAGCAACTTTACCACTAGGAGTGCCACCACCATTGGGGGACAGGTTCTTCCAGAAGAGGCAGTGGTTAGTGTGGCCGCCGAGGTGGAAGGCAAGATCCTTCGACAGGCCGGTTACTACAGAATCAATGGTGCCATTCTCGCGAGCGGCCTCCATCTTCTCCAGCGCCGCATTGGCACCTGCTACATAACCAGCATGATGCTTGGAGTGGTGCAATTCCATAATCTCGGCGCTGATATGAGGCTCGAGAGCGTCGTAGGCGTAATCGAGTTCGGGAAGGGTGTACTGTGCCATGTGAAATGGGATCCTTTCATAGGGGATTGTTTTTTCAGTGTGAGCTTCGCAACTCTTATGCTCAATGATAGGCAAAAATTAAATTTGCGCAATAGCTTAATAAGTTATCTCCGCATAACCTGCACTTCTAAGGGTGGACTTATCCTCAGCTCCGTGCCCCTATCTGCCCCCTGCACGTCGCTTGTTCAATTACCGCTAGGATTAACCTCAATCAGGTGCCGCTGCCAACAGCTCGGGTACCCTCCATCGAAGCTTTCGCCAAATATGAAGTTACAAGGAGTATCACTATGGGTTTTCTTTTCTCTAAGCCTATCACTATGGGTTTTCTTTTCTCTAAGCCACAGTCCCTCGTCGCAGAAGAGACGGCCTTAAAGGGTGGCAATCACCCCGTTCTACCGAATCCCAAACAACACTATGTTCTGCATACCCCAATTACGGGCACATGGCAGGATACTCAAGAGGTTGTCTATGTGGCACTGGGGTGCTTCTGGGGTGCAGAAAAATTATTTTGGGAAACCCCTGGCGTGGTATCAACCGCGGTAGGCTACGCCGGCGGTGTGAGCACTCACCCCACTTACCGGGAGGTATGCACAGGGAGAACGAACCACACCGAGGTGGTCCAGGTGGTTTTCGATCCCGCTGTTATTAGTTTCGATGACATCATTGTGAAAGCGATGGAAGCCCACGACCCCACGCAAGGATTCCGCCAGGGCAATGATGTGGGAACCCAGTATCGTTCTGCTATTTATACGCGCACCCCTGAACAGGCAGCACGGGCCCGCGAGATTGTCGAAGCCTATGCTGTGCGATTAAAAGCAGCTGGATATGGGGATGTTACTACTGAAATCAAGCCGCTAACGAGCACTCCAGCGGCTACTTTCTTCTTCGCCGAGGACGAGCACCAGCAATACCTCGCGAAGAATCCTTCCGGCTATTGCCCCCATCACTCGACTGGGGTGGCCTGCTCGCTTGAGTCCTAAATGGTCTTAACTTTCAAGTTCCCCTAAACGTAGCCCAGGAATACCCGGCGCGCCGCGGTGGAGGAATTCACGCACTGCGGCGGTGGCTCGACAATCGTCGCCGTTATAACTCAGCAGTGCGGCCTTAGCAGTATCAGAAGCGGGCGCTAAGGCAGCGACTCCTATAGCCTCAAGGTAAAGGTTGACTGAACCCTCCCCATCAAGATCTGGTACCTGCCAGTGGTAGCCAGTTATTGGTGCCACCACTTTGAGTCCGAGCCCTGCGGTTCCCTCAAATTGGGCTCGGATGAGGGCAAAGATGTCGATCCACTCGTGGGAATCGATAAAAGCCTCAACTTCCGCTGGGCTAGGGAGCCCGGGGATTTCCTTATGATAAGCGGGATAGAAGCGTGCAGCACTGGAGCGCAGCCAGTGATTTTCACCGTGTTGGGAATAGCAGAATACCCCAACACTTAAGCCTTGCGAATGAGCGTGCTCACGCCTGCCTTGTAACCATTGCCAGAAATGAGCAAAATTTTTGGCCTCTGCTACCCCTCCGAGGTCTTCCCACGTGACAAAGGGGCGGTATTCATCACCGTCGAACGCACCCCAGAGATATGCTCCCTGATCGAGGTACGCTTCGACGTCGATGTCTATCTCAACGTCGAAACGCGGTGCAGATGTGACAGGCACTTTTTTCATCAGAGCTTCACCGCGCTGCCAGCACTGAGCGATTTGCCCATCCACGCTTGTTGGCTGGGCGTTAATGAGTCCGGTGACCGTGGTGATACCTGCTTCTTTAAAGCGGCGTCCTTTATCGCCAGAGAACACTAGTGAGATATCGTCTCGGTGCGTTAATTCTGTATGGCATAGCCGCCAGAAACGACATCCGCCACATTCCTTAACGCGATGCGCCGATTGTGGTATCGGTTGGGCGAGAGCGTGGTCGAGGCCTTGCTGGAACAGCTCGGTATTCACAATAAAACCTAAGGTGCGGTTCTGACCGATGATGATACCGCGGGCGATATCGAGTCCGAGATCATCAAGAGCCCGTGCAGCCAGCGCTAATTGGTAGGAGTCCGTTGAATGCGGCTTTAATTTATACGCTTGTGTATGGGGAAGACCCAACCCAATTCGGCGGGTGTCAATTGTTTTGACGAGTTTATTATGTGCCTTGCGAGCAACGCGGTGATTACTCACAATCAATGGCATATAGGCATCGCCATGGCGCACGAGGGCATCGACTTCCACTCCAAATTCCCTGCCCGCCACTACGGTGGTGAGATAGGCACCGGTGATGAGGGTAGCCTGAGAGGCGAGGGCCTCGAGGGTTGAAAACCAGCGGGTCTCTTCATCGGCTACGAGGTCGATGCGGGTGAAGTATTTATTATCAGCAATCTGAGGGCGGGTAGGCAGTAGCGCGAGTACGTCGGCTCTGGCATAGTCCAGACGCAGTGCTCGCGCCTTCGCAGCCGCGGTGGCTTCCCAATCGGGGTGGGAGGTTTTTTGGCGTCGCCGATAGCGGCAACCCACTAGATCATGGGGGCGCCAGAGGGGCTTATTCGCTACAATCTCCACAATTAAACTAGCCTAAGGCAGGAAGCAAGGTAGTGTGGAATCGACAAGAATTTTTAAGAATCACTGAGGATTTAAAGGATTACCGATGGGCTTATTCAGATCCCTGTTCAAAAAACGTGCACAGCGCAAGGCTGAACTCAAGGTAGCCAAGGCGCGCGCTCGCGCCGAGGTCAAGACCTCTGCGAAGATGAAGAAGCGTCTCCACAAGCGTCTTGCGCGCGAGGAGAAGAACCTGCTCAAAATGGAGCAGAAGACCTTAAAAAAGCGCGATAAGCATCATGAGAAGATGGCGAAGCTCAAGCTCGACCAGCTTAAAGAGGGACGCTTCAATGCCAAGAAGGTACTCCGCTACGCCACCGCATTGCGGGCGCTTGCCCCCTTTGCTTTGCCGGTTATCTACCGTGGGATCGTAGCATTGCGGGACAAGAGTTCCGAGAATCGCGCTCGCCAACTGGGTGTAAAAGTCGAAGATCTCGCGGAATTCTCCGGGCACGGTGCTGAACTACGTGCGAAGATTGCTCAAGTTCGTAAAGCTGCTGAGCAGTTCAAGATCCCGGCAGGCTTGCAGCACGATATTAACGAGCGCTTGGATGAGCTCAATGCGGCAGTTCATAATGCCGAGTTGATGACTCCCGAGCCGCGCTCACGAGCCCACCGCTCTATTGAAAACGATATTGACAAAGTCAATAAAGAACTTTTAAAGAATATCGTTTAGCACCACGTCGAGCTTCAAATCCCCTTAACTTATCGGTCACATACCGCCGGGTTGAGGGGAATTTTATTTTACTATCAATACTACTTCCTAGTTTTCTCCACCATCGTGCAGGGTCTTTAGTGGGAGTATTGATAAACTGTTAAATTTTAGGGATTTTAAGAGGCTATGGTGAGCGCTATTTCTTATATATGTGCGGGTTAATCTTTTACTGCTGATAGCCGCCAGATTATAGAGCATGTGCCAATGATCGAAACCGTAGGTTCTCGAATACCACCCGCATGATTAAGTTCGGCTAGAGTTGGCGTAGAGAGATATAACATGTGATAGTTAAATATTTAAGGCCTACAGTTAATACCTTCATTGGGTAGTTCATTGTCTTCTTAATGGCAAGGGCATACTGGTAATTGTGGTCATTAAAAATATTTATTCTAATGCTCTAGACAGCTTTCTATGAAGGAGAAATCATGGCGCGCCGAGAGATTACTCAAATAACTGACGACTTCGATGGCTCGATTCTTAGCGAAAATGAAGTGCATGTCATTCGCTTCAGCGTGGACGGATCTAGCTACGTAATGGACGTGTCTAAGAAGAACCGCGAGCTCTTTGAGCAATGTATTGCAGACTTCATTCCTAAAGCACGCAAAGATAGTTCCCCCGCTGGCGCAACAGCGAAATACGACGCCAAGAAGGTTCGCGAGTGGGCTCAGGCCCGCGGCCTGCACGTTGCTGAGCGGGGCAAGATCTCCCAGGAGATCATCTCCGATTATCTCGCAGCCCACGGGGGAGTTTAAGCTCTTTTCTGTGAGCACACCATATGCAGAACTTCTTTATCTCCGATCCCCACTTCGGTCACAGTCTCGTCTCTGAGCTACGAGGCTTTGCCAGCCCCCACCTGCACGACGAGCAACTGATCACCGCATGGATTACCGCACTTCCCGCGAATCGCGAGATAAATATGTGGATTTTGGGCGATCATTCCTGTGGCCCCATGTCTGCGGAAGATAGAGCCCTCGAAACTCTAGCTCACTTCCGCAATACCATGCTGCACAAAAAGCAAACACTCGTCCATCTTCACGGTGTGCTCGGCAATCACGATAGCGCTCATCCTATGCGCCCGCACTCAATCCGAGAACAACGACGGTTTACCAACGTCTACGACAGCATTCACACCAGCAATCTCGTGAGCATCGCGAAGCAGCCAGTACTGCTGTCTCACTTCCCCTACGATGCTGATAGCCGAGAGTCCGATCGGCTCAATCAGTGGCGACTAAAGGATCTAGGCACACCCCTTATCCACGGCCATACACATGCCACCGAGCAGCTAAGCTACTCAGCTCAAGGAACTCTCCAAATATGCGTGTGCGTAGAAGCCTGCCCCGACTTCGCACCCATATCCCAGACAGATATCGCGCGAATTATACGCCCCTCATAGCACGCCTTGTTCACGAGCAGCTGCTACTGCAGAGGTGCGAGAACGCACTCCTAATTTGTCATAGATATGCACAAGATGGCTCTTGACCGTGGCCTCCGAGAGCAAGAGGATTTGCCCAATATCGCGGTTAGAGGATCCAGAAGCTACTAATTTCAGCACTTCCAGTTCGCGTGGAGTCAGCGATGTGCGAGGAGTACGTACTCGTGTCATCAGGCGATTGGCCACCGTTGGCGAAAGAGTGGAATCCCCCTCTGCTGCGGAACGTACGGCGGCGATTAATTCCTCAGGCGGGGCATCTTTTAAGAGGTAGCCTAAGGCTCCCGCTTCAATGGCACCTAAGATATCGGCGTCGGTATCATAATTAGTTACTACCAATACGTGTGGCGGGTTCTTCATTGTGCGTTTGATTTCTGCGGCCGCATCGGCGCCCGTTGCCAGCCGAGTACCTTCCACACCAGCTCCGAAGCGTAAATCCATCAGAATCACATCGATACCGCCAGCCTGCGCGGCAGCAATGGCAGCCTCCGCTGTGGCCACCTCACCGATCACTTCGATATCGTCGGCTCCTTCTAAGACGGCTCGCAGACCGAGGCGCACTATTTCGTGATCGTCGGCAAGGAGAACGCGAATCATATTGAAGCCTTTCGAAGAAGAAGACAGGTAACCTTTAGTATAGAAGATTTAAAAATCTTAGCCTAGCTCACCGGTATCCCCACGCTGACCGCCGTTCCGCGGCCAGGTGCCGACTCCACGCTCACCGAACCTCCGAGCTCCTTAGCGCGCTGGCGCATCGCATTGACTCCAATATGACCGAGTCCCACAGGCCTATCAGCCAGCTCATTGGGATCAAATCCGCTGCCATCATCGACAATATCAAGGCGCACTTCCTCCTCGGAATAGCTTAATGTCACCGCGCATCGCGTGGCGTGAGCATGCTTGGCCACATTGCCCATTGCCCCCTGCGCGATCCGCAAGAGTGCCGCCTCCACCTTCATGGGTAATTGCCGCTCCTCGCCATCAATATGGATAGAAAATTCTGGTCCCACAAACGCTTCCGCCACTCGGTTAAGTGCCCCTTCAAGAGATGTTTTACTCAGTGCAGCCGGCTGAAGGGCAGCGATCATAGCCCTAGCCTCTTGGAGGTTATCGGCAGCGGTCTGCCGCGCCAAGCGCATATATTCTAAGGGCTTTAATTGCTCGTGCTGGCTGATCGACGAACGCTTGACCTCTCGCTCCGCCACATTTAAGAGCATTTGAATACTCGAAAGTCCCTGTGCCAACGTGTCGTGAATTTCGTGCGCAATGCGTTGACGCTCCTCCGCGATACCCGCCGCCCGTTCCGTTTCGGCCAACTGATTACGGGTAGCCATGAGCTCAGCGATAAGAGCTTCACGCTCCCGAGCACCGCGCCAGAGAGCTTGAAAAGCCAAATGAATGCCTATGACCACTAGCGCTGAAACCGCCGGGCCCATCACAGCTCCGAAGGTGAGATTGGCACGATAACTCAAAATTGCCACCGCTGTTGCCCCAATAACGGCAATGATGCCCCGGTAATCAGGCAGCACCCGTAGGTAGAGGAAGAAAAGCGGAAAAACCAGATATACACTGACGGGAATGACCGGCAGCATCACTACCCAGATGAGTGTAAGGAAGCTAACCCAAAACAGTTTCCACCTTAATCGGTCATGAGCACGTGTGACGGATAGTGCATAAGCAAAGCCAAAAGCCGTGCACAGTAGCACCGCGATAACTGCCTCATCTCGATGAAGTCTCGCCGCGCCGACAAGGGCCACGGCGAGCAAGAGTGCGGTGATCACGGTCATGGCACGTCGATAGGCGGCAGCACCTGGTTGAGAATCGTAGGTGGCCACATCTCCGATAGGGATATTAGTGAGATCCCCTGTTTTTTTCGCAGGTATCGGGGCGGGCTCTAAGCTAGGCTTCATGAACTTGACTTTACCTGGCCCAAAAATGCTCGCAACGCTGCTTGCTCCGGCATTATTCATCACAGCCTGTACCGCGCAACCGGCTAGGGAACCCCAGTTATCAACTCAAGCGGCCGAGATGCCGAATGAGATGCCTGGTGAGTTTCCTAGCGACGGTCTCGCCCCCGATGCTCACCCTGAGGTACCTCGAGAAGCTCAGGACCCCTGCCCCTATCTCGATACTGAATGGTTAGCACGAACCAATGGACAAAAGGTCACCTCGATGGGGGTGGATTCACGATTTGTCACCCCAGCATGTGTGTATTGGTCCTACCCACCTGAACCTCAGGCAAGTATTGTGGTGCGGCATATGCCCACCGTAGACCAAGCCATTGAGGTGGTTGACATCGCCGCCCCGATCGCCGACACCGAGCCCGTGGATACTACCGATGGATGGTCGGGTGGACGTGGAGGAGGCCCCGAAGGAGCCGTCTACGCAGTACAAAAAGGAAGCATCGCCCTTGTAGTGAGAACCAATCAGCCGCAATCAGTGAAGGCGGAACTCATAGCTGAGGAGGTCATCCGCCAACTCGCACTCTAAACCGCGACGTCGTTATACGGGAGCTGGCTCGAGATCCATGGGAAGACAACATTCATGAGCAGGAAAAATACCGCGATAAGCAACGCCAGCACTATAAAGAATTTGAACCACCGAGGCCCAGGCAACAATTCCCACAATAACGCGTACATTAATTACCGTCCTTCCAGAATTGGCGGGATATAGGAGCCATCCTTCGGATGGGAATCTGCGAGCATAGCGTGTACAATCATGCGCTCAGCATTGGAAAATTGCGGGTGGCAGGTGGTGAGAGTGAGAACCGGCTCCATGTCTGACGTGGCTTCTTGCCCAATGATCCCAGGGCGAGCGCCGATAGTGGATACGTCTGAAGGAACAGTAATGAAGCGACCGCGAAGATCTTGGTAATCGCCCTGTGCTAGGCGGTCGACTTGCTCCGGGTTCAAGCAGTGTGCGGCCTCCTGCCGACGCTGATCCGGATCGGCTGCCATGGGGGCGACGCGATAGGTATTCCACGCATCAGCTGTCTCAATAACAATGGCATCGCAACTGCGCAGGGCCCCAAGATCGTTAAACGGCGCACCCTTACCCACTCGGTGTCCCGCAACCGCAAAATTGCCTGGTTGACCCGGCATCTGAGTATCTGCATAATGGCCGGGACCCGCAAGAAGTGAGGCATCATCGGTGCCTTCGATGATGGCAAAGGAAAAATCCGAGCCGAAACTGGGGATATGCATTTTAGCGAAGGCGGTACCCAGTTCGGGGCGGAGCTTTTGCCTCGGATTGACCCTCTCGGCCGCTGAGTTCCAGGTATCGTTTAACTCAGTATTAGCCTCAGCCTGGAGTTTAGCTGATTCGATATTGGTCCAAAACGATTCATAAACGGCGAAGAGGAGAATCAAGATACCGACCGTCAGAAAGAGCTCACCGATAACCCCAAGAGCCGTTAGCCGTGGGTGATGCCGCTGTGCATGAGTCATCCTCTAGCCTCGTTTTCCAATCAGAGCCCCATATCAAGCACTCATTCTAACAGTGTGACACGATTGCCCACTACGCTGGCATAGGATAGGCTCACGGTTTTTAAGCTTTACTATAAGGATAACCAATTGCTTGAGATATTCATCTACCCTGTTTCCGCTGTGATGAAATTTTGGCATTATTTCCTCCACACGGTCGTCGGTTTCACCGACTCCCAAGCCTGGGTATTCTCAATTTTTGGGTTGATTGTAGTGGTACGTGCTCTCATCGCCCCCACTCAGTGGTTCATCCTTAAATCAGGTCGTATTAGTACGATTATGCGCCCGCGTATCGTCGCCTTGCACGCCGAATACGAGGATGAAGTGGACCCCGCCAAACTCAAAGAAATGGCACGGCGCGAAAGGGAAATCCAGAAGGAGCTAGGATATACGAACGCCGCTGGTTGCATCCCACCGCTTATTCAGATTCCCTTCTTCATTGGCCTTTACCAGGTACTCCTCAGAATGGCGCGACCCAAGGAGGGGCTGGACTCCCAGCTTCATCAGCCCATTGGATGGCTAACGAGTAATGATGTTTCCAGTTTTTTGAGTGCCCGCTACGGAGATGTGGCGCTGCCTGCTTATATATCGATGTCTCCAGAACAATTACAAAGACTAGAGACAACATACGAGGCGGTGATCCAATTCAACGTGCCACTCATCTTAGTCGCCGGTATCATTACCTCCATCAACCTCACGATTTCCACTGTGCGCAACCGCTTTGCCATGGATCATGAGTCACGGGTGGCTGAGGTTTTACTAAAGTGGATGGCCTGGGCTATTCCGCTGGTTCCGCTGCTACTCTTGCAGGCAGGGGTCACGGGCCCGATCCCGGCCGCTATCGCTATGTACTGGGGTGCTAATAACCTATGGACCCTCGTTCAAAATGCCACCATCTACCTCATCCTCTATCGGGTCATGCCTTATGGAGAAGACGTTAAGCAGCATCAGTACACTAAGAGGGAAGAACGTTTAGAACGACAGCGTATCCGCCGCCGGATGCGCTGGAGAAGAAGATTAGCATTAGTTGGCTTCATCGTGGCACCGTGGAAATACACCAGACACGCTGAGGCTCTCAGCCAAGCGAATAATTATTTCCGCGAACAAAAAGCTGCGCGCAAAGAGAGGAAGCTGAAGCGGAAAGAACTGAAGACCAAACGCATCCAGGCACGCCGGGAAGCTAGATTGCGTAATCAGCAGGAGGAGCACTAAGTAACTGCACTGCTACCTCACGGGCACGATATAAAGGCTCCGTACTGCGACTAATCCGCGCGGCCTGCAATCCGCCGTCGAGAAGCAGAAGTAACTGCTGGGCTTGGCTATTGCTGGGATAGCCGTTCATGGAGTTGAGAAGACTCGTCAGCGTTTGCTCGCGCCACTGGAAGTGATCTCGTACCGCCTCAATGATGCCGTGCTCGGCCTCAGTATCAGGACGCGGAAATTCGGTGGCAGCGTTATGAAAATGAGAACCTCGGAACTCATTCGCCTCTGCTCCATCGATGGCTTGATCAAAGAAGGTAAGTATTTTGCGGTCGAGGAGGTCATAAACCGCTAGATAGGAAGTCATCTCTTCGCGATAATCATTATCGAGGGATTTTAGATATGCGATCACGAGATTATCTTTGGATCCGAATAGTGAGTAAAGCGAGGCTTTAGCCACATCTGCTTCACGCAGCACACGGTCGATACCGATAACCCTGATGCCTTCAGTGGTAAAAAGTGATCGGGCGCTCTCGAGGAGGCGTTGCCGCGGGGTGGGGCGCTGACTGCGTCGATCCTTCGCAGTCGATGAGACCTGCTTCTTCCCTGCAGCCATGACACTCCTTCTGTGACGATCTGGATTCTTTCAATGAACAGACTAGTCTATTAAGTATAGAAAGCCTATTTCTTTCGCGCAGCAAAAAGCGGCACTCCCAGTAAGGGAGTGCCGCTTATTTTGCAGAACTTTATTTGTTCTTCATGATTAACTGCAGGATGCTGAGCAGGATAACAGCACCCAGAAGGCAGGTTACAAAGCTAAAGATGAGGCCGCCACCGGATACATCGAAGTTGAACAGCTGCAAGATCCAACCACCTAGGAGGCCGCCAACGACACCAACAACGATATTGAGGCCAACACCTTGGCTAGCATCAGTACCCTTTATTTTCGAAGCGATCCAGCCAGCTAGTCCGCCAATGATGATCCAGCCGAAGAAACCGAGGCCAAGCATGAATAAATCTCCTTATAGGTTATATATGATCGTAAATTCGGAGCAAAGCGCAGATATCTCTTAGCTTTTTCTTATAATCTCCTCTTACCACTATAGCGGGGAATCTGCAGAAAAACGACAACGATCCGATAACGAAAACCTAGGAGCTCGCCGGGCGCACAACGACCATGGGGCAGGGCGAACTTTGCAAAAGCGCCCGAGAGGTAGAGCCCAGTAACATGCCCCGGAAACCACCGCGCCCATGTGAGCCTACGACGAGCAATTGCGCATTCTCGGCTGAGTCAACCAACGCCCTTACTGGGCGATCGCGAGTAATGACCATCTCCACAGCCACATCGGGATATGTGCTTAAGAATGGCTCCAGATCTGACTGTACTTCTTGGATCTGGCGTTCCTCGACCGTCGCCCACTCGCGCTGCGCCGCAGCCAAACCAGCGAGTGAGGCCTGGACCTGCATATCCATCCACGTATGCACGGCGATAATGCGCGTTCCCCGGGCTGCAGCTTCACGGAAGGCGAATTCAACGGCTTTTTGAGAGACATCTGAACCATCGACGCCCACGACGATCGGCCCGTATTTGGTTGTTTCATTAACTTCGTTGTCTTCACGGACGACGACGACGGGGCAATGCGCATGAGAAACGACGGCTGCCGACACTGATCCCATTACCATCCCCGACAGGCCGCCAAGACCACGTGAACCCATCACGATCATGGTCACGGTTTCACTGAGTTCAAGCAGCATATCGATGGGGGTACCCTCCGCGAGGGTGTACCCTATATGGAGATCCGGTGCGACCTCTAAAGCTAGGGATTTTGCCCGCTCGATGATCTCCATGGTCTCTTGTTGGAGATCATCGTAGAGCTCCTGTGGGGGCATGATACCGTCGGAGTACAAAAACTGCGGCATGGTGTAGCTCGCTGCAATTTTCAGCGCTACCCCCCGCTTGTGAGCAGTATTAGCCGCCCAGCGCACCGCATTATCAGCGGCTGGGGAGCCATCAACGGCGACGACAACAATATTTTCTCGGGACATGGGGCGCTTCTCCTATGTGCACTGGGTTGAAACAACAAAGCTCTTATTGTTTCCTTATTTCTACACTCCAGTGTACTCGTCACACCTAGCCTTCAGTTGTGAGCCCAGCCACTACTTTAGCGGCGCACAGAATCGATGAGAGTGGAGGCAGCGTCGGTCACAGCATCAATTTTGTCCAATGTTGCCGCTGGGGCATTAGCCGGATAGAAGACCGCATAGAAGACTTTCACAATCGTCTCTATGATCTTGCCTATATCGGTAGCTAGAAATTTCATCAATGGTTCCAAGAGCGCGTTCATATCCATAAAAAATCTCCTCACATAGTCCTGACAATAAAACTATCGGGCGTGGGTCAACGACGTTACGCCACGATGGATAGGATACCGCGAGCCAAGAGATGGTCACCAATTTTCCCGCTGAGCCTTCTTGCTTTGTAGCATGGAATATTATGGAGTCAATCAGGCGCCCTCGGGCACAAAGGCCTCGTCCCCCTTTAGAGATCCGCGATGGGCTCAATCCGTCCCGCGCCCGCGTACCAGATAGCGCCCACGGCATGACCGCCTTCGATTTTGTATGGCATCTTAAGAGCACGCAACGGTACCGACACCCGGAAGATACCCGCGAGAACCTACTCAAAGAATTCCAGAGCGGGAATATTCGCCTCGGTCTGTGGCCTCGAGATCGAGAGCTTTCGGCGTCGTCCACGCTTAAAGCTGGTGAGGATATTTGGTTCTACCGCATGCCTGCAGAGGAAAAAGAGATTCCTTATGAGATCAACATTATCGACGAAGATGAAAATCTGCTCGTCGTGGATAAGCCCCCATTTTTATCTACGATGCCACGGGGGCGTCACATCAGCCAGTCGGCAACAGTTAAACTCCGTCGCCGCTGCGGCAATCCCGATCTCGCTCCAGCTCACCGCCTCGATCGGCACACAAGTGGAGTACTGATTTTTACTAAGAAGAAGGAGATGCGCTTTCCATATCAAAACCTTTTTGCTACCCGTGCGGCCACTAAGATTTACGAGGCGACAGCCGAGTATACCGAGATTCCCCCGGGCGCCCAGTGGGCCCACCACTTGGAAAAGACACCCGGAATAGTGCAGGGACGCATTCTCGATGGTGAGCCTAATTCCTTCACCACCGTCTCGTCTGTGACCCCGTGCGATAAAGCGCGAATGGCTGAATTAAAGAAAATACATGGAGCTACTTTGGCTCCCCAGGCCATCTATGAATTGCGTCCCCAGACGGGAAAGACCCATCAACTGCGTTTACAGATGCTGGCGGCGGGTATTCCTATTCTAGGCGATCCAGCGTACCCAACGGTTCTGCCCGAGGATGAGGAAGATTTCTCCGTCCCTATGCATCTAACGGCCCGGGAGTTGCGTTTTATCGATCCACTCACGTCTAGAGAGCGACGCTTTCGATCACCGAGGGTGTGGTAGCAAAAAAGGGCTTGGATTGCTTGGACCAAGCCCTTTATAACACGTAATCTCGCGATTTAGCGGAAGGTAGGGAGACCAGGAGCTGGCTGCTGCCCGTGAACCCAGCCTTGGGCTAATGCGAAGTTGAAGACGGAACCCCAGAAGGCGTAGAAGAGACCGAATCCTACTACGGAGCTGAAAATATAGAGAATAATGCTAAGAGCTGAATCGGCTGCGAGCGAGGAGGTGGTTTGGGCATGCACGGCAGGGGTGGCGCAGGTGATCATAGCAATAGAGGTTGCGCCAGCAATAGCTGCACGGATAACCTTTTGATTAAGCTTCACGATGGTACCTTTCGGCTTCGGGGAGAGTGTAGATAAGTCGTCGCCTAAACACTGTTTAGTCATAGTGAATATAGCACTACTTGTGTGCGAACCTGAGAAAAACCTTGGAGAAACCTGTCAGCCGCATTAAATTACCCCAAATCAGGGTAAGAAAACCCAAAAACCGCCGCAGGGGCACCGGGTGAAGCGGTGAATAGATATCTATTCGAGGTACTCGACAGGCATTGCTGCTCCACTTACCTCGGTGGGTTTATGAGCCGAATACACGCACATTGATCAGTGAGAGCCTCAGCCACAGAGGGGGCCAGCACGACACCTTTCTTAAAGCAGATATCAGAGGGACTCATTCACACCCGCACGAACTTGGAGCCTGATTTTTTCCACCAACGACACCGCGTCCACGATGCTTGGGCACAAGATACCTGCGCGGATAATATGCAACTAGAGAAATAACAAAGAGCGCCGACGGCTACAAGGGAGTACCCAGGGCGAAGGAGTACCGGGGATAACAAGCCAATCTAGGGCTTTAGGACTCTAGCGAACCACGTGGGTGAATAATTACTTAGACCAGTGCCTCTTCGGCACTTAAGTTCCGTCCGTACTACTTAATCTGTGCCGGCGGAGCAGCAATTCGGTTCTGAGGTAGACAGCAGCTTGAAGAGAAAACGAGTAGTCCTTAACTTGAAGATCTAGCTCCTAGGAGAAGCTGGGGTGGTTTGCATTTGGTTCCTCTTCCCTCAAACACTACAAAGCCTACCCACCCCAGACTACCCCAACCCCCACACACACCCCACACACACAAAAAAAAGGGGGAGGGGATGCGCACAAGCA
>NZ_JANUXZ010000005.1 GCF_024834055.1 Corynebacterium sp. ES2730-CONJ
GGTCAAAAACCAAGCAAGCCACACTCACCGGCCACCAAAAACACCACACCATTCACCAACACAACCCAACTGCAATCAAAAAAACAAAAAAACAATTGGCACACTATTGAGTTCTCAAACAACACACACCACACACAAACCACATGCGCAGCAACCACAAACCATACAACCTAACACCACACAGCGTCAAATCGCACCAAGCTCATGCACCACCACGACCAACCCTGGCCGCAACGACCCACATAAAACTACACACCCCACACCAAACACACAAATCCCCAGCACACAAGCTATAAATAAGAATTTTGAGCTCACTAGACGTGGGTTCAACAGAAAGCAGGGTTGAATAGGCCCGGTCCCACTGGCGTGGAGTAGGGTCGTAAAGGAGCAAATCTACGGCTCAGCTCGATACGCCTTATACTGTGAGATACGGGTCGAGTAAGGGCCTATATAAAAAGTTACTTAGAGAAAGAATATTAGAATTATCATGCTTGAACGCACTCAAATTTATGTAGATACCTCGTATCTACTAGCCAGTTTTTACAATGCTTGGGAAACGGGCGCCCGCTCACAATTAGAGATTGATCTTCCTGAGGTAGTTAGAGTCCTAAGCAGTATGGTCGAGCAAAGTTTAGGTCAACCCGTTCATCGCCAACTGTGGTACGACGGTATTCCCGATACCGGCCCTCACCGTTATCAACGATCGTTGCGGACCTGTGCAGGTGTGCAGCTACGTGCCGGATCGTTGATTGAGTGGGGTGAGCGCCGTACTCAGAAAGCAGTCGACACCCGTCTGGTTGCCGATATGGTGCTCGCCGGAGTACGTCGCGAAGTAACTGATATGGTGCTCGTCTCCGGGGATGCCGATATGATTCCAGGTGTACAGGAAGCTGTGGATAACGGCATCCGTGTACACCTTTATGGTTTCGGCTGGGAGTCGATGTCCTCTGCACTGCGCTTCTCCTGCGATACCACCACAATTTTAGATCCTCGCATGGACTTTGAGGACTGTATGCAATTGCAGGTTCTCGAGGGGCCTCTGCCTCCGCGTATCCAGCAGGAAGAATCAAAAGACAGTGCTGACCATCCTGAGTACAAAGAGAATTTCGATCCTGATGCAGCGGATAATTTCCAACAGCCTTATGAATATCAAAGCGCTGAGAACTCGGAAGAACTCCAAGAAGATCATCAGCCCGAGAAGCAGAACGAGGTTATAGTCGAGAATGAGGCGGAGATCGTCGCGCAAGTCCCCGATACCGAAGTTCCGCCGCCACATCACGTGGCTGTCGAATCGATCAAAGTAGAACGCAACTCCGTCGAGGAGATTAAAGACGGCGTACGATCGGTATCGATAGAAGAAAACGTAGAATACTCAGCTGCGGTCAATACTGGAGACTCCAGTCCTTCTCCCACCGATGCACCGGCGAAACGCCCTGTGCCGAGTCCCTCCATGATGGCTCCACGGCGCAAGCTCCGGTCGCGGTATGTGCCCCTCCCTAATGAGGTGTGGACATCAAGTGGCTCTTGTAGCCCCTTTGATGTGGGTCAACAGTACGCAATTTGGTGGTATGAGAAGGCCGCCAGCCCCGAGCAACTTGATGATGCCCATACCCTAACTGGAGGTGGGCTTCCGCCCGAGATCGATCGGCCGCTTTTGCAATTTGCCTGCGAAACCCTCCATGAGTACACTCTCACCGAATCTCAGCGGGTCAATCTCCGCGACGGATTTCACTCTGGAATGCGCGGAATACTATTGGGTAACCGCCCCGACTAGGCTAGGCCTTTAAATAGGTCAGGCTTTCAAGGGTTGAACCGCAGCTCTTTCTCAAGCGCCGCAATACGTTGAGCCACTCGACTTTCAGGGTGCGGTTCCTCAATAGTTTTCATCCGTTGGCGCGCGTCATCGTCAAGCAAGGTATGCATAGTAAGCGCTTGATCATGGCGCGCGTGCAATGAAGCTCTGATTTCACTGAACGCGGTATCAATGGGAATAATATCTAAGTCTGAGACGTCTGGACCTGACGATATGACCCCGTTCCCTGGTTCAGTCAGGTGTGCTAACTGATCTGATAGATCCGCGGCGACCCTTGCCAGCTGCTTAGCTGCTTGTTCTTTCTGTTGTTGCGCTTCGCTGGCGAGGGCGTCCATCTGTTCTATGGCATCGTCGAGGCCGATGAGCTGTTCAGCATAAATATAAACTTCTTGCATGGTCGCATGTGCATTTCTCGGGAGCTCATAGCGGCGGTAATGGTTTGCTAATATCAGCAATTCTCGAATTTTTGCAGCCAGTAATTCACTTCGTTGAGCGGCTCGAGCTCGACGTTCGCTCAGTTGCTTTAGCTGAGCCTCCGCAGCACTTGCTTGAGACCAAATGCGCTGATACTCATCCTCGGTGGCGGAGAATTTCTTCTTAAGGCGCTGCAGCTCTGGGTTAGAGCTCGATAAAGCAGCCCGAAGACGCTTGATACCCCTCGCCATAAAGTGAGCCATATATGCGCGCTGCCTTTCTCAATTTCCTTGTTTCAGACCATTATAAGACCGACGCGCGACCTCTTCAGCCCAAAAGAAGAAACCCAGTATTCACGCACGCGAATACTGGGATAAATGTAGGCGCCTAAGCGTTATCTTGCTGCTCAGCTACTTGCCGACGTACCTCATCCATATCAAGCGCACGCACCTGGCTAATGAGATCATCCAAAGCTGCCGCTGGCAGGGCTCCTGCTTCACGGTAGACCATGATGCCATCCCGGAAAGCCATCAACGTAGGGATGGACATGATTTGCAAAGCAGCAGCCAATCCCTGATTTTCCTCAGTATTGAGCTTAGCGAAAGTAATATCCTCGTGCTTATCGGCAGCCTTGGTATAAACCGGCAGGAACTGTCGACACGGTCCGCACCACTCGGCCCAGCAGTCAACGAGAACAATACCGTCTGCGGTGACCGTTGATTCAAAAGTGTCTTCAGTTACATTAACGAGTGCCATTGTCTATTTATCTCCTACTATTGAGAATGATTGTTTCTTAATTGAGGGCGGGGTACTCCCACCGCCCCAGTGTATTCATGGTCAAACAATCGTGCACGAAACGCTTTCAGCAGGCGTATTCAAGAGAAGAAAATACCTAGTGAAAGGGATATTTACCGTGGTGAAAAACTACTATGTTTCCGGCATGACGTGTTCGCATTGCGTCGCCTCAGTCACCGAGGAAATCGATGAGATTCCCGGCACCGAGGGTGTCGAGGTAGATCTCGAGACCGGACGCGTCTGCGTTACTGGCCAAGGATTTAGCGACGAGGAAGTCGCCGCTGCTATTACCGAGGCTGGCTACACCCTCAAAGAGTCATAGCAACCCCATCACCTGGTGGGGTGAGTTCTCATTAAACTAGGGCTCGTACCAGCATCCTACGACGGTGGTATGAGCCTTTAATATTTTCAACCCAAGGAGAAGTGTGAGTAGCGCCCCCGCTTTATCATCTAGCCATATCGAGCTCGGGATTACCGGCATGACCTGCACATCATGTTCGACTCGGGTGCAACGCAAACTAAATAAGGTCGATGGGGTTCAGGCCGCTGTTAATTACGCCACTGAGACCGCCTCTGTGGACTACGATCCCACGAGTACGAATCCAGAACATTTAGCCGAGGTTATCAGGGCTGCCGGTTACGACTCATTCATTCTCAATGATCCACCAAAGAGCCCGCAGGAACCGGGTTCAGAGGAAGAAACTGAGATCTCACCAATCGATAGAGCCCGCGACATGCATGCTCAGCAACTGCGCAACCGGTTGGCAATTTCAAGTATTTTGGCGCTACCCGTCTTTGTGCTCTCCATGTTTAGCGCCACCCAATTCGATAACTGGCAGTGGCTCTGTTTCGCTCTCACTGGTCCAGTATATTTTTATGGGGGCTGGCCTTTCCATCAGGCTACGGTTCGCAATCTTCGTCACGGTTCCTTCACTATGGACACCTTGATTTCTTTGGGCACAACCGCCGCCTTCGCGTGGAGTATCTATGCGCTCTTCCTCGGAGATGCCGGAGAGAACACAATGCGCATGGCCATGAGCTTCTCATCGCATAGTGACCACAGCGGAGATCATATTTACCTTGAATCCGTCGCGGTAGTGATCGTCTTTATTCTTCTCGGCCGATGGTTCGAAACCCGGGCAAAAGGGAGGAGTTCCCAAGCCCTGCAAGAAATTCTCAACCTCGGGGTAAAAACGGCAACCATTCTAGAAAACGGTTCGGAACATCGCCGCCGCACCGAATTAGTCGATGTGGGCTCGATCCTCGTCGTGCGGCCGGGGGAGAAGATTCCCACCGATGGGATCATCACCGCGGGGCACTCAGGGGTCGATGAATCCATGCTGACTGGCGAATCAGTACCCGTTGACAAAGCCGTGGGCGATAAGGTCTTCGGTGGAACTCTCAACACCTCCGGACGGCTTTTGGTCGAGGCCACCAAGGTAGGTAAAGATACCGCTTTAGCGCAACTTGCGGAATTGATGACCCAAGCCCAAGCAAAAAAAGCACCCGTGCAAAAGCTTGCGGACGCAATTTCCCAGGTATTCGTACCCATTGTGGTCGTCATTGCGGTTCTTACCGTCTTGGTGCACTTCTTCCTTTTGAATGCTAGCTCGTCAGACGCCTTTGCTACCGGAGTCGCCGTCCTTATCATCGCCTGTCCGTGCGCTCTCGGACTCGCTACTCCCACTGCGCTACTCGTGGGCGCGGGTCGTGGTGCACAACTCGGTCTTGTCATTAAAGGCCCAGAGATTTTGGAAAATACTCGTCGGATTACGGCGGTCGTGCTCGATAAGACAGGCACTATCACCAAGGGTGAAATGACAGTGGACACGGTATCACTGCTTCCGGAGAGCGAGCTAAACCGCGACGAAGCCCTCAGATATGCTGCTGCCGTGGAACAGGGCTCAGAGCACCCCCTTGCTCGCGCCTTGCTGCACACACAGGCTCGTCCTCTGCCAGAGATTACGGATTTTTATTCGACCCCAGGCCGCGGAGTCGCAGCAACGGTAGCAGGGAAAAAAGTCGTTGTAGAAAAGCCGCACACGTCTGTTGATGCCAAGGTGGCGTCAGACATTCGGGACCTTGAAGCCAGTGGTGCCACAGTGCTATTACTCGGCATCGATGGTGTTTATCACGCCCTCATTGCGGTGCGCGATCAACTCAAAGACGGGGCTCCTGGGGCAGTTGATGAACTACGTTCTTTAGGGCTTGTACCCTATATGCTCACCGGCGATAATCGAGGCGCTGCCCAGTTCATGGCGCGTCAAGTAGGCATTGATGATAGTCATATCTTTGCCTCCGTCATGCCGGAACAAAAGGTAGAACGCGTGCAGGAATTGCAGCGTCGTGGTGAAACGGTGGCGATGGTCGGCGATGGCATTAATGATGCAGCCGCCCTTGCTCAGGCCGATCTCGGCTTGGCAATGGGCGCGGGCACCGATATTGCAATCGAAGCAAGCGATATCACGATCATGAATAACGATCCACAACATATACCGCTAGCCATTAAGCTGTCGCGGGCAACGCTTAGAACGATCAAATTAAATCTGTTCTGGGCTTTCGCCTATAACGTCATCTTGATCCCGGTAGCAGCCGTCGGCCTGTTAAATCCCATGTTTGCGGGTGCCGCAATGGCCTTAAGTTCAGTATTTGTAGTGAGCAATTCACTGCGCTTGAAGGCTTTCGGACGCTAATTAATGCGGCATATTGGCAAAGCGAGAAAAGTGTAGCTGGTGGGCCACGCGTACCGTGTCAATAGGCCCACCGCGGTGCTTTGCCAAAATAATATCGGCCTCGCCCGCGCGGCTATCTTCTTTGTCCTGTGAATCGGGGCGGTAGAGCAACATCACCATATCGGCGTCCTGCTCCAGAGATCCAGATTCACGCAGATCAGCCAATTGCGGGCGCTTATCCGTGCGCGATTCAGGGCCACGGTTGAGCTGGGAGATGGCCACCACCGGCACTTCCAGCTCCTTTGCCAAAAGCTTTAAGGAACGGGAAAATTCGGAAACTTCCTGCTGGCGTGATTCGGTTTTCTTGCCACTGCTCATGAGCTGTAAATAGTCGACGACGATTAGTTGCAGATCGTGCTTCTGCTTTAATTTACGTGCTTTTGAGCGGATTTCCATCATAGTGAGGTTCGCGGAATCATCGATAAAGATGGGGGCATCCTTAAGCTCGTCGGTGCGGCTGACGATTACCCGCCAGTCCTGGTCCGTCATGGTACCGCTGCGCATATCGGTTAACTTGATTTCTGTTTCCGCCGAGAGCAAGCGCATGACGATCTCGGATTTGCTCATCTCGAGAGAGAAGATTGCGGCTGCTTTATTGTTTTTAATGGCACATGAGCGGACAAAGTCGAGCGCTATCGTTGACTTTCCAACGCCCGGACGCGCCGCCACAATGATCATCTGACCTGCGTGTAAACCATTGGTAAGCCGGTCAAGATCCACAAAACCAGTAGGGACCCCTTGAGCTAGGCCGCCGCCGTCGGAAATGCTATCGAGTTCAGCGAGGGTTTCTTCCAAAATATCGCCTATCACCATATAGTCCTCGGTGGCGTTAGTGCGGGTAATGGAAAAGACTTCCTGTTGAGCTCGGTCAATAACGGCATCAACCTCGGCACCCTCGGTGCCCTCGTAACCTAATTGCACTACCCGAGTTCCAGCCTCGACGAGGCGCCTCAGAAGCGCCTTCTCCGCCACGATTTCAGCGTAATACTTAGCGTTAGCGGAGGTAGGAACCGAAGAGATAAGTTGCACGAGATAGGGGGCGCCGCCGATACGCTCTAAATCATTCGAGCGATCGAGGCGTCCACCCACGATCACCGGATCGATTTCGCGCGACTCAGAGAACAGTTCGATCATCGCGTTAAAAATAAGTTGATGGGCAACGCGATAAAAATCCTCTGCTCTGAGGATATCGATCATATCGATCACGGCGGAGCCGCTCAGCAGCATCGCTCCCAACACGCCTTGCTCGGCCGCTAGGTCAAAGGGAGGTTGCCGGTAATCGTCCACCGATGGGGCGGTCTCGCGTTGCTGATAGGAGCGAAACTGTCGGGGTTCAGCTACTGGGATATCCTCTTTCGGCACTGCCTGCGAGTAAATTGGGGCCTGCGCGTCGTCATCGAAATTGGTATCTGGAAAATTTGTCATATCGAGCGCTTTTCTCCATCTAGTTATATCCAGCGGCTCTCTGCCACCGTGGTCTGTCTACCATTATCGCCTACGCCTGAGCGACGCTAAAAACGGTGCGCTTCTTAGATATCGGATCTAACAGTGCACCGGCTGCACCGATCGCTCCCACATGCGAGAATCCCTGCGGGAAATTCCCCCATAGTCTGTGGTTGTGCGCATCGTATTCCTCCGCTAGCAACCCCACATCATTGGCTGCCTGAAGAAGCGATGAGAACAATTTGTGTGCTTGCGACATCTCACCGGTACGCGCATAGTATTCCACCAGCCAAAAATTACAGATGAGAAAGGGAAATTCCCCTCCCTCCACGCCGTCGATCCCGGATTCGGTAGCGTAGCGGTAGATCAAGCCAGAGGGGCTGGCTAGCGTCTCCGTGATGCGCTCAACGGTGCGCGCCAATAACGGATCGGCCCAGGAGATTAATCCCGAGTAGGGGAGTTGCAGAAGGGCTGCGTCAACATGTGGGGAATCATAGGTTTGGCAAAAATATTGACCCTCAGGCTCGATTCCGTTCTGAAAAATCTCTTGTCGAATATCCATCGCGGTGTGGTGCCAGAGTGAGCGCGTCTGGGTATCTACTTTATGGCTGTGTGCTTGGTGGAGCATCGCTCGCAGGCCTCCGTAGATCATGGCCCTCGAATGCGTGAAATGGTGAAGATCTCCGCGCATTTCCCAGATTCCGCGATCTTTGTCCGCTATCCGCTCAATCATGGCATCCGTAATGATCAGCTGTGCCTGCCATGATTCGTAAGTATCGGGGTAGCCTCGATCCCGCAATTCCTGGCAAGCGATAAGCACTTCACCGGCCACGTCGGCCTGGAATTGCTCGCTAGCACCGTTGCCGATGCGCACCGGCAGAGAGGATCGATACCCCGGTAGATGGGGCAATTCCTGTTCCAGCAGATCAGTGCTACCATCAGCGCGGTACATGATTTTATAATCGTGTACAACTAATGCAACCCATTGTCTCCACCGATCAATATATGAGATCGGATTGGGGCTGACACCCAAACTATATGCTCGCGCTAGAGCTTGGATGCTAAAGGCGCTATCGCGCAACCAAGCATAGCGATAATCCCAGTTTCTGCTCCCGCCTGGCCTCTCAGGTAAAGAGGTTGTGGGTGCAGCAATAATGGCTCCTGATGGATGGCACAATTGTCGTAGTACTTGAGCACTGCGCGAGGCCGCTCGCAGTATTTCATTCGATTCTTCTAGCGAATGCGTTTGTAGGGCATAGGCTGGGTGGGCGAGGACGTAGGGCCACGTCAAACGCACCCGAAAGATATCACCCTGCCTAATAGTTGGTGGAATGTCCGGACTATCGATACTGAGATCAACTCCATGGCACTGGTGAGTACTGATGCTTGGAGAATTATATTCAACCGCTGAGCGTCCATATTCGACTCCGATAATTAGCTCGTGATTGATATCGGCTTGACCGCGTATCCCTCGAATTTCACGATCAAAGATAACAGTTCCGTGTTCAATATTAAGGGTATCTGTGCGGCTAAACTCCGCTACAGCGGTACTGTAGACGCTCGTGAGTTGTCTTCCGTCGTAATGATATTCGCGGTGACAGTGCCAATCCTTGGGATTGTGTGGCCCCAAAAACCACCGACCATGGCGCTCATCGCCAAGTACGGCGGCGAAAATTGATGGAGAATCAACCTGAGGTAAGCATAACCAGTCCACACTGCCATGGCGTGATATGAGAGCGAGTTGACCGTTAGCGCCGAGCAGAGCGTACTCAGAGATGGCGGGCGGGAGGTAATGAGGCATGAGACCCCTTCGGCATTCCGTGATTGTGTGATTCTGTGATTCCGTGAATCCCGGCTCGGAGGTAGTTGGTATATCCCTTAAAACAGTAGCTAAAAGGGGGTGGCAGGGAGATGGATTTAGCCAGCGAATATAGCGGACCTGCATACCGGAGATCAATAGTTATCCACAGGGGGTGTTGATAAGTTGACCGGAGTTGTGGATAGCGCCTCGAAGACGCAGGTGCGAGTGTGGATAAGCGTGTGCGGATGCCCGTTTTGCCTTCTCCATACAAGCAAAAGTCCAGTTCGGAGGCATTTTGAGGGTACCACTAGGCGCCCTACCCCTTTCAAGGGGAAGCATTTGACATCACGAACTTCTTGACAGCACCACAAGGCTTATGGGTTTGAGCTGGACGAAGTTATCCACACCTTGTACACAGGATAAAAATCATTCGAGGCATCCCCCGCTAAAGGGATGCCTCGAATGTGCTGTTGTCATTGGGAGAGCTTTTAAAAATTCAAGCCCACCGTCGCGGTTGCCTATTCTCTAGGCAGCTGCGACCTGAAAGTTCACGGTAGCTACAATCGTGGAGTGTAGCTTCACGTCTACCTGGTACGAACCAGTGGTCTTAACAAGACCTTTTGGCAGTACAATTGCACGCTTGTCCAGGTTAGGTCCGCCGGCTGCCTTCACAGCTGCGGCAATATCTTCAGCGCTAACAGAGCCGAAGATTTTACCCTTCTCAGAAGTGCGCACAGAAACGGTGACGCCTTCAAGCGCCTCCAGCTCAGCCTTCACTTCGCGAGCATGGTCGAAGTCGCGAATCTCGCGAGCTTGTTGGGCACGTTTGATGCCCTCAATCTGCTTCTCTGCGCCGCGGGTGGCAACAATGGCCAGGCCGCGGGGAAGCAGCAAATTACGTCCGTAGCCGTCTTTAACCTCGACGATGTCGCCTGCGACACCGAGGTTCTCGACAGCGGCGGTGAGGATCAGTCTCATGATCCCTGCCTTTCGTGGTTTTCATATCTTCCCAGTTGAAGGGGAAGAAAAGGGTGATATCTGTGATGTGCTTACGGGTTCTGCGTTCTCTGCTGATCCGGCTAGGATCAGAAGGGAGGCTCTTCGTCGCCACCAAATCCGCCAGCTGCGGGGGCCGAACCCCAGGGGTCATTGCTCGGGGCCTCAGAACGGCCGCCGAAACTGCCTGATCCGCTATCGCTATAGCCACCGGATCGTCCTTGCGGAGCCGATCCCGTCTGGGGGCGGGAACCGTAGTTACCGCCGCCACCATAATTGCCGCCACCTTCACGAGGGTTGCGGACAATATCGGCAGTAGCATAGCGCAAAGATGGGCCTACTTCATCTACTTCGAGCTCCATAACGGTGCGTTTCTCACCCTCGCGGGTTTCGTAGGAACGCTGCCTGAGCCGACCGGTTACGATAACCCGCATACCCTTCTTGAGGGATTCTGCGACGTTTTCAGCGGCTTGGCGCCAGATATTGCAAGACAAAAACAGTGCCTCGCCGTCTACCCACTGGCCCGATTGGGAATCGTACCGGCGCGGGGTGGAGGCAACCCTAAAGGTTGCTACCGCTGCGCCCTGCTGGGTAAAACGGAGTTCGGGGTCGGCGACAATATTGCCGACAATCGTCATAGTGACGTCACCTTGTGCCATGATCGTGCCTCTCTTATCTGCGTAATGTAGATCGAATAGATGCTGCTAGGGATAAATGAGTAGATGGGAGCGAGAAGAATCGCTGTCCTAGTATTCCACCATTGCGGGGCCTTGAGCGCGAGGGCTCGTATAAGGATTGCCCGAATACTGTGGATTTTAGTAGGGACTTATTTATCTCCGCGCAGGACCTTGGTACGCAGAATGCTATCGCTCAGATTCAGCCTACGGTCAAGCTCTTGGACGGTAGCAGATTCGCAGTGAAGATTGACGACGGCATAAATGCCTTCCTCATTCTTCTCAATTGGGTAGGCCAAGCGGCGCTTACCCCAGATGTCAACCTTTTCCACGGTGCCGTTTTCCTTGCGGACAACCTCAAGGAATTTGTCTAGGGACGGGGCAACGGTGCGTTCATCCTGGGATGGTTCCAGAATGATCATAATTTCGTAGTGACGCACGGACCTCATCACCTCCTATGGTCTTAATAGTATTTTGAGTCGGCCGCACCCTGGGTGGGTGTGGCAGGAGGGTCTTGTTGCGTCAGCAACCTTTCTAAAATATCGCATTCCGTGCCGAAAGTCGATTCTTTTCCTAGTTGGGCCTGCCGGTTAGAGCGAGACCGCCACTCCTATGATGACAGGAATTACTGTGATAAATACCAGTGCGATGCTAAAGAGACTCCAGGTGAGCTGAGGTTTTTTGTCATAGTAGTGAGAGAGAAAAGAGCCGGTGAAAAGTGCAAAGCCCACCATCACGCTTATAATCGCCACCAAAGTATGTGCTGCCACCGCGGTCCTTTCTGTTCGTGTCCCTAATGTACCTTGCAACATAAAGAAAATCACCACCGCTCGTATAGGCGGTGGTGATGGTTGCTACTGGCCAAATAATTCGGCCGGGAGGTTGATACCCGGGAAAACCTCAACATACTCAGGTTCCGCTGGAGCAGGAGCGGGAGCAGGAGGGGCTACGGGTGGTGCTTCCTCCACAGCCTCAGGGGTTTGAGCGGCAGGCGCCTGCGGACTCTGATAGTAGAACTGTCCACTACTATTGGTCCCCATATCTCCGACAAAGTCGGTACGTCTTATTTGCCCGAGCGGCTCAGCAGCGGGGAATTCTTCAACGGCGCGCCCGGCTAGTGCACCATCAAGAACTCCCTTCCAGATAGTCGTGGGCAGGTTGGCGCCATAGATGGAGCCGCCTCCGGCATTGAGGATAGCCGAGGAATCATCCGTGCCCACCCATACGGCAGTGGCCAGCTGTGGGGTGGCACCGACCATCCACGCGTCCTTATTGAGCCCGGTATCACCGAGCTGCTGGGTGCCAGTCTTGGCAGCAGACTGGCGGCCATCGTTGAGGACATTGTAGTTCGACCAAGCTGCGATCGGGAGCATAGCATCGATGGTATTGGAGGCTACGTTGCGTGCTACTCGGCGCTCTCCTTCACCTACTTCGTGCTGGTAGAGAACTTCACCGTCGCCCGTCTCCACGCGCTCGACGAAGTACACCTCGTGCCAAATGCCCATATTGGCCAAGGTTGCTACGGCGTGCGCCATATCGAGAGGTCGGGAGCTATATTGTCCCAAAATTACGCCCTCATAGGGCTGTCCACCATTTTCAGTTAGTGTTTCCTCTGTTCCGGTAAACGATCGCGCAACTCCAAGAGCGTGCGCCATATCCGCCACATCTTGGGTGTTATTATCGAGCGATTTTTGCACCCGAAGGAAGGGAGTGTTCAAAGACTGCTTCAACGCCTCTTTCATGGTGCAGGCGCCACCACACCCTCCGCCTTGAACTTGGGCGTTATTGCCCAGGGTGAAGGGGGCGGTGGAGTAGAGGCGGTTCGGGGAGACACCCTGTTGGAGGGCCGCGGCATAGCCGAAGATCTTAAAGGTCGAGCCGGTCTGATAGCCGGCATTGGCATAGTCCCAACCATTGGGATCCTCGCCGCCATAATAGGCTCGCACTGCACCGGTAGCTGGTTCCACCGATACGGCAGCGGTTCTTAAATTCTCTGGCTGGCCCTCCAGGTTAGAGCGCACAGTGTTGACGGTAGCCTGCTGAGCCTGGGTATCAATGGTGGTGATGATGCGCAGACCTCGGGTTTCCACATCCTCCTGGCTGATACCGTGGGCAGCTAATTCTGCCATGGCCTGGTTTTTGATGTGGCCGTTCGTGCCTTCCGCCTCGGTATAGGCCTGATTGAAGGCCGGATCGATGGTCTCTGGATAGACCGCCGCTGCACGCTCATCGGGGTTGAGCCATCCCTCGTCCACCATGCCATCGAGCACATAATTCCAGCGGGTTTCCGCCTCTGCGCGGTTCTTCCATGGGTCTAATTCGGATGGGCGCTGGATAGACGCGGCAAGAACCGCGGCCTGTTCCGCACTCAGATCCCCAGCAGTGGTACCAAAATAGGCATGGGCGGCCGCTTCGATTCCATAGGCATTACGGCCGAAATAAATGGTGTTGAGATACGCTTCGAGCACTTGATTCTTGTCCCACTCATTGGCCATCTTGACCGAGTACACCAATTCCCGCGCTTTGCGCTTATAGGAGTAGTCATTGCCTACCACCATATTTTTTACATATTGCTGGGTAATGGTGGAGCCGCCGCCGGCGGAGCTGTTTCCGGTGAGCTGGCCTATAGCGGCGCGCGCAAAACCAGTAAAGGAAAAACCGTTATTTTCGTAGAAATCACGATCCTCCGCCGCCAGGACGGCATCTCGCACTTGCGGAGGAATACGATCGAGACTTATCTCCTCGCGATTTCCTTCCGCTGGAACAATGCGGGCTAGTTCCGTCTTGCTATCGGCGGCATAAATGCGAGAGACCTGTTTGGTTACTAGTTCCCCAGGTTGCGGTACCTCGATGGAGATATAGGCCACCATAAAGATTAGAAAGGGCACCGCAATAAGCGTGGTGAGCGCAACCGCGAGGCCGGAGAAGATCCAATTCGATTTCTTTCCTGCATTTTTCTTCGGTTTCGCCGCATCAGCGCGACCTTTTTTCTTATCAACCACGTGAAAAGCTCTCTCTCAAGTTTTTCCGTCCCAGATCTTTTCTTTTATCTTGGTCTATCTTTGTCTATCTATGTCTGGGATGCCCAATCGGATGAGTTCTTAGGGCCCAATATGTGCCGCTGCGAGTAGATGATTCCACTGGCAGTTGGGACATACCTCTACTTTATGAATAGTAAACTCTCGTCCTTGCTGTGTAAATTGCTCAATCTCCGCTAACGATCTGGCACTTCCAGAGGCTCGGCCTAATTGTTCGCCGTAGACCCACAGCACTTCGCGGAGGTCATCCTCCGAACAGATTGGACACGGATAAGGAGCGGGGGTCCCGTGATAGCGGGCAGCTGCCACAAGAAGAAAATCAGCCTCACAGACCATCGCCCGACTTACCTGCCCGGCGCGCCACTTATTGAGGAGGCGGCGACGAGCCAACCGGTGCGTGACTTGTCCTACAAATTCCACCATGCTCCCAGTTTAGCTATTTATGTTCGCTCTTAGGATTTTCTTAAGACAGCGACTTCTAACGATTTACCTGCCCACAGAAAGGCTGGAACTAGACTTATTGAGTAATCCGTCTTCCAGCGCGAAAGGTCTTTTTACAGATATAAATGTGATCAATTAATCAACGTTCATGCAGCTTAAACTCGAACTCAGGATGGGAAAATAGCTACAATTAGAAGATTATGAATGCTGAAACCGCCAGAGAACTAGCAATCCGCGTGCGCCCTGCACTGACGAAACTTTATGTGCTCTATTTCCGTAAGGCGCAGTCCTCCGACCTCACTGGTCCGCAGCTGACTATCTTGGCGCGACTAGCCGAAGAAGGTGCCTGCCGTATTAGCCATATTGCGAAGGCCGAGGGTATTCGGATGCCGACCGCCTCTAATGCCCTGCACCAATTGGAGGACCGGGGAATGGTTGAGCGGCTCCGCGAGGAAGCAGACAGGCGCGGGGTCAGGGTTCAGCTCACCGATTTCGGCCGCCGTGAGCTGACGAGGGTGGGGGAGGAGCGTATCGGTCACCTCACGGATATGTTCACCTCTCTTCCGGAGGAAGATTATGACGACGCCGTGCGCCTCGCCTCTTTAATACAAGACCTCGCTGATTCCTACGGCGATATTGTAGAGAATGCCCGCGAGGTTGAGTGACCCTGTTCTGATACCCCCTATACCATCGACCACGTTGCCGGGTACGCTGGGATCTATATTCTGTCGATCCCAAGGAGCCTTGGTCTATGTCTCAGCAGTCCTTAGCAACCGCGCTTATAACGGGGGCGAGCCGCTCCGTAGGAAAGCGGCTTACTGAGCTATTGCTAGAGTCGGGCTACTATGTCTACGCCCAGCACCATCGCAGTATGATCCCCTTCGAGCATGAAAACCTCGAATGGTTCCAGTTAGATCTAGCCCACGGGGATATGGCAAAACTACCTGTCGTCGATCGACTTGACGCCCTTGTCCACTGCGCCGGCATCGCCACTCTCGGGCCCACAGCCACCCAGCCGCGCAGCGAATGGGAAGCCCATATGGACGTCAATCTTCTAGGCCCCTATGAATTAACTCAGCACTATCTACCGGCACTTGAACGCAGCAGTGGCCAGATGATCTATGTGAATTCTGGTGCGGGACTTAATACTCATGCACACTGGGGCGCTTATTCGGCTAGCAAATTCGCCGCCCGTGCATGGTGTGAGGCACTTAGACAAGAGCATAAGTCGATACGCATCAGTAGTGTTTACCCGGGCCGCATCGCCACCGATATGCAACGAGCTATCCGAGAGCAGGAGGGTGGACCGTATACTGAGAGTGAGTACTTATCGGTGGACACCGTTGCAGACACCCTGCTGAATATCCTCACCCTGCCTGCCGACGCCCACATTCCTGATCTCTCAATCCGTCCGAGGTAGGCCATGGACCATCCCGAAAATGACTTAAGTTCCGATGCCGATTACGCCAACCGCTTTAGACCCGGCGCGCACTCATTCGATGAATTAGCCGATGCCACTGATCCTTTAGCGGAAGCTCTACGTAACCGCACCTCAACCAGGCAGGCGATCTACTTTGCCCTACTCACTCCGCTTCTGACCGCACTCGTGGCATATATTTTGGCTTGGGTTGCGCGGTGGAGGGGCGGGCCGCTCTGTGATGGCGGCGAGGTTGTATGGATTTGTTCAAGGAACGCGGAGTTATGGTGGCCTGCACTGACGAGTGTCATACCAATAGTGGCGACTTTAGGGTGCGCGGTCATAATGTATCGGAAATATTTAGGGTATACCCGATGGCGCCCCTGGATGGGCACCTTCTGGTTTTTGGTACCGTTCTCAATGATCTGGATGGTCACCGTATTCCAGATGTCCATCGTGGGCCATTAGCTCCTTGACATCCATATACAGAAATCTCAAGCCCCCGCGCAGGTGAATGCTCGGGGGCTGGAGTGGTTTTTTTAGTGGGTACTCAGACTAGCGTGCCGAGCCACTTCAGCGCATTCGGGGCGCCCGCAGTGACGGGTTTCGAGGTTCTCGTAACAGTCTGGGCACATGAGAACGAGATCTCGACAATTGTCTTCGTTGATGCAGTGCTCAAATTTATTCGTGGGTGCACCGCACTTGCAGTGGCCAAGTTGGACAAAGCCGGGGTCTTTTACTCCGGCGCCAAATTCTAGGTGCATGCGCTGGTCAAAGACATAGAGAGAGCCTTCCCACAGTCCAGAGTTGCCGAACTGCTCTCCATAGCGCACGATACCGCCGTCAATTTGATAGACCTCCTTAAATCCTCGGTTCTTCATGAGCGAGGAGAGGATTTCGCAACGGATTCCGCCAGTGCAATACGACACTACAGGTTTATCTTTCATCCAGTCGTATTTGCCAGATTCAAGCTCGCGGATGAAATCATGAGTGGTACGCACATCGGGGACAACGGCGTTTTTAAATTTGCCAATCTCGGCTTCCATGGCATTGCGGCCATCAAAGAAGACGACCTCCTCACCGCGCTCTTCCACCAGCTTATTGACATCCTCGGGTTTCAAGTGAATTCCACCGCCGACGACACCACGCTCATCGACTTTAAGTTCACCCGGTGCACCGAAGGCGACGATCTCATCGCGAACTTTAACGCTTAGCTTAGGGAAGTCATCGGCCCCTCCGTCGGACCATTTAAATTCAGTGCCCTTAAAGCCTGGGTACTCACGGAATTTTCGGACGTACCGTTTGCAAGCGGCCATATCGCCGCCGACAGTACCGTTGATGCCGTGTTCGGAGATGAGAATTCGACCTTTAAGGCCGAGCAATTCACACAGTTCACGCTGCCATAACATAACCGCCTTAGGGTCTTTAATGGGAGTGAACTTGTAGTACAGGAGAATTTTGCCAACGCTCATAATATAGTCAAGCCTAGTCGGCGATCTTGGTTCACACCTAACCCAATGAGGGTGATATATCCCGTACGCTTGAGGGTATGTTCACCGCTTATGTGGCCACAACGATTCGCGAGGCTGAGAAGCCCCTTATTCATCCCGACGATCGGCTTATGCGTACTGCCGCTCACGCTGTGGCCGATCACATTGCTGCATGTGTTCGCGCCGACGCCACTATACTGATCTTGGCTGGCACAGGAGGCAACGGTGGTGATGGTCTCTATGCAGGGGTGGATCTCATTAAGCGTGGCTATGACAGAATTTGTGCATATATGCCAGATGAGGCCTACCCTCCGGCACTCACAGCCTTCACCGAGGCTGGGGGATCTATAATCGGCGATCTTGATAAGATCACTCCTGATCTTATTGTCGATGCCCTCGTGGGCCTCGGCTGCCATAGCGGAATTGATCCAAAGATAGACAATTTTATTGCGCACAATCAAAATGCGGTCATCGTGAGTGTGGATATTCCCAGTGGAATTGATGCCGATACGGGTGTCGCCTTCAGCCCACATATACGCGCAGATCATACGATCAGTTTTGGAGCGGCTCGGGGTGCCCATCTCATCAGTCCTCATTGTGGCACTATTTCCATTGCACCCATTGGAATTGAAGATCATCTCCACACTCCCTTGGGGTACCTGAGCCATAGCATCACCGCTGATGGGAAAATCGGAGTTCGAGGGGCAGACTTCGACGCCCACCGCGTCATCCCTGGACCACTCGATCACAAATACAGTGGGGGAGTAGTGGGGATTATTGCTGGTAGCCCCACCTATCCAGGTGCAGCGGTGCTGGCGACTACCGCCGGTGTGCAAGCCACCAGCTCCATGGTGCGCTATCTCGGACCATGCGCGAACGAAGTCATTGCTCTTAATCCTGAGGTAGTATGCCAAGACGGAGCGGTCGATGCCTGGGTGATCGGTCCAGGCGGAGCAGGAGCGGCCGATATCGAGAATATTCTTGGCTCTCCTTGCCCCGTCATCCTTGACGCTGGAGCATTGACCACGCTAGCGCAATCGGAGCTTTTGCGTAGTCAGCTGATCGCGCGCACAGATCCCACTGTTCTTACGCCACACCACGGAGAATTTGAGACTCTGGCGCGAAATTTCTGCACGGAATCACTAGCCACGGGCGGCTTAGGGGCCATTCAAGAGCTTGCGGATCATATGGGCCATACTCTTGTGGTGAAGGGGAGAAAAACAGTGATATGCACAGGCAGTAGGGACGCAGTGATAGCAATAGATTCGGGTCACTCGTGGCTAGCAACCCCGGGAACCGGTGACCTCTTGGCAGGGATGATGGGAGCGTGGGTAGCCCACCACCAGGCCCGTCAGCTCAATATCAATCTCGCTATACCACTCAGTGTCCATATCTTAAATATCGCAGGGTTCCTAGCGGCACAAACGACCTATGGGGCGGCACCAACGTCAGCGAGTGCGGTAGCACGAAAAATTCCTGAGGCTACAGCCGCGATCCTCTACACTAAAAAACTATGAGATTTGGAATGCGAAAACCCTCCCTCAAGAAATCCATCAAAGCGCGCACCACCGGCCGCGCTAAACGCGCTGTCAAGCGCACTCTTATCCCCGGTTATGGCCAACGCGGTATGGGCTTGGTCAAAGACCCCAAAAGGGCTGTGAAAAACGCTATCTATAAGCGCACCACATTCAGCCTCTGGGACCTTTTCCGCTGATTTATACCTGCAACTCAGGCACTACTAGGCGCAGTATAAACCACACCACAAAGCCACCGGCTAAAAGCCACCATACCCAGCGCTGTGAGGTCCATGTCGGTATTCTGAGCGCGAAGGTCTTCGCTAGCCAATAAAGCCAGGCCCACGCCGCGAGAACAAGCACCACAAGGCCATAAGCATTCATTGCTAGGGCCTTGGCGATATCGAGGTGGAGTACATAGTAGAGCATCCGGGTGCTACCGCAGATTGGACAATTAAATCCAAATAACGCCTTCGACGGGCACAGGGGGGCACGCGGTGCGGTGGGATCGATGAGTACGAGCGCGATACATCCCATCACGCCTGCCCCCAGAACGAGGAGCGGACCTAGGGGGCGCTCCTCGAGGGGTAGAGACATGAGTTATTTCACCACAAGATTGACCATGCGACCGGGCACGACGATTTCCTTGATAATGTCCTTTCCAGCTATATGCTGGGCGATCGTCTCGTGGTTACGTGCGGCTGTAATGACAGCGTCCTGATCGGCGTCAGCCGCGACCATGATGCGGGCGCGTACCTTGCCGTTAATTTGCACCGGCAGTTCCA
Source organism: Corynebacterium sp. ES2730-CONJ (assembly GCF_024834055.1). Lineage (GTDB taxonomy): Bacteria > Actinomycetota > Actinomycetes > Mycobacteriales > Mycobacteriaceae > Corynebacterium. Next base: position 19,354 of record NZ_JANUXZ010000005.1, read on the forward strand.
CCTCGTCATCGCTGAGCCATTTCTCGTCATAGGATGGGAATGGTTCGAAGGCGATCGTAGAGTCGTGGCCGAGTCGCTGCCACAATTCTTCAGCGATATGCGGGGCTAATGGGGCAATCATAATAATCAAGGGCTCCACGGCCTGGCGGGGCACCGCTCCCTTATAATTCTTGGTGAGGAAGTTGACGTACTCGATCGACTTCGCCACCACCGTATTCAGGTGCAGGGCCTGATAGTCCTCAGTAATACCTGCGATCGTACGATGCAGAGTTTTGGTGGCTTCATCGGAAAGCGCCTCGGCGGTCACCGCGAGCTCGCCGGTATCCTCATGAACAACCAGGCGCCACAGGCGCTGCAAGAACCGCTGCGACCCCACAACATCCTTTGTTGCCCACGGACGGGAGGTATCCAGGGGGCCCATCGCCATCTCATACACACGGAGAGTATCCGCGCCAAAATCATCGCAGATTTCATCAGGAGATACCGCATTCTTCAGCGATTTGCCCATTTTTCCGTATTCCTGATGAACCTTTTCTCCCTGGTAGAAGAATTCACCATCGCGCTCGATGACATCGGCAGCAGGCACGTAGACGCCGCGCGAATCGGTATAAGCAAATGCCTGAATATACCCTTGGTTGAAGAGACGACGATAGGGCTCAAAGGAACTGACATACCCTAAGTCAAAGAGAACTTTGTGCCAAAAGCGAGCATAAAGCAAATGGAGGACCGCGTGCTCCACGCCGCCTACATAAAGGTCAACGCCGCCACAATCGCCCTCCCACTGCGGGCCGGTCCAGTATTTCTCATTCTCAGGATCGCAGAATGCCTGATCATTCTTAGGATCGATATAGCGCAATTGGTACCACGAGGAACCTGCCCATTGCGGCATCACATTGGTATCACGGCGATAAGTTTGAAGGCCATCGCCTAGATCGAGCTCCACATTCACCCAGTCCTCTGCCTTCGCGAGCGGTGGCTGAGGGGCAGAATCGGCATCGCTCGGGTCAAAGGTCGCGGGCTTATAATCCTGAACCTCGGGCAAGACTACCGGTAGCTGGGATTCTTCTAAGCCGTGGGGGATACCGTCAGAGTCATAGACAATGGGAAAAGGCTCGCCCCAGTAGCGCTGCCTGGCAAAGAGCCAATCTCGCAGCTTATACTGCACCTTAACCTCGCCGATGCCCTCAGCCATCAACCAATCAGTGGCTTTTTTAATAGCCGCATCCTTGCCCAGGCCATTGAGATCCAAGCCGCGTTGATTAGCCGAATTGATATGTGGGGCATCGGAGGTAAAAGCCTCGGTGGAAATATCGCCGTCGAGCACAGGCACGATATCAAGACCGAAAGCGCGGGCGAATTCATAATCCCTTATATCGTGCGCAGGAACTGCCATAATCGCACCCGTACCGTAGCCGGTGAGTACATAGTCAGCGATGAAGACGGGGATATCGGCGCCGTTGACCGGGTTAGTGGCATAGACACCGAGGAAAACGCCCGTTTTCTCCTTATTTTCTTGGCGCTCTACATCCGATTTTGCGGCAATATCAGCGCGATACGCAGCGACGGCTGCAGCGGGATCATCAGTTCCATAGGTCCAGCGCTCATCAACGCCTTCATAGCTTGGGTTCCCAGTTGCGAGCAACGTGTCAACGAGCTCGTGCTCGGGAGCAAGAACCATATAGGTAGCACCAAAAAGGGTGTCGGGGCGGGTGGTGAATACGCGAATCTTATGATTATGGCTTGTAAAATCGAGCTCTGCCCCGCGAGAACGTCCGATCCAATTGCGCTGCATGCTCTTGACCTTCTCAGGCCAATCAAGCAGCTCTAAATCATCGATAAGGCGATCAGAATAGGCGGTGATACGCATCATCCACTGCACCAATTTCTTGCGGAAAACTGGGAAGTTACCGCGTTCGGATTTGCCCTCCGCGGTGACTTCCTCATTTGCCAAAACAGTGCCCAGCCCGGGGCACCAGTTGACCATCGAATGTGACTGATAAACGAGGCGGTATTCGTCGATGACGTCGGCCTGTTGGATTCGGTCGAGTGCTGTGTAATCGTGGGTGTGAAATTCCTCAGCCAAATGCGCTGGAATCTCTCGTTGGCCGGATTCTAGTAGGGGGATCAGTTCCGCTATGCGGCGAGCTTTATTTTCGTGGGGATCAAACCACGCATTGTAGATTTGGAGGAAGATCCACTGGGTCCACCGGTAGAAATCTTCATCGGTGGTGGCAATCGAGCGGCGCTTATCGTGACCTAATCCCAGTCGATCAAGCTGACGTTGCATATTTGCAATCGACTCTTGGGTTTTTATTGCTGGGTGAGTTCCCGTTTGGATTGCATACTGTTCTGCCGGTAGACCGAAGGCATCATAACCGAGAGTATGGAGAACATTTTTGCCTTGCATCCGGTTAAAGCGGGCATAGACATCTGTTGCGATATATCCGAGAGGGTGGCCTACATGTAGGCCCACACCTGAAGGGAAGGGGAACATATCTTGAACGAAAAGCTTATCGGCTTTAAGTTCGCCCTCACCAGCCAAGGCACCCACGGGGTTCGCTGCGTTGAAGGTTCCATTCTCGCGCCAGTATTCTTGCCACTTCTTTTCAATGAGGCCAGCTAGTGCGGGGGAGTAGCGGTGTGCGGGAATCTCACTCGGATTAGTCATGTGTCATAGTCTAATACGGCAAGAGAATTCGGTGTTAGTACGTGTTAGTACTAATTCTCAGGCTTTTTCACCCGAATGGCAGTGGAGAAAGGCAGCGACTACTTCCCCGCATCGCGGGGATATCAGCAAATTTGGAACCTCACCGAGAGCTCACGCCTGTAGAGAGTGATAACTCCGTTTTACGGCGATCGACGCTGTGCATCTCACTCATCCACTCTGGCGGCTGAGGCCTCGACCACCTCATTTCTCCATCTCATGCCCGAAATCTATGCGCATATCATGATCAATCTGGGGCCTTTAGTTCAAGACCCCAGATTCGACCGGCAGAAGGGTGAGGTAGTCATAATATCTCTGGTACGAGTGCAATAACGCGTCCTTTGTCTACCATAAAGTTGAGATTTGAATTGAGTACAATCTAAATGGAGCTGATGCCTCAAAGCAAACCATGTTCATTTTAGCTAGATTTATCCTCACTGAATGCCACTGATATAACAGATGAGACAGCGCGAGGTCCCATATCCGCGGGCTAATGCTACCTCCTGCACTGACTCTCCACCGCACACGTGAAAAAACCGCTCAGTATCACTGTAGTAGAGCCCAAGCTCGCTAGGAAGCAAAAGTGAGGGTAGCTAAATCAATGATGCCGTGATGCAGTGTTTGCGTTCCGCTAGCTGCGTCGACATGTCCGATAACCGTCCGCTGCATGCTATCAGTGCCCAGATTGAGACCACGCGAAATCTCAGCACTCACGCTATATCCACCCTCGCGACGAGGATGTAGCCACGGATTGGCCACGGCTACTTCTAAAGTTGAGAATTTAGCCTTCAAGAGCACCACGCCCTTATAGCGAATAACCCCATCGGGCTGATCGGCCTCCTTTGTGTAGCTAACCTCATCGTCGGTGCGATCAGCGCCCTCGCGCGTACCGATTCCACCCCGAAGTGCGGAGGTGACTGCTTCCATGCCAGAGGCATCAACGAGCAAATCACGGGTCGGAATAGACGTGCGCGGCCCAGGGCTTGGATCGAATGGGATGGGGATAAAAAGTTCTTCGTCTGGATTTATACTTGCAGCAGCAGCATAGGTATAGACTCCGTACTGATCGCCGGCGGTAGTCGCTGGTGGGTCGACGACAATACGGGCAACAAAGCTGCCGTCATCGTGCATAGGCTGTGCCACTCGAGCAAGTACCCTGCGCATATCTACAGGGAAGTCCGGCACGGCCGCGAGACTAGATTCGGTGAGCATCCACGCCATACGATCATGGGGGTGCTGGCGCGCCGAACTTGGGGCTTTCTCGGACGGTTTCCAGTCGTTGGCCAATCCCGAATAAAGAACATAGACACCGTTAGGAACCCCAGGAGGAATGGGGAAAATAAAACCGCCGCGGTTGGCACCAGGGTCAAACCCGCTCCCATGAACATAAAGGATATCGCCGCGATGTACTGGCTTAGTGATGGGATTACCGTTCTCATCGGTCACTGAGATCGAAGGATGGGCCTGAATATCTGAGTGCGGAAAGACGTTGAGATCATCTGGAACCACAGGAAGAGCTGTGGCCGGTGCAGCTGTGTTGAGTGCTACCGAGAGGACACCCACGAGGGCATAAGTAATTAAACGTCGCATGAGCTCGAGGATAATCTATTGAGCTGTTAAATCCTAGAGATTTCAGTCACCGCGTGAGATGTCACTAGCTGTCACGGATCAGGCTCGTTACGTCAGTGTGACGAAAAAGGTTAAGGGTAAACTATAGGTCGTGGCATTATTCGAGTGGCTTCTCGCCAAACTTTTCAACCAATAAAACCACCCCTATTAAGGAAAAAGAATTGCCAAGAGCCCGGGGAGACATGTAGATTACGTGTTAATGAATACGATGAAGAATTTCTGGTGGCGCCCGTAGTCCGCGGGCTCTTCGTTGATTCTTTATTAAAAATATCGGCCCTCGGAACCAGCCATAGTGTTGTTGGTGGGGGTCTTTTTTGTACTCACTGCTAGCAGCATTACAGCGATTCCTATGAGTTCAAGAAAGTACCCCATGCACACTTATCTCAATCCCAAAAGCAGGTGCTCTGAATGATCAGCACCCACGTAGAGAAAGTCGAATACCGAGACGATGCCGCTGGACTCTTTCAGTTTCTGGGAGCCACCGTACGCGATGATTCCGTCCTCCTTGAAGGCGCAGATATCGCCTCGAAGAAGAAAACGACGTGTCTGGCCATCATCAGAGGAGCTGCTCGCGTCACATGTTCTGGCCCTCGGGTGAGTATCGAGGCGTTATCCGATATAGGGTGCCATATTATTGACGATCTCGCTGTGCAATTATCAGACTATCGCTGTGAGCACTCATCGGATCTGCTAGTAGTAGAATTCCCCCCAAGCAATGAGATTGATGAGCGAGCTCGTCTTCTCGCCATCAATAATACCCACGTACTCAGACTGTTGGCCCTTCACGCCTCCTACTCGGGTCAGATCCTTCCATTTTTGGCTGGGGGATTTGCCTTCGATCTTTTAGAAACTTTTGAAGAGCTGCCACCGGTTGCTATGGGTCATAATAGCTACCCCGATTATCAATTCCTCGTAGCTGAAGAGATATTACGAATTAATCATCGCGAGCGCACCGCTGATATTGAGGTCCTTGGCTTAAGTGCGGAGGCCGCCACACAGCGTGCTTTGCAGCTGAAGGAACAGATTAGCCACGCACCGCAGCATTTTCCCTCGGATGTTCCCCCCGTCGGCGAAGAAGAACCGTTGCAAGCACGAGCTGATCTTAGTGACAGTGTCTTTTGTGCTCATATCGCACGGTTAAAGGAGGCAATTTATTCTGGGGATATTTATCAGGTTGTCCCGGCCCGCACATTTACTCTCGAATGCCCGGATGCTTTTGCAGCCTATAAAGTACTGCGGGAAACGAATCCGTCACCCTATATGTTTTATGTGCGCGGAAAAGAAAGTGCCGCGGGGGAGAGCTTTGAACTCTTTGGAGCGTCACCGGAATCTAATCTCACTTTCGATCACAGGAGCCGAGAGGTTCAGCTTTATCCCATCGCGGGCACGAGACCCCGAGGTCTCAATAGCGATGGCAGCATTAACGAGGAGCTAGATATACGCCAAGAATTAGTCATGCGCACCGACGCAAAAGAAATAGCTGAGCATATAATGCTCGTGGATCTCGCCCGCAATGACCTCGCCCGTGTGTCCATCCCCGCCACCCGCAGGGTAGACGAACTCTTGCACGTCGATCGGTATTCGCGAGTAATGCATTTGGTATCGCGAGTGACTGCAACGCTTCATCCTGAGGTCGATGCTTTAGATGCCTACCGAGCATGTATGAATATGGGAACACTCACAGGAGCGCCGAAACTGCGTGCGGTGTCCCTCTTGCGCGAAGTTGAGCAGCAGCGCCGTGGCTCCTATGGAGGTGCATTAGGGTATGTGCGCGGTGACGGCAGCTTGGATAGTTGTATTATTATTCGATCGGCTTTTGTCAAAGATGGCCAGGCGGCGGTACAGGCGGGTGCTGGGGTGGTTCGAGATTCCTCGCCTCAAGCCGAGGCTGACGAGACGGTGCACAAAGCATATGCGGTGCTGGATGCTATCGCACAAGCCGCAGGACGAAAGCTAGAGGTGGAACGTTCATGACCATCCGGATTGTTCTCATCGATAATCACGATTCTTTTGTCTATAACTTGGTCGACGCTCTCAGTGATTATGGATGCATCGTCTTTCGCAATACGGTGCCGATTGAACAGGTCCTGCAAGCCCAACCCGATCTCATCTGTCTATCTCCAGGGCCTGGTTACCCAGCGCAGGCAGGCAAAATGATGGAGCTCATTGACAACTGTATCGGTCGCATTCCGATTCTTGGTATCTGCTTAGGATTCCAAGCGCTCGTGGAGCACTGTGGTGGCCGAATAGAACCCTGCGGTCCCGTCCATGGCACCACAGATCTGATGGAATTAAGCCCAGCAGGTGAAAAGAGCCCCCTCTTTCACGGTCTGGGCCTCGAGAGGATACCGGGAGTTCGCGGCGACAAAGTCACGGTTCCGGTAGCGCGCTATCACTCTCTCGGAGCGGTAACCGTACCCACAGGAATGGTATCTCTTGCTACTGCACCCTCGGATATTGGCCCTGTGGTCATGGCCGCTATCACTGAGGATCAGCGAGCTATCGGGGTGCAATTCCATCCCGAATCTATTCTCACTCCGCAAGGGCCTGAGATCATTGATCGCATGATCTCGCTCTTATGCCGATCATCGTCTTAACGAAGGATCTCAACTCATGACAACTATGCACGAAAGATTTGTCGCTTTTTTAGATAACCCAACCCCCTCTGTCCAGGAAGTGGCCGAGGTATTCGCCCCGTTAACGGTCGGGGAGTACGACGATATCCATATCGCAGCACTTCTTGCTACTATTCGGACGCGGGGTGAAACCTATGCGGATATCGCTGGAGTAGCTCGGGCCTTTTTAAAGGCAGCTCGCCCGATTCCTATTTCTGGCGAGGGTGTGCTGGATACCGCTGGTACTGGAGGCGACGGTCTCCATACCATCAATATCTCAACTGGAGCCTCATTGATCGCCGCCGCGGGTGGTGCGAAAGTGATTAAATGTGGGAATCGCTCCGTCAGCTCACAATCTGGATCGGCGGATGTCCTCGAAGCATTAGGTATCCCCCTCGATCTCGATCCTGAACGGGCCATACGTCAATTCGAATCCTCGGGCTTCACCTTCCTTTTTGCTCCCGCCTATCATCCAGCGGTGGCCCACGTTGTACCTGTACGCACCTCATTAAAAATTCCCACTATTTTCAATACCATTGGTCCGATTCTTTCTCCGGTACAACCCGAGTTTCAGCTCATGGGGATCGCTAATCCGGCTCTAGGGGGTATGATCGCCCGAGTATTTCGAGATCTAGGTCGCAAGAGAGCTATGGTTGTCCACGGTGGGGGAATGGACGAAATTGCCCTACACGCGCCGACTACAATATGGGAGTTACTACCCGATGGCACAATCGACCATTATGAACTCTCACCAGAAGACCTGGGATTAACTCGCCGCCCCATTTCTGCGTTACGTGGGGGCGATGCCACTGCGAATGCTGCCTTCCTGCGCCAGGTATTCGCCGGACGCGGTAGCGCAGCACACCGAGATGCCCTGTGTGCATCAGCTGGTGCCATATTCTATCTCCACGGTCAGGCCCAAACTTTTAAGGAAGGCGTTCAGCGGGCTCAGGCGCTTCTCGATGATCAGGTCGTCGATCGCTGGTTGGACCTTCATGAGAGGGCAGATTATGGACGCTAAAATGCCCACTATCCTGGAAAATATTGTGCGTTCACGGCGCCATCAACTGGCTGATATTGCCTCCCGCATCCCAGGGATAGAAAATTCTTCACTGCCGCGTTCGCAGCGGAGTCTAGAGCTGAGTCTGAGCCAACCCGGCGCGCAGTTCATACTAGAGTGCAAGTCTTCTTCCCCTTCCTTGGGTCTTATTCGTTCTGAATATCGTCCGGGGGAGATCGCACGGGTTTACTCCCGGTATGCGGCTGCGATCTCGGTCTTATGCGAGCCGAGCTTCTTTGGCGGAGATTATGATCATCTCGCAACTGTCAGCGCGAGCACCCATCTTCCGGTCCTGTGTAAAGATTTTATTATCGACGAAATCCAGATAACAGCTGCGCGTTATTTCGGTGCGGATGCCGTCCTCTTAATGCTGAGCGTTCTAAGCGATGCCGAGTACCGCTTACTTGCTCGCCGAGCCACTGAGTTAGGAATGGATATTCTCACGGAGGTCGTCAACGCCGATGAGGCTAGGCGAGCCCTTCACCTAGGGGCTCGGATCATAGGGGTGAATCACCGCAACCTCCACGATCTTAGTATCGATCTCACCCGCTCAGCCCGCCTACGTGAAATCATTGGCGATCGCGCGGTGGTGGTTGCTGAGTCCGGAATTCGCGATCATCGAACAGTTCGCTCCCTCGCCGCCCACTCCGACGCTTTTCTCGTGGGCTCTCAGCTGACCTCCCAAGAAGATATTGACCGAGCCTGCCGCTCCTTGATCTACGGCGACCATAAGGTATGCGGTCTGCGTTCACCTCAGGTAGCTGAGGTCGCCCGCGCCGCCGGGGCGAGGTACGGAGGTCTCATTGTTGCCCCCTCGAGTCCACGCAATGTTTCACGTGAAACATCGCAAAAAGTCATAACAAATGAACCTGGCCTTGACTATATCGCGGTCACGACCGATACCGAGAACTGGCCAGCCTTTGATAATGAGGGGTTTTACGCAATCCAACTTCACGCTCCCTATCAGGGTTCGCTGGAAAAAGAGGAGTCACTCGTTCAACGGGCCCGAGATCGCTATGGGGACGGGCTCTTTGTTTGGCGCGCCGTCTCTATGACCTCACCACAGGGACCACAGCTAGCTCGCAATTTAGCGCCGCTCGTCGATCTTCTGGTCCTCGATGCGCATCACGGTGGCAGTGGCCTTAGCTTCGACTGGGCGCGAGTCCCCAACGATATAGCGCATCACTGTCTCTTGGCAGGCGGTATCTCTGCTGACCACCTCGATGATGCCCTCGCTGTGGGAACACGAGGTTTAGATTTCAATTCCGGACTCGAATACCCGCGCGGGAGCGCGTACCAGCACCATAAGAACGCTGCACTCATCAAGGATATCTTCACCTCTATCCGCCGCTATGCCAATCCCCTCAACCCTTTTTAAAAACCCAAAACCTACCCGAATGGACATCCATGACTATCCAAGCCTCACAGCTCCCAGCCTATTTCGGCGAATTTGGAGGACAGTTTGTCGCAGAATCCCTCATACCTGCCCTTGATCAGTTGGAGCAGGCTTTTATCCACGCCCAATCGGACCCCGATTTTCTCGCTGAATTTCAGCGCTATCTCAAAGACTATCTCGGTCGCCCCACTCCGTTGACCGAGTGCTCGAATCTTCCATTGACGGGGAAACAGTATGTCAGGATCTTCCTCAAAAGAGAGGATCTTCTCCATGGGGGAGCTCATAAAACAAATCAGGTAATCGGCCAGGCTCTCCTCGCAAAGCGCATGGGGAAAACGAGGATTATCGCCGAGACGGGTGCTGGCCAACACGGGACCGCAACGGCGCTCGCGTGTTCTCTGCTAGGTCTGGACTGCGTGATCTATATGGGTGCCCATGATATCGCCAGACAACAACCGAATGTTTACCGAATGGAGCTGATGGGGGCTCAAGTTATTCCGGTTCATTCTGGCTCTGGCACCCTCAAGGATGCCGTCAATGAAGCACTGCGAGATTGGACCGCTCACTTTTCCACTTCTCACTATCTTCTCGGTACAGCGGCCGGTCCACATCCTTTCCCGACTATTGTCAAGGAGTTCCACCGAGTGATTTCGCGCGAGGCCAAGGCTCAGATTATCGAGCGCATAGGAACGCTGCCAGATATGGTTGTTGCCTGCGTGGGTGGGGGATCGAATGCCATAGGCATCTTTGCTGATTTTATCGATGAGCCCTCCGTGGCTCTAGTCGGCGCCGAACCAGGGGGTAAAGGAATCGAGTCAGGACTTCATGGAGCCACCATCACCCACGGCTCTGAGGGAATTTTGCATGGAACGCATAGTTATTTGATGCGCGATGCTCATGGGCAGGTTTTAGAATCGTATTCCATCTCCGCTGGGCTTGATTACCCTGGTGTCGGTCCCGAACACGCCCATCTGGCCAAAACGGGGCGGGCCCAGTATATCCCTGTCACCGATGCTGAAGCTTTAGAAGCTTTCCAGTTACTCAGTCGCTATGAGGGGATCCTCCCGGCCTTGGAATCCAGCCATGCCATGGCTTATGCCCTGAAGGCTGCCGTGGAAGCGGAGAAGGAAAGGAAGTCGCTAACGATCGTGGTATGCCTATCTGGTCGCGGCGATAAAGATATTGATCATGTGCGCCGTATCCTCTCCGAGCATCCCGAATTATCGATCACAAAGGAGAAAATGTCATGAATCGCTACGAGGCCCTCTTTGAGCGATTGGGTTCCGAAGGTGCCTTCGTCCCTTTCTTTATGCTAGGCGACCCTGACCTTGAAACCTCACTCGATATTATCCGCACCGCTATTCGCCACGGTGCCGACGCTCTCGAACTCGGGGTACCTTTCTCTGATCCTGTCGCCGATGGTCCTACCATCGCCGCCGCACATCTGAGAGGCCTGAACGCCGGCGGCACCATTGAGGTATGTCTGAGCTTAATTCGCCGTATTCGCGAGGAGTTCCCCGATATCCCTATAGGAATGCTCGTCTATAGCAATGTGGCATTTAGCCGTGGTATTGACGCGTTCTATCAAGAATTTTCAGATGCTGGCGCTGATAGTATCCTTATGCCAGACCTTCCTGTTAGAGAATCTTTGCCCTTTGTGCGCGCAGCCCACGCAGCACATATCGCCCCCATCTTCATTGCTCCCGCTCAGGCCTCAGCGGCAACCCTTGCCGAGGTCGCTCAACTATCTCAAAGCTATATCTATGCCATCTCCCGTGATGGAGTCACGGGTACCGAGCGTACCGCCCAGATGACGGGCCTGAAGGAAGTTGTGGAAAATATCGCCCGTTTCAATGGCCCACCCGTACTCCTAGGATTTGGCATTTCAAAGCCGGAGCATGTGACGAATGCTCTGGCAGCTGGAGCTAGGGGAGCGATAACTGGTTCTGCCTTAAGTTCCATTATTGCTACCTATCAGGGTGATCAATCACGTGAGGATCTCCTTGCACAGTTAGGTAGCTATATCGCGAAGATGAAAGCTGCGACGATCTGACACTAAATGTTTCACGTGAAACATTGAAAACCCCATGGCCCTTCGGTGCGGGCCATGGGGTCCCATTAACGCTTTTGATATAAACTCTTGCGTTGAAATTGCGGATCGGAGGTTACCAAGATCCCTAAATTGCGGAAGATGCTCTCGTCAACGGAACCGAGAATCGTAGTGGTATGGACATCACATCCCTCTAAATGCTTGAGTTGATCGAGAGCGGCTTTCGCTTGCGTATCACTGCCAGCAGAAACAGATAGCGCGATCAGCACCTCATCTGTATGCAATCGAGGGTTGAGCGATCCTAAATGATCCGTTTTAAGAGACTGAATAGGCTCAATGGACTGCGGCGACAAAAGGTGCACCTCATCGTCGATCCCCGCCAAATACTTCAAGGCATTGAGAAGCATGGCAGCAGAGCAGCCCAACAGGGGAGACGTGGCCCCTGTAATAATGGTGCCATCGGCTAATTCGATCGCAGAACCTGGCTGACCGGTTGCGGCTGCTTTATCGCGCGCTGGTTGAACTACACGTCGATCCTCGACGCTGATACCCGCTTTAGCCATCACCACGGCGGCACGATCCGATTGGGTAGAATCCAGACCACCTCGGGCTTCGTCGACAAGCGTTTTGAAATAACGGCGGATAATCTCCTGATGAGAAGCCTCACGACACACCTCGTCGTCGGTAATACACAGACCGGCCATATTCACACCCATATCAGTTGGCGACTGATAAGGTTCGGCTCCTGTGAGACGTTTCAGGAGGGTTTTCAGCAATGGAAAAGCCTCGACATCGCGATTATAGTTCACGGTGTATTCCCCGTGGGCGGAAAGGTGGAAGTGATCGATGACATTCGCGTCATTGAGGTCTACCGTTGCAGCTTCATAGGCAAGGTTGACGGGGTGCTCGAGAGGGAGATTCCAGATAGGGAAGGTTTCAAATTTTGCGTAGCCGGCATTAATACCCAGGCGATGCTCGTGGTAAATCTGGGACAGGCAGGTAGCGAGCTTCCCGGAACCCGGTCCTGGCGCCGTCACAACAACGAGGTTTCTTGTCGTGGCGGCATATTCATTGCGGCCGAGCCCCTTCTCGGAGACGATAAGATCCATATCGGTGGGGTAGCCTGGAATGACACGGTGCTTGGCTACCTTGAGTCCCAAGCGCTCGAGGCGCTCTAAGAAAGAATGTGCAAGACGATTATCGTCTTCGAGTTGAGTCAGCACCACGTGCTCGACGAGGAAACCTCGATCCCGAAAGACATCCACGAGGCGGAGCACGTCGTCTTCATAAGTAATGCCAAGGTCGGCGCGAATCTTATGGCGCTCTAGATCCTTGGCATTGATACAAATAAGTATTTCGACGTCATCGCGAATCTCTTCAAGCATTGCGATCTTGTTATCGGGAGTGAATCCAGGGAGGACGCGTGAGGCGTGCATATCGTCGAAGAGCTTCCCGCCCATTTCGAGATAGAGTTTTCCGCCGATTTCTTCGCGACGAGCCTGAATATGTCGCGACTGCATTTCAATATATGCGCCACGGTCAAAACCAGTGTTTTTTGCCATGGACCTTTATTTAATCAGATTTACCCCATTTCTGTAAAGCAATAGAAAAATTGTTGAGGCCGCCTAACCCCACCTGAGAGTTGATGGCCAACAAAAAACACCCCAAGAGATCAGGGTGATCTCTTGGGGTGGGATGGTATCAGCTAGGACTTTGTATGCTCTTCGCCCGAAATAGCGAGCGCAAGGCCGAGATCGTCGCCCTCATCAAGCTCGCTGCGAACGATGGTGCCCTTGGCAAATTTATCAATCACCATGGCGATGGCACCGTCGCCGGTCACATTGCAGGCCGTACCGAAGGAGTCAATGGCAATATAGGCGGCAATCATTAGCGCCACCTGCTCATCGGTGAAGCCTAAATTGGACGATAGGAGCCCCACTGCCGCCATAATAGCTCCACCAGGAACACCCGGTGCGGCTACCATGGTCACACCCAGCATGAGGATGAAACCGAGGGCGAGCGGCAAAGGCAATGCCATACCATCGAGGAACATGATAGCGAAGGCGAAGAGCGAGATCTTCATCATGGAACCAGAGAGGTGAATGGTGGCGCAGAGCGGAACTACGAAGCCCGCAACAGAGCGGGAAACACCATTTTTCAGGGCTGATTCATAGGTAACCGGGATGGTAGCGGCGGAGGAGGAGGTGCCAAGCGCGGTGAAATAAGCCGGCATCATATTCTTCAGAGCGGTCAAAGGGTTGCGGCCGGTAATCGCACCCGCAAGCAGATACTGGATTGCCAGCAGTACAAAAGAGAAAACGATGGCCAAGAGCAGCACCTTGGTAAACGCCGAGAGAATATCTATTAAGTTGCCATTCATACCGAGGGAGAGGAAGAGGCCGAAAATATAGATAGGCAGTAGCGGGATAATAAAGCTAGCGATAACCTTCATCACAACACGCCGCAGATCAGCGACGGCCCCGTAAAGAGTATCCGACTTTACAGTGGTCATAGACACGCCGAGAACGAAAGCAAGGATGAGAGCAGTCATCACAGGCATAGGGGCGGGCATTTCGATCGAGATATACGCCGTGAGAGCGCCCTCATCGATATCAGAGACGCGAACTTCATCCTGATTGGCGAGCAGCCATGGGTAGATCAGCGTTGCGATACCCCAAGACATCAGACCCGAAATGACAGCCGAACCATAGGCTATACCGGTGGTGATTCCTAACCATTTACCGGCGCCGCGTCCCAGACCTGCGATAGAAGGGGTGATAAGGGCGAAGATAAGCACGGGAACAAAGAATCCGAGGAAACTACCGAAGAGCCCGTTGAAGGTGACGAAGACACGGGCTAGAGTCTCCGGGAAGAAGAGACTACAGATAATGCCCAATATGATGGCGACAATGATCTTGAAGAGCAGCGAGGATGAAATCCTGCGTAAGTCCATTGATATATTCCTATCTTTTATATACAAATGATTGTGGTACTGGAGGAGGATGGTGTTTTTCCATCCCGGAACCTGATCTAACTCAGCTTGGTGCCCGAGCGCACAAGTCCACCCTTAGGTTTTCAATCTAGCGCTCAATAGGTATTTTTCCTAGTCACGCTGGCTGCACACGTCAGCATAGGCTCCTCGCTTGCCCTAACTACCCCCAACGTACCCCCTTAATGCCTAGGTTGTGATCCGCCCCTCGCCGATTCTCCGACAGGTCTGAGTGATATAATTCCTCTATGTTTTTTCTCGGTCTTCTTGCGAGCGCCTGTGCTCTTATCGTGATCATGAGTGGCGTTCTGGCATGGACGAAAAATCTCCCCGGTAACCGATTTATTGGAATCAAGGTGCCAGAGGTACGTGCATCCAAAGACATCTGGGATCACGCTCACTCTCTGGCAGGTCCACTGTGGGTAGCTGCAGGAGTACTTATCGCAATTGGCTCCGCGCCGATCTATGGCGGACTGAGCTGGTTGCTCACCATCACCGCAGTTAGCTTTATTGGTGCTCTATATATGATTGGTTTGGGTAATTCTCTAGCAGCTCGTGCCGCTGGGATCCTCAGAAGCAATAAGGAGTCATCGTCTGGATGTTCGGGTGATTGTTGTGGGGGAGGAGCAAGTACCGCCATCGATCTCGAGGCTGTCCGCCAGGCGGCCAAAAGGTCTGATCAGTAACTGAAAAATATGTGAACCCACCGCGGGGTGGGTCTTTTTTTCTGTTCACAATTCAGCGACCTGGGGGTAGCGCACTGTGGCCTTATTTAGTCACTGTGACTAAATATAAAGGAGTCATAACCGCTGACCTTAGACCATCTTGATAATTGTGCGTCCAGATAACTGTCGCTTGACCATAGACGCGGCAGGGAAGGGAGTGGAGTATCGTGAGGACGCCCAAAAAAAGCATATAGGCGAAAAAAGTGAGATACTAGCAGTCATGACTACACCGAAATCTTCACCTGAATCAACCTGTTCGCGGCGCATCTTTCTCCTCGCCACCGCATCGACTTTTTCCGGTTTGGTCTTAACTGCCTGCGCTGGGAAGGCGCAAGAGATGGATATCAGCGACGTCCCTGTCGGCAGTGCGATCATACGAGATGGCATCATCCTCGCCCAACCTGAACCTGGGGTATACAAAGCCTATTCCGCCGACTGCCCACACCAGCACTCTCAGATCACCGAAGTAGACGGCGATCTTGTGCGGTGTCCAACTCACCATTCAGAATTCTCTATCGTCGATGGGGCAGTACTAACAGGGCCTGCTCGCGACCCCTTGAAGGATTTCGAGATCAGCACTGTGGGTACCACGGCCACTATTAGCGGTTAAAAGCTATGCCCAAAATTGATCCCCTTATCGTCTTAATTCTCCTAGCGGTGCTCGGCGCAGTGGTTTTCCCCATAAGCGGTACCGCCGCCGAGTACTTTTCCGCGGCCACTGCTCTGGCCATTGCACTTCTTTTCTTCCTCTACGGAGCTAGACTGTCCACTGCTGAAGCCCTCGAGGGGATCAAGCACTGGAGATTGCATCTGGTTATCGTTGTGTTTACCTTTGTCTTCTTTCCACTGATTGGCTTAGCTCTCAAACCCGTGGAAGCCATTATTGGAAGCCAGTTATATATCGGCCTCCTTTACCTCACGCTCGTTCCCTCCACGGTGCAGTCCTCGGTGGCATTTACCTCCATCGCGAAAGGTAATGTCGCTGGCGCCATCGTCAGCGCCTCTTTGAGCAATCTCTTGGGAGTGGTTCTAACTCCCGTCTTGGTGATGCTCACCATGACAACAACCACTACTCTGCGTATCGACGCCAGCGTTTTCTTCAATATCGCACTACAGCTACTCCTGCCCTTTATCCTAGGCCAGCTATCAAGGCCACTTGTAGCAGAGGTGGCAAAGAATAAGGCCACGAAGGTGGTTGACCGTCTTTCTATCGCGATGGTGGTTTACTCTGCCTTCTCAGCCGGCATGGTAACGGGATTGTGGGCGAGTATTAGTTATCGCGATATCATCCTTCTGATTGTCATCTCCATTGCAATAGTGAGTCTTACGCTTGCTCTCACGTACAAGGTGGGGCAAAGCTTAGGTTTTACCATGAGTGATACCCGCGCTATCCAATTTTGCGGTTCTAAGAAATCGCTCGCTACCGGCCTACCCATGGCGGCTATCATCTTCGGCGCCGCCAATATCGGAGTGCTCATCACCCCCCTGATGATCTTCCACCAGATTCAGCTCATGATGTGCTCGTGGTTGGCAGCACGATATGGCGCGCAGCTCGAACCCGATCACCACGTAAACTAGGGGTGTGGAACTTACCGCCATAAAGTCACAGAAGAAAAGGACCGTAGATGGATCAGCACTTGCTTTATATCCGACTGGACCTCACTATTGAGGGAGCTGGATCGGTTAGTCATATCGCCGAGTTAAAACCCTTAGACCCCACACAGTGTGAGCTGCAGCGGATCATCGAACTCGACCCCCAGGGTGTCATCCAGGGCGCTGGTTCTCCCGACTACGCTGCAGGGCTTGCTAGCACACCTAATAAACGTGTGCCTCATCCCGATACGTTTGACACATTTCCTGATATTGAGGCTTTTGACGTAACGGCCGACGAATTCTTAAGGTTATGGGAGGATGCCGTAACCAAATTCCCGGAACTCGAGAACTAACACACGTTTAAAGCCGCAATGTTTCACGTGAAACATTGCGGCTTTGTCATGTTAGTTCTCGTCTACGTCTAAACCTGGGTGCGTTGCAAGAAGGGGGAGCGGCATGGGTTGACGCCGCATAATATCACCCCACAAATCTACTGCACCTGGCGCGATGACATCGCTCGGCAAGCAGGGAGCAACATACCATTCTCCTTCAGCTATCTCAGCTTCGAGTTCACCTGGGGCGAAAAAATACGTACCTACAAAGATGCGCACCGCCTCGATATACTCAGCAATGCTTTCGGGCGCTAGGCCTAGATCCGCCAAGGCTATACGGTTAGTGATGCGCATCAGGCTAGAGATCTGAGAATTATCCACCTCGGGCTTTGTTACCGCCACTGCGATAGCCATCTCGGGATTCGTCGAACCCCCGTGGTACAGCGTCTGAGGCTTCGCTACCCACGGCTGCCAATCAGGACGCACCTCAGCAACGGCCATATCAGTGCGATGGTTCAGCAATACCCCGAGGGTCCCTTCAGTATCATGGCTAATAATTAGGATGACACCTCGATTCGCCTCATCGGAATCGGTATCGGGCGCTGCTACTAATACCTGCCCCGGATAAACCTCATTACGTTCAAGATTTGCAAAAATACGCTCTCGCATTGCTTCCGCCACAATCACACACCCTTAGTTATCAGTTGAGCCCCATATATGAGTCTCTTTTTCTTACCATTCTATGAGACTAGGAGGCAGACTGCCGTTCCTCCCACCACGCCAGCAAATACTTGCTAGCCAACTCTGGCTCCAGAGGGCCCAATTCCAACCGTAATTCCTTCAGATAGGCCCATGCTCGACCAACGTCGGGGCCCGGCTGTAAATCAAGCAAGTCCATAATGGCGTTGCCGTCAAGATCGGGGCGAACTCGGGCAAGATCTTCTTTTTCGGCAATCTCAGCGATACGCTCTTCTAGATGATCATAAATGCGTTGTAAACGCTGCGCCTTTTTCTTATTGCGCGTTGTGCAATCCGCTCGAACCAGTTTGTGCAGCCGGGGCAGGAGATCGCCAGCGTCATTGACATACCGACGCACTGCTGAATCAGTCCACTTACCTTCATTAAAGCCGTGGAAGCGCATATGCAGGAAGACCAATTGGCTGACCTGTTTGATCATCGCCTTCGAGTATTTCAGTGCCCGCATCCGGCGACGCACCAAGCGCGCACCCGCAACCTCATGTTGGTGAAAACTAACTCTCCCATTTTGGTCATAGGCCCTAGTCTCGGGTTTACCAATATCATGAACTAAAGCAGCCCAACGTAATACCAAGTCGGGGACTTCTTCTTGATCAATAGCTTGTCGTAACACCTGAAGCGAGTGCGCATAAACATCTTTATGCTGCTGGTGCTCATCTTGAGTCATGCGTAATTCTAATAACTCGGGATAGCAGTACTGGGCGAGACCAGTATCCACCATGACATCGACGCCTTCCCAAGGTATGCGACCGAGCATTAATTTATCTAGCTCCACCTGGATCCGCTCCGCGGTTATCCGCTCCAATTGGGAGGCCATCTGGGTTAAGGCATGACGCACTCGGGGAGCGAGTTCGAATTCCAACTGCGAGACAAAGCGAGCCGCACGCAACATCCGTAAGGGATCATCATGGAAGCTCTCCTCTGGGCTGGCTGGAGTATCGATCCTCCTTTGACTAAGGTCCTTAAGCCCACCCATGGGGTCATGAAAAATTAGAGAACCTTCCGCAGTAATTTCAACCGCCATCGCATTGCACCGAAAATCGCGGCGGATCAGATCCCCTTCCAGAGTCGATCCGAAGTGCACCACTGGATTTCGCGAGTGCCCATCGTAGAGATCAGCGCGAAAGGTGGTAATTTCAATTTGCTGTCCAGCCTTTTCGGCCGAGACGGTTCCGAAGTCAATACCGGTATCCCAAACCACATCAGCGTAGTCCTGTAAAATCTCAGAAACGATCTCGGGATGGGCATCAGTAGTGAAGTCCAAATCATTGCCCAACCGATTCATGAGCGCATCGCGCACCGATCCGCCCACGAGGTATAAGGTATATCCCCTTTGGTGAAATTTTTCGGCTAAGGGCACTATATCTGCAAAGAGCGGCTGCAGGGCTTTATTAAGTTGGCTAATTGCCGCCTCTGTGGTGAAGGGTAGTTCGAGGGTTTTCTGCTGATTAGGGGGGATAGTCACGCTGGGTAAGTCTACCGTGTTCGTGGTCTATGCTAAAGACAGATAAAATAATGCTCGACATTAAAAATACCAACGATGATATCTACAACCCTTGCACCGAAGGGCTGGAGGATCTGACATAAACCACATTGTCATTAATAGTGACCGCACCGTCAAGGAATGGAGTCTGAAGAGATGTCTTCTCTATCATCACCTCAGGGTTCTCCTTCACAGAGTGGACAATCCCAAATTCATGCGCGCACTGCGGATACTATCCTCCCAAGACTGAGTAGTGAAGAAATACTCACCCCCAACTCTCTAGCACACCGGGCGCGGTTGACTAAGAAGGATAAGCCCAAGGAGAAGCCAAAACCTAAGCGCACCCAAAAAGCGACAATACGGAAGCGAGGGGAGGGGCGCCGCCGCCAGGGTGGGCGCAGTACCAACCGTCGTGGGCCAAAGCGACCACCCGAAGCTCACCGGATGATGAAACGAATGGAGACCTCCGCTGGGGGGCTCGTCATCTCCGGGCTTGCAGAGGCTGTCGATCACCGTGGGCGAGTAGATCTGTCAAAGATCTATGTGGCTCTCATCGGGCGCAAGGATCGGCGCGGGCGCCTTTTATGGTCCATGCCTAAAGGCCATGTGGAAGAGCACGAAGATATCGAAGCAACAGCGGCACGGGAAGTGTGGGAAGAAACCGGCATTCTCGGCGAGGTCTTTGCCACTCTCGGACAAATTAGCTACTGGTTCGTTTCGGATAATACGCGTATTCATAAGACTGTTTACCACTACCTGCTGCGTTATCAAGATGGAGTTCTTAACGACGAAGATCCTGAGGTTACCGAGGTCGCGTGGATACCAGCCTCAGCACTCCTTGAGTATTTTGCGTATGCCGATGAGCGTAAGCTGGCCAAGATCGCGCTTCGGATGCTCCCCGATTTAGCCCGCACGGAGGCGCAGGAAGGACGGATGACGCCCCGATGAAACCATCCTCTCCTCACTCGTGTCGCCTGGCTCTCGGTATTGCGCTGACCCTTAGTATGCTCGCCCCCACAAGTGCGCTGGCCAACCCGCTGCCTCATTCTCCAAACAACCCGGCGGCACTAGGAACCTGGGTGGGCCAAAGCCCGCGGGTTGATAAGCGAGAGCCAGATCTAGCAATAAGTCTCGATCGAGCACCAGCTCAGATCTCCTTTGGGCAAGTCCTCCAGGTCTCTCTATCGGTGCGCAATAATACGGATAGCGAGATGGACAATATCATTATTGTTCCAAAACGGGCAGCGGAACCCAGAAGCGTTAACCAGGCTCTTGAACTTCCAGCTCTGAGCCAAGAAGCTTATCCATTCTTTGCTAATACTATTGATATTGACGGTCCGATTGTGCCGGGAGAGACGCGCCATATCGATATTGAAATCCCCACCGCAGCGCAGGCGATTGGTGGATTCGATATTATTCGCCCAGGTATCTATCCTTTATTATTTGGAGTACAAAATACTACCTCAGGGCAACGATATTCATCCCAGCGCTTTCTCCTCAACGTCGCGGCAGATCCGAGTACTCCTCGTACTCCTCAGGATGCAAAGGAAGAGGAAACTGACAATCCCGAGCGAGCACCCGGACTTACCCTGATCTATCCCATTACTGCCGTAGTTGATATTCTCGGCGGGGAAACTGGGGAAGCTGGGAAAGAACGCGCGCCGCTTATTATGCGCAGCGAAAATCTCGCTCGTCAGCTTGCCCCCGATGGGCGGCTGAGCACAATAGTCAAAGACTTCCGCACGGTCACAGACAGAGAGCCAGCTTTGAAAGAAGCTAGTTGTATCGCCCTTGATCCACAGCTTATAGATACCGTATCGAGGATGACTCAGGGCTATCGCATTGCCACAGAACGCCCGAGTTCAGTCTCACAGAATCTACGCCTGCGCGATTCATGGTTTTTTGCCGACCAAGATATCGATTCCATCCCTGGTAGCGCCTCAGACGACGCCGCACGCTGGCTTGCAGAACTCAAAGCACTTCTAAGTACCACCTCTTGTGTGGTGGCACTACCGTGGGCTAATACCGATATCAACGGACTAGCAAAGCTAGGGGATAGCTGGCTCATGCGCGAAGCGCTGGATCAGGGTGCTCTGATCCTCAGGCGCGAACTGGGCGTAAATCCGGCACCAGATATTGTTATTCCCGCAAGCGGTTATCTTGAACCCACAACCATTAGTTCCCTCGGCTGGGCTGATTATTCCACCCCTACCAATAACAATCAGATGCCTACTGATCTCGCAACGGCGTGGAATGCACGGGAACCGAAGGATACTGATACTACTACTGCACCCCTTCCACAGCGTCCCATCACAGTACTGCTAGCCGATAACTCTTTCCCGCAAACTAGTGGACGATTTGCCCCCTTAGCACCAGGAATTCGAGCCGCCGGATTCGATAGTTTAGTAGCCTCAAGTTTTGCACATAGCGCACCAGATCCACTCACCATGAGTTATACCCCTGATTCGCACCGCTATGATTTCCGCCAGGATTCACTAGTAGCTCGCAGTAATACAGCATCAAATATACTTCGTTTAAGTATCTCCCAGCGCACAGAAGAAGATTCCCAACCATTGGTGGTGCCGTTGCCGAGCAATATAGATAGTGGGCAACCGTGGTTGGATACTGCTGCTGAATTACTCAGAGATCGAGCTGCCCAACCGCGCAACTTACTGAACGTGATCACCCCGCTCCCTCAAGAGCAAGAAGCTTTGGATCAAGCGGAAGAGTTCGTAGCTGTTTCCTCTCCTTTTCCCGATCCCGCTCAAATAGCTGACACCGAGCTATTAGCGGCTAAAGGTTTAGTATCGTCTATAGATAACCTCACGCGCTTGATGATTAGCGATTCCGCTATCTCCTTGAGCCCTTATGAGTTTACTGAGCCCTTACGCCGAGATGTGATCCGCTCTTTTACCCTAGAGGGGCGCCAATCTATAGCGCGTTTCGATGAGCATAGTGAGGATATTAGGAACCTCATTGCCGCCACCCGGGAGACTCTGGCACAACTGAGGAATTCGGTGAGCCTTATTCCACCAGGAAATGTTTTCACAAGAACCTCGGATTCATCACCGCTTCTTGTTGTGGCTCAAAATGGTTTACCGCTACCTGTCGATGCCAGGCTTGCCTATAGTGGGCCCAACGAGGCGAAGATTGGAATTCCGCGGGAGATTCTTATCCCCGCAAAGGGCTCGATTACGATCTCGATGAATGCAAATCTGGAGGCTGTGGAGTCTCGACGAGCAGATCTTCGTATGTGGTTGACCACAAATACCAATGACGCCATATCTGAGTCCGTGACCATGGGTGTACAAACCCGATCGGGATTATCTGGTACTTCAGGCTTCGCCGGTTATGTGCTACTAGCTCTCGTTATCGTTCTTATCGGGCGAATTTTCCCCAGCCTTCTGGCGGAATTTAGACGTGACAAATGATCTAGTTCAAGGTTCTTCGGATTAGCTAGTGGGGGCAACGGTTAACCCCGCTACGATTTCCATTTTTCTAGAACTACGGAGGAAGATGGTCTCTTTGAGACTTTTCCCTAGTTTCTCCACGGTGAGGGGCGACGGGATCTTTCCACCTTCTTCAGCTAAGGAGAATGGCGTGAGCAATCACCTCAATAAGCTTGATGGGCACCAGGACGATCGGCCGCTAAGAAGCTTAACTGCCGCGAACGAGCCCGGCACCCCTCTAATGCCACCACGTGGAGGTGAGGAGAAGGCTCCTCATCACACACAGGAGCCGCGCTCAACCTCACTGCTCGAGGCCGAAAGAAAAGCTGAATATAAAGCCGATGACGCCGAGGTGGTACGCTCCTCAGGGTCGATGGCTATAGCCACGCTCTTTAGCCGGATTACTGGCTTTTTGCGCAATGTGATCATCACCGCCACCTTAGGTGGGGCGATCGCTTCGGCTTTTAATACCGCCAATACATTGCCCAATTTGATCACTGAGATCGTTCTGGGCGCGGTGCTGACCTCCCTTGTGGTCCCCGTATTGGTGCGCGCCGAAAAAGAAGATCCCGATCGGGGAGAGGCTTTTATCAGGCGCCTGTTTACTCTTGCGGTAACGTTATTAGGGTCGATTACCCTGATTGCCGTTATTGCCGCCCCCTATCTTGTGCAAATGGCATTGCGTAGCGACGGTAAGGTCAATATCGTCCAATCCACCGGCTTTGCCTACTGGCTCTTGCCACAGATTTTCTTCTACGGCATTTTTGCACTCTTAATGGCTATTCTCAATACCAAGGGGATCTTCAAG
The DNA here is from genome assembly GCF_024834055.1 of Corynebacterium sp. ES2730-CONJ. Lineage (GTDB taxonomy): Bacteria > Actinomycetota > Actinomycetes > Mycobacteriales > Mycobacteriaceae > Corynebacterium. Next base: position 42,943 of record NZ_JANUXZ010000005.1, read on the forward strand.
CCAGGCGCCTGGGCGCCGGTGGTGAATAATCTCATTGTGCTTGCCGTCATGGGCGCCTATTGGTTTGTTCCTGGGGAATTAACTCCCGAGCAACCAGCCGGAGCTCTTGACATACATGTGATGCTCTTGGGTATTGGCACCACAGTCGGTGTGGTTGTGCAGGCTCTCATACTATTTCCGTATATTCGCCGCACTAATATTTCCCTCAAACCGCTGTGGGGCATTGACGCTCGCTTGAAGCAATTCGGGGGCATGGCCGCGGCGATTATTTTCTATGTCGCCATCAGTCAGTTGGGCTATATCGTCACTACCCGTATCGCCTCTGTGGCGGATGCGGCGGCGCCAAATATTTACCAGCAGGCGTGGCTATTATTGCAAGTTCCCTATGGCATTATTGGTGTTACCCTGCTCACTGCCATTATGCCGCGGCTTTCGCGCAATGCTGCTGATGGAGACGATAAGGCGGTCACCCAAGATCTCATCATAGGTTCCAAGCTCACCTATATTGCGCTGATTCCGATCATTGTTTTCTTTACTATCTTTGGAACCTGGATTGCCCGTGGCCTTTTCGCCTATGGGCAATTCGCCGGCCCTGAGGCGACCATCTTGGGCTGGACTTTGAGCTTCTCGGCCTTCACTCTTTTACCCTATGCCACTGTTCTTCTGCACCTGCGGGTCTTTTATGCGCGCGAGGAAGCGTGGACCCCAACCTTTATTATCGCTGGTATAACGGGGACGAAAATTGCGCTTTCGCTGCTGGCTCCCATTGTTGCCACGTCACCGTCGCGGGTAGTGATCCTCCTCGGTGCTGCCAATGGTTTTGGCTTTGTTGCTGGCGCTGTGATTGGAGCCTTTTTACTCAGGCGGAAATTGGGCCATCTAGGCACCAGAGATATTATTCGCACCTGTGCGTGGGCGCTCGCAGCTAGTTCCTTAGGTGGGTTGATCGCTTTTGCCCTCAGCCAAGCTATCGATCTGGCGGCTGGTCAGCTCTTTGACGCCTTGGGGTCGGTTGGTTATCTTGTCCAATTAACCATTGCGGGGATTGTTTTCCTCGCAATGACGGGCTTAGTTCTCTCGCGTTCCCAGTTGCCCGAAGTAAAGAAATTGGCTCAGCTACTGGCCCGAATTCCGGGAGTGAACCGAATTATCCAGCCGAGCGAGCCGGCTAAGATTTCCCATCTGAGTGCCCAGGAGTTGAAAGTGGAACAACCGAATTATATTGACGATACTTTCAACGCCACCCCTGTACCGCCGCCAATGTCTGCGGGTATCGTTCGGGGTCCGCGACTGGTTCCAGGCGCTGAAGTCAGCGATGGCAGTTTCCGGCTCCTGGTCGATCACGGATCCGCCCCGGGAGTTCGCTTCTGGCGGGCTATGGAGAAGCGGACGGGACGCGAGGTATCCCTGACCTTCGTTGATACCTCTGGGCTCACCCCAATGGCGCCGCTGAGTCCTGCAGCGGCCGCTGATGCTGCCGATCGAGTCAAAGTGAGAACCCTCGCACTTGCCGGCTTAAAGAGCGACAGTATCGCAAAAAATATTGAGGTTCGCTCTTACCGTAATGGGTGTTTGATCATCGCCGATTGGGTGCACGGAACTCCGCTCGCTAAGCTCGCTAGCGATCCCGATCAGCAGGATCCCCAGGCGGTGGTATTCGCACTGGCGCCGTTGGTGGCTGCTGCTGGCAAGAAGACCTTGGGCCTGGATAATAGGGCTCGAATTCGGGTGAATACCGATGGGGTAGCGGTGCTCGCTTTCCCAGCCGTTCTGGCCGACGCTACCCACGAGCAAGATTTGAAATCTCTGCGCACCGCCTTAGGCATCTTGATCAACGACGAGGCCCCATCAGATATTAGAGAGCTCTTAGAGGGCGACCTCGAGGAGATGCCCGGAGCCTATGAGAAGTACCTAAAGAAGCTCTCTGAGCCAACTGAGCCAGGTGATACCCAAACCCTCCAGGTGACCGCTCAAAAGGCCCCCCGAGAGATTAAGTCGCCTGTGGGTGGATTCGGCCGTAAAGGGTATGGGCGCGGTGCTACCACAGCCGTCCTTGTCGGTGCTACCTCAATGGTGGTGCTGGCCGCGATCATTACCGCGTATATTACCTCCGTACTCAATAGTGGCAACGAGCAGGCCCCCATTAAGGCTGAGGAGCTTGCACCTATAAGCTCTGAGATAGCCAAACCTTCGCTGATCTTGGCCGTGGAGTCGGCCTATCCGTGGAGAGATAGCAATGCCACTGCATCCTTTGCTGCCGATGGTAATCCAGAGACTATATGGAAGGCCCAGGCAGATGAGGCGGTTATTATTAATCTGGCAGCAGCCAGTGAGATCAACCGACTCGTGGTCAATAGCCCTACTCCGGGCTTTAGGCTGCAGGTCTTTGGGGTGCGCGACAATAATCCCATCGGGGCTCAAACTAACCTCAACGATCTCTTGGCAAGAAATATCTTAGCTGAGCTCAGTGTGGATAAAACGCGGGCGAGTGTCGATATTGATTCCTCTACACACATCAAACAGCTACTCGTCCTGGTCAGCTCTATTAAAGGCGAAGCCGAGGGTGTAGAGATCAAAGAGCTCCAAGTAGTGGGAATGCCCTAAGAAGAAAAATATCAAAAAGAACCTCCATATTTTTACGGAGGTTCTTTTTGATTTTTTTGACCTACCCCGCCGATATCATCGTGGAGCTCCCATCTTGTTGTACTCATTGTTCTCTTGTGATGTACTCACCAGATTCTTCGCTGTATTCCCATTTATGGAGTTTGGTTGTGAGAAAAATTAGTGCCAATCCACCTGTATCCGATCTACAGACATCAGTAAATTTCTCAGTTGTTTTTAATAAATAGCTGAATATAAAGCATATGCGTGCACTGATACCCCCGTTGCTATACCTTTCATGAAGCGCTAGCAAAAAAGTGCACTGATACTTCCCAACATATAAGAAAACGGTGATGCTTTTACCATCCTCTCTCTGGTGCCGATGAGGGATGCCCGCCGTGAACCGAAAGTCCAGCTATGGCTCGTTCCCACCAGCATGATGAGGCAACTACCCGCAATTCTGTCGAGCGTGCCAGCGCTGCCTTGGAAGCTCAAGCCGATGAAGTCTTGGTTGCCGACTATCTTGCTGGATCTGATGCTGCTTTCGCCGAGATTGTAGGCAAACATGAACGTCATTTGCGCTATGTGGCTCGCAAATATGCTCGTACGGAAGCCGATGCCGAGGATATCTTGCAAGATGCACTCTTACGGGCCGCACGGAATCTTTCGGGTTTTCGGGGGGATTCCAAGTTATCCACATGGTTGCATCGCTTAGTTGCCAATGCCAGCTATGACCACAATCGGAAGCATACTCATAGCGTTATCAGCGCCGATCGCGCGGAATTTAATGCCGAGGTGGAAGCAGCGATGAGCTTCGACCCTTTCGCCGAACTGATCGATAGGATGAATCTAAGCGAGGAAATGCAACGCGCTCTTGACCTCCTTCCCCCGGAGCACCGTGCTGCCTTAGTGCTCATAGATTTCGCGGAGCATTCTGTTAGTGAGGCCGCCGAGATCCTGCAGGTGGCCCCTGGGACCATAAAATCCCGACGGGCTCGAGGTCGAAGGATGTTAAAGGAAATTCTACAATACCGGGTTCTCTAAGCTTGACAGCAGCTCACTTATGATTGGTATTGCCTATATAAAATCTTTCATCTATAGTCTGGGTTATAAACGCTAGAATAAGGTTGATTACTCACCACTTCGACGAAAGAACAGCACTATGGCAGATATCCACAACGTGATCATCATTGGCTCCGGTCCCGCAGGCTATACCGCAGCACTCTATGCAGCCCGCGCCGAACTTCATCCGCTCGTATTCGAAGGATATGAATACGGTGGTTCCCTGATGACCACAACCGAAGTCGAAAACTTCCCTGGCTTCCCCGCCGGAATCATGGGCCCAGAGCTCATGGAAAATATGCGCAGTCAAGCCGAGCGCTTCGGAGCTCAGCTCATCAGCGAAGAAGTAACCAAGGTCGAGCTAGACGGTGAGATCAAAAAGGTTTGGGTCGATGACACCCTGTACCAAGCCAAGAGCGTCATTCTCGCCACCGGCTCCGCCCCTCGCTATATCGGAGTGGAAGGGGAGAAAGAACTCCTAGGCCGCGGCGTCTCAGCGTGTGCTACCTGCGATGGCTTCTTCTTCCGCGACCACAATATCGCTGTGGTTGGTGGCGGTGATTCCGCAATGGAGGAGGCCCTTTTCCTCACTAAATTTGGTAAGAGTGTGACCATTATTCACCGCCGTGAAGAATTCCGCGCCTCCGCCATTATGCTCGAACGTGCCCGCAATAATGACAAGATCACCTTCTTAACCAATAAGGTTGTCAGCAAGGTCAACGGAGATCAGCAAGTCAGCAATGTGGAACTCACCGATACCATTACGGGCGAGGTATCACATCTCGATGTCACCGCCCTTTTCGTAGCCATCGGTTATGATCCCCGCTCCGCCCTCTTCAAAGATACCGTCACCTGCGACGAGTCAGGTTATGTAATCGTCGACGAGCCTTCGACCCGCACTAATATCCCTGGTGTTTTTGCGGTCGGCGATCTTGTTGATCGTCACTATCAGCAGGCCATTACTGCAGCGGGAACCGGCTGCCGCGCGGCTATTGATGCCGAACACTTCCTGGGTACACTCACCCAATAAAACCTATAAAACCTAGTTAGATAAGAAAGGTCTTTTATGTCCCAACCTATTGATGTCACCCAATCCACCTTCCGCTCCGTTGTCACCGAGTCTGACAAACTCGTCCTTGTCGACTTCTGGGCAGAATGGTGCGGCCCCTGTAAAAAGCTTAGCCCTGTGCTTAATGAGATTGCTGCCGAGATGGGTGACCACGTCACCGTAGCCAAGGTCAACGTGGATGCTGAGCGTAACTTAGGCGCAATGTTCCAGATTATGTCGATTCCTACGGTATTGATCTTCAAAAATGGCGAGAAGGTCGACGAATTCGTTGGAGGTCGCAAGAAGTCAGACATCGTGGCAATGCTTCAAAAGCATCTCTAAATGCTATCCTATGATGAGCCGTCGATACGCTAGATCTAGGGTATCGCTCACACGTAGATAGCACGATGGGAAGGATGAGAGTGTCCACAGTCATAAGGGTCGGGGATAAAAACCCGAAAGTGGCAGAGGTGCGAGCAGCACTAGCCCGACTCGGACACCTCACGTCCTTCCGTGATGATCTCAGCACTGACCATATCTTCGAAGAGTCCGATACATATTTCGATTCCGATCTCCAAGAGGCGCTGCGTGGCTTCCAGCAATCCCGTGGCTTAATCGCCTCGGGCGAAATTACCGAAACTACTCTGCGCGTGCTGCGAGAAGCCTCCTACCAGCTAGGAGTTCGCGTTCTCGCGTATCAAGAGCACAATCATATGATCGGCGATGATGTCTACCAACTTCAGCAACAGCTCCAGGAACTAGGCTTCTACACCGATCGCCTCGACGGTCATTTCGGTCCGATGACCCATGATGCGCTTGCAAATTATCAACTCAACTACGGGCTCAATATCGATGGAATTTGCGGCCCAGAAACCATCGACTCTCTTGGACTTCTTGGTCGCCGGATTACTGGGGGTTCCCCGAACCAGCTGCGCGAGCGCGAGCGTGTCCGCGATGCGGGGCCCCAACTTGCAGGCAAACGCGTCGTTATTGACCCCGGCCTCGGTGGGCCTAATAAAGGTGTGACTGTACGCGGTATTTACGGTGAGATCACCGAAGAAGAGCTCATTTGGGACCTTGCCACTCGCATTGAGGGACGCATGATCGAAGCCGGAATGGACGTTATCATTTCCCGACCGCGCAATAGCGATCTCACCCATGCTGAACGTGTGGCTATAGCCAATTCCTTCCAAGCCGATCTGATGATCTGTTTACAGGCAGATCACTATCCCAATGAGCAAGCTTCCGGCTGTGCCACCTTCTATTTTGGTTCCGAATCTGGAAATTACTCCATGATTGGCGAGAAGCTCTCTGGCTATATCCAGCGTGAAATTGCAGCTAGAACCAAGCTTGTCAATTGTGGTAATCACGCGCGCACATGGGATCTTTTACGCATGACACAGATGACGTGTGTGGAAATCTTTCCAGGGTATCTCAGTAATCCTGGTGATGTGCGCATTTTAAGTAATCCTAAAAAGCGTGATGATATCGCCGAGGCTATCGTTGTTTCCGTCAAAAGGCTCTATCTCATGGATCAAGACGACCAGCCAACGGGAACCTTCAAATTCTCTGAATTGCTCAAGCAAGAACTGCTCGAAGGCTAAACCCTAACAACAAGCTGCGAGACGCCGGAGAGTTCCCATTCTCTTTGCGGGGCGGGTAGTTTAAGGCGCAAACGCGGAAATATTGGATGCGGTTGATGGATTTTAAAACCGCAGCTTTGTGCGATATTGACCTCAACAAGCCCAAAATCTTCAATACGCGCCGTCACCTCCTTGTCTCCCCTATCTTCCTTATCCTTTGCTGCTAAGGCTCTTGGATGGTACCCATATATTTCGACCGCGGGAATCTTTTCCTGGCTAAGATAACTACACGCTGCTGCGATGAGAGTCGCTTCCAAGCCGGTATCTTTCAGCAACGGGTGTATATGAACTGAGCTAATCAGCCACGCCTCTGGGGAAACCGGAGCGGTAGGGAAAACCACCTGACCTGGAACCCGATCACCGGGAGTGAATAATAGTGTGGCCTGGGCTGAATATTCCAAGGTGTGCTCAAGCCGATAATTTAATCCGCACCGACCCAGTTGCAGAAGGGACTGCATCAGCCACGCTTCTTTTTCCAAAACTGGATCACCGCGAAATTCTCTGAGTGCATGCGGACTAAGCTCCCAGAACAAACCGGAAGCGGTGCGAGGATGGAGATGGGCAATTTCCTCCATATCAATGGCTCTGAGAATTTTAGCCATCGATCAGTGCCGCTCGTTGCCTCCGGCAATCAGGGCCATAATGCGATCAAAATCCTCGCGGCCGCCAAATTCCACCACGATCTTGCCCTTCCGCTTGCCTACCGTCACCGATACTTTGGTGTCGAGGTTATCGGCCAGGTGCTCGGCTGCTTGGTTGAAAAATTCCGGAGTCTGAGCCTTCTCTCTGGTCTTTTTCGGCTGCGGTTGTTCCCCTCGATTGAGCAAGACGACTGCTTCTTCAGTCGCTCGTACACTCATCCCTTCCGCCACAATGCGTTCAGCGAGGCGTTCTTGTTCCTGCCGCTTATCTTTTAGACCCAAAAGAGCTCGGGCATGGCCAGCAGATAAAACCCCGGCCGCAACTTTGGTTTGCACGGCGACTGGGAGCTTGAGTAGACGCAGCATATTGGTAATCATCGGGCGGGAGCGACCGAGGCGATCAGCCAGTTCATTCTGAGTCACCGAAAATTCCACCAGTAGTTGCTCATAGGCGGCTGCTTCTTCGAGAGGATTTAGCTGTACGCGGTGAATATTTTCCAAGAGCGCGTCGCGGAGCATATTTTGGTCGTCGGTATCGCGAATAATCGCGGGGATTTTCTTCAACCCCGCCTTACTAGCGGCACGCCAACGCCGCTCGCCCATAATAATTTCAAAGCGTCCCTGATGAGCGCGCACAATAATAGGTTGGAGCAGACCAAATTCTTTAATGGAATGAACTAGCTCCCCAAGATCTTCTTCATCGAAAGCCTGGCGCGGGTTTTTTGCGTTAGGGATCACTAAACCAATAGGAATCTCACGGTACTGCGCGCCGAAATCTACTTCCTCCTCCGCCACGGGCGATGCATCCTGAGCGGCAGCTTCGGCCAGAATCGGGTTAACCTTCGCGCCACTGGCGTCACGCTCGGCTGGTGCGGCGGATCGACCAAGAAGAATATCGGTGGCATCTGCCCCCAATCGGGAATCTGGGGTAGATGTAATTAAAGCGGCCAAACCGCGGCCAAGTCCGCCCTTACGTGATTCTTGCTGCGCCATCTCTATCTATTCCTTTCACAAACCCTAAAACAGTCTTCGTGGGTGGGGGAAGAGTCTCCATTTAAGCGGAGGGTTTCACTCCCACAGCACCGGAATCAGCGGAGGGAAGGTAATCGCCTCGCTCAGCTAATTCTTGGGCGGCATCAAGATAGGCGAGAGCACCCCGAGAGCCTGGATCATAGTGCAATACCGTCTGCGAATAACCAGGGGCCTCCGAGACCTTCACCGAACGCGGGATTTTCGTCCGCATAACCACCTCACCGAAGTGCGAACGTACTTCCTCTGTGACCTGTTCGGCGAGCTTGGTACGAGCATCATACATAGTTAATAAGATCGCTGAAATATGCAGGCGTGGGTTGAGGTGCTGCCTAATCATGGAAATATTATTGAGCAACTGACCTACACCCTCGAGCGCGTAGTACTCACATTGAATAGGAATTAGGACTTCGTTGACCGAGGTCATGGCATTAATAGTGAGCAAACCCAAGGAGGGTGGGCAGTCGATGAAAATATAATCAAAACCGCTATCTCGAATAAAGGGGGAATTGAGGGCATCGCTCAATCGATATTCCCGCCTGACCATAGAGACTAATTCGATTTCAGCACCAGCCAGATCAATAGTAGCTGGGATACACCACAGGTTTTCACTCGCTGTGGATTGCACCATCGCTTGCTCGGCGGTGCACTCACCGATGAGAAGTTCGTAGCTGGAATTGGTGCCCGCGCGGTGTTCGACCCCCAGTGCTGTCGACGCATTTCCCTGCGGATCGAGGTCAACAACGAGGACTTTAAGGCCGTTAAGAGCTAGCCCCGCGGCGAGGTTAACTGATGAGGTGGTTTTACCCACTCCGCCTTTTTGGTTGGCCACGGTGATATAACGGGGAGAAGCCGGTTTGGGGAGGGACAGCGAATGTGGGGTCAAGACTTGCGCTGCTCGTCTAGCGGCAGCGGCGACGGGGGTATCTTCCCATTTCATTTCATCCATGGTATCCGACTTTTTCCAGACCTTTCTGCCACAATTATGCTGATCTTAACCTTAGTGTCTCTCCCTCGGCTTAGCCAGATGATTCAGATAATCAATGCCACGTCCAAGCACCGCATCGTTACTAGCGAGACCGATTTTTCCTAATAGACACCACCGTTGTTGGTTCTGGGAGTATCTCTCCTACGGTAAAAACTTTGATATCAGCGCCCCCAGCTTTGGTAATCACCCGCTTATCTCGCTCTATTTCCTCGTGGACTGAGCTACCCTTAAGAGCCAACATCCGGCCGCCTTTGTCAACGAGCGGCAACGACCACCCAGCGAGCTTACCGAGAGGAGCTACCGCGCGCGACGTTACTATATCAACACCACCGACTTCTCTGCGGACCTCTTTTTCCTCTGCTCGACCGCGAAGTACCCAAATATTATTGAGATCGAGCTCCACGGCAACATATTTGAGAAATTCAGAGCGCTTAAGAAGCGGTTCTATCAGCACGATATCAAGATCGGGACGAGCTATTGCCAGAGGGATCCCTGGGAGACCGGCACCGGAACCGATATCAGCCACCCTCATATTTGGCTTAATGGCCTCTCCGATCACCGCGCAGTTAAGGATATGTCGATCCCACAGCCGAGGTAATTCACGCGGCCCCAAAAACCCGCGCTCCAATCCCATCGTGGCTAGGAGCTGGTGATAGCGCTGTGCCTTTTCCATGTGGTGGACGAAGACCTCACCGGCAATTGATGGGGGAGTGGGGTCGAAGTCTAATTGGTTATCCACGACGTAGGTCTCTCCTTGAGCTGGGGGATCTTAGCATTTTTTCACCTTACACGTTTACGAGCTAAACAATCTTCTTGCGAAAGTACAAGACCGCTGTGAACGGTATGTGTTCACAGCGGCCTCCAATGAAAAGCGATTATTTCTTGCCCTTACGCTTCTTCTGATTCGTCGGCTTCTGGCCTGGGCGAGGAGCGGTGGCGCGCTTGGCTTCTTGCTTTGCGGCAATCTCTGCATCCTCTTCGGCGTCTATCTTGGCAAAAACATAGCGCTGCTGGAAGAAGGTCCAAATATTATTCGACACCATGTAGAACAAGAGACCTATATGCCACACCACACCGGTAGCTAAGATAGTCAGGGGGAAGACCCACAACATCATGCGGTTCATCATATCCATCTGAGCTTGCATTTGGTTATTGCCTGAAGGCTTTTGCCGCCCCGAAGCAAGACGGGCTTTTTGTCGATCAATGCTCATACGCGCATTCATATGAATTGCGAAAGCAATAATCACAATCAACGGTGCCGCTACCAAAATAATATTGGTCCTGGTGAAGTCGACCGGCTGGAAGGCCTTATACATCTCCTGGGGCATGGAGATATACGCAGATAACGGAACCCCAAAAAGCCTCGCGTCGAGGAAAGACTGAACATCGCTGGCAGAGAAGATATAGTTCGGCGTTTGGCGGTTGGCCTCGAAGGACAAACCTACTTGTCCCACCCCTGAACCAGTGCGGTTAAAGGAGCGCAGGACGTGGAAGAGGCCAATAAATACCGGCATCTGTACCAAAATAGGCAAGCAACCCGCGATGGGATTAACACCCATCTCCTTCTGCATCTTGCGGGTTTCTTCCATCATTTTCTGCTGGTCGTTTTTATATTTAGTTCTAATTTCCTGCATGCGCGGTTGCATCTCTTGCATCTTGCGCATGGATCGCATTTGTTTCAGCGTCGGACGCACCAGAAGCATACGAATGGTGAAGGTGAGCAGCACGATCGCCAGCACCCACGACAGGCCGGAATCGGGGTTTAGCACAAAGCTGAGGGCCTTATGCCAAAACCAGAGGATGGCCGAAATTGGCCAATAGATGAAGTTGAGCACGGTGAGTCAAGACTCCTCAAGGTGTTGGTCATATAAGAACATGGTGAGGACCAGCCCCGCTTTAGAGAAAAAGCAGGACCTGCCCGTGGTCTCCGCGTTGCCACACGCGTGAGTTTTTTGGTTATCCCTCGGGATTCTACCGCGAAACAAGCCCAATGCCGAACGAGGAGATAAATAAATCTCTTCCCGAGCGCAGAATTAAGCAGGACATTTCCTTAAGCATTGTGCCTGCAGGGTTAGGCTTATCGTGTGGTTCTTGCAGGGTTAGGCTTATAGCGTTGGGCTGCACACTGCAATACTCCGGCCTCATTAGGGCACAGGGTCGTATCCACCAGGATGCCAGGGACCACATTTCGCTAGTCTAATCAAGCTCATCACAAGCGCCCTGGCGGGATGGTAGTGCTGAAAACTCCCGAGCGCATAAGCGCTGCAGCTAGGCTCAAATCGGCAGCTCGATCCACCCTTCAGCGGCGAAAGATAGCGCTGGTAGAAGCGAATAGCACCAAGAGCACCGGCGCGAAGAAACGAAACCATATGCTCTAGTTTAGCTGTGCGCCAGTAGAGGGATATATCTGTCCTAATTTTGACAATGCCTTGATAATATCGCGCTCGAGGCTGTGATAATCAGCGGTCGCAGAGGCTGGGAGGGCTCGGATAACGACTGCAGATCCGCGGGGGAGCGTAGGCATGATGGGTCGGAGAATATGACGTAGTTTGCGGCTGACGGCATGTCGAGTCACTGCATTGCCCACGGCTTTAGAGACGATGAGCCCGGCAACGGGACAGGCTAAGGATAACAAAGAAGTCGCTCGGGTATCAGCGTCATCCATATCTGGAATGCTAGGTTGGTGATAATACACCAAAACGGTGCGCCCACCTGCACGTTTACCTTTCCGAATAGTGTGACGAAACTGCTCAGAAGAGGTTATTTTATGCTGCTGTGGAAGCACCGTTCGAATGTTACGCTATGCGCTTATATAAAAATTAAGCGGTCAGCTTTGCGCGTCCCTTGCGACGACGTGCGGCCACAATTGCGCGGCCGGCACGAGTACGCATACGGATACGGAAGCCGTGCTTCTTAGCGCGTCGACGGTTGTTCGGTTGGAACGTCCGCTTGCCCTTGGTCACGGTGATACTCCTCAATACGTTAACGCAGGAAAAACTTTTCATAAGGGGGCAGGATTTTATAAGCCTATACGGACATCGCTATGAGCCCAGACTGCAGTGGCACAGCCCCTCTTTTTAAAAAGTTCATCCCAAAAAGTTGGATGATGGTTATTTAAGAAGCAGTCATTCCCCAAAGATATTCGCGGACGAATATTCGGAGAATTATGAGCATTCTGCTGACAACCAGCAGGTGTTCGCTTCTTAAGCACAAGGCCATCTAGACAAGGTTCTGGCTAGAAAGCGTTGTGTTAGACCAACTAAGGGTACGTGAATCGCGGGGATGAAACCAAATCGACACGCGGGTACCCCCTTAATACCCTCGGAATATCAAAGTTGTAATTAACCTTGGACTTTTATGCCACCAAAGGGTTTATCCACAGGTTGATTCATTATCTTCCATCCGCCATGGCGCCACGGTACCCAATAAATTAAGACGCAGCTGAGGAAATATATTGGATAGTGAAAGTACGAGTTAGACACCTCGGCTTGGAAGCGGTAACAATAGTATCCAGCGAATGCAATCCCACACCCTGTTATCCCCAGGACTGTGGATAACTTTAAACTTAAGGTTTATAGTTTCCACAAATTCCGAGGTTTATCGAGGTCACGGCGATTTCTTTCACCAAGAAAGTTATCAACACCCACGCATCTAGGTTGTGGATAACTTTTCGGGGAGATGACCCCAAGGTTTATCCACAGCTGTGGATAAACCTGTGGAAGACGTGGTCATGGGCTAGATAAATCTCAACGGTGATTGTGGATGGGGCTGTAGATGACAACCGTGTCATTGGGGAAATCTTCTCTGACGCGTCTGAAGTTTCCAGCCCTTTGTTGCAAGGGATAATTGTGACAACAACTCAATAGACGGGTACTCGTGCCCGACTAGTGAGCAGGCGGCAACTGGTACCGGGAGAAAATCTCGTGTCCCTTTAATAGCGCCACACCCATAGCCAAGGGGGCATCACCTTTGCTTGTGCCTGACTGAAATTCGTGATTTTAGTCTTGACGTCAAGGGCGAAGAACTGCTGCCTATCGAACACTGTAAGGACCTATAACCGTGACTGCCCATGCAGCGAATACAGAGGATAATGAGGAAACTTGGCATGCCATCATTGATGAGCTCACCAGTGGTGACTCTGACAGTGCACTCCATGTGGGACGGCGCGAGCGCGCTTATCTTGAATTATCGCGCATAGTTCTCATTCATAACGGTTTTACTCTCATTGCCACCTCCTCAGAGGGTGCTAAGACCTATATTGAGAAATATCTCGTATCCCCGATTCGCGAGATTATCGAACGCCGTACCGGCTTTTTGACCACTATAGGAGTGGTCGTCGACGAGGGCACCGCAACCCCCCAGCGCATATCCGAGGCTCCCCAAGCAGTGGTTGACCAAACTTCTCCTCGAGCTCAACCTGCTTATCAGCTTAGCTCCGAAGAAAAACCAGAGCACTCAACCCCCACTGCTGTAAGCGCCGCCGTTCAAGCCCCCCGCAAAGCAGAACGCGATGCGATTATCGGGCAGCAAACCATGCTCATGGGAGGTGACAACCTCGCTCCACTCGACGCGACCTCTGCTCGCCCCCGCTCGGAATCATCAGCCACGGATCACAACGCTGGCCTGCTCAATCGAGATTCTTCCACCCCGCGTATTGATGAGGCCTCAAATCTTAATGAGCGCTATACCTTTGACAATTATGTGGTCTCCGATTCCAATAAATTGCCAACCTCTGCAGCTATCGCCGTCGCCGAGAAGCCAGCACGAGCATATAATCCACTGTTTGTGTGGGGAGATTCCGGACTCGGGAAAACCCATCTCATGCACGCTATTGGAAATTATGCCAGGCAGCTCCATCCCGCGTTGAAGGTACGCTATGTCTCTAGCGAAGAATTCACCAATGATTATATTAACTCGGTGCGTGATGATCGCCAGGAATCTTTTAAAAGACGCTACCGCAGCTACGACATCTTAATGGTCGACGATATCCAGTTTTTGCAGGGTAAAGAAGGTACCCAGGAGGAGTTCTTCCACACCTTCAATGCGCTCCAGCAAAGTGGCAAGCAAATCGTTCTGAGCTCTGACCGGCCACCGAAGCAGCTCACTACCTTGGAAGATCGCTTGCGCACCCGATTCCAGGCCGGGCTTATTGCCGATATTTATCCACCCGATCTAGAAACGCGTATTGCGATTTTAGAAAAGAAGGCACAAGCTGAGGGTGTTCAGGCTAGTCGTGACGTACTCGAGCTTATAGCTTCGCGCTTTACCTCCTCTATTCGCGAATTGGAGGGAGCCTTTATTCGTGTTGCTGCTTTTGCCTCTCTAACGAGCAGTGGCATTGATATCCATAATGCTGAGGCGGCCTTGTGCAACCTGCTACCCGACGAGCAAAACGTACAGATTACCGCGCAGCATATCCAGGCGGCGGCTGCCGAATACTTTAACTTCGAGATCAGTGAACTACTCTCGGCTAAGAAATCCCGGCCTCTCGCGCATGCGCGGCAGCTAGCGATGTATCTGTGCCGCGAATTTACTGAGCTTTCCTTGCCACAAATTGGCCAGCAGTTCGGCGGTCGCGATCACAGCACCGTGGTCTATGCGGAGAAGAAGATCCGACAGGAGATCACCCAGAAGCGCCAAACCTATGATGAGATCGAAAAATTAACAGCGCTGATTAAAAAGAAGGCGCAGGGTTAAATATTCCAGATATCAAGCCCTCCGGGTCCACAGCAACAGTGTGGACCTGGAGGGCCTTTTTATCTCCGACTAAGGATCAATGCGATTTCAGTACGTTATCCACAGAGTCCACAGAGTTATCCACACCCGTGTAATTACATTGCTGTAATTAGGTGAACCTCATCACTATTCACCAAGAAAAGCCCAGGACAACAATCTGGGGATAACTCCTGCAATTCTGTGGACTACCACGGCGTTATATGTGAGTAGATTTGTGGACAACCGTCAGGCCTAAAGTTATCAACATTGAAGGTGACTTATCAACAGGTTATTAACACCCCTGCGCACAGGGAAGAATTACTCACTGAGCTGGCTAAAGGACCCCTTATCCACAGTTTCGCCAGGACTTACTGTAGTTACCACTTTTATTACTAGTAATTTATTAAGAGAAAGAAGAGCTGGGGATAACAAGAATGTACTGAGTTCAGCGACCGCCAACCGAATAACAAAAATTCTTTGTACGAACCTCAAGGGCAGGTAGGTTTGTTAGAGTGAAACCATCAACCATCGGCGTGAGTAATCACAGTGATGTGGTTTAGGATGTGGTTTAACATTATGCTCAGCCAAGCTCGACACGTGCTAACGAGCTGCAGCAAATGACAAACGGCCGACTAAATACTTTTCCAACCAAGGGAGCATCAGGGAGCACATGGACGACAATGTAGTGTCATTCGAAGTTGAAAAAAATGACTTGTCCAGCGCGGTCTCATGGGTAGCGCGTAATCTACCTTCACGCCCCACCCAACCAGTGCTTCGAGCCATGCTAATTACTGCCGACGACGAAGGCCTTGAAGTTGCCGGTTTCGACTACGAGGTATCTACTAAAGTTCGCATTCCAGCCCAGGTTGTGGATAAGGGGCGCATTGCTGTCGCAGGAAAACTCTTAGCGGATATCATCTCCACGTTGCCCACCAAGCCGGTGAACATTTATGTTAAAGGCTCAACGGTGCAATTAGAGTGCGGTTCTTCACGCTTTGAATTACCACTTATTCCCCTCGATGATTATCCCACCTTGCCTACCCTGCCACAGGCTACGGGGGCTATTGATCCCAGATTATTTGTTGATGCTGTAACCCAAGTAGCCGTAGCTGCAGGTCGCGATGACACCCTTCCCATGCTCACTGGAGTTGATATGGAGATCAGCGGTGAAGAAGTGACGCTCACCGCAACAGACCGATTTAGACTCGCCCTGCGTCGCTTTCAGTGGGCTCCGCAGAGTCCAGAAGCAACGGCTAAATTGCTGATTCCTGCGAAAAACTTGCAAGAAAATGCTCGCACCTTGGACTCTAACTCTTCCGAGCCGGTGGAAATCGCAGTTGGTACTGGTGATGCCATTGGAGCCGAAGGTCTTTTTGGTATTCACGTCGATAACCGCCAAACCACCACACGCCTCCTCGATGCAGTTTTTCCCAATGTGGGACCACTTCTGCCTAAGGAACACCGCTCGATGGCCAGTGTGAATATCTCAGACTTACAGGATGCTATCCGCCGTGTCTCTTTGGTTGCCGAACGTAGCGCCCAGATCCGGATGCAATTTAGCCGCGGTGAACTGATTCTTTCCGCCGGTGGAACGGATTCCGGACATGCGGAAGAATCATTGCCCTGCTCCTATAGCTCGGACGAAGAGCTCATTATTGCCTTTAATCCTGCATATCTGCGCGATGGCCTCAGTGTTATCCGCTCCGCACGGGTAGTCTTTGGATTCACCGAATCTTCACGTCCGGCGATCTTGATTCCAGAGCCGGAGAATATGCCTGAGGCCAACGAAGAGGGAATGTTCCCCACCCCTGAAACTGATTTCACCTATCTCTTGATGCCCGTACGGTTACCAGGCTAGATCTGGCACAGTCTGCCTAAGAGATCGAGGTTAATGTGTATATTCGGGAACTTTCTCTGCGTGATTATCGCTCATGGCCTGAGTTGTCGATCAGTCTTCATCCTGGAATTACACTATTTACCGGCCACAATGGCTTCGGCAAAACAAATATTGTGGAAGCCATTGGATATGCAGCTAGGTTGAGTTCCCATCGTGTCCCTAAGGATGCTCCGCTGGTGCGCCACGGGGCTCACAATGCCAGGATTTCGGCTACTGCGGTCAACGATGGCCGGGAATTAACTGTGCATTTACTCATCAACTCCAGCGGCAGCAACCGAGCACATCTCAACCGAACCCAGCTCAAAGCCCCACGGGAGGTATTGGGAGTTGTTCGCACCGTCCTTTTTTGTCCAGAGGATCTCGCTCTCGTTCGGGGAGAACCCCAAGAACGCCGGAATTATTTGGACAATATACTCAAAGCGCTGCGGCCCCGGCTATACGCCGTCAAAATGGACTACGAGAAGGTACTCAAACAACGTACTACCTTATTAAAAACCGCTGGCGCTCACCTTCGTCGCGGCTACGGGCACGATCAAGGCACCCTAGATACCCTCGATATTTGGGATAACCAGTTAGCACGTTTAGGAGCTGAATTAATAGCTGCTCGCCTGGATTTAGTTTCAGAGCTCAACCCACTAGTTGAACAATCATATGCCACCATTGCCCCCCAATCTCGACCTGCGCATATTCACTATCGCTCCAGCGTGCCAGGAATAGCTGAAACTGAGACCGATCCGGAACTAATTGAAGCTGCAATGCTCGTAGAACTCGCGGCAAAGCGCCACAAAGAAATCGATCGGGGTCTTAGTCTCGTCGGACCCCACCGCGACGATTTGGACCTTCTCCTTGGTGATGCCCCTACCAAGGGTTTTGCCAGTCACGGGGAAACGTGGTCAATGGTATTGTCCCTGCGTCTGGCAGAATTCCAATTACTTCGGGCCTCTGGTACCGACCCCATTTTGATTTTGGATGATGTGTTTTCCGAATTAGATCTGGCACGCCGCACCAGGTTGGTGGCCCTGACCGAATCGGTTGAGCAAGTCTTTATTACTGCAGCAGCCTTTGAAGATCTCCCTGAGAATCTTCTTGAAGCGATCACGCAGCGCTTTGAAGTCGGAGTCAAAGACACCGAATCTGGTCGTGTCTCCCAGCTAAAATATGCAGCGGAATCTGAGGCGGATGCCCAGGTCATCTCAGCGGAGTCACCGTAATGGCTGCTGAGCGCGACGACGATAAACCTACTGATGATTGTGTGCAGATGGCCTTTCTCAAAATGCGGGAAATGGCTCAGAAACGCTCAGCACACCTTCCCGATTTGCACGCCGCCCCGCAGCGTCCCCAACCTCGATCCCAGAATACTGCGGTGAATATGCGGCGCCGTGGACGCCCGACAGGTCGCGATGGGAGGGCGATCTCCTATGGCTCGTATAGCTTGGAGAGCCTCGGCACTATTCTTAACAAGGAAATTAGCAAGCGTGGCTGGCAGCCTGGTATGGCCAAGGGCTGGATTATGGGCAACTGGGATTTGCTCGTCGGCGATCAAGTGGCTCACCATACCCGGGTAGAAATGCTTAAGGACACCACATTGTTTATTAGTTGTGATTCCACAGCATGGACGACTAATTTGCGCCTGATGCAAAAAGAGATTCTGAAAGCTATCGCCCACAAAGTTGGTCCAGATATTGTGACCGAGTTGAAAATATTTGGACCTAAGACCCCTAGTTGGCGCCATGGCCCGCTGCATGTCAAAGGTCGTGGCCCTCGCGACACCTACGGATAATTTTTTATGGGGCGTGAAAATCGGCCCATATAGGTGGCATAGACCTAAGCGTAGTAGTACCACGTAGGGCTCTAGGCAGTGTAGAATAAAGCAGTCTAACTGTACATAATTGAAGGAGTGCTAGTTCACGTGGCAACCGCTGAACATGGGTACGACGCCTCATCCATCACCATCCTTGAGGGTCTTGAGGCAGTGCGCAAGCGACCGGGAATGTATATCGGCTCGACCAATGAGCGCGGTCTGCATCACTTGGTATGGGAAGTCGTTGATAACTCAGTCGATGAGGCAATGGCTGGCTATGCCGACAAGGTCGATGTGACAATTCTTGCCGACGGTGGAATCGAGGTCGTTGATAACGGTCGCGGTATCCCCGTGGAGATGCACCCCTCTGGAGCCCCCACCGTCCAGGTGGTCATGACCCAGCTGCACGCTGGCGGCAAATTCGATTCGGAATCCTACGCGGTCTCCGGTGGCCTCCATGGTGTGGGTATCTCCGTGGTCAATGCCCTCTCGACTCGCGTTGAAGCCGATATTAAGCGCGATGGGAAGCATTGGTATCAGAACTTCAACCAGGCTATTCCAGAAGATCTCATCGAGGGCACTAATGCTCGTGGGACGGGGACGAAAGTTCGCTTTTGGCCAGATCCTGAGATATTTGAAACAACGCAGTTCGACTTTGAGGTCATTTCTCGTCGGTTGCAGGAAATGGCTTTCCTCAATAAAGGCCTGACCATCACACTTACCGATAAGCGGGCGAGTGTTGAGGAGATCGAGCTCGACGAAATTGCCGAGGCAGAAGGCAATCTCTCCCTTGATGAGATCGATCAGGCAGCGGATGAAACCACCCCTGAAACCACTGCTGTGAAGAAAAAGGAAAAGCGTAAGGTCTTTCACTATCCGAATGGTTTGGAAGACTACGTGGCCCACCTTAATCGGTCGAAAACAGCTGTGCATCCATCCATTGTGGGCTTCGAAGCCAAGGGCGATGATCACGAGATTGAAATCGCTATGCAGTGGAACTCGGGCTATTCCCAATCGGTGCACACTTTTGCCAATACCATTAACACCATCGAAGGCGGCACCCACGAGGAAGGCTTCCGTGCGGCGCTCACATCTTTGATGAATAAGTACGCCCGCGAACATAAGCTCCTAAAAGAAAAGGAAGCTAATCTTACCGGCGATGATTGCCGCGAAGGCTTAGCAGCAGTGATCTCCGTTCGGGTGGGCGACCCCCAGTTTGAGGGTCAGACAAAGACCAAATTGGGCAACTCCGAGGTACGCTCATTTGTCCAGAAGGCAGTATACGAGCATGTATCCGACTGGCTAGATGCTAATCCGGCAGAAGCCAAGGTTATCATCAACAAGGCTGTCTCCTCGGCTCATGCTCGACTTGCTGCCCGTAAAGCACGTGAAATGGTGCGCCGGAAGTCTGCCACTGATCTAGGTGGCTTGCCCGGTAAGCTCGCCGATTGCCGCTCCAAAGACCCGAGTAAGACCGAGCTCTATATTGTCGAGGGCGACTCTGCTGGTGGTTCTACTAAGGGCGGACGTGACTCGATGTATCAGGCGATCTTGCCGCTGCGTGGCAAGATCCTCAATGTGGAAAAAGCACGCTTAGATAAGGTGCTCAAAAACAACGAGGTACAGGCTATTATTACTGCACTTGGGACTGGTATCCACGACGAATTCGATATCTCGAAATTGCGTTATCACAAGATCGTGCTCATGGCGGATGCTGATGTGGACGGTCAGCATATTGCGACCTTGCTGCTAACCTTGCTCTTCCGCTTTATGCCGCAGTTGATTTCCGAGGGACACGTCTACTTGGCTCAGCCACCTTTGTATAAGTTGAAGTGGGGCAAGGGCGAACCTGGATTTGCGTATTCGGATGCCGAGCGCGATAAATTGCTCGCTGAAGGTCTAGCTGCTGGGCGCAAGATTAATAAGGATGACGGCATCCAGCGCTATAAGGGTCTTGGTGAGATGAACCCGAGCGAGTTGTGGGAGACGACCCTTGACCCTTCGGTGCGCATTCTGCGCCGCGTGGATATGGAAGATGCACAGCGCGCAGATGAGCTCTTCTCCATTTTGATGGGTGATGATGTTGCGGCGCGCCGTTCCTTTATTACAAGAAATGCTAAGGACGTTCGCTTCCTCGACGTCTAGTCTAAATCCCCGTTGCCACGGTTATAGCTGGGACAACGGGGATTTTTATTGGCTATGATGGGCACGCATTCTCTAAAGTATAAAAAGAGAAGAGCAAGACGTCTGAGGCTGACACATTGTGGGCTTGAGGTTTATTTAAGGAGACTGATTAAGAAGATCGGGCCACCACAGCGTCGGTTGTAACAGCCAGAAAAATATCGCGCTCTCGTAGGTGCAGGGTGTTTTGTTGCTTCGAACAGAAATAAAAAGATTGTAGCCGTAGAGCCCATGATCCCAGCATGATTGTATGCTTATTAGTTGTTTGAGTAGCGAATATTTTGCACTTAGTAGTCCCTAAGACTTTATACCTTAAAAAGATAAAAGGAGCGGTGCAGTCACAACGTCACTGCACCGCTCCTTTAATGCCGGAATAGCTCTTGGTGAGGATTCCAGTCGGCGCTACTTGCTCCGATGAGGGAGTGGTTATAGGCGGAAGTCCATGGCAAATTTCGCCAGGGCGCCGATCAAACCAATGACGGCTACGATGACGCCAACAATGATTCCAACAGTATTATTCTCGCCGCCAAAATCAGCCGCGCTTCCAGAATTCGGATCATTATCTGGTTTTTTATCTGGTTGGGTATTGTTATTTCCTGGAACTTCAGGTTTCTTGCTTGGCCGAGGAGGATTCTGTGGCTTCGGTGCTGGGGTTTCCTTTGGCGTAGACCCACCTATAATACCGGTGGCTGATTCTCCCTTTTCTTTGGTGCGATAGATCCATTCGGTGCGTTCACCAGCGGGAATACGATCGGGCTTGGTTGCGGGAGAGCTGGAGATCGCTGCATAGCTAGGAGAAATCTTATTCTTAAGTCCGTGTACATGGACGCGGGCGAAACCGTAGGTAGAGTGCTCGGGGTTGAGCATATGCATGAGATGCCCGCTGTCTCCGGAAAATGTGCCACCTGTTTTCTTGAGTGCATCGAGCTCTTTCTCGCCCCATGCTTTCAGGATGGTTTCACGCAGGGTTGGTTGACCCAGAGCCAAACTCTCAAGTTGAGGCTTATGACCGTCTCGGGTGGCGGTTCGGTATGAGGAGCCGTCGATACGTGTGTGAGCAAATTTGTATCCAGCTTCTCCAGCTCGTTGAACAGCTATCCAGGTGAGATTTTCATCTGATTTTACATTGGTGTACTGCGCCTTGGAGGTGATTCCATAATGACGAGCAACATCCTGGAGGCGAGTCCCCTCCGGGAATTTGTCGAGGTAGTAGTGGCGGTAGATGGGGTTGAGATCCCACATCTTACTGCGCAGTTCTTTCAGAGCAGCAATGCCTTCGGTACGCCCAAGCGAGGGGTCAAAGGTGGCCGACATAGCAACGAATTCGCTGGTTTCGGCATTCATCTCCACATTAGTTGTGGGAGCAACTGCGGCCTGTGCGATGTGAGCTGGGAGTAGCATGCTCGCACTTAGAGTGAGCGCGATAAGGGCTTTATTTTTCACAGAGAAGGCTCCTAAAAAATCCAAGAATAAGAAGATGCTTAATCAAGCAAGTATGAATATCTTAACGGATTTAATTAATGACAGGACCTCGTTGAGAAAAAAATTAAAAAGGATGCCAGCTGATTTACTGCAATAAGCAGGTTGTTTCTTAGAAAATCATGGTCGCATATACTTCTCTATGATATCCCCCAGAAGAGGGAGACGGGGGCTAATCATATGTGCCAGATGCGATCGATAGTGACGGTAATATCTGTTTAATGGTGATTTCCCGAACCGCTGTACCCATGTGTCAGTAGTGCTGAGAATATCGCTAATAACATTCTCAGCTTCAGCATTGAGGTACGTTCCGAAATCGGCCGTCGTAGATTTTTGGTAGAGATCCCAATATGGCTGCAAAGCAGAGAGAATAAAGGGAGCTAATAAATTCACAGTGCGTGACACGATAGACTCGTTGACCTTTTTTCCCGCTTTAACAGCAGCTTTGAGAGCTAGTGAACTCAGTCCGGAACTCTGTTGAATGGAATCCTCGATCAGAGTGCTGAGATCTGCTACGAAAGATTCGCGGTGAGTTTTCAGCATGTTTTTTAGGGTGCTCATAATGTGAATCAGCCTTTCCCGAGCGGGTGTAGAGAAGAACTTTATACCAATAGGCGATAAAAAAGCGTTCGCAATGTGTGATATGACCAGCTTCAGGGATATACCAACTATTGCGAACGCTTATAAACCACAGTTGTAATTCTTCCGCCACAGACTCTACGTGGGTGTCTGCCTTTTATTCCACATCCCGATAAAAGATATAGAAGATCCAGCAATAAGGAGCGATCAGGACACCTCAGTAGTTAACTGCAATCACAACAGTCACAATTATTACAGATTTGTGGGTACTCCCGCAAAGAAAATACCTAAAAAATCTCGCACGGGCACGAATTCCCCTCCCAAGTCTCAATCTCGTTGCCGAGCTGGCCATCACGAAAACAAAAAGCACCGTCAACACACCGCATAGGAACCTGCGCAGCGTATGAGGAAAATTTTCGACGGTTTATTTAAGATGCACGATGCGAAAAAACTCTTTTCCGAGGTCGGGGAGTTTTCTTGAAGATCGCTGTTTGCATCTATACCCCGGAGTTGAGCCTAGATAGAAGCCGCATCGGTACGGAGTCTTTGGGAAAAACAGTGTATTTGCCCCGGTATTGAAAAAATATCGGCAAAAAGTAGCAGTGGCTCGGTACTATGCTGATAACGGATCTAACCCTGTTCGGGGGGAGAGGTAGTCTGAGGTCACACCTGATCTTTGGACGCGCACCCTCCGGTGCATGGGTTCAGATGATGTACGGAGTAAGGATGGACTCCTAGTTATTCCCGCAAACTCGAGGGTGTCGCGTGCTTCCCTAAGGCATAAGTGGTGCCATAGATAGCCGATTCTCTAGATATCCCTATATGTTCTCTCAAGGTGCTCTCATAGAGGGGGAGAGGCTATTTTTATTTAGACAAGTTTCATTTAGGCAAGAAGATCTCTCCGGATATAGCACCTGATCCCAATGATTGAGCAGACAAGCCCACCAAGAATGAGGACACCTACCCCCAGAGCGTGATCAACCATATGTGGTGCCCAGGAGTAGAGAGAGAATTTAATGATCGTCTTAGAGTGGGGAAAAAACTCTGCAAAGAAGCTGAGAAGCGCAGATAAAGCAACGGGGAGATAGGCCAGACCAACAAATCGGGGCGCTAGGCCCATGAGCAGAAAAGAAAACCCGAAAGCGAAAAATGTAGCGGGATAGAGATCAATTACTTTAAAGAAGAGAGGATAAAACTGATCAGCCTGTACCTCTGGACTCATAATCGCAGCTAAAGCAGCGAGGAGACCACTGATCATCGCGATACCCGCGGTCATAAGAGCAACGAGGAGCCAAGTTCTTAGAAGAATCTCCCATCTTGTTCGTCCGGTACTAAGAAGGAGGCTTAAAGTTCCTGATATCTCGGCCCTGTACAGGCTCTGGCTTAGCACAATAGCCATAATGGAGAGCACGACGGCATGAAGTAGGGCCAATGACTGGGCAGCGCCTGCGATGACGGAGCTACCAAACCCCAATTGTTCAAAGATCGCCGCCGCTTCTGGGGTAGTTGAGAAAATCTTGGACATCTCTCCCACAAGGGCAAAGAATGCGATGCTGAATATAATGATTCCACCGCTGAAGAAGGAAAGAGCGACGCGGTTATGAGAAATCCACAATCTACTAAGCCCATATCCAGAGCGGCTCTTAAGTGCATGTGAAATTACACGAACCTGGGAGCCAAGATCGCGTTTGATGAATAAAGTGGCACCTATCACGGCTAAGCAGCTCAGAGCCATATATAAGGCAGGGAAAAATTCTTCACCGTCGAAAGGCTTAAGTAAATCCCGCCAACCCAAAGGACTTAGCGCTCGAAGCCAGTTGATAGTGTAAAGATCCGCGAATACCCGCACCATGAAGCTGAATCCTATAAGGGTGAGGGACAGAGCCTTCGTCAATCTTTCAGATCCAGTGACCTGCCCGATAAGAATGGCTACAAGGCCAAAAATAGAGGTGCTAAAAAAGAGCGCCAGCCCATAAGATAGGGAACCTATTAGTGAAGCCCCTGTGGGTACAAGGCTCAGGCCTGAACCGAAAGCGAAGATTCCAGTGATAATAACGAGACTAAGAATCGAAGAGCCAAGAAGGGTACCTCTTGTCATTCCTTGGCTCAGTAGAATTTCGGCCCGGCCATTCTCTTCGTGACCAATGGAAGTATAGGTAGCTAAAAGAACGGCCATAATGGCGCCTAAGACCATAACAGTCATCCCGGTTTTCCATGCTGTGAGGGAATAGATATCGAGAATAGTGGGCAGGGGACCATAAAAGGCAATCACTCCAGCTGAGGAAGCTGAGGCAGCACCGATAGAAGCCAGATCATCAGGATTAGGAATGGAATTCTCGGTGGCTATGGGTGAGATATATGTCAGGAGAATAAGGGGAATGAGCCATGAGGCAAGAAAAAGCTTTTTAGAGCGCAGATCCTGTCCTACCAGGTGAATAAGAGAACTCAACATCATGATCACCGCTCGTAAAATTTCAAGAAGAGATCTTCTAAGTGGGCTGGTTCGCACCGTATAGAGTGTGCTCCTTGGTTAATGAGCCGAGTTAGAGTGGTGTTAACCAACTTTGGTGCGACAAATTCTTCGATGTGTTGCCCGCGGGAATCAACTGCTCGTATATGCATGCCACCAAGGTGGGTAAGGGTGTCCTTGGGGCCTGATTCCACAATATATCCTTGGCGGATAATGCTAATCTCATCGGCTAATTCTTGGATTTCACTAAAGATATGGCTAGACATAAGAATGGCGGCACCTTCATTGCGGCGTTTTATGAGCCAATCTTTAAAGACGTGTTGGATGAGAGGATCCAGCCCACTGGTGGGTTCGTCCAGAATAATGGCAGCAGTGGGAGCAGCTAGTGCCGAGATGAGGAGCACCTTTTGTTTATTGCCACGAGAATAGGTGCGCATCTTTTTACTGGGATCTACATCGAAATCATCAATGAGTTCGCTGATGCGCGCTCTTTCAGCTTGAAGTGGCTTGCTATTATGGCCGTGACGGATGCGAGCGAGGGTATCGATAATCTGCCCTCCCGTTAGCTGTGGCCAGAGGTGACTATCGCTAGGCACAAAGCTGGTGTTTTTCCGCGCTAACGAGGGGTTGATGGTGGGATCGTGACCGCTGAGGCTTATAGTGCCGGAATCGGGGCGAATAAATCCTAAAAGGCAGCGGATTGTGGTTGATTTTCCGGCACCATTGGGTCCGAGGAAGCCGTGGATGCTGCCGGGCGGGATCATAAGAGAGATATCTTTGAGAACCTGGGTGGTGCGGAAGCTCTTGACGAGGTTATTGATAGAAATAATAGGCTTGTTCATACTCTGTAGTGTCCCAGAGATCTTTTGCTTTTGCTAGGAAAAGTACAGAGGAATGCTGCAGAAATATCGCCAATGGCTAAAAAATAGCAAAGACTTTAAATACACGCGACAGATAGCACGATCGCGAGGGCCTATACCGTGTCGACGCTGCCATGCTCAGTCGTGGTATCTCTAGTCTCAGCCTTGTGAGATGGTGGCATCACGCTGGCAGTAGAGCGGTTAAAGCTCTAGCTATTCACCTCTTAAACCACCATTACGGGGTGGAGATATGCTCGGCAAAGGATAGATAGACGGTGGCCGCGAATCGGGCAAAGCTCTCATTGTGTGCGCTCAGTGGATGAGTGAGGTTAATTATTCGGGCGAGGGAGCGGGCACTTTCTTGAACGTCTCGATCGACCCTAACCCCATCGAACCGGGCGTTAGTACTGGTGGCGCAAGCATAGAGTGCAGCATAATCGGTGATGCAAGTGGCATAGGTGGCGCTGAAAATATCGGCGATGATGAGAAGCTGTTCGGGGCTGAGATTAACCCACGGTCTCGGGGAGGTAGGCGTGCGGGGCGAGGAATTAGTGGTGCTCACGCCGCGCTCGATTCAGTCGATCCTCCATGTAGTGGTTCTCGATGAGATCGGTGGCGAGGGATTCAATAAGAGAATCATTCACGCTGCGCCGGGCTTGGGCCATAATGGCGCGCAAAACGGCTTCGTGTTTACTCACCCCCTGAGCCTGTGCGAGGAGTTCAACAGCGCGGTTATATTCGGGTGTTAATCGAAGCGTCATTGCCATATTTCAATCCTACGCCACAAAGTGGTATCACTGTGGTATCACTTAAGGGAGGATCAGGCGCTGAGATGCGCTCAAAAGGCCGTTAAGGGGCTAGACTAGAAGAGATTTATTCTCATACTGAAAGGTCCCTATATGAGTGACGATCTCTTCTCGGGAGAAACATACGATCGCATTTTCCCGATCGACCTCAATGAGGAAATGCAGTCGTCGTATATCGACTACGCCATGTCGGTTATTGTCGGCCGCGCACTCCCAGAAGTTCGCGATGGCTTAAAGCCCGTGCACCGCCGTATTCTCTACGCCATGTTCGATTCCGGGTACCGCCCAGATCGCAGCTATGTAAAATCAGCACGCCCGGTCTCTGACACCATGGGACAATTCCACCCACACGGTGACTCAGCCATTTATGACACCCTCGTGCGTCTAGCGCAGAGCTGGAATATGCGCTACCCGCTCGTCGACGGCCAAGGAAACTTTGGTTCCCGCGGCAATGATGGCCCAGCCGCCATGCGTTATACCGAGTGCCGCCTCACCCCGCTAGCCATGGAGATGGTGCGCGATATCCGAGAAAATACCGTCAATTTCTCCCCGAACTACGATGGTAAAACTCAAGAGCCCGATATTCTGCCATCTAGGGTCCCCAACCTTTTAATGAACGGCTCCAACGGCATCGCCGTGGGTATGGCTACCAATATTCCACCCCATAACCTGCGCGAATTGGCCGACGCCATCTACTGGTTATTAGAGAATCCCGAGGCTGATGAAACCTCGACGCTCGATGCCTGCATGAGCTTTGTCAAGGGTCCCGATTTCCCCACGGCGGGCCTAATCGTTGGAACCCAAGGTATTAGGGATGCTTATACCACTGGCCGCGGCTCCATTCGGATGCGGGGTGTGACCTCCATTGAAGAAGAGGGTAGCCGCCAGACCATTGTGATTACGGAGCTTCCGTACCAGGTCAACCCCGATAATTTGATTTCAAATATCGCAGAACAGGTACGAGACGGCAAGCTGGCTGGAATCTCTAAGATCGAAGATGAATCCTCCGATCGTGTGGGTATGCGCATCGTGGTTACCCTAAAGCGAGATGCGGTACCGCGCGTCGTGCTCAATAACCTCTATAAGCACTCGCAGTTGCAGACGAACTTCGGCGCCAATATGCTCTCGATCGTTGACGGGGTGCCGCGTACCTTACGTCTCGATCAGATGCTGCGCAATTATGTCGCTCACCAGATCGAAGTGATCGTGCGCCGCACCCAGTACCGTCTCGATGAAGCGGAAAAACGTGCGCATATCTTGCGCGGTTTGGTCAAAGCCCTCGATATGTTAGATGAGGTCATTGCCCTCATCCGTCAGTCGGCCACGGTGGATGTAGCCCGCTCTGGACTGATGGATCTTCTTGAGATCGACGAGATTCAGGCCGACGCTATCCTGGCTATGCAATTGCGTCGCCTCGCTGCCCTGGAACGCCAGAAAATTATCGACGAATTGGCAACCATCGAAGCCGAAATCGCCGATTTGATGGATATCCTCTCCTCCCCAGAACGTCAGCGCTCCATTGTGCGCGCTGAGCTCAAAGAGATCGTCGATAAGCACGGCGATGATCGTCGTTCGCAGATTATCGCCGCTACGGGCGATGTTACCGAAGAGGATCTCATTGCCCGCGAGAATGTCGTGGTCACCATCACCTCAACGGGGTACGCAAAACGCACCAAGGTCGATGCCTATAAGTCGCAGCGCCGTGGTGGCAAGGGAGTTCGCGGGGCCGAACTCAAACAAGAAGATGTGGTCCGCCACTTCTTCGTATGTTCCACCCACGACTGGATTCTGTTCTTTACCAATTTCGGTCGCGTCTATCGCCTCAAGGCCTATGAGCTGCCGGAAACATCCCGCACCGCTCGTGGGCAACACGTAGCCAATCTGCTGGAATTCCAGCCAGAAGAGCGCATCACCCAGGTGATCCAGATCCAAAGCTACGAAGACGCACCGTATCTCGTTCTCGCCACCGCGCAAGGTCGAGTAAAGAAGTCACGCTTGAGCGATTATGAATCAAACCGTTCAGGAGGGCTCATCGCTATCAACCTCAATGAGGGCGACAAACTCATTGGAGCAGCCCTATGCTCTGGCGACGATGACTTGCTGCTGGTGTCCGAAGAAGGCCAGGCCATCCGCTTCCACGCCGATGATGAGCAATTACGACCCATGGGTCGATCCACCGCAGGTGTGAAGGGCATGCGCTTTAGAGGCGAGGATCAACTCCTGGCCATGACCGTAGTCCGCGAGGGCTCCTCCCTCTTGGTGGCCACCTCAGGGGGCTATGGCAAGCGAACCATCATGGAAGAATATGCCACCCGTGGCCGCGGTGGCATTGGTGTGATGACCTTTAAGTACAGCCCGAAGCGCGGCAAACTCATCGGTGCGATTGTAGTAGATGAAGACGATGAGATCTTCGCTATCACCTCAGCCGGTGGCGTGATTCGCACCGAGGTTAACCAGATCCGACCAAGCTCTCGTGCCACCATGGGCGTTCGCCTGGTGAACCTCCAAGACGGTGTTGACCTTCTAGCCATTGACCGAAATGTTGAAGGCGAAGGCGAAGAAGAAGCCGAAAAGGTAGCAACAGGGGAGAAGGAATTGCCGCACGGGCACCAAACTCCGCTCAGCGTGAGCCCCAATGACGCGGAACAAGGGGATAAATAATGGCTACTCGTATTAGCGCCATTACCCATATCGCGCCGCTCTCGGTCTTTCGGGTTACCTTCATTCTCTCCACGGTGCTCGCAGCGGCCGGACTTTTAAGTGTCACCCTGCTGTACTTTGGCATGGATGCCATGGGAGTGTGGGATCAGGTGAACCAGATTATTGGTGGTGTGGGTGGAACCCAGCTCATCACCTTTCCACTGGTGATGATGTTAGCCGGGCTGCTGGCTATCATCTTTGTGATCCTCACCAGTGTGCTGCTGCCGCTGATCGCGGTGTGCTACAACGCCACCACTGATTTCACCTCGGGGCTACGCATTCAAATTACCCACGATTTCTAAGCCCTAGCAACAGATCCCACCTCCCTCACCCGCGCAAGCGGCATAGAAGGGGAGGTGGAATTTGTTTTTCCTTTATACCCAGCCCTAAAATGAAAGGCGCAGCGTTGTAGTGATAACTACTGAGCACAAGGTTATCGTGTGACCATAAACATCATGGTCACGAGTCGATTTGTGAAATATTAACTTCTTAGATAACATTTCGACTGTTCCTTCTTAAGGGCCTATAGCTCAGTCGGTTAGAGCGCATCGCTGATAACGATGAGGTCGCAAGTTCGATTCTTGCTAGGCCCACCAAGGAATTTGGGGCATTAGCTCAATTGGTAGAGCATCTGCTTTGCAAGCAGAAGGTCAGGAGTTCGATTCTCCTATGCTCCACAACTAGTAAAGAACCGGTACCTACCTAAAAGGTGCCGGTTCTTTTTGTCTCCTCGCAGCAAGTCGCTGAGGTACTTTGATATCTCCCCAGCTTGGGTGGGAGGTAACGAGCATATTTTGGCGCAGCTCAACGGAGGTTTCAGCAAAACTGGATACGATCAGCGGATGGACTATTTCTTAAACTTTGCGAGCTGGTGGACAACTGAGCGAACCAGCACGTTGATTAATGCGTTCATCGCTCTTATTTCTCTCTTGGTTGCGTGTCGTTCCCTTCGCTTGAATAGGCAGATAAATATCAATGCCAATCGACCGATGATGATGGCTCACGTGCTAATGCCCGATTACCCCGAGAGCCTCTACGTTTTATTATCTCTAACAAAGGTAAATCAGTGGCAAAGAATGTGATGGTGAACTTCGAGCCGGAACTGCCCGACTCAGCAATACAGGCCGCGACCCCAAATAGAAAGACCGGTTACTCGCTTGTAGAAGGTGTCAAACTGATCTTTGATCGCAAAACTTTCTCGACATGGGTTCCAGGTTTTCAAATAGATGTCGCCTACTGGATGCAACCTAAAGGTAAGTACGTTGATGGCGAAGCAATTTCCGCTTCCAGAGAGGGCGTACCTGCGCTTCAATTTGTTCTCTTGGAATATGATGATGAGCTCGGCAATCACTACTCAGAGAGATTCGAACTTAATGTTCGCAGCGTTCTAGGTACACATTTTCACGCCAATAGTAATACAACGAATGGTCGACTTAATTTGGAAAAACAGATATCGAAAGATGTACAAGATCTTAACCGAGTACTTGGGAGGATCTCGCGACAACTATAAAAGAATTAACGTCTCTTATTTGGTGGGGCTTCTTAGCCCACCTTGGTCAAAAGTTTGGAAGATAAAGCTGAACACGTTTTATATAACGAGGTATATGGCGGAGATCGAATTTGTCACTACTTACTTCACTCAATCTGCTAGGAATGATGGGCGCGGGGAGTAGGGCATAGTTACGGTTGGCCGGATCTTCGCGTGAGCAATATTCGGCCGAATCTGAGGATCCTATGAGTCCTTTTAGCCTGGATAGGAGAACTTCTTTCGAACAAGCGTTCTCTGATTAGCGCGCTTTGTCTATTCCTAGTCTTATAGTCGTGGCGTTGGCACTTTTAACAAGATTATTCTTGCTAGAGTCCTACGTAGATTTATTCCCAACAGCCCTTGTTTTGAGGGCGGTGAAAGACCATAAGGATTACCGATGACTAAAGAGTCTCAGCGTGCTGAATTACACAAAACCATTTGGAAAATAGCCAACGAGCTACGTGGCAGCGTAGACGGCTGGGACTTCAAAAGCTACGTCCTCGGTATGCTGTTCTATCGCTTCATTTCCGAAAACATCACCAACCACCTCAAAAGCAACGAGGATGATGACTTTAACTACGCGGATCTCACCGATACCGAAGCCGAAATAGTCAGGGAAGAAACAGTTAAAGAAAAAGGCTATTTCATTCTCCCCTCACATCTATTTTCTAACGTACGTACGCGCGCGAAAAATGATGAGAACCTCAATGAGACTTTAGATCATATCTTCCGCAGCATCGAAGGCTCAGCAGTCGGTACTGCGAGTGAAGACGATATCAAAGGTCTCTTCGACGATCTCAACGTTAACTCACCTAAGCTTGGTAATACCGTTCAAGAACGCAATGAGAAACTCGTTAAACTTCTCAATGCTATTGGGGACCTACCCCTCGGAAACTTTGATGACAACACTATTGATGTCTTCGGTGATGCTTATGAGTATCTCATGACGATGTATGCCTCCTCGGCTGGGAAATCAGGTGGGGAATTCTTCACCCCACAGGAAGTATCAGAACTACTCGCACGTATCTCTATCGGGGATAAAACGCACCTGAGCCGGGTATATGATCCCGCCGTGGGTTCGGGCTCTTTGCTGTTGAAATTCGAGAAAATCCTAGGAAAAGGTAAAGTCGGGGGTTTCTATGGTCAAGAAATAAACCTCACTACCTATAACCTCGCGCGGATTAATATGTTCCTCCACGGAATCAACTACGAGCGCTTCAACTTAAGTCTTGGTGATACGTTGATTAATCCGCAGCACTGGGATGATCAACCTTTCGAAGCAATCGTCTCCAACCCGCCCTACTCAATTAAGTGGGACGGCAAAGACAACCCATTGTTGATCAACGATGAGCGTTTTTCCCCGGCAGGTGTCCTGCCGCCGAACTCAAAAGCTGATTTAGCGTTCACAATGCATATCTTGAGCTGGTTGGCGGAAAATGGCACTGCGGCCATCGTGTCATTCCCCGGGGTGCTCTACCGCGGCGGAGCGGAGCAAAAAATCCGCAAATATCTTCTTGACAATAACTATGTCGAGGCCATCATTCAGTTGCCTGCCAATCTCTTTTTCACGACAACCATTGCAACATGCATTATGGTGCTGAAGAAGTCCAAGAAAGACACCGATGTGTTGTTTATTGATGCCTCTAAGGAGTTTAAGAAGGTAGGAAAGAAGAATAAGCTCCTGGATGAGAATATCGCCCATATCCTCGAGTTATTTAACGATCGTAAGGACGTGGAGTATCTTGCGAAGCTGGCCTCGCACGAGGAGATTGCGGGTAATGACTATAACCTTGCGGTGTCGAGTTATGTTGAGCCAGAGGATACCAGGGAGGTTGTTGATATTGCTGAGCTTAACCAGCGTATAGCTGGGATTGTTGAGCGCCAGCAGGTTCTGCGCACCAAGATTGATGCGATTGTTGCGGATCTCGAGGGTGGTAAATAATGAATAGGATTGAGCGACTGATCCAGCAGCACTGCCCTAATGGGGTGCCTGTAGTTCCTATTAACCAAGTTGTGAAATATGAGCAGCCAACTCGGTATCTAGTGAACTCCAAAGAGTATCGCGATTTTTACGAAACTCCGGTTTTGACAGCTGGAAAAGCTTTCATTCTGGGTAAGACCAATGAGAAACACGGTATTAAAATGTCAAGCCCAGAAGATCCGGTGATCATATTTGATGACTTCACTACTAGCTCTAAGTGGGTAGATTTTCCCTTTAAGGTTAAATCATCTGCCTTGAAGATTCTTTCAGTTGACTCGGAAATCTTGGACATTCGATATTTGTTCCATACTATGCAGACTATTGGTTATCCTGTCACAGATCACTCGCGCCAGTGGATTTCCAAGTACTCTCAGTTGAACATTCCTATCCCTCCTTTGGAGATTCAGCGTGAGATTGTTGATATTTTGGACTCCTTCACCGAGCTGGAGGCTGAGCTGGAGGCTGAGCTGGAAGCTCGAACGATTCAGTTTCAATATGTTCTAAATTCAGTATTTAATTTTGATGAGAATGTTGAAGTCTATCGTCTAGGGGATGTGTGTACAAAAGTTAGTTCAGGGGGAACCCCGAGGACGACTAGAGCCGAATACTACGATGGCGATATTCCCTGGATCAGGACTCAAGACATCGACTTCAACTACATCCACGAAACCTCTAGAACTATTACCGATCTTGGACTGGACAATAGCTCGGCTCATTGGGTTCCCCCCAAGACCATTGTTGTTGCTATGTACGGAGCGACTGCAGCCAAAGTGGCCATCACAAGCATTGCTGCTACCACCAATCAGGCTTGTTGCAATCTTGAGATAAACCCCCATAAAGCCGAATACAAATATGTCTTCTACTATCTCCTTTGCCGTTATGAAAAACTAAAATCTCTCGGAGTCGGATCTCAATCGAATTTGAATGCCAGCAAGGTAAAAAATTTCCCTCTACCTCTACCCTCGTTGGAGGAGCAAAAAGAGATTATCAAGACCTTGGAAGCATTGAACTCATACACCAACGATTTGAAGAGTGGAATTCCTGCAGAGCTTAGCGCTCGTCGCCAACAGTACGAGTACTACCGGGACCAATTACTGACCTTCAAAGAACTAAAGGTGTGATGGGTGTGGGTGCTGTGAAGGCATTTGAACCTCTGGTGGTATCAGCTGATTCGACCGTTGTCGCGGAATATGAGGCCCCAGAATCTTCGGTGGTGGAGTATCAGTCCGAAGCGCAGTTGGAAAACGAGTTCATTCGGATTCTACAGTCACAAGCCTATGAGTATTTCCAGCCACGGTCCGAGGAAGAACTGGTAGCTAATCTGCGCAGGCAGCTGGAAAAGCTCAACAAGACTGAATTTAGTGATTCTGAGTGGAAACGCTTCTTCGATGGAGTCATCGCTAGTAAAAACGACGGCATTAAGGAAAAGACCAAGCGTATCCAGCAAGATAACGTGCAATTAATGGAATTAGACGATGGGCGAGTGAAGAATATTCGCCTGATCGATAAAGCTAATATCCACAACAATAGCCTTCAGGTGATCAACCAGTATGAAACCGTGGGGAGCTCTCGTAGTAACCAGGGGGAGCCTTTAGGGGAGAAGCGCCTGAATCGATATGATGTCACGGTCTTAGTCAATGGTTTTCCGATGGTGCATATAGAGCTTAAGCGTCGAGGGGTTGATATTCGGGAGGCGTTCAACCAGATTCAGCGTTATCAGCGAGAAAGCTTTTGGTCGGGATCTGGGCTTTTTGAGTATGTGCAGCTTTTTGTTATTTCCAACGGAACGTTAACAAAATACTATTCAAATACCACTCGTGTGCACCATATTGAGACTACCGCTAAAAAGTCGTCGAGGAAGACGTCCAACAGCTATGAATTCACCTCGTGGTGGGCTGATGGAAATAACAAGCCTATCCAAGAGTTAACAGATTTTGCCCGAACATTTTTTGCCAAGCACACTCTGCTCAATATTCTTACGCGCTATTGCGTGCTTACCGTTGATGATCTTTTGCTGGTTATGCGCCCGTACCAGATTGTGGCTACGGAACGGATCCTGAGCAAGATCCAGATCTCTACTAACTACAAAACTCTGGGGACTCTTGATGCTGGTGGATATATATGGCACACCACGGGATCAGGGAAGACCTTGACCTCATTCAAGGCGTCTATCCTAGCCTCGCAAATGGAGAGCGTGGATAAGGTTCTTTTCGTGGTTGATCGCAAAGATCTGGATTACCAGACTATGCGGGAATATGAGCGCTTCCAAAAAGGGGCGGCTGATTCTAATACGTCTACTGCGGTGTTAAAGCGCCAGCTCGAAGACAGTGATTCGCGGATTATCATTACCACGATCCAAAAACTGTCTACGTTTGTTAAAGCCAATAAGAAGCATCCGGTTTTTGCTAAGCATGTGGTGATGATTTTCGACGAGTGTCACCGTTCCCAATTCGGTGAGATGCATACCGAAATCACGAAATCCTTTAAGAAGTACAATCTTTTTGGGTTCACCGGCACCCCTATCTTTGCGGTGAATTCCTCTTCAGGTAGTAATCCGCATCTCAAGACTACGCAGCAGGCTTTTGGCGATAAACTGCATACCTACACCATCGTTGACGCAATCACGGATAGGAATGTTCTCCCCTTCCGCATTGACTATATCGACACTATCAAGGTGGGCGACGTTCGCGATAAGGACGTCAGCGCTGTAGATACGGAACGAGCACTCTTGGCCCCCCAGCGAATTTCTGAAATTGTTGCTTATACCTTGGAGCACTTTCCGCAAAAAACTAAGCGGTGGCAAAGCTATGAGCACACCGTGGTATCAAATGTGGTGGAGTCAACCCGCACCAGGCGGGCGCATATTGCCAAGAACGATAGACGGCATGTGAGAGGCTTCAATGCGCTCTTTGCTACCGCCTCTATCGATGCGGCTAAGCGCTATTACAATGAATTCCAGGCCCAACAGGACGGCCTTACACCCGATGAGCGGCTAAAAATCGGAATGATCTTTAGCTATGGTGCCAATGAGGCCACCGCCGATGGGATTATTGAAGATGAGTCCTTTGAGCCAGAAAACCTGGACAACTCTTCGCGGGATTTCCTTGAGGATGTGATCAATGACTATAACGATATGTTTAATACGTCCTATGACACCTCGGCGGATAAATTCCAGAACTACTACAAGGATCTATCCCAACGGTTAAAAAACCGGGAACTAGATCTAGTCATTGTGGTCAATATGTTCCTCACCGGTTTTGATGCCACCACCCTCAACACCTTATTTGTGGATAAGAACCTCAAGGCACACGGCCTGATCCAGGCCTATTCTCGGACCAATCGGATTCTTAACTCGGTAAAAACCTACGGCAATATTGTGTGCTTCCGCGATTTGGAGGAAGAGACCAATAAGGCACTGGAGCTATTTGGTAACAAAGACGCCCACGGAGTAGTGATCTTGAAGCCTTTTAGGGATTACTACGCTGAGTACGCCAATAAAACTTCAGAACTCCTACAGGCCTTTCCTGAGGGTGAGCGAATAATCGGGGAATCTCGGCAAAAGGAATTTATTGCCTTATTTGGGGCCATTTTGAGGTTGCAGAATATTCTCTCCTCTTTTGATGAGTTCACTGGTCAAGAGATTCTCACGCCGCGCCAAGAGCAAAATTATCGCAGTATTTACCTGGATATCTACGCTCATGTTCGTGGGGAGCAGGACGCAGACAAGGAAGTGATCAATGATGACCTCGTCTTCGAAATTGAATTGATCAAGCAGGTAGAAATTAATGTTGACTATATCTTGCTGCTGGTAGAGAAATACCGCGAGCAGCACGGTGATGGCCAAGATAAGGATATTCGAGCTGAAATTTCCCGCTCCCTGAGCGCCAGCCCAACGCTGCGAAGCAAGCGTGACCTCATCGAAGCTTTCGTTGATTCGATTTCTCCTAACTCAGACGTGGAAGAGGAGTGGGTTGAGTTTATCCGTTACCACCGGGGAGCGGAATTACAAGGCATCGTGGAAGAAGAGAAACTGCAGCCTATATCCACGAGAGAATTCATTATCAGATGCTTTGCCGATGGTTCATTTAAAGACACGGGAACGGATATTGCTGAGTTATTACCGAGGGTATCGAGGTTCAAACCCGACCCTGAGGGGCTTACATATGCCGAGCGGAAGAGGAGAGTTACAGAAAAGCTATCCGAGTATTACGATCGCTTCGAGGGTTTAGGGTACGAGGCAGACGCTGTCCTCAATGGTGCGGAATCCATCAGTGTGGGTGATATTCGTGATATTTAAAATCGTGGTGCTTGGTCAACACCCCAGACTCCAACAGGCTCCAGGGGTGCAGCCTTGGACCTTGAGAATACGGGATGGGATATCTCATGACACCAACCCGGCATAGATCCGTTGCTGAATCAGGGACGTGTGGGATATAAGCAGCAAGAATAATCTGTGGACCCTGGAATTACGCACTCACCATCACTACACCTGAGGTCAGCAGTGCTGTGCGTAGTACACGGTCGCTTTCGGTGGACGTTGCTTCGGCTTTATTGAAGGTATACATGAAGGAGCCCCGAGTGCTCCGTGCCTGTAAGCGATAGGCAGTGGTAAAAACACCCAGACACCAAAACCACAGGGTGGTGCTATTCCACAGTGAGATGCTCGTTGCTTTAGCAACATCGAGCGCTGCAATATGGGCTCTCGCGCCATAATTTCTTTAGAAGGCATTAGGGCCCTGCATCCTAATGGGCGAATCCGTCCTCAAAGGACTATCTACATTCCGGTGAAAGCCACCCCAACACACGGATCTGCGAGGTCTGAGGGCGCGGTTTTAAAGGAGTGAAGAATTACTGAACGAAATCATGAGCTCGTGCCCCCTCGGGGGTAAAAATAGCGGCGACGCGGCAAGTTATATTCAACTCCCAGGATGAAAAAACCCCATAAGCAGCACTTTCTCATTAGGATCCTTTAAACCGAAAGAGGTTGCGGTGTAGTGCGCGGAATTTCATGCGGGGGAGCAAATCAAATATAAAAATCGATTGTGTCATCTCTCGAAGTTCACTCACTAAAAGAAAATGCTTATAGGTGGCAAGAAAAGACTGTGGTAGCTTATGAGGCGCCATGAATGATGGCACAGAAGCCATAGGCACAGAATAAAAAATTGAAGAAAGCTGAAAATATGACCATTATGCGCAGTTTCCCTATGAAACTTTTGATCGGTTTAATTCTCGGCCTGATTGTGGGTTCGCTAGCTAATGAGCCAGTCATAGCTGTCATAGACGCCCTGCGATCAGTTCTTGGAGATCTGATCCTTTATGCGGTTCCCTTTATTATCTTAGGATTTATTACACCAGCAATTATCCGCCTTAAAGCACATGCGGGCAAGATCCTCGGGATTACACTGACAATCTGCTACCTCTCCTCGGTAGGTGCGTCGATGTTCTCCATTGCGGCCGGGCATGTACTCATCCCTTATCTCGATATTGGCAGCAAAGCGCCGGAATCCACCGCCTTACCAGAGAAGCTGTTTGCACTCAGCATCGCACCCGTCATGCCAGTGATGACAGCGCTGGTGACCGCCGTTTTGATGGGCTTGGCCATCTTGTGGACCCAATCGAAGCGTTTTGGTGAGCTTTTTGAGGAGTTCAATAAAATTGTATTGGCCATTGTGAACCAAGTGGTCATTCGCTTCTTGCCTTTCTATATCGGTGCCACCTTTGCCACCTTGGCCTACGAAGGGGCGATTATCCACGAACTTCCGGTATTCATTAAGGTGCTCGCTATCGTTATTGTTGGCCACTATCTCTGGTTGGCTCTGCTTTATGCTTTGGGCGGATTATTCTCCGGCACCAACCCATGGGAAGTGTTGCGTCATTATGGTCCGGCGTATATGACGGCCGTGGGCACAATGAGTTCAGCAGCAACGCTCTCTGTGGCCCTGAAATCGGCCTCTAAGTCTAAGACTCTTGACCCAGAGGTACGGAATTTCTGCATCCCGCTGTGCGCTAATACCCATTTGTGCGGTTCGGTGCTCACTGAGACCTTCTTTGTGATGGTGGTATCGCAGATTCTCTACGGATCCCTTCCCTCAGTATCTAACCTCGTCCTCTTCGGTTTCCTCCTGGGCATCTTCGCTATCGCCGCCCCAGGTGTGCCAGGCGGAACCGTGGTGGCTTCCATCGGTTTGATTACTGCGATCCTTGGTTTCGATGAGACCGGTGTGGCACTTATGTTGTCTATCTTCGCTTTGCAGGATTCCTTCGGTACCGCCTGCAACGTCACCGGTGATGGGGCAATCAGTCTCATGGTTACAGGTATTAAGAAGAGGCTGGGACTAAAGGAGCCACAGAAGGTTATGGCTGAGACGACTGCTTAAGACAGTTCATTTCTCACCTTATCTTTAGAAGCGGGGTATATCACGGGCCCATGGCGCCGTGATATACCCCGTTTTTGTATTCACAGTGCACCAGTCGATCGCAATTGTTAAAAAGCTTAGTCAAAGAATCGGACGCCGAAGGTTCGCCCTCAACAGCTGATGGTTGAGGTTGAATTAGGGGTTAAGGGGCGACCTAAGATGTGGCGTCGATAAGCGGGAGATTGCTCACACTAGCGTGTGCTTGTTACCCCTATGACCGATACGGCAGGGGCGCATTTCCAGGGTGAAATGGGATAAGAGTGATATTCGTCGGGGTTAATCTAAGGATGAATATCACGGCTG
Organism: Corynebacterium sp. ES2730-CONJ; assembly: GCF_024834055.1. Taxonomy (GTDB): domain Bacteria; phylum Actinomycetota; class Actinomycetes; order Mycobacteriales; family Mycobacteriaceae; genus Corynebacterium. Next base: position 82,671 of record NZ_JANUXZ010000005.1, read on the forward strand.
AGAGTTGGGCGGACAATCTCACTCTTCGCTACCATGAGCCTATGAAGCTAAGGCAAAGCAAAGCTAAGAAACCGCCAGCCCCGTATAAGCTTAGCCCTCAGGCGAAGACCTCCATTGGCCTCGGCGTGATCAGCTACTGGATCGCGGTCATCGGCATGTGCCTGACAATAGTGGGTGCCGGCGCTCTTATCGACGGCTATCCGCCCTCACCCACGCTCTTCCTCGGCCCAGCTATCGTGGTGCTGAGCCTCTGGCTCCGCGGTCTACTTATCGCGCGCGGTCAGATCCACGAAGAGGCCCTCATTCGCCACCGCCTCCTCGATGCCGTTTTTGATGCCGGCCCAGCTCGCTCGGCATCAACCAGTACGGGTGCAGTTGTATCCTTGGCCACCGAGTCGAGCGAGAAAATGATGGCCTTCCGTATCGGCTTTATTTCCCAAATTATTGCATCCCTCACCGCACCCGTGATCGTCATAGCCACCATAGGGGTGTCTGTATCGCTGAAAGCAGCGATGATCTTAGTGCTGATGTTGCCGATGGTGCCACTACTTTTAGGGGCTTTCCGCAAGATAGTGTCACGAGTATCCTCCGGCACCCAAGATTCCCGGAAACAATTAGCCGCGGCCTATATGGAATCCCTGCAATCCTTAAGTACCCTACAATTACTCGGTGCAGCTCAACGCAAGGCTGATGAACTCGATGCAGCAGGGGAGAAGAATCGCCGTGCAGTCATGCGCCTGCTTAAGAGTAATCAGCTCATCCTCTTTGCCATGGACGCCTCCTTTAGCCTGCTGTTGGTGGCGACAGCCGCGTGGTTTGCTCTCCACGGCACCCTCACAGGTCAGCTCAGCGCTGGTCAGGGCATCACATTATTGGCGCTGAGCATGCTCCTACTAGAGCCCATGGATCAAGTTGGCGCCTTCTTCTATATCGGTATGAGTGGCCTTGGCAGCCAACGCGGCATCTTCGGTTTCCTGCGTGCCCGCCCCGCACAACCCTCACGGCCTGCAGGAGCCCAGCCGAATAATACTCCCACCGCCGCTGCCGCCGTTTCGGCCACTACCGCCGCGGTATGTGTGCGCGATCTGCACTTCCACTTCGATCAACCACTATTTGAAGGTATCAATCTTGAAATCGCGCCTGGTGAACGTGTAGCTATTATGGGCCGATCAGGCGAAGGAAAATCAACTCTGCTCTCCCTCCTCAAAGGCGATCTCATCCCAGATTCTGGAGATATCACCATTAACGGGCTCAGCGGGGATACACTTCGCGATGCCTCCGCGAGCGTCAATCAAACCACGTGGCTCTTTAGCGGCACCATTGCTGATAACCTCCGTTTCGCACGCCCCGATGCCACTGATGAGCAATTATGGGCCGCTCTTCAAAGCGCACATATTGATACCGAGATCAAGGCCATGCCTCACGGGATCGACACCGAACTCGGCGAGCAGGGACTCGGACTCTCTGGCGGCCAGGCCCAGCGCATCGCCCTAGCGAGGGCTATTATTTCCGGGCGTAGCGTCATGCTTTTCGACGAACCGACCTCCCATGTGGATCTGCGCTCCGAACGCGAGATCCTCGAGGCCATTAATGAACTAGGACCAGATATCACCCTCATTATGGTCACGCACCGCCTAAGCTCCCTGGAACATATGGATCGAGTAATTCATATCGATAACGGCCAACTCCACGAAGACGTGAAGGAACAAGCATGAACGAGCCCACCTATAAACAACTAGTATCGTGGCTAATTTCCATCACTCGGCCAGTCCTGGCCCCACTGGGGTGGTCAACCATCTGCCGCATACTCAATCAGATCCTCGGGATCGTCATCTTTGTAGTCCCGGCCTATGCGATCGTAGGCGGCACGATGACAATCAAAACTGTCATGAGCATCCTGATCATAAGTGCTCTAGCCAAAGCCTTCTTGAGGTACCTCGAGCACTACTTTGGTCACCTTGTGGCCTTCAAGGCCCTCGAGCTCATTCGCATCCGGGTATTCCGTGATATCTATCCCCAAGCCCCCGCTATTACCGCGCGTACGGGCAAGGAAGCAGTAGGGACCGGGGATATGCTCAACCGGTTGACGAGGGATATCGGCCAAATTGAAGTCTTTTTCGCCCACACCACAGCTCCAATTATTTCCGCTCTCACTGTGCCTACTGTGGTGCTGATTGCCATCACCTTCATATCCCCGTGGCATGGACTAGCCACCGCCGCAATTTTCCTTTGTGTGGGGCTGATCGCCGCTGATACTCGAGCCTATCGTCATGCGGTGAAGGTAACCGCGGAACGTGGAATCATCGCTCAGCATATAGCCGATTCTGTAGGCGGTGTCGCCGAAGTAGTAGGCTACGGTGCGAGGAAGCGTCGCCATGAAAGTCTCACTGAGTTGGAGAAACCCCTTGCGGAAAAGATCGATCGGCGCGGCGCCGTCGTGGGTGCTCATGCAGGGCTTGTAGCTGCTGCGCGTATGGTCGTTTTTCTCCTGCTACTGATCCCAACCGATAATATGGCGCTGAGCGTGGCCATAGTCTTTGCGGTTCTGCGCTGTTGGGATATGGTCAACGAGGTTTCTGATCTGGGTAACTACCTCTCGCAATCACTCGCGGCGGCGCGCCGGGTCTATAGCCTCTCCCACGCCGGATTAGCCCACGACAACGGCCCACGCCACCTTGCTGCCAAGGGCCCAGGGATCGGCGTGGAATGGCGCGATATATCCTTTAGCTACGCTGGCAGCAGAGTAGGAGCCGTGCGGTCAATTAACCTTGCCATCGCACCGGGGAGCTGGTCGATGGTGGTCGGAAGCACCGGGTCGGGGAAATCTACCATCGCAAAACTTCTACTGCGCTACTGGGACCCGTCCCACGGTAGGGTTTTGGTAGATGGCCACGATCTGCGCGACTATCACGTCGATGACATTCGGGCTGCTATTAACTTTGTCACCCAAGACATCAAAGTACTGTCTGGAACAGTTGCCGATAATTTACGGCTTGCCCACCCGCAAGCTTTAGATACGGAGCTTAAGGAAGTAATGTCTATCGCCTGCTTGAGTGGGGAGATTTCCCTCGACCAAGAGGTTGGCCAAGGTGGGCTCGCGCTCTCAGGTGGCCAAAGGCAGCGCCTTTCTCTAGCTCAAGCATTGCTGCGGGGCGGTCGGGTGCTGGTTCTCGATGAATTCACCGCGCACCTTAATCCCAGTTTAGTGCAGCAAGTACGCGAAAATTTACGGCGGTATCGCCCCGATGCAACCATCATTGAGATCGCTCATGATCTTGATTCCGTTGATTCGGTAGACCTCGTTGCTGTGATGGACCAGGGGGAAATTATCGAACAAGGCGATCCACAGTCTCTGCAGGTGGCCGGTGGTGCTCTGAGCCACCTGATGAGTCGTAATGCTTAAGAGCGCTTAAGATACCTGTAATGAGCACTGGTTTTGTCCGTTAATAGAATCTGCTGTAAAGTTGGGTTTCGTTCCTTTTTAAGGGCCTATAGCTCAGTCGGTTAGAGCGCATCGCTGATAACGATGAGGTCGCAAGTTCGATTCTTGCTAGGCCCACCAAGGAATTTGGGGCATTAGCTCAATTGGTAGAGCATCTGCTTTGCAAGCAGAAGGTCAGGAGTTCGATTCTCCTATGCTCCACACAACGAGGTCATGTCGAACTCTCTCACGAGTTCGACATGACCTCTGCTTTTCTTAGCTTCAACAAGCACTTAATTCGTGACGCGCTCGCCGTGATCATAGAACAATGAAACGGCCGTTAGCGTGTTTTCTCCCACGTAGATTTTGTCCACAAAATACTCCGGCAACATCGCACGAGTATCTGTATCATCAAGCCTCGCCTTGGCAAACTGTTGGAAGAACGCTCCGATAGACGCTTCATCTTCATACAGAACCACTTTGACGTTCTCCTTCTGGAGAGCAGCAGGCAGTTTGTCTTGTCGTTCCTCAAGCTCCTGCATAGCAGTAACTATCGTCGACGAGAACAACCCTTGCGCCACAGCTTTCACATATTTAGCTAACTGGCGCTCAACGTCCTTGCGCTCAGCCTCGAGAGACTTCAGCATTTCATCGCCACGTCCGTGTTGTTTCTTGTAGTCAGTTGCTAGATCAACTGCGAGCGATGAATTTAGTTGCTTATTCCGCATAATCCTATTTGCGCTGTAGATTGCTTACGCGGATTATCTCGAGCGACATGGTTTTGTGCTGGTGCACGTACATGAGAAGGAGTGAGTGTCGAGTTGGGGCGCCTCACAAGAGTTGATAGAATTGAGCGTGCCTCGGCAAAGCCTGCCATGGTGATATATGACTGTAATGGCGCGTCTAGCCTTACCGCAAGTGTAGATCTTGGGTGGGCAGCTGATTCTACCACCCGCATACTCGGTTACTGGCTAACTATAAGGCTCCGCTCGCAACGGTTTTCCTGAAGGGAGCGATCGAGACGAATGTGAACATATGGTCTTGTCGGAAGGAAGAACATGATCATGATTGATTCGGCGTGGAAGAGTTGGTATCGAGCAATGCATTACCAGCGGTGCCTCGCTGATGGTGATGCATTCGAGGACTATGTCACGAAAGTCTTGACACGTCTTCATGACGATTATTTGAACCCCACCCCGATGGGTAAGCTTGGTGACGGTGGGTGCGATGGTATTGCTGATAACGGGTCAACCGTCTACGCATGCTACGGACAGCGGGCCAAGACCGGCGTCGACAAGAAGACTAGAGATAAATTGGCTTCCGACTTCGCTAGAGCTATAAGCAACTGGAGTAGTTGCACCATTTGGAGATTTGTTACCAATGCCACTCTCGGGCCTTTGCCAGTCAAGACTGTTATTGATCTTCAGGCGCAGCATGCCCCAGGATCTCAGCGCCCAATCAAGATAGAGGTCTGGGAATCCGAGGACCTTTGGTGGAATGCCGTCAATAAGCTAACCCTTGAAAAGCTGGACGAAGTGATACCTGGGATTCCGCACGCGCCCAACGTCGATCTCGACGACCTTGTGGCACTCATCCTTTCCCTAGAGGATGCCGGTAGTAATCACATCAGTGATATTCGTCCAATTCTTCCAGTCCCTGCTACCAAGATGGATTTCAACAATCTTCCCGAGACGACGAGAGCAGAATTTAATGAAGGGAGACTTCTCTCGGCGCGCATCGACAAATGGTTCTCGGAGCAGGCGGATCCCGAGTTGCGGGACGAAAAAGCCCGGCGCTTTCGTGTTGTCTACCAAGATGCATGTAAAGACACCCAGGATGTGCGGGAGATAGTTCGCCGAATATACGGTGCGCTAGGCGGGCAAGATTTCGACTTATCCACAAAGAGAGCTAACGCTGTCTATGCCGTTACAGCATATTTCTTTGATTCTTGCGACATATTCGAAGAACCACCAGCCCAAGAATTAGGGGGGTGATTTGTACGATGTTGCTACCTACCAAGGGTATCGATCCTCAGCGTGCGTTACTGACTATTGGGGCGACCATCATCTCCCTTTTAGAATCACCTGCTACAGTGTCGGGACTGTGGGAGCGCTTCTCAAAGAAGAAAGCAGGCACTCCCGCACACGCAAAAATCTCATTCGATTGGTTCGCCATGGCACTTTCGATGCTTTTTACAATAGGCGCAGTCTCTTGGAACGAATTCGGACAGTTGGAGAAGTGTCATGTTTCTGAATGAACTTGGTTCGTCTGATGCTCGGTTCAAGCGGCTGAAGTTTCACGAAGGATTGAATATTCTCCTTGCCGACAAGACGCTGGAGTCCACAACAGGAGATAGCCGGAACGGAGCAGGAAAGACCAGCTTTATTCGCGTCTTACGCTATGTACTAGGCGGGAATTTGGATGACAGTCTGATGGCTCCAGCGTTGACTGAACATGTTTTCTGGGCAAAACTTGATATGGGTCAAATTGGCAGTGCAAGGCACGTGAAGAGACCAGTATCGCCACGCACGAAAGTCTACGTTGACGGTTCCAAAACCCCGATTGACGAATGGAAAGATGAACTTTCAGGACTTTTCCAACTTCCGGAATCAGTCGGGAGACCAACTGTCGGGCAGCTTTTTGGCCAACTCGCTCGCAAGTATTTTGGAGATCCGCTCAAGATTCACTCAGCTGAATCCGACTGGGAATCAGGCGTAAGAATCGGTTATCTTCTCGGATTTTCGCCCGAAATACTGACCAAGGTCGGCGAAGTTTCAGCTCTTGAGAAGAATAGGAAGGCGCTGAACAAGGCTATTTCTGAGGGAGCTCTTAGTTCTATCGCTCTTAGCGAGCCAGAACTTCGCGCCCGTTTAGCGCGTACACGCGAGAAGCGATCTCGACTTGAGAGCAACCTTTCAGAATTTAGAGTAGATGAGCAGTACGCTGATCACCAAACTGAGGCAGATCATTTGACGCATGCTATCAGAGACCTCAACGACGAGGGCTTAGCATTGGAGCAGAGGAAACATGATCTAGAGTTAGCGATGGCGGATGAGCGACCTTCAATCGCAGGGACAGAACTTGGTAACCAGCTTAAGAACATGTATGCGGAGATCGGCATCGTGCTGCCAGAAGCTGTAATCCGCCGCTTTGGTGAAGTGGCTGAATTTCATACATCAGTTGTGAAAAACAGGCAGTTGTTCTTGCAAGCAGAATTAGCGTCTGTTGGACAGCGGCTCTCAGAGATCCAAATGAAACGACAAGAGCTTGACCGCCTACGCGCTGAACTAATGTTGTTACTCAACGACTCAATGGCATTAGAGACGTTTCGCAATGCCGAGAGAGAAATCTCTGATTTCGACGCGCGCATTGCCGATCTTGAGCGAAGGCTGAATTTGGTTCAGAACATTAGTGCCACAAGCCTCCAGTTGCGCGCAATGGAGTCTGAAGCAGAAGCTGGTGTCCGAACGGAAATAGCTGAACGTGAAGAAGCTATCGAAGCAGTTATCGTCCTTTTCCAACAGCTAGGTGAGGAGATCTATTCTGATCGTAGTGTGTCATTGCTTATCGATGTCACGCGCAAGGGTGTCCTCAAAGTGGTACCTAAAATTGATGGTGACGCGTCGTCCGGAATTTTGGGAGTAAAGACTTTCTTGCTCGATATGGTGTGTGTGGTGACGGCAATTCGAATTGGCAGGTGCCCTCGAATCCTTGTGCACGACAGTCAACTGTTCGACTCCATGGATGACCGTCAAATCGCATCATGTCTGAACATCGGTGCGCGACTTGCAGACGAGGTTGGCTTCCAATACATAGTCACTCTCAACTCTGACCGCCTGACAGCAGTGGAGGCTGAAGGCTTCGATCGGCGAGGCTATGTCGTTAATCCAATCCTGACCGACGCAGGTGAAGGAGGCGGGCTATTCGGGTTCCGCTTCGCGTGACCTTAGATTCGAATCAGGCGATTAGTTTATTGACCGTCTCAGTATGATTAGGTAGTAAAAAAATTTCGACACGTGCCCTTTGGTCTCCACATATGTACCTAGCTATCAAAGCGAGGTGCTTTTCTATTGCCTTGATCGTTGTGCCAGCAAAGATCACAGAGTGAGCACTGCGAGATTCTATAGAGCAGCGCCCCACACGCTAGTTGGCAGAACCATGAGCATCTTCGTGCGTATCAATAAAATACTGGAATTTGTAGGCCGATCTATGCAAAGAAATGACACAAGATCCTATAGCTTGGTTGAATCTCGCCGACCTCGTAAGAGATCTTTCTTTCTTAACACCCAGCTTAACACTACTTAATCGGTAAAGTTGCAGGTCAGGCTAATTGACCGCACTCACATCTTCAGGCACCATGGCAGAGGTGTACTTAACAAGGAAAATAAGCCTCGTTGCTAGTTTCGTGGCAGCGATCACCCTCATAACCGGGTGCTCAGCCACGGGAGGCTTGCAAGAAAAGCAACGCCTAGACGCAGCGAACGGTCACGCTGATACCCCTCGCCTTGTGGTAGCGATGGTGACCCACGGCGCCCCCGGAGATACCTTCTGGGACCTCGTGCGCAAGGGGGCTGAAGATGCAGCTCGCAAGGGCAATATCGAGCTCCGTTATTCCAGCGATCCTCAAGCTCCAAACCAAGCCAATCTGATTCAGGCAGCCATCGATTCTGACGTCGACGGACTCGCTCTCACCATGCCCAATGCCGATGCACTTGGCCCGGTAGCAGCTCGTGCAAGCGCCGCAGGAATTCCCACAGTTGCTCTCAATGCCGGGATGAATCGCTATCAAGAATTCAATATCAGTAGCTTTTTCGGCCAAGAGGAAAAACTTGCCGGACTCAAGGCAGGTGAGCGCCTTGCTGCCACGGGTGCCGAGCATGTTCTCTGCGTTATTCATGAACAAGGTAATTCCTCCCAGGAATCTCGCTGTCAGGGCGTAGCAGAAGGATTGGGTAAGGAGGTGGACTTGCTCTACGTTAATGGCCAAGAACTCACGAATGTGCAGGCGACCTTGGGAACGAAGCTAGCTCAGGATAAGAATATCGAGTGGATTATGAGCCTGCAGGCGCCCGTGGCTCTGCGCGCCGTGGAGGCGGTGAAGGAAACCCAATCCGCGGCCAAAATCGCTACCTTCGATACCAATGCCCAGCTGATGACGGCGATCAACAATGATCAGATCGCCTTCGCAGTCGATCAACAACCCTATCTCCAGGGCTATCTCGCTATCGATTCCCTATGGCTTGCCCACCGTAACGGGTCCGTTATGGGTGGCGAGCGCCCAGTATTAACAGGGCCCAGCTTTATCACACCTGACAATATTGACCAGATCTCCGATGCCGCCTCAGGTGGCTTTAGATAATAGTGAACCTCGTGAATAAGATCCCTTTACTGTCCTCTTTAAGCCGCCGACCCGAAGTGGCAAGCCTCATTGGTGTGGCCCTGGTGGCCATCCTCTTTCTCATTCTCGCCCCACCTTTCCGTAGCTTCGATGCGCTGGCCACGGTACTCTATGCCAGTTCCACCCTGGGTATTGTGGCCCTAGCCGTCGGTTTGCTCATGATCGGGGATGAATTTGATCTCTCCTCTGGCGTTGCCGTTACCACAGCGGCCTTGGCTGCAGCGATGCTCAGTTATAATCTCAATCTCAATGTGTGGGTAGGAGCCGGCCTATCTCTAGTGATTGCGCTAGCCATCGGTGCACTCAATGGATATTTGGTGACCCGCACTGGTATCGCAAGTTTCTTGATTACTTTGGCTGCTTTTTTGATCTTGCAGGGATTGAACCTAGCGCTGACTAAACTCATCACCGGTCAGGTAGCCACTCCATCTATTGCAGATATGGAAGGTTTTCCCCTCGCCCACGCGGTATTCGCAGGCAGCATCGATCTCTTCGGAATCAGCTTTAAGGTCACTATATTCTGGTGGTTATTCTTCGTCGCTATTGCCAGCTTCGTTCTCTTTCGAACAACCTTTGGTAACTGGATTTTTGCGGTGGGCGGTAATCAGGATGCTGCGCGCGCCGTGGGTGTTCCAGTACGCCGCGTGAAAATTCTACTCTTTATGATGGTGGCCTTTGCCGCGTGGTTTGTGGGTATGCACACTCTATTTGCCTTCGATTCCATCCAAGCAGGACAAGGCATCGGCAATGAGTTTCTTTATATCATTGCAGCTGTCATTGGAGGCTGTGCGCTTACAGGCGGCCGCGGTACCGCGATCGGTACAGCTTTCGGAGCCCTGATTTTTGGCATGACTAATCAAGGCATTGTTTATGCTGGCTGGAACCCAGATTGGTTCAAATTCTTCCTCGGTGCCACCCTCCTTTTTGCGGTGATGGCTAATAGTTCTTTCGCTACCATGCAAGAAAGACGATAGGTGCGCACGTGATTGAACTGAATGCTATTTCAAAAAACTACGGCTCTTTTGCAGCCCTCGATAATATCTCTTTCACCATTAAGGAGGGTGAGGTCACCTGCGTCCTTGGGGATAATGGGGCGGGAAAATCAACCCTCATCAAGATTCTCGCGGGGATACACCAGCCAGATACCGGCACCATGGTGGTCGATGGCGTCGAGACCACCTTCACCAATCCGCGCGCTGCCTTGGATCATGGCATTGCAACGGTGTACCAAGATTTGGCGGTGGTCGGACAGATGAGTGTTTGGCGCAATTTCTTCCTTGGCCAAGAACTGAGCAATCGCTGGGGAATTCTCAAACGCGCCGAGATGGCACATATTGCACACCAACAATTAAATGAGATGGGCGTCGATTTGCCCTCTGTGGACACGCCCATTAGTTCCCTGTCTGGCGGGCAGCGCCAAGTGGTCGCCATCGCGCGCGCCATTTATTTCGGTGCTCGCGTCCTTATTCTCGACGAACCCACTGCTGCGCTGGGAGTTAAGCAATCTGGAATGGTACTGAAGTTCATTGCCGCTGCCCGCTCCCGTGGGATCGGGGTGGTCTTTGTTACCCATAATCCGCACCACGCGTATTTAGTGGGGGATCATTTCACCATTTTAAATCTGGGCCGGCAGATCCTAGATTCAGCTCGATCTGATACCAGCGTCGCGGAATTAACACGGTATATGTCAGGTGGTAGTGAACTCGAAGCACTCAGCCACGAATTAGAAGGCAGATAAAAAACTGGCCAGAGGATATTCTCTGGCCAGTTCGTATTTACTTAAAAGTTATTTCTTCTTGCCGCGCTTGCGTACCTGAGTTTCAGCGACATCGGGGTCTTGAGGCATTGAGTTGAGTTGATCCTCAAGCGCCTCGAGTACGGCCTCGTCTGTTACATCGGTAGTCTTCTCAGCTTTATCCTCAACGTCTTTTTTGACGTCTTCGGCTTTATCTTGCGCTTCATCCTTAAGGTCTTCGGCATCGTCCTTGGCTTCTTCGACCTTATCTTCGGCTTCGTCTTTGAGATCTTCAGCCTTGTCCTTAGCCTCGTCAACCTTGCTCTCGGCCTCATCTTTGACGTCTTCAGCCTTGTCCTTCGCTTCGTCCTTGAGGGCTTCAGCGTCGTCTTTGGCTTCCCCAGCCTTGTCCTTAGCCTCATCCTTGAGGTCCTCAGCTTTGTCTTCGGCTTCGCCCACAACGGTCTTGGCCTTATCAACTACTTCTTCGGCCTTGTCTTTGACCAAATCAGCTACCTCTTGGGCCTTCTCGCGAGCCTCATCGGCCTTGGAGCTAAGATCGGATGTGAGATCGTCGAAACGCTCAGCAGCGGTTTCCTTTGCGAGTTCAGCTTCGAATTCAACCTTCTCGCGAGCCTCAGCAACAATTTCGGAAGCTTTAGCGAATTGCTCCTTGCTCGTCTCTACGGCACCATCTGCACGGGAGGAGAGATCCCCGATAAGAGCTTTGCCCTTTTCCACGGCTGTCTCTGCGAGGTTCTGTGCTTTGCGCGTATAGGCCTGCGCGGTGGTTTCACCCTCATAGTCATCGGTGCGAGGCGGGCGCTTAGAAGTATCTTCCTTCAGGAAGTAATAATAAGCAGCGACGAGTGCGCCAGTGATAATGGTGAACCAAGAGAAAGCGCGGAATTTCTTGCACTTCTTCTTCGGTTGTTTTTCCACACCTTTGATCTCTTCGGCCTTGGCACGTGCGTGGCGCTTGGCCTGCTCTGCACGCTTGTGGGCGGCGCGCTTGAACTCGTCGCCATCGTATTCGTCGCGCAGTTCCTCAAAACGACTGCGAGCCTTTTCGCTCAACGTGGAAAAACGCTGCTCAGCTTGGTCTTTTTTGGCTTCTACATCGTGTTTGACGTTATTGGCCACATCGACAAGATTGTCGTATGCATCCTCGGCCTTCTTTTCCGCGTAATTCGAATAAGCCTTATACGCACGTTTTAACACCGTATAGCCACCTTTCAGTGCCATGAGATTCATGTTCGCTCCTAGAGAACTGGTAGTACTATTACCTTTCAAGCCTAGCGATAAGTATCGTTTCGTGCTTAATATAGGCTGTATGAGTTTAAAGACTGCAACGGCAATTCTGCATACCAACCGTGGTGATATCGAGGTAGAACTCTTCGGTAACCACGCACCTAAGACCGTCGAGAATTTCACCACCCTCGCTAACGGTACCGCCGCCTATACCACGAATAATGCTGCTGGTACTGCTGAGGGCCCATTTTATGACGGCTCGGTATTCCACCGCGTCATCGATGGATTCATGATCCAAGGTGGTGACCCTACCGGCACCGGACGAGGTGGCCCAGGCTATACCTTTGCTGATGAATTCCACCCAGAACTCCGTTTCGATCGCCCATTCCTCTTGGCTATGGCCAATGCAGGCCCCGGCACCAATGGTTCGCAGTTCTTCATTACGGTCGCTCCGACCCCGCATTTGAATAACCACCACACCATCTTTGGTGAGGTTACCGACCCAGCTTCCCAAGAAGTGGTCAAGGCAATTGCCACCACCCCAACCGATCGTTCTGATCGCCCAACCGACGCCGTGGTTATCGAGTCTGTGGAAATCAAGGCTTAACTAAGAAGGGCTTGAATATTTCTGGCAGGGGCACTATCGCCCCTGCCTTTTTCTTATGAATATGGTGAATATAGTAAAAAATTATTACCGTCAGGCGCCCGTGAGCGCTGCTCTGGTGGCTCTGATGATTGTGTTGTGGGTTCTCACGGCCGTAGAGTCACTGTCCGTTACCAATAATCTAAAATTTTCATCCCTCGCAGATCACCTCGTTTTCTACGGGCCGAAACCTAATCTTTTCAGTGGGATTACTGCCTCGCTGATGCATACCAGCATCTCGCACTTAGCCCTCAATCTGGTGCTAGTGGTTCTGATGGGCCGCGAAATTGAGCGCGCTGTGGGACCGAGGAAATACCTAGGCGTCTTTATCGCGGCGGCGTTGAGCTCCGCAGCGTGCGTGGCCCTCTTCGACCCTTACTCGGCCGTGGCGGGGGCTTCCGGTTTCGTTTATGCGCTGATGGTACTCCTCGTAGGCCTGAACGCTTCCCGACGCCTTGATTTACGTGCCCCTTTGACGTTATTACTGGTCAATTTTGGTTTCAGCTTCCTCATTCCTGGCATCAGCCTGATGGGGCATATGGGCGGGGCACTAGCCGGCGTGGCCCTTCTGCCCTTAGTGCTCAAGCCAAAGAGGACGACTGACTGGATTGTTATTGGGGCAACGGGTCTGATTGCTGGCGCGGTTATTATCTACGCCTCGGGTATCTAGAAAAAGTTGTCCACATCTTATGCACCATGTGAGTTATCCACAGAAGTTATCAACACTGTTGATAATCACATGAATGTGATTATTTGGCCCAGAAGCTAATTATTGATCGAAAATACCAGCTAGAGGATGCTGCATTCGAAACTATGTGCCTGTTTGGGAAAGTGCAGAAAGTTATCAACAGCCTGTGAATAACAACCCGGCTGTGGTTGTACACACCTTTATCCACAGCCTGTGGATAACTATGTGGGCAATCTCTGTGGAAAACCCTAGACTGGGCACTACCCACCTATGCGAAAGGATTTATTACTGTGTCTCAGAATATTTTCATCGGCCACACTCAGCATGATTCCACTGATACGTTCACTGTTATCAACCCGGCAACCGAAGAACCCATAGCCGAGGTTGCCAACGCCACCTCCAAGCACTGGATGATGGCCTTAGATAAGGCCACCGAGATAGCACACAGCTGGGGCAGCAGTGCCCCGCGGGACCGTAGTGAGATCCTGGAAAAAATTCATCAGGCAGTAAGCGATCAAGCCGAGGAGCTCGCTCAGCTCATCACAATGGAGATGGGCAAAACCCTCACAGAGGCCAAGGCTGAAATCGCCTACGGACTCGACTATTTTCGGTGGTTTCACGCGGCTGCGGAGCGCATGAGTGGCTATACCCTCCAAGCCCCGCGGGGCAACGGCGATATTCTCGTGACTAAGGAGCCTGTGGGCCCCGTGCTGGCGATCACGCCGTGGAATTTCCCCTTCGCGATGGCCGCTCGTAAGCTTGCCCCCGCACTCGCCGCAGGGTGTCCTGTGATCTTAAAACCTGCTGATCTCACACCCCTTACGATGCTCAAGCTCGCTGAGATTATCAGTCCTATCCTCCCCGATGGAGTCCTCTCCGTCATCCCGACCACCAGGGCCAAGGAACTATCCCTCGAATTGATGGCCGATCCCCGGCTGAAGAAATTGAGTTTTACCGGTTCCACCGCTGTAGGAACCCTCCTCGCGAAGCAGGCGGCACCGCAGCTCATCCGGCTCTCCCTGGAATTAGGAGGCAATGCGCCGTTTATCGTCGCAGCAGATGCAGATATGGATAAAGCTATAGATGGCGCCATTGCAGCGAAAATGCGCAATGGTGGCCAAGCGTGTATCTGTGCCAACAGGTTCTTTATCCACAGCTCACGAATCGAAGAATTTACCACCCGCCTCACCGAGCGAATGAACGCCTACCATATGGGTCCAGGGACAGATCCCCAGACCACCTTAGGGCCTATGGTGTCTGCCCCACAGCGCGATCGGATCCACGCACTCGTGCAGGACGCCTTAGAATGCGGGGCTGAGATTATTAGCGGTGGTTATATCCCCGATAGCCCGGGTTATTTCTACCCACCCACGGTTATCAGCGGGGTGGATAACGATATGAAGATTGCGCGCGAGGAAATCTTTGGACCAGTGGCCGGCATTCAATCCTTCGACACCAACGAGGAGGTCGTGGTAGCTGCCAATAACACCCATTACGGTCTAGCTGCCTATGCCTATACTGAGTCGCTAGAGGGTGCCCGATATTTTTCCACGCACCTCAACACGGGGATGGTGGGAATCAATCGCGGTGCTATTTCTGATGTAGCAGCGCCCTTTGGAGGAGTGAAACTCTCTGGCCTAGGGCGTGAAGGCGGACTCGATGGTATCGAGGAATTCCTCAACACCAAATATATTGCGCTGTAGAAACGCTGAAGAAAAAAGCTCCCCTTTGTTAACAAAGGGGAGCTTTTTCTGTTCTATCGCCAGCCCATGGTGAGCAGCAGGCCCACGATGAAGAAGCCGAAGCCGATGCCGTAATTCCACGGCCCTAATTGAACCATGAGATCAATATGGGTGCCGGCGAGATAATTAACAATCAACCATGCGAGCCCAATGAGCATGCAGCCAAACATAATGACCTTGTACCACATGGGCGTACCGGAGGAATTAATCTTCACAGGGGTGCGGTTAGCGCCCGCACCGGAGGATAGCGGAATGCTACTGTGGGAAATCTTTGCCTTAGGCATAAGTCAAACCTCTGTTCTTATCAAGTAATGGTCACTATGTTATGGGGCGATAGCGGCGATGTCGAACTCCCACAGGGCAAGCGTAATAACGGAATCCTTGCGGATCTTAGTTCCCGCAGCTTGCTGCTGGTTTGCCACGCGTCCGCCGTCGATAAGCGATGTCGTCTTGACGGGGGGAGCGATCACGAGCTGGTCATCACCACCGCGCCATCCTGCGGCCTCCAAGGCGCGTTTCGCACTAGCAACCGATCCACCAGTCACATCGGGCATGGTAAATAGTTGCCCATTGGAAATCCGAATTTCGATACGCGAATTTGAATCCACCTTGGATCCTTCACCAGCCACAAAGACCACGGTTCCATCAGGTTCCACGCCATCAACAACTTGTACTATCGGTTCAAAGCCCAAAGAGGTGAGGTTGCCTTCAGCCTGCTCCCACTTCATGCCCGTAACCACGGGGACACGTTGTTGCTCAATACCCGTAGAAATTGTGATAGTAACCTTCGACCCCTTAGAAACTCGTGATCCAGCGGAAGGTGATTGTTCAATGATCTCGCCTTCGGGCACGGTCTCGGAGGTATCTTCACGCACCACGGAATCGAGCTCTAAGCCCGCTTTTTGCAAGATCCGATTTGCCTCAGCGGTCTTCTTGTTCTTGAGATCAGGAACCTCAGTGACTTCCTTACCAGAGGAGACGATCAAGGTCACCGTCGTGCCTTTTTGAATAGCAGAACCGGCAGCGGGATTGCTACGAATGACGAGGCCCTGTTTTACCGTGGGGCTGGCTTCTTCAGAAAGGGTGACCTCAAAGCCTTGGGCGATCAAGCTTTCCATAGCTTGGTCGCTAGGGACCAGGGCATAATCTTGGAGTTCGCTTAAACTGCTGCGCCCCCCAATGGGGCTCGTAGACCCACTGAGATAGGTATAAGTAAATGTTCCAACAATTCCCAGCGAAAGGATCAGCAGCAGACCAATGAGGATTTTCCACACGAGGTTACCGCCACGTTGAGGGGGTGTAGCCGCGATGACCTCACTGGGGTGACGGTGCTTACCTACCGATGCAACTGGCTGTACCGTGGTGTGCTCAGCGGACGCTGGTTCCACATAATTGCGCGCCGCCATGGTCACCGCATTGCTTTCGAGGCGCTTGAGATCAGCAGCCATTTCCGCAGCAGTTTGATACCGATCCCCAGGGTGTTTCGCCATCGCGGTGAGAACCACCGCATTCACATTCAGAGCCTCCGTGGGGGTGAGATCCGGAATGAAATCGCTAGGCGGTTGCGGTTCGTCTTGGACGTGTTGGACGGCCACCTCAAGCGCATTCTCGCCAGCAAAAGGCGGACGATCAGTGAGAATATTATAAAGAACGCAACCCAACGCATAAATATCCGCACGCCCATCAACCGCTTTACCGCGCGCCTGCTCAGGGGATAAATACTGGGCCGTACCGATCACAGCAGAGGTCTGCGTCATATCCGCGTTGACATCATCAAGCGCACGAGCGATACCGAAATCCATGATCTTCACCACGCCGGTATTCGTGATCATCACATTCGCAGGCTTGATATCTCGGTGGATAATTCCTGCGTCGTGGCTAGCTTGAAGGGCCTCACACACCGGAATCAACGTGGTGGCGGCTTCCTCTGGGCTCAGCGGACCCGTTTCTTTGATGATATCTCTGAGGTTTCGGCCGTTTACGAGCTCCATGACGATATAGGGCGTGGAAATATCATGACGCATAATCTCGCCCGTATCGTAGACGGCTACGATTGCAGGGTGATTCAGGCGGCCAGCATTTTGGGCCTCCTTGCGGAAACGTTCACGGGAGTTTTCATTGCGGGCTAAATCAGCGCGCAAAATCTTAATGGCCACCTCGCGGCCCAGAAGAGTATCCATGGCCTGGTACACCTCGGACATCCCGCCGGTGCCAATCACAGGGCCCAGTTCGTAGCGATGAGCGATCATACGGGTCACTGGGCTTCTCCTTGGGTCGATTGGTCAACGGGCGGGGCGGGTATCTCCACCGTGGGGGTATCCGCAGGAATCGGCTGAGCTGGTTCAGGCAGCACCATCGTTGGTGGAGTATCTGGAATAACAGGCGCCTCGGTGATGTCCTCGCGCTCAGGTTCCACCTCGGTGGGCGGAGCCGGAGTATCAATATCCTCAGGCGCCGGAACTGTTACAACCTCCTCGGGAACGACAGTCACAATACTCGGTTGAACTGGAGGAGAGGGCTGCATCAGCTCATCGATTATCCCAGATCTATAAAGGAAGAATCCTAGTGCCACCACACCGCCGAATACAACTACCAGTATCACACCTGTTATCCATCCACTGCGCTCAGGCGCTGGGGGAACTTCATAGGAAGTCCGAGCCATCTGGGTTGGCGGCATGATTGACGTCGATGCGGGCTGAGGCGGCGATATGATCCGAGTGGTTGGAGGCGCGCTTACAGGTGCCGGGCGCCGACCCAGCCGCGCCGCAGAAATAGCCTGTGCATATTCTCGCCCATCCCGGTAGCGATGCGAAGGCTCTTTGCGCAGCGCGGTAGCAATTACCTCGCGCGCCGGGGCGCTGATAGTGGTGGGGAGAGCAGGCGGTGCCTGATTGATATGCGCCAGCGCCACCGACACGGTGGAATCGCCCTCGAAGGGTCGACGGCCAGCCAGCATTTCATAGCCCACCACCCCGAGGGAATAAATATCGGAGGCAGTATCAACTACAAGACCTTGCGCCTGCTCGGGAGAGACGTACTGAGCGGTTCCTACCACCATGCCCGTGCGGGTTAATGGGGTGGAGGCGGCGGCCTTGGCGATACCAAAATCAGCAATCTTAACCCGCTTATTTTGGGTAATCAGCAAATTCCCAGGCTTAATATCGCGGTGCACGAGGCCCAGACCGTGGATCGTGGCAAGGCCCTGCGCTGCTTGCTCCAGAATATCGAGGGCTTCTCCTTCCTCGAGAGGGCCAGAGCGCCGCTGGAGGAGATCGCTTAAGGTTTCCCCACGCACATATTCCATAATGAGCACGCTGAGAATCTGCTGCGAGTGAGGTTCGCGTAGCTCCAGATAATCGTAGGTGCGCACCACATGATCGGAATTAATACGAGTGCTAGCCGCCGCTTCATTGCGAAAGCGGGAAAGAAATTCAGGGTTGGAGGCAAATTCGGGGCGGAGTACCTTAATGGCCACCTCGCGCTGGTGACGGAGATCGTCGGCTAAATAGACGGTGGACATTCCGCCGGTGCCGATCACCCACTGCAGCTGATAATGACCCGCGAGGAGTTCCTGGAGACGCTCCTGTTCATTCATTACTGTCCTCCCTTGGGTGCTTGAGCGATAATGGCTCGCCCAATTGGGGCGGCAACTGATCCACCTGTTGCTGCCTGGCCGAGATCGCCACCATTTTTGACAACTACGGCCACCGCAATATCTTCGCCCGGGGCAAAGGCGATATACCACGCGTGGGGGTTTGAATTTCGGGAGTCTTCGCCATGCTCCGCGGTGCCCGTTTTGGAGGCAATATTTTGACCTGCGTATCCTGCGGTGAAGCGCTCCGAGGCCTGCATCAGATTAGTCAGCGTTGTTGCCTGATCTTCTGTGATACCTGAGGAGAGAACGCGCGGGCTAGTCTTAGAAATCTCGGTAAGATCATCTGCCACTACGCGGTGGATCAGATGTGGCTCCATGCGCACGCCCTTATTGGCCACGGTCGCGGCAATAACAGCATTCTGTAGCACGGTTAATGCCACATCACGCTGCCCAATCGCAGATTGCCCCAGTGCTGGGTCATCGGGTAAATCACCGACGGTGCCGGGTACCACGGGAAGACCCAAGTCATATCTCTCGCCGATACCGAAATCTCTCGCTGCTTGGCGTAGCGCATCCGCGCCAGCCTGGATTCCCATCTCCACAAAAGCAGTATTGCAGGAGTACTGGAAAGCGGTCAGAAGATTAACCTCGGTAGCACCACCGCACAGTTGGCCCCCATAATTCTCCAGTGTTGCCTCAGTGCCAGGCAGCGTTATCTGCGGTTGCCCAGTCAGTGTGGAATCGGGAGTGAAGCCCTTGTTTAAGGCAGCTAATGTGGTCACCACCTTGAAGGTTGAGCCCGGTGGCAGCGTTTCCTGTGTAGCTTTATTGAGCAAGGGATCGCCTGGGTTGGCATTGAGTTCCTGCCAGGCTAATTCGGCCTGGTTTGCATCACTAATGGCGGCTGGGTCGAAGGATGGAGTCGAGGCTAAAGCCAGTACTTCTCCTGTCGATGGTCGGATAGCTACTGCCGCTCCTTCATAGCCGCGTGAGGCGAGTTCGTTGAAGGCGGTCTCTTGGGTAGCAGGATCGAGGGTTAGTTCCACGTTTCCTACTTGTTTATCCTGGCTAATAAGGCTTTTCCACCATAGTGTGGGTGATTGAGCGGTGCCGTTGAGCACATCATTGTAGCTGGACTCAATGCCACTGGCACCGTAAATATCGGAAATATAGCCCTCTACCGCGCCAAAGGCTTGGGGGTTATGTGGATAATTGCGGTAGTAGAAGCCGTCCTCACCTTTTAGTGATTCAGCCAGAATGATGCCACCTGTGGCAATATAGCCGCGGGGCTGAGATTTCAGCTCAATCAGACCGCGTCGGTTGGCGGGGTTTTGAGCGTATTCCTCCTCTTTGAAAACATGAATATAGCTGGCGTTGACTAAGAGGATAGCCATCATGACGAGGGTGAAATAAAAAGATTTCGCAATGGTTCGATTCATGAGTGCACCCCCTGCTGGGCGGATTGGCTAGCGGAGTGGGAGATCCGCAAGATGATACCGAGCAGAATATAATTAGCCATCAAAGATGATCCGCCTTGAGACATAAAGGGTGTTGTCAGACCCGTCATAGGCATCAGTGCTGAGATTCCGGCGGTGACCACGAAGACTTGGATGGCTAGGGTGAGGGAGAGCCCGGCGGCTACCAATTTGCCGTAGGAATCCTTAGTCATCACAGCGGCGCGCATTCCACGGGCGATCAAGATGGTAAACAAAATCAAAATGGCGGCAAGCCCATACAGCCCCAATTCCTCAGCTAGTGAAGACAAGATAAAGTCGCTCCACGCCACAGGCACTAAATACGGGTGCCCGAGGCCAAGTCCCGTCCCCGTGAGGCCGCCCGTGGACATACCGAACAGAGCCTGCGAAAGCTGGCGGCCCGTATCATAAGGATCAGCTAATGGGTCTAAGAAAATGGAGAAGCGGGTTTGGATCTTATCGGAGATTTGATAGATGGCGGTGCCACCTATGCCAACGAGAATGACTCCGATAAATAGCCATGAGACACGCCCCGTCGCCAGATACAGCATGCCCAAAACTGTGCTGAAGAGAAGCAGAGCGGGGCCGAAATCGTTTTCGCCAGCCATAATAAAGATAGCAATTGCCCACACCACAAGAATGGGTCCGAGATCGCGGAGGCGGGGGAATTCCATACCCATGAGTCGGTAGCCCGCAACATTAAAGAGGGCCCGCTTGGTCACCAGAAGTTGGGCGAAAAAGAGCAACAGAAAAATCTTGGAAAATTCTCCTGGTTGGACCGAAAAGGAGCCGATACTAATCCAGATACGGGCATCAGCGACAACCCCGGGGCGTGTGGGCCAGATGAGCGGGAGGGCCAAGAGGATTAATCCTACGAGACCTAAAATATAGGAAAAGCGTCGCAGCACGCGGTGGTCGGTGAGGAAGATGAGGACGGTGATCATAAGTCCCACTCCAACGAGCGTCCAGATCACCTGCCGCGAGGCCATTGTGGTTTCTTGTGCCACATCGATGCGATACACCATGGCAAGCCCTAAACCATTGAGGAGGGCCGCTACGGGGAGCATGATCTGGTCAGCCTGTGGGGCCAGAAAACTTAAGGCAATATGGGCGATGAGGAAAACTCCGATAAAGCCCCCGATGACCCAGGCGAGTTCGGCGTTGATATCTAACCCCAGCGCCATATTGAGGCTGAGCAAGGTTATGGCCATGATGATGGTGGCCGCTATGAGAAGGCTTAATTCCGTGGTGCGCCAGCGGGCGGTTGAAATCATGGGTTCTTCACCTCCCGGCAATTAACTCCAGGGGTTGAAAGATCTCCTGGGCGGCTTGGGGCAGCAGATGATTGCGATTGCGGTGTGGTGCGCACGGAGCTCGTAGTCGTGCGGGTTTGCGACCGTGGAGCGCTGGTCGAGGTCGGTGGCGTCGTGGTGCTGGAAGGAGTACGTGTAGCACGAGGAGTGCTGGTTGTGCGAGGGCTGGTGGTCTCCTTAACCTTTTGCCTGGTCACACACACAGGTAATGCTTCTTCAGAGAGGCGCTGCATCTGCTGGATTACTTCGTCATAACGCCCGCCAGAGAAATTACCGACGAGGGCGCGCGCCGGCTCGTTGAGATCGTTGAGGGAGAAAATAGCACAATCAGGCCGCTCGCTATTATCAACGAAAGTAAGATTCCCAGCGGCGTTAATGCACGCCGCTTGATAGGCCTTTACTCCCAAGGCGCTGAGGCCTGGGGTTTTAAGCCCCTGGGAAATAATGAATTCCTGCTGGTCATTAAGGCTAATGAAGTAGCGGTCGGCGGCGTAGCTCTGAGCTGCGAGGAAACCTCCGCCGCTCACTAAGAGGGCGAGCATAAACGCAATGACAGGGATGAAACGGCGTGAGCTCTGGGGCGCTTCTTTAGCCTGCTGCGGATGTGGAGGGATCACCTCCGGTTGCCGCGCTGTGGCTGTGGCAAGGGCTGCAGCAGCCCTGCCAGCAGCGGTATTAATCTGCGGGGGTTCCTCCTCGTTATTGAGTGCTCCCGCGGTCAAAGGTGTAGCGGGCAGTGTGGCTGGATCGATGTCATCAGCGACGATATCGGCCACCACCACGGTGACGTTATCGGGACCACCGGAGCGCAGCGCTAAATCTATGAGGCGCCGCACAGCTTCTTCTGGGGTGCCATATGCTAATTCATCGGCGATGGTATCAGTAGTTACTGGATCAGACAGCCCGTCGGAGCAGAGCATGAGCCGATCACCAATACGCGCATCGAGGTGCTCTAAGGTCGGTTCGACCGGCCTGCCCGTATAGGCCTTTAAGATCATGGAGCGCTGCGGGTGAGTGGAGATATCCGCAGGGTCTAGCTGGCCTTTATCTACCAGCGATTGCACATAGGTATCGTCGACCGTAATCCGCTCGAGGGTTCCAGCGCGCATGCGAAAACCGCGAGAATCACCCACATGGCATAGTCCCAGTTCGTCCCCGTTGAACATCAGCGCTGTGAGTGTGGTCCCCATGCCCTCAATTTCTGGTTTTTCACGCACTCCGCGCGCAAGCGCCCGATTGGCGTCATCGGCCACGGAGCCGAGCAGCGCTAACATATCATTCTCACCCGGGTCGGCGTCGATCTCCGCGAGATAATTAATCATCATCTGGGAAGCCACCTCGCCGGCAGCGTGTCCGCCCATTCCATCAGCGAGGGCGAGCAGATATGGGCCCGCATAGGCGGAATCCTCATTATTGCTGCGTACTAATCCCCGGTGGGATCCGAGAGCATAATGTAATTTCATCTAGCCCACAAGCCTTAGAGTGGTCCGTCCAATTTTCAGGTCTTGCCCGGCGACAACTCGCTCAGGGGCGTCAATACGTGCACCCTGGACGAAGGTTCCATTGCGAGAATCTAGATCTTCGATAAACCACTCATTGCCGCGACTAAATAGCCGCGCGTGATGTCCTGAGGTGAAATCGTCGTCGAGATTGAGACCGCAATCGTGCGAGCGTCCGATAGTGATATCTGACAGGCCTGATAGATCGACGCGGTAGCCGGTCAACGGACCGTCGAGAATAGCTAATTGCTGCGGGCGTCCTCCTAAAGGAGCCTGAGCAACGGCGGGGCTGGTATGGGATTTCATGGTGCGTCGCATTGCAATGAACGCGAAAAAAATAAAAAGCCATAAAAGGGCGAGGAGCCCAATGCGCAGCCCAAATAAAAACGCCGAATCCATGCTTCTCCTTGCCAGTTATTTAATGCGGACGACGATCTGTGAATGCCCAATTGTGATCACATCACCATCGGCGAGTAACCAATTGTCAATCGGGGTGCCATTGACTGTGGTGCCATTGGTGGACTGTAGATCCACAATATAGGCCTCGTGGCCATCCCACACGATCTCCGCATGGTGCCGGGAAACCCCAGTATCGTGCAGCCTATAGTCCACATCCGTACCGCGACCAATCATCGTCGACCCAGTCTTAAGTTGATAGCTGGGGGTGCCGTCGACAGTCAGGCTGATCATCTTCCCAGTGGGTGCGGAAGGAAGCGGAGCGGGGGGATTCATAGGAGCACTCTCTTTCTTAGGTGGGCTCACTTCCAGATCAAAATCGCTTGTGGCATGCAATTGCCCCGTGCGCAAGGATTGATCGGCGCTAATTCTGATGACGATCGGAGCAGGAGAAATCCAGGAGTTATTGCGGAAGTACCGCGATAAGCGATCGGTGAAATCATCTGCCAGAGTTGGGTGCTCAGCGGATATGAGATCAAAATCCTTTTCGCTAACAGAGACCTCATATATATTCGGAACTTCAACGGTGCCTTCATAGGTGTGCACCAAGTTATCCTCCGCCTCCTGCTTGAGAAGTTCTTCGATCTCTGCAGGTACCACGCGGCCGCCAAATATATAAGCGAAGCCGTTATCGAGCCCGCGCTGCATGGCGCTGTCGAGTTTGGCAATCTTGCCGATAATTGACACGCTGCTTCGCCTCCTAGGATGCTCTATCGATCAACGCTTTCCTACCTAGTATAAAGTCAAAGCTGCAATACTCCTAGAGTCACTCCTTGAGCAGTGCCGTAAAAACCAAATGTGTACTGCGGATTTGTTGCTCTATTGTGCGATCGTGTTAAGTTAATGGCAACGCTTTTTCTGTGTCATTGAAGTAGGAAGTGTTAGTTTGAGCCCAGGTGGCGGAATGGCAGACGCGCTGGCTTCAGGTGCCAGTGTCCGCAAGGGCGTGGGGGTTCAAGTCCCCCCCTGGGCACTATCCCATCACTCATCGTAGTGGTGGGATTTTTGCTGTTTTCTAGTCATAAGAGGTGGCAACAAGATAATAGTCACCCAAAAAGGAAAAAATTAGTGGGACCTAAGAGGTGCAGGCTATAGCGCGATTGGTGTTATAACCGAAAAAAACTTGAACGTTGTTTAAGTGTTTGAGGTGCGCATTGATTAGACTGAGATGACATCACGCAAGCGATCTTCTCACTCGCTCTACCGCAATACGCTACTCGATCGCTCATACAACCGTAGGAGATAAGCCATGGATATCCTCGCGCTGGCACAGGACAAAGTACTTGGGCAAGGCATCGGTCTCAATAAAGACGAAGTTCTTGAGATCCTCAATCTGGAAGAAGACCGCATTCCCGAGCTTCTCGACCTCGCCCACCAAGTCCGTCTGAAATGGTGCGGCGAAGAGGTTGAAGTCGAAGGAATTATCTCGCTCAAAACAGGCGGCTGCCCCGAAGACTGCCATTTCTGCTCCCAATCGGGTCTCTTTGAATCTCCCGTACGCTCCGCCTGGCTTGATATCCCAGGCCTTGTAGAAGCGGCTAAGCAAACTCAAAAATCTGGAGCTACCGAGTTCTGCATCGTTGCAGCCGTAAAGGGGCCCGATGAGCGGCTCATATCGCAGCTCGAACAGGCTGTCGCCGCTATCAAGGCCGAAGTTGATATCGAGGTTGCCGCATCCATCGGCATTCTGACTCAAGAGCAGGTCGATCGCTTGAAGGCAGCCGGGATCCACCGCTATAACCATAACCTGGAAACCGCGCGGTCCTATTTCCCCGAAGTAGTCACTACTCATAGTTGGGAATCGCGCCGGGCCACTCTTGAAATGGTCGCGGAAGCGGGCATGGAAGTGTGCTCTGGCGGCATCTTAGGTATGGGGGAGAGCCTCGAGCAGCGCGCCGAATTCGCTACCGAATTGGCCGATCTTAACCCCACCGAAGTGCCCATGAACTTCCTCGATCCCCGCCCAGGCACCCCTTTTGCCGATCGTGAGGTTATGGAGACGGCCGACGCCTTGCGCGCCATCGGGGCCTTCCGGTTGGCGCTGCCTAAGACTATCCTGCGCTTTGCTGGCGGCCGTGAACTTACTCTCGGAGACCTTGGTACCGAGCAGGGCCTTTTAGGTGGAATTAATGCCGTAATTGTAGGAAATTACCTCACAACATTGGGCCGGCCTATGGAGGATGACGTGGATCTGCTCGGCAAATTGCGGCTGCCTATCAAGGCTTTGAATACGACGATCTAATGAGAAAACCAGCATCAACGGAGCTGCTTGAGGCCGTCTTAGCCGGGGATGAACCCCATTTTCATCCCAATACTGGCCAGGAAGTTACCCCAGATCTCACGCTTGCTCTAAGTCCCTCGGCTCGTGCCGGCCTGGAGGCGCCGCGGTTTTGTCAACTCTGCGGCCGGCGCATGGTCGTCCAGGTGCGCCCTGATGGGTGGGAAGCTATATGTTCGCGCCACGGGGCTCTCGATTCTGTTTATTTAGGCAGGCGTTAACTTCGAATCCATTTGCACTACCTACAGATACGCTTTGGAGCAGAACTGCGGGCGCTAGGTATTGTAGCTCTGGGTCTGACGAGTGGCGTGGGGTCTTTCGGCGGGTAGCACCCTAACCAGCTTTAGCCAGGCTCAGTCAGCCCTCACCAGCCCTAACTAGCCCTAGCCAGGCTCAGCTAGCCCTCATATATCCAATCTGCCAAAGCCTGGGCGATAGTTTGGACGAGATGCACCACCATACCGAGTTTGATATCCCTACCGAAAACCCCCAGAACCAGATGCCCCACTGGGGGATGTTCAATACGGGCGAGCCCTAAAAGTTCAGAGCCAGGCAGCTGAACAGCAACAACCGTATCCTGAATCTCATCTTTTAATGGGTCCATGACCTGAGCTTGAGCAGTGGACACACCCAGCATCGAGGAGTTCAGGGCTGCCATGCGCGAAGCATTATCTTCGGAATCGAATCCTATGGAACACACATGAATACCATCGCCAGTTCCAATGATCATCGCATGGACATTCGGATTCTTGCTTCTGAGGTGAGAGAGAATAGGCAAAGCTGCATGAGCGATATCATTGGTGCCAAAATCGCGATCTCTAACCTTTCGGTGCTTAGCAATTAACTCATCGCTCATAGCTGATTCCTGAGGGCCAATTCTGCAACGTTGATGACATCTTCCTTTATACGGGGGTCTGCTATAACCACAGGGATGAAGGCAGTGTCTGTGCTAGGTGTCGTCTCATTAGATAGGAGGTCTCGGAGAAGACGATTGGCGATTATCTCGGCGCGTTGGACGATCGCTTTGTCGTCTCCGTGCACGAAGTTAAGCGCTATACACAGGCGTCCCGCAATAGCCGAGTCTTTGACTACTGGGAACCATGACTGTAGTTGCTCTTCAACCAAGTCCTCTTCACCATAGAGCCATAAGACAATTCCAGCCTCAGGATTTTTGAGGGCGGAACGGCTGGCTGAAAAGCGCTCCTGCCCGGGAATTCCAAAGAGACCCACTTCGCGGTTGTCCGCGCGCTTCCATATCCCGTAATCAATACTGACTGTGGTCGAAGACTTGCCGGGGGCAACGAATTCTTGAGCGGCTGCTTTCGCTTCGGTGGTGATAGTGAGAATGGAGGAAAGAGTCTCTATACTGGTGGTTTTTCCGATCCCGACCGGTCCGGCAAAGACGAGCTCGAGAGTGGTTGGGGATCCGACGATTGAATCTCGGGGTGCAGTGAAGGAGGGGTCGAGATCGACGACGTCGAGTTCGTCCACTTTGCCGTGACGCCTACGCCTAAAAGACTGTGCAATCATTTTTCCGATAGTTTCAATTTAAATAGAAGGTTTGTGTAGTTACCTGTTGTAAAGGAGTAGAAAATTTTCTATTCTTATCATAGCAGATTGGATACTTTGCTATTCTTGCACGATATCACCATTGTTCATCGTTAGCAGGCAGTTAAATCAAAAAGAAAGCAGAACCAAAATATGTCCGAACAACAGAAACTCATAGACTTTGTCGAGAGTCTCAGCAATAATCTCAATGGCTTCTTAGGGGCGTCGGTGGTCGATCTTGGAACCGGGATGTCTTTGGCTTCAACCTCTAAATTGTCCACTTTCGATCTGGATGTTGCCTCCGCTTATAACAGTGAAATGGTCAAGGCCAAATTCAAGGCGATTGAGGCGCTCGGGATCGACTCGCAGCTGAAAGATATGCTTCTTACCCTCTCCGACCAGCTCCATCTGATCCGCATGCTGGACGGGAATATGTTTGTCTATGTGGCAGTGTATTCCGCACAATCTAACCTCGCTATCCTCAGGACAATCGTTGATCGTAATATCGAAGCGTTTGGGCTAGCCTGAATTCAACATTCTCACTCAGTCAAGCCGGATCAGAGCGATCGGACGCCAACAAGCGCCCCAGATATTGGCGCGGATAAGGCAGACGATCTCACAGCCACAGGACTGCCGCTGAGACACGAGCAGCCCTTAGATCAGCCGCCGGCTGGCTCATCTACGTTATCTGAAGCTGAGGATGCGGGTGTCTACGATAATCTATCTAGGCATCGTGCCCACAGTGATGTGGTTATAGGGCGGGAGATGCCTGGCATGTCCTCCCTCGGCAGGTCTCCGGCACGACCAAGGAGAATTGTCTCCTGGTTGCGGAGGATCCTCCGGCGCTAGGCGAGAGCCATATATCGCCCCCATTGCATGCAAAATTGTGCGTTATAAACGAGTCAATTATCTAAGGCCATCGGGTAAGATCTTGGTGCTAAGAGACTCAAAATAGCGCTCAATTGGTCTGCGAGAGGCGTATGGTATGAATGCTGTGGAAGCTGTTGAAAAGCTTATCAATCACTATGACCGATCATGCGCTTTGGCTACACAGTGTTGTGAATCTGGGAATTTCGACAATTGGAAGAATATTACGTACCCCAAACTCATGGTGCGGGTGCTACGGTGGCATCCAATTGATCGAACCGAACCGTTCGGATACGTAGACGAGGCCGGTGTGTATTCGGCGGTAATCAGCCGCCCGCGGCTGCTGCGCTCCTATTTGATAGCCCAACTCGAGAGGCTGACGT
Organism: Corynebacterium sp. ES2730-CONJ; assembly: GCF_024834055.1. GTDB lineage: Bacteria > Actinomycetota > Actinomycetes > Mycobacteriales > Mycobacteriaceae > Corynebacterium. The sequence goes on from NZ_JANUXZ010000005.1 coordinate 110,963, forward strand.
CCAACTACCCGTGTGAACTACAGGTAGGGGACTCAGAAATCGCGATTGCCCCCGAATACCTACCGGATTTTAATGCCGAGGTTTTTCTACAAACGGAGCGCCCCGCTGGGGTGCCGCGACCATCATTAGATATGGTGGACGACGCCATTGTTGATGGTGAATGGGAGGTATTCCATCGATCCGAGAAACCGCTTTTTCACTTTAGTCCGCAGCGCTTCGATATGGCCTGCGCGCGTATTGAGCACTATACGGGCATAGGCGTACAGAGTGTTCAAAAATACTTACTCTTTACCAATTACGGCATGCATATGTCTGAATTTTTGCGCTTCGCCTTATTTGAACTTCATCGCCCTGGATCTCGATACCACGAACTGGTGACTGCTAGCGGTGCGGTCCTGCACTCAACCACCGCCGAATACCCCAGCGAAGAAATATTCGAACAGGCACTAAGATCTCTACACCAAATGCCTCGCCTAGATTTGGTGGCTGCGGACAATAGCGGGGTAACAATGGTGAATATTGGGGTTGGTCCCTCAAATGCCAAAACTATCACTGACTGCTTAGCCGTTTTAAGGCCTGAAGCCTGGATAATGATAGGGCATTGCGCCGGTCTTGATGGGCGCATGCGGATTGGCGATCTCATCTTGGGAAATGCCTACCAGCGGAGCGATAACCTGCTCAATGGGCATATTCCGCTCGATCTTCCGATCCCCGCCATCCCGGAGGTCCAACGTGCACTTGAGGCAAGTGTCAAAGAGATCTACGGCGAGGATCTTTCCCTGATGCGCACCGGTACTGTGATTTCTACTGATGATCGCAACTGGGAATGGCATACCCCGAGGGCTTTATGGGAGTGGCTACGCGGCTCCACAGCGGCTGCGTGCGATATGGAATCAGCTACCTTAGCGGCTAATGGATACCGCTACCGAGTACCCTATGGCACCTTATTGAGTGTGTCAGATCTGCCCCTGAATGCGGTGCCGAAACTACCCGCTGGTGCCCAAGCCTTTTATTCCAGCTCAAAGGAAGCGCACGTGATGTGCGCGGTGCGGGCAGTGGAGAAACTTGCGGCGCAACCGGAAAAGCTACACACCAGGAAATTACGGCGCACGGTGGCGGAACTGCCGCTGCGTTAAAAAGTGCCACGGTTATATAGTTATATTAAGGCGCGGTAGCAGAATGTCCATGGATACCTCCCAGACGCTAATCGCGCAGCACTACTAAAAACTATTAAAAAATCGCGAATATTCTTCAGATAATGCCACGTCTGCTTGCTTAAAAACAAGGAGTAGAAAGCACAGGATAGTCACGCTAGAGAAATGGATCATCACTAGGAGTATGGCCTTACCATGAGCGCCTTATCTACTCATAGGTAAATGGCCAAATTACTAGCGCTGGTCGTTCTCGCAGATATCTCTCCACTGCGTGTGGTGCGCACGAGGGTTTTCCATCAATGTCGCGCCGATCGCATAAGCCCTGCTCAAGTTACGGCCTTTTGCGTACTCCACCATAGTCTTTACCATAGTCTCTGTCGGTGAAACCCCTCACCTCTCACCGTTTAAGAAAATAGCCAGCATGGCTGTGTCGAACGTGTGGCAGAGATGGCCCGAGCGCCCAGATCCAGCACTAGGTCTTAGGCCATGCGATCGGTGACGATCTAGATTCACGAGACAATTCCGCGTTGACAGTTGTCTTACTTTCGAAATAAGGAGAGGTCATTTCCACCGCTATTAGAGGCACTCACTTAATCTAAGCACTTAGTCTAAGCAGGTCCCAGCAATTAGTACCGCGACTAACCTGCGCTCCCGCACATACAGGATTCACCAGCATCCTCCCGCTCAGAGCTACTTTCTTGATCCCCGGAGCCCCAGCAGCGTCTTCTAAGAGTCAAGAAAGTAGCACCAGCGTTAGGAGTGAGAATCAATGGCGTCCAACACCCACGTGTTATTAGCGTGACGCACGATATTCTTGGCCAGAGGAATTTGGTGCGAGGCTGATTCCAAGATGTGCATAAAATACCCTGCGGTATTGACAATGGCCACGGTATCGCCAGGTGCTACAGTAAGCTGCATCTCGCGGCGGATAATGACCTCATCCTCGATGCAATATGCGCCCACCAAATACCCCGTCATATCCCTACGGGGGCCATCACCTGTGGGAATGAGGATGGGGTCAAGCAGAATATCGTCCGCGGCGGTACGACATTGTGTGCGATTCATAGCCAAGCCCACCAGATCGAGTCCGTCGGAACGCTGCTTGGTAAATTCCACGCGGCTTAAAATCATGCCACATCCATCCAACAGGCTCCGCCCGGGTTCCAGGTGCAGCCTTAAGCCCCGCGCTCGTAGCGCCGCAGCGGCCGTGCCGAAGCCGTGGACCTCGCCGCTAAGCAGCTGGGTAAGCCACTCGCCGCGAACTGGGCGCTGCCAAAAGGGGTAAGTATTTATGAGCGGATCGCCCTTCCACGTAAAGGGTTCGCGCTTGCCAGCTCGTTGCAGAGCCAGTTGCTCGTTGAAATATTCCCATTGCTTAACATCCTTGAGATAGCTCATGGGTATACCACCGCCGATATCAATAAAAGAAACCGGGTGGTTATTTTCTTTGTAGTGATCCACAAGTACTAGCGCTTCTGCTAATGCTTGTCGACGATCTTTCTCACTGTACCCGTGGAGATGGATATGCGTTCCCACCACGTCAATGCCCGAGGGGACCTCAGTGCCAAGCCAGGTGGACAGCAATTCCCCAAAACGAGTTGGTGCTAAGAGAGCAGGATCAGGGGCTAAGCGCGGAGCGATATGGGCGGTGGTCTGACGTGCTTGAGCACTGCGCGAGATCCGGGTGAGTTCGGTGACATTATCGCAAGAAATGACTACCCCAGCCTGAACTGCGTAGTCGATCAGGGCGGCATCCTTAATAGCAGCACTTAAGATCACGCGCTGCGGATTAACTCCGCGTTCTAAAACTTGCTGCAGTTCACGCAGGCTCGCGACATCCACGCCCAAACCGGCATCGCGGGCGGCGTCGACAAAAGCGAGGGCTTTATTGGCTTTGCGAGCAAAGAATATTCCTACCTCAACTCCTGCCGCCTTACCTGCGGAAATGAGCTCGTTTGCATTATCGCGCAAGGGTGCTGGATTAAGGAGATTAACTGGTGATCCGTATTCGTCAATAAGGGTGCGAACCAGCTGAGGATCATTGATAACCTGATCCATCCAGGGCAGCGTCCTGGCCTCTAAAGGTACGGTGCTCATGATATATCCTCCGAACTAATGCGTGCAGCCCACCTGGGGATCTCATCCAAGAGGGTGCGATTTAGAGAGTCATGGCCTGGGACTATGTGCTCATTCATACGGCCAATAATGGTGATTCCAGGTATATCAGCAAAAACCGACGCCTGTCCTTGGGGTGGGAGCACAGCGTCGATGAGGACATCAACGGGCTGTGAACCTACCATCCATTCCGCGACAATGTCCGGGTGTCCGAGATACTGAGTATCTACCACCTGGGAATCGATAAGGTCGAGCAATACCTGCGCCGTATACGGTGGCGGGCCGAATGCAACGCGTTCCAGAGGACGCGATAAGTCCACATAGCCGGGGATCGGACCAGCATGCTGATGCCGTTTGATAATGGCGGGGTAGAGCTCTCGCAGTGCCGCCCCTACCGCGCCGGCTGGGCTCAGGGGCAGATCGCCACGGGCTACCGCCAGCGATTGCCGCAGCTCGGCGACGGCATCACCAGTAAAATCTTCACCCTTGATCACATCCTGCACCTGGTCTAGCGTACAGTCAGCGAGTGTGACCGCCGCTTCGGCTAAAATCTCGGCCAATTCCGTGGCGTTAGCGCAGCTTAGTACGCGCTGAGAGAATTTAGGATCGAGCTCGGGCACCACAACCGTGGGATCGAGTTTGACCTCCATAAAGCGCCCGGAACGATTAACCGGATAAATTTTTGTAGCCACCTGGCCGTACAACATACAGACGTCAATAAAGGTCAACGCCGCCCCGCGCACCCCAATCGTCGCGGGGTTATCGGGGAGGTTGGCATTCCAATACAGCGGCGTAACAGGCACCGCACTGTCGCTATTCCGCAGAGCTCCCGGGTGGTCATGTTCGTGGCCAGTGACAACGAGGACCTCATCGAAAACGTCGCCTGCAATTTCGTAGCCGGAATTTTCATCAGGGATAATTTCGGTGATGGTGTGCGCCTCATAGCGGATCTGAATATGTTCTGGGGCTCTCTCCAGGGCGGCTTGCCACGAGGCTGCTAGAAACTTACCAACGAGGGCGCGCGGTGGGAAAGGATCGGGGTCATAGCCCTGGTCCACGCGCCACTGGTCGAGGGAATTGAATGCAGTTTTAACCGCGGAGGAGCGCAAATTAAGACGAAAATTTGCGGGTTGATCCTCGCGGTACACTGCTCCTGCGCCGGGTGGGAAGGGATCAAAAACCACAATATCAAGGGCTTTCCGTGAGCGCGCGATGAGCTCCTCAATGGCCCAGAGGCCGCGTGGTCCGGCGCCTACAATAGCAATTTTCATTCTTTACTCCTTAAAGTAGGTCGTTGGATCATCGAGGACGTGCTGATCGATCGTAAAATTCTCATGAACCCACGTGTCGTTATAGACAGTGTCCACGTAGGCGTGGCCTCCGTCGTGAAGCACGAGCGCAACGGTGGAGGATGGGGGTAGCTGAGGAATAAGCCGTATCAAAGCAGCAATGACAGCACCGCCAGAGGCACCGGGGAGGATACCTTCGCTTAAGGCTAATAAGCGGGCGCCCATGATGGCGTCAAGATCTTTTATATATTCGACGCGGTCGGGGTGGAAGGCGCGGGAGAGCTCGGTGACCACTCCGGCGCCGTAGCCTGGCAAGAGCCGAGTGCCACGCTGCCCACCGTAGAGGACGGAACCGAGCGCATCAACCCCAATTTTCACGGTAGGCGCCGAGATTTCGCGCAGTTTTTTCGCGCAGCCCCCGAGGGTGCCAGTGGTGCTCATGGCGACTAAGAGATGCGAAGGTGGCTGACCTAGCTGCGCAATGATCTCCGTCATTGTCCCCTCAGCATGGGCGGTAAAGGCCGCTTGGTTGGCGTACTGATTGAGATTAAAAGAATCAGGTATTTCTGCTAGAAGTTCTTCTACGCGCTGGCGCCGAGCGGTCAACCAATCTCCAGTGGCCGGATCAGGACGCTCTAACATCTCCACGTGGGCGCCGAAAGCCTTCATGGTCAATACCGTGGACTTATTCACTCGCGGATCGACCACGCAGTGGAATCGCATGCCGGCACTTCTGGCGAGGCGGGCGAGGGAGATGCCAAGATTTCCTGAAGAGGATTCGATGAGTGTCGAGCCTTCGCTGATTTTTCCGCTGGCGATGGCATCGTTGATCAGAGCGTGCGCCGTTCGATCCTTCGCGGATCCACCTAAGTTGAATTGCTCCAACTTCGCATAAACGCCGATATCACTTCGGTTGTGAATACGGTCGAGGGACACTAAAGGGGTATGGCCCACCATCTGCGTGGCGGAGGTAGGCGAAGAATCTTGGCACATAAAACCCACGCTAGTCGGATTAGGCCTTATATGACGTGTGATCTTGCTTGTATGGTGTTGAGCTGGGAAAAGAAGGCTACCCAAAGACTTATGCGGGCTGAGAAACGAGAAAATACACAGGTCGATCTGTCCTCGGAGTTTCCGCAGTATGACCATCCTCCGTCACGGTTTTTGTAGTAGATATGAAGGTTTTTACCGCTCGCAACCCTCCGTTCGATCAAAAAGGTCCTGTGCCTTCGTTGAGATCTGTCGCACCCTGGCAAGCTTTAGACCTTAAGATTTAAGGCATCAACTGCATAGAGGTGGGCGTGTGCTTGTTATGGATTACCGCATTTGAGTGCGATATCGCTGAATATAAAACCCCATCGATGAGCAGGACTTATCAGCTACAAGCGCCCTATATGGCACAGGCGGGTTTATGGCTGGGACAGTTACCGATCTTCACCCTGATGAGCCTCTTCGCTGCTCGTGCGAATCGGGGTTGTGTGGAGGATTGTGCTGATAGTGACCTCATGGAGCTGGTGCGGTTCCAGGGATTTTACCAATAAGGCACAAAAGATTACGGCCACTGCAGCAGTGTGCACGCGTGCACACCCAGATTGCTGCGCACCTGTTGATGAAGGCCTGGGTCACTATGGTGTCAGCTAGTAATTCGGTGGCGGGATTAACTGAGACCAACCGAAACCAAGACGATGAGCCCCACGTGGCCACGCCGTTGTTGTTCTGCCATTTATGGCGTTTGGGGTGCAGCTTAGGTAGTACCTTGAGGTCGCAAAAGTGGCTGGCAACCACTGCCCTTGGGTGCAATGACCGAGACGGGGGAGGAAGGATCCACCTAGCACTGAAGAGTATTGAGGTATGAGAAAACCCCTTGGGCTTGCCAAGGGGTTAGACAAAGTGATCTCTAGGAGATCGCAACATTCTGGCGGGAGTGCGACTCGGCGCTAAGGTCCTCGTAGCTGGTGTCATCATCGAAGATATCGTCGTTCAAGATACCTTCACGTTTAGCCACCACGACGGTGGAAAGATTTTGGCCTGTTACGTTGACCGCGGTGCGGCCCATATCGATGATGGGTTCCACGGCGAGGAGAAGACCCACGCCTGCAAGAGGCAGTCCCAGGGTTGATAAGGTGAGGGTGAGCATCACGGTAGCGCCCGTGGTACCGGCTGTTGCTGCGGAGCCGATGACGGACACGAAGATGATGAGCAAGTAGTGAGTGAGACTGAGGTCAATGCCGTAGAACTGGGCAACGAAGATTGCGGCGATCGCTGGGTAGACCGCAGCGCAGCCATCCATCTTGGTGGTAGCACCGAGGGGGATCGCGAAGGAGGCATATTCTCGCGGAACACCCATGGATTTTACGGCCACCTGCTGGTTGACCGGCATGACTCCCATGGAGGAACGGGTAACAAATCCAAGGGAGGTAATAGGCCAAACTTTGCTGAAGAAGCGCAGGACGGGGATGCGGTTAGCCATCAATACCACCGGGTAGATCACAAACATCACGATGGCGAGACCAACATAAAGGGCAAGAACAAATTTTCCTAAGGAACCAATAGCATCCCAACCATAGGTGGCAACCGCATTACCGATTAGGGCGGCGGTGCCGATGGGGGCCAAGCGGATAATCCACCACAAGATCACTTGAATGATCTGGAGCAGAGATTCATTGAATTGGAGGAAGGGCTCTGCGGCCTTTCCAGCTTTGATCGCAGCGATACCGAGCGCGATCGAGATAAGGATGAGTTGGAGGGCACTAAATCCTAGTCCGATATTCTCGCCACTATTCCACGCCTGGAGGCCGAGGAAATTGGTGGGAATAACAGAGTTAATAAAGCCCAGCCACGAGCCAGTGGAATTAGGCTCAGCAGCCGCTGCAGGATCGATGCTGGAGTTCACGCCTGGCTTGAGTACCGTGGCCACGATAATGGCTGCGATCACTGAGAAGAAGGCCGTGATTGCGAACCAGATGATTGTCTGTCCGGCGAGGCGGGCAGCATTTTTTACCTGTCGTAGATTGGCAATGGAGGTAATAACGGCGGTAATGATGAGCGGTGCGATCATGACCTTGAGGAGCTTGACATAGGTCGAGCCGATCCAGCTCAGGGTGGCGCTTAACCATGAGGTTTCCTCAGCCCCAAGGGAATTGTCGAAATTTTTTGCTACTAATCCTAAAATGACGCCAATGATGAGGCCGATGGTGACCTGGGCGCCGAAGCTGCTGAGCCACGAAGGTGCCTTCGAGCGGGTGGTGGTTGTCATGGGAATCCTTGAAAATTATAAGTTTTGTACTGATCGGTCTATTTGTGAATGGGGAGAGAATCTCTCCTAAATACACTTTTTCATGGTGTCCGAACTGGTTTTATCGCTGATATTGGGTGATTGCGCACTCAGTTTAGTGGGGCACCTAGGAGAAAGCAAGACGAATCAGTTGATTTTTTCGTACCGCTCGGTCTACTCTTGGCCGCGAAGTATTCGCACGGCTTCGCTGAGGCGCTCGGTGAAGGGTGGACGATGAGGTGGGGTTTCCCGCTCCAACTCCGCAAAGGTAGGAGCATTGCGCAGGAGCGCTTCTAGAACGAGCTCACGAACATATTTATTAGTCGACATTTCTTCGTGGCGCACTATTGCCCATTTGTGACTATCCTGCACACAGATATTTTCCGCATCGGGACCTTTGAGATAGCCCGCTTCTAAAGGCGTAACAATGGCATCTTGACGGGTCACAATGGAGGTATAGCGAACTCCGGGCAGGGTATCTCCTGCGGCATTGAGTGCTGTAATGAGGGGGGAACCACTTAATAATTCCAACCCGGCTGGGCCAAACCAGCTTGCGATGATTTTATCTAAGCTGCGCTCCAGCGTTTCAGTGCGCGCCGCCGCGGGCAAGAAGGCGATGGGAGTGGTTCCCTGGTTTGGTACGGAAAGGCTGATGAGGTGGTGGGTTTTGTGCTCGCCGCCTAAATGATGCATCCAGTATCGCGCCAAGATCCCACCCTGGGAATGTCCAATGAGAATGACCTTGGGAGCCTTCGTCACTTCCAAAACTGCCTCTATATAGGCGCCTACTTGGCTGGCGGATTCCTTTACCGGCGCGGTAGAGCGATGGCCGAAGTCGGGGGCGAAGACAGCGAAGCCTGCAGCGCGCAGATCTTGGCCCAATTCTTGCCAATTACCCTTGGTTTGCCCAGTGCCATGAACGAGGACGACTGGAAAGGGGTGCGCGGAGGTGGGGCGGGCGCGCCAATCATCTTCGAAGATATTGGCGGTGGGAATACGCGCAAGCAGGGGGGTGCGGGTTTCTGCGGGTAGCTCTGCCATATTAACTAAGCTTAGACCCCTGGGGTCAGAAAGTCCTTGACCGGGTTTTTCCACCCATGTTATCGTTGACACTTCAACAAAATTAAGGAGAAATAATGCCTCTACATGATATGAGTGTTCGCGAGGCCATTGAGAGTCGTCGCGCAACTCGCCACTATACCGACCAGCCCGTGACCGACGAGGTTCTCGATCATATTGTCACTCTCGCCCTCGAGGCACCAAGTGCCTTTAACGGCCAGCGCCGTGACCTCGTGGTGGTCCGCGACCAGCAGATCAAGGATGGTATTTATAAAGCCTCGCAGCAGACCCAGCTGCGCGACGCACCGGTGGTATTAGTAGCTATCGCACGAACCGGCGAACCGGACGACCTAGCAGAGATCGTTGGCGAGGAACGCGCCGAAGGCATTAAAAAGTGGCTCATGGCTGAGCCGGGTAGGCTGCGTGAAAGTGCTATCAAGGACGCGATGATCATGGGATCTTTTGCAATGATCGCCGCTCAGAGTCAAGGGCTTGTAACCTCGCCCACGACTGGCTGGGATGAGCGCGGCATCTTAGAAGCAGTGGGGCTTGGCGATTCGGCCGATCACGGCGTGGGTATTGTGCTCGCGATGGGGTATCCAGCGGAATCCCCCGAGCACCCGGGGCGCAGAGACGACCGTCGCGTCGACAATCACTACTAAAATTATTTTATTGAGCGCGCCTTTTCCCAAAGGTGCGCTCAATTTAGATTAGGGTGGGTACAAAACTAGGCTTAGAATTGGGGCCTCGATGACCACCCAAAGCGTGACCAACCAAACCGTGACTGACGCTATCATGCAGCGCCGATCGGTGCGCTCTTTTACTGATGAGCCCGTAGCCAATGAGCTTATCGATCATATTATAGCTCTCGGATTAGAAGCACCCAGTGCTTTTAATGCGCAGCGACGTGATCTGGTGGTGGTGCGAGACAAGGCTGCAAAAGAGGCGATCTTTGCAGATTCTCAACAGGAATTTTTAAGTCAAGCTCCCATCCTGGTGGTGGGGGTCGCTCGGCTCTTCGAACCGGATGACCTCAGCGATTATATCGATCAGGACTTCGCCATTCAGGCTTTAGAGTGGTATCGCGAGGAACCTGGCCGACTACGCGAAAGTGCCATCATTGATGCGACCATTGCCAGCTCATTCCTCTTGCTTGCCGCGCAGAGTCGAGGATTGGCCACCTTAGCAACAACCGGATGGCACGAAGATCGTGTTCTCGAGGCTATAGGTCTTGCGGGACGAGGGGATTATGGGGTGGCTATAGTCACGGCTATGGGGTATTCGACTGAATGCCCGCCCCACCCTGGGCGCAAAGCCAATCGGCGCGTTGACGAACGTTATTTCCTGTGACTAAGTAGATACAAAGATCACTATTTAATATATACCACATAGAAGCCCTTTTTCTGGCTATTGAGCCTGCTCAGGCGCCCGTAGTGTTACTCAACGCTAGTAAGATATCTCACATAAAAATACTATGAATTCACTTTATGAAGTGATTTTAATCATGGTCTTACCGGGATTTATTGGCTGATAATTTTGTAGTTATAATGAGCGCGTTTTATGGAAATTATCGGTCCTTGAGCAGAAAGAAGCTAAGCGTGCTCGCATTCTTAGAGGAAAAGAGGAAGCCGACTCTCGACCTGCCCGTCGAAGAACGTCGGAAGATGTGGTTCAAGCCTTTTATGCAGTCCTATATGGTCGTTTTCGTGGGCTATATGGCAATGTATTTAATTCGCAAGAACTTTAACGTGGCCCAGAATGATTTGATCGAAACCTACGGATTGACCAAAACCCAGCTGGGTATGATCGGCCTGGGGTTTTCGGTGGCCTATGGCATCGGTAAAACCGTGGTGTCGTATTACGCCGACGGTAAGAATACGAAGCAATTCCTCCCGTTTATGCTTATTCTCTCCGGCCTGTGCATGTTAGGTTTCAGTGCCAGCCTGGGCGGTGGCAGTGTTAGCATCTTCTTAATGGTTGCCTTTTATGGTCTGTCTGGCTTCTTCCAGAGTGCTGGCGGTCCTGCAAGCTACTCCACGATTACCAAATGGACACCGAGGAAGCGCCGCGGCACCTACCTTGGTTTGTGGAATATATCGCATAATATCGGTGGCGCCGGTGCAGCAGCGGTGGCAGTATTCGGCGCTAATGTCTTCTTCGGCGGTCACGTCGTAGGTATGTTTGTCTTCCCCTCGGTAATCGCGCTCATCATTGGTTTCTTTGGTTTGCGATATGGTTCAGATTCTCCAGAGGCCTACGGTTTAGGCAAGGTAGAGGAACTCTTCGAGGAACCAGTCAGTGACGAGGACCTCGCAGCGGAGAGGGAGAACCTATCCAAGTGGCAGATCTTCTTGCGCTATGTATTAAAGAATAAGATCATCTGGATTTTATGCTTCGCCAATATTTTCCTGTATGTAGTTCGTATCGGTATTGATCAATGGTCGCCTGTCTATGCCTATGAGGTTCTAGGATTCTCCAAGGAAGCTGCTATCTCCGGCTTCGCCCTCTTCGAGGTGGGTGCGCTCACCGGTACTCTTCTGTGGGGCTACCTGTCCGATTTCTTCAATGGACGCCGAGCGCTGGTGGCCTGCGTCGCCTTAGCCCTTATCGTGGCCACCTTGGAGTTCTACCAGTTCGCCACCAATGAATTTATGTACCTGAGCGTACTCTTCGTGCTTGGCTTCCTTGTTTTCGGCCCGCAGCTTCTCATCGGTGTGGCAGCGGTGGGCTTTGTGCCCAAGCGCGCGATTAGTGTGGCCGACGGCATCAAAGGCACCTTCGCCTACTTAGTCGGCGATAGCTTCGCCAAGCTGGGTCTGGGCATGATCGCCGACGGGCGTCCTATCTTCGGACTCACTGGCTGGGCTGGTACCTTTGCTGCCTTAAATTTCGCCGCCATAGCCTGCATCGTGCTGCTCTCCTTCGTAGCTATTGCTGAAGAGAAGAAGATTCGTAAGGCAAAGAAGCAGCAGGCCACTGCCTAAGCCTCTGTGATCAGACGCCCACCCGAAAAAAATCAGCGGGTGGGCGTTTTTTGCACCATAATGGGCACTATGCCTCTTATTCTTCCCTGCGGCGGCAAAACCCCGCGTATCCATTCCTCTGCTTATATCGCCCCCAACGCCACCATTATCGGTGATGTGGAAATTGGGCCCGATTCCTCCATCTTCTATGGCTGCGTCCTGCGGGCAGATAGCAATTCCATTCGTATCGGAGCGCGAAGCAATATCCAAGATAACTCCGTCCTCCACGTCGATGCGGATGCTCCCGTGGTAATCGGGGATGATGTCACTGTTGGCCATATGGCTCTTGTCCACGGCTCTACCGTGGCAGACGGCGTTCTCGTGGGAATGAAATCCGCTTTGCTATCGCGCTCCACTATTGGTCGCGGTTCCCTGATCGCGGCGGGCGCAGTTGTGCTCGAAGGGATGGATATTCGGCCGCTGAGTTTAGCGGCGGGTGTACCTGCGAAAATACGCCGCACTCTCAGCGAGGAGGAGGCTCGGGGATTTATCGAGCACGCCGGGCGCTATATTATCACCGCCCATACACAGCCCCTGATCACCGAGGCTGTGGACATAGCCGATGTCCGCTATGACTAGATAGAATAATAATCGCGCCGGGTTTTAATCGCCTGCGTAAATCCCAGCGGGTCTGCGAGCAAGGGCGCGAGCGCTATTGCCCGAGCTGCAGCTCGAGCATTATCAAGGTGGGTAGGAATAACCCGAATTTCCACCTGTGCGTGCTTCGAGCCGCGAATCGACCGCGCCAGGCCATGCGCCTCCTCGCGACTTTCGAAGGCGGACCCTGCGAGCACAATGGTATGCGGATTGATCTGTTCCGTGAGCTGTAGAACAGTCTCGTGAAGTGGCAGTGCTGGGTCGACGGCGAGGCGCTGGACGGAATTAAAGGTATGCACGGCGGCGCCAATAGAATCGTCGGCATAGCAGATGAGCCCACGGTGGTCTTCGCGATGGTTGACACGACTATGAGAAATGCGTTGAGCTTGTTGCTCCGCGCCCGCGATTGCCTCGATAACATTGACGGCCCGAACCTGGGTGTCAAAGGCCTCCTCGAGGGGCGAGAGCAGATTAATATGATCCCAGCCGAGGTTGTCGGCGCTGATACGGCGGCGGGAATTGACTGCTCCCGGGGTGGAAATGCCGATATTAGCCAGCGGAATATCATAATCCGACAGCATTGTTCTCAATGTCGGGATGAGCGCTTCGATAAAGCTCTTAGGAGAATGACGGTGGTGATCGAAAGAGAGAAATTGCTCGCGAATCAGTTGCCCCCCGGAACCGAAGAGTCCTATATAGGTAGAAGAGGTGCCTATAGCGATACCTATATGCAGCCATGGGCTGGGGGCAATCTCGAGTGGGATTTTGGGTCGACCTGGACCTTGAGGCTTGATTTTATCGGGGCGTTCACGCACGAGATCGAGCTGCATCAAGGCTAAGGTGGCGCGTGTGATCGTGGGCTGCGAATGCGGCGAATGGTCGACTAAGAAGGTGCGCGTGACCGGTTGGGTGAGCCTAATCAGCTGCAGACATAGGGCCGCTGGCGTTTGGGGTCCTATAAATTCTGCGGAGGCTGGGTATGAGCTCACAAGGTGCATAGGACTATGATAAACAAAACAGACAACCTAGTCTAATTAAATAGACAGATCGTTCAGCTCGGGTGTACCCTCAACGATGCAATTAAGGCTGAGGCAAAAGGAAAGACTCAGACGTTGTTATCCCGCGTACTTTTGCAAACTATTATCAACCTAGCTCCATGATATAAACGGATTCACTAGATAAACTGCCGTAATCAACCGCAATACAGCTGGCCACAGGATAGACCTCATCGCTCACATCCCCATTTGCTTCGAAAGTATCGGGGAGTGGATTAGAATGACTAACCATGACTTTCGCTGTAGCTGCTTCGCCCCTTGATGACCTCACCGTTCGCATCATGACAAACGGTGTCGACCGAGATCGCGAAGACCGCACCACAGCGGTAATCAATAATCTCAACCGCCTCAGCCCAGGTGATAGTCGCCCGGATATATCCGACCCGACTATCACCCGCTACCTAGACTTTGATAGTCAGCGCGGCGATATCGGTGTAGTCCTCGAAACTCAAACCGGCGAACTGGCCGGCGTTATGTGGGCTTCCTTTATTAAGGCATGGGGTTTTGTTGCCGATAATGTTCCAGAAATGGTGCTCTTCGTAGACCCGAAGTGGCAAGGACATGGCATCGGCGGCTGGTTTATTGATCAAGCTATTACCCATGGCCGTACCCACGGATGGCAAGGAATAAGCGTACGCGTCAATCCACATTCGCCAGCTCGACGCCTCTACGCGCGCAAGGAGTTTATTGCCCAGGATATGCAGGGCATTATGTTGCGCACCCTTTCCCCACTCATTAAATCCGTAGCCGTCTATTGCGGCTCGGTCCCAGGTAACCGCAGTGAATATGCCGATGCGGCCCGCGATCTAGGGCGGGAACTCGCCGAGCGTGGCATCACTATGGTGTACGGGGGCGCCACAGTAGGGCTCATGGGCGAATGCGCCAATGCCTGCCTTGACGCGGGAGGTGAGGTAATCGGAGTGATCCCTAAAGGCTTGAAAGATCTCGAATTCGCCCACCCAGAATTAACGCGCTTGGAAATTACCGACGATATGGTGGACCGCAAATCGCGGATGGAGGAGTTAGCGGATGCATTCATTGCCCTCCCGGGTGGCATGGGAACCCTCGAAGAGCTCAGCGAAGTTCTCGTACGTCAACAACTAGGTCCCTATACCGGCCCTGTAGCCCTCTTTGATGTCGAAGATTACTGGCAGCCGCTTATCGACGCTCTTAGGATGATGGGCGAGGAGGGTTTTATTTGGCCCCGCTATTTAGACGCTATCGTGGTGGCAGATAATGTCAAGGAGCTTTTTGAGGGCTTCAATACCTGGGCCAATCCAGGCTTGAAGTGGCAAAGGGGTGCAGCGGGAGAGAGCGTGCAACACTAGCAGCTTTTCATTGCATGCAATAGAATTGGACATATGTCCGCCCAGGAAAAACTCCAGTCAGATATCTGCTTTCAGTTCTATACCGGCGCTCGCCTTCTCCAGCGCAGCTACCGACCCTACCTAGAAACGTGGGGAATCACCTATGTGCAGTACCTCGTCTTGCAGTGCCTGTGGGAAAAAGACGGGCAAACTATTGCCGCCATCGGTGCTCTCGTCGACCTCGACTCCGGCACCCTATCGCCGCTACTCAAACGCCTAGAAAAAGCTGGATGGGTACAGCGGGCAGTCGATGAAACCGACTACCGCCGCGTGATCTTCTCCCTCACACCGAAAGCCCAGAAGCTCGAGGGAGAGGCTGAAGATATGCGCAGCCAAGTGGAATCTATGATTGGACTTAACAACGAGGATATGGCGGCGATTCACAAGATCATGGACAAAATCCGTCCTTAACTACTCTTGGCGATACTTAGCAACACCTGGCGACTCTAGCGACACCTAGCGACTCAGTGCCCTTTTAGTCTTCGCCGTGGCATCGCTTCGTGATGGATGCTCGGGCCACGGATGCTTAGGATAGCGGCCTCGCATCTCGGAACGGATATGGACATAAGCACCAGACCAAAACCGACTGAAATCGTCGGTACGCGCCAGCACCCGTCCAGCAGGGGAGAGCAGCTCGAAAAGTACTGGCTGGCCCAGGATAGTGGGAGTGTCATCGAGACCGAAGCACTCCTGTAGTTTCACCGCGACCGTAGGGCGCTGACGATAATCCACCCTGATAAAATGGCCTGAGGGTACCTGCAGAGATTCAGGAGCGAGCTGATCCAGCTCGCCTGCTATCGGCCACGGAAGAATACGTCTTAAGGCGGGGTAGAGATCAATATCTTTTTTACCTGCTCCCTCAGCTAAAGCATCAAGCTCTGGGCCTAACCAGGTCAGGGGATCAAGGGCTGCGATATCCGGCCATGGCTCGCCTAGGCGCTCATATAGGAAGTGCAGCCGATCTAAAAGATGACGGGCCCGATCAGAGAGCTCGAAGAAATCTATCCCGTGGCTGCTAATAGCCTCCGCATAGGCCCGGCGCGCCATGAGACGATCGGGAGCAACCGGGCGTTCTGAGAGGGTAATAGCACCTAGCTTCTTTCGCTTTATAGCCCGGATCTTCCCCTCGGCACTTATACAGGTACTGCATTCTTCAGTGGGAGGGTAGATGCGTAGGGCTGCTGCGTGATCGAGCGGCGCAGCCAGGCTGATCTGGGCTCCGCGCGCCTGTAAGGTCATATCAGCAATGGCAATCCACTCAGGTTTATGATCAGCCCACAAGTTTCTAAGAGTGGCTCTGGTTCCACTGGCCAGCAGATAGTCCTCACCTTCATTGTGAGCAATACTTTCTGGCATAGCCAAGGCCACGATCTCTCCCACCGAATACGAACGTGCATCATCGGGGGCATAACGCTGCAAGCGTGAGACTTCCCGCCGAAAGCGTGGGGTGGGGGACAGGTCCCTGATCACTTGGTTTAGATCCCCGCGCGCATTCTCCATCATGGCCGCGATGACCTTCGCTGCTTGCTTGCCTGCTTTTAATAGTGCGTGGGCATAACGCGGCGGCGCTGGAATTTCAGCGAGTTTGCGCCCCCAGGCGTTCAACTGCCCCTTATCGTCGAGAGCAGCAAGGGTATCCAAGGTTGCCAGGGCGCTTTCCACAGCGGCCATTGGAGGGGGGTCGAGGAGTGGGAAATCACTGAGTCGACCGCCCCATCCTAGTAACAGGAGAAGAAAGTTGCTGAGATCAGCAGCAAGAATCTCGGGCTGTATATGAGGCTGAAATTTAGCGAAATCATGCTGTCCGTAGAGCCGGATCACCTCACCTGGGCCCTCACGCCCTGCTCGACCCGCACGCTGAATCGCAGAAGACTGACTACACGAGGTGGTCACTAGCCCACTAAGCGACCGACCTGCATCACGCTTCGGAGTGCGCACCAGACCTGAATCAATGACGATTCTTACCCCAGGGACCGTGAGCGACGATTCTGCAACCGGAGTGGCCACCACGATACGCTGACCAGGGGAATACAACGCCTCATCTTGGGCTTGTCTTGATAACTGTCCGTAGAGGGCAAAAACTTTAACAGAACTGAGAGCCTCGATGTCGCGGCATACAGTATTGACCTCCCGCACACCAGGCATAAATACCAAAACTGAATGCGGCGACGAGGTCGCCTTTTCCACCGCAAGGCGGGCGGCTTGATGCAGAAAATCCCGATGACAGTCCGCCCGTCCAGCCAGGGGGACATAGGAGATATCCAGTGGAAAAAGGACACTGTCGGTACGGATAACTGGCGCTGACAGAAGATCGGCACAACGGGCTGTATCCACGGTCGCTGAGAGCGCTCCTACGATAAGCTCAGGGCGCAACTGTCGTAATTCCACCAGCATGCCCATGAGAAGATCGGTATCTAATTGACGCTCGTGGACCTCGTCGATAAGAACGGCGCTCACCCCAGATAGCTCAGGATCAGCAATCAGACGCCGCACCAATACCCCGGGGGTAAGAAACTCCACGAGCGCACCTGGATGGCTCTCCCCGCGCACGGTATAGCCCACACGATCACCAAGGGAACTATGGTCGAGCTGCGCAAGCCGCCGCGCAGCCTGCCGCACCGCCACCCGGCGCGGCGCGGTGACTAAAACCTTGCCATTTAAGGCGCATGTATTAGCCACCAGCGGAGGAATAAACGTGGTCTTACCCGTGCCTGGTGGGGCCTGAACCACAACAGTGCGGTGATCATCTAACGCGGTGGTGATCTCGGAAGCGATAGCGCTCACAGATAAACCACGACCGATTGATTCCAACGCAAAAACCATTATTCAAGGATAGCCTTAAAGCAGGAAACCCTCCGATCGAAAGAGAGAACTTACGTGTGATACCTGATCTCGAAGCGCGTGGTCTTATCATGGGCGCAGACGGCCGCGCGCGACCACAATGGGCGCATGGCAGTAATCTCATGCGCGCCTACTATGACACCGAATGGGGTGCGGTCATCACAGACGAGCAATCGATCTTCGAACGCCTCGTCTTAGAAAGCTTTCAAGCTGGTTTAAGTTGGGAGATCGTGCTCAAAAAGCGCGCAGCTTTTCGACGTGCCTTTAAAGACTTCGACCCCGAAAAAGTTGCACACTTTGGTGCCAAAGATATTGAGCGGATGGCGGCAGATACGGACATTATCCGCAATACCCGAAAAATATCGGCCGCCATCACCAATGCCCGTGCCACCCTAGCGCTGCGCGCACACGATGAGGGCGACTTGGCGCACCTCGTCTGGTCCTATGCGCCACAACCACGACCGCGCCCCCAAAACGCCGCCGATATACCCACCAACAGCCCGGAATCGCGCGCTCTGAGTAGTGCATTGAAAAAACACGGCTTCGTTTTTATCGGCCCCACCACCATCTATTCCTTCATGCAAGCCATTGGGATGGTAGATGATCGCATTTCAGGCGCCGCCGATCTCATCCCCACAGAAAAATCAGACTAGGAGAATAAATTTTCATGACTTCACCAACACGTACTGCCGTTATTACCGGCGCCTCATCAGGAATCGGGGAAGCCAGCGCCAGAGCACTGGCGGCCGATGGCTGGCACGTCATTCTCATCGCACGCAGAAAAGACAGGCTCGAGAGAATTGCTCAGGACATTGGCGGGCAGGCAATCGTTGCCGATATCACCGATGATGAGGCGGTACGCCAGGCCGCTTCACTCATTCCAGCATGCGATCTCCTTGTTAATAATGCCGGAGGGGCAATCGGACTTGACCCGATAAATCACGCTAACCTCGACGAATGGCTAAGCATGTATGAACTCAACGTCCTTGGAACCGTACGGATGACTCAAGCTTTGATCGAAAAACTCACGCTATCCCACGGGCATATTATTACCATGAGTTCCACCGCAGCCCTGTACCCCTATGCCGGGGGAGCAGGATATAACGCCGCAAAATTTGCGGTAAGTGCCGTTAATAAAGTGATGCGCATTGAATATGCCACAGATGATATTCGAGTCACGGAAATCAATCCGGGGCGAGTACACACCGATTTCTCCCTCCACCGTTTCCGCGGCGATAGCGCCCAAGCCGAAGCGGTCTACGCCAACCACCTCAATCTGGAAGCAGCTGATATCGCCGAAGCGGTGCGCTGGGTGGCTTCCACCCCGAAGCACGTTAATATCGATCGCCTCGTGATCACCCCGCGCGATCAAATACTGTAGCCCTCTCATCAACCGACTAGACTCGTAGCCTATGCACCCTGAAGATATTGCGATCAAAGGCCAGGAGATTAAACTTGGCCAATTCATCAAACTCGCCAATCTGGTTGATACTGGCGGCGCCGCCAAACAAGTAATTGCCGACGGGTTGGTAACCGTTGATGGCACGGTAGATACGCGCCGGGGTAAGACCTTGCGCGGTGGCGAGATCGTATGCGTGGGTCCTAGCTGTGCCCGCGTAGTTATTGGAGGCGCAAACGACGATGACTATTTCGATGAGAAAACCGCCGATGATGATTTTGATCCCGAACAGTGGCGCTCTGTAACCTTCGACTAGTACCAGTATTACCCCTTCTAATCCGCCGAGCTTACTGAATTACCCGAGGACAACTGATTATGCCTGCTTTTCAATCCGAACCAGGAATGCCTTACTGGATCGATCTGACCACCTCCCAGATGGACGTATCCACCCAGTTTTATGAAAAAATTTTTGGCTGGGAGATTGAAAAGATCAGTTCCGATTATCGCCTTGCCCGCCTTCAAGGCCTCCCAGTGGCGGGTTTCGTTGAACGCCCTGAACAGTCCCAACAACCCGATACCTGGGTCACCTATTTCCAGGCGGGCGATATCGCCCGAAACGTGGCACACGTTGAGGAACTAAGTGGCCAAGTACTCACCAGTCCCCGCAGCGTCAAACTCGGTTCAGTAGCATTGCTAGTGGATCCAACCGGGGCACTCTTTGGGCTGGTAGAACCTGAAGGAGAGGATTCCTTTATCGCTGCCGGTGAACCAGGAACCCCCGTGTGGCACGAACTAACAGCCACCAAAGACTTCGATGCAGCCCTAGATTTTTATGCGGAGCTCTTTGGGTGGGCCCTTGCGACGAGCGAAGACCATAGCTACGCCACTGCGCTTATCGACGGTTCAGGGTTCGCTGGCATCTATAATGCCCGCGAAGAATTCCCACCCCATATTCCAAGTTTCTGGCAAACCTTCCTCGGGATCAAAGACGTAGATCTTATCCGCGAGACGGTCGTGGAATTAGGCGGTGAGATCTTGAGAGAACCCTTCGATTCTGGGTTCGGCCGCATGATGATTATTGCAGATCCGACGGGTGCGCTGGTCACCTTGTGTAATATCGACGAGCCTGTAGAAGAAGGCCGCGAATCAGATCCCCTTGAGGGTTTTGACCTGCCAGGGCTCTAAGGAAGAAGAGGGCTAGACTTATCGGACGATGAAGGTGGCACCTCAGCTACCCGAGGGTATCTTTGGTGGGATTTAGATAAGACTCAGATATCCAAGGGTGACAAGGACGCTAGTTAGCGAGATCGATCTTGGATTGGTCCCGCCTGTAACGAAGCAATCTAAAGTCGCCTCTCTTATGGGTCTGTCTTAGCACTTGCTGTGAGCTGCAAATCTGCTTGGCTAAGATCCGACTAGGTAGCGACCTTCTACGTTGGCCAGGGGAAGATTCCGTATCGTCGGTACTCTAAATTGTTACGTAGATATAGATATGCTAGCTGGTAGCGGTCAGTTTCACCGCGCTTCTCATATGAAATCTCTGACCTGAGATAATGCCTATCTATCTGAATTTTAAAAGATTCTTAGGAGGATGATTTAGCTAGTGTGAAAGAGGGGTGTAAATTGCCTGCTAGGAGCCCAAAAAATGGTCGGGGCCGCAATTCACCTATCGCTATGAAGCCAATTGAAACGCATCAAACCTTACGGTACTCGATGATAGTCAGGGCTCAAGCTCCCCCTTGATAGGAATAACCTACATTTGACAACATGAACCCAGCTGAATCATAAACTTCTTCGCATGATAGTGCTGAAAAGCCAGAGGACTATTCTGTGATCATTGTTATATTTTTCTAAGCCTTCGCTATCGATACTGGCTAACAGCTTTTGTGAAATCCGTAAGAGAAAGACGATTACACGAAACGGCTCTCCGAAAAGATAAGCTTGAATATGGGAGAACCTCCTAAAAGGAACTAAGGAAAATACTATGAAGAACATGACTAACGAGGTCAAGAGACGTATCGTTGCGGTAACGACGGCTCTAGCTGTTACCTCTGGGGTCGTAGCAGCCCCCCAGGCAATCGCAGCGCCATCCAATAACTCTGCTAATGGCCAAAACGTTTCCAAGGGGCAAGGGCCTGAGACTCAGGTTATCTCGATCATCGGGGCAATCCTGGGTGTATCGGTTCTGGCTGCCTTTCTCGCAGCCATCCTGAGCCAATCGAAGGACAACGCTGCTCTTTCATCTGAGATCATCAAGGACATCGGTGACAATATTCCTCAGGGGAATACTCCGGCACCGGCGCCGACACCGCAGCCACGACCAAACCCACGTCCAGCACCTACCCATGACCCAGCTCCAGCGCCAACTCCGACTCCTTGGGACAAACCCAATGACCCCTATATGAAGGAGTCTGAACTTAGAGAGGAGGCGTTGCGACAGTTCGACGAATGGAATAGGTACCGTCGGATGAACGGCCTTCCTGAGGTTATTTGGGACCATAGGATGGAACAGGACTGCTATCGTTGGGCCGATAAGCTTGGACGGTTCGCTACACCTGAGGGGCCTCATGGAAACAAGCTCATCAACCAGAACGTTAAGTTTGCTCACGAAAGTCCCTATATCGAGTCAGGCCTTGATCCTGAGTATGCCGAACTCGTAATGAAGGTAAGCCCTGATCGCTACTTCGCGGAGAATACACTCGCCACATTCTATGGAGACTTCCAGAAAGCCCTAGAAAAGTTCAAGGCTTCACCAGGACACAATCGGAATCTTCTGCGGGGCAAGGGAACCGGGCAACCTCGTGGAGCCGTCTCAATCGTGAGAAGTAGCTTCGATGGCATATATGGCATGAGACAGTATGTTGTGATCTACCGAATCAAAGAATAACCTATCTGTAAAATGCAGGCTCGTTTGTATCATTAACGATTCAAGTTCCCCTTAATTGGTTGTGAATGGGCTTGTCGGAGACGGCGGTGGAAACTAAGCTCTACCTCTATCGCCGTCTTTTCTATACCTTTCTTCGAGACATCCATAAAAAGTGCAACCCTGAATTCTGACGGTGGCAAGTTTCTGATACAAGCTTTTACCTGTGAGAACGACCACAGAAGGAACCGCATGTGGCCACGATACAACTGAATTGAAATAGGGATAGCCCCGCATAAACTTCAACAGTTGCAGTCCACCTATCGCTACGAAGAAATTGAAACTACGGAACCGTTCTCGCTGAATACATGAGTGAGCATCGCAACTACAGTACGCAATGTTTTAGGAGATTATACGAGACCGAATCGTGTGTGCTCAGGCACGTATTGGAATTATTCAAAATAGAACTCCACGGTGACGTCACTACCGTTCGGGTTCAGCGTGGTACTCTGCCAGCGGTTCGCAGCTAATGGGAATTAGTTCTTGAGCCTGCTGTCAGCGAGTGAGACCAGAAGGCCATATCAGGGGCAGGTGCTATTAGCAATTGTGCTCAGCTAGAAAACCAGCTATTACCTGGCGGCTAATGACAGTAGGCTTTCCATTGGCCGTTTTATTCCCGCCTAAGCTCATTTTCGCTCATATCAAAATGGGAAACAATTTCGGCTCTAGGATTGTGTCAACTGATCACTTTCGCCATGCCATAGCTATCCCATGAAAGGTCTTTCTCGCCAGCGATTATAAGGATATTGGCTCGGGTATCCTCAGCCGCGATCGAATATACGTATCCACCTCGACGGCACAGTTATAAGAACCTCTAGGAATGGAGGGCGACTCAGTTACCGAAGGGATGAGCATACTGGTAATAAAGATAAGGAAAGAGGACTTCTGAACATTTACAAAAAAGAATCTCTTCGCCCTTCCTATCCACGATGAACCGTGGTTTTTAAAATTAAGGCCGAAGAATGTGTACGCAGATGGTGCGATCAGAACTACGTTATCTATCACGTCATATTCAGTCGCGAAATGAAAAGCGTACTCCGCGCCCATCGATGTACCTAGGACGGTGATAGGTTCATCATTGCTGGTATTTTTCGGCACATAGGCGAGTAGGTCTTCGAACTGCTCCTGTGGAAATTTAATTAATATTGCAGGTTGATTAACCAAGCCGAGCGTAGAGGCCGCGAGAGTTTCGTAGCCAAGCTGCGCCAGCCGTCGGGCTTTCCTAGGATTAGGGCTGCCTTCAGAGCTGCCGTAACAGACTATGACCTCTTTGTGGGTTTTATGTCAGGGGTCAGGTGGACGTCTTGGAAGGCCCTGTCGCGAACCTCTTTGATATCCATACCGTTTACGCTCGTAGAATACGATCGCATATCTGTTGCATGAGCGAAAGAATTACTGGGAATATCGCTGTTTTTGTTATAAACCGCAGCGATACAACAAGGACGCAGAGTGCTACGGCGACAACGATAGCGGATACGGCCATCCATAACGGAATCTTCTGTGGCCTAGACACCGATGTTTCTCCTCACCGCTGATCGGTAATAAATTTAGATTCTCTAAACACGAAGAGTTGGTGCTCACCTTGACTGTACACCGCTTGCTCTTTTCTTGATCCCCTTAATCGGCCACACGAGGTGGTCAAAAATTTCCGGTCTGATAGTCCTTATCGAGGATATGGGCCCAGCAAACGGGCTGGGCAGAAGCCCGCCCCATGTGCTGTATAAGTACGCTGATCCGATCGTTGGGTATTGAAATATTGTTTGTAGGTAATCAGATGGTGGAAGTGATCCCTAGTTTCAAGAATGGTTGTGTGCGGCATATACGCTACTATTCTCTTGCAGAGTACAAGGACTATCTTCTGCACTACTGCACACCTTAATAGACTTGCTAAGAGTTGCTGATTTTGATCTAGGATTAACCTTTTGCATTGTGATTCTATGTCTCGAATTGACTCCATAGATTAGACCTAAAGTGGAAAAAATACCACTGGGCTGGTTGTCGAGAAGTGAAACAAATGCAGAAACAGAAAGCAAAATCACCTCGCGCGGAGGGAAACCAGTACTAAGTACCTATGACGTAAAAGGAACCCGTTGAAGTGTTCATACTGATGAATGACCTAATATGATCACAGAGTGATGCGGCGTCTAGGAGATGTGAAGATCTTCTACAGTACTTCCTGGAGCGCTCGATGATCCAAATTTACTCACTAAGCTCGGTGATCAAATGCAAATGGTAGAGCGATATCATTGATGCAAGCGTGCGGTTTTAAGGTACCGAAATTTTCAATTAGTGTTGCCGCACTTAGCAAAACAGAAACCGCTATGACCAGTCTCGGGGTGATGGGGATGTTTTGGTTACAGTTTGCGGTTATGAGGAGCTAGTAGATCCAAGTTCGGCTTGCTCTAGTGCACGCAAAGTTACGCCATCGCTGTTCTTCCAGGAAGTTTTTCCGGAAGTCGATGCCCCAATGAGAAAACTAGAGGCCGCTGAGGGTGAGGTGAATAGCGTATCTCGCAGCAGCTTGTGATCGGCGCTTACTCGATCTGCGAAGCGCTGTCTGTTTTTCTTAACAGATTCTGGTGCCGACTCTGTAAGTCCCTCTCGCAGAGTGGCCCCCGCGAGAATAACAAAGCCATCGTTAGTTTGGCGGCCAGTACCACATGCTCCAGCGGCCTTTAGATAGAGTAGAGGCTCTACTTTGGGAGACAACGCTGGTGATTCTGGCGCAATGACCTTTGCATCATCGACTGCATCGAATACTCGGTAGCCAAGCGAGCCGATAAGGATTTTGGCGTTGGCAATGAACTCATCGAGGGCGGCTTTCTTTTCTTCGGTGACATTACCGGGGGAGGGATCATTGCTATTGACCGCACGAACTCGATCGGCGACTAAGGCATGCTGGTAAAAAGCATTTTCCAGATAAGAAATCTCGGTTGGACCAAACGAGTTGTCCGAGTCGATGATCAAGATGGAATGAGTGAAATAGTCTAGTTTCTCCTCGCCAAGGTGCTCTGCCACGCGAGCGAGCACCCCGTTTCCGTTCTTGCGTTCACGGGCTTGTCCGACATAGAGAAGTTCTTCTCCGGATTCGGTGTCATTACCGAACAGCAGGTAGACGCCCGTCTGGTTGAGCTCGGAGCGGTTTTTAGAACGATGGATTTCTGTACGGGGGATGAGATAAACCTTGCCCACCCAGTTATCTAAAGAGCATTTGATCCGACCGTTGGGTGAGCCATCCATCAAGAACAATTGTACGGTCCTAGGAAATACCATGGTTCACCTTATATCTTTTCTGTCTCCCGACTATGATCATTGCTCCAGCCCACTTGCCGCAATGCTACACCTGCAATCGGTACGTATCAGTGCGCAGCGTCGCACTATCCTCGCTTCGGCTTTACTGTTTGGTAGCGATTGGCTATCTACGAATTAATTTTGGTAGAAAGCATCGTCCGAACCTATTTTAGCACCCTCATTTGGGTCTTATTCCCCATCCTCTAAGGGACGTATGACGTCTCGATAATCATACGGCTGAATGGTCCGACTGATTCCTTTGTGATTGTCTCGATAGAGACTGCCACGAAGCGAAAATTTATCCTTAACAGTTCGATTTGACGGTACCGTTAAGGATGTTTTGGTAAATGCCCATACAGCCTTGGCTGTTTGGGGCTCATTCGAGGTGGAGAACCACTAGCTATCGCTGCCGCTTCGGCCCGCGATCAGTGGTTAGCCTAATAGCAAAGTAGTTATGTTCTGGACTCGAATATAAGACTTGCGTCTCGCCGCACTTTAAAGAGGACCACAGATAATAATTAGCTCTCGTGGGCATAGTTGCTGCGGAAAAACTCAGCGATATCGCGAACCCGCTGCCTAGCCACCGTAGGCGTGGACACCCGATGCTCAGAGGTATAAACCTGAGTGCGCACCGCAGAAGCCTCTTCGAACCACGGATAATGGCCAGCAATAGAATCGTGGCTGGCAATCTGCATGAAAGTGGTGGGAAGTGTGTCAAGGGCCGGGAAATCAGTGCCACCGCGTATATCTTCGGGTAGTCCATCAAGCTCAAGATGGGGGAAGGTGAGTGCGAGGGCGTCAAAAAGCTCAGCGCAAAGAACGGCAAGCGCACCGCCAGAGGAATAACCCCAAGCGCCCACCCATGGAGCACCTTGACTACGAATCCACTCGGCTGCCTGGGTGACGGCAGCGATCACGGCGGGGAGATCGGACTCAGGTAGGAGGGGATAGTCGAGATCAACAATGGTAACCCCAGAAAGCTCCGCGAGACCCGCGACCTCAGGGCGCCAGGCATTCTCGAGCGCAACCCCAGAGCCTTTCCACCAACCACCAGGGTGGAGGGAGATGGCCCAAGCACCGCTGGGTTGAGAAGGCCTAAAGATTTTTGCATTCAGCTCAGGTAGATCCTCAACCGTGATGCCGTCGATAAAGGCCACCCCTGGCATAGCGTGATTTACGGCCGCACCCAACATCAACATGGAGGAGTGGGTGAGACGGTCCGGGAGCATGGCGTCGAAAGTATCGGCAGGGAGTGGATCGGAGGGGTTATCGGACCACGGCGGGTTCTTCTCTGGGGCCTCATAATGAGCATGAATATAGGAGGCGAGCTGCTCGAGCTGTTCTTCTTCGCTCATATCGCGGTCGATACCGCCAACTTGGAAGGCTTCACGTTCGGGGTCGGAATATGGATTAGTCATGGCATCATGGTAACCACACTCGTGTCTAAACTGCTAGGGCGTAGCCGCAAGATTGGAGAAGCAGAATCACCATGCATCGTCTATGCCACTCTGATTGGCGCTATCCTGGTGCTCATGCGGTGCATCTGCACTGCAACGTACTATCGTGTCTTTTCGACATCCACCGACCGCACAAATAAGGCACTCTGTTAAACGGAGTAGTGCAGATGAGAGCCCTTGAAAATTAAAAGGATAGAGGGTAATTCCGGCTCAGATCCTCATGGGGACCTTAAAAAACCGCTGCCCATATAACCCTAAGTTGTAGGCCCACCAGCTTTAGCGGACCTTGGGAATAAGCAAAAACCCTCGCCGTCAACATTTTTCGGCGAGGGTTGGTTTGTCTCTGCTACCAGATAGTGACGCGATCTTCTGGGGCGATATAGACCGGCGCATCGGTGGGAATATCGAAGGCCTCATAGAATTCAGCTATATTGCCCGCAATGATATTGCAGCGGAATTCCGCTGGTGAGTGCGGATCCACAGCGAGAAGTTGTGCCTGATACTCAGGGCGTTGCTTGGTGCGCCACACATGCGCCCAGGAGAGGAAAAGGCGCTGCAGACCGTTATAGCTGTGCTCGTATAGCTCCGGCGATCCTCCCTCCACTGCAAAAGGCTTGCTAGGGGTATCGTCGATGCTCATACCGTGATCGTCCAAGTAGAGGCGGTAGGCGACCACCGCGATCCCTAATCCACCTAAGTCGCCGATATTTTCTCCGAGGGTGAATTCGCCATTGACACCAGCGGTATCAATTCCGGCGTCGATAAGCGTGTGGGGAACCTTACCGTTAAATTGCTCCACCAAATTGCCGGTGAGCTGAGCAAAGGCGGCCCGATCCTCAGCAGACCACCACGAGTTGAGGTTGCCGTTCCCATCGTACTGGGACCCTTGATCGTCGAAACCGTGGCCGATTTCGTGGCCGATTACTGCTCCAATGGCCCCGAATTTCTCCGCCGCGTCGGCGTCTTTATCAAAGAATGGAGGACGCAAGATAGCCGCGGGGAAGGTGATATCGTTAACCACCGGATTATAGAAGGCGTTGACGACTTGTGGATTAGCAAACCATTCCTCGCGGTTAGCGGGCTTGCCAATCTTATTTATTTCATAATCATGGGCAAAAGCGCTTCCCAGGCGGTAGTTAGCAACCAGATCTGCCCCCGCGGAGGAGAATTCGAGGCCCGAATAATCTCGCCAAGTATCGGGGTAGCCAATCTTAGCTTGGAATTTACCGAGCTTTTCGAGGGCCTTCTCACGAGTTTCCGGGGTCATCCATGGCAGTGAGGAAATACGTTGACGGTAGGCGCGAATAAGATAGTCAACCAGTTCCAGCATCTCCTCTTTATAGGAGGCGGGGAAATGCTTGGCTACAAAGAGTTTTCCAATGTCTTGGCCCACAAAGCTTTCGGCTACCCCAAGGGCGCGCTTCCACCGATCGCGTTGCTCAAGGGAGCCCGATAGGGTGGTGCCGTAGAAATCGAAGTTGGCCTTCGAGATCTCAGCGGTGAGCAGGCCAGCGCGATCTTTGATGATATGCCAAGTAGCCCACAACTTCCACGCCTCAAGATGAGATTCATCTAGGAGAGTGCCCAGATGGTCGAAATAGTCAGGCATCATCACAATATAGCGACCCTCAGGGAATCCAGCCGCAGTTAGGATTGTGCGCAGATAGGCGGGGAGATCCTCGCTGTTAACAGGATTGAAGGTTTTTACTGCATCGCGGGTGCTCACCACATCCCAGTGCCCTTGAGCCAGCGTAGTTTCCAGCTCCAGAATGGTGCGTGCAGCTTCCTCCGGATCTGAGATCTGCGGGATAAAGCCCAGCATTCTGACAATATGCGCCTGATAGAGAGATCTAATTTCAGCGTGTTCGCTCTTGTGATAGTAGGCCTCATCGGGTAGCCCCAAACCTGCTTGGTACAAGTAGGCGCTAGCATTTTCGAGGGCAGAATCTTTTTCAATATAGGCACCGAAGGGAAGGGAGATACCCACCCGGCTCAACGCGCCCAAAGCGTGGAGGAACTCATCGATAGTGGAGATATCCACGAGTGCAAGGTCAGCGTCAATAGCGCTTATCCCTGCGCGTTCAACGCCATCAGTATCCATATACGAGGCATAGAGCGCGCCAGCTCGCGTATCAGGATTCTCCAGTAAAAGCGCGTGCGTATCAGCTTCTGCTTGATCGCGTAAAGCATAGAAGGTCCCGTCAGAGGGACGATCATTGGGGATCTCGTGGGAATCGAGCCACGAGCCATTGACGAACCGGTAAAGATCAGTGATATTTAAAGCCATTACTCCAGTGTAATGCTGAGTCTGGAATCGTGCGTCGGCAGTGTTCTCTGGTCCTGCACAAGGGCAGTGAATGCCCTAGAATTACCACTCATGAGTCGTTTTCAGTACAACCCCCCGACGAATGCGAAACAGTGGTGGGCCATTGTTGGCATCTTCGCCCTGCTGTTGCTCCTTCCTATAGGGCTCGCAGCCGTGGTACCCGAAAAAATCCGCGAATCCGAAGTTATTCTAGGCGACGAGGCCTATAACTGGACTGTTCCGGTGCGCAATGCCGAAGGCGAACCGCTCGTGTGTCGCATCGTTAGCGATACCCTCTATACCGGATCGTGGGATTGCGATGGCATCACTATTGATAGCTCGGTCGTCGAGGCGGGTAGCAACCAGCGCCGAACCGTTACCCGAGCTATGCGGGGGTATATACAGCCTCTGGGTCCTAGTAGCGAGGTGGAGTTTAGCGGTAATATCGCGCGCATGCGAACACTGGGCGACAATCCATATTTCGAGCTCGGATTCAACTTTGGCACCGGCGATAATTCCAATAATGCCCTCATGGTTGTGGTGGGTGGAAACGAATACGATCCGCGCATCGCGGAGGTTTTCACCGCACTAGATAATGCCCCGAAGAATCCCCAGGAGAGTGCAGCATGAGATATACCAAACCCCTCCGCATTACCTTATTAATTGTCACAATCCTCGCGGCCCTCGGGGTAGCAGGCGTGGTGGGACTATCTGCGGTGCTCTCACCGGCATCTATTGGCCTCGGCTTGGTGCTGGTATCGATCTATCTCATCGCTTTTTATTTTCTTATCAGTCGCTCCGGGTTCGCGCCGAACGCCGGTTTTGCGTGGGTATTTAGCTCATTCGCGTGGGGTTCGGCCGTGTGTTTTGGGCTAGCCACATTCGTTGGTACCGCGGTCTCTGAGGTCACCAGTAAATTAGGGTGGGATATTGTCGCCGCCTCCTTTGGAGGCGCTTACCCAGAAGAAATAGCTAAGACTTTGGGCGTTATTTTAGTAATGGCTGCTTTTACTCAGCTCAATCGCCCCTGGCACGGTTTCGCTACCGGAATTATTGTTGGCTTAGGTTTCGATACTATTGAAAATCTGCTGTATGGGCAGATGGGGGGACTGATCCACCCAGATAGTGATATTGAGGGCACGTTGATGATGTGGGGCCTGCGCTCGATTGCAGGTCCAGGCCTCCATATCCTTTTCACCGGAATCGCTGGCTACGGTATTGGCCTGGCCATGACGAGTATTGGCATTAGCTTCGCGCAGCGCCTGAAATATGGGGCAACCTGGTTTGCTATTGCCTTCGTACTGCACTTTGCGTGGAATCTCCAGATTCCCACTGAAGTGATCCTCATCGGTATTTATATCATTGTGGGCCTGATTGGTTATCCGCTCTTTATCTATCTGTGGCTACAGTGCCGCAAAGCCGCTCGGGCAGATCGTGATCAGCCTCAAACTCCCATCAGTTCGCTTAGTGAACTCAATGAATTAGTTCCCCTCGATCACAGTCGCGAGCAACCGCGATTATTTGGAGAAAAGCCTTTTGTTACTCCCATCGCTTATGTGGGACTGACCGCCGAAGAACCTCGCGATTAAGCCTCTATAAGAGTCAAGCCCGCACCGTGGATAGGGTGCGGGCTTATTATTTTTCTAAGTCTCTTTAGCTATCTCCTCGGCTACCATTTTCGATAGCTTGGTGCCCTGGATTCCACAACCCGGAGCGGGTAATAATTTCTTGATCGATGATAGCCGGGGTGGGTATTTCACCTACGGAATTTGCCCGCGGCTGATAGATCTCAACACTGCCCCAGTCGCGCTTCCAGTCATCCTTGGCGTAGCTGGGCAGCTCATAGGATTCATTGACCGCCTCCGCAGGTCCGAGTGCACCGCCGCCATAGTAGTCCATGAAATTCGAGCCCTGCATCTTGCCATCGGCATCTGCACTAATGCGATAGCCTGGAATTTCTGCCACACCCGCATAGTGGTTAAAGGGGCGCTGGCAAGGGAACTGGAAGCCAACGGCCCAATCGATCATGCCTGGTTGATCGTGGCCAATCACCTGATCGAGAGGAGCCAGGGTGGGAATACGCGGTGGGGTGAAAGCTATCCATTGCCGGTAATCGGGGGAATCATCGATAGCATGCAGGCGC
Organism: Corynebacterium sp. ES2730-CONJ; assembly: GCF_024834055.1. Taxonomy (GTDB): domain Bacteria; phylum Actinomycetota; class Actinomycetes; order Mycobacteriales; family Mycobacteriaceae; genus Corynebacterium. Next base: position 142,255 of record NZ_JANUXZ010000005.1, read on the forward strand.
ACGACGGTCGCTTCAGCTGGGAGCGCATCGAGAGGTAAGCGCAGATTCCGCCACCGGTTCGTGGGCACCATAATTGCGTCATTGAGGTAGAGTTCACCGAGCTTTTCCAGTTCTCCCTGTTCATTCTCGGCGCCATATTCTACAAGCAGGCGGCGACCGTCTTTGCGCACCCCATCCTGATCAAAATAGGCGATCTTACCTGCAGCACTGACCACTAATAGTGGGGCATCCTCACGTTGGGGAGGCAATTGGTACCAGCTGGTAATAGCTTCGGCATAGGGTTGCTCAAAATTGGAATACGATCCCAACACTGGAACTGTGCGGTAGTCGAGGTTGAAGGGGAGACGAATGACTGAATCGTTGACGCCCTCTTCATTTTCTGGGCGTAACCCTTGGTTGGTATTGAGGGTCTCCGCATCTGAGACGAACCCCGTGGAGCGGCTACCTAGATAGGGTATGCGGTTGGGTTCGAATCCTTGGAATTTTGGCCCGGATTCTAGTGATTGCCCTAAGGTCGTCCCGATGGGCTTGAGGAAGGACTCGTTTGTGTCTGTCTCAACCAAGGTATCGCTTGCCAGAGCACAGCGATCGCCGGCGAGGGTACGAAGATTGCCTAAGCCAATTGAGTAGGCAGGGTATTGCGAGACGAAGCCTTTAGCCAGCGAGGCCATGCTAAAGAGCACCGTGAGTGCGCACAAAGCAGCGATCGGTGCGGTGAAGATATGGGTGAATAGGCGCTTTTTCTGTGGTGCGACGTCATCGCCGTGTTCCCCATCGAGACCTGCCTGATGGCGTACTGCCTGGATGGCTCCAATCAGCAAAATAACCAGGGCGATAGCCAGCATCACCGAAGAGGCTTCAATAGCCTTGATCTGGATTGATTTATCCCACCATGGCACTCCATAGGAGGCCACATACCAGTAACCGTTTGTGGTCGAGAGCGAGAATGCATAGACGAAGAGGAGACCACCAACAAAGAGGGTGCGCGCAGATTTCGACCGGGTGGAGAAATCACTAAGAGCCACGGCAGCAAGCGCGCCAAGAGCCGGGGCGATGCCGGCCCATACACCGAAGTGGTGTGACCACTTGGTGGGGGTGAAGCTCATGAAGAAAAGAGTGCCAATAAAAACCAGTACGAGCCGTAGCGAAGGCCCTTGAGCGGAGCCGGGTACCTTGCCGTGGCGCAAAATAGAGGCAAAAACGAGGCCTACCGCAATAAATGCGAACAGTACCGCAAATCGACGAGCGAAAGAGCCATCGACAGTCTGCTGGAAGAGCACCTCATAGCGTTGCCATTCCTGGAACCACTTCAAAGAAGGGCCGATCTCGCCACGCACATGGATGGATTCCAGCACTGTCGCGAGAGTTTGATCGCCGAAAACCGCCACGAGAACGGCCGTGCCAGCGGCAAAGAAGGGACCGAGGAAAACGATCCAGCTCAAGCCATGACGACGCCGTGTCCCTAAGGAGCTCAGTCGTATGCTCATGGTGCGTAATAATTGCGGAAGGCTGACTAGCAGCACCGATACCGCCATCAACCCCGTGGGGCCGCAGGCAAGCGTGAAGGCAGCAACTATGGTACCTACGGCAGCGGGGAAGAGACGCTGATGGGCAATTGAACGCTCGAAGAGTACCCACGTGACTAAGGTACCCAGGGCAATAATGGGCTCCGGGCGTAGACCGTTATTATAGGGAAGCCAGAAGCTTAGGAACATCAACGCGGCAGTCCACTGTGCGGCCCGGCGAGTTTTGAGAGCTGGCCCTAAGCGCGGCAAAATTTCGCGCGAGAGAATCAGCCAGATACTTATTCCCGCTATCAGAGAAGGCAGCCGCATCCACATCGAGGCCGTCGATACCTGCGAGAGCAGGGTGAGGAAATCATAGTAAGGGGCACCGAAAGGAGATTCTGGAACCCCGAACCACCGGTAATAGTTGGCCATATACCCGGCCCCGTCCTTAGCCCGGGCCATGGTGAGAATAAAGCCGTCATCGGATGTATTGGCACCAAAAACATACCAGTACCCTAAGACCGCTCCTACCAGTCCATCGAGGACACGTGGCTTGAGAAAATTCTTAGGCCAGTAGCGATGGCGGCCTAAACGATCCAGGCGATCGAGACGATACAGACTAAAGAGAGCTATACCGAGGAAGATAGCGCCCAGGATCATCGTAGAGTACTTCAGCACAGTCGGTGAAGAGGTATAGCGGGAATTAATCTCAACTCGAGCCATAAGACCGGCATCAATGAGTGCGTCAGCATCACCGGTGAGCTCGGTATAGATACCAGAAACTTGCGGGCGCAGATCCTTCTCGTCCTCGCTCTGCCCAGATAAATCTGTGCCGGGAATCTCGGCTGTGCTCAGTTCCTCGGTGGTGGAAATCTGCAGAGTCGCATCCTTAGGCAGCTCGGCCACCTCCGCGGCAGGAACCTGTAGGAGGATGGTACCTAAGGAGGACACCTCAATATTGCCTTCTATGCTCCGAACAAAAAGTCCGCGAGTGGCGGATTGCTCACTCGAGGGTGGGAGCGTGGAGAAGACGAGGGTTTCATCGTCACGCAACTGCTCTAATGCTTGCAGCGGGATGGTGGCATCTAGCCGCTGCGGGGCATAGGAAACCAGCGGGGCGCTGATCTGGTTGAGGGAGCGATTCTGGGGCCACTCGAAGGAGGACTGCACCTGATTCACCGGCATGAACGGGGTCAGAATGAAGAAGAAAAAACCCAAGACTCCAGAAAGGGCAGCGAGTTTCTTCAGCCATCCAGGAGCCTGGCCCAAGGTTAGGGATCCAGGTGCCATATCTTCGTGGATCGGGGGTCGAGTATCCGTAGCAAGAGAAGAGGAATTCATAAGACCGTTGGATGTGATGCTTTCAGAATGATCGGGGGATAAGGGGCGGGGGTGCGGATGAGTCACTGCCTAGTCACCACCACAAATGATCCTACTGGGGTGATCTCCCAAGGAGAATTATCGCCGAGAAAAACAGCAGGGTTAAAGCTACTACCCTTAAAACGCACATTGGGATTGTTGGGGTAGATATCCTCGGCTATATCGAAGATCCACCCGTCGGGTTTGTCTCCTGTGGCCAGCTGCTTCTGCAGAGCTTTGAGATCCCCGCGCAACACAATGGCATCAGGGATGCGCCACGGACTGTGTTCCATGAGAGTGATCAGGTCTTGGCCCGTCATCTGCTCTTTCCAGGAGGCTTCGGCCCAGGATTCGATGGCCGCATTGCGAGCCTCAAATTCACCTAGGGGATTGGCATAATGGCTGGTGAAGGCTTGGTAGCCGCGGAAGGGGTGGAAGGCTAAAAAATTGCGCTGATCAGTAAGGACGATGATCTCACGGGCGGGTTTTGCTATCTTCGCCATAATCGTGTCAGCGATCTCAGGGTAGTATTTCTCGGCATTGGGGGGATAAAGATCTGCCCGGTGGCCGCGGCCATCGGTATCGGTATAGGCCAAATCTATGGCGTGGGCTAAACGATTCGGAATATTTTGTACATAGGACACACCACCGATCGATAAGATAACCACCATAAAAGTGGTGAGTGCTCGGGAAAAGCCGGGGCTGAGGCCTCCAGGTTGGGCGGTGGTTGCGAGCCGGTGGACGCCCAATAGACGCAACTCAGCCAAACCTAGTACCCCGGCGGTAGCCATGATGAGTGCCACCACGGCATCCAGGCGGAAACCTAAAAGCGTGGTACCGGTGAGGGTTACAGCCATCGATAGCGTAATCCACCCGTAGAAAACCATGAGCGAGATCCCCATGGTGGCAATATCTGGGTGGGACCACCGTATTAGCAGATAAATTAGGCCGATCAGGCAGATGACTCCCAAAGCATCAGGGATCAGCATAGGAAGTGGGAACTGCGAACCAGCGAGCGGCAAATATTTTTGGGCGGCGGAACCGCTGGTGGGAGCTCCGGAGAAAACTTGATACAGATAGGGTGCCCACCAGATAGCGGCTAAGAGCATGGAACCAATACCCATGATGCCCAGCCGTAGTACAGGTGCGAAGGATTTAAGGACCAGGGCCGCAAAGCAAGCTGCCACAACTATGCAGCTCAAGGCCACCACCGCGGTATAGAGCGTATAAGAGGAGGCTGAGATCCCAAGGTACAAAATCATGCCCACAAGCGCTAGATTTCCGCCAACTAAGGCGCGGTGCACCATGATGGTTGCCGCCGGAACCCCGAGGGCAATGATAGCCGCATAGGGCTCTTCCGCACTCGTTACAATCGCAATACATACGCTTACCAACGCGATGGCGGTAGCTACGGGGAGGCTTCCAGTTAGACGCTGCCACACCGGGACGAGCACGCTTCCAGCCAGGGCAATCGATACCATTGCCCACGGTTGGAAGACTTCCCATCCAGGGAGATTAAGTAGATCGCCCAATCGGCCGCCAAACCAGAACCACATGCCGGGATAGTAAGAGGGCATATCGATATAGTTCATATCTGAGAGTTGCCATGAGTCCGTGAGCCTCGTCAGAAACTGGGTGCGGAAACCCTGATCAACTGTCACTCCTGATAGATATAGCGAGGTGGCAGAAAGGGGGATAGCTAGGGTGGTTACTACTAGTGCAGCTGGGGATAAATAGCAGATAAAGTAGCTGAAAATCTGTCGCCACCGAGGGGTGCGACGTGCGTGTGCTGCATCGCTCATAAGGAAGTAGACCACTAGTCCAGTTACCAACACAACCAGCATGGACCCGAGGGAGGAGAGAGCTCGGGTCACATTGGAGGGGCCAAACGCGGGCAGATTTGTGGTGTGAATAATAAGCCACGAAGCGAGGGTGAAAAGCCCACCGCCGAGACCCGCTAGGATTATTGCGAGCACAGTGACGGGGGTGGCCAAAACATCAGGGGCATAAGCCGACGGGTGCTGGAGGTGCTGTGTTTGGCAGCGCGAACCCGAAAGACTTGGTGATTGGTCCTGAACAGTCATTATTTTAGTTTCCCATACATAGAGCCAATTATGCGCATACGCCACTGTAACCACAGGGGTCTATGTGACAAAAAGCAGGTCTTGATCATCATGATCAAGACCTGCTCGGTGCCTAAAAGAGCCTGTAAAAAACCTCTAAAAACAGAAGAATTAGAAGGGGAGTTTACGGAAGATTGCCTGCGGAATCACCTTGAATACGAGCGAAACGTACTGGAAGAGAGGATGGACGAAGATCGCATCTTTCTTGGCCACCACAGCGTTGAAGGTTGCCTTTGCGACATCTTCGCGATTTACGGTCAGCGGTGCTTCACCAGCCTCTGCGCTCATCTTGGTACGAACCTGGCCAGGGCGAACGACGAGTACGCGCACACCAAATTCGCGCAGCGCAACGCCTAAATTGACGTAGAATCCGTCAAAGCCAGCCTTGGCAGCGCCGTAGACAAAATTAGAGCGTCGGACACGCTGCCCAGCTACGGAACTGAGAGCGATGAGGTTTCCGTGACCCTGTTTCTTCAGGTATTCACCCAGGAGTACGCCCACAGAGACGGCTGCGGTGAAGTTGGTCTGAGCGGAATCGACAGCCAACTTCTGGTCTTGCCAGAGGGCTTCTTGATCCCCGAGAGTACCAAAGGCCACAATGGCAACGTCGATATCGCCGCCAGCAAAAGCCTGGTCGATAACGGCTGGATGGGAGTCGAAGTCGGTGGCGTCAAAATTAATGACCTCCACCTCCTGGGCACCCCAGGCTTTGACGTCATTGACGGCGATGTCGAGGCGTGGGGATTTATCGCGGGCAGCCAGAATGACCTTGGCTGGACCCTTATCTAAGAATTCTTTGACAATGGCGAGTCCGATTTCGGAGGTGCCCCCGAGGAGCAAAATAGATTGGGCTTGGCCCACAGCATTAAGCATTGATTGATGCCTTCCTTTAAGAAAATGTGAGGAGAGGGAAATGAATTAGTGAAGCTCGAGGCGACGCGACATATCTGAGGCGAAAACACCGTGCGGGTCGATCGCATTGCGGGTTGTGAGCCAGTTTTCCATCTCTGGGTACATCTTGTGGAAATTCTCTGCCGAGGTCCGTGATTCCTTAGCCAAGTAGAGACGGCCACCGAATTCCATAACTCGGCGATCCAATTCATCAAGGAAGGTTCCGAGGCCGCGCTTGATGGGGAAGTCAACGCAGACATTCCAGCCCGGCATTGGGTAGCTGAGCGGGGCGCGGTTACCCGGTCCGAAGAGCTTAAATACATTCAGAGCCGAGTAGTGGCCAGAGCGCTGTATATCCCGGATGATCTCCTTGAAAGGCTCCACGGCATCCATGGGGACCACGAACTGGTACTGCAAGAAGCCACGCGAACCATAACCGCGGTTCCACTCTCCGATCAGGTCCAAGGGCTGATAGAACTGAGTGAGGTTTTGCACCTGATTGCGGTAAGTGCCGGACTTGAGCCACCACAATTCACCAATGGCCATCATGGATAGCTTGTTCATGGTGAATGAGGGGAAGATATCAGGAACGGTCACTAATTGGGGCGCATTGAATTTCAGCGGATCCTTAGCCAGCTTAGGATTCAATTCCTCGAGCTGAGCCAAGGTAGCCAGCGAGCCTCGCGAAATAGCGGAGCGGCCGAGTTTGGGTTCTGGGGAAATAGCATCGAACCATGCGGAGGAGTAGGTATAGTTCTTCTCCGAACCATCGGAGTGGAATTCGATGGTCTCGTCCAAGTTGGCAGTGAGATCGCCATCTGCGATGAAATAGGCGGTCTCGGTTCTGGTCATCTTGATGCGGGCGCGCACAATAATGCCGGTCAAACCCATGCCACCGACGGTGGCCCAGAAGAGGGAGCCATCGGGATCGTCCGCAGAGCCTTCTGGCTCAATATGGAGGATCCGGCCATCGGCAACAAGCAGTTCCATCGATAATACGTGATCGCCGAAAGAGCCGGCGGAGTGGTGGTTCTTGCCGTGAATATCGGGGCCGATGGCACCACCGATCGTGACCTGGCGGGTACCAGGTAGAACCGGAACCCAGAGCCCATATGGCAGAGCGGCTTTCATGAGTTGGTCTAGAGTGACACCACCATCTACATCAACAACTGCGGTTTCTGGATCGATGGAATGGATCTTATTGAGATCCTGCATATCGATGACCAAGCCGCCAGCGTTTTGAGTAGGGTCGCCGTAGGAACGCCCCATGCCACGGGCAATAACACCGCGCTTGAGATAGTCCGGCTTCGCGGCATTATCCTCGGCCACCAGGCGGACGGCTCGCACCATTTCCTCGAGATCGGGGGTGCGCAGCACCTGGGCGGTGGTGGGGGCGGTGCGTCCCCAACCGGTGAGTTCCTGAGCTTTGGTAGCAAGCAGAGAATGATCAGTCATGAAGGGTCTAGCCCACTTTCTTAGGTAAAAAGGACTGTTTTCTTGATACAGATAACGATTCCACCCTACCCATGTGCCGTGGCACTATCCCAATACCTTCGGTGTGAGATTGTACCGAGCACGGGATCGGGTGAGAGAAAGACGACGGGAGTATAACGCGATACTCCCGCTTAAAGATCGAGAAGGCGCCGAATCTCTTCAGGCAACTCCTCCTGGGAGGTGATTGTCGGTCCTTCGTAGGATTCCAAGATGGAATAGATCCGCCCGCGCGAATCTGAATCGAGGAGGGGAAGCTCTTCAGCAACCAGCCGCGTCATATGATCGCTCATGGGCAGATTCGTGCGCTCTGCCGCGACATGGGTCTGCGGTTGCTGCTTCTTTTTAAAAAGACCAAACATATCATCCATGGTACTTCCTCAAGTAGCACCAAGAGGGGAGCAAAACTGAGAATATACTGGCAATATTTCCAATATTTATCAGTGCCGCAGAGACCACACCACCCTGAATAAGAATCTGTGTCTAGGCTGGAGTCTATGCCCACCTCACCCCCTGCCACCCACGTGACCTCATTGACTGCGGTGCGGGCTGCAAAAATGAATAAGGCGGCAAGCGAATGGGGTACCCGAACGAGCATTGTGAGGATTCAAGCGGTATCAGCCACTGAGGAAATCGTACGCTTTATTGGGGTCAATCAGGCTCTCAGTATTGCCGAACTTAATGCGCTTTTACCTACCGTCTTCGGTATCGACGGCCATAAATCTGACTGCTGTACCACGGCTGCGAAACTCTACCCCGCCCTGGATCCTGCGCGTTTAGTGGGGGAGTATCTAGCCGAGCCAGGCGAGCATCTGCATCAAGAATGGGGACTGTGGTCCTTCGATACCGAAGTCCTCGATATTATCCCCCGCGATATAGCCACCCCCGATATTATCTGTATCGCAGGGGTTGGAAATTTCGGCCCAGGGGAGTGCGATCCGCAGGCGATTAATGCCACACTCACCGGCTCGAAGGTCATTCACGAGGTTTTAGCCCTAGCCCACGAAGAAGTGGTCGATATCATCCGCACCTCAGGTATTTATGATTTTGTGCCTCTACTAAAAGCCATAGATTTTTCGCGAACCCCAACAATAGATGCGACCATTAGCCAGGTACTCTCGCAATTACCGATCGAAAAAGAACCTCATAGTAGGCAGGCCTTCTGGATTTGCGTATTGGCCTTTAGTTGTATGAGCAGCAAAGAGCGCACCGATTATATAATTTCTTCCCTGATTGACGGACTTGATCTGGAAGGAGAAATCGATCCAGCGAGCGCTCGGCTGATGTGCCAACAATCCTTGGCGGCGCTTGCTTCCTTGGGAGCGGGGGGTCGAGAGACCATGAATCTTGCAGAGCGGATGGATATTTATCGCGAATTGCTTAGGCGCTAACGACCCCTGATTTTAGCCGACTGCGCGGTGCGGTATGCTCTATGCTCATGAGTGCCCAACCACCATCTTCCTCTTTAAAAACCCAGTTGAGTCGCTTTATTGCGGTGGGTATTGTGGCGGCCATTGTAGATTATGGCAGCACCTTAATCCTGAATTACCTCTTCGGCTTCCCGCGCTCAGGTGCTAAGGCCCTCGGGTGGTGTGCTGGCACTGTGACTGCGTATGTGATGAATTCTAAATGGACATTTAATGCCACGACGTCGAAGAAGTCAGGGCTTGCTGTTGCTGCTCTCTATCTGTCCACCTTCGCGGTACAGAATTTTGTTTACTATATCCTCAACGCTCCGCTGAGCTCCTTAGGCCTCGAGCAAGCAGCGGTAGATACCGTCTCCTTCGTCATAGCCCAAGGCCTGGCCACTATTACCAATTTCGTGGTGCAGCGTATGGTGATCTTTAAAGAACCTCGGGGCTAGGTCGGATAAATCGTTCCTTGCGCCCTAGACGGTGAAGTTTCAGCCACTTTTTAAAGCCCGTAAGATCGCGGCGTTGCACAAGGAAAAACCAGCCGAAGCGAGCATATTCCTGCGGCAAAAGCCGCCGCATCCCAGGCTGATTCATTAGATAGCCACGATTGCGGTAGGTGAAAAAGCGTTTATGTTCATTATCGGGATACTGCGTGTGCATCCGTCCGCCCAAAATGGGCTTAAATTCTGCCGCCCCGTCGGGGTGTAGATAGGCGGTTGTTAGGCAGGTACCAAAGCGTAGCCCAGAGCGCGCTAATCGACGGTGGTATTCTACCTCGTCGCCCCGAATGAACAGCCGCAAATCTGGAACCCCGATAATCTCCATGGCCTCGGCGGAAATAAGAGCGCCATTAAAGAGAGAGGCAATCCCGGCAAGCATATCTGCCTCCGGATGATCGGGATCGACCAATTCGTGCCGATGACGGCGCCAACTGAGCCCGCGCCTTAAAGGAAAAGCCAGCTGATCGGGATGATCTTTGGTGCATACCACGGGGGAGACCTCAGCGAGTTGATGCCGCTCGGCACAGTGAAGCAAGGTGGTGAGCACGTGTTCATCGGCGGGATGCCCGTCATCGTCGGCGCACCAAATAGCATCTGCGCCTAGCGATAAGGCGTATAAGAAGCCGTAGGCGAAGCCTCCGGCCCCTCCTAAGTTGCGTTGAGAGGGAAGGTAGATTCCGCGTTCGCCAGCGATATCCATAAGCAGATCGGCTACCTCATCTTCGGCACCATTGTCTACCACGATAATCCAGTTCACTGGGGTGGTTTGATTCGCCACAATCTCTAAGGATTGGCGTAATAAATCAGCACGGTGGTGGGTGACAATAACGGCGGCAATTTTATCCTGCAAGCTCAATACCATAAGGGATATTGTTGCATATCCATCCCTTATGTCTATTGATTGACGGTTCGTTTATAGCAATGACTGCACCCTTGAGTGGGGAGCATGGCTCGGTTGATAGACTAAGCAGACACAGCCCAAAAGAACGATCGGCAGAAAGCGAGACCACATGCGCGTACTCACAGGAGCAACCCTGATCAGCTGGATTTTAGTGGCCGTCGGGATGTATATCCGTTATAACTTTATGGAACCCGTCGGGGCCGGTGGAATGAGCCCTGCCATGACCGTGCTATTTTTTAGCATCCTAGGAATTAGTCTGGTATCCCTGGTTCTCACCGCCACTCTCATTGTCAGCCTATGGACTCTTTGGCGTCACCCCGAACGCTTTAAAGAAGAAAATAATTACTAAGAGATCAGCGCGATAGCTCGCGCTGGAAAACCGGTACCACCCAGAGGCTTAGGCCACGAGGCCCATAAAAGTCCACCGCGCGCCGGGAGCTTATCAAGGTTGGTGAGCAATTCTATCTGCCACCGATCATGCGCCAAGATCGCATACTGGGCCGGCATCTCACCGCGGTCGACGAGGAATCCTGGATCAGTGTCAAAGGTTTCATGTCCGATGGCTCTAATACCGCGATGTTGGACTAGGAAATTAATGGCATCGACAGTCCACCCTGGACTATGGCGATGACCGTGGTTATCGAGACCTAGTAGTGCGTGCTGATCCGGCCAGCGCTTCGACCAGTCAGAGCGGAAAGCCACAAAACTATTCTCGGGAATCGGCCCATAGGTGGCCTCCCAGGAGACGAGCGTCTTTTTATCGAGCTGAAAATCCGGGTTCGTTTGTACGTCACGGTGATAATCTAGGACCACCAGCGGGCTGATCATATCATCGGTATCAATACGATCAACCGTGCGTCCAGATTGCAGAAAGTGTGCTGGAGCATCAATATGGGTTCCCCATTGTCCGACGAGACGGTACTGGGTAACTGCGTAGCCATTATCTGCAATATTTGTGATCTCAGTGCGTTCTTCTACAGGATCGCCAGGGAAATGTGGCTGGGTGGGATAAAAGGTGTGGGTGAGATCCACCAAGTGGGCACAGCGCAGTTGGGCGTAGAGCTCCCACAGATCTTGGTTCACCTTAATCGCTTTGGCTCATGATGCGTCGCACATGATCGGCGGCTTCCTTGCCTTCATAGGCCTGGACAATCTCCGGGATGGGGCCTGCTTGGCGTAGTTGTCCGTGATCCACCCAGATGGCAGTATCACATAGCTGCGCTAGGAAATCATTGGAGTGAGAAGCGAAGACGAGGATTCCTGAGCGCTCTACTAGCTCTTGTAAGCGAGTGCGCGCTTTGGCCATAAAGGCGGCATCAACGGCACCGATGCCCTCGTCGAGAAGCAAAATTTCAGGCTCGATAGAGGTAACGACGCCTAAAGCCAGACGGATACGCATACCTGTGGAGTAGGTGCGTAGTGGCATAGCGAGATAATCGCCGAGTTCGGAAAACTCCGCAATATCGTCCATCTTCTTACGCATTTGTTTGCGTGTTTGGCCAAGGAAAAGCCCACGGATCACGATATTTTCATAGCCTGAGATTTCTGGATCCATGCCCACCCCGAGATCAAAAACCGGGGCTACTCGGCCACGTATATGCGCGGAACCGCGGGTAGGTTCGTAGATGCCCGAAAGGAGACGGAGCAAAGTAGATTTGCCGGCGCCGTTATGGCCCACCAGACCCACGCGGTCGCCTTCTCTTAGGTGAAGATTGATATCGCGCAGGGCCTCAACCACCACCGTATTATTTTTATTGCGCCCAATCGCGCCACCAGCGGCACCGAGGAAGGCCTTCTTCATGGAGCGAGATTTGGCGTCGAAAATAGGGAAATCAACGCACGCATTATAAGTATCGATGGAGACCATGATCGTTGTCCTTATTGTTGTTATCTGGGGCAGCGCGGAGGTTCTAGTTAAGGGAGCCTAGACCCAGTAATTCACCCTAAAACGCCAGTATTTCATGGCCAGCAGCGCCACGATAAGGCCTGTGGCGGTGCACGCGATGACAACCCACCAATGGTAGGCGGGTAGATCCGCACCAATTAAGGGGGCGCGCACCACTTCCATATAGTGATATAGCGGATTAAGCTGCGCTAATTTTGCGCGCTCTGAGATGGTGCCACCTTGATCCTTCAAGGTCTGAGTCATCCACACAATCGGGGTGATATAGAAGAGTAATTGCACTCCAGACTCCAAAAGGGGCGCTACATCGCGGTAGCGGGTTGCCACTATTCCGAAGAACATCGACACCCACACCCCATTAATAATGAGGAGCGCCATCGCAGGTAAGGCGAGCAGGAGGTCCCACCCCAAGGGGCGGGGAAATACCAGCATAAGGACGAGCCAGATCACCAGATTGTGGGCGAGAAAAAGCGTCTGCTTCCACACAAGTCGGTATACGTGGACGGAGAGAGCAGAAGGGAGCTGCTTGATAAGGCCCTCATTGGTGATAAAAACCTCGGCTCCATCCTTGATACAGCCCGAAATAAAAGTCCACATAATAAGGCCCACTGTCACGTGCGGGAGAAAAGTCGCTACCGGGATTTTAAAGAGCACAGAGTAGAGAAAACCGAGGGCAAGGGCCATCACACCGGTAGCAATCGTGATCCATAAGGGGCCTAAAACGGAGCGTCGATAACGCTGTTTAATATCCTGCCAGCCTAATTGCAGCCACAGCTCGTGCTGCTTAAAACCGCGCACCAGATCGTGCCACGCTGCACCGAATGTGCGCGAGTGCGACGGCTCTGGGTCGATACCGTCCGCTGCAGTTATTCGCTCAATCTTCGCAGCGATCAGGGGATCGGGGGTTGGTTGAGGGTGACTTGGGTTCGTGAAATTCTTGTCTTCGTGCTCCACGAAGTATAAGCCTAGCTGGGCTGGTGCATAAGTTGAAAGTGACAGGCATACTATAGAGAAGGGTTTTGGCTTCGGTATACCGGTAGACGGTGGGAGATACGGTACTGTGATGTTCGATAGCGCACGCATGAGGGGTTTATACCCATCTTTAGCGGATGGCTGGATCTATATGAATGCCGCCCAGCGCCCCCAAATTCCCGAATCAGTCGCTAGCGCTACTGCCCGTGGTTTCCGCATGTCCGCGGTGATGGACTACGAAGAAAGCGCCTCCGGTTCTCATGGTCGCGCCGGCACCAGCGTTCGCTTCGGCGCCGATGGTTTGGAAAACAGTGCGCGCATCGCGGTGGCTGACCTCACCGGCACGACAGCTGACGCCATCATCTTTGGACCTAGCCTGCCTGTTCTATACGAACGTCTATCGCGTGCGGTGGAACCGCTCTTTCGCCGAGGCGGGGAGGTAGTTACCTCGAGATTTAATACTCACGCTATCACCGGTAGACCCACTATTGTTGCCGAGTCCGATTTAGGCACGGGAGAGGTACCTCCATGGCAATTTGCCACCCTCATTACCGGCTCCACCCGCCTGGTCTCGCTCATGAGTGCTCATCCGCTAACTGGCTCTATGCATGACCTGGTGCGCATGAGCGAGATTATTCACGCTACCTCCCGCAGTTGGTTGCTTGTCGACGCTACACCTACCTTGGGTTTTAGCTCCGTCACTTTCGAAGCTCTCGGCGCAGATATCATTGCGCTCGATTTGAGTGTTCTCGGGGGTCCTGCCCTATCCTGTCTAGCTTTTCAGCGTGCGAGCATGGTGCCGCGCCTTGCGGGGGATGTATTCATTAATGATGTCTCTTCAGCTTTGATGGCGGGAGTTATTGCGGCTATCGAGCACCTAGCCGATATGGAGGAGCAGGATCGCGGCTCCAGGCGGCGCCGTCTAGAGAGAAGTGTGTATTCTGCGGGGGAATACCTCACCGAATTAGGTCACTACCTCGATGATTCCTTACAACATATAAGTAGCGTATACACCTTTGGGCTCAGTGGGGAGTTAGCTATGGGTTCGGTGGTGCCACGGCTTCCTCGTGCCACTTTTTGCATTCCAGGTTTAAGCGCGGAAACAATCCATCAGTACCTGGTTGATAATCGCGTTGTGAGCACTCTGACCACGCATGACCCGCTGCTTGTAGCGATGGGCCTCAATCAGGAAGAAGGTGCTATTACGTGCAGTTTGGCTCCCTATAACACCAGGCACGATATTGATAGATTGGTCCAGAGTCTAGCTGCCCTCGTCGAGGGCGCCTGTTAGAGGAACTACCCCTTAAAAGGGTTGATTTCTAGTATTGGATATTTTAATAAATAACTATCTCATTATGATACTGATAGCCCGTAGACAACGTCGAAAGTGTCTACGCGTCTTCAAATTTAACCTTCAAGCTTAGGAGCTCTCATGAAGCGATTCTCTGCTGCCCTCATGGCTGCCGTTACCGCCTTGTCATTGTCCACTGCGGTGGCTCAGGCCAAGGATCAAACCTCTTCGACCATTTCGGATTACGAGACTGGGCGGTGGTTGATTGACAATGCCTCCAACCCTGATAATGTGCATCCCGGCTTCGGGTCCGCCATTGATGCATACGAGGACACTCCAGCAAACGCATGGGCGCTTAAGAGCTCGCTTAAGAATGATGCTGCTAATAATTACCGGATCGGTACAACCTACACCATCCTCTGGGCTACCGGTCTGACGCTGAGTATTGCCTCCATTCTTGCGTACCTCGCCCGCGAAGCGGGATTACTGCCTAAATAGGAATTCGCAAAACTGACGAAGCCTTCGCTTAGCTCCTGGCAGCGTGTACTCTTTGAGAAAATCGCTACACGAAAAAAGCGAGGGCTTCTCGCGTGCCCCCATGCGGAAGGGAGCTCAAACGCGAGTTTTACGAAACTTCCAAAACAAGTTTGCCAGAAACTTCACCAGACTTAAGTAAGTCGTGTGCCCGTTGAGCCTCCTCGAGTGGGAATACTCGGTGAATATGATGAGTAATCACTTCTGACTCCAAAAGAGGCCAGATATGACGTGTGGTATCGGCGACAACCCGAGCCTTATCGGCGCGGTCGCGGGCCCGCAAAGCAGTAGCCGAGATACTGCCCCGCTTGGTTAAGAGCTTGCCAATATTGAGCTCACCTTTGACCCCACCCTGGAGCCCAATAATGACCATATGTCCATCAGGAGCAAGGGCGTCGAGATTAGCGTCAAGGTATTTTGCGCCCATGATATCAAGGATACGGTCGCAGGAATTCTTCAACTCGTGGGCGAAATCCTGCTCTTTATAATTGATGGTGATATCGGCTCCTAAAGAGCGACACAGTTGCAATTTCTCATCACTGCCAGCTGTCACCGCAATTCGAGCCCCAATATGTTTTGCCAGTTGGATAGCAAAGGTGCCGATTCCCCCTGCGCCACCATGAATCAGAATGGTCTGTCCTTTTTCTAAGCCTGTTAACATGCCGATATTCGACCACACGGTGGTTGCCACCTCTACTACTGCAGCCGCCTCAGCGAAACTATAACCCGCCGGAATTGGGAAGAGTTGACCTTCAGGTACTGCCACATATTCGGCGTAACCACCACCAGCAAGCAAACACGCAACCTTTTCGCCCTTCTTCCTATGAGTGGTCCCAGGATCGACGATTTCTCCTGCGCACTCCAATCCGAGGATCTCGGATTCCCCTGCAGGGGGTGGATAGTGGCCGGCAGCTTGCAAGATATCAGCGCGATTAACGCCTACCGCGCGCACCTTAACAAGTACTTCTCCATCAGCGATACGGGGAGTTGGTGTCTCGAGGAGTTCGAGTTTTTTGGATTCTGTAATTGCGATAGCTTTCATAACAGTCAAGGCTACCGTAGATTATGCGTGTCCTTCAGAAAAGATGTATGATCTGGGAAGCGAAAAATCGCACTGGAGATGTGGCAGAGCGGCCGAATGCACTGGTCTTGAAAACCAGCGTTGGGAAACCAACCGGGGGTTCAAATCCCTCCATCTCCGCAAGGAAAAAAACCCAGCTACCTCGTGTAGCTGGGTTTTCTGCTGTCTAGCAGGGGTTATCGTCTCCTGTGAGGTATCTGCTGTTGTTCTCGTTTGTCTCCTGTGAGGTATCTGCTGTTGTTCTCGTTTGTCTCGAGAATGGCCCTAAGGTGGCCCCAAAATGACCCTAGTGGCCCCAAAATGGCCCCAAAATTAAACTGTCAAGAATCCAGCAGGAGCCCACACTCCGATGGCGAAAATCGACGCCACCCCTATACAAAAAACTCATAGCCCGAAAACAGTGGGGTTGGTGGGAGTCTCCCTGCTACAGATTGTCTACTGCTTTCTGCTTTTCTTCTGATGTAGACCCCTCACCCAATCCACCCTCGCCTGCTGTGTCCTGAGAGGTTATGTGCCCGCAAAGATATGCTGTTTTTTTCGATGGAACCTGCCGTCTACGAATAATCACGGTCGAAAAGATTAACTAGCTAGTGGGAGACGTACGAGCGAGGCGACGAGTGATTGCTATGTCCTCCGTGGTGAAAGTGGTATCCCCTTGAGGTGACCAATAACTCCTCTCCCATTTAATATCTGGCAGTATTTCTCATAAAATCAGGCCAACTCTTAAAAGGAGGCGAGCAATTACGAGTGGGCTAACGCATAAGATCCCGAACCTTGATGTGGATTATAAATGCCTGGAAATCATCGCTCTGAAAGCCGCGAAATCAACGTAGTCATTTAGAATCTGAAGAAGCAGCCGCTGTCTGGTGTTTTTCCGTGGCAGGGTTACAATAGTCGCCAGTAGTTTACTTCGCGAAAGGGGTGTAATCCCAGCGGAGTGAAGAACTTCTGTGGCGCTGGAAAGGACAGTGTGTGAGTCTGAAAAACGCAGACCTAAGTACGCAAGATAAAGTCTTGATTCGCACCTTCAAAGCGACGCTGTGGTTCAAGCTAATCTTGGGATTCTTCGAGCTTATCCTTGCCGCCCTGATCAAGGTCATTCCTGTGGAACGCTGGCGCGATATGGCTGAATGGCTCACCCGCGATCAGCTCCTCGCCGACCCCTCCGCTCCATTCGCGCGCGCGGTTATCAATAGCGTCGACAGTATTGACATCAGCACTCAGAACTATATCGTCTTCTATCTAGTAGTTCATGCGGTGGTGAAAACCATCCTGATTGTGGCAGTTTTGCGCGGCAAATTATGGGCCTATCCTCTGATGATCGCCGTTTTAGTGGGCTTTGTAGTCTATCAAAGCTATGAGATGTATTTTGAGGTCACTATTGGGCTGCTCACCCTGACTATTATCGATATCATCCTCATTTGGTTGACTATCCATGAATGGCGAATTAAGACGCGTTTGAAGTTCTAGGCCAGTCCACAAGCCTCCCACGCTCCCATCAGCGCATCGCACTCTGTAGATGTGGTCACGGTTATGCGCAGGCCTTCTGGGAAAGCGCGTGTGATCACCCCTTGTTCGCGTAAGTTCGCAGCTATTATCGACGCCTGATCAGTGGGGTACCAGAGGAAATTTGCTTCAGAATTGCCGCACTCTAGAAAATCGGCGAGCCGTGCGCGTTGTGCCACGACTTCTTCGGTGCGTTCTAAAATTTCGTCATGAGCGTGCAGGCTGGCTATAGCTGCTGCTTGAGCGAGCGAATTTACCCCGAACGGGATCGCGACCTTATCCAGGGCCGTCATAATCGCGGGATTGCCGAAAGCGTAGCCGATACGCAAACCTGCAAGGCCATACGCTTTCGAGAAGGTTCTTAAGCCCACCAGATTGGGATAGCGCTGAAGGTAGCGGAGGGCAATGGGTGCACGCGGATCGCGGAGGTATTCAATATAGGCTTCGTCGAGCGCAACAATAACAGTAGACGGCACTTGATCCATAAATTCTTCAAATTCTGGTGCGCGCAGGGCTGTACCAGTGGGGTTATTGGGATTGCATAAGAAGATCAAACGCGTCTGCTCTGTAATAGCAGCCAGCATCGCTTCTAAATCGTGCTCAAAGTTTGAGGTGAGAGCCACTGGAACGGGACGGGCGCCGGCGACGCGCGCAAAAATGGGGTAGCCCTCAAAACTGCGCCACGGAAAGATGACCTCCTCGCCCGCCAGGCAGCTAATCTGCACAAGTTGTTGGCACAGCGCAGAGGATCCGCAACCTACAGTGACGCAGGCTTCATCTAATTCCAAGTGGTCAGCGAGCTCAGCTTTCAAGGCGCGGGCGGACATATCTGGATACCTATTCACCCCAGCTACCGCAGAATGCATGGCTTCCTGAACGCTTGGAAGTGGCGGGTGGCTGAGTTCGTTGCTGGAGAGCTTAAGGGCGTGAGGCAGGTTTTCACCTGGAATATAGGGAGGAATGTCGTTCAAGTCGCCGCGTATGTGCATGGGTTTATTCTAGACTGCAGGGTGCTGAATCATCGCGTTGAGCGTCGAGAATACAAGGTTTTACTTGGCAGTTTTGCGCCGCGGCTGGGGTTGTGCGTATTATTTAGCGAGATTCAATTATTTGGATCGCCTTGTGGTTTGGAGACGTGCCAGAGCGGCCGAATGGGGCTCACTGCTAATGAGTTGTCCTTTTAACGAAGGACCGGAGGTTCAAATCCTCTCGTCTCCGCCAGGCGCCCGTAGCTCAACGGATAGAGCATCTGACTACGGATCAGAAGGTTGGGGGTTCGAATCCCTCCGGGCGCACCAAATAAATCCCAGCCAGATTACCAACTGGCTGGGATTTCTCATGTGCCATCAGCGTTCTTTAGACGCGTTAATCGCGGTGCCCGCGTGAATCTTCGCGATTTCAGGTGATAATGCATGTGCACATCGTAAAGCTAACGATGCCGCCTGAAGAGGAACTTAAGAACACGTTTCCACCCCTATCTAGGGGCTTATGCATCAGTTTTTGCGGAGAAATATACGGATTTGGAAAATGGTATATCCTGCAAGTTTGACCCTTTTAGGGTGTCTGTGGCCGGGAAAATAACGTTTTTCTTAGGTGCAACCAAAGTCATTAAGGGTAATCTAATGAGCTACTACTGGTTTCGTAACCGCTGACTGATATCATGCGACGTTCGGCCGAGGATTGGAGGCTGCGAGACTCACTTAGTCGGTCTTGGCAATCCAAAGACCGCTGACGAAGGAGGTTGATATTCCATGAGTATTCCTATTATTCACGAGTCATCAGCGCACGCCCTCGCTGAAGATTCACAAGCTCTTGACCCCAAAGAGTGGCGCCGCGAAGCGATCGGCCTCATCGGTGGTCTCGTCGCCGCGATCATTATTTATCTAATCTTCCCGCAATCCTCAGTGGAGCTAGTGCGCGAGCTCAAACCCGATCAGGAATTTGATTATAATACGCTCCGTATCACCGCCGCGGTGGCGGTGCTCATGGGAGCGTGGTGGATGACAGAGGCGATCCCCTTGGCCGCTACAGCGCTCGTTCCACTTGTCGCTTTCCCGATGGCTCAGGTTATCGGGTTTGGAGATATTTCCGCCCCCTATGCCTCTCCCACAATCTTCCTCTTTATGGGTGGCTTCATCCTTGCTCTCGGGATGCAGCGGTGGAATTTACACCGTCGACTTGCCTTAAATGTTGTGCTCCTAGTGGGTACCAAACCCAAGCAGCTCATCGCTGGCTTTATGTTAGCCACCGGATTCTTGTCTATGTGGGTTTCTAATACCGCTACTGCTGTGGTCATGCTACCCATTGGCATATCGGTATTACAGCTCACTGCAGATACCGTCGGGGGAATGGCTCATCAAAAGAAATTTGCCACCGGTTTAATGCTCGCCATTGCTTATGCTGCTTCCATCGGTTCCTTGGGCACCATCATTGGTACCCCACCAAACGCGCTGCTCGTGGCTTATATGGCGGATAACCACAACGTTAAAATCGGATTCGGGCAGTGGATGCTGGTTGGCATTCCATTAGCGTTGGTATTTATGGTGATCGCCTGGGCGGTTTTAATCACGGTATTTAAACCTGAAGTCGATCATATTCCGGGGGGACGGGAGATGATCCGCCGGGAACTTGCTCTCATGGGACCCATCCGCTTCGGTGAAGGTGCCACCGCAGTGATCTTTATTGGAGCGGCCCTCGCGTGGGTTTTTCTCCCCTTGGCAATTTCTTGGACCGGATCCGATATTAAGGTAGCCGATGCTGCTATCGGGCTCAGTGCCGCGATGCTGATGTTTATTATCCCTGCTAATCCCAAGACCGGCGTTCGTTTGATGGATTGGAAAACAGCTAATGAGCTCCCCTGGGATGTGCTTCTTCTTTTCGGTGGTGGCCTAGCGTTGTCGAAAATGTTCGCCACGTCGGGGCTTTCTTTGTGGATTGGTGAATTAGCTAAAGGCTTCGGAGTGCTTCCCGTTATTCTGCTGATCTTCGCCATTGCTGCAGTGGTCTTATTGCTCACAGAATTCACGTCAAATACTGCCACCGCGGCTACCTTCCTGCCAATCATGGCCGGGGTAGCCATAGGTATTGGGCTTACGGCTTCGGGAGATCAGAATATTCTGCTGCTCACGATTCCAGTTGCGCTCTCCGCAACCTGCGCATTCATGCTGCCAGTGGCTACCCCACCTAATGCTATCGCCTATGGTTCTGGATACGTCAAAATTGGCGATATGATCAAGGGTGGTATCTGGTTGAATGTAATCGGAGTTGTACTCGTTACCCTTGTAACTTATTTCCTTGCAGTTCCTGCCTTTGGCCTCATTGTGCTGTAGGGATCTCATGAAATGGCCGTCTATTAGGCCATTTGCGAAAGTCTTTAGCTGCGGTGTAGTGTTTTACTTCGTTGCACCGCAGCGCAATTTTGCGCCCGTAGCTCAACGGATAGAGCATCTGACTACGGATCAGAAGGTTGGGGGTTCGAATCCCTCCGGGCGCACCATAAAAAGAAAACCCACTTCACACCAAGTCTGAAGTGGGTTTTCTTTTTGTTCTCGGGCCTCGCGGTAGAAGCTAGCTGGAGATGCCTTTATATGCTCCTGTCTGCCTGTTATTAGAGCACTTCGATGCGGGCACCAAGATTTTCGGCCTGAATAAGCTGATTGGCCCAATCGGTGCCGTCGTGGTGCAACCGGAAAACGGGGCGATTGGAGATCTTGGCGGGGCTGACAGACTGAGAGGCATTAAGACCTGAGCGCGCTTCAAAGCGCACGCGAGAGCGGTAACCACTATCGACTAAATCTTGAATTTCAGCCTGTGGTGGGCTCAGATGGGCACGAGCATCACGGAGAATGCTTAAACATTCATCGAGTGCCTCACCGAGGGCAAGATGGTTGGTCTCGCACATCGAACGAACCAAGGATGGTGATGTGCCGGCAACACGGGTGGCATCGCGAAAGGAACCAGCCGCGAGAGAGAGGGCGAGTGCCCCACCATTATCTCCCACGATCGCGAGGGCCTCAGCGAGAATATGAGGTAGATGGCTCACCCGTGCAACGGCCAGGTCATGGGCATGGACCCGAGCGGGTACCACCTCCGCCCCCACGAGAGTGGCCATATGCACCACATCAATCCAGAGACGTTTCCAGGTACGGCTAACCTCTGTTGAATCGACGAGGTGATCAAAGGTAACTACCCACACGGCGCGGCGAAAGAGCTCTGGGAAGGAAGCGTCCCACCCTGATTCGGCCGTGCCTGCCATGGGGTGCCCTCCCACGTAGCGGTCTTGCATATTCCGGCTTTTCACGAGGGCATATACTTCGCCTTTGACGCTGACGACATCGGTGAATCCGCAGTGCGGAGCATATTCATTCAAAGCGTCGAGTAGCGAGGCGACAGCGGGCATTGGAGTAGCGAGGACGATAAGAGCATTACTCTCCGCCGCGCGACTTAGAGCCTCGGTGAGATCCGTGGTCACATCAAAGCCTTCCGCGCGGGCCTTGCGGGTTGCAGACGGTGAACGGTTGTGGCCGAAGACGTCGACGCCGTGCTCGTGGAGGGCGCGCATGAGTGAGCCTCCGATCAGACCGAGGCCAAGAATGCAGACGGGACGGGAAATTTGGTTAATACTCACATGCTAAGTGTGGCACACAAGGACTAAGGTTGTTCGGTATGGAGCGTAATTTTGCCGTAACTGTCACCCGATCCGAATCGAACTGGCAGGTTCGACGGTTTTCTGAGGACTCTACCAATATCGAAACCGCCATTAAGGCTGTGCGCGGCTTGCGCGCGGAGTCTGCGGCCTTTGCCCTCTTATGTGTCGATGATGAGTACTTTGTCATCGTCCGTCCAACTCCGAGCCGCGTCCGACTCTTTCTTTCCGACGCCTCCATGGCAGCTGTCGATGACTTCGCCGCTTCGCTCCTCGAAGAGATGGATATTGATATACCCGATATTCCCGAGGAGGACTTTGCCGACACCGAAGGCTGGCCTGACGGCGATTTCGATATTCTAGCCGATCTTGGCATCAGCGAGCAGGTACTTTCTATCCTGTGCGATGAATCCGAGTGGTGGGCCTCTGAACAGCTGCAGAGCTTGTGTGAAGAATTAGGCTGCGAGGAGGAATTCAGTCGCGCCGTCGGTATGGATATCAGCGAATAGAGCGCCTGATGGATCCGCGCCCTCAGACCTCTCGCCCTGCAACGAGCAGTGTTGATCCACCAGTATTACCGCGCCCCGAGCACCAGCAGGGTGCAGAGACCTATATGCGCCGTGCTCTTGCTGAGGCCACGAGGTGCCCAGGTGTAGAGATCCCCGTGGGGGCGGTGGTGATTAATGCGGCCGGGGATGTTATTGGTATGGGGCATAATCGTCGGGAAACTGATCGGGACCCCTTCGGTCATGCCGAAATGATGGCATTAGCTCAAGCAGCGCAGCACCACGATGACGGGTGGCGCTTAACGGGATGTACCCTAGTAGTCACGCTTGAGCCTTGTGCCATGTGCGCGGGCGCGGCGGTTTCTGCTCGGATCGATCATATAATTTTTGGGGCCTTTGAGCCCAAGACCGGAGCGTGTGGCTCGTGGATTGATATCCCTCGGGCACCGCTAGCTGTCCACAGCCCGCAGGTTTCGGGTGGGGTGCTTGGCGATGAGTGCGCATCTCTCCTGCGCCAGTTTTTTCGTTCATTACGTTGATTCTGCAGGCTAGCGGTAGCTCATCCTGTGGATCTTCTTATAAAAGACGTAGCTCTTTTAGGAATTTAGGATTATAATGGGGCGTGCAGCTGTACCCAGCTGCTCTAGGATAAAAATCAGTATCGGCTCCCCTCGGCAATGACCGGTGTGGTAGCGGTACTGGAACTAAAGGAGCAATAATGTCTGATTTCGACAATACCGTTGACGACCTTAAAGGCAAGGCTAAGGAAGCCGCTGGTGACCTTACTGATAACGAGAGCCTCAAGGATGAGGGCAAGGCCGACCAGGTCGTTGCTGATGTTAAGGATGCCGTGCACAATGCCGGCGACAAGGTTAAAGAAGTAGCCGATAAGGTAATTGGTTCCTTCAAGAAGGACGACGAGAAGTAAATTCTCGCAAAGCTTATTTTGCCCTCCCACAGATTATGTGGGAGGGCGTTTTTATATAATTTGCCCCCGCGTTCCCCATCCCCTAAACTTTGCAAACGGTGGCGTGTCCGAGTGGCCGAAGGTGCTCGCCTCGAAAGCGAGTGTTGGGTAACCCCCAACCGCGGGTTCAAATCCCGCCGCCACCGCCAATAATGAGAGGGTCAGCTGTTTAATCGACAGCTGATCCTTTTCGTTTTAGAACCCCTAACCCGCAGGTCTGGTACCCATACTTACTCTAAACGCAGACCAGAAGCAGAAGAGAAGCAAAAGAGAAGCTCTGCCATCCAGGGTGAAGTAGTAGCATATGGGAGAAGGAATATACGCAGGGGAGAAAGGGAGCATTCGTGGCACGATTGCTGTACAGAATAGGCGTCTGGTCGTTTCGAGCGCGCTGGTTCGTTATTGTTGCGTGGTTGCTGATCCTAGGAGCACTCGGTGGATCAGCCTTTGCCTTCGAGAAGGGTTATAATGACGTCTTCGCCATCGAAGGAACCCAGGCTGAAAAAGCAACCGACCTGCTCGCGCGCAATTTCCCAGATCAAAAATCTCCCCTCGATTCCACCGGCGTCACCATTGCGTTCAAGGCTCCACCGGGGGAAAAGTTAACTGATCCTCAAAATTCCGCTGCCGTTGATGAGGTCGTGGAATATATCGAGAAGAACCTTGAAGGCCTCACGGATACGCAGCGCTTTGGTAATCCCGTCACCTTAAGCCCTCAACTGCAGAAATACGTGATCGAGGCGGCCACGGAACAGGGCTTTCCCGAGGAGAATGCGCGCCTAGACGCCCAGAATCTTGCACTGCTCAGTGCCGATGACACCATTGGTTATACGACATTTTCCTTTGATGTTCCCCTGCCCGCCGATGTCAGCGACGATCAGCGGGAAACGGTGGCGGTGGCTATGGATTTGGGTCGCGCCGCGGGCCTAGAAGTCGAGGCGGGTGGCCCGGGCTACGGCGACCCGATCGTGATCGAGGAAACCTCGGAGATCATCGGACTAGCCGTAGCGGCCATCATTCTCATCTTCACCTTCGGTTCCCTTGTCGCAGCCGGTATGCCCCTGTTGATCGCGGTGATGTCGGTCGCGTTGGGCTCACTCGCGGTCACCCTCGCAACGGCGTGGGTGCCCCTGAATAACATCACTCCCGTTCTTGCCGTCATGTTAGGTCTCGCTGTGGGTGTCGACTACGCCCTGTTTATCCTCTTTCGCTATCGAGAGGAACTCAAGCGCTATCCTCCCGAAGAAGCAGTCGGGATGGCGGTGGGCACCGCTGGGTCCGCGGTAGTCTTTGCAGGCCTGACTGTGATTGTTGCCCTTGTTGCACTGGCAGTGGCGAATATTCTCTTCCTCACCTATATGGGTCTAGCCGCAGCTTTAACTGTTCTTATTGCAGTGACGGTATCACTAACCATGCTGCCTGCAGTGCTCGGTGTGCTTGGCGATCGAGCCTTTAAGGGCCGGATTCCGTGGATTGAGAACCGCCGCAAACCAGCGGTCACCATGGGGCAACGCTGGGTTACTCTCGTGCATCGCTTCCCCGGAGTGGTCATCGCCGTGGTGATCTTCTTACTCGGCGCGCTCACTGCTCCAGGGCTCAATTTGCATCTCTCCCTGCCCTCTGATGGCCAATCGCCGTATGAGACGACGCAACGCAAACAAGCCGAATTACTCTACGAAGGTTTTGGTCCGGGTGCTGATGCTCAATTCCTCGTGGTCGCTGATGCCCATCAGGTCGATCCCGAAGCCGCTGTTCTCGCGCCCGTGGTGGCAGCCCAAGAAGCTGACCACAATCCCAGCACGGGTCCTTTTGACCGCAGCGCTGCGGCAGCCTTTGCCTCCTACCTCCATGTCATCCAAAAATTCTCGGTTAATCAAGATGTCAAGCATATCCAGATCGTCGAAGTATCCGATGATGGTAAAGCGGCTCAGATGCTACTCACCTCAGCGCGATCGAATATTGACCCCGCAACTAACGAGCTCATCAATGCGCTACGTGACCAAGAATCTGAGATAACAAAGAGCACAGGTATCACTACAGGAATCACCGGACTTGTGCCCGTGCAGCAGGATGTGGTTAACCGCCTAGCTGATGCGATGCCGTTATATCTCTTGATCGTAGTGGGTCTTGCCATCGTACTTTTACTCATAATCTTCCGCTCGGTGGTGGTGCCACTGATCGCTGGTCTTGGATTCTTGCTATCAGTAGGTGCCGCCTTCGGTGTCACTGTTCTCTTCTGGCAAGAGGGCCTATGGGGTCTGGTTGGGACGCCTGCACCCATTATCGCTTTTATGCCCATCTTCCTCATTGGCGTCTGTTTTGGGCTGGCGATGGATTATCAAGTATTCATTGTCTCGGCGATGCGGGAACATTATTCCCACAGTGCAGAGGGCGAAGATTCGCCCTATAACCGCAATGATGCCTCGGTCATTTTTGGCTTCACCCACAGTGCACGCGTGGTCACGGCTGCAGCGCTGATTATGATCGCCGTCTTTGCCGCTTTTATCGGACAACCGCTGCCCTTTATCAAGATCTTCGGTTTCGGACTCGGTGCCGGCGTACTTTTCGACGCTTTCTTAATTCGCATGGCATTTGTTCCCGCCGCTATGTTCATCTGCGGACGCGCAACCTGGTGGATGCCGGCATGGTTGGATAAGATCCTTCCGCATCTTGATGTTGAAGGCACGTCTCTAGAATCAGGACAGGACACCAAGAAGGCGGCGCGCGTCGATCTTTAAGGGTGCCATGCAGTAAACTGTCGACCATGGATTTGAGCTTTACTGTTGGCACTGAACTAGAACCTGCCCCGGGACGTCATGGTCGTACCGGGGTCATTCATACCCCGCATGGCGATATTGCTACCCCTGCTTTTATCCCAGTGGGAACAAAGGCCACGGTGAAGACTCTCACCCCAGAACAAGTGCGCGAAACTGGTGCCCAAGCGGTTTTGTCGAATGCTTATCACCTTTACCTCCAACCAGGTCCTGATATTGTCGACGAGGCTGGGGGAGTAGCTGCCTTCGAGAATTGGAACGGGCCAACCTATACAGATTCTGGTGGATTCCAAGTGATGAGCTTGGGAGTTGGTTTCAAGAAGGTTCTCGCCATGGATACTGCCCAGCTCACTGAGGGAGATATCCGGGCCAAGAAGAAAGACCGCTATGCGAATGTGGACGAAGATGGGGTAGATTTCCGCAGTGTTATCGATGGGTCGAGGCACCGCTTCACCCCAGAGAAATCAATGCAGATCCAACACCAGCTCGGTGCCGATATTATGTTCGCTTTCGATGAGCTGACTACTCTCGTTGACACCCGTCTTTACCAGGAGCAATCTGTAGAGCGTACCCACCGCTGGGCGCAACGTTGCTTAAGTGAA
This sequence comes from Corynebacterium sp. ES2730-CONJ, assembly GCF_024834055.1. Classification (GTDB taxonomy): domain Bacteria; phylum Actinomycetota; class Actinomycetes; order Mycobacteriales; family Mycobacteriaceae; genus Corynebacterium. The sequence goes on from NZ_JANUXZ010000005.1 coordinate 169,224, forward strand.
CATGACCGACTGACGCGCGAGCGGGCGCACAAACCGAAGCAGTCCCTTTGGGGTGTGGTGCAGGGTGCGCAGTACGAAGACCTGCGGCGCAAGGCAACACGAGGTCTCATTGAATTATCTGCTGCGCACGAGGCGGAAGGAAAGCGCGGCTTTGGAGGGTTCGGTATTGGTGGCGCATTGGAAAAGGAGAATTTAGGGACCATTGTCGGCTGGGTCTGCGATGAATTACCGCGCGAAAAACCGCGCCATTTGCTGGGCATTTCCGAACCAGACGATCTTTTTACTGCCATCGAGGCCGGAGCCGATACCTTCGACTGTGTAGCCCCCACGAGGTTGGGGCGACGCGGAGGTGTGTACACCCTTGATGGGCGCGTTAATCTCACAGCCGCACCGTATAAACGCGATTTTAGGCCGGTCGATGAGGAATTCGGCGGATACCTTTCGGAAAATTATACGCGCGCCTATATCCATCACCTGTTCAAGGCCAAGGAATTCCTCGGAGGAACATTATGCACCATGCACAATGTGACTTTTATGGTGCGACTCGTTGACAATATTCGAGCCTCCATCGACGGTGGATATTACAACGAGTTCAAGGAAGAATTCCTCGGCCGCTATTATGCTAAGAAGTCCACGGCTTCAGGTTCTTAGGATACCGCGACGTATCAACTGTGCTGGATACCTCGGGGGTGAGGTCTGCGATGCCATCACCAAGGGTGACCAGATTATCGTGGGAGACAATACGTACCGTTTCGCCCCTGGTGTCAACGCTGATATCCCCGAGGGTGATCAGCGCATTATGGGGAAGATTCTCTTCGGCCTTGCCTAGGCGCGGGGCGAACCAGTCCACATCGAGTTCTGGCGGGAATTTTAGAGAGCCCTTAATATAATTCCCCCTCCCAGCTCCGGTGGTGGTTGGCCATGGGTCGAAGCCGCTATGATCCTCACAGATGAAGTTCTCCGCGTTCTCAAAATCACAGTAGATTTCGTGTTCGCCCATGGGTATGCCAAGGACCTTAGCCATATCCGCCTGGGCGCTGATCACTTTATGGTGTGCATTACCGCGCAAGGATGCAGGAGTGATATCTGCTGGTGGGGCCGTAGTGAAATCGAGGTGGAGGGGAGTGGATTGTAGGTCGCCTTCGAGATCAACGCCGCTGTTTAAAAGTCGGTACCTGATGGTGCTGCCGTCAACGGTTGCGCTGATGAGCCCAGTTTCGCTGTGAATATCGGAAAGGTTCTGCGCCAGGAAATAGGGTGCATCGGTAATAAGTTTATCGTGGCTAAAGAGCAGCATACTCTCGCGGCGTGACCCCGGTTGGCTCAGGTTCTCATTGTTGAGGTTGCCCTCGAGTACTACCCAACTGAGTGGTTGGCACGGGTCGAAGTGATTATCACGCACCCGAAATTCAAAAACCTGATTGTCTGTATCCGAGGTGCGGATGATTTTGTGGGGCAGCCAGACGCCGAGTGCGGTTTCGGCGAGATCGAGAGTGGAATAGGGGCAGCCTGGGGTGCTCTCGGCACTGTTCATTCCTTGATCGGGGGAGGAGCAAGCGGTGAGTATGAGGGCGAATCCGGTGATGACGAATGTCTTCGCGCGCATGAGGGTTCTTCTTTCTTTGTTTTCCTAAAAGCGTGCCAGAGATTATGCTAGCGCTAATGGAAATGCATATATTCGGATATATGGATATCACCTGCGCACATTCGCCCAATGGTGGCGAAGAGCATAGTGTGATAATGACAATAGAAAAAAGCGGTTGTGGCTTGTAGAATGCGTTAGTGAAAAACTCAGCCCTTCCCGCGCTATTTGATTATCGTTTACAATAAGCAACCGTGGATTATCTCAAGCGACAACTGGAAATGGGTGTCGAGGCGGATCAAATAATGCGCCTTGGCACCATGCTCCTCTGCTCTGGCACCGGCGGTTATCGCGTGGTGCGCGCCATGAAACGCGCCGCTCGCTCGATCGGCTTCGATGATCTCGCCGTCGTCGTCAATATTGACTCGCTTGTGTGCACCTTCTACAAAGGCAGCGAATTTCGCACCCTGGTATCCTCGAACGCCGTGCTCGCGATTAATTCCTCGCGCATCGAAGCGATTGAGGATTTTACCCATAACCGCCTGCATCACCCAATTACGCTCGGGGAATTGCAGGCCACCCTCGATTGGATCGAACAGGTTACCGGGCCTCGGTGGAGCTGGTGGGAGAAAGCTCTCGCGGCAGGGCTAGCCTGTGCTGGCTTCGCTTTGCTGAACCACTTTCTCCTGCTTACCTCGGCGATCGTGGCGGTGGCCGCGGGCATTGGTCAGATAGTGCGTGGGCTGCTAGCGCACCGGCATTTTAATCACCTTGGAACCACAGCCATTGCGGGCGTGATATCGAGCTTGGTGTTCTTTGGCTTAGGGTTACTCGCTTTTCACCAGGGAATTATCGGCCGCGATCAGCTTTCAGCTGGATATGTAGCGAGTGTGCTCTACCTGATTCCCGGGTTCCCACTCTTCGCAGCCCTGCTTGACTTGGCGCGCTTTGATATCACTGCTGGCTTCTCCCGATTGATTTATGCCATCCAGATCAGCCTCGCTGCCACCTTCGCCGTGACCATGACGGGTCTCGCTATCAGCCTCAATCCCTCACACCCTATCTATTATGAGACGGGATTAAAGTGGTTCGGGATCGCTACCGTTGCTAGCTTCTTTGGTATCGCCGGTTTCGCGGTGCTCTTTAATTCATCACGGCGGATGATTGTGCTGGCAGCAAGCCTAGGTACGGTGGTGAACTTAGTGCGCTTGGCACTCGTAGAACTAGGGTATCCACTTTTCCTCTGTGCCTTTATTGGAGGGCTCCTTATTGGGTTGATGGGGCCGGCATTAGTGGGGCGCTTTGATATACCGCGTATTACTATGACGGTGCCTGCCTCTGTCATTATGATCCCAGGTCCTATGATGTACCGTGCGGTGTATGGATTAGTGAGTCACGATATCTCCAGCGCCATTGCAAATGCCGTGGATGCGGGATTGGTTATCTTCTTTATCGCGGGCGGCTTGTCGGTAGCTCGAATGGCCACCGATAAGGATTGGGCCTTTGGGCATCCGATCGATTTTCGCAAAAAATTGGTTTAGGGCTATGCCCTTGCTCACAAAAGATAGCATCTGTGCTTTGGGGCATTGACATATGTTCGATCCGTGGCTTAACTGGTTGCTAAAGGGTCAATTATCCCAGACAACCCTCATATAATCCCATACAGCCAAGGAGGAACCATGGCCGAGAAGAGCACCCCACATATCAACCCTAAAGGCGTCGATATCGCCGAGACCATTCTTTTGCCCGGCGACCCACTACGCGCCAAATTCATTGCCGATACCTACCTCGACGATGTCGTGCAATTCAATGAAGTCCGCAATATGCTCGGCTTCACTGGCACCTACCAAGGAACCCCAGTCTCGGTCATGGGATCCGGCATGGGAATGCCATCAATTGGCATCTATGCCTACGAACTCATCAATTTCTTTGGCACGAAAAAAGTCATCCGGGTAGGCTCCATCGGCGCGATGCAGGAAAATATCAATCTCTACGATGTCATCGTTGGCGCATCTGCGTCCACCGACTCCAATTTCATGTCGCAGTACAATATCCCAGGTACCTACGCTCCTACCGCGTCCTGGAAGCTCCTCAAGGCAGTGACCGATCAGGCAGCAGAGCAGAATGTACCTGTACATGTGGGCAATATTCTTTCTTCCGATATCTTCTATAACGACGACGAAACCGCCAACGCCCGCTGGGCTCGGATGGGCGTGCTGGGTGTCGAAATGGAATCTGCAGCCCTCTATGCCATCGCTGCGCGCGCCGGGGTCGATGCCCTTGGTATTTTCACCACCTCCGACAACCTCGTTACCGGTGCCCGCGCCACCGCTGACGAGCGTCAAAATGCCTTCACTCAAATGATGGAATTAGCTTTGCCGTTGGCTAAGCTCTAAGCGTTCAACCCGTCCTATTGGCTCGTTATCTAAGGGTAGTTTATGAAAACCTCTACCGGCAGCGCTCCTGCCTCACCAGCGCTTAACCCCAAAGCCGCGGTACCCGTATTGCTCTTCTCCTTCGTTTTCTGCCTGGTGGTCGACAACGGATTCAAAACCATGACCGGCCCAATGGCTGAAGGCTTAGGCATCGCTCCCAATGTTGCCAGCCTACAAGCCTCCCTCGCGGGTGTGATTATTGGTATCGGCGCCGTTGTCTACGCTGCGCTCGCTGATTCTATCTCCATTCGCAAGCTCATGATCGTCGGCGTTATTCTTACTACCGTCGGCTCGCTCATGGCTTTCTTCTTCTCCACTATCTGGCCCATGGTGCTACTCGGCCGCATTGTACAAACCGCTGGTCTCGCCTCCGCAGAGACCTTATACGTGATCTACGTAACCAAGCACTTAGAAGAGAAAGATCAGAAGACCTACCTCGGCTTCTCCACTGCGGCCTTCCAATCAGGCTTACTCATTGGCGCCTTGACCTCAGGCTTCATCTCCACCTATATCTCATGGACCGCGATGTTCTTGGTACCACTGGTACTCATCCTCACCGTTCCCTTCCTGATAAAGAATGTTCCTGAGGAAGTCTCTACAGATGGTTCACTCGATCTCTACGGATTAATCCTCATCGCGGTCTTCGCTGCCTCGTTAACGATGTTCCTCCAAGCCTATAACCCGATCTGGCTTGTTATGGCCATTGCTGGTATTGCGCTTTTCGCCTTCCACGTGGTCAAAGGCAAGGCCCCGCTAGTAACGGTGGAATTTTTCAAAAACCAACGCTACGTCTGGGCAATCGCACTGGTCTTTATTATCTACTCCACCCAATTAGGCTATATCTTCCTCTTGCCCTTCGCCGGCAGTGATCTCTACGGATTAAGCCAGGATAGAAGCGCCATGCTGATGATTCCAGGCTATGTCTGCGCCATTATCGTCGGCGTGTTATCGGGAAAGATCGGACGGGTGCTCAATTCCCGGATCACCATTTTGATTGCGCTCGCCTCAATTATCGCGGCCTTGCTGTTGGGAGTCCTAGCTATTGAGGTCTCTATTTGGGTGATGGTATTCTCCATCGTGCTCTTTGCCTCTGGTTTTGCCCTGCTCTATGCCCCCTTGGTGAAGACCGCCTTGAGCAATATCCCCGCCGCTAAGTCGGGTATTGCGATCGGTTTCTACAACCTCACTATTAATATTGGCATCCCGCTTGGCATCGCCTATACTGCGCGCCTCCAGGCAACGGATCTAAGCTATAACTCGATTCTTTTAGTGCTGGCACTCATTGCCGCCTTCGGCACCGCAATGTATTTTATGGCGGATTATTTCATGAGCGTGAAGGAAAAACGCGCTGCATAGAAAAATTCCCTCTCAATACGAGAGGGAATTTTTTATTCGGTGATCAGCTCGCGCTGCTTGACCAGGGCGATCACTCGATAAGTAACTGGCATAACAAGAATCTCCACTCCGGTTTTCCATAGGAAGCCCACGAGAACATAATTAGCCGTATCCCCCACGGTGCTAATGCCAATAACAGGTGCTGCAATCAAGCAAAAAATTAAAGTATCACCGAATTCTCCCAGGACCGTTGACCCTAATAACCGCTTCCATAGTCCGTGCTCGCCAAGACGATCTTTCATCCAGGTCAACAACCAAGCATTCAATAATTGCCCCACCGCATATCCGGCGAGCGAAGCTACGACGATCTGAGGCACCAATCCTAAGGTAGTAGCGAAGGCCTCCTGGCCAACGTAGAAATCCGCGGCGGGCAATGCAATGGCGATATAAAAACTCACCACCGTCAGTAGCATCGCCGCAAAACCTGTCCAGATCGCTCGTCTCGCCGCTCTAAACCCATAACACTCGCTCAAGACATCGCCGATAATATACGCCGCGGGAAAGAGGAAAAAGGCCCCGTCCGTCACCAGTGGACCCATCATCACGCCTTTGGTCGACGTGATATTCGAAATGATGAAAATAGTGACAAAGAGTGCCAAGAGCACAGGATAAGCACTTGATGGGGTGGGGATATAACGTGACATGGAAAAGATTCTACGATAAGACTATGAGCACCCCCACTTCTGCAGCCGGCCGCTATGCCCCTAGCCCCAGTGGCGACCTCCACTTCGGTAATCTGCGCACTGCCACTCTTGCATGGTTGTTCGCCCGGCAATCGGGGCGGCGGTTTCTGCTTCGTGTTGAAGATATTGATACCCAACGATCATCCATGGATTCAGCTGTGCGCCAGATTGAGGATCTTAGTGCCCTCGGCCTCGATTTCGATGGAAGCGTCCTGTACCAGCACGATCGCTTCTCCGCCTATTCTCAGGCTTTGGAGAAATTGCCCTATTATGAGTGCTATTGTTCGCGCAAGGATATCGCTGAGGCTTCTTCTGCTCCCCACATTATCCCCGGCCACTACCCTGGTACCTGCCGCGATCTTAGCGCCGAGGTGCGTGAAAAGAAGCGGGCCGAATTAGCCACCTCAAATCGCGTTCCCGCACTGCGCCTGCGTGCGCAGGTGAGCCAGTGGGATATAACAGATTACTATGCGGGCACTGTTCGCGGACCGGTGGATGATATGATTCTGCGCCGCGGCGGTCAGAGTCCTGATTGGGCCTATAATTTGGCGGTCGTAGTTGATGATGCCTATCAAGGTGTTGATCAAATTGTGCGCGGCGATGACCTCTTAAGTTCCGCTCCCCGCCAAGCCTATCTTGCGCACCTTTTAGGGTTTGAGGTACCGGAATTCGTCCACGTCCCGCTGGTCCTTAATAGCAAAAGACAGCGTCTTGCAAAGAGAGACGGGGCAGTGACCTTCCGGGAGATGGAGGATGTTTTTCCCCGCATCGCACGTTCGATCGGAGTCGATGCTCGTACCCCTGAGGAATTGCTTAATGCCTTTGATCCTCAGACCTTATCGCGCGAGCCCTATATCTTTTCCGGTTAAGGAATATATGCAGGGTAGCTATGATAAAGGTACTTTTCCCTGTTCTTGGCACTGCTTAGATTGTTCCCAGGACGCACCGTGTCACGAATTTTTCTCTCTTATGAAGGAAATCCCTATGGTTGCTATTATCCAGGCCCTTGCCGGCATTATTCTTGCCATAATCATTGGACTTGTCGGTTTCTCCAGCTCAGGTGAGCTAAAAAGTTCGGAGAGATTTACCCCCAACGATGCTGTTGCGCCGAACTGGGAGGTGAATCTTCCTCATACGGCTCACCCAGTGACGCCTGAGCAATTAGATCAGGTGCGCCGCGGCACGTGGTATTTAGATATCACAGGAGATACATCAGAGTATTATTTACAATTCGGCGAATATTTTAAGGATCTTTCAGAGGATGCTAAGCCCTTCCCGACAGCTGATCTGCCAGGGGATACTCAGTTCATAGATTATCCCTACGATTGCAATGCCTCGACCCGCTGGGCTCATTTTCAGGAAGATCGTCTGATTGCCCTAGGGGCTTTTTCTACCCGCGTGGGTTGCCCTGCCTTTACATACGGTCAGCTTATTGCCCGGTATATGGAGCAGGGGCCGCGCGCGTACCTTGATGCGGAGGGGCGGCTGTATCTTGCGGTTGATGGCAAAGCCCTCGCGTATCGACGCTAAACCAGCACAAGGGATTCTCTTCGCTTGCTATGGCTGGGCACTCACAGTAGGTGTATACAACTGGTAGCAGGCGATAGTCACGATGACACCATAAGAGGCACCATTAGAGGCTGAGTGTGGATATGCCCCTAGTTCTTTTTGGCCCCTTGGGCAGCGTACTAGATCATTACGGTTAGAGCGCGAAGCTTCGGGCACGACTCATGCTTCGATGCTTAGTAGTGGTGGATTAACCATGAGGGTAGCGGTCTTTGGCTAAGCGAAAACCCCCTGATATTCCTATCAGGGGGTAATGGCGGAGGATGTGGGATTTGAACCCACGAGGGGCGTTAGCCCCGCACGCGTTCCAGGCGTGTGACATAGGCCGCTAGTCGAATCCTCCAGAACACTGAAAAACGTTGGAAAACGAAAACCAATGTACCGTGCAATACTCTACACAATGCCCAAGCGAGGGAACAAACTCAATGCTAGACGCCGTGATCTCGCCATGCAGTTGGTCAATTGGCAAGGGGTCGGTTAGAGTTAGTTCTAGGACTTCGTATGGCGTTTATCCCATGAACTCCCCCAGGGCAGGAATGCAGCAAGGGTCAGTGGGCTCTGGCGGGTGTACGGAGTCCCCTTTATTTTCCTCTTCAGAGGCATTACTGTTCGTAATTGGAAGTAAATGCCAATCTGTGGAAGGTGCTGCACATGCCCTTGATCAATGACAATGCTGATCGTCTCGTCTCTTCCTTGAAAGAATTCCAAGCGGAGTACGACAAACTCAAAGGGCGTCACCTGGCCCTCGACCTCACCCGCGGAAAACCATCTCAAGAACAATTAGATTTTTCCAACGAGCTGCTTTCACTTCCCGGTGCTAACTACCACGCCAATGATGGCACTGATTGCCGAAATTATGGTGGCTTATATGGCATCGATGATATCCGCGCACTCTGGGCCGAGGTCCTCGGGGTGGATCCACGCAATATTATCGCCGGCGACGCCTCGAGTCTCAATATCGAATTTGACCTCATCTCATGGGCCTATGCCTTCGGTACTCAGGATTCTCCCCGCCCGTGGTGTGAGGAAGATACTATCAAGTGGCTGTGCCCGGTACCTGGCTATGATCGTCACTTCACCATCACGGAGAAATTTGGCTTCGATATGATTCCAGTTCCCATGACGGAGCACGGCCCAGATATGGATATTGTCAAGGAACTCGTCAAAGATCCCGCCGTCAAGGGCATGTGGACAGTTCCGATTTTCGGTAATCCCACCGGCATTAGCTTTAGCAAAGAGGTCTGTGCCGAGTTAGCGGCAATGGATACCGCTGCTAAGGACTTTAGAATCATGTGGGATAACGCTTATGCGGTCCACACTCTCACTGATCAATTCCCAGAGAATCCAGATGTCCTAACCTTGGCAGCGCAGGCAGGAAACCCAAACCGCTTCTGGTATGTAAGCTCAACCTCGAAGATCACCCACGCGGGTTCTGGTGTCTCCTTCTTTGCCTCGTCTGAAGATAATCTGAAATGGTACGGCGAGATCGCCAATGTGCGCGGAATCGGCCCCAATAAAATCAACCAGCTGGCCCATACCTATTTCTTCCACGATGCCCATGGAGTGCGCGAGCATATGCACAAGCATGCAGCATCGCTCAGCCCGAAATTTGAGAAAGTTCTCGAAATTCTCTCCTCGCGTCTGGGTGATTACCACGTGGCTTCCTGGACGACCCCTCAAGGCGGCTACTTTATTTCCCTCGACGTCATTGACGGCACCGCAGCGCGCGTGGTGGAGCTCGCCAAAGAAGCCGGCATAGCGCTCACCGCGGCAGGTTCTTCCTTCCCCCTCAAGCACGACCCGGATGACCGCAATATACGTCTCGCCCCCTCACTGCCACCCGTAGCCGAACTCGAGGTAGCCATGGACGGCGTGGCTACCTGTGTATTGCTCGCCGCCGCGGAAAAGGCTCAAGCAGCGCTCGATCGTGTTTAATCTTGATGAATCGATAGCGTGGATCAGTCAGCTCTTTCCCACTCCGCTCAGTTATGTAACCTCCGATGTTACACACCTGAGTCTCGCGAGTGGATCCATGGGGGAGCAGCATATAGTGAGCACGCTCGACCTCCACGAGCATGATCAGTTTTTGCAGGCTGACGGCCGAGATATCCGCTGCGAGATTTTCAGTATAAGTGTGCATCAGCCCACCGATATGTTGCCTGTGGTCGATGCGGCAGCGAAATTACTTCTTGATTCTCGCGGCGCGATTCCCGCTCACCCAGGTACCATCGTGCCCGGTATTCTCAATCGCCCGGAGTTTAGTGTGCAGCACGGTCTTCTCATCTCCCCCTCGGTATGGGGTGAGAAGGTTCCCATGCTGCACACCGGAGAGGTTACAACCCTGATGCTGCAACTAATCCTGATCAACTCTGCGGAGTTAAAGATAGCCAAAGAAGAGGGTATTGCGGCCTTGCAGCAGCGCATGCTTCATGCTGGGGTGAATCTTCTTAGCTGGTCGAGGTAGTGCGGTAGGCTTAAAGCTGTGGCTTTATATCGTAAATACCGTCCGGGTTCTTTCGGTGAATTACTGGGCCAGGATCAAGTAACCATCCCGTTATCACGGGCGCTTGATAATGGTCGCATTAACCACGCCTATCTCTTCTCGGGGCCAAGGGGCTGCGGTAAGACGTCCTCGGCGCGCATTATGGCGCGCAGTCTTAACTGTGTAAAGGGTCCAACGTCTCATCCCTGCGGAGTATGCCCCTCATGTGTAGCACTGGCCCCCAATGGGTCCGGGACTCTCGATGTGACCGAGCTGGATGCCGCTAGTAATAACAGCGTCGACGATATGCGTGAGCTCAGAGATCGCGCCATGTATGCTCCTGCGGAGTCACGGTACCGTATTTTTATTATCGACGAAGCGCATATGGTTACCAGGCAGGGATCGAATGCCCTGCTTAAGATCGTGGAGGAACCACCCGAGCACCTCATTTTTATCTTCGCCACCACCGAACCGGAGAAGGTCATTTCCACAATCCGTTCGCGTACCCACCACTATCCATTCCGCCTCTTAAGCCCCCAGGCGATGCGCACTCTCTTAGAGCGCACCGCAGCGGCCGAGGGGATGACGGTGGAAGACTCCGTCTACCCGTTGGTGATACGACAGGGTGGCGGTTCGCCGCGCGATACTCTTTCGGTTCTCGATCAACTTTTCGCAGGCGCCGGCCCCGAGGGGCTGACCTATGAACAGGCACGCTTGGTGCTCGGCGCTACCGATGAAGCCTTAATCGATAGCTCCATCGAAGCCTTAGCCAATCATGATAGTGCCCAACTATTTCGCACCGTCGATACCATCATCGAAGCTGGTCTCTCACCGCGCCGCTTTGCCGAAGACTTACTTGATCGCCTGCGAGATCTGATCGTTATCCAGGCTGTGCCTCAAGCCGTGGAATCAGGGCTGGTCGATGCCCCTACCGATCGCGGTCAGACCCTTCTTGATCAAGCTGAAGCCTTTGATAAGCGCATACTGCCGCAGATAGCGGGTATCTTCAACGACGGTCTGAGTTCCATCAAAGGTGCCACCAGTCCGCGATTATTGCTGGAAATCCTGTGCGCCAAGATGTTAGTCAATATGCAGCCACCTGCGGAGATTAACGATGATATTCCGCGGTATCGACGCCGTGCTGGTGCTCCAGCAGCGCCCGTTGCGAAAAAAGATCCGGCCCCTATAGCGGCCAAGAATCCGGCGCTAAAACCAGAAGACTCTACGCCAGCGGCGACCCGCGAGGGCGCACATACTCCGCACGAATCCGCCCCAGCCGCACCGCCAGAAGTCATACCCGAACCCGCACAGCCAGCGCCATCGCCCGATTATGAGGCGCAGTATGAAAAAATCTCTGCGCAGTGGCAGACAATTCGCTCCCTCGCCGCAGCAGATAGCCAGGTGCTCGGAATCTTGCTCACGGAGGCCTATCCTATGGGGGTCCGAGATGGTCAGCTCATCCTCGGACACACCACCGGAGCATTAGCTAATCGCCTCAATGCTGGTGTTCACGCCACTGCTCTCAAGCAGGCTGTCAAAAAACAGACTGGACTGGAGCTCACAATCAAGTGCGAGGTGGCGATTGACCCAAAAGAACTAGGGTTTAGCCACCCAACTCGCAAGGCTGCGCCGGTGTGGACACCTACAGAAGAGTCCGCTGAGGAGGTTAAACCACCGGCTAAAGACACTCCGCTGCCGAACGAGGACACTCAACCACCAGCAAAAGATACCCGTCCATCGAGTGAGGATATCCACCCACCAGCGGAGGATGATATCCCCCTTCCCCCGGAACCAGAAGAAGATCCGTGGGGGGAACCAGCCGCACTCGGTGGCGAACCGGAGGACTATCTGGGTGAGAATGTAGATCCACTACAGCCTGAGAGCGTATCCCCAGACTCGCACACTCACGCGCACGCGGATACAGACACAGACACAGACACAGACACGGACGTGCTCGCAGACGCTCCCGAGGACATCGATGCCGAATCCGGTGACGAGGAATCGGCACTTATGGATGAAGCGGCGAGTGAACCAGGTAGCCATGACCATCGCAGCGCATTGGCGTATGCCATGGATCTTCTCGCCCAGGAACTCGGCGCTAAACCGGTATAACGGGTAGGATAAAATTTCTATAAGAGAACGTACGAAAGGTTAGTTATCATGGGTCAACCCGATATGTCACAACTGCTCGCCCACGCTCAGGCTATGCAATCCAAATTGCAGGCTGCGCAGGAGGAAATCCTCGCCTCGGTCGTTGAGGGTGATGCTGGCAATGGCCTGGTTAAGGCCACCATCGACGGCACCGGCAAGCTCAAGGCTCTGGAGATCAATCCCGAGGTCGTCGATGCCGACGATATTGATACACTGCAAGATCTGATCATCGGTGCTTTTAATAACGCGCATACCAAGCTCGCCACCATTGCTGAGGAGAAGATGGGCCCACTTAACCAGGGCCTTGATGGCATGGGTGGCCTCTTCTAAGACACCAGATCAACGCACCCGTTCCTTGCTCAAGGGGCGGGTGCGTTAGACTGACGTAGTTATGTTTGAAGGACCGGTTCAAGACCTCATCGACGAGCTCTCGCGGCTGCCTGGTATTGGCCCGAAGAGTGCCCAACGGATTGCCTTTTATCTTCTCCACGTCGAACCCGCTGATATCACGAGGCTCCAAAATGCCCTTGGTGCGGTACGCGACGGGGTGAGTTTTTGCCGTATTTGCTGCAATATCTCCGCTGATGAAGTCTGTCGAATCTGCGCAAGTGAGCGCCGCGACACCGGTCTGATTTGTGTGGTTGAGGAACCAAAAGATATTCAGGTGCTCGAGCGCACCGGTGAATTCAATGGCCGCTACCATGTCCTAGGGGGCTCGCTGGATCCCATCAATAGTATTGGGCCTAAGGACCTGACCGTCACCGAGCTCCTACAGCGCATCGGTGGGGTTTTGCCCGACAAAGATGAATCAGCGCAACCCCCAACAATTCACGAAGTTATCCTAGCCACCGACCCCAATACTGAAGGGGAAGCAACCGCAGCGTATCTGCTCAGACTGCTGAAGGATTTTCCCGATCTTATTATCTCCCGACTGGCCTCAGGTATGCCGCTGGGGGGAGATCTTGAATTTGTTGACGAGCTCACCCTCTCGAGGGCACTGACGGGCCGACTACGGTTGGGCTAGAGCTTAAACGCTGAGTCGTTCTTTACGGAGACGCTCAACCACAGGAATATCTAAAGGCTCGAGGTCAAATCCCACAGCTTTGCTCAGTAAGAGATCCGCGAGGCGTGGGTTTCGAGCGAGCACAGGTCCGTGCATATAGGTAGCGATCACAGAGCCTTGGATAGCTCCCTCAACCGTGCCATCATTTCCTACACCGCGCTTTATAGTAGCGAGCGGGCGGGCGTCGGGGCCGAGGACAGTCTTACCCATATGGTTTTCGAATCCAGTCAGTGGCTCATCAACGCCAGGAATAGTGGCCGTGGAGCGTATCTCGCCGATGGCGCGCTGGGGCAAGGCGGTGGTGCTGGCGTCGATTAGCGCAGCTCCGATTATTTCTTTATCGGCGGCTCGAAATTTTTCACCTAAAACTTGGAAGCCGGCACACACGGCGAGTACCTGGGCGCCAGAATCCACTGCGCGGTGGAGGCCGCGATCGTTATTGATATGCTCGGCGGCAAGAATCTGGGCGGTGTCTTCACCTCCTCCGAGGCAGTAAATATCGAGGCTTTCGGGGATTTTCTCCCCCAAGTGAATGCTGACGATTTCGGCGTCGATCCCGCGCATCCGGGCGCGTTGTTGCACAATCAGGGCATTACCGTTATCGCCGTAGGTGCCCAGGACGTCAGGCAAAATGAGACCGATGCTGAGTTTAGACATGGAGTAACGCTTTCTTCAGATCGCGGAAGGCAGTGTAATTAGCTAGGACCTCAACCCGGCCTGGGGGACATGATTGCACAGCGTGCAGCATATCGTGGATGAGCTCGTGATCAATCTCGGCATAGGTTAGCCGGACCGCGAGATCGGTGCCACGTTCACCAGAGGCCTTCACAACCACGTCTCCAAAGTCCTCGAAGCGCACATCCCAGAGCCAGGAAAGATCTTCTCCATCGGCGACCTGACCATTGACCGCTATCACCAACCCAGCGGCGCTGCGATCAACCATATTCATCGCCTCCTGCCATCCAGCAGGATTCTTAGCGAGAAGAAGATGGACTTTGTGGCTTCCAATATCAATGGTGGAGTAGCGCCCAGCAACATCGTCGACTGTCTCCACCGCAGCGATGGCCTCGTTGAGGGGTATATCAAAAATAGTGGTAGCGGCGGCGATGGCCTGGGCTGCATTTCCGCGGTTAGCCATGCCAGGCAGGCTGAGGTGCAAAGATTTATGGCCATCGGGGCAGATGAGTGCGTGCGGGTCTACCGACCACTCCGGTTCGTGGCGGCTAAAAGTGGAGCCGTCAGGAAGGGGTTTGGCAGCGTGCCAGTGTGTACCTTCGTGGACGATATGACCACCAGTGCGGGGGCAGGAGAGAGAATCGCCCTGCCAGCTACTACCCGCCGACACCCACACCACGCGCTGGGCTGCTAGGCCGATCGAAGAAACCAGAACATCATCGCAATTGGCTATCACCGTCATCTCAGGGTGGGCTGCCACGCTTTCGCGTAAGGCTCGCTCGACCTTATTGATCTCACCAACACGGTCAAGCTGATCTCGCGATAAATTAAGCACGATCAAACATTCGGGCTGGAGCCTGTCAACAACTTTTGGCACGTGGAGTTCATCCACCTCGAGGACTATATGGCTCGCAGCTGTGCCGGCGAGGAGCGCTGAGATAATACCAGCGTCCATATTATCGCCACCGTCATTAGTTGCCACCTGGTACCGGGTGCGCAAAGCGGTAGCCAACATCCTCGTGGTGGTGGATTTGCCGTTGGTGCCGGTGATAATAGCCACAGGTCGCTCGCCGGAGAGGTGGCGCATAATATCTGGGTCGATTTTCTCTGCAACAAGGCCACCAATCATGCCCCCGGAGCCGCGCCCTGTGGCCCGCGATAAATAGGTAGCCAGTCCTGCTATTTTCGTAGCCACCAGAGTCTGCGCCTGCACACACGCTTGAGGTAGTTTCATGGTGCTTTATCCTAGTCTCCGTTTTGCGCTCGGTGCACGTCGTGCGCCAGGTGCATAAATTCTTCATCACCAAGGAGCGGGATAGCTTTGCGGGTGGCGTGCATCGATTTTCCATTGAAGCCTTCACGAAGATTACACACGAGGAACGAGGCGGTGCGGGTAATCTTCTCGGAATATTTCATGCCTAGACCCAAACCAGTCTCGATAATGAGATCGGGATCGATCGTGGTCTCTGGGGCAACAGAGAACTCCATTCCAGCTTGGAGCCCACGATGGGGGGTATAAACACCCGGGTTCTCTATCTCAGCTGGTTGCTCAGCGGCGTCTACGCGAATGGTGGAGCGCTGCAATCCAAATTCGTCCGCACACAAGTGGGCAGGGTCGCGGAGAATAAAATAGCCGGCGTGGTAAAGCTTGACGACTAAGTGCGTTAATTCACGGCTCGTGGTCATCTCATTGAGATGGGCGCGTTCGGTGCTAGCAGCTGCGGGTGAACTCGCGATACCTGCAATATGAGCTACTGCGCGGAGCCGCGGATCAGGAATAACGAGTGCTTTCCGACGTGCCCCAGCAAGGGTATCGGCGATAGCGATGGGGCGGGGGATATGTCCCACGCGCTGCCGGCGCTTCCCGCGCTTCGATGTGCGGCTACGGTTGCGCCGAGCGGCATGAGCCATAGCGCGCCGAGCCTCTTCGTAGAGGAACCCCCAAACATAGGGAGCATTGTGCACAATTAAGGTGCGGCCATCGATGAGCTTATCGAGTGTCTTCAGAACCCCGGAAAAGGGCCTATTCCCTGCAATATCCGCTGCGGTTAGACCATGTAAATGGCGAGGACCTGGATCGCCACCGGGATTGACTACTGCATGGAATTCTTCGGCTATATGGCCAGAGGAATCTAGAACTAAGGCATCGATAGAGACGATATGAGCTGTTTTAGGGTGTATCCCTGTTGTCTGAATGCTCACCGCTATATAGGGTGTGCGAGCTATGAGTTCATTGCGCTCGCGTTCACGCTCTGCTTTTTTGCGCTCGCGTTCTGCTAACTCGGCCTCAGTGGGCTGCGGACGCGGCTGGGATTTCTTCTGAGAATACCGACGATGACGTCGCTTTTTCGGGCGCTCCACCTCGACGATCACCTCAGATTTATTCACAACTACTCATTCTAGCGGCTACCGCTTGACCACCGCTATACCAGCACGTCATTTCTTCCAGTGGTGGCCACATCAACCACAGACTATGTGGCCACGGTAGTGGCGGTGCCATGGTGGAGGAATCGGACGGCAGTCATTGGACAACCATGAGGGGGCTGAGGGTAATTCTCAGCTTGGTTAGTGAGATGGTTGAGGTCAGGCGCAACCGATGGCGTGGTGATATCAGATGGATAGGCTACAGTTCTTTACTGATGAGCCTTCCGAGCCTCTTGCTTATAGCCCGACCCCAAGGAAAGAATATGGTGCGCATCCCACCGCGGATAAAAACTTTGTGGCTTCCCGCCACTGTCCTGAGTGCGATGGCACTTGTCATACATCTCAGTAGCATGTGGATCTTTTCGTGGGCTCACAGCCTCAAACAGGGGTACTCGGCACTTTTCGCATTCCTGAAAGCCTTCGACTCCACTGCGATGCATCGCATTGATTGGGATGCTCGGCACTATATGGATATCGCTCGGTATGGCTATTTCGCCGCCACTCACATGGGGGAGGCTGACCCTCAGATCTATGAGACTCGTCTTGCTTTCTTCCCCGGCCTGCCCTTATTGATGCGCTGGGGAAGCGAGATAACGGGATTAGGCGTAGTGACCATTGGGTTGAGTATTACATTTATTGCCACCGTGATTCTCAGCGCTGGGCTCATCACACTTGCCACGGCTATGGGAGCAACATCGCGCAGCGCCAGGTGGGTGGCCATTTTCTTTCTTGGTGCCCCCATGTCCGTGACTTTCCATATGGTTTATACCGAAGCTCCTTTTCTCGCGGCGATTATCTGGGCCCTCATTTTTCTCAACCGCAGAGATTATCTTGCAGGTGGGCTTCTTATTGCCGTTGCGGGCTGCTTTAGGCTCACGAGCATTGATGCTGTGGCCGCTTTGATCATCGTAGTGCTTATCCAGGCTCGTAGCTCTGTGCGTGCCTGGATAGCGGTAGGTATATCGGCGCTGCCATTGGTGGGGTATATCAGCTGGGCCTCGTCGTATACCCACGATATAGGTGGCTATTTCGGCTTGCAGAAGAAGGGGTGGAATTCAGCCTTCGACTTCGGCCACGCCACGCTGACATGGGTAGGGAAGGTGATCATCAGTGACCATAATTTAGGCTATATTCTGTCCGTCATCAGTATTGTCGGTGCCCTGATTGCGGTGATCTATGGGTTCAGACGAGCCCCGTGGCCGGTGTGGCTTTTCTCCACTGCGTTGGTCTTTAATGTGGTTCTCTCAGATGGCATCATGCATTCTCGTCCCCGTTTGCTCCTACCCGCGCTGCTGCTTTTTATTCCGCTAGTTATTCGTGCAGAGCAGAAGCTTTCACCAGCGGTATCGCTCAGTCTACTGAGCCTATGGGTCCTCGCGGGTGTAGCTTTTTCTAGCTATATGCTGGAGGTTTTCCCCTGGGCTATTTAATGGTGGGCCAATTCATGCAAGCCATGCGTATCTAAGCCGTGTAGGTCTGGGCTGTGTGAGGGGTATTTAGGTATTGCCCCGCGCCGAGAGTGCGAAGGTGGAGGTGACCATCGCGATGAGGGCGAGCGCCATGATAATCCAATTGAATCCGTGGACGTGGAACTGCTCCCCCAGAATGACATAGCTTAAGATAAAGGCGATGATTGGTTCCACTGTGGTCATGGCGGGGAGCGAGAGTTTCAAAGCACCGGTATTGAAGGCATATTGCTGGACTATTGTGCCAATAATGCTGCCGAGAATTAAGAACCAGAAAACCCAGTGGGTTAGCAGTCCGCTCGATCCCTCGTGCTGGTAGACATCGACAGTAGCTTTAGAGAGAACGGCAATAAATCCGTAGATAATGCCTACAATCACTCCCAGAAAGAGCCCGCGAATATTGCGGGGGGCGTGCCGCGTGGCGCGGTCAATGGTGAGGGAAACAATGATGCCGAGGCTGAGCGCTAGTGCCCACACCCACGCTACGGGTCTGGGATCACCTGGTTCGGGGTTGCCCAAAATGACGAGTACAGCTACCGCAATAGTAAGGACAGCTGCCCATCCAATTTCGTCGGCGTATAAGGGGCGTTTGTGATAGTAGGCAGTCATGGGCATGGTGAACATGAGTGAGAGTGCCAGGATGGGTTGGACGATGAGCAAGGAGCCGTAACTGAGTGCGACAACTTGGAAGGAATATCCTGCGAAAGCGGTGCCACAGGCGAACCACCAGAGGGGGCGTTTAATAGCAGTTATCACCGGCGAGCCTTGCAGGGTACCGTCGGCCGGGGCGCGCTCGGCGATATTGTGCCGAACCACGGTGCCCCACGCAATGATGAGGGCTGCGAGTGCCGCGAAGAAGACCGCGAGGATATTATTATTCATCACCATTTAGATTAGCGCTGCGTTAAAAGAAAATAGCTATCGCAACGGCGGACACGCTAGTATGCTTAGAAACCGATAATCCGAAAGAAATGAGTCGAGGAAGCCCGCGAATTTTCTCTTCTTGGATATGATGACACCATCTCTCTTGAGAGGTTGTGGCAGTGGGAGACCCTCACGGCGCAGCTGACAAAGGAGATATCTACAAGAGGAGAGTATCTCTTCCACGGGCTTCAGGAAGGGCTTCAGCCCGTGGCGTTAATCGTACAAAAATATGGGGGATCGTCGCTGGAAACGGCGGAGCGGATCCGGCGAGTGGCCGAAAGGATCGTGGCCACGAAGAAACAGGGTCACGATGTGGTTGTCGTTTGCTCAGCGATGGGCGATACCACCGATGAATTACTCGATCTAGCCGCTCAAATTAACCCTGTCCCGCCGGCTCGCGAAATGGATATGTTACTCACGGCCGGGGAACGTATTTCCAATTCCCTTGTGGCTATGGCTATCGCTTCCTTTGGGGCCCAGGCACAATCTTTTACTGGCTCTCAAGCGGGAGTATTAACCACCGAACGCCACGGCAATGCCCGCATTGTTGACGTCACTCCAGGCCGAGTGCGCGATGCTTTGGATGCGGGACAGATCTGCCTCGTGGCGGGCTTCCAGGGGGTTAACCGCGAGACGCGCGATGTGACCACGCTTGGTCGCGGCGGTTCGGATACCACAGCGGTTGCGCTCGCGGCGGCGCTCAATGCTGATGTCTGCGAAATTTACTCCGATGTTGATGGGGTATATACCGCAGACCCCCGTATTGTTCCCGATGCGCAGAAGTTGGAAACTTTAAGTTTCGAAGAAATGCTGGAGCTGGCCGCCTCTGGTTCGAAGATCTTGGTCTTGCGTAGCGTGGAGTATGCGCGCGCTTTTAATGTTCCGATTCGTGTTCGTTCGTCGTATAGCAATGATCCTGGCACTTTAGTGACGGGCTCTATGGAGGATATTCCTGTGGAAGAAGCAGTGCTGGTGGGCGTTGCCACCGATAGTTCCGAAGCCAAGATCTCAGTTCTCGGCATCCCCGATAACCCTGGTGAGGCTGCCAAGATCTTCCGCGTGCTTGCCGACGCTGAAATTAATATCGATATGGTGATTCAGAATATCTCCTCCCTCGAGGATAATCGCACCGATATCACCTTCACCTGCCCGCGTGCCGATGGGCCTCGAGCCATGGAATTACTCTTTAAACTCCAAGGCAGTGGAACCTGCCAAAATGTGCTCTACGATGACCAAATTGGCAAAGTATCCCTGGTGGGTGCGGGAATGAAGTCCCACCCTGGGGTTACGGCCACATATTGCGAGGCGCTGCGCGATGCGGGCATTAACATCGAGCTGATCTCTACCTCCGAAATTCGTATTTCGGTATTGTTGCGTGAGCAGGATGTGCCTGCTGCAGTAAAGGCACTGCACGCAGCCTTCGAATTGGGCGGTGGAGAAGTTGCCACCGTTTATGCTGGTACCGGCCGTTAACCCCCACGACCAAACCGACCATGTCGAATACGATAATCCTCGTGAATAGACCACAAGCTGCAACGCTCAGGTAGATCGAGGGAGGAGAAAGATAATGATGACCACCATTGCAGTAGTTGGAGCGACCGGCCAAGTTGGGCGCGTTATGCGCGCTCTCTTAGAAGAGCGGAATTTCCCCGCCGAGAAGGTGCGGTTCTTCGCTTCAGAGCGATCCGCGGGAACGACCTTAAAATTTCGCGGAGAGGATATTGTGGTGGAGAACCTCGCTGAGGTCACTCCCGAGAAATTGAGCGATATCGATATCGCCCTCTTCTCGGCTGGTGGATCGACGTCGCTGAAATTTGCCCCTATGTTCGCCTCTGCAGGCGTCAAGGTAGTAGATAACTCCTCAGCATGGCGCAAAGATCCTGAGGTTCCCCTTATTGTGAGCGAGGCCAACCCGCAGGAAACGCAGAATCTGCCCAAGGGGATTATCGCCAATCCCAATTGCACCACTATGGCGATCATTCCCGTGCTCAAGGCACTCAGCGATGCTGCTCAGTTGCAGAAAATGCACGTTTCTTCCTATCAAGCGGTCTCTGGCTCTGGTCTGGCCGGGGTGGAAACTCTAGTACAGCAGGTGGAAAAAGTGGGGGAAAAGGCCCGCGATTTGGTTCATGATGGATCCGCCACCGATCTCGAGGAACTGGGCCCTTATATGGCCCCGATTGCTTATAATGTGGTTCCCCTTGCTGGCAATCTTGTCGACGATGGCTCTTTCGAAACTGATGAGGAACAGAAATTACGCAATGAGTCGCGCAAGATCTTAGGACTACCCGATCTCTTGGTGTCTGGTACCTGCGTGCGGGTTCCGGTATTCACCGGTCACACCATGACCGTTCATGCGGAATTTGAAAAGCCCATCACCCCGGGCGAGGCTAAGGCTCTCCTGGAGGACGCCCCTGGCGTGGCTGTGGTGGATGTGCCGACTCCTCTGGCGGCTGCTGGAAAGGATGATTCCTTAGTAGGCCGCATCCGCCAAGATCAGACGGTAGCGGATAATAGGGGTCTGATCTTTGTGGTCTCTGGTGATAATTTGCGTAAGGGTGCGGCTCTGAACACCGTCCAAATTGCAGAGCTGCTGGTTGGTTAGGATCCGCTAGAAACTGCCGAATAAGCCCCATTTCCTCGATGGAGGGAGTGGGGTTTTCGCTATTCTGGGCGTGAAGAAAGCCTAAGCTAACTGCGAAAATAGCGATTCTCTATTAAAAGAGATTTCCTTGCAAGGATTTTCTTTTTAATGTATCTTGGGGCTGAAGATTACACTTAGAAAAGGCTCACAGTTTCTTATAAAGGAGTTCATGTGACTACCGACGATATCCTCGGCAAGGGCAAGCGCCCAGAACCAACCGGACCTACTACCCAACTGGGTGGACGCCCCGTTGCTTCCGAAAACGCTTCCATTACCCAAGGCCCACAAGGGGCCAGCGTGCTCAACGACTATCACCTTATTGAAAAGCTCGCCCACTTCAACCGTGAGCGCGTTCCAGAGCGCAACCCCCACGCCAAAGGTCACGGAGCTTTCGGTGAACTCCATATCACCCACGACGTGTCTCAGTACACGAAAGCCAAGCTCTTCCAGCCTGGAACCGTCACTCCCATGGTGGGTCGTTTCTCCACCGTCGCCGGTGAACAAGGTTCTCCCGATACCTGGCGTGATGTCCACGGCTTCGCCTTGCGCTTCTATACCGAAGACGGCAACTACGATATCGTAGGCAATAACACCCCCGTTTTCTTTATCCGTGACGGCATTAAATTCCCTGATTTTATTCACTCCCAGAAGCGCATGACCGCAGATGGTCTGCGTTCCCCAGATGCACAGTGGGATTTCTGGACTCGCACCCCAGAATCGGCTCACCAAGTCACCTATCTTATGGGTGATCGCGGTACTCCAACCTCCACCCGCCACCAGGACGGTTTTGGTTCTCATACCTTCCAGTGGATCAACGATGAGGGCACCCCAGTGTGGGTGAAATACCACTTCAAAACTCGTCAAGGCTGGCAGACCTTCACCGATGCTGAGGCCACCGAGAAGGCGGGAACCGATCCCGATCTCCACCGCGAGGATCTCTTCCAAGCGATCGATCGCGGCGACTACCCGATCTGGGATGTCAAGGTGCAGATTATGCCCTTCGAAGATGCGGAGACCTACCGTTTCAACCCCTTCGATCTCACTAAGGTGTGGTCGCATAAGGATTATCCGCTGATCGATGTCGGCTATTTCGTGCTGAATAAGAATCCCCAGAACTACTTTGCCCAGATTGAGCAACTTGCTCTCGATCCAGGCAACCTCGTTCCAGGTATTGGCTTAAGCCCTGATCGGATGCTGATGGCCCGTGCTTTTGCTTATGCTGATGCCCAGCGCTATCGCATTGGACCAAATTACCGTCAACTTCCGGTGAACCAGCCCCTTAAGCCTGTTAATACCTACACCCACCAGGGTCCGATGGAATATCAGTTCAACCCTGCTGGAGCCCCAGTGTATAGTCCCAACCGTTTCGATAAGGGCGCAGGCTATCTCGATGATGGAAAAACCTCGGCAAGTGGTGAGAGCTTAGGCCAGGCAGAGGATCTCTTTATCAACCCTGATCCTCATGGCACAGATCTGGTTCGTGCCGCCTACGTGGCCCATAAAGACGACGATGATTTTATCCAGGCGCGCACGTTATACCGCGATGTCATGGACGATAACGCTAAGGAGCGGTTAGCAGATAATATCACCAATGCCATGGTGGGAGTCTCTGCTGAGACTGAAAAGCGCTGCTACTGGTACTGGGAGCAAGTAGATCCGCAATTAGGTAAGCGAGTACGCGAGCTCTTCGCTACCAAGAAATAATCGCTGAAGTAACCAGTGAAATAATCGCTCAAGATCACAACCGGTGCGTAGCTTGTGGTGCGCACCGGTTTTCGTCTATGTTCCCCACTCCTTTACGCACCCCCGACCAGCTGCTTGAATCATATCCGCGCGTGCTCGAGCCACCCGAGAACGGATGGTGCCAATGCGTACGCCGGTAATATGAGCTGCCTCTTCATAGGAATAGCCCAAGACTTGGGTAAGTATGAGCGCCTCCCTGCGCTCAGCTGGCAGTTGTTCTATAAGAAGACGGGTATCAACCCACTCTGACCAATCACTAGGAGGTCTAGGGTGGACATGCTCAGGGCTGGTATCTGCAGATATGGGCCGTGAAGTCTCATGCCGAATACTATCGATCCACACCCGCCTAGCCAGGGAAAGTAACCACGTCCGAGCTGAGGACCTAGCTGCAAAGCGGGGTAGCGCCCCCATTACTCGAAGATAGGTCTCTTGGGTGAGATCATCGGCGTTTTCTCGGCCTCCCAGATGCGCGAGGAGTTCCCAAATATCGCCTTGGGTGGCTTTGATAAAGGAATTTAGCGCTTCCCGATCTCCCCGGCCAGCTTGCAGAGCGAGATCGGTAATCTCCTCATCGGTGGGAGCTGGGGTGGTCATAATATTAATTCTAACACTGTGGCAGGTGGGCTATTAGATGCCGAGAGAGAGGACACTTAATAACAGTAGAAGCTGCTATTCTCACGAG
Source organism: Corynebacterium sp. ES2730-CONJ (assembly GCF_024834055.1). Taxonomy (GTDB): domain Bacteria; phylum Actinomycetota; class Actinomycetes; order Mycobacteriales; family Mycobacteriaceae; genus Corynebacterium. The sequence goes on from NZ_JANUXZ010000005.1 coordinate 193,139, forward strand.
ATCGTAGAAAAGTAGAGGAGTCGTAGAACGCAGCTTGGCACGAAAAGCTCTGCACCCCTGGTATTCCACAAGTCTGATGAGGATACGTAAAGAATGAGTCTGCGTCGTGCTATACAGGAGGAGGGTAGACCTATTATTTAATTCTGGTAGGCGAAGAATATTTGAGGATTTCAGCCTGTTCCATAGAGAGAATTAGTGCCCTTCACTTTTACATGAAACAAGCAGAAGTGAAAGGCCGAAAGAGGGCGGACCCGTAGTGGACGTATTTGGTGAGCATCACTGAAAAGAAGGTTGTATGCAATACAAATAAAGGATAAGCGCCGCAGCCATAAAAGAACCCTGCTTTCAGATTTGTGAGTATTCTTGGATAGTCCCAGACGTTGAGGGTGTAGACGCGCTAGGCCGTGAGGGCACCGTGATGCTGGAGATAAAAGGAGCCGGTATATCAGACGCGCTGGATCGTCGGCCCTAAGCTCCACCATAAGGGAGAGGGTGTCAAAAGCCTCGAGAGGTTTTCTTCCGTCGCTTAAGCGGATAGGAACGGCAGCGACTCCCTAAGGTAACGGGGGGGGATCAGGGCCTCATGCGGAGATCGGTAGGCCAAATTGCTACGCAAGCTGCGTATAAACCTAGTGGTAATAACAGAAAAATGCCCGCATAATCAGAAGGTAGTCGCCAGGATGAGAGTCTCTCCATAGTTGCTTCCCCTTGCGATCCTGTGTGGCGGATTGTCAGCTCCCGTATGATTAAGGGATGACAAGAAAAACCCGCCCCATATAGCTGAGGCGGGTCATGGTGGACGATTACTATGAATCTTCGGTGGCAGTTTGATATAAGCTACGGCCCATAATGAAGGAGCCCACCGCCACCACAACTAGGATGGCAATAATAGCTAGGATCCCACGGACAAGATCGCCGAAAACAAAACCTTCACGGTAGAAATTCACCAACAGTTTCGCAATGATCAAGAGCGGGAGACCAATATTAATTCCAGTGGAAAAAAGGTTGGCAGCAGTCATGGGGTCGTAGCGCTTGCGCCAGAGAGCAACGGCAGTGATAAACATTAAGAGCCCTGAGATGAGCACCAAGATGCCGGCAATAGTTTCAATAATCATGGTTTAACGACGCCCCTTTGCGATAATACGAGCCACAGACATCGTGGGGAGAACACCGCCAGCAAGGGCGGCCAGCATTACTACTTCATAGGCGATCTGGGTGTCATGGAACATCGTCCACACCAAGTAAAGCCCGATCATTCCATAGAAGACCACATCGGAGATCACCGCGCGAGAGAACTCGTTGGCGGTGCTCAACATAGCCACCAGCGCAACCATGATGGAAAGAATCATAAGGACGGAGGAAGCAACAGCGAGATAGAAAAACATCGGTGAGTTACACCTGCTTTACGGGGACGGGGGCGGGATATTCCACCTCGGCGGATTCAAGATCGAGGGGAAGATTCTTCACCTTCGGTGACAGCTTCTCCTCCATATGAGCGAGATCGCGCAAAACGGCGCGAGGATCCGAGCCATAAACGGCGTGCACCATGAGGTGACGGGGGCCGGTTACTTGGTCGGGATCTTCGTCGATTAGCGTGATACTCATCGTTGCGGGAGTGATCGTGATGGAGCAGGCAAAGGCCGTAATTTCCCAGTCCTTCGTGACCCGCAACGGATAATAGACCACGCAGGGATCTACCTTTTTACTTCCAGTCAGGGTATCCCAAATCACCACCGAAGTGGCCAGCACCAGCTGCCATAATAGCCACGGAATATAAATAAAAGCATTCATATCTTTACCGTCCTGCCTGCATAAAGGAATCGGAGGCGACCGCAACCGGGGCACCCTTATCGCTGATCAGTACCGCCTGGGCATAAGCCTCAGTATCGAGAAGTTGCGCGGCCGCATCGTGGATCGCGCCCACGAGAGGGCCGGCGAAAATGAACATGGCCAAGGAGATCACCATCATCGACATCGCAGGAGCAATACGCCTAAAAGGTACGCGCAACGTTGAAGGAATACGGGATTTATTCATAACCCCACCCCAAAAGACCTTGCGCCACACGCGCAGCATGGCCAGGAAAGCAGCGAAGGAGGCGATCACCATCACCGCGAGAACGATCCATGCGGCAACCGAACCAGCTTGAGCCACAGCGATCATGATATAGAGTTTGCCCCACAAACCGGAGAAAGGAGGGAAGCCAACAACCGAAAACGCGCCTGCTGCGAAGACCGCGGCCACCAGTGGATCGCGGTGCATAATGCCAGAGAGCTTGCGCAAGGAGTTATTGCCATACGTTTCCTCAATAGCTCCTGCAGTCAAAATCAGCGAGCCCAAAGTGATCATATGGTGCACCATATACAGAATGCCCGCAGCAAGGGCTATGCGTGCTTGGCCAGCGCTAAAGGCGAGAGTGACCAAGATAAAAGGCATTCCATTAACCATCTGATAGGACAGCACTCGGCGCATGGTATTCTCCGCCAAACCAGAGAAGGAACCCACCACCATGCTGGCAACAGCGACCACAATGATGAGAGTGGCCCAACGCTGATCGAGATCGAAGATCACGGTATATATCCGGAAGAGGGCATAGACAGCCACCTTGGTATGCAGACCGGAGAAGAGGGCCATCACACCCGCAGAGGTAGCGGGATAGGTACGCGGCAACCATGTGTGAACAGGGAAGATACCAGCCTTGACCACCAAAGCGATGACAACGATACCCATGGCTACGGTGGCAGGACCATGACCGGCTGCCACACCACGGAGGGCGGCTATATTGACTGTGCCCACAACGCCATAAACCACTGCCACGCCGGCGAGCAGGATGGTAGAGGTTGCTAAGTTCACTAGGACGAATGTGCGCCCCGCTGACAGGCGCGCCCAGGTGCCAGTCATGGCGAGCAGACCATAGGAGGGCAGCAGCATGACTTCGATGAACACGAAGAAGTTGAAGAGATCTGCGGTCAAAAGGGCACCCATCACTCCTGTGAGCAGCATGAGAGACAGTGCATTAAAGAATCGAGCCCGAGTTTCACCAACCACAATCGAGAACCAGTTGGCTACAAACGCCACAATGGAGGTGGTGACAATCATCAGGGCAGAGAATTGATCACCCACAAATGGGATGGCTACGCCGCCAATATAAAGGCCCACAGAATGCGCGATCACGCCGTGGCTAGCGGTCAGCGCATAAAGCCACAATCCGGCTAGGCCGGTGCCCACAGGCACGATGAGCATAAGAGCATCGCGGACTAAGCGCCACGGGATAACCGCGGCCAGACCGACGAATAATAGGGGGATACCCACAAAGAGTGGGAGAGTATACGCGTATTCCATTAAAAATCTTCTCCCTTCGCGCTCTTGGGGCTGCGATAAGGGGCGCGGCGGCGAGTTGCCTGATGCGCCTCGTGGGCGGCCACCTCAGCGGTGGTCGTGGAACGACCGAGAGTTTGCAGCGGCGAATCCTCGTCGCTAATCATCTCGGCCTCGGTATCATCCGTGCGGCCCACGCCAGCAAGAGTGAGCATGAAGGTGGTGGTGGCCATGGCGATCACGATAGCCGTGAGCACAAAAGCCTGGGGGAGAGGGTCAGCGGCGGCGCTGAGATCGGTGATCGACGGGAATGGTTCCCCGCGCCACGCAGTCACGCCAGCCGAGACGATGAGCAGGTTAGTGGCATGGCTAAAAAGCGTCATGCCCAAAATGATGCGCAACATGCCGCGCTGCAGGACCAGGTAGACACCACCTGCGGCAAGGATGGCGATGGTAGCTGAGAGAATCACTACTGCTTCCCTTCTTCCGAGTTGATGGCGTCTTGGTTAATGGCATCCTGGTGCATATCCGTATCAGCTTGCAAGGCAGCCGCCTCCCGGCGCGCTGCTTCTTCGATACGGTGCTGTTCCGGAGCCTCTTCAGCGTGGCGATCTTCAGGATCGAAATCACGGAAGGAATCTGGAACCTTCATGGGCTGCCAGAGAGGGGATTTCTCACGCGTGAAATTCAATTCTTGGTATTCCATGCCCGGGCGCAAATAGCCTCCCAGGGCATTAATAGCCATAGACAGCATGCCGATCACCGCAAGGTACACTCCGACGTCGAAAATGAGCGCCGTGGTGAGGTGCTGATCGCCGATATGGCCGTGAATGGCGTAGAGGAAAGAACCATGGCTAAGGCCAATAAAGCCTGCCACAACCGCGGTAATCACACCCGATGCGGTGAGATACACAGGCATAGCTACAGGGAAAATACGGTGATCGTGGGCATAGCTGATATAGATGAGCATCATGGCACAGCCAGCCACTAAGGCAGCAATAAAGCCACCACCAGGTTGGTTGTGTCCGCGCCAGAAAATGAGCACACTCACGATCAAGAGCACCGGAACCAAAACCTTCAGTAGGGTGCGCAGTGGAATGGAGTTCACGGTTGCCTGGCGGAAAGGCGCAGGGTGGGTACCGGGGTAGAAGGGGTAGCGCGGCATCGACGTCACAACTGCGGCGATTACAACCGCAGCCATGCCTAATACCGATAGTTCTCCTAAGGTATCGAGAGCACGGAACTCCACCAAGATGGTATTGACAACATTATCGCCGCCGGTGATCCCGGGAGCTTCGTTGAGATACCAGAGGCCGATTTCGCTGCGCTCGTGCCGGCCCAAAAGCATATAGGAACCCAAGAAGGTCATGATGCCCATGGCGATAGCAATGGGGGCTCCGAATACTTGCCGACGCTTCTTCGTTGGATGGAATTTATCCGGCTGCTGCCGGATAACCAACATCATGATCACAATGGTCAGTGCCTCAACTAGGAACTGGGTAAGAGCCACATCTGGGGCACCAAGCATGAGCATCTGGAAGGTCACACCAATACCGGCGGTACCCACGAGGAGGACCGCAGTAAGACGCAGGCGGGTCCGCACCAATCCCAGTAAGCTGAGGGCAATAATGAACAAAGGTATGAGATCAATCAGCGAATCGGTGCCCTCAATACGAGGACGAAGAGCCACCGAATCGATACCGCCATTGATGAGTCCCTGAATCGTTACTGCCGAGCCCAAGAGAATGATGAGGCCAAAGACATAGGCCAAATGCCGCGCCGGGGAGAGACGATCAGCCATGGTGCCAAAGATTTTGCCCACGGTGCTGGCCCCTTGATTAAATCGTTGCAGCAGATCATTGCCGCTAAATGGCAGGCTTTCGCGGTGCGTCATAAGCGCCCAGATTGCGTGACGGTAGTACACGCCGATGAAGCTCGCCACTAGAACCACGATGGAGATGATCAGCGGGATATTAATCCCGTGCCACAGGCTTAAATGCAGGTCAGGGGCGGTGCTAATAGTACCTACCGCGGCGGCGATCGGACGATCGAGAGCTGCTACGACTACTACGAGAGGTAGAGAGAGCAGGCCGGGGAGAGCCGCTGGTAGCCATAGGGAAAGCTTTGCTTCTTTGACCGCGCTCATATCTCGCTCGCCATCGATGAAGCCATCGAAGACAATGCGTGCGGAATAAGTAAAGGTGAAGAATGCGCCGATGGCGGCAGCGATGAGAAGCAGTACGACTCCCCAGTTTGCAAAGGGTGCTTCTTCAAAGGCTGCCAACATGCCTTCTTTTGAGATAAAGCCGAAGGTCGGAGGAAGAGCAGCCATGGAGCTCGCAGCAATCACCACTGAGGTGAATGTAAAGGGCAGATTGCGCCAACAGGAGCCGAGACGCTGGGAATCGCGGGTTCCCGTCTGGTGGTCTACCACGCCAATGAGCATAAAGAGGGAAGACTTGAACAGCGCGTGCGCCAAGGTGTGCACCAAAGCCGCAGCCAAAGCAAAGGGTGTACCTACACCGATTGTGGCTACAATCCAGCCGAGGTGGGAGACCGTGGAATAGGCCGTAAGCTTCTTCAGGTCCGTCTTTTGAATAGCAAAGAACGAGGACACAACGGCCGTGGTCATACCGACGATAATGAGCAGATAATTCCACATAAGAACCTCATGGAATACCGCAGAAAAACGCATCAGAACGTAAATGCCGGCCTTAACCACAGCCGCCGCGTGAAGAAATGCCGAAACAGGAGTAGCTGCGGCCATAGCTTCCGGAAGCCAGAAGTGGAAGGGGAGCTGAGCGGATTTTGTAAAAGCAGAAATCGCAATAAGCACCGCCAATACCATGGTCATCGTCGGCTTTTCCGCCCAGAAGGGAGAAGCCAAAATACCTGAGATCGATGTGGTTCCGGCTTGAGTTGCGGCGATGGCCATGGCTACTAGCAGGGTGAGCCCACCGATAAAGGTAAGAATCAGGGTGCGCTGGGAGCCCTTCTCGCCACCGGCGCCGCCGGAGCGGGCGATCAGCATGAAGGAGGCTAGGGACACTAATTCCCAAGCGATAAATAACACAAACGCATCATTGGCGAATACCAGCAGCAAGATCGAGGTCATAAATGCTGTCATGATGGTGTAGAAGCTGGTGTTGCCTTCACCATTAGAAAGGTATCCAGATGAATAAATGAAGACGACTGCACCGATGCACAGCGCAAGCAGTGCGAAGAAAACGCTAAGGGAATCAGCTCGCAACGCTAGGTTAATATCAATGCCGGAACCCAAAAGATTGGGAATCCAAGTATAACTATATTCGAGGGCGTTACCGGAGAAGATGGCATCGAGGTGCGGTACCAAAAGCGCTGCTGCCGCAATAAAAAGGGCAGCGAGCGGCCAGCCGGCACGGCGGTCGAGTATCCTCACCAACACAGGTGCCGCGGCAACGCCTAACGCCGACAGTAGTGGAATAACAATTAAAGACACGAGGCTTAAATCTCACCCCCAAGGTACACCAAGGTACCAAGGAGTTGACACCCCCTTCTAAGATCTCGCGGCCGAGCGCACTGTCGCCGCAATTATTCATCCACCTAGAGAAACGATTGCGGTATAGCACATCATCTATCGGCCGTGCGGTGCTCTTATATCAGGGTGCCTGCTTTCATTAACTTGAAGGGACTATTTACCAACCGTGTAAACCTTACCAGAGTGCCCTAAAGGTCGTGCTAGTGCGCTATTTTTGTGAATCAAACTACTAGTGACCCACACGCCTTAATACTCTAAAGTGTAATGAACGTAACAGAGCTTGATAGATGGATCTTGCGGGAGTTACTCGGGGGTTCTCAGTGGATCGTAAATAATTCTTGAGTAGATCTTTCAGTAGGATGGACGGTGTGCCTTAGCCACCACCTGCGCTGCCCCCGATACCGTAGAGAACTATGAGCCAGCGTCGTATCTCACAAACCCTCCAGCGTATTATCGCTATCCTCCTCTTAAGCCTCCCCCTCGTGGTCGGAGCGATCTTTACCGTCCTCCAGGGCATTGACCCTGCTGATTCGTGGTCGCGGGGTGAGGAAAAATCAGGAGCCCCGCAAGCCGTCGACGATTCGGCTCTTATCCAAGCCCGACGAGCGGCAGGCGAAGCAAACTCCCAGGCCGGCTTCCTGATAGGCGGCACGAAAGAACTCGTCGATGCCACCGCAGCGATTGACGGCGCCACCGCGGATATAGAGGATCCAATTCGCCGAGCACGGGAAGGCTCCCAACAGCTGAGCCAAGGTTTGGTGGAATTGCAAAATGCCACCGGTAGCCTTGGCGCTGGGGCCACCGACGTTGCTAATGGTGTGGAACAGGCCGTGAACCAGGTGGTCGGCTTTGAAGTAGTGCGCGGGCAAATCATTAGCGCCCTCGATAACTATCTAGCCCAAATCGAGGACTCGAAGGATCCTGAAGTAATAGCTTTAAAAGGCAACCTCAAAGACCTTCGAGAGCGCGCCATGACTTTCCAGATTGACCCAGCTCTCAAAGGTCAGTTGGAAAAATTGCGCGACGGATCGCGAGAGGTAGCTAATCAGCTAGCTGCCCCAGGATTTGCCTATCATGACGGCGTCTATACCGCCACCAAGGGCTCCAAGGAATTAGCCGATGGGCTCGTCCAGTTAGAAAATGGGGCAGGTGAAGCCCTCCAAGCAGTCGAGCAGCTAAAGGGCGGGGCCGCTCGGATTAATGATATGGCCAATCTAACCAAAGATCGCATAGGAGCCGTACAACGCGCTATGCCTATTGCCCCAGTAGGAACTGAGCAGGCAGAGGAGCAGGGTATTACCAAAGCCCTAGCCCCCATGTATGGTTTTCTAATCGCAGCGCTCATCCTGCTCGGCTCCGCGCTTGCCAGCCGCAATCATAGGGTGATAATGGCCTTAACTACAGTTCTGATTTCTCTTGTCGGAGCCATTTCGTTCCATATTCTCACGACCGGAGCCTCCGTGGGAGATAGTGCGATGGTCGCGCTCATCCTCGGCCTCGTTTCCCTGGCATCAATGATGGCTGGGATGGTGCTATCCCGTCACTTTAGCGACGTTGTGGCCCAGATTCTGAGCCTGGTTATAGCAGTCGGGCAGATCGCTGTGGTGGGCTGGGCCTGGCATCTCGCCGCTATCAACGAAACTCACAGTACCTGGATGGCACTGAGTGCGCTATTCCCAGTACACTATCCCACGGCTGCGCTGGTAGCACTTGGAAACTCTGGATCGCAGGCTGCTGTTATTCTCGCGATTGATGTCTTGATCGGGTTTAACCTTGCTGCGCTGGGCAGCCTATGGATGACAAAGAAGACGCAGGCATAAAAAATCCCCCTCAAGGTACCCGCAGTGTTCTTGAGGGGGATTTTTATCGCTTTAAACTTTCGAACTGAGCATCTTTACATGGCGGTACAAGCCCGCTACAAGGCCAGCGAAGACGATAATACCGATGAGCTTGGTGGCCTCGCCGAAGTCGAAGAGGGCCAGAGGCTCCTCGGAGCCAGTGGCGCCAATGATGCCCGCATTAAGGACACCAAAGAGGGATTCGCCCACAATAAGTCCCGTGGCCAGAAGAGTACCCATGCGTTTGGAGAACTCAGGATTATTTTGTTTATCGGCCCAGTGGTTATAAGCACGACCCAAGAAGGCGCCAATTGGAATAATCAGCGTCAAGGCGATTGGGAGGTACATGCCCATACCCACAGCTAGTGGGGGGAGGGTATAGCGGGCCTGAGTAGTTTTCCGCAAAGTCTCGTCGATAATAATGACAACGACACCGATTAGGGCACCCAGACCGATCCGTGACCAGTCAAGGGAGCTACCTAAGATTCCGTTGGCAACCGACGATAAGAGGGAAGCTTGGGGTGCGGCGAGGGCATTCTCCCCCGCACCTTCCATACCCACAAAGCCGAAGCCAGAGAGCATAAGCTCGAGCACAAGGGGGATTACCAAAGAGCCGAACAGCACACCGATTACTAGGGCTACCTGCTGCTTCCAGGGGGTAGCGCCGACGAGTTGGCCGGTCTTGAGGTCTTGCAAATTGTCGTTGGCAATCGTAGCCATGCCAAAGACCACAGCGGATGTAAAGAGCGTATAGGCCACCAGCGCGAGCGCATTACTATCAGCCTCATCGCCGGTTACGGCCTTAATGAGCAGCGCAGCAGCCAAAACCACGATGATACCGACGCCCGAGATAGGGGAGTTGGAGGCACCGATCAGACCCGCCATATACCCGCAGACCGAAGCCACCAGCAATCCGATGAGCAGGACGAAGAGAATACTCAGCAGCACCAGGGTGGTGGTGTGATGGGCGATCTCGGTGACATTAACGAAGAGATATAAAAGAGCACCGATGGGCAGCATCGAAGCTAAAATAACGCCAACAACGATCTTAAAAGGAATATCGCGCTCAGTAATAGGCACCTCCTGGCCACTATGCCGCAGCTGAGAGGAGGAGATGGATTCCTTGATGCCTTTAATGATGGGGCCGATGATTTTAGCGAGTGTCCACACCGCGGCTACTGCCATGGTGCCAGCACCAATAAAGCGCACTTCGGTACCAAAGGTGGTGCTCACAGCGGTGGCAAGCTCTGTGCCGGAGGTTATACTTGCGGCCGAGAAATATGGCAAAAGGACGCCATAAGAAATCAGGAGCCCCGCAATCATGGCCACACCTACACCAACACCCACTAGGTGGCCCACGCCGATAAGGGCTAGCGAAAAGGAACCGCCGATCATGGTGCCGCCAGCAAAAACCCTAAAAGGATAGGAAACCCCACCAACAACTGCTTTCATGGCTGCTAAGAGAGCAAATCCTGCCGAGGCCAAACCGCCGGCGATGATTACTTTCAATCCCTGCTGGTTTTCAGCTGCAGCCGATCCATCGGCGCTGCTATCGCCAACCTTGAGCACCTCAGCGGCCGCCACTCCTTCGGGATACGGCAGGTCTGAGCCGGTAACGAGAGCGCGGCGCAAAGGAATGGAGTACATCACGCCTAACGTGCCGCCGAGGGCGCAGACAGCGGCGGTGGTGAAATAAGGGAATCCAGACCAGAAACCGATCATGACTAAACCAGGGAGGACGAAGATAATGGCCGAGAGCGTGCCTGCTGCGGAAGCGATAGTCTGGACAATATTATTTTCTACCACCGAGTGATCGGCGAATCGGCGCAGCACAGCCATGGAGATGACGGCAGCTGGGATAGAGGTAGCGAAAGTAATACCAACCTTGAGGCCTAAATAAACATTGGCCGCAGTAAAAATGAGAGTTATAAGACCACCGAGAATGATGGAGCGAATTGTTAATTCGCGGACATCACGAGAGGTCTGTGTATGAGTAAGAGACACGCGTCCGCCTTTCTGCTACCTGAAGTGAGGGTGTGGAAACTGTTGAGAAAACAATCTCCAATTTCGTAGCTGCAAAGGAAAGTGCTGACACCAAGACGCGAGCAAAAACGGTGCTAGTAAATCTCGGAGCGACCTCCATCTTCTTGCGAAAATAAGCCCCAAAATCGGCGATTGATATCGAAAATCCTAAGCTATACCTATCAGATTGTCTATTTGTGTATACATTCACAGATATAAGGACAACGGGTTAATCGGCAGCGACGAGATTGAGCCTTTGGCAGTGCTTGGAGGGTGTTTAGAAATATATCCGCGGCGAGAACACTGTAAACTCTTTGCTGAAAAATGTGACAAACCCTACTATCTCATGATTGTAAGAAGTAGGTATTGCGAGTCGGTATAACGAGGTCACCCGCAACTAGGATCGGTCAGCCAATGTCGGCCTAATTGGGCGCGCTAATTGCGTCATGGCATTGCGCCCGCGCAACTCCACCGATTTCATTAAGGTCCACCGCGCCTGCTCAGCTTCATTGGCTAATCTTAAAGTTGCCGCGTTGGTAATAACCGCTCCAGGGGTATCCTTGGCAATCTCCGTTAGGCGTGCCGCCGCGTTAACAGCATCGCCGATAACGGTGTATTCAAAACGGTTCTGACCTCCAATATGGCCGGCCACTACGGTTCCAGCCGTCACCCCAATACCAGCCTCGAGTCGCATCCCTTTTAAACCTTGACGCAGTTCTCGAGCCGCTTGTAAAGCGTGACCAGCATAATCCGATAAGGCCAAGGGCGCTCCAAAGACCGCGAGTGCAGCGTCGCCCTGAAATTTATTGATAAACCCCTTATTGCGGTGCACCACCTCCACCACATGTTCGAAGAATCGATTTAATTCCTCAACGACCTCTTGGGGATCATTATCTACCGCAAAGGTTGTCGAACCGATAACGTCGACAAAAAGCACCGCCACTTCGCGATTCTCTCCACCTAATTCCGGCCGCTCCTCCAAAGCGCGTCTGGCTACCTCAATACCAACATAGCGGCCAAAAATATCGCGGACTCGTTGACGTTCTTTGAGCCCCCGCATCATTTCGTTAAAGCCCGCCTGTAAGGAACCGATTTCGGAGCCATCATAAATATCTACTTGAACATCCGTATCTCCGTGGCGCACCTTATTAATAGCGGCTTTGAGTTCCACAATTGGATCCACCACGCTCATGATAACCAACGTGGTTCCCAAAAATCCGGCTGTTAACGCCGCAATAGCCAAAGCTGCAATCGCTGGAATAAGAGCATCCAAGCGCCCCAGGAAATACCCATAACGGTGGCCTACTAAAAGCAATAGAATTCCCAATATAGGGATCGCAGAAGTAAGTGCCCACGTCAATCGTAAACGGAATTTAATCGGCGGTTCCAGTGTGGAATCTTCAAAACGACGTGCCATGGCTGCTGCCGCAATCGGGCGCACGATCCGTTCCGATTCCAGGTAGGTAAACATCGCCGCCATGAGCGTGGTAAACAGCATGGAAACTACTAAGACGACAGCTAATTTGGGGGAGGTGCGGGCGGAGAAAAAGCCCATGATCGCCGTTCCTAGCGCCCAAAAAAGCACACAAATAGCAGTTTGATAAAAGGGTATGCGCATGACTAGATTGCGTACCATATTTGGATCGTGGCGATCCGGGTCACGCTGCCAGTCAAAGATGGGGCGGAAGAGGATAAAGGTCGCGATCGTTCCTGTGGTGACCGCCGTGATTAGCAGCAAAGACCCAATGGGTTCCATGTGTGGAGCCTGGGCTAAAATATCGAAACTATCCACCGGCAGCAGCACATTAACAAAAGCCATAATGCCTATAGCGGCTAACAGGTTCGAACTAATGATCGTGGCCGTATATAGGGGCCACGAAGTCTTGGCCAGCCAGGACACGAATCCCCACATTTTTTCCATGGCCCTAACTTTAACCGCCTTGAACCCGTGGCACCCAACGAAAAGTTGATAATGCTAATACGCTGGGAAGCGTGACCGACTCTTCAGTACCCGATATCTTTAATCAACTCGGCATTAAAGCACGCGTTGCTGAGGAACTACGCCGTGCTGCAGCAGCCGCACGTGCAGGTTCCGCCTCTAGTGCCATGACCCATGCGTGGCTATTTACCGGCCCACCGGGCTCGGGGCGTTCGGTTGCAGCCCTCGCTTTTGCCGCCGCTCTCGAATGCACCGGTCCCGTACCAGGTTGTGGCCGCTGCGAAGCGTGTACAAAAGTGGGGCGCGACGCCCACACCGATGTTGTCCATATTATCCCGCGCGAACTCTCCATTGGTGTGGAGATGATGCGCCGCGAGGTCATCGAACCAGCAGCAGGGCTTCCCACCGTGGGGCGGTGGCGTATTGTGATTCTTGACGACGCCGACCGGCTGACCGAACAATCCGCCAACGCGCTGCTCAAAACTGTCGAAGAACCACCCGCTCGTACCGTCATCATTTTATGCGCACCGTCGCCTGACGATATTATTCCCACCCTCTTCTCCCGCTCGCGGCATATCTACGTCCCCCAGCCCACCCGCGATGAAGTGGCTGCGATTCTCATACGAGACGGCATCCCTACCGAGGTCGCGCACCTCGCCGCGGCAGCCAGTGGCCACCATATTGGTCGCGCCAGACACTTAGCCCGGGACGAAAAAACCAGAGAACGCAGATACGCGATCCTCAACCTCGCCGAACTCATAGGCCACGGGGATCAAGCTTTCCAAGCAGTGACTGATATCGTAAAAAGCGCGAAAAAATTTGCCATAGATAACCTCGCGCCCGAAAACGAGCGCGAGATTGATAAACTGCGGCTCGCCCTTGGTATGGGAGCCAAAGGAAAAGGGGCGCACAAAGCACTCGGGGGCGCAGCCTCCCACATCAAGGAACTTGAAGCAAAACAAAAGAAGCGTGAAACGCGCGCCATTCGCGATGTGCTGGATATGCAACTAGTAGATCTCATGGGTCTCTACCGCGACGCTTTAATGATCGCCTCTCATTCCCCCATCGATCCCATCCACCCCGATATGGAAGGGCTTGCTAGAGAGCTTTCCGCCATTGGAGTTGAAGGGCTGATCGCTTCGCTCGATGGAATCCAGAAATGCCGTGAGGCTTTTAGCTTCAATGTGCGCCCCGAGGCTGCGCTGGATGCGATGGTGGGGCGACTGAGGATCGCTGCCAAGGTGAGCTAATAAGCGATTTGGAAAATCTGCACAGTTATCATGTAGAATCACCGCGTGGACTAAGAGCTACTTCCCGTTGTGGAAGAGAGCTCGTTTGCGCCGCCTTAGCTCAGTCGGTAGAGCGTTTCACTCGTAATGAAAAGGTCGTGGGTTCGATTCCCACAGGCGGCTCCACTAAATACGCATCCAGATACAAAATTCGGGCGGGAGATAGCCCCCTTGAGGGTCGTATTTTCTTTGGAAATACGCGGCGCTCAAAGGTTTTCTTGTGATGTAGATGTGGCATTGGTAGTTGTAGCTGATGGATGAGAAGCTGTGAATACTGAAATCAGGGGAGTTCTTGATCCGAACTCGCGAGATTTGTTGAAAAGTTTTAGATATAGATCTTCGGACGAAATAATAGACCTTTGAGTTCGATTTGACGTTTGTATCTATTCCTGGGGAAGGCAGTAGTTCGCACTCATCTTGTATGCTCAGCGTGTTGTCGTGGAGTATGTAGAGGAAGCTATCGCGTTTTCAGCCTGGTGAATAGTTCCATGAGGCACTAAGTGCCTTTATCCACGACCTCAGTTACGTCGTATTCAACTTGATCAGAGTAGCGCCTACGCCATGGAAGATATCGGTGAGGGGGTCGAGATTCGTAGTGACTGGGTCGAGTGATGCAGGAACTGAAATGGAGTAGTGGGTCAAAATGTCTAGGCTTATTTCAGAGTTACTCGTTAAGTGGATTTAGCCCCATACACTGATGCTATTTTCTATGGTGAAGTTCATATAGGTGAAGTTCATATAGCAGTAGAAATTTAGGAACGTGACACAGTTTTGCATCACGTTCGATACTAACGAGAAATACCAAAGCTACGCGCTACTGCAGAAAATCTTCACCACGGACCTCCTGCCCAAAACCATCAAGACTAACCAAGGTTAAATACCCCAGTGCTACGTCTTAAGTAACCACGAACCTATCATCGACCCTGCCACGTGGGAACTGGGCCGGCACGAGACCGCAAGGCGGGCCGCGCGGGAGTTGGTGTGGACGCAAAGATCTGGCACTCCACCAGCAGACACCGCCGATATATTTGGCGATATAACAATAAATAGGAACACTCCACAGGCTGTGCCACACCTCATCGAAGCGGTAAAAAAATTCAAGACACATTCACTGGTGTCATAACCAGGCTCGCGCCACCACGAAGCCAAGAATCCCCGAACCTGATCATTGCGCAAGCTTGTCACTCCGCGAAGCTAGAGGAATAACTAGCTTCGGAAGCCTTCGTCCGTGACGCGATCCTTACGCACCTAAACCAACTCATAACTATTAATGCCTCCCAACTTCTAGACCAAGACACCTACCAAACAAGATATTGAGAAGTTTTAAGCCGACTATGAACACCACAGTGAATGAAATAAACAGATTTAGTAGACATCCACCACATCTACCAACGCCAACACTGCACAAAACAAATTCACGTCTACCGCACCAAATACCCGGTCGTGGACTGCAGTGAGGAAGCCAAGAACACACTCATAGATCTCGCCACCGCCCGCGAAACCGGGAATATCGCCTTCACGCTCAAAGACAGCCGCACTTTGAAATTGTAAGACGATAGTAGTTGCCTTTCAAGAGTTCACTTCGTATAGTAAATATATTAGGCATATAAAACTATTGAGGTAGATAGGGGGAAATAATAATCAATACTTACCGAGAGCGATAGCATAAGTTATAAAGAGTGTATATCCAGTTATTAGGAGCAATGATGAGGGACAATTATGGAAACTACATAGGAAATATTGGTAATGGCAATCATATATCTATGGGGTGAAATATAACGAAAATTCAGGAATTGACTAATATTAATGACTTAGCTGAAGAATATGTATTTGCTAATACGCGCTTAAAAGAAGAACGGCGAGATCGACTCTTTGAGAATGGAGTTCTACTTCTTATCTGTTTATTGTTTGTTGTTGGGATAAGCGTTTATCTATGGTTGAACAGAATGCCTAACTTTAGCTTACTGAACTTCGAAAATTATCTATCTGACATGCTAAAACAGTTCTGGCCAGCTTTTCTGGCTGATTTAGCATCTTTCCTTATTGGAGCCCAAGCTGTTGGTAAATTAACGCATCCAACAAATGTAGAAAACAAACTTAAGAAAGTTCGGAATGCTGCTAAGGATCGGGCTAAAGTTATAACCCCAAAAAAAGAAATGGAAATCCTCTTGGAAAGGTGCCTGCCGCTCAGCACATGAGAAATACTCCAATGTAGAATATGATGAGAGATAATTTTGGGGGTTTATATAGCAACAATCATTCTATTTGATGCCAAAAGCACACTTTCCATAAGAGTTGTCTTTTTTATAAGATATCCTCAAAACTGCCACATAGTCTAATAAAAGCTAACCGTGTAGCCTTGCGCCCATCCTAGCCAGATTTGCACCAACCTCGAGTCGTGTATCCAGATGAGTCACTAAACAATTACTAGGACACGTATTCAGATATTGCCACATGTAGATAAGCGGCTATTTGGATGGGCGCTTTCGCTTACTGTGGACCAATTAATGTAGCCACGATGGCAGAGTAAAGCTGTATTGACAGGAGTAGGAAGGTCCCTTCAAAAGATGACTTATTCAGGGAGCGACTGTAAAACACTAGAGTGCGCCCAAGTTAAGCTTTCGGATTCTATTACGTAATATCACTGGGGCTAGTGAGGGGTCTTCCTTTGGAGTCGGTAGCCGAAAAACTTTCTCGCATTTGGGTATGTGTTCTTCTGAAGAGACTTTGAATCAGGCGTCCTGGCCTGCAACTATTATTAGATTCGCTGAAAAATGACTCTGCGAATATTGGGTAAACGCCATGCCCAGTGACGTCTATTTTGTTGAGCGACTCACCACAAGCGTAGAAATAGCAGTGAGGGTAATAAATAACGAAACTGTGGCCTCTGAGTTCTGTGACACTGGGCTCAAAAATGGAATATTAAAGGCTAGGAGTGCGTAAGCCAGGAGGAGGGGGAGATCACTATCTTTATCTCCTCCATCGGTGAGACTGGTGCAGATTCGGGCAAATTGCACTCCCGCAAAAATTGCCCCTACAAGATTTGCGGTGAGGCTGATGAAGAAATACATTCTCTTTAGTATATGAGCGTGGGGAAGGTTTCGGTTACTTTACTTTCTACGCTGGAAAGATGAATCACCCGCAAGTGGAAGGTTCCCTTCCTCGTTCGGTGCTGATCAAACTAATGAGTTCTCTCATGATGGGACGATGAAGGCTGGCTGTAGGTGCGCACCTGTAGGCACCAGAATAATCGGCAGTATCTACCATTCGTAAAAAGGGATTCTTCTGATCCATTTGATAACAGCCAAGGGATGGACAGGTTCCATCCAGTCATATGAGTTTTTGAAAAACTCGCTAGAGAGCTGGTTATGGCGAAACCTCATAGCCGAGCGAGAATCGTCGGTGACGAAGAGTTTTGTTGGTACTAGAACGCCTGGCCTCAAGGAGGTGTAAATTACGCGGTTTCACAACTCGTCGGCGCTAGTCGACTGAGCCCGTGTGTATGTTGCTGATACCAATTGGGGTGCGCGAATTTGGGTGATACTTAGGGATCGGAAAATATTGTCTGGTTGGTGTTAGTTGGTGTCCTCGTCTCTGATCCACCCACCGATTACCTTAGGGATCACAACCGGGGGATCACCAAGAAGATCCCGAAGGTTCCCCTCACGCTCAACCGGATTACTAATCCGACGCTTCTGCTTCCGCCCTTGATCCTCACCAGGCTGGGCCTGATTCATCATCGGAACAAACCCACGCCCTTGAGAACCCGACTGAGACGAACCCGCCCCACCGGAGGAATTCAATCCGCGGGAAGTCCCCGACG
>NZ_JANUXZ010000006.1 GCF_024834055.1 Corynebacterium sp. ES2730-CONJ
TGAAACCAGGATCAATCATGAACTTGGTGTTAGCCGGAACATCAACAGCATCACCATTAGCATCCGTGAAGGTAGGAGTCACCTTCGAAGGAGTACCAGGAACAACCAACTGCTTCTCATAAGCAGGTTCCAACTCATCAGCAATTAGGCCAGCGAAGTCGAAGACTGCTGAAGCCAACTGATCAACCTTCTTATTTTGCCTAGCCGCATCGGGCACCTCGGCGATGACAGGGACTTCTACAATGCCGGTAGGTCGATCGCTCCCTAGGCTCCGCCAAGAAACAACACCCGTGGCAGGGTCTACTTCGAATCCCTCTGGAGCACCGTCGTCGAGACGGTAGGTTGTGGACGCAGGCGCGTCGTCCTTCTCAACAACATTCTTGGTTGTTGGATCGTCGAAGGTCGGTCGTTGGCTACTCGCCTCTTTAGAGTCATCGGGAACTTCCACCGGCTCGTAGGAAGGAACTGGAACCGTGGAGACAACCAGGGAATCGATCGAGATGATCTTGCCGCCCGATTCTAGTTGAGCGGTGAAGACATCTCCGGCAACCGCTGTATCCGGGATTTCAAAGGTGCAAGCTCGGGCCATACTCAAGCTAGTTAGCCCGTCGCAACGCTTAACTTCCTCCCTGCCATTCTTTTTCCAGACTATGGAGGATCCGCCACTGCCAATGATTCCCTTGACGCTGAGCTTGGCAAGGCCACCGATTGGTGCGGGTCGGTCGGTGGAGTTGTAGTTTGTAATATCCAAGCTAGGCGCGACATAGCGATTCAAAGCGTAGTGGACATTAGAGTAGGACTCTTGGATTGGCCGCCAAAGAGGCTGGGCGAGAGGCTTAACCAGGTTCGACCCCTGCGTTGGGTACTTGAAGATAGGCAGCGTGAAAGCGCTATAGGCTGGCAGGAGGTTACCGTCTGGATCCTTCACAAAACCATAGAGATACGCTTTGCTCAAGTCAACCTCTGGGCCGAACTGAGTGACGTAGTTACCCTTAGAATCGGTTTGCGCCGTTACTGTTGCCGCGATGTATTCAGGATGTGCCTCAAGGAGCCGCTTGAAGGCCCTGGGTTGCTCACCTATCTCAAGGTCGAGAATTTTCTCAGCTTCTCGGCCGCCCTTTTCGGTTAGCGCAGAGGTTACAACCGTATACGAGTCGGCGGGCGTATCTTTACCAACGATACCGTTGTATACCGGGCCTGAGGCAAGATCAGAGCCGCCGGTTTCATGCCATACACTGCCTCGGACCTGATTGCGTGATCCAACTCCTCCAGTGGTCCCCGGTGGCGTAGCAACCCACTCACTCTCAGGTCGAGTCAAGTATTCGCCTGGAAGCTCGGTCATCATTACGGTCCAGTTGTTGGCATACTGCCCAGCTAGAGTGGTAACCGAGTCCGAGAACATCGTAAGTCCGTTAGCCCCGCTAGGGCGTGCATAGACATACGAAGGCACGTTCGAGCCTGCATTCCGCAACTCGACCAGCGTATTGCCCGTAACTTCGTCAACCAAAGGTTCGATCCAGACACGGACTAGTGGGTTACTAGACAAAGATATTTTAAGGGTGTGGACAGTACCACTTTCGTCGGTCCACTGCGGAATAGCAAAAGCATAGGCGCCGTTACTAGGAGCTCCGGGGAAGTTATCGTAGGTTCTGGTTCGGTAAATCGGAGAAACCTGCCCATCGGTATCTACCCACTGCAGATACACAGGGGTGCCATCTGGCAGTGCCCGGTTCCCGCCTCCGTTGAGCGCTGAGGTACTGTTGTTCAAAACAACACCGTAACCCGTGACTGTAGTTCCACCGTTGTTTCGGTTACGTACTTGCTCAATTTTATTCCAAGAATTCCAGTACCACGGGTTATCAACACCTTCAACGGATACCGTAATCTCACCGGTCAAATCGTTGATGCTAACTTGATACCCCTCAGGAGCCTGGTATCCATCAGCAATTTTGAAGGTTAGTCCGCTTGGGGCATCAACCGGAGAACCGTCCAGTCCTCTAAATGTCGGAGTTACTGTTGCTCGGGACTGCGGGGACACCAACTTTCCGGCGTATACAGGCTGAATCTCGTCAGCAGTGGTGCCAGCACCGGAATCAGGTGCTGGATTGGGCTGACGAGAAGCTCGTCCAGCGTCTGCGATTCCGTCGTCATTAGCATCGAGGTCGAAGTGCGCACTAGTCTTGTCGGTCGAGCTGTCCGCGTATGTTACCTCAACTGGGACGTCGAGGCGCGCCGCTGCGTTAAACCATTTTTGGCTAAAGGCGTCTGCATGAATGGCATTAGCAGTGCTAGCTCCGGGTTTCGCATTCAAACTATTAGCCACAGTTTGTTCTTGAGCAAACGCCACCTGAGTCATAGGAACTAGGGACATATTGCCGATGAGGGCGACGGCCGCCAGAGAAGCCAACGCCCGACGTCCGGCCACCTTTCGAGAGTTGCGTCCTCTGGGGTTCGCAAAAGATCCCCTCGCATGATTATTTCTTACCACTATTTCCATATCTCCTTTTCGAGATCCATCATGGCCACGCTTAGTCAGCTTGGCTGAATTATTTCAAGCACCATTTACTGACGCTACGGAGTTAGTATAGTCGCAAATGAAGTTTTCGCTAATATTTTCTTATATCCGCTTCAGTCCCATCTCAAAACACCCCATGATTGGGGCTCTATAATCCAGCATCCTTAAGGAATTCCCTGCTACTAGCTGTCCTCTACTGTCTCAACTTGTATGGTTCGTTTTAACGGGATGACTTTAGCGTTGATGGCAAATCATAAACATAAAAATCAACTCGGAGCTTTGCTTGTATGTAGATCCCTAAGATCGAGATAATCATCACAGTCCCAAATCCGAGAGCGACGTCTACATTTTCGAAGCCTGTCGGCTCCTTTAACAGGTCCACACAGTGACATTCTCCCAAACCTCTTCCACGAATCCTCTTCAAAGGGCTCTGAGGCACCACAGACCTCAGCTTCCGAGGAGAGAATCCCGACTCCATAAACGGGGATCAAAGTGGTGGCACTCCCCTACTCACACTGAGTCGCCCTTACGGTCACCAGTGGCATATTGATTATTGGTTGCTCATGAGCTTTATTCCCACCGATCTCGGACAGATTGAGCAAACACGACAGGCCAATCTATTACTATTCACCAGTATGGAAAAATCTTGGTTAACAGAAATTGAGAAAAAGTTCTCCGCCTCAGCAGAAATACCGGCTCCCGTTTTTAAGCGTAACTCTGAGTTCCTGACCCCGTCCCAGGGTTCACGCTATCAACTTTCCGCTCTTTATTATGACACTCCAGATCTCCGCCTCTGCCGAACGCGCATCACTTTGCGGTACCGTTATGGAGGGAAGGACGAAGGGTGGACCCTGAAGTTACCAGGAGAACGGGGTCGCATAGAGATCCACTCCTCCGCACCTGCTGATTGCGGTACACCTAAGTATTTAACCGACTTTATTGTTGCTGTTACTCGTGGAAAAGAATTAGTGCAGGTGGCAAGGATCGATAATCAGCGCGAAGAAACCGCTCTCCACGATAATGACGGTGTTGCGCTTCTGGAATTCTGTGATGACCATGTCAACACAGAATGCTTCATACCAGGCGGAAGAAATCTCACTTGGCGGGAATGGGAAATAGAACTAACCCAACCAGCCTTAGAGCGCAACGATGCATTCTTATTAATGGAGTCAGCGGCAGAAATTTTAAAATGTGCAGGCGCTCAACCTGCTAGCAGTCCATCAAAGCTCAGAAGCGCCCTTGGGCAAGCCTTTGACTTAGCCCCTACTCCACCACTACCTGCCTCACTGGATACCTGTTCTCCTGTTCATAACCTGTGGGAGATATTAGTACAAGCCAAAGACCAATTAATTGCCAGCGATATTGGATGGCGTTTGGATAAGGAAAACTCTCTCGAATCTTTAGGGACAGCGATCAATACACTTCTACAGTCACTAAGCGCTACGACAGACTTCTTTACAGCAGATCGATTGCAAGTTTTAGAACAAAGCCTGAGGACCCTAGCCAACAGCATCCAGCGCTGTCGGGAAGTTGGATTGGTTACGGATCTCGTCGACCGGGAATTTAGTTCCATCCTCCAAGAGGGTGTTGTTGATTCCGAGAGCACTTACACCATTACTCGGAATCTTGAGAACGAGCTGAGATCCCGCCTTCAATTCATGATCGCCCAGTTCACTCATCCGAGCTACTACGAGCTGCTCGATGAGCTCGACGCATTCCTATCCGATCCTCCCCTCGTTACCGCAGTATCAGCCGCTATTAAATACGATGACGGCCAAAATAATGACGCTCTCGCGGGAGGCCGCAAACGAAGTTTGGAAATCCTCAACAGGACTTACGAAAACCTATATCACGAGCTACGTGCCACTGATCAGCGGCTTAAGAATTCTCGAAACACACCGCACCATGTTGAACTATTATCCGAAATAGTAAATCAAACTCAGCAATTAGCTTTACTTGCTGAGTTATTGCCGAAGGACGGCGAAACCATTACCTCGAGCAAACTGGTTGCAAAAAATATCTGCGGTGCTCGGGATTACCTCGCAGGCCTCAATATGATCTCGGAAGCACAGCAAAGCGATGGCTTCAGCAGCGAAAGAGCCTACGTATATGGAATGGCCCTCCAGCGGGTCCGCCAATTCTTTCTAGAGGCGCTCGAGGAATACCATCGGGCGATGAATCGGCTCATAGAATGCGAAGGTGTCTAAGGAGAGCCCCAGTCATCGTCATCCTCTGCATCATTCTCGTCAGCTATTCGATTACGCTCCCGAGCGATTGCGAGCGCTTCCTCAGCTTCCTCGTAAGAGCCATAGGGGCCGAGGCGGTTGCTGAAACTACTGAGCTTGCCATGCTCCACTGCACCAGTTTCAATATTGTAATACCACTGGGTGTGTCCTCCATTGAGTGGAGTAATTTTCCGGGTTGATTCATGGGAAGACATTGGCCTACTTCCTTAGGTGATTAACTACCGCGCCAACTACTTATACTATGGACATTAGAGACTCTTACAGTAGTTACAAAGTATAGGTAAACGCATATGTGCTGAGCTTAAAGGAGATTGAAACTATGTCCATATGGTCCCCCACTCGTCCCCAGCCTTCGCAGCTCGTGCGGGACCTTACCGAACTCCATGTGGATCATTATGGGAAACGGCCGGATGCCATCGCAAGTGCTCCGGCTACGTGGGCTCTAATCGGTGACGGTACTGATCACGCTCAGGGGCTGACTCTTATGGGCTTAGGTCATCTGCGGTCAGCGGTGGCAGCAAGTCCTCGCTCAGATTTTAAAATCTCCGTGCACCTACATTCTCCCGATATCGCTAAAGCTGATTATTCTCACTCACACACGGAAAGCACTAAAGGCGATGAGGCTAACAAACACACGGGCGATATCACTCACCGTCTCATCAATGTAGTGCAATCACTCATGCAACGCCAGATGCTATCGCGGGACACTCAAGGCTTTGACATTACCATTTATAGCGAAATCCCATCTGGAGTGGGTTTGGGGGCTATGGCGGCCATTGAGTGTGCCTTCGCTTATGCGGTAGCTATGGAGCCCGAGGATATTTCCCATGCCCCCACCAAGGCTAAACTCGCCGAAGTGCTGCTTCAAGCGGCCACCTCCACGAGCACGTGTCCGCCACTTCGAGCCCGTTATACCGCCATGACGAGGGGGTTGGGTGAGATGACCAATATAATCGATTATGCGGACTTCTCCGTAACGCAGGCGGCTCCAGCGATCGGATCCGACACGGGAACACAGTCGTTTATTATCGCGCCATCTCAATTTGAATATGATGCTACCGAGATGACACAGCGGGAAGCCTTCGTGGACTACGCGACACGAGCTTTCGCTACGGATTCCTTAAGATCACTCCCCGACTTTGATACGCGAATTCTTTCGTGGCTAAAGGCGGTGCATAAGGTAGGGGCACACCAGGTTATACCCGAGCTCACCTATGTGCCAAGTGTAGAGAAGGCCCGCGTGTGGTTGGATTTTTACAGCGCCGAATTAGTGTTGGCACAAAAAGTTACCTCGCTACTTCGCTCGCGACGCCTCAGCGACGTGTATTCGCTACTCAATGCTTCTCATGATTTGATGGTGACAAATTTGGCTCTGAGCCATAATGAATACGAACTGGCTCAGCTTGTTCTCGACCGTGGTGCGCTCAGTGCACGGGCAACTCGAGCAGGTATTAGCAACGCTATTGTATCGATAGTTTCTGAAAAAAGAGCGAACAATATCGCCGCCGATTTAAGCGCGGACGGCCTCATAGTTATTCCGATGCACCCAGGAGAGCCTGCCCTGAAGCATTAACTCATGCACATGGTATTAAAGGCGAATGAGTCGGCCGATAAGCCGGATTCTGTCCCGATATACTCGGGGGCGATCATCCATCTGGGCCCTCTATTGCTAGAGACCTCAAGCAGCTACCCCGCAGACTCGGAAGAAAGCTCCTAATTGCGCCTGCGGCAGGCACACCCCCTATTCCTAGGGATGATGCGCCCTCTTGCCTTGCTCCCGGTGGGGTTTACATAGCCACCTGTGTCACCACAGATACTGGTGCGCTTTTACCGCACCCTTTCACCCTTACCGCTGCGCCCATATATGCACGCAGCGGCGGTTTCCTTTCTGTTGCACTATCCCTCAGGTCACCCTGGGTTGCTGTTAGCAACCACCGTGCTTTCTTGGAGTCCGGACTTTCCTCGGCGCATCGTCTAATCTCACCCCATGAGGATGAGTAGATACGTTGCGCCGCGATCGCCTGGCCGGCTCATTCGCGATTCAAAATCTTACCCCATTGACTTAATTCTTTGAAAGATAAGACGTGTTATTGAATTCGCGCATACAGCGTGGCCCGTCCGAATAAAACTCCACAGTCGACAGCGATGCCAGATCTAGATATAAGTGATACACCATCGACGGAGCACCCCCAAGGACTGCCCTGATAATGGATTTAATAGGGGTGACATGGCTGACAATCACAACGGTATCACCAGCGTGCTCCGCTAGCACTTCATTAAGACCGGCCATCACGCGCTCATAAGCTGTGCTAAGGGATTCTCCCCCGGGGGCTGCAATCTCTGGATTCCCCAGCCACGACTGGTGAAACTCAGGATCTTTATCGTGGGCTTCTGTAAAACTCAACCCATCAAAATCTCCAAAATCAAGCTCTACAAAGGCATCGACGGTGGTGACCTCTAGGCCGAGTTCCGCGGCTACCGCCTGGGCAGTCTCCTGGCAGCGCTTAAGGGGGGAGCTGATAATGGCGCTGATATCGTCTCGATTGCGGAGATACTGCGCAGCGGCGGCAGCCTGCTGGGCACCAGTCCCATCAAGGGGTGGATCGCTGCGACCCGAGTATCGCTTGTGCGCGGAATACTCAGTCTGCCCATGACGCAAAAGCAGGAGCCGTGTGGGCTGCGTGGTCGCGCCATTCCACCGAGGAGTTGCCCCTTGGAACTCTTTGTGATCGCTGCCATTAAGATGCTGATTCTCTTCAGCTGGCTGAGATATTGTGGGGGCTTGAGCTGCGGATGTTTCCGGTTTCACGGGGGAATTCGGGGGAAGATCCACGTCGAAGATCAGCTGAGAGCCCGCCTCAGGGATGACACTTGGTTTCCGGTCACGAGACTTAGAGCGAGCTGGCGCAGTCGGCTGCGAGTCTTTACCACGCTCGCCCTGAGTAGAACGAGCCGATGTTCCGGAGGATTTCAGGTGTGAGGTATCTGTATCCGGCTGCTGTGAGGAGGACGGGCTAGGTTGCGGCGCAGCAGTATCACCTGTTGGTTTTCGGTCACCGTTAGATGCCAGAAAACCAACCGCAGCACCTTTGGCAAGGGCGTCCATGGCCTCATTTGCGAGGGCATCAGCGGCGGCATTGTCCTTGCGGGGCACCCATGTAAAAGTCACGCTCTTAAAAGACTTCATGACCCCGCGACACTTCAGGGCGAGCTCTTTCATATCGGGGTGCTTGATTTTCCAGCGCCCCGACATTTGCTCCACAATCAGTTTGGAATCGAGACGAAGATCTAAATCACTCGCCCCTAATTCGCGAGCCGCTATGAGCCCATTGAGCAGGCCATAATACTCGGCAACATTATTAGTCGCTGTACCCACACAATAAGCAATGCGCTGTACAACGTTGTTATCTGCGTCGTAGATGACGGTGCCCGCGCCGGCCACGCCCGGGTTTCCTCGCGAGCCCCCGTCGGAATAGATCACCAGCTTCATCTAGGCCCCTTGGATATTGCGGATGAGATAGGAGCCACAATCGGGGCATTGGGGGAGCTCATCGGCCGGGGTACGGCGGATCTCCGAGAGATCGGCAGGGGGCAGGATGATAAAGCACCCACCGCAACTGCGACCATTGAATTGGGCGGCGCCTACTCCATTCTCGAGGCGCTGCGCCTCGTATTCTGCAATAACATCGGCGGGGAGAGCCTGTCTAATCTCAGTAATGCGCGAGGCTCGATCGATAAGAGTGGTATCCTCACCTAGATTCTCAAGAGCCTTCTCAGCGTCTTCCACGCGTTTATCGGCTGCGGCGAGATCAACACGACGAAGATCGATATTGGAGCGCAGCGCGTGGATGTGGTTGTGTGCTTCCTGGAGTTCGCCGGTGAGATCGGAGATTCGCGCATTAGAGGAATACAAGTCTTTTTCTAAGTCCTTGCGCAACTCCCTATCGGTTGCGGCAGAGAGCTGCCGTGCGGAGTCCTCCTTGCGGCGGCGCATCTTGCGCTCTTCTTCTTGGATACGCAGGATTTCCAATTCCATATCGTCGACAGCGAGCTGTGCTGCAGCGAGGGAATCACGAGCACGGCTGCGAATTTTCTTCGCAGCGTCTACTTCGCTTTGTTCTGCCGAGACCGCTGGAGCGATCCCGGTATCGCTAATGCGCTCAGCCGTGGCAAGTTCGAGGAGTAAGGGTTGCAGGTGGGATTCTAGTTTCACGGTTCGGTTTTGTCCTTGTGCCTTTTGGTCTAACTATCGAGTTCTCTTCTCACCCTAGTTTCGCACCTCATCACGGTATGCGGTATGTCCACCCAAGTGCGATGGCCCGCTGTTGACGATTATCGGGGGAAAATCCGCTCGTCATAAGCGCCAATACGATTAACAGCAGCGAATCACAATCGGAGATCGAGGTGGGCTGGAGTGTCTACAATTTTAAGGCTACTGCACATTGTTGAATCTGTAACTTCGTGCTGCGTATGCGCATGGGTTGCAGCCTTAAAATTCTGCTCCTCGCTTTATCACTGCACAGACAATTATGAGGCTATGACCAGCTTGCTACCCGGTAAGACAGTACAGGATTACCGTCGCTAACCGGTTGGGTGGGGGCCAAGGTAATTGGAGCAACAGTGTCCCTGATTCGATTTCTGCCGCCGCGTTTTTCTTTTCTCATGCGCTATGATGCGCCCACCCACGGTACGTGGAAATCTAAAGACCTTAAGAGATCTCGCAGAAGAGGATAACAAGGGGGTCCTTTGGTATGCACAAATAAAAGCTGCTCCTCCACTCTGAACATTTGAGAGCAGATTTCAGGGGATGACCTTGCGCCAGAACTTGAACAGTCTGCTATCCCGCGAAGATGAAGCGGTGCGAAGATTGAGGCTGGTAAAGGGATGGAGCGCATTTTCTACTATCTCTCCAGCCTCCACGTCCCAGGAGTAAAAAAGGGGGCCTTGGTAAGCCCCCCCTTTTTTCGCTTACGCGGCATCAAGCACCGCCAGTTCTCCACCGTAAGGTGCACATCCTGCACACCCGGTCTTGGGCTCCTTGGCCGTGAGTGCCTCCGCTGGTGGGTGCCTCTGATTGTGGGACTTAGTGTTCTGGGTGTGCCGAGAGCGTCCACGGATCGGTCCGACAGTTTAAAACCTCAATATCAAGCTCGGGGTGGGCCTGGCGGAGGATCTCTTGTGCTTGTAGGGTCCAGGGATATTCGCTAGCCCAGTGGGCGGTATCAATAATCAGCGGACCATCGGCGCGCAGGTGCTCATCCACAGGGTGATGGCGCAGATCGCTCGTGAGATAAACATCTACACCGAGTTGTCGCACCTTCTCTAAGAAACTATCGCCCGAGCCGGAGCTCACAGCGATCGTATGCACCATGCGCTCTGGGTCACCTGCGGCTCTAATCCCCCACACCGTCTCAGGCAGTGCATTGGCGACCTGTTGCACGAAATCAGCAAAGCGCATGGGCTCTGGGAGCTCGCCGATTCTACCCAGACCCGGCGCGCTATCGAGCTGCGTGGTGGGGGCTAGTGGGGTGATATCAAAGGCTGGCTCTTCATATGGGTGCGCGCTGCGGAGAGTGTCCATAAGGCGTGCGCGCAATCCTCGCGCGGCGACGAACTCAATGCGGACCTCCTTGAGGGTTTCTTTTTCTCCGGCGGTCCCGATCGTGGGGTTGGCATATGTGCCAGCCCGGAATTCTCCTTGCCCCTCCCATTGGAAGGCGCACTCGGTATAGTCACCAATTGCTCCGGCGCCTATGGCAAAAAGTGCTTCTTTTAAGTCTGTGGCATGCTCTGGGGGAATATGGACTCCCCATTTATCGAGGGAGTCGCGCTGCGGTGCAATGGGGCGCCCTGGGGTGATTCCCACCAGCTCGGCTAATTTGTCATTGACTCCGGGGCGAGCGCTATCGGCATTGGTATGGGCTGAGAATAGAGCGCAGCCCGAGCGGATCAGTGTATGCACGATGCGCCCTTTGGGAGTATGAGCGGCCACGGAGGTGACCCCGCGCATGAGGAGGGGGTGGTGGGTGATAATCAGGTCGGCGCCGCGCGCGATGGCTTGATCGACAACGTCATCGGTGCAGTCGAGGGCGAGGCATATAGTTTTCACTTCTGCTTCAAGGTCACCACATACCAGCCCGACGGCGTCCCAGCTTTCGGCAAGATGGGGCGGGTAGGCCTGATCGAGGGTGCGGATTATATCTTTAAGGTGCATCATATTCGCCTATATCTTTGGGGAGAAAACTATCTGTTTTTTGTCGAGCTGTTCCCACTCTAAGTGCCAATACTAAGAGCTAACAATCATATCGTCACCGCGGACGGCTGTTATGCGAACCAACTGTGACCACGGGGCGCGCTTGAGGGGTTCGTATCTAGCAAGACCTCTTCGCGGAAGGCGCCAATCAGCTTTTCAACCTCGGAACTATCTCTGAGCGCTAACCGCCAATATCCTTGGTCAAGACCAGGGAAGCTCTCGCACCCTCTGATCGCGATTCCTCTTAAGCGAAGCCTTCTTCGTAGCTGCTCATTCCCCCCACGAACCAGCAGGAAGGGGGCGGAAGAGTTACTAGCTATGGTCAGACCCGCTGCTTCTAGCTGTGGAATCATTGCCGTGCGCCTGGCGCTCATCTCTGCACGAGCTAGCTCTAGATGACCCTGAGGTATCCCTATTTCAAAGACAGCGCGCGCCGCAGCGATCGCTAGGGAGCTCACCGGCCAATGGGCGCGCCGACGGCATAATTCCCGCAAGGTAGCGGGGTCAGCTATGAGGTAACCGACTCGTAGACCGGCGAGCCCCCAGGTTTTCGTTAGCGAGCGCGCCACGATCACTCGCCCTGGACCTGCTGCTGCTATAGCACCGACCATAGAGTATTCTTCGCTCACACAATCGAGGAAGGCTTCATCAACGACGAGCGTTCGGCCTGGCTTCCGCAGCGTGGCCAGCTGCGCCGGAGTAAGAACCTGGCCTGTTGGGTTCGTGGGGTTGCCAATAATCACCATATCGATGTGATCGGGAATCTCAGGCAGCTGATCAAAGGGGGGATCCACGATGAGCTGCTCTGGAGTGTAGCCAGCGTCGATAAGCATGAGCTCGGGTTCGCAGAAGCCAGGGTGGATCACCGCTGGGTGCGCTGGTTTGAGGTGAGGTAGCATCGCGAAACCCTCGGAGGCGCCGCTTATTAACAGAATATGATCGGGTGGGACCTGATGATAATCAGCGATCAGTTCTTCCACTTTCGCTACCTCTGGGGCCGCTGGGTACCGGTGGATCTCCCCGAGCGCATCGATGAGTGCAGTGCGTAGCCATGGTGGTGGTGGCCCTGTGACATTGACCGCGAAATCGAGGTGGGCCCCGAGGGCGTCGGTATCGCCGTGGGTTCGAGAAAGCATGGCTACCACTTTAATAGTAGGAGAAAAATCTGTGGCACTATAGAGCGTATGGCCCTGCTGATCTTCGACGTCGACGGAACACTCATCGACTCCGCACCTGGGATTATCCACAGCGTGCGGCGTGCCCTTAATGATCTGGGGGTTCCAGACCCTGATGAGCAGTGGTTTCAGGATCTCCTCGGACCACAGATTAATGTCAGTTTTGCCCGTATCGGTTTAGGCGATGAGGCCGTAGGGCGGTTTCGGGGCTATTATCTCGACTCCGGCATCCAACACGCGTCGGTATACCCTGGCATCATCGACGTGCTCGAGGTTGCGCTAAATAAGGGGCATGTGCTGGTCACGGCGACTAATAAACCTCAGGCCACGGCTGAAAAATTTCTGCAGATTCATGGCCTCGCCGATTATTTTGCAGCGATTATTGGCTCCACCCCAGAGCGTGATTCCAAAGAAAAGGTCATTGCCCAGGCTCTTGCTAAATCGCGACCGGAAGAGACCACGCTTATGATTGGCGATCGGGACCACGATATTCTTGGCGCTCGGCTCAATGGGATTCCCGCTGCGGCCGCGACGTGGGGCTATGGGAGCGCTCACGAGTGGGAGCAGGCCCGCTATAAGTTAACCAGACCTGCTGATTTGAAAGGATTACTATGAGTTATCACATCACTGTGCTGTGCACGGGGAATATCTGCCGCTCCCCCATGGGCGACGTGATCTTAAACGATGCGATAACCACAGCGAACTTTAAAGATCTCGTTCGCGTGGACTCCTGCGGCACCGGCGGCTGGCATATCGGCCAGGGCGCCGATAAACGTGCAGTCGCCGAACTGAACAAGGCTGGATATGACGGCTCGCAGCATCGCGCCCAACAGTTTGGCGAGGACTTCGAGAACGCCGATCTCATCATAGCGATGGATCAATCCCATGTGGATTTCCTCAAAAACTACGGAGTGAATCCCTCTCGAGTACGCCTCCTGCGCAGCTTTGATCCCGATGCGGATTCCCTCGAGGTGGAGGACCCCTATTATGGTTATCCTTCGGATTTTGAGGTGGCCCGGGTGCAGATTGAACGGGCTGTTCCAGGTATCTTGAATTTCTTGCGTCACGAACTTGATCTCGACGAGTAGATCATGATGCGTTCTCGTCCCACCACCACTGGCGTTAAAGCATTTCTTAGCCCCGGCTGGGTTATCACCACTCTCCTGGTCGTGGCATTTTCCTATGCGGCTTTTACTATTTTGTCCCCATGGCAGTTAAACAAAGACGCCATGATCGTCTCCCGCAATGCCCATATTGAACAAGCCTTCAAAGAGGCTCCGCAGCCTTATGAAGAAATCTTCGATGCCTCGGGGGCAATTACCAATGATCAAGAATGGATGCGGGTCAGTCTAACCGGGCATTATCTCCCCGATCAGGCGGTAACCCTACGGCTGCGGCCCGTAGGTGGCACCCCTGCGTACCACTCACTGACCCCTTTTCAGCTCGACTCCGGTCCAACAATCCTCATCAATCGAGGTTTTATCCCATCAAAGGCCGGATCAACCACAGTCATCCCGCCGGCACCCACCGGAGAAACCACGATTATTGCTCATGCTCGCACCAATGAATCTGTGCCCTCGACTCAGCCTATGACCTCGACTCAACCTATCCAGGTCTACGGCATTAATACTGCACAGATCGCTGAGCTTACCGGGGCTGATCTGGGGCGAGATTACGCGCAATTAGCTGAAGATCAGCCCGGTGGATTACAAACCATACCCATCCCTAAGCTGGATCGAGGTAATCATCTCTCCTACGGTTTCCAGTGGATCGCCTTTGGGGTGATGGCCCCATTGGGTCTGGGATATTTCATTCTCACGGAATCAAAAGAGCGCAGGCGGGCACGCGAGGAAGAAGAGCAGATGGCCCAATTGGCAAGCGATCACCCTCGTGGCCCCGACCCGCTCGGTACAGATATACCGGCTGAAGACACCATAGAGAAGAACCAAGAGTCAAGCTTAGAGGACGCAATTGATAGAAAGATGCGCTCTCGCTACGGTGACCAGAAGCGCAACTACTACCAGCGCGATTACTGACAATCCCAGCAACACGTGGGGGGGTATCGGCGCTTTAAGGGGTTGAGCGCGCTTTATGTGCTCGCCATATGAGCGGGAGCGCGATGGCAAAATACGTACCCCATTGGGTAAAGCGGGAGAGCTTAATGGCCCTCTTAATTGCTGGCACATCTGGGGGTTGGCCGAAACCTAGAATGGGTCGCATTTCCACCCCATGGTGGTAGTGCGTTGGACCTCCGAGTTGTATTCCTAGCGCGGCGGCAGCGGTGGCTTCCACGGGCCCTGCATTAGGGCTGGGATGATAGGGGGCCTGGGTACGTAGCGCTCGTATTCCCTCGGGCAATCGACCCGCCCTAAGCGCATAGATGAGGTGGAAGAAGGTTGTCACCCGGGCCGGGATATATGCGGCTATATCATCGAGCTGTGCCGCTGCCCACCCAAATTCTTGATAGCGGGGGTTTTTATACCCCACCATGGCGTCGAGAGTATTAATAGTGCGATGAAAAACCACTCCCGCTGGGCCACAAAGTGCCCAGCACAGCGGGGCTATCGCAGAATCAGAGGTATTTTCCGCCAATGATTCCGTGGTAGCACGGGCCATCTCGGCGCGGTTGAGTAGCTCAGGGTCGCGCGAACATAACCAAGGGATATAGGAGCGGGCGTGCTCATCATCCCCAGCTTCGAGCGCGGATGCCATTCTATCCCCAATTCTCTCTAAGGTGGTGCCACCGAGTGAGGAAAAAAGGCTAAGTCCTAGGAGAAAATCGCGTCCGCGTGGGGGCAGCATTCTACTGATAGCTATAGTTGAAACTACTGGAGGGATAACGGTGAGTGCCACATAGGCGGCCCCAGCTGTGCGGGTGGGTTGATAAATTCTCTTTTCAACCCATATTGCATACCGGCCAAAGATAGCTACCGGGTGGTACGCATTAGGGGGGTCACCGCATAAACGATCAGCAGCCATGCCTAAGGTGATACCTAGAAACATGGCTGCTGATCTTTTCTCTTGGTGCGCCCTGACGGGCTCGAACCGCCGACCTGCTGGGTGTAAACCAGCTGCTCTCCCAGCTGAGCTAAAGGCGCTTATACTCGCTGAGTACGTCTTGCGTACTGCAACGAGTAGTTACTCTAACAGTAAATCTTTAGGTTATACAAAACAGCAGCTTATACACGTTAACACAGTTCTTTTTAACGAGCGCTGCTACCGCTTTAACTGTGCTTGACTCCACCTGGCACCAGGCAGGACCCTTGCCATTGGCTAAGGCGCTCCGCCTTAGTTTGTACGAGCCCGGCAAGCTGTGCTGCTTCGGAGATGATTCCCGGCTCGAGAGCGCCTAGTTGCCCAGTTCCTGGGGTTAAAAGCCAAATACAGCCTCCCTCATCGAGGACTCGAATGGTGTCGACGAGGGTATCGACAAGGTCGCCGTCTTCGCTGCGCCACCACAAAAGGACGGCATCGCAGGGTTCAATCGAGTCTTCGTCGATAAGCTCGGAGCCAATGACGTCTTCGACTGCTTCACTGATGGTTGTGTCGCAGTCTTCGTCCCAACCTATTTCTTGGACTACCATCCCGGGTTTGAAGCCGAGACGCTCGGTGCCGGTGGTAGGAGTATTCTGATTCAAATCTTCAGCGTTCATCAGAAGACCAGAATACAAGCATTCCTGCTTTTCTACACCTTCAATCCTCGGCCGCTTCCTCCCCTTTACCCCCATGTGGTGAGGGGCATGACATAAATGCTTTTCCTAGTTATCCACCACAGGGCCATAAAGGTGCATCAAGGCGAAAGGGGCGGCACTACCTAAAATGGTGGCAAGGCACGTAAAGTAAAAAGTTAACGTAGTCTGTCTATAGACTATGAGGGGAGTTGCACCCACTCTTTCGGGGTCTTTTCCTCCCCCTGAAGCTGCGCGCTCTCACGTTCGCTGTGAGTTTGGGCAATCTGATAACTACATATTTTTTACTAACCCCAATTACCCCCCCTTGGAGGTGTGGAATGGCTGAACCAGTAAACGGTAAGCACACAGAAGACACCAATTTCGCCATGATCCGTGACGGCGTGGCCAGTTACTTAAACGACGTTGATCCTGAAGAGACTCGCGAATGGATGGAATCACTCGACGGCATGCTCGCCGATTCCAGTCCGGAGCGTGCTCGTTTTATCATGCTACGACTACTCGAGCGCGCCTCGGCGAAGCGCGTCCCACTGCCGCCGATGACCTCGACCGATTATGTCAATACCATTCCTACCACCATGGAGCCGGAATTTCCCGGCGATGAGAGTATTGAAAAGCGCTACCGGCGGTGGATGCGATGGAATGCCGCAGTGATGGTTCACCGCGCGCAGCGCCCTGGTATCGGTGTTGGTGGCCATATCTCCACCTATGCTGGTGCCGCTCCCCTCTACGAGGTTGGCTTTAACCATTTCTTTAGGGGTAAAGATCACCCAGGTGGCGGCGATCATATCTTCTTCCAGGGACATGCATCTCCTGGTATCTATGCCCGCGCCTACCTTGAAGGTCGCCTATCCGAGGATGATCTTGATGGATTCCGCCAAGAAGTATCCCGCCCGCAGGGTGGTATACCTTCCTATCCACACCCGCACGGAATGACCGATTTCTGGGAATTCCCCACGGTGTCTATGGGTTTGGGCCCTATGGATGCGATCTATCAGGCTCGCTTCAACCGTTACCTGCACAACCGCGGTATTAAAGATACCTCGCAGCAGCATGTCTGGGCCTTCCTTGGTGATGGCGAAATGGACGAGCCCGAGTCGCGTGGCCTCATTCAGCTAGCCGCTTTGAATAATCTCGATAACTTGACCTTTGTTATTAACTGCAACCTGCAGCGTCTCGATGGTCCTGTGCGTGGTAATACCAAGATCATTCAAGAGCTCGAGTCATTCTTCCGCGGCGCTGGCTGGTCGGTTATTAAGGTTATTTGGGGTCGTGAGTGGGATAAACTTTTCGACGCCGACAAGGATGGCGCCCTGGTGGAATTGATGAATACCACCCCCGATGGCGATTTCCAGACCTATAAGGCCAATGACGGCGCCTATGTGCGCGAGCACTTCTTTAATAGGGATGAGCGTACCGCCAAGCTAGTCGAGGATTGGACTGATGATGAGATCTGGCGCCTGCCTCGTGGTGGACACGATTACCGTAAGGTTTATGCCGCGTATAAGCGCGCGATGGAAGTCAAGGATCGCCCCACGGTTATCCTCGCGCATACCATCAAGGGCTACGGCTTAGGCCATAACTTCGAGGGCCGCAATGCGACCCACCAGATGAAGAAGATTACTCTCGAGGATCTCAAAGTCTTCCGCGATAAGATGGAAATCCCCATTAGCGATGAGGTTTTGGAAAAGGATCCTTATCTGCCTCCGTATTATCACCCGGGTCCAGATTCCGAAGAGATCAAATATATGATCGAGCGCCGTAAGGAACTCGGCGGGTATCTCCCCGAGCGCCGCGTGGACTATACCCCCATCCAGGTGCCGCCTATTGAGAAGATGCGCAGCCTCCGCAAGGGTTCCGGGAAGCAGCAAGTTGCTACCACCATGGCGGTCGTCCGTGCCTTCAAGGAACTCATGCGCGATAAGGATCTCGGCCGACGCGTGGTGCCTATCATCCCCGATGAGGCTCGTACCTTCGGTATGGACTCCTGGTTCCCCACCATGGGTATTTATAATCCTCATGGTCAAAACTACGTGCCCGTCGATCACGATCTGATGCTCTCCTATAAGGAGAGCAAGGATGGTCAGATCATGCACGAGGGTATTAATGAGGCGGGATCGGCTGCCGCCTTTATGGCTGCCGGTACCTCCTATGCCACCCACGGCGAGGCCATGATCCCGCTGTATATCTTCTACTCGATGTTCGGCTTCCAGCGCACCGGCGATTCATTCTGGGCTGCCGGCGACCAAATGGCTCGAGGCTTCATCTTAGGCGCCACCGCTGGGCGCACCACGCTCACGGGTGAAGGCCTGCAGCATATGGATGGCCATTCCCAGATTCTGGCCTCTACCAACCCGGCAGTAGTGTCCTACGATCCCGCCTTTGCCTACGAGGTTGCCCACCTGCTCCACGAAGGTATTGACCGTATGTACGGTCCAGGCCGCGGTGAGAATGTCATGTACTATCTCACCATCTACAATGAGCCCATCACGCAGCCAGCGGAGCCCGAGGATCTTGATATCGAGGGTCTCCACAAGGGCATGTACCTGTGGAAGAAGGCCGAGGAGACACAGTCGCACGAGGTTTCTCTCCT
The DNA here is from genome assembly GCF_024834055.1 of Corynebacterium sp. ES2730-CONJ. GTDB lineage: Bacteria > Actinomycetota > Actinomycetes > Mycobacteriales > Mycobacteriaceae > Corynebacterium. The sequence continues at coordinate 18,472 of NZ_JANUXZ010000006.1, forward strand.
TGCTTCTGGTATCGGGATGCAGCAGGCCATCAGGGCCCAGGAGATTTTGGCTAATGATTATGATGTAGCCGCCAATATCTTCTCTGTCACCTCGTGGGTCGAGCTTGCTCGCGAGGGTCACGCTAAGTCGAGGGAGCAGTTACGCCACCCCGAAAAGACCATCGAGGAAGCATTTGCGACACGCCAGTTGAAGAAGGCTCGAGGCCCGTATATTGCAGTCTCGGATTTCGCCACCGATTTGCAGGAGCAAATTCGTGCTTTCGTCCCCGGTGATTACACCACCTTAGGTGCCGATGGTTTCGGCTTCTCCGATACTCGCGAAGCAGCCCGTCGCTTCTTCAATATCGATGCTGAATCTGTTGTGGTTGCTGCTCTCAGTGCTCTCGCGCGCGACGGTCAACTTGATATCTCCGTTGCCGCCGAGGCCGCTCAGCGATTCCACATCACGGATCCAACAAAGGCCTAGGTCCTAGATAAAAATTAGAGGGCTTCTTTTTCCTAACCGGAAAGAGAAGCCCTCTTTTTCTAGCGGTTACGACTGTGATGATTATCCTCTATCACTTGTGCAATGAGGTCGGCGATCTCGGCGTTGACGATCCCGGGATTCTCCATGGGTAGCATATGTCCCACATCAGGCACCACCACCAGGCGGCCCTTGGTTAATTGGGACAATATGAAGCTTGACTGCGATTCGGGGGTGAAATCGTCCTTATCGCCCACCATGATACGGGTGGGGATATCCCGTATATATTTCAACGCCTCCGACTCATCATGTGTTTCTAAATCGTCGAGGAAGCCCACCAAGGTCTCAATTGGAGTCCCATCGATCATCTTAATGTGGTGCTTGCGTGTCTCCTCCGTGGAGCGCGTCACGATAGCTAAATTGCTCAACAGCGGCACGAGGGTTGTTTGCAATACCTCGCGCACATAGTCAGTCTCCTCCGCTGCGGCTCGCGCTATCGAGCGAATATCGTCCACGATAGGAAGTTGGAGCACCTGTGACAGCCCCGAATGAGCAAATGGCCTCGCTGAGGTGGAAATGAGGGCAATTCCTGCGCAACGAGAACGCAGCTGCGGGTAGCGGCGCAAGAGGTTCAGAATCACCATGCCACCCATCGAGTGGCCCACCAGAATAATTGGCCCCGTAATCTCAGCATCGTCAATAACTAGCATAACGTCATCGGCAGCTCCATCGATGGAGCATTCACTGACAGGGATGACCTCTGATTTGCCGTGCCCCCGCAGATCCATAGCCACACAGGAAACCTGATGAGCTAGCGATGCGATCTGTAAGTGCCATGAGGTGGCGGTCAGGGTATACCCGTGGACGAATACGACCGTCACGGGTGCGTCGTTTGAGGGTTCCCCTTCGCAGTAATAGCGGACGCCGTCGGCGTTGAAGCCAGTACTGAACTGGGGTGGTCGATACTCCTGCTCCCGGGTATTCTGTGCGATTCGCCATCTCTGATAGCGCTTCTTTAACTGACTCAGGAGCATAAATATTACACTACCGCATGAGGCGCGTAGCCTTAGATGTGATAGTTAAAAAATAACAAGAGCGCGGTATGAGATAGTTGACATTTCCCTCTTTCTCAGCGCGCGTTGGAAGGATCCCCCAATCATGTCATCACTCCACGATCAACTGCAGGCTCTGATTACTCCCGATGAACCTGAGGAAATGTCCGAGGACTATCCCCAGCTTCGGGCTTTACTATCCCGCCTCAGTGGAATTGATGCCGAGAGCATCCTCCCGGAGGCAACACTTAAGGAAGGGCTTGGTTTAAGCTCGCTGGATCTTATAGAAATCGCCATTAGGATTGAAGATCAGTGGGGCTTAAAGGCAAGCTTTGAACGCTACGCGAAGGTTGAGACAGTCGCCGATCTGCGCGCCTTAGTTGACGGGCGTGAGGGAGACGAGGAATCCGAACTCGGCGGCGAGTGATTTCATCATGGACTCTAGTTCCGCGAACTCTTTCGCTTCAGCGTTAAGTACTTGACGGCAGTCTACTGCACCCCTTTTACGCGACTTTCGCCATGTTGTGCATTGCGCTACGTCTAAATAGTCTGTTCCCGGCAATGCTGCGACAGGTTCAGACTGTAATGCCGAGGCCATTGCTTCTTCGACTCGCATGCGACAGCGAGTCGGCATCCCCCAGATTTTTAAGACTGCAAAATTCAAGGTGGTGGGCATGGTGGTGTCCTTTCGTTTAACAAGTTCTGTCTTCCCCAACAAACTTGTGAATAAACAAAAGGAATCACCCTATGATTCAACGCAGAATGAAGCCACAAATCAACTCTCAAGGCGAGCTTTAACCCCCAGCTCACCACCTATGTATTAAAGCTAAAGTTAAGCTTTAAAGATCTCTTCGTTGGCCACAGCCCACAGATCTTTAGCCCACGGACCAAAGGGGCGATCAGTCAGCACCACCGCACCTTTGCCGCTACGGGGGTGCACCCACATAAAAGTGCCCGACTGCCCAAAGTGGCCCACTATATCGGCAGGCATGGACCGACCCAACCAGTGCGGCGATTTTTCTCCATGGATCTCGAATCCTAAGCCCCAGGGGCAGGGTTTGTGCATGCCATAGCCTGGCACAATCCCATCTAGCTGTGGATACTGGACGGTCCACGCCTGTTTTAGGGTTTCAGAGGCAAGTAGCTGAGGGTGAGTGAGCTCTTGCATGAACGCTAGGAGATCTCGCACACAACTTCGCGCCTCGTGCCCTGCCGATCCCCATAAAGAAGTAGCAGTCATTCCTAAGGGCTGGAATATCGCTTCATCGAGGTAGGTGGCAAAGCTCATCTCTGCTTCTGCTTGCACTTTCTGCGCTAGCATCTCAAACCCGTAGGAGGAGTAGATGCGCCGCGTCAGTGGTGGCTTTGCGCTGTCAGAGGCGCTAAAACCGACTCCCGAGGCGTGGCTGAGCAGGTGTCTCGCGGTGATGTTGTTGGGGAAGATCTCCTCGTCCAGCTCGAAAATGCCTTCTTCATAGGCGATGAGGAAGCCGTAGGTTGCAAGAAGTTTCGTCACACTTGCGAGCTCAAAAATATGCTGCGGATCGCCGTATAGCTGAGGTGGCTGCGCAGGATCGCTCATGATTGCTGCGGACACGGTATCGACAGGCCACTGGCTGAAATCGGAAGACATAATTCTTAACTTAGCGCGCTTGCTTGGTGTTTTTAAACTCCCCCTCGAAGGTGGGATTAGAACCGCGCCCTTTATTCCACCCCTTGCGCTCCGCGCGCTTGATAAGAGCTCTCAGCTGGGCTGCCGTCATATTCACAGGTGCCCACTCGGAGCTTCTAAAGAGGACCCATCCGCGCCAGTAGGCAATAATCGCAAGACCCGCCCCAATTAGTGGCGCAATAATCATCCCGATAACGTCATGGCCTGCAGCATGACTAAAGGCCATGGCTGCGGCACTCGCAGAAGCAGGTACTGCATAGAGTGTGCCTCCGCCGAAAATTGTGGGCACTTGCCCGGTGACAACATCTCGGATCATTCCGCCGCCCACGGCGGTTATGACGCCCATGAATACCGCAGAAACAAGCGGCATATCGAAGGTCACTGCCTTCACGCACCCGGTGACAGCCCAGACACCTAGGATAATGGCATCGGCATGTACCTTGAAGAGCTCCCACGCACGACCTTTGAGTGCGGTGACGAGGGCAATCACCGCGCCGAGTAGGGCAAGGAGGAGGTAGGTGGGATCAGCGATGGCCGCAGCGGTACCGCGCTGCATGAGCACATCACGGATCATACCACCACCGAGTGCCGAAAATAGGGCTAGGAAGACAAAACCTACGAAGTCAAAATTCCGCTGCCGCGCAATCGTGCCCCCAATGATTCCATTGAGGACAACCCCTATGAGGTCAAAAATTTGGTAGAGATTCCAAATCAAGGGGTCGACGTCAGCCACTTCGCACCGAGCTTTCTTTTTGTACAACGACGATCTAATGGCACAGCAATCACTAACTGTACAAAAATTTTTGGCGATATCCTAAGAGTGGTTCATCCTCCACCGTGGGAAAATCTAGCAGTCCATTCGTTGGGGTCTACTGACATAAATGCGAGCCAGCAGTCAGGAGCTGAATTTATATTTTTCTCACCTGATCATGCTTTAGCATGTGAGGCGTGCGATCTAAGGGTAGGGTGCAATTCTCCGCTTTAATTTTCTCGGTTGTTAGATGAGGCACACCTCCCAGGTTTTTAACTTGTGGACATGAACCCCGCGATCTACTCGAGGAGGTCGCGCCGGATATAGCCCTGAGCAGCGTGAATGTGAGCTCGTTACGGTCTGAGCACACTACAGCACAGAGATCCTGCACTGGCTGCTGCTAGGGCCTCCACTAGTGCTCGCTCCTCGCGTGTAGATCGTAGGGAGATAGCACTCCCCTGCAGGCAGGCGTGTGGACTGCATGCATCTGGGCGCGGCTCACCAAATAAATTCGCACCAGCTAAGGTCCAGAAGGGAGCATGTGCGAAGCAAGGCAAAACGCATACGAAAAAACCCAGACTGTTGATTATCAGCCTGGGTTGTTATGCTCCCCCAACTGGACTCGAACCAGTAACCCTTCGATTAACAGTCGAATGCTCTGCCAATTGAGCTATGGGGGAATATGCTTTGAGAAGCTTTGTACTTAAAGCGCCTCCGTGGCAACGATTGAAACTATACACAGGACCGCAAAGTGGCACAAATTAGCAGCTCATCGCCAATAATTTTACTCGCGATCTGAGATGAGTTTTGCCAATTATTCTTCTGAGTACTTAGCTGGTATTTTATTTTTTGGGGCTATAGCTCAGTCGGTTAGAGCCGCGGACTCATAATCCGTTGGTCCCGGGTTCGAGCCCCGGTGGCCCCACAAAAGATCCCTGCACCTGTATGGTGCAGGGATCTTTTTCTTAGCTGCACATCAAGGGTATTTTCGGTAGAGTTGGAAGTCAGATTTCAACCGAGCAAAGGGAGTTTTATCCAGATGTTTCAATTCGTCGTCGGGGCCGCTGCTGGCTATATTTTTGGCACCAAGGCCGGTAGACGCCGGTACGAACAAATGAAGCGGGGTTACCGGGCGACGATGAACTCCCCCGTCACCAAATACGCGCTCGGAAAAACTCGTTCCGCTCTTGCCAATAAGCTTGACCCTCAGCCTCGTTTGCGCGAAGTCAAAGGCGTGAAGAAGAGTAAGAACGACCCCGAAATCTTTGAAGTAGACCACGATTAATGACTAGAAAGACATTTAAGGACACGATTATGGCACGTTCCCTGCGCTTCTCCGCAGTCGCCCTCTCATCCCTCACCATTGCAGGACTCGGCCTTGCGGCATGTACCCCTCCTTCTCATATTGATTCCGACAAGAAAGTCGATACCGCGGTAGACGGTCAGGTGGCCGTTAAGAGCACCGAGGGTATGGAGGATAAGGAAGCCGCCGAGATGACCACGAGTGTGGAAAAAGCCGCACCCAGGGAAGAAAACGTCACGGTAGCTCTCTCCGCAACCGAACTCACTGAGGGAGAGCTCGTCGATGTAGAGATCACTGGGCTGGCCGCGGAAGCTGGTTATTATACGGCTATTTGCAAGACTCCCACCCCCGATGGTGCTGCACCACTATGTACAGGCACCTTGACTGACCCCAATACCGCTGCGTGGCTGAAAGGCGACGATAGCGGCACCGTGAAGATCTCCGACGACGGCACCGCTACCTTTACCTTGACTGCTACCGCTGTTGGTGAGGGTGTCGATTGTTCCACTGATGCTTGCTTATTGCAGGTTTTCGGTGATCACACTGAGGGCTTCCGCCCTGTTGCTGCCATCCCTGTTGCGTTTAAGGCCTAGAAATCTCAGGTATAAAAAAGCCCACTTCGGTGGGCTTTTTCTTTAGGAGAATATCCGCTCGATGAGTTCTCGACGGGCCTGCTCAAGGGCCACCAAATCGGCGAAGAGATCACGGTAGGAATCACCGTCCTCGTCGGGGCGCATTCTTTGCAGCTGGCTTTTCAAAATGGCAATCTGATTACCTACTCGCTTCTCCTGCAGGCGTGAGAGGGCCTTCGTAGCATAGGCATCAAGATCTGATGGATCATCAAAATCAGTGTGGAATTCTTCCACTACGAGTTCCGAAAGCACGGAGCGTCCAATAAGGTCAGGAATTTTTTCTGCCACCTGGGCGATGAAATCTTCAGCAGCGTGCTCACAACCCCCGACCTTAGCAATGGCCCGGGCGATCACCTTATAGGTCTCGTGCCCAAAGCTCTCCTCACTCAATCCGTCGAAAAAGCTCCCCGCGGTCTGAGGAAATTGCAGCGCCAGTTTCAACACTTCCCGCTCCGGCCATAGCTGACTATCTTTAGGATCGGGGTGGCTGAGCATCTGGGTGGCAGGAGCCTGGTCGGTGTTGGGAGAAAAGCGTTGGGCACGCCTAGGCGGTTGGGATTGTTGAGGGGATTTCGCTGCCGCTCGTACCTGGTTGAGAACCTCTCTTTCGTTGGGCCAGCCCACCCATCCGGCGAGTTGCCGTGCGTACTCGTCTCGCAGCGCCCGGTCATGTATACCAGCGACGATAGGGACGGTGCGCCGCAGGGCTTGGAGGCGCCCTTCGGCGGAATCAAGGGGGTAGTCACTGATGAGGTTGCGAATGATAAATTCAAACATTGGTTGGCGCTGCGCCACCAGATCCCGCAGAGCTGCATCGCCTTTTTCCAGCCGCAAATCGCACGGGTCCATCCCGTCGGGAGCGACGGAGACATAGGACTGTCCGGTGAATTTTTGATCCCCATCGAAGGCACGCACCGCGGCTTTTTTCCCGGCTTCATCGCCGTCGAAGGTATAGATTAATTCACCGCGGAAATAGCTATCGTCAAGCATGAGCCGCCGAATCATCTGGAGGTGATCCGGGCCGAAAGCGGTACCGCAGGACGCTACAGCCGTGTCGACGCCGGCCGCGTGCATAGCCATGACATCGGTATAGCCTTCGACGACCACGCACTGATGCTTGTGGGCGATACTTTTTTTGGCTTTATCTAAACCAAAGAGCACCTTGGACTTCTTATACAAGATGGTCTCAGGGGTATTCATATATTTTCCCAAAGTGTCGTCATCGAACAGCTTGCGGGCGCCGAAGCCGATAACATCACTGGAGGTGGATTTAATGGGCCATATTAGCCGCCGCCTGAAACGATCCACGGGGCCGCGTTTGCCCATGGTAGAAATTCCGGCCGCCTCCAACTCTTTGAAACTAAAGGATTTCAGCAGGTGCTTGGTCGTGGTATCCCACCCTTCAGGTGCGTAGCCGCATTCGAAGGTATAGATAAGATCCTTGCTAAAGCCTCGGTCAAGCAGGAAACGGCGCGCCGTCTCTGCCTCGGGAGTTTCAAGTTGTTCCCGGTAGAAGCGGTGAGCGGCCCGATTGGCTTCAATCAGACGTTTGCGGGTGCCGGGCTCAACGGCCGGCGCACCTGTGGTTCCGCCTTGGTAATTGATGCGGTAATGGATGTGCTCGGCCACTGCTTCCACTGCCTCAGGAAAGGACATATGTTCCATTTCCATGAGGAAGGTAAAAACATCTCCGCCTTTTCCTGTGGAAAAGCAGTGGAAATAGCCGTGTTGCGGGCGCACATGAAAAGACGGAGTCTTTTCATCCTTAAAGGGGCTTAAGCCCTTGAGGCTATCGGCTCCGGCGGGTTTGAGCTGGACGTACTCGCCGACGATCTCCTCGATCGCTGCCTGTTCGCGTATGGCCTGAATATCAGATTCCGGAATTCGTCCTTTGCCCATAGTGTATGAGTGTAACAAGAGCCGATAATTTTTCCGCTCCCTATTCCACCGTCACACTTTTTGCGAGATTGCGCGGCTGGTCCACGTCATAGCCCTTGGCTTTAGCGACGGCTGCTGCAAAGATCTGCAAGGGCACGGTTGCAACCAATGGCTGCATGAGGCTGGGGGTGGTGGGAACGCGGATAATATGGTGCGCGCATTCTGTCACCTTCTCATCCCCTTCCTCGGCGATCACGATGGTATAGGCGCCGCGGGCATTAACTTCTTGAATGCTCGAGAGCACTTTGGCGTGTAGTAATCCTCGTCCTCTCGGGCTAGGAACCACCATGAAGATAGGCTGCCCTTTTTCAACGAGGGCGATGGGGCCGTGCTTGAGTTCGCCCGCGGCGAACCCTTCCGCATGAATATAGGCGATTTCCTTGAGCTTTAAAGCCCCTTCGAGGGCGACGGGGAAGCCAACATGGCGACCAAGGAAGAGGACAGATTGTGCCGTAGAGAGCCTGCGCCCTAGGTGTTGAATATCAGGCTCGGATTCTAAAACTCGTGCGATCTTCTCTGGGATGCGGCGCAGTTCCCCGTAAATGGCTGCTACTTCGTCGCTGAACATATTTCCGCGCAATTGCGCAAGGTAGAGTCCAAGGATATAGGAAGCGGTGATCTGGGCTAGGAATGCTTTCGTGGAGGCCACAGCGATTTCGGGTCCGGCGTGCGTATAAATTACTGCATCGGATTCTCGCGGGATTGTGGATCCGTGGGTATTGCAGATGGCCACCACTTTGGCTCCTTGTTCACGGGCATGGCGAACCGCCATGAGGGTATCCATAGTCTCCCCAGACTGGGAGACCGCCACAACGAGGGTCTTTTCGTTCACGATGGGATCGCGATAACGGAATTCATGGGCGAGTTCCACTTCCGTAGGGATCCGGCACCAGTGTTCGATGGCATAGCGCGCCACCAGGCCAGAATAGGCGGCGGTACCACAGGCGATGACAATGATCTTATCCACCGACCGCAGAATGCTCTCGTCGATATGGAGTTCGTCTAGAACAATATGGCCGGTGGCATCGACCCTCCCGAGAAGAGTATCGCGAACGGCGGCGGGCTGGTCGTGGATTTCCTTTTCCATAAAGGAGTCGAAGCCCTCTTTTTCGGCGGCTTTGGCATCCCACTCCACCCTGAATGCGCTTCCTGTGATGGGGGCTCCGTCGAAGTCGGTGATCTCGTATCCGGTGGCGGTAGCCGTCACGATGCTGTCATTTGCTATCTCAACGGCATCCCTGGTGTAGTCGATGAAGCCGGAGACATCGGAACTGAGGAAGATCTCGTTATGGCCCACACCGAGTACTAGAGGAGAATTGCGGCGAGCGGCCACGATTCGGTCGGGGGCATTCTGGTGTATGGCCAGGAGTGTAAACGCTCCTTCCAGCCGCTGGCAGACAGCCCGCATTGCGGATTCGAGATCACCCAACTGATGTAGCTCATAGGCAATAAGGTGAGCGACAATCTCGGTATCGGTATCAGAAATAATTTCGATGCCAGTGCTTATTAGCTCGGCTTTTAATTCAGCAAAATTCTCAATGATGCCGTTGTGAACGAGTGCAAGCGCCCCATGATCGGCTAGGTGCGGGTGCGCATTGGCATCGGTGGGACCACCGTGGGTTGCCCACCTGGTGTGTCCGATCCCGATCCGAGAAGGCTGCACAGGATGAGCCGCGATCTCTGCTTCGAGGTCTTTGACCTTCCCGGCTTTTTTGCGCATATACAGCTGCTCGTTAGCTATGAGCGCCACACCAGCAGAATCGTAACCTCGGTATTCGAGGCGCTTGAGTCCCTGAAGGACCACGTCGAGAGCTTGGGGTTGATCTTGGCCAATATATCCTACAATTCCGCACATAGTCCCAAATGTACTGCAGCTCTGCTTTCTTGCACTAATTTTTTTTTAAAAATCTGCGAGAATATATAACTATGCGTCGACTCCTCGTAGCCCTCGGTGGTGTGATGATAATAGCCATGTTTTTCTTCGGCGAAGAGTTTAACACCGATATGAGCTACCCAGATTTTCCAGGTAATGCTTTTTCCGAGTGTTATGTTAAAGATCTCCCCGACCAAGCGTGGGAGACTATCCGCGATATCCGCAGTGGTGGGCCGTATGATTTTCCGGCCGATGATAATCGGCACTTTGGCAATTACGAGGGATTGCTTCCTTTAGACTCGCAGTACCGCGAGTACACAGTTAAAACTCCAGGCCTCAACCATCGCGGCCCCCTGCGCATCGTCACAGGTGGTGGAAGTGACACAGACCCGGATAGGTGGTACTTCTCCCCCGATCATTATCAGTCTTTCTGCCTGATCCCTGATGCGGAGAGTAATCGCCTAACTGAAGTAGGACCGTAGCTCAGCGCTACGGTGCGCCACTCGCTCGAGGCGCGACTCTGTCATGGAGGCAATGGCATCGATTATTACCCGCTGACGCTGGGCTGAGGTTTGGGCCCGCTCGAAAAAATATTCGTAGAGCGGATCAAGGGCACCTGGACCCGAGGCCTCAAGATAATCATAGACTCGGAAGAGTCGATCGCGTTGTCGATCTTGACGCTGCTGGTGGTGCTCGTCTTCCATAACATACAGCACCGCAATGGTTTTGAGTAAGGTGACTTCGTTCACAACGGTCTCAGGTACCACGAGTGTGCCTAAGCAGCGTCCGACGGGCATATCGTTGGCTAACCGGGTTGCGGCGACTACCGCCGAGATATACCGACCAACGAGCTGCGAGGTCAAAGCCTTGAGATCACAATAGCCTTGAAAAGTCCCCGAGAAGTCTGCGGCGCGTTTGACCACCGGTAATTCCCGCAGTGCGCCGGCTGCATCGATGAGGCCGTCGATATTACCTCCGAAAGCCTCCGCACCTTTATCCGCAAGCGCAGCCAGCTCGACGAAATCCCAGAGCACTGCTAGATCAATGCGGCCGGACACGATCCCGTCCTCGACATCGTGAACGCTGTAGGCGATATCGTCCGAAAAATCCATAGTTTGGGCTTCCATGGAGCTTTGTTGATCCTCATGTCCGGCGCGCACCCACTCAAGAAGCTCCGCGTCCTCGTCATAGCAGCCGTATTTACGGTTGGTGCTGCCGTCAGGGTTGGTGCGTGTGCGTGGATATTTACATGCCGCATCCAAACTGGCGCGCGTGAGGTTGAGTCCTACACTCTCCCCTGAATCAAGAAGCACTTTTGGTTCTAAGCGGCTTAGGATGCGCAGGGTCTGAGCATTACCTTCGAAGCCTCCGCACTCGGTGGCGAGCATATTGAGGGCTTGTTCCCCGTTGTGGCCGTAAGGCGGATGCCCAATATCGTGGGTGAGTCCGGCCATCTCGCAGAGATCGGCATTCAGCCCCAGGGACGACCCGATACCGCGGGCAATCTGAGCTACCTCGAGCGAATGGGTGAGCCGAGTGCGGGGGGTGTCTCCGTCGCGGGGACCTACGACTTGGGTTTTGTCAGCAAGGCGCCGCAGGGCTGCTGAGTGCAGGACCCGTGCGCGATCACGGGCGAACGGTCCGCGTTCCTCAGGGGTGGAAGCCAAACCGTGGTGCTTAGCAGGCTCCTCATAAAGCCGCTGACGGTCATGGTCGGAGTAGCCGTATGCGGAAATCATGCACCTATTCTAAGGCTTTTTCCAATAGCTTTGCCCGAGCAAGGCGGTGTGGTGTGAAGTATGCCTGGAGGCGGCGAAGCCAGCGCTGGACGACTTTGGCCAGCCTGGGCGAGATAAAGCGCTCAACTGCTAATACTGTCACTCCTCCCATTTCGTGAATGAGCGGACCCACTTTTACTACACCTGAATGATAAGGCGTAGGTGACAGCTGAAAATCAAAGCCTTCCAGTTCCCCCAAAAGACGCACCCGCAAGGCATGGGAGGGGTGAGTAATCACGATCCACGGTGGTGGGCACATAGCTGCGACATCGATAAGGGAGCCGCGGGTGTCATGACCTGAGGCGATCACCCGGATCTTGTCCGCTGCTACCCCCATCTCTTCAAGAGTCTGGCGGCCCACGTCGGCCTCAGAGTGGGATTCTCCCGGCATCTTTCCGCCCACCGTCATGATCTCTTGATTGCGATCACGCTGGTGAAGCTCTGCAGCCCACTTAAGGCGCTGGGCGAATATGGGCGATGGCCGGCCCTCTTTTTGGGCTGCACCTAGTACGAGAAACGGGGCGTGCGTATGGGGCACGCTGCCTGTGCGCAGCACCCCGTAGCTCCAGATCGTGAGGCCTAGAAAAAAGGGCGGGAGGAGGACGAGACGAAACATGGGTGCCAGTGTAATCGCCCCTAGAGATATGGCTGTGATTAGCTATTGTAGAGGGTATGACATCATTGCTATCACGCACCTTTACTACTGCCGTGGGGATCTTGGGATTCAGCGTCTGCGGATTCTTAGCAGCTGCTCCCCTGGCCTATGCCAGCACCCTGAACGTTATCGCGGAACCCGCGGTGAGCTATCCCCAAGTCGTGACTGATTTCACCGATCGCTTAAGCGCCAATGATATCGAGTGGATTAATGAGCGTGCTGCTGATTATGCTGCCGGTGAGGATGGCACGTTTACCTTGGTAATGGTCAATGATTTTGATGGCTTGACCCCCGAGGCTTGGAGTGAGCAGGTCCTCAATGAGGGTGCGGCGCGCCCCCGGGATATCATTATGGTGATTGGGGCGAATAGTTATGGTTTTACCGGTGGCTCTGGCTTTAGTTCCGCTGAGCTCGATGCCATGTGGAATGCCTCCTCGCAGGCGTTGAGTGCGAGAGATTTTGCGGGATCTGCCGTGGCGTTGATGGATGCCGCACATCCTGCCGGCACCATGATTGCCGTAGATCCTGCCTCGGACTCAGACGGTTCGTGGGGATGGGTTGTCGGAGGTCTCGGCGCCACTGCCCTGGCGGGAGGGGGGATATATGCCGCAACTCGTCGGAAGTCGAAGAAATCTTCTCAGGAGATTTTAGAGAAGGCGCGCGCTCTTGATCCCGCCCAGCCCTCTGCGTTGCAGCAACTACCGCTGGATACTTTAGAGCAGCTTGCTGCTGAGGAGTTGGTGAGTACCGATGAATCGATTCAGCGGGCGCGCACCGAGCTCGATATCGCTATGGCAGAATTTGGGGCCGAACGCACTCGGGCCTTCACCAGCGCAATGAATCATTCCACACATACCTTGCAGAAGGCCTTTGAATTAAAGCGCCAACTCGACGGCGGCCTCTATGCGGGCGAGGTCGAAAAACGCGGATTGCTCGTCGATATTATTTCCTCGTGTGGCCAAGCCGATGATGCACTCGAGGCACAGGCAAATAATTTTGCCCAGTTGCGCAACCTACTTGTCCACGCCCAGGATAATTTAGACCGAATTACGCGAGAGACAGTGGAATTATATGCACGTCTCCCTGAGGCTGAGGCGCAGCTCGACGCCCTCAAGGAAGAATTTGAGGAGCCAATCTTAAGCCCGATCGCTCATAATATTGAGATCGCCCAAGCCGCCCTCAAAGAAGCTGACCAGCAGCTTGATATCGGGCGCAGTCTCCTTAATCGCCCCGCAGGTGAACAAGGTGGGCTCGTCGATGCCATTCGCCTGGCCGAAGCCGCGAGTGCGCAAACTGATCGGATGCTTAAAGCTATCGAACATGCGCACAGTGATATTAGTCGCGCGCGTGCAGGCATCGGAGGTCTCATTACCGAAATTGAGGAGGAGATCCAGCAAGCCATAGATATTCGCGCGCAGGGCGAATCTCAGGGGACTCCGATGAATTGGCAGGCTGTGGAAGAGACTATTGAGCAGGCGCGCCACGTGGTTGAGCAAGCTCGGACGAATGCCCAGACTGATCCCCTGGGTACCTGGACTCTATTGAGTGATTGCGATGCGCGTCTTGATGAGATGCTCGAGCAAATCCAGGAGGGTACCACAAGTCATGCTCGCCTTCTGCAGGTATATACGCAACAAGCTGATGTCGCTGCTGCTCATATTCGGGCCGCGCGGGATCTGATTTCTACGCGAGGGCGCATCGTCCGGGCGGGGGCGCGCACCAAGTTGGCGGAGGCTGAGCGGTCCTATGCACAGGCTGAAAATGAACGTAACCGTCATACCCGTCAGGCTATTAATTACGCAAGGCAGGCGGCTCAATTAGCCCAGTCCGCGCTCACCTTAGCGCAACGCGATGATGACGATTACCGGATGCGTCACTCCACTCCGCGTTCCGGGGGTGGAACAGGTTCATTTGTCGCCGGAATGGTCATTAATGAACTTCTGAGCGGTGGCCGCCGCGGCGGGGGCTTCGGCGGAGGTTTTGGTGGCGGTTTCGGCGGCGGAGGCTTTGGGGGAGGCGGTTTTGGGGGCGGCTCCCGCGGCGGCGGTTTCGGCGGTGGCGGCTCCCGCGGAGGCAGCTTCTAGTCCCAAAAAGATCCGGTTCACAGGCTATGTGAACCGGATCTTTTTTATTGGGTCAGTGCGATTAGGTCAGCAGGGTGAATATTGTAATCGCAATGGCCATGAGGGAGGTGAGGATGAGCGCCAGAGTCATTGACATCATCTTCGACTCTAATTGCGTGCGAGTCACCCACGAGAGGAATACGCGCTGCTCAGGGCTTAGAATATCGTCGGTACTGCGCCCGGTCTCGTCGGCGAATTCGGTAATGGCTTTCCGAACCCCGTTATTGCCGCCAGAAAACTGCCCGACTTTGCGATTGGTGGCGTCGAGGTATACCCAATCTTGACCACCTTCATTGACGGCTCGGATTTTAGTTCCGGCAAGATCGATGGTGATCTCATGCGATCGACCAAAGGGCTTATCGCCAGTGGTTGCGCGATACACCTGCGCGGTTGGCAGCGTGGCCTCGAGCTCGTTCTTATCGGCGCGTACCTTCCACGGACTAGTTCCCACCATGGCAGTATCGGGCTCGGAGCCGACCTTGAGTGGGAATACCGCGATTTCATCTTCCACGGGGTCGAGCAGGCGTGCAAACTCGCCCGTGCGCTTGGCCCACTGGGTGTATATGGGATCGGACATATTTGTTAACAACCTACCAATCGGGCGGCTAGATAGGACTCCAGTTCGGAGATCTTGACGCGTTCTTGCTCCATGGTATCGCGCTCGCGCACGGTTACGGAGTCATCATCGAGTGAATCAAAATCGACCGTAACGCAGAAGGGGGTGCCGATCTCGTCTTGTCGACGATAGCGGCGTCCAATAGCACCCGCGACATCATAATCGACATTCCAGAATTTCCGCAGCGATTGCGCAATGCGCTCTGCTGTTGGGGTTAAGGTGTCTTTTTTCGATAGTGGCAATACCGCGACCTTGACGGGAGCCAAACGGCGATCGAGGCGTAAAACTACGCGCTTGTCCACCCCGCCCTTGGCATTCGGGGCTTCATCCTCGTAGTAGGCATCGCATAGGAACGCCATCATGGCGCGGGTGAGGCCGAAGGAGGGCTCGATGACATGTGGGACATAACGCTCGCCGTTGACCTGGTCGTGGTAGGAGAGGTCCTCACCGGAATGCTCAATATGGCAGCCGAGGTCATAGTCGGTACGGTTAGCCACGCCCATTAATTCGCCCCACTCGCTACCTTTGAAGCCAAAGCGGTATTCGAAGTCGATGGTGCCGGCGGAATAGTGAGCGCGCTCCTCCTCTGGGACATCAAACTGACGCATATTGTCGGGGTTAATACCGAGGTCGATGAACCAGTTCCAACAGTCATTAACCCACTGGTCGAATTTTTCTTGAGCCTGATTTTCAGGTACGAAATACTCGATCTCCATTTGCTCGAATTCACGGGTTCGGAAGATGAAGTTGCCCGGAGTGATTTCGTTGCGGAAGGCTTTACCAACCTGGCCGATTCCAAAGGGTGGTTTCATGCGGGCGGTGGTCATGACGTTTTTGAAGTTGACGAAGATACCTTGAGCAGTTTCGGGGCGCATATAGTGTAGCCCCTGCTCATTATCGACTGGGCCGAGGAAGGTTTTCATCAGTCCGGAGAACATCTGGGGTTCGGTCCACGCACCCGGTTGTCCGGTTTCTGGGTCGGGAATATCAGCGAGGCCATTTTCGGGCTTGTGGCCGTGCTTAGCCTCGTAAGCTTCGATTAGGTGATCGGCGCGGTAGCGCTTGTGGGTGTGCAACGACTCCACGAGGGGGTCGGTGAATGTGGCTACGTGGCCGGAGGCCTCCCAGACTTGGCGCGGCAGGATAATAGAAGAATCGAGCCCAACCATATCGGCGCGACCTTGAACGAAGGTGCGCCACCACTGTTTCTTAATATTTTCTTTGAGCTCGACACCCAAGGGGCCGTAGTCCCACGCGGAGCGGGTGCCACCGTAGATTTCGCCACACGGGTATACGAGGCCGCGGCGTTTGCAGAGGTTTACTACGGTATCAATGACTGAGCTTTGAGCCATGGAAAAAGGTCTCCTTGAGGTTTCTTAGTAATTAGCCTTCCCCCAGTTAATCGCGGGGAGTTCCTCCAACTTTACTAGTTCTTGACTGAGAAGCCTAAGCCGATTGCCGAAGAGAATCTCCTCCACGAGTTCCCTAAGAGAATTGGTGCCCTACGGCAAGCACTTTTGAGAAGTATAAGGCTTACCTAAGTAAACAAACAGGCCAAATACCTTATATATGGGCTTTTGTTCGGGAGCAGTTCTTAAAGTTCTGAGCGAGGAAGTGGTACGAGGTAGAATCTCCGCTATATTTAAGTATCAGGAACGCTACAGTTTAGGTATATACACGTAACCACTGTTGACCTATCGATTTTTCCACCTCCATTAACACCGAAGGGGATATATCGATTGAACAGTGTTTAGTTAGCCAAACGCAACGACTGATGGAGAGATGATGGGATCATTAACCGGTACCCAAGAAAACCGCAATACCTCGATGAATTGGGGCCACGATTTCACAATGGCTGCGGGGTTTTTTACCTCCCTTAGCTGCAGCACTCGTTTAAGCATCATCCAGCTTTTAAGCGGCGGCCCCCTATTTGTTAACGAAATTGCCGAACACTTAGACTGCAGCCAACCGCTCATTAGCCAGCACTTGAAGATACTTCGTACAGCTGGCATCGTGGGTAGTACCCGAAAAGGCCGAAAAATCGTTTACCACATTAGCAATCCCCTCGCGCTCGACATTGTTCAACGGGTCACCATGCAAGCGGAATCATCGAGATAAATATCTTTTAAAACAAAAAACAACCCCTCGGAAAATCCGGGATCAAACCGTAACCCATGATGGCATTTTGCGGCTAATGAAAGCGAAATCTAGTATGATTTGAGTCATAGCTAGACTGTAAAGTGCTGTTTGTTCCAGCTGACCGGTCCCCGCGACCAGTGAGCACCCTATGGAAGCTAGTCAGCTCAGGCTCTTGAAATTTTCCATCACGTGGCCTGTTTACTTCTAGCTATAGCAACGTTTTGCTTCATCTACCACCTCCTAGGTCTGACACCCTACCTGGTGCCAATAGCGCTCTGACAGGCGCGTATGAAGCTAAAAAATCATAAAAGGGAATGGAATCATGAACCGCACTTTAGAACCGAGGGTTCCGAAGCTCGGTGTCCGCAGCACCCGCCAACGCGCCGCTGTCGTCACTGTTCTTCGCGACTTTGATAATTTCGCCTCCGCAAAAACGATCCACGAGGAACTCACCAAGAGAAATCTCAAGGTAGGGTTGACAACCGTTTATCGCACCCTGCAGTCGCTGACTGAGATCAAAGCAGTCGACGCTTTGCACATGTCCAACGGCGAAACCCTTTATCGGCAATGCCTCAATAACGCTCACCATCACCACCTCGTGTGCACCCAATGTGGACACACAGTTGAGGTCGAAGGTGGCCCGGTCGAAGAGTGGGCGAAGGATGTCTCCCGCGCCCATAGCTTCACCCTTACAGGACATGACGCCGAAATATACGGCACGTGCTCACAGTGCGCCGCAACTATCTAGCCCCTAACCCAGGGCACTAACCCTGGGTTCAGCCGATAATCGTGCCAAAGGCCATACCCAATACATAGGTGATACCTGCAGCACCGAGTCCTATTAGCAGTTGACGGATCGCCCGGTACACAGGAGGTTTCCCGGAGAGTACACCGGTGAGACTACCCGTAGCAATCAGGGCGATGCCAACTAATATAATGCCTGCTAGACCCAAGACGAGGCCACTAAATTGAAAAGCCAGGATAAACGGGATAAGCGGGATAAATGCTCCCCCAGCAAAGCAACAGAAGCTGTAGATGGCCGCATGAATAGCTTCCTTGGAGTCGATGTCGCTGTTCTCCCCAAACTCTTCTATCAACGCCTGATCATGGGAATCCGCTAAGGAATTTAAGACCTGCTCCGCCTTGAGTTGAGCCTCGTGATCACCTAATCCACGTGCTCGGTACACCAGCGCGAGCTCATTGGCATCCACATCGAGTGCCGCCACACTGCGCTGCGCCTTCTGATCCGGGGCGGACGCCTCGCGCAGCTCCTGAGAACTCTTCACCGAAATATATTCTCCGGCCGCCATAGACAGAGCCCCTGAGAGCAAACCAGAGATACCCGCAAGAAGGACGAAGCGAGAATCGACGCCCGATCCCATCACTCCCAAGACGAGCGCCAAATTGGAGACGAGGCCGTCATTTGCACCGAAAATAGCAGCACGGAAGGAGCCACTCATTTTCTCCCTGGCATCCGCAGCTAAACCACGAATGACCTCGCCATGCATCATCTCATCAGCGTGCATTTGCGCCGTGGCATCCGCATCCTTCTCATAGGGACTGCGCATTTCCGCGTTCTGCATTAATGCAAGAGCAAAAAGAGAACCGAAGTGCTTGGTCATAAACGCCAGCACTAAGGTGCTAAAATCTGGGCGGCGCGGGAGCCCCACATCATCACCCAACTTTTCGCGCCAGTATTTCTCGTGGCGTTCTTCGGCACGCGCCAAACTTAAGAGGATCTCTTTCTCCTCACCGCTTCTCTTATGAGCTAACTGCCGATAAACCGCGGCCTCGGCGCGTTCATTGGCCAGATACTGCTGCCATTTGCGGATTGTTTTGGCATCCGGGGTAGGGGTCACTTCACTCCTCCGAAACGACGGTCACGATGAGCATATTCAATAACTGCGTCAAAGAGATCAGCAGGTGTGTAATCGGGGAAGAGCTTATGCTGATAAACCATTTCCGCGTAGGCAGATTGCCATAACAAAAAATTTGAGGTTCGCTTTTCCCCCGACGGTCGCAGGAATAAGTCCACGTCGGGCATATCGGGCTCGTCGAGAAAGATGTGAAAATTCTTCTCCGTTATGTCTTCTGGATCTAAAAGGCCTTGCTGAACCTTCCGGGCAATATCGCGAACCCCGTCCACGATCTCCGCGCGACCACCGTAATTAACACACATATACAGCGTCATCGCCTCATTATTCTTGGTGAGCTCTTCCGCCGCTTCAAGTTCGTTAATGACACTGCGCCATAGCCGTGGGCGCCGGCCAACCCAGCGAACTCGCACCCCACGCTCATGAAGCCACATTTTTTGGCGCGATAATACATCACGGTTAAAGCCCATGAGAAAGCGCACTTCTTCTACGCTGCGCCGCCAGTTCTCGGTGCTAAAAGCATAGGCGGAGAGATTTTTCACCCCTAGCGCTAAACAAGCAGAGACCATATCCAACAGTACGGCTTCGCCGCGCTGGTGCCCTTCGGTACGCTTTAAGCCGCGCTGCGTAGCCCACCGCCCATTGCCATCCATAACGAGGGCGATATGATTGGGGATAAACTGCGGATCTATTTGAGGTGCCTGTAGATTATCGCTCACCTCTCCTATCTTGCCATTAGCGACAGCCGAGTCCTAAACCTGATCGAGAACTTCTAAGGCGGCAATTTTGCGTTCGGCATACCACTGAAAATGGAGGCGCACGAACTGATGAACTTCGGCCTGAAAATGCGAAGATTGCGCAATGATCTCGATCGCGTTGTCAAGGAATTGATGCTCGAGAAGCCACGCTATATGCAAGGCTTCGGGATCTAATTCCTTGGAACCGGGGGGCCGACAATTCACACATACCGCACCCCCAGGTGCCGGGTGAAAAGCATGATGGGGCCCCGGTTTCTGGCATTGCGCACACAGGAAGAGGCTGGGCGCCCAACCCGCGATATGCATGGCTTGCAATAAGAATGCATCCAGGACGACCGTGGGATAAGCCGTCTGCCGCATCAGTTCGATATGGTCGAGAACGAGATCATAAAGATCATCTTCAGCCAGGCGCTCCGCCACTTCAAGAATTGCTGTGGCGGCAATAAAACGCTGCGAATCCTCCACAATTCCGGTGGCAAAAAAACGCACCGTATCTGCTTGGGTAAGAGTCTCTAGATTACGACCCGGATAAAGCTGTACATCTATCTCCACAAAGGGCTGCAGCCTCGATCCGAAGCGGCTTTTTGCGCGCCTGACTCCCTTAGCTACCGCACGGATAATGCCATGCTCTTTACTTAAGAGAACAACGATACGATCGGCTTCTCCAAAATCATAAGTGCGCACGACAACCGCGCGCACCTTATATGATTGTCTAGCCACTAGAATCCAAGGCGACCGAGCTGCTTTGGATCAGACTGCCAGTTCTTCAACACCTTCACCCGCAGGTCAAGGAAAACATTGCTGCCAAGTAGCTCGATAATTCTGGGTCGAGCTTTAAAAATGATCCGGCCCAGACCGCGTCCGCCGCGACCGATAATAATGCTCTTCTGCCCCGGGCGTTCCACATAAATCACAACATGAACATCGAGAACTCCCTCACGTTCGGTGCTCGGGATGATCTCGTCAACCTCCACGGCCACCGAGTGAGGCAATTCTTCCTTGAGGCCAGCAAGTGCGGCCTCGCGCACGATCTCCGCAATCCGAGTGGGGGTATCGTCGTCGGTGATGTGATCATCGGGGTAAAATTTCGGGCCCTCGGGAAGCTGATTGATAATCACATCGATCAGTACCTCACGCTGTTCACCCGTGATCGCCGAGACTGGTACCACCTCGCACTCACTACCGAGAAGTTCATGCAAAGCCATCAGCTGCACGGCCACTTGATCGCGGCTGACCTTATCCACCTTGGTCACAATGCCCATCAGAGGCGTTCTCGGGGCGACGCTGCGAATATTGTCCACAATCCAGCGATCACCCGGCCCAATCTTTTCATCGGCTGGGATCGTGACCGCAATCAGATCCATATCCGCATAGGTATCTTTGACCACCTCATTGAGGCGCTCACCCAAAAGCGTGCGCGGGCGGTGTAGACCCGGGGTATCCACGACGATGATTTGGGCGTTGTCGCGGTGCACCAGGCCTCTAATGGGGTGGCGGGTTGTCTCGGGCTGATTGGCGGTAATCGCAATCTTTTCTCCCACCAGTGCGTTGGTGAGCGTGGACTTTCCCGAATTGGGTCGTCCTACAAATGAGATGAAACCGGAGCGGAATCCCTCGGGGGTATCGGTAAAATTCACCCTTCTCCTTAGATTGAGTGTTGGGATTTCTTTAGCTTAGCGGATTTTCGACGCCACAAAGTGATGGTGTGGATTCACAAAGGAATCTTGGGCCTTAATCAACAGCAATTCCCGAGAGTTTTCTTCGTACGTCATCGAAATAAGATCAAAGATGGCGGCCGCTGTTTTTTCTAATGCCTTTTTGGCATCGAAATCGCGAATATAGTGGCCGGTAAATAAAGCTGCGGTGACATCCCCGGAGCCATTACGCTTAACGTCGAGATAAGGGGTTTGGATGATCCACGCACCCTCATCATTAACAACCACCATTTCCACGGTGTGCTCTGGCCGGCCCGGACGCATCACAGAGGTCACTAGAACCGTATGCGGACCGAGGGCGCGCGCCTTATCAGCTGCAGCGATAGTGGACTCAAGATCGCTCGCCTCCATCCCCGTGAGATAGCCCAGTTCAAACTGATTGGGGGTGATGATATCTGCCACAGGCACGACGACGTCGCGGAGCAAGGGCGGGATTAATTCCGACACAAAGCACCCCGACTTCGCATTACCCATAACGGGATCGCAGGCATACTGAGCTGAAGGATTCTTTCTCTTTATCGCAGCAACCGTCTCGGTGATAACCTCAGCGATATCGGATCCACCCTGATAGCCCGAGATAATGGCCTCGATATTGGCGAAAGCACCGCGGGCGGAAATTCCGGCTATGACATCGCGAACGTGGTCAGCCGGAATGAGCTGACCACCCCAATCTCCGTAACCGGTATGGTTAGAAAAATTAACGGTATGCACGGGCCACACCTCGTGGCCGATACGCTGGAGGGGGAAAACTGCCGCAGAATTACCCACGTGCCCATAGGAAACGTGGGATTGAATCGAAAGAATGCTCATATCGAGTATTCTTCCACGCTCCTAGGCGGAAGTGGAATTATCCACCATGTCGATAAAGAGCTCGTGGACCGTGGTATCTTGTCCCAGCTCGGGATGAAAACTAGTAGCAAGCACATGATTGTGCTTTACCGCCACAATCGCCCCGTTCGCGGTACGAGCGAGAACTTCGACGCCTGGGCCAATCTCCTCCACCCAGGGAGCCCGGATAAAGGTTGCATTGACCTTCTTACCAGCTATATCGAGAGTTTCCTCGAATGAATCGACTTGACGCCCAAATGCATTGCGACGCACCGTTATATCTAGTGCCCCTAGGCAGTGCGCATCTGCTCTGGTATCAAGCACACGTGAACTAAGGAGGATCATGCCAGCGCATGTGCCATAGGCGGGCAAGCCCTGCTGCACCAGGTGGCGCAGCGGTTCTAATAGGCCCCCTAATTCGAGCAAGGTCGATATCGTAGTGGATTCGCCGCCTGGCAAGATAATCCCGGTAAGCCCCTCAAGGTGCTCGACCCGGCGAACCAACCGGTACTCCCGACCCAAAATTTCGAGCATGCGAGCATGTTCGCTGACGCCCCCTTGGAGCGCCAAGATGCCGATCATCTACCAACCGCGCTCGGCCAAGCGATGCGATACGGGGATCTCATCGACATTAATGCCCACCATGGCTTCGCCCAGACCGCGGGAAACGCGAGCGATCGTATCGGGGTCGTCATAATTTTGGGTTGCCTGAACAATTGCGCGGGCCCGTTGTTCTGGATTACCGGACTTGAAGATGCCAGAGCCGACAAAGACTCCCTCCGCCCCCATCTGCATCATCATGGCGGCGTCAGCTGGGGTGGCAATGCCTCCAGCAGTAAAGAGCACAACTGGGAGTTTCCCAGTGCTGGCTACCTCCACGACTAATTCATAAGGGGCTTGGAGCTCCTTGGCCGCCACGTAGAGTTCATCACGAGACATGGAGCTGAGGCGATTGATCTCAGCACGAATGGTACGCATATGAGTGACTGCATTGGATACATCACCGGTGCCTGCCTCACCCTTGGAGCGAATCATAGCTGCACCTTCGTTGATGCGGCGCAATGCCTCTCCGAGATTGGTTGCCCCGCAGACGAATGGGATGTCGAAGGCGAATTTATCGATGTGGTTGGTGTAATCGGCAGGGCTGAGCACCTCCGACTCATCGATGAAGTCTACCCCTAGAGATTGCAGTACTTGAGCTTCCACGAAGTGTCCGATCCTCGCTTTGGCCATCACGGGGATGGTGACGGCGTTGATGATGCCGTCGATCATATCGGGATCTGACATGCGCGATACCCCACCTTGGGCACGAATATCGGCTGGCACACGCTCGAGTGCCATCACAGCGGTGGCTCCCGCGTCCTCGGCGATCTTGGCCTGCTCCGGGGTGACCACATCCATGATCACGCCTCCTTTGAGCATCTCCGCTAGGCCACGTTTAACACGCGCGGTACCAGTAAACTTTTCGCTGCTCATCAATTCTCCTTGAAGTGAGGTACAAAGGTACTGCTTTATCATAAGGGGTGAGCCGGCTTCACGCCCTCACCCAGGTGTTATTAATAATGGATTTCATCGAAAACGTCCACATCAGTGGACTTTTATTCAAAAATCCCTCATTCTTGATGCGTGTCCAAAAGGGTGACCAGAACAGAGCGCACACGTACCCGCCCACGCGTGTCCCGTCCCCCTTCGGCCTGTAAACGCAGACCGTTAGTTTCAACGACCGTGCCAGGCAAGGGCACGCGGCCTTCCTCGAAGGAGATGAGCCCCGCCACGGTTTCCACCTGGTCTTCAATTTCATCTGAGAATTCGAAGTCAATGCCGTGCTTTTCTCGGATGTGCTCCACTAGTTCCTCGAGATTCAGGCGTGCCACCACGCGGTAGCTATAAGAATCATCGGCGAGATCCTCGATTGGAGCCAGTTCTTCCTGATCGTATTCATCAGCGATCTCGCCAACGATTTCCTCCAAGATATCCTCGATCGACAACAGGCCAGCAACTCCTCCAAATTCGTCGATGAGGATGGCCAGGTGGAAACGCTCGGTTTGCATCTCCTGCAGTAAAATATCGAGTTTTTTTGAATCTGGAATGAATTTTGCTGGCCTGAGGATATCGTCGATAGGTGTAGTGCCGGCATCATCGTTGAGGAAGGTATTTTTCATCACATCCTTGAGGTAGACAATACCGACGATATCGTCCACATTCTCCCCGATTACAGGAAGCCTAGACAGACCCGAGCGCACAAAGACTCCCGTGGCCTGGCGGGTAGTAATGCCGGAGTTCAACCACACCATTTCAGGGCGCGGCACCATCACTTCGCGGGCCGTGGTATCAGCTAGATCGAAGACATTTTGGATCATCCGCCGTTCTTCGTTTTCCATGACGCCCTGCTGCGAGGCGATATCGACCATCTCACGCAGCTCGATCTCCGTCGAATACGGACCATCTCCATAGCCAGCGCCGGGCGCTATGCGATTTCCCACATAGACTAAAACCCGAGTTAGCGGGCCTAGGATGACGGCCAGCGTATTCAGAAAGATTGCCGCATTCACGCTAATCGCATAAGGGGCGGCCCGGCCAATGGAATTAGAAATAACGGCCAGCAGCATATAGGCGATAAGAGTGGCAAAAACCAGGCCCACCGAGATTCCCCAATGGTGCCACGTGGAGTCAGCGAGGAAGCCCGCACTCACGGCTGCGATAGCACCGAAGAGGGTACGAGCGAGACCAAGTATATTACTGTGTTCTTCGCGGCGCTCTAGAACCTTAACCAGGCTCTTATGGGTCTGGGTGGGGGCATCTTTGACATCTTTGATCGCTCGCGCTCGGGAGACATGCGCGATAGCGGCCTCGATGACGCCTAGAGTTGTGGCGATCAGGAGGCTTAAGACAATAATGACGATGAGGCTAAGCGAGTTCACTGTTCTCCAATAGCAGGGATTGACTGCTCAGAGTCCATCTGTTGATCGAGGGCCAACCGCTGGGCCGCGGTGGGAAAAGCCCCCTCATTTTCAGGGCGAGGCTGGAAGTCCAGACCGCGCGCGGCGCAATCGTCGTACCAATCCCGCAATAAATCATTCTGGAGGGCAAACATATATTGCTCTTCGCGCGGCTCAATATGGTCATAGCCTAAGAGATGCAAACAGCCGTGCACGGTTAATAACGCCAATTCATGGGCGAGATCGTGGCCGGCTTTATCAGCCTGTTGAGCGGCAAATTCGGGGCACAAAATAATATCGCCGAGCATTGCTGGCCCTAGGTCCACAGCATCTGGGCGCTGCGAATGCGGAGTGAGTTCATCCATGGGGAAACTCAAAACATCCGTCGGTCCCGGCAGGTCCATCCATTGCATATGCAAATCACTCATCGTGGCGGTACCCACCAACGAAATAGTCAAGAGCGCCTCCGGGTGAATATCCATCTCCCGCAACACAAAACGAGCGCAATCGACGAGTGCTACCTCATTGATGAGCGTATACCCAGATTCGTTGAGAATTTCGATGCTCATTGTTATCTTTCTTGTCGACGCTTTTCTTCCGCGGCCTCATAGGAATCATAAGCAGAAACGATGCGACCGACGAGCTGGTGACGCACCACATCCTCAGCACCGAGTTCAGCAAAGTGGACACCTTCCACCCCACGCAGAATGGAGCGCACGAGGCGCAGTCCAGACTTTTGGCCACCAGGAAGATCCACCTGGGTGATATCGCCTGTAACAACCATCTTGGAACCGAATCCAAGCCTGGTCAGGAACATTTTCATTTGAGCCGCAGTCGTATTTTGAGCTTCATCCAAGATGACAAAGGCATCGTTGAGGGTGCGGCCGCGCATATATGCAAGCGGAGCCACCTCGACAATCCCTGCTTCCATGAGCTTAGGAATAACTTCCGGCTCCACCATATCGCGCAGTGCATCGTGCAAAGGCCTCAAGTAGGGATCAATCTTATCGTTAAGAGTGCCGGGTAAAAAGCCCAGCTTCTCCCCTGCTTCAACAGCAGGGCGAGTCAAAATGATGCGGCTCACGTGCTTAGCTTGGAGAGCTTGGACAGCCTTAGCCATGGCGAGATAAGTCTTACCCGAGCCCGCAGGACCCAGCCCGAAGACGATCGTATTATCGTCGATCGCGTCCACATATTCCTTTTGGCCATAAGTTTTGGGGCGCACTGACTTTCCGCGGCGCACCACAATATCGCTGGCGAGCGCCCGGGCTACTGACTGGGGGGACTCAATGGTAATCATCGACAGCGTATGTTTCACAGCATCTGGTGTGATCTCCACTCCGCGGCGCGCCATAGACTGCAATTCCTTGAGCACTTTGATCGCCCTGGAGACCTCATGATCCACCCCATTGAGGGTGACAACAGTTCCGCGTATATGAATGCTGCAATCGAGGTGGTCTTCTAAGACCTTGATATGGCGATCATTAATGCCGAAAATTACCGGCGCATGATTACTATCTACTTCGACCGTGCGTACTATCTGAGTCAAAAAAATTTACCTTCCACAAGTATGATGTCCACCTCACAGTATCAGAGCGACCACCGTGGGGTGAGTACGCCCAGAGCCGCTAAGGCCACCATTCCAGCTGCAGCGGTGCGCAGTACCTCGGGGCCCAATTTGACCAAATGCGCTCCGAGGTCGATGAAAACCTGGTATTCCTCTGGGCTGATTCCCCCCTCCGGGCCAACAATGAGTGCTAAGCGCTGGACGTGGGGATAATCACGCAGAGCCTGAGCAATAGGTTGCGCAGAATCCTCCGCCAGCACGAGGACCAGGTCCATTTCGGTGCAAATCTCCCTTAATTGAGGTGTCGAACTCAGGGGATAGATCTCGGGGAGATAGCTTCGCCGGGATTGTTTTGCGGCGGCTAGGACTGCGGATTGCCACTTCTTTATTCCCTTGTCCGCTTTAGGCCCCGACCATTGAGCGATGCACCGACTCGCCTGCCATGGCACGATGGCATCCGCACCAGCTTGGGTGAGCAGGTCGACGGTGAGCTCACTGCGTTCAGACTTCGGCAGCGCCTGAATCACCGTAATATGTGGGCACTGAGGAATTTCTTTATCGCACTGGAGGATCATTCCCCGCAGAGTATCTTTGCCCGAAATCTCCTGAACCTCGATCAACGCCCGGGAACCGTGGCCGTCGACAAGCTCAATATGTTCCCCGATTCCAATCCTTTTAGCGCTCACCGCATGCCGCCCTTCCGACCCTGTTAGTTCAACGGCGCCTGTTTGGGGCAGCGGGGCGGAATGGAGGAATACTGGTAGTGACATGACTACTTCCGGAATTTATTACGGATCCGCGAGAAGAATGAATTATCATCCGCGGATTCATGGACTTGTGCTAAATCTTGGCGGTGATCTCGCAGAGACTGCAGAATCTTGCGCGATTGTTCATCCAATTCTCGCGGAACCATGACATTGATATGGGCAATCATATTGCCGAAGCTGTCCGCGCGCAGCTGCTTCATGCCCTTTTCCTCGATAGTGACAACTTCACCGGGCTGGGTACCGGCTGGGATCTCGAAAGTGATCTCGGCCCCGTCCAGACCTGTTACTGATAAGTCGGTGCCTAAGGCCGCATCAACCATCGGGATATTGGCCCGGAAATGGAGGTGATCGCCTTCTCGCTCGAAGATAGGATGCGGTGCAACGGTGATCTCGATATACAGATCACCGGCAGGGCCACCGCCCAAGCCCACCTCACCCTCGCCACTTAAACGCAGTTGCATACCACTGGCAATGCCCGCTGGGATACGAACCGACTTATTGCGTCGGGTGCGCACCCGGCCGTGGCCGGCACACTTATCACACGGGTCTTCGATGATATCGCCGAAGCCCTCGCAGACTGGGCATGCGACGGTGGTGAGCATATTGCCGAGGAAGGAGCGCTGCATCTGCTCGATATGACCCGAGCCTTGGCATCGAGAACACCTGACGGGCTGAGCCTTGGTTTTCGATCCCGAACCGTGGCAGATATCGCAGACCACGGCGGTGTCGATGGTGATCTCCTCATCGACACCTTGGAAAGCGTCTTCGAGAGTGATCGACAACCGCACCAGGGCGTCATCGCCTGGGCGTACCCGGCTTATTGGGCCCCGTCCGCCACCACCGCCACCGAAGAAGGCGTCGAAAATATCTCCGAAACCGCCGCCGAAGCCCGGGTGCTGTCCCCCGCCGCCCTGCTGCATGGGGTCACCGCCCATATCGACAATGCGACGTTTTTCCGGGTCGAGGAGAACCTCCTGGGCGAGGGAGATATCACTGAATTTCTCTGCCGCCTCTGGGGTGTCATTGACATCCGGGTGGTATTTACGAGCCAACTTACGGTAGGCCTTCTTGATTTCGTTATCAGATGCATCCTTGGAGATATTGAGAATGCCGTAGTAATCGCGAGCCACAAAAAGTCCTTTATTATCTACTAGTTCGAAACGGTGATCGTGTCTAAAAAGCACATTCTAGTCACGTTCCCATAACTAGGCCCTAATCGCCCTCAATGGATAAACCGCCCTCGGCTAACTTGACCGAGGGGCGGGAGAGAGAAACTCATACTACCGGCCGAGGAGGAAGTGATTGAATAGCCCACCAAAGATTCCCACAATCGAAATGAGTGCTGCGATCACTGAGCCAATGATGGCGCCGCGGCTACTTCCGGTGGACTGCTGAGGGGAGTCTTGGTCTGCCGGAGGAAGTGGCTGAGCAGGTTGCGAAGGCTGAGAAGGTTGAGGCTGGTTTTTGGTAGCGGTAGGGATAGGCCGTGGCTTTTCTACAGCGGGCTTCTCTTGGGTGCTACTGGGAGAATGAGGACGTGGCGTCGAGCTGGGTGCATGAGGACGCGGTGTGGAGCTGGGTGCATGGCGCTTCGATATCAATGGAGTGTCGAGAGTGAAGATCGCCGAGCAGATCGGTTCAGCCGAGGGGCCCTCGCTAATCGGTGCAGACACTTCTAGGTGTGCGGTGCCAGCGGCGATATCTTCGTGAGTCAGCGTGCGAGTATAAGTGAGATAGATCGATGATCCGTTCTCGACTACCGGATCTCGCCGTCCATCCTTGACGTGCCAAGGTAGGTACAACAGGAAGAGGTTATCACTGTTGGTGTGGAAATTGAGGAAGGGATCAGCTGTGACACCGACATAGAACGGCCCACGAGAGAAGCCATTATTACGGATTCCCAGTTCGTAGGAAATTGTATCGCCAGCGCGCGCATCGCGATCCTGCCATGACACGGTGACCTCAGGATGGGTGGAGACATGATCGCAAGCGACTGTGCGCCACGGAAATTCAACTCCCTGTGGAGGCTGGGTTTGGGCTTGGGACACAGGGGCGATGAGGCCAGCGGTAAGAACCGCGAGGAGGCCGGCAGCTCCAAACCGGGTGATGGATCGCGAACCAGCGAAGATACGAGGCTTCATGATGAGATGACCTTTCCTGTCGTGGGCACTAGAGATTGGTAAATATGTCCAGAAAAATATAGCTCCCACCATTTTCCCTTGCAAAACGAAAGCTCAACCCTTATTTTCGGAGCATTTTTGGCCATACTGGAGATAAAAATCGAATCTACTGCCCGCTGTCATCATCCCTTATAGGTATTAACCATCGTTGGCTGATGATTCTTAAGGCTTTGGGCTGCGCCGCGTCGAGTGTGGGCGAAAATTCTCAGGTCTCTAACAATAAGTTTTCCGACGCAGGGCCGCTCTCATATCGATAGCGCTTAAGCTAGCAAGCTCAAGCGTAATCGATCCTCTCGCTCTAGGTCCCTTAGATTTTTCTTCTTCTAGTAATTGATCACAGCCTTAGAGACATAGTGCGCTACCGCCTGTACCTTGGCCATTGTTGCTGGGTAGTCCATGTGGGTGGGCCCTACAACCCCCAGACCGCCCACCCCATAGCTGGTGGCCACCACAGATGCTTCGCGCATCTTATCGTCACGGGTTTCCTCGCCAATCATCACGCTCGTTGTCCCGAGATCTTGCACATTCGCTAAAAGTTCCAGCACCACGACTTGCTCCTCGAGTGCCTCCAGAACACGGGGGAAATCAGCGGAGAAACGCTGCAGGTGCGGGGTTCCAGCCAAGATGAGGCGATCACTAGGGTGCTCGATAAAAGTATCGACCAACGCACTCACACAGCTGATGAGGTGCGGGCTTAAATCTGCTTCAGCACGGGCCATCAGCCCGCTGAGCGCTAGGGCGGCCTCGGATAAGAAGACACCGTCCAAGGCACTATTAATCAGATATTTCAGGCGCGCTACTTGATCCTCGTCGATAGCGGCGTCGAGGTCGACAATGCGCTGCTCTACGCGACCGGTATCGGTGATCAGCACTAAGAGCAGCCTGGTGGGATTGAGAGTCACCAATTCGAGGTGCTTAACGCGCGCCGCTTTTAAAGTCGGCATTTGCACCACTGCCACCTGATGCGTGAGCTGCGCGAGCAGGTGGACCGAGCGCTTGAGCACCTCTTCAAGGTCGATGGCCCCTTCGAGGAAGCTCGAGATTGCCCGACGCTCCGCGGGATTCAGGGGTTTTACCTCGTGCAGTGAGTCGACAAAAAGCCGGTAGCCTTTATGCGTCGGAATTCTGCCTGAACTCTTATGTTGCTGCGCGATATAGCCTTCTGCCTCTAGTGCGGCCATATCATTGCGGATGGTCGCGGAGGACACGTTGAGTTGATGGCGATCGAGTAAGGCTTGCGACCCAACAGGTTCTTGGGAGCGAATATAATCGGCGACGATTGCACGCAACACTTCTTGCCGACGCTTCAGTGTGCTCATATCCCTACCTTTCTCCTGCTACTAGGATATCTGCAATCATTCCGTCGGCAAGTAGTCGCCCCCTATCACTGACCGCGACGCGCTGCCCCACCGTCAGGAGGCCGCGTTCGGCGAACCGCTGAATCACCTGCACCTCCAGCTCGTTGAAATGCTCTTTTCCCAAACCTTCCTTAAGCCGAAGCCCCAACATGACTTGCTCTTCGTGGCGCTCTTGAGTGCTCAGCACCTCGCGTTCTGCGATAGGCAACTGACCTGCATTGATCATCTGCGCATACCGCGCGGGGTGTTTAACGTTATAAAAGCGTGTGCCGTCTAGATGCGAGTGAGCCCCTGGCCCTGCTCCCCACCAGTCGTGATTGCGCCAATAACCTAGATTATGGTGGCACTGCCCGCCCTTTTTTGCCCAGTTAGAGACCTCGTACCAATCAAAGCCTGCGGCCTGTAAGGCACGATCGATCATCTCAAAGCGGTCAGCGTAAATATCTTCATCTGGTGCGGGAATATGGCCGTTTCTAATTTTCCGGGCCATCCTCGTGCCGTCCTCGACAATTAGGGAATAGGCCGAGATATGGTCGATATCTAAAGCAAGGATCTGCTCGAGGGTGGCGCGTATATCTGAGTCGCGTTCAGTGGGGGTGCCATAGATCATGTCCAGATTGATATGGTTAATGCCCGCCCGCTGAGCCTCCCGCACCGCCTCGAAGGCGCGCCCGGGGGTGTGTTGGCGCTCAAGAACTTTAAGAACCCTAGGGCTCGCAGATTGCATGCCGAGACTGAGTCGGGTGAACCCCGCCTTCAGCAGAGAGTCAAAGAACTCGGGTGAGGTTGACTCGGGATTGGATTCCGTAGTTATTTCCGCACCACGGGCGATTCCGCACGTAGATCTAATCGCATCGAGGATTCGGCTCAGCCCCTTAGCCCCGAGAACTGATGGGGTTCCCCCACCAATAAAAACGGTATGTGCTGGACCTATATCGTAGCTTTGAACCATGAGCTGAAGCTCGCGCTCCAGGGCGTCAAGGTATGTAGCGGGTGAAAACGCACCTAATTCGCCTGGGACGTAGGTGTTGAAATCGCAGTAACCACACCGGGATTGACAAAAGGGGACGTGGATATATACGCCGAACATCTGAACCTAGGATACTTTGTTGTGTTTTTTGGCTTTGACCCGAGCCACCACAGCATCGATACGCGCCCGCTCACTCAAGAAAGCCGGTGGGTGAGATCCGCGCAGCCCAGCGGTAAAACGTGGGTGTTCGGTTGCTACCGTCTGCAACCAGGCATCGCTGGCCGCTGTGACTGCTTCAAAGGTGCGGGCATACAGCAGCGGCAGACTAAGGCTGTCAACGTCGCGAGCCGCGCGTTCCGTTTCTTTGAGTTCCCACTGCACAATATGGTCTAAATATTCGCCTATGAATTCAGTGCGAGCCCGCAAGGCTATGCTCAGTTCTTGAACACTCACCGGCGATTGCCGGAGCGGAAAACGTTCTCTGAGACTAGCGCTATTGACGATCACGGGCCGATCCGTCTCTTTTAATCGCGGCGCAGCCATAGATACTGTTCCAGAGGCAAGACCAGAGGTTAGGGCCTGACGCAAGCCGATCAGCTCGGCCATCACGCGCCGAGAATCATCGCGAGCGTCTTCGACAATCAGGGAAAATTCTTCGAGGCAATCCTCAACCAATTCGGCATCCCAATCGGCGATGGCTTCGGCCAAGTTTTCGATATAGGTGGCAACTTCATCGCCGATATTAAAGATTTCCTGAGTTAGTTGCAGGTGTCGAACGGTTGCATCGAAAACATGTAGCACCCGTTTACACCCCCTTTTTTTGTCGAGACCTGTAGGCGGCACTCCTAGGTTGTCGCCCTCGCTTCGATCACTCTAAAACATCTGACAAGCAAAGGGGGCACGGCTCGCCGTGCCCCCTTTATAATTTCTTCTTCGCTACTCAAGCGCACCCTGGAAGATTACTGATTGCGCTGGTAGAGGTGCTCAATCTCGGCTGCGTAGCGGCGCTGTACCACGGCGCGCTTTACCTTCATGGTGGGGGTGAGTTCATCATCACCCTCGGTGAGATCGCGATCTAAAATATAGAATTTTTTGATCGCTTCCGCATGCGAAACACTCGCATTGGCCTGATTGACGGCATCCTGTATTTCAGCCCGCAGCATAGGGTTGGTAGCGAGATCGGCGATGCTGCGCGATTCCGGAATATTCATATTCAATTTCCACCGTTTCATGGCCTCTTCATCGAGTGTGACCAATAGGCCCACGAAGGGTTTGCCGTCACCAACCACCATGGCTTGAGAGATCAACGGATGAGATCGTAGCGAGTCTTCCATGGGGCCGGGATAAACATTCTTGCCGCCGGCAGTGACAATGAGATCCTTTTGCCGCCCAGTAATAATGAGGTGACCTTCGGGGCTCAACTCGCCAAGGTCTTCTGTGTGGAACCATCCCTCTTCGTCAAAGACTTTGTCGGTGGCTTCGGGGTTATTCCAGTAACCATCAAACACAGTGGGACCTTGGATGAGAATCTCAGAGTCTTCGGCGATGCGGACACTCATTCCGCCGATGGGTGGGCCAACGGTACCAATCCTTTGATTCTCGAAGTCCACTGTTACGGCAGCGGCCGTTTCAGTGAGGCCATAACCCTCGTAGATGCGGGCTCCTATCCCGCGGAAGAAGTGCATCAATTCTGGATCCATCGCACTGCCGCCGGAGATGGCATATTTCACTGAATCACCCATGGCTTGGCGAATCTTCGCATAGATCAATTTATCAAAGCCTGCATGTTTAATCTTTAATACCCGAGATGGCCCCTCAGGATCGTCGAGTGCTTTGGAATATTCGATCGCAACTCTTTCTGCACGCGCAAATAGCGCCGCCTTCACCGGTCCCCCCTCCGCGGCATTAGCCGCTGCGGAGTTGCGCACCTTTTCAAAAACTCGAGGGACCCCCAAGATAAGATTGGGGCGAGAGCGTTGGAATTGCACGCCGAGAGTGGAGAAATCTGACCAGTGCGATTGCGTGGCGCCACTGATTGCCACCGCAAGTGATACAGATCGGCTGAAAACGTGCGCGAGCGGGAGGAAGGTAAGCACCTGAGTTCCCGGAGCAGCAATGCTGCCAATTTTGTTGGTTAATAATCCCCACGCTTCGGCAAGCCAGTTTTTATGTGTTAACCGGCATCCCTTCGGCCGCCCTGTCGTACCGGACGTGTAGACCAGCGACGCGAGATCGGAGCTCTTAGTTGCAGCGATGCGGGAGGAAATATCCTCATCGGGTATATCGCGGCCCTCAAATTTTAACGTTGAAATAGCGGAGGCATTAATCTCGAGTACCCGGCGCAATTGCGAGGTGGACCGAAGAAGTGGCGGTGTGCCCGACTCGTCGAGGACGAGGTTCTTCATGAGCTCGGTATGCTCACGTGTCTCGGTCACGGCGAAAACCGCACCCGAATCTTCAATAATCCACTGCACTTGACTGATCGAGGAGGAACCATAAATGGGCACACTCACCGCTCCCGCCGCCCAGATGGCAAAATCGAGGAGCGACCACTCGTAGCGAGTCTCAGAGAGCAATGCAATGCGATCGCCCTGCTGCACCCCGTTGGCTACAAAGCCTTTGGCTACTTCGAAAACCTCGTCGATGAATTCCTTAGCGGAGACATTGACCCACTCGAAATTCTTAGGCCTGGTAAACATCACCCCATACGGGCGGGCTTTAGCGGTAGCCATCAGGGCAGTCAGACATGTATCGTGCTTGCCTATCGTGTACTCAGCTTCGGTAGTCACTAACTGCATAACGTGTCTTTCATCTCCATCTTCTCTCCGAGGTGCATCTTCGACCTAGCACTATACCCCCGCCTGCCCAGGAAGCCCGTGCCACGCGTAACTTAAGAGATCATCATATTCATCACATTTAGGCTGAAAAATTCCCACGTTCACTCACGGTGGTGGCACAATGGGCAACTGTGGGTTATCAAGAATCTTTGCGCGAATTAGCCGCTGCATACGCAATATCAACGGGCTACACCGGATTCGGTGGACAGCCCATCGAAGTGTCTGACGACACCTTAATCAAGACGCTGAAAGCCTTAGAGGTTGATATCAGCGATCACCCTTCCGAGGAGGAGATTCACCGCAAGCTCCAAGAGCGACACGACGGCGAATTCTCAAGACCGCTGCCGCGCAGTGTGGTCATGATCGATGAAGCCAACTATTACCTGCATGTGCACGTCCATGATGGTGCGCCCGCAGATATTTCCATCACGCTCGAAGATGGTAGCTTAGCTAAGGCCGATCAGGTAGAGAACTGGACTCCAGCTCGCACGATTGCCGGTGTTACATGGGGGGAGGCAACTTTCGAGATCCCAGCCGGACTCCCGCAAGGCTGGCACACCATTACGCTGACCTCTACAGGGATACGTGAGACCTGTCCTTTGATAGTGACCCCTGCGCGACTGTCTACCACCGCTACGTATATCGACCGGCCGGTGCATGGAGTGATGGCACAAATGTACTCGGTGCGCAGCGAAGACAGCTGGGGCATCGGCGATTTTCACGATCTTGCCACCTTAGGTGCTTTTATCGCCGAGCAGAAGGCAGGCGACTTCCTCCTGGTCAATCCGATGCACGCTGGGGAGCCGCTACCCCCAGTGGAGGATTCCCCCTACCTGCCTACCTCACGTCGTTTTACCAATCCGATTTATATACGCATCGAAGATATCCCCGAGATTGATCTCCTTGATAGCGATATTTTGGAAGATATTGCTGATATTGCTGAGGAATTCCAATCCCAGAATCGTGATGCCTCCATCATTGACCGCAACCCCATTTATGCGGCGAAGTTACAGGTACTTCATGAGGTCTTCAATGCCGGGCGAAATAAGAAACGGGAAGCTGAATTCCAGGCATATATTGCCCGCGAAGGCGAAGGTCTCGCACGCTTTGCATCGTGGTGTGCCAAACAGGAAGCTAAACTCGCCGGCGGCCACGCCATGGATAACGCAAATGCTGTGGAATTTTATATGTGGCTGCAATGGATCTGCGATAGCCAACTCGCTGCCGCCCAGCAGGCATTGCGCGATGCCGGTATGAAGATTGGCATCATGGCCGATCTTGCGGTGGGCGTACACCCAGGTGGATCCGATGCAGAAAACCTCGCCGAATATTTGGCCCCCGACGCCAGCGTCGGCGCCCCACCGGATGCGTATAACCAGCAAGGCCAGGACTGGTCGCAGCCTCCGTGGCATCCGGAGAAACTCGCTGCTGCTGGATACAAGCCATGGCGCGATATGCTGCGCACAGTATTGCGCAATTCTGGCGGCATTCGCGTTGACCACGTGCTGGGCTTATTTAGGCTCTTCTGGATTCCGCGCTTACAAGACCCATCCACTGGCACCTATGTGAACTATGATTACCGCGCTCTCGTCGGCATTCTGGCTCTCGAGGCTGAGCGCGCAGGAGCTGTAGTCATTGGCGAAGATCTCGGCACTTTCGAACCATGGGTACAACAGGCTCTCGCCGACTACGGCATTATGGGCACCTCCGTCTTGTGGTTTGAATCCTCGCCATCTCAGGGAGGGCCACGCTATCAAGGCGAGTACCGTCAGGCTGCACTAAGCTCGGTGACTACCCATGATCTTCCTCCTACCTGCGGGTATTTGGAAGGTCGCCATATCACTTTGCGCGAGCAGCTCGGCTTGCTGATTACTGATGCAGACCAGGAAATTGCCGAAGATCTGAATTGGCAGGCTGAAGTACTCAACCGGGTCAAGGAGCAGGGCGGTTTCGAGGGCGAGGATAACTCAGTGGAAAACTTCCACGGCGTAGCCCGCGATGAGCGCGGCGATACCGAAACTCTCGTCGCAGCTCTACACCGCTTTATCGCCCACACCCCATCCGCGCTGACCTGCACAGCTTTGGTAGATATGGTTGGCGATCGGCGCGTGCAGAATCAGCCAGGTACCACGAAGGATCTTTACCCGAACTGGTGTGTGCCACTTACCGATCATGAGGGCAAGGCAGTGCTGATCGAGGATCTGTATTCGAGCTCGAGTTTCCAGCATATTGCGGCCGCCTCCGCGCGACCCTAATGCGCTTCTGATGCAGGCTTTCGGGCCTGCATTTTTTAATTCTCGCTGACGTATGCGGCCTCATCTGCGTAGAATAAATGGAGTACGAAGTGTCATCGCAGAAATGTATGTCTCTTCAAGTAGTGAACAAGAAGGCACAGATTTCCATGACTCCAGCTCCAGCCCTGAGCGCCCGCGGTCTAGCAAAAAGCTTCCGCAGGGGCTCTATTCATGCCGTGCGCGGTATTTCCTTTGATGTCCAAGAAGGCGAGGTCGTTGGCCTCCTCGGCCATAACGGAGCCGGCAAAACAACCCTGATCGATCTCATCGTAGGATTGACCTCCCCTACCGCGGGCAGTATAGAAGTCTATGGACTCAAACCCCGCCAGGCTATTGCTCGCGGACTGGTAGGCGCCATGCTACAAAACGGCAGTCTATTGCCTATTCTCACCGTTAGTGAAACTTTAAGAATGGTGCAGGCAACCTATAGCCAGCATCTCCCCTTAGAGGAAATTCTCGAGATCTGCGAACTCAACGAGCTGGCATCACGCAAGGTTGCCGCCTGCTCTGGCGGAGAGCAGCAGCGTGTCAAACTCGCCATTGCTCTCCTCGGCGATCCACACCTCCTGCTCCTGGACGAACCCACCACGGCGATGGACCCGAGTGCCCGACAAAAATTATGGGATGCTCTCGAACGCTTCGCCGCGCGCGGCAAAACGGTACTCTTTTCCACTCACTATTTAAAGGAAGCCGAAGACTTCGCCCACCGGCTTATTATCCTTAAACGAGGCCGCGTTATCGCCTCTGGGACTCCACAGGAGATTCTCCAAGCCCAAGGTGAAATCAGTATCGATGTGGACTACCCGGGTGATATTCCCCCGCATATTATTGATCTCAGCTCTGGGTACAGTCGTCATGGGCACACCCACCACTTCTTAACACGCGATTCTGATTATCTCGCCAAGGCGCTCTTATCTTTGAACGGTACTCAGAATCTTCGCATTAGTGCCATGAGCTTGGACGAGCTCTTTGCCTTAGAGAAGAACTAGAAAGAAGGCCGCCTGTGCTCGATTATTATCTGTTATCCATTAAGCGTCCTTTTAAAGACACCACTAATGTCATCCTCACCTCGGGTCTGCCCGTGGCCTTGTATATTATTTTCGGTGCCGCCCAGGACTATCAGGGGGTAACGCTTAAAGGTGGGAATGTAGAAGCCTATATTCTCATCGGTCTCGCCCTTTATGGAGGGGTAGTGGCGGCAGTCAATACCGCTGGCAGCGCGGTGGTTGACCAAAACAGTGGGTGGGGTCGCATGATGGCTACCACGCCCTTGCGGTTACGGCATTATATCGCTGCCCAAATCTGTACGATTTTCGCTTTTACGATGCTACCCGTGGCGGCCGTTCTTGCGACTGGCTATATGCTGGGCGCACGAATGGATGAGTGGATACTCACTTTTTTCGTCACCGTCGCGGTCGCTGTCCCCTTCGGCTTTTATGGGCTCTTATGGGCCAGCTTCCTCCCCTCCTCCACCTCGATTACTATCGCCACAACCTCGATCGTGCTGCTGGCTTTTCTAGGCAATCTCTTTATGCCCATGCCGGAGGCAATTGTGCGGTGGGGGGAGTGGACCCCGATGTTTGGCAGCGGGGTATTAGCCCGGTATTTCGTGGCAGAAGGCTCTCAATTCACCCAAGATGCTGGGCTGATGACCACCTCTTTGGCCCTTGCCTTCGCCAATTTCGGGATCTGGACCACGATCTTAGTCACTGGTTGTATTTACGCAGCAACGCGGGATAAAAACCGGGCTTAGTAATAGAGCGAAATCACGGCGAAGGTAACGATCATCCCGGTGAAATAATTCATCACGAGAAATACCCGCCACGCCTTATTGACCTCCTCACAGGTCTCGTCGGTGATAAAGAAAAACCGTGCCGTATTGGCCACATATCCCAGACCGCACACCCCAATGAGCCAACCCGGGAAGGGCAGGGCGAAGAGCATCACTGCAGCCACGAGGTAGAATAGACCCGCTAATCTTGTGGTCAATCTAGGCCCTAGTGCGGTTGCGATCGAGTGCAGATTCCCCTCTCGATCCGCCTTCACATCTTGGACTGCCCCTAAAGCATGGCTAGCCATCCCCCAGAAGAAGAAGGAGAGGATAGGTAGCCAATACGTGGGCGGAAAATCCGGGTGCTCAATGGTCAACCCCACCAGTGCGGGAGTAGTAAAGTGCGCCGAGGACGTAATCGAATCTAGCACCGGACGCTCTTTGAAGCGCATCGGAGGTGCAGAATATGCCACCACGGCACCCACAGAGAGAGCCAACCACGCTCCACTGGTGAATGTACCCACAAGGAAGAACCAGATGAGGAAGGGTACCGTACTCACCACGGAGGCGATAAGCAGTGGCTTGTGCATAGACCGCGCCAAGATGGCGCCCTCTACCCCACCCTTGCGTGGGTTGCGTATATCGGATTCGTAATCAAAGACATCATTGATGCCGTACATCGCAATATTGTAGGGAATGAGGAAAAAGAAAACCCCACCGAAAAAGAGCAGGTCAACCTGACCGCCAGCTA
Organism: Corynebacterium sp. ES2730-CONJ; assembly: GCF_024834055.1. Classification (GTDB taxonomy): domain Bacteria; phylum Actinomycetota; class Actinomycetes; order Mycobacteriales; family Mycobacteriaceae; genus Corynebacterium. Next base: position 58,076 of record NZ_JANUXZ010000006.1, read on the forward strand.
AGAGATAGGCTAATCCGAAAGGAAAGGCCGTATTAACCCAGCTAATAGGCCGAGAGGCTTTAAGGATATTTACACAAGTAGTCATGGCTTCCACCAGGCGGCAATAAAGAGGGCGGCTACGATGGGATAGAAGAAATCTTCAACGGGAACAAGTCCGAGGTGTAGTCCAAGGCGCTGATCCTGGCCGTAAGCGACGAGCTTCGCCCAAATCATAAGGTTGTCAAAAATAGCGGTGAGAATGAGCAACAACGCAGTCACGATGCCCAGTTCTTTGATATTGCGGTGCTCAGATCGCCACCACATTACCCCAGCCCCGAGCACAAAGGGCACACTAATCAGGGTATAGATCACTGCCGAACCTCCTGTGCGCGGCTCAATCGCCTCACAGCTGTGGTGAGGTTGATGGTCAGATAGGACAGAAATATCAGAAAGATTGGCTCCTCGAGAGGAAGTTCAGGAGCGAGAAGAATCCCCGTCATATACGGCGATCCCCCGCGAAAGAATGTTCCAGTAATAATTCCTAGCCCGTCCCAGATTAAAAAGATCAGCACGAGCAGGGCAATGATGATCCCGGCGTGACGGGCGTTGAGAAAGAATGCTAATCGATAGCGGTAGTCGCAGGCCACCATAGCGCTTAGTGAACCGAGCAGGATCAGCAGATAGACCAGACCCGTCATGAACCCACCGTATCTAAAGGACCAGGAGAAGTGTCGCCGTTGATGCGCTTAAGTACGTTCTCTGCAGAGATTAGGCACATGGGAACCCCAACACCTGGCAGCGTGGTAGCACCAGCATAGTAGAGGTCTGCGACTTTCGAGGACTTATTTTTGCCCCTAAAGAAAGCGGACTGGCTCAAAGTATGCGCCGGACCGATCGATCCGCCCCGCCAGGCATGGAAGTGCTCGGCAAAATCGCTCGGTCCTAGGCTCTTGCGCACCACAATGCGCTCGGCGAGATCTGGGACCTTGGTCCATGCAGCGATTTGCTCGATGGCGGCGTCGGCAATTGCACTAATCGCGGGGTCTGCCTGCTCGCGGTAAGCATCCCCATAGCCGAAGGTGGTGCGCGCCGGGGCCGGGATGAGAACGAAGAGGTTTTCGTGGTCCTCGGGGGCGACCTCGGGGTCTGTCTTCGACGGCATAGATATATAGATCGAGCGGGATGCTTCGAGGGGACGCTGATCACTGGGGCCAGAGAAAACAGCATCGAAATCGTGGGACCAGTCCCTGCTGAACAGCAGATTATGGTGATCTAATTCGGGCAGCCGGCCGCGCACGCCAAGAAGGAGCAACACGGTGCCAATGCCTGGATTTTTCTTACCAAAGTAGGCATCGCTATAGGTGCGCAGCTCGGTGGGAAGTAGCCGGGTTTCGGTGTGGTGTAAATCGGCGGAAGACACCACGATATCGGCGGGGAGTTCTTCGAGGTCACCGTCTTCGTTGCGAACCCGCAAGCCGGTGGCTTTTTTATTCTCGGTGGTAATAGCAACGACGGAGGTATTAAAGCGGAATATTGCACCGTGGTGCTCGGCGAGGCGGTGGATGGCTTTCGCCACTGCCATGAAGCCACCTTGCGGGTATTTTACTCCCAAGTCCAGATCGGTATAGCTCATGAGGTGATAGAGCGCGGGTGTCGTCTCTGGGCGGGCGGATAAAAAGACTGCTGGGTATTTAAGGACCTGGCGCAGCCTCGTATCGCTGAAGCGTTCATCGACGAAATCCGCTAATGACTTATACAGCAATGTCGCCAGGCGCCCGAGGCGTTGGCGAACCGTGTGGTGGATAAAGGGGTTGATGGAGGAAAATGTTGTATATAAGAAGCGCTCGATGGATAGATCGTAGGCATCTTTGGCGCTATCAAGGTAGAGTTCGAGGGCTTCACCGGCCCCTTCTTCGATACTCTCAAATAATTCGATGGCGGCGGCGCGGTTGGAGGGAATATCAAGGGGCGGGCGCCCTTCTGGGAACAGGCGGTAGCCGGGCTCGAGATCCACAAGATCGAGTTCCTGCTCGGTGCTGGTACCCATGAGCTCGAAGAAATGATCAAAGGCATCGGGCATGAGATACCAGGACGGGCCAGTATCCCACCGGAACCCCTGGTCGGTGATTTCACCGGAGCGACCTCCGATGCCGCTGTTTTTTTCTATCACTTCCACCTGCATACCCGCTTTGGCCAGTAGTGCGGCGGTGGCGAGGCCCGCAAAACCGGAGCCGATGATGAGAACTTTCATATCCTATCCTTTGATGTAGTGGTAAATGCGCGCTGGATTGCGCGCACAAAGATTTTAGTTTTCGTGATCGAGCTCACACTGACTCGCCGGGAATAGATATCCGAGGTTGGTGTCTGATCGAGCAACCTGGTTAACTCCGCAAAGAAATCAGTAGCTGCGATCACCCCCATGCGAGAGGAATAGGGCAAATGGGGAATAACAGTCCGGGCGAGACGGAGGTCATGGCGGATATCGTCGATGAGCTCTTTTTTAGTTGCATCGTTCAGTTCGCGTTCTGCAAGCTGGGGGAAGTATCGGCGACCGAGAGCGTGGGAGTCTTCCGATAGATCGCGGAGGAAGTTGATCTTTTGGAATGCTGCTCCCAAGGCTCTTGCCCCCTCCTCCATGAGCTCTCTTTCTTGGGTTGTGATAGGGATATCGACGATAAAGGCTTGCAAACATAATAGTCCGATGACTTCAGCTGAGCCGTAGACATAAGCGGCGAAATCTAAAGCATCGTATGTTGTTTGATGTAAATCGCGGCGCATCGAGGCGAAAAAGGCCCGGATATATTCTTCCTTAAAGCCGCAGCGTCTAGCGCTTTGACCGTAGGCATGCAGCACCGGATCAGTATGGAAACGCTGCCTGGGAGCTAGTAAAACCCGCTGTTCATAGGCGTCTAATTCCGCACTTACGTCGGCTGTGCTGAGCTGAGCCTCGCCGGCGGTCCCATCGACGATTTCGTCGGCAATGCGCACCATGGCATAAAGGTGGGCGATATCGCGTCGTACGCGGGGTGCCAGAAGTTTCGTTGCCAAAGAAAAACTGGTGGAATACGAACTGATAATCTCCCGACTAGCGGCAGAGGAGGCGTTATCGTAGCGCTCTAAGTAGCTAAGGCTTGGGCGAAGTCGCATTATTTTTCCCTCCCACTGACTAGTTTTTGCATGGTGGAACCCAGCACACCGCGGTGGCTCAAACGCAGTGGTGGAGGTTGGGTACGGAAATTCTTAAACATGGTGTAGAAACCTCGTGTGAAGCGAATAAAGAGCTGCCGCGCTCCGAAAAGCGCTCTGGGATCCATCTCAACGAGGAGATCATCCTGGTACCAGACGGTCTCATGGGGGCGCACCGCGAAGGAGAGATTCAAATCTTCGTGGACGAAAGTATCAGTGAAATCGACCTGATCCCGCACCTCTTCCCACCAGCTGCGCCGAATGGCAAAATTGGTTCCGTAGAACGGGTAGTGCCCTAATGCGGAAGCTGTGGTGGAGAGATAACTACCCACATAGAGCTTGCTTGCGATACGAGACCAGGGGGATGGTAATTGGAATCGTGCATTGCCTGTGATCCCTACCACGCGCAGACCAGGATTTTTATCGGCGCGATCAAAGGTGGTGTGCAGCTTTGCAATATAGTCACGGGGCAGAACTGCATCGGCGTCTGTGCGCACCATAATATCGCCCGTGCTCGCCTCGAAACCGGCCCACACCGCTCGAGTTATTCCGCGGTGTGGTTCGCTGACTACTCGCGCCCCAAGTTTTTCTGCCACCTCGGCGGAATGATCTTCCGACCCATTATCAATCACAATGACTTCATCTGCAGGAATAGTCTGGTCGCTCAGGCTTTCCAGCAGCCGCGCTAACAGGGGGGCATCATTGAGGCAGGGGATGATCATGGATATGCGTCGAGAATGCATCAAGTGGGGTTTCTCCAGACTGCCTCTGCTTGACTCGGGCTCGAGTGGCATGGCGACGGTGGTGGCTGCGTCCTTCTATCTTAATCGACACCCCTCAGTTGCGGGGGCTTCCTTTTTAAGAATATTGGCTTATTATCCACGCGATAACAACGACCGCTAGCAACAGATACAGTGCCTGGGTGACTCGCGAACGTGGATAGCTACGCCTCCGTTTAGGGAGGTTTTGATCTTTTTTCCGGAGTTCTTCGGGGTTAGCCATTAGTTCCTTTCATCCCCAGTATTCACGGTTTTCACACGGGCATTCTTCACCCACGCCACTATGCGCAGCCACAGTGACCCTGAAATATCCACCACCCGCAGCCACACCACAGCGATCATAGCGCCGAGGGGGACCACCACAACAAACACCACAACAACCTGCAACCAGAAATTGGTGGTGGTGAGGAATTGGGTGAAGGCATCCATAATTTTATAAGCTACCCGCTAGTCCACGACGGCGCAGCAACGGAGTGATATCTTTTTCTCGGCCGCGCAGCTTGATAAAAGCTTCGTGGTAATCATCGGCTCCACCCCGGGAGAGAACGAGATCACGGAATTTTTGACCTGCCTGCCGAGCCGCTGCATCGCCAGCGTATGCTCCCGCTGCGTGACATTCGGTAAACCAATCAAATCCATCGGCGTCGAGAACCTCTGCCCATAAATACGAGTAGTAGCCCGCTGAGTAACCGCCAGCAAAAATATGCGCAAAATAAAGACTCCCATAGCGCGGGGCTAGATGGGCCACCTCAAGCCCCGCCTTCGCAAGAGCTTGGCGCTCGAACTCGGCTATATCTTCAGGGCGCAGTTTGTGTGCTTCGTCCGGAGAGAGGCTGTGCCATGCGAGGTCGATGATTGCGGAGGCGAGGTACTCAGAGGTTGCACAACCTTGACCGAATTGCTGGGCCTTTGTCATGGCCTCTCGCATCTGGGTGGGAAGTGGCTCTCCTGTGTCAATATGGAAGGCGTAGTGGGAGAGGATAGCGTCATCAAAGGCCCAATTCTCGTTGATCTGGGAGGGGAATTCCACATAATCTCGAGGCACCCGGGTACCCGAAAAGGTGGGATATTTCACCTGGGAAAACAGTCCATGCAGACCGTGGCCGAATTCGTGGAAGAGTGTGGTGACTTCATCGAGACTCAGCAGCGGATCGGAGCCATCGACGGGCTTATTAATATTGAGCACGTTGACCACGACCGGTTTATCCCCCAGTAGCTCGGACTGATCCACAAATGAGCTCATCCAGGCTCCTCCACGCTTGGATGGGCGGGCGAAATAGTCCGTGAGCACTAGCCCGATCCCTTCCCCATTTTCTTCCAGGATCTCATAAATCTTCACATCCGGGTGGTAGGCCACCAAATCGGGGCGTGGCTGTACAGTGATGCCATAGAGCCTAGAAGCTGCATAGAAGAGGCCATCGTTAACAACCCGACTGAGCGGGAAGTATTTCTTCAGTTCGGTTTCATCGAGGTGGTAGTCGCGGTGGCGTATATAAGTTTCCCAGTAAGGCCAGTCTGCTGCCCCGATAGTCGCACCGTGGTCTGATTCGCTGTCCAGATCAGCGGCCTCATGGAGTAATTTGAATTCATTGCGAGCATTTGTGGCGGCAGCGGGTGCCAAATCTGATAGCAGTTGCGAGGCTGCATGACTATCAGGGGCGGTTTCCTCTGCGATCACGTACTCGGCGTGATTGTCATAGCCCAATAAAGCAGCTCTCTCAGCGCGCAGCTGCACCGTTTTGATAACGGTCTCAGCATTGCTCGCACCCCGGTTCTTGGATGCTTCATAGAGAGTGGCCCGAACCGTGGGGCTTTCTAGATGACTTAAAGCCGATTGTGCGGTTGGAAGCTCGAGTGGCAAGACATAGCCTTCGCGCTCTAGATCCTGAGCATAATGGCGGGCTGACTGAATAGTAGCCTCATCGAGCCCACGAAGCTCTTCCCGGTCAAAAGTAGGCGCATCCTGAGTAGTGGATTTCCGAAGCTCGGAATTAAAGCGCTCGGATAGCGAAGAGAGCTGCGCGTTGATCTCCTTTAACCGCTGCTGCTTATCCGCGCTGAGATTGATCCCCCTCCTTGTAAATTGCCGCATCAGGTGGTCAAAAAGTCTTTGAGATTCAGGGGCAACGGGAACTTGCACATCCTTAAGCCGCTGATAGAGCTGAGCATTGAGGAAAATAGCATCAGTATGGGCTGCTAACTGCGGGGCGACGGTGGCCGCAATATCTTCTAACTCGGTAGTCGAATCGGTGCCAAGAAGATTGAAGAAGACCGCGGCTACGCGCTCGAGATTGCGACCGGATTTTTCCCAAGCTTCTACAGTATTGTCCCATGTTGCTGGATCTTCGTTGGTGGCAATCGCGGTGATCTCAGCGTCGTGCTCGGCTATGGCCGCTGCGAATGCTGGCTGGAAATGCTCAGTTTTGATGTCCGCGAAGGGCGGAAGTTGGTAGGGCAACGTGGAGGGGACTAAAAGGGGGTTATATTCGCTCATGACTACCTATGCTAGCTGCTAAAATCTAAGGCTATGCAACCAGATGTGCAACCGACGGTCGAAGCGATCGACAATCCCTTGGCACCGTCTACTGCGGTGCGGTATTTCCTGGCCAGTTATGCCAGCTACCGCCCCTTTGAGCCTTCCTATCGCACCGCCTTTGCCGGCGAGGCCCTGAGCACCCTCACCCTAGCGCAGCCGCATCGCGGTGCCGATCAGATATATCTACTCCCCCTTCTCATCACGGCACCACAGTCGGCTGAGCCACTGCACGATTGCCCGGTGATGGTTTTTATTCACGGTGGTAGTTATGAATCGGGGCATTTCCGCGAACCAGTATTTGAGGCTGCGGCCTTGGCTGAGCAAGGCTTTATTGTAGTGAGCGTGGAATACCGTTTGGCTATCGAAGGCTTCGTTCGCTTGTCAGGGGAAAAGGATTATCGCGGAATCGAAGATTGCCGTGAAGCAATTGGGTGGGTGGCTGATAATATTGAGCGCTTCGGCGGTGATCCCACCAATATAACGGTGGTGGGGCATTCTGCGGGGGCAGGCATAGCTCTCTGGTTGGGGCGCAAGGATCATTACGACGGCACTTTTCGACGCATCCTGGCTGTTAGTCCCGCTTTTCCGCGCCGTCCTTTCAGAAAAAATCTCTTGCGGGCATGTTTGCGCGTACCGTTGACTCAGGACGACCTGAGGCGTCTTGGACCTAGCCGGCTGGACAAGGGCGCGCAGCGATTTAGTGGACTGGTAGCAAGCGATCTCGCTTTCGGCCCTTATCCTTTCGAGCCTGCGGAGATGGCGGATCTGCCCATTATTATTAGCTGCACCGATGGTGAGATGTTTGACCTCAAAGAGAAGCCCTTTATTCCGGGTTCTATCCTGCGTAGGATTTTCGGGATGCCACAAAGCTATGAGCCTGATGGTCCCCTGCTCGGTTCACTTGTCGGAGATACTATGATCCGGCAATGGGCCCTCGGTATCGGTCAGGTGAGACCAAAAGATACGTGGCTTATTGATTACCAGGGAGACCCTCCGATCATTCATGGGGCGGATCTACGCTGGGTATTCGGAAGCGCCCCCAATCCCCCGATCTTTAATATTGTCAAGGACTACCTTCGCGGTGTGCTTCCCTCCTGGCCTGATTATTCCGCCAATAGACAGGTTCTTATTGCACCGATCGGGCGCGAGCCCTATCCCGAGAGTGACCCTTATGGGCAGTTGCGGGTGACTCTCGGCCTATGATTAGTATTGCGGGGCCGGCATTTCAACGCCTCAGCGGTACCCAAACCAATGCCAGTTATATTCTCGGCGATCAGGTGTGGAAGGTGCTGGCGCATCCGGAACCTGGAATTCATCCTGATGTTGAAATCACAGCTGCGCTTCACCGACACGTTGCAGAATTTATTGGTGAGATTCGCGACGGTGATGCCACCGCGGTCATCATCACCTCTGTCCTGCCCGATGCCCAAGATTGCTGGGCGGCACGAGAGCAACTAGATCCTCATGATGCCTCTGCAATGGGCGCGATCCTTAAAGAAGTGCACGAAGATCTAGCCCATGCCTTTGCTACGGGCCAGCGGCGGGATCTGCGGGAGACATTTCTTGAACGCCTACACCTTTTTGCCTCGCGTACCAAGATTATTGAGGAATTTCTCCCCGCGGCGGAGCGGATATACTCGATCTTTGATCGCCCTATCCCTGTGCAACGCATTCATGGGGATCTTCACCTTGGCCAAATTCTTCGATCACACGGGGCGTTTTACCTCATAGATTTCGAAGGTGAGCCTACTGTTCCGCTATCCCAGCGCCGACTCCCGGATTCTCCTATGCGAGATCTCGCGGGCATGATCCGGAGCTTCGATTATGCTGGTCTCGATTATGGGGAGGATTTCCTCACTGGCTACGGTGACTATGACGCACAGCTTCTTGAGGCCTATATGGTGGATAAGGTGCTCTACGAGATCGACTACGAAGCACATCACCGTCCCGATTGGGTGCAGATTCCCCTGAATGCGGCGCGGACGCTACTTTCCTAAAAACCGGCGAGGAGTCGCTCGCGCAACGGCTGGTGACCGAGTTGCTCAACCATCCACGGGCTAAAAGCAAAAGGGGTTGAGTCAACGGCACGGATGAGATCGGTGGCATTCACCCACCGGTAGGAATCCACCTCGGTTGGATCGGGAGCTATGTCGGCACTAATGCGGGCGATAAAAACGGGGCAGATTTCGTATTCCACGATCCCGCTGGAATCAACGGCACGATAGCGGAAATCCGGCAGCACAACCTCAACCTCATCGAGGCTCTCTATTCCCAGCTCGTGGGGAACCCAGCGGTGCACGGCGTCGAGGGCGGTTTCGTGTGGGCCTAAATGCCCGCACGCGGAATTGGTCCACACTCCAGGCCACGTGGCCTTTGAGAGGGCTCGCCTGGTCATGAGAAATTGGCCGTGGGGATTGAAAACATAGCAGGAAAAAGCCAAGTGCAATGGTGTGGTGCTGCTATGCACGGTTGCTTTAGGGGCAGTGGAATATGGGGTTCCCTCATCGTCGACAAGCACAACGGTATCTGTCATATCACTGCCTCTTCTTGGTTGGGTACTTATACGCTATTGAGGTTGCCCTCAAAGACGAGGTTACCTACTTTCAACCGCGCTTGGGAGAGCTGATAATAATCGATGGCAAAGGCATACTGCAGATTCGTCGAAGCCCCAGCACCTAAAGGAAGGTCTAGGTCGATGGTGCCTTCAGGAACGAGTTCAGCACCATCTAAGCTCACCTGTAGTTCTTGAGGAGGAAGCGCTATATCGCCAGTATTGGTGACAAGCAGGTAAATAACTGAACCTGTTGCTTGCTGGTTATATCCAGTTGCTTGCAGTTCCACCTTGATATTAAGCCCTGGGTCCTCGGCGGGTTTTGTTAAGTCTGTGACAATCTTCTCGGGAATATCGACGGCACTAAATTGGGGTGCGGCTGACGTTTCCTGGGCTTGGGCCACCTGCGTCTTAATGGGCTCTTGCTGTTCCGACGCCGCGCAGGCACCAAGGCTTAATGCCAGTGCCGCAGCGATAAGCATATTCGCAGACTTTAGTATCTTCATCGTCCTCGACCCATATTGTTGGTGAACTATATTCAGGAAAATAGTAGCAATAAATGAGCCGATTAGTCACGGCTCGATCTCAGATGAGAAAAGTGCCCGCGTTGCTGTATAGTTTGTACAACTTGTTCTACACCCTTTATTGGTTGTCTGCAGCCACCATCACCGCAGGATGAACCAGCTACCTTAAGTATCCAGTTTTGGTAGGGGCACGGTCTTGATGAGCGCCTACGAGGCCGCTCTGTGCGATACCAAGAAATAAGCGATGAGTTGAGCATCTATCACCGCTGCTTTACTCGATCACAGTCTTTAACGATTAATTTAAGGAAAGCTCCCGCTACCTATGTCTTCTCAACCCACCGTGATTAAGAAATCCGGCAGTGCCTCGATACTGAGCCCACGGATCTTAGCCCCCATCGCGCTTATGCTCTTTTCGATGTTCTTCGGCGCTGGAAACCTCATTTTCCCGCCCGTTCTGGGGGCTGGCGCAGGCGCTAATTTCACACCCGCGATTATTGGTTTTCTTCTCGGTTCTGTGGCCTTGCCCATTATTACCGTCATCACCATGGGGTTATCGGGGCATGATATTCGCTCGTTGCCAGCGCGTGCCGGCAAGATCTTCGCCGTTACCTTCTCTGTTGCCGTGTACTTAGCAATTGGCGCTTTATTCGGTATTCCGCGTACCGCTGCCGTGGCTTATTCCGTGGCTATTAGCCCCATCACGGGATGGACTTCAACGAGTGCTTCCTTGTTTTTTAGCGTGCTCTTCTTTGTTATTTGTTATGCATTAGCCTTTAGGCCTGGCAATTTGGTGAATCGCTTGGGTGCCATTTTGACTCCCGCTCTCTTGCTCCTCCTCACCGTGTTGATTGTGATGAGCTTTTTTAAACTCAAGAACCCTTCCCCTAGCCCACTGCCGGATTACGAAACCTCCCCGCTGGCTACCGGTTTATTTGCTGGCTATATGACTATGGATTCCGTGGCCGCCCTCGCATTCGGCATCTTGGTTATTTCCGCTGTCAAGCGCTCGACGGCGGGCACCTCAATTCCCGTTCATAAATCCACCACGGTAGCCGCCTTAGTTGCGGGGCTGCTCTTGGCAATTATTTATTTCGGACTGGCCTATATCGGCCTCCACTTAGAAGACAGCCAAAGCTATCCCGAAGGTGCTGCCCTATTATCTGCTGCCGCGCTGCGAGTCCTTAACTTCCAAGGCCAGGTTGTTTTCGGAGGCATTGTGGTTTTGGCGTGTATGACCACTGCTACTGGGTTGTTGGCTGCAACCAGTGAATTCTTTCAGTCTCTGGTTCCAGCGGTGCGTTATCACTACTGGTTGACGGGATTTGCCGTTATTTCCTGCGTGATTGCCACCACAGGATTGGAAACGGTATTAGCTCTTGCTGTCCCGATTATCATTTTCCTGTACCCCATTGCTATTACGGTGGTGGCCCTGACCTTCTTCGGTCATTTCCTGCCTTTACCGCTCTTTTATAGTTTCCGCTTTGCCGTGTGGACGGTGGCGGCATGGAGTTTTACCACAACCGTCATGCCTGATTTATTAAGCTCCGCTCCACTTCAGGAAGTCAATTTTGGGTGGTTGATTCCCGCTCTGGTGGCTCTAACCATTGGATTATTTCTAGATCTTTTCAATCCTGAGCGATCTCGTGCCGCCATTAAGAAGGCATACGAGAATATCCAAACCCAGTAATATTAAATAATCACTAATACTTATTCAGTGAAAGTATGAGTGCTCACAATTTTCGAAAAAGAATTGTGAAAACTAAATAAGAACCGGACATAACTTCTACCGCGTAGGCCAGTCCGGTTTCTTCCTGTCTACCCTCATGGCAATCATCTCAATACCGATGCAGAACTGCCAGTTCCGAGGCTGAAACCACGCCTGTCATTGGGGGCGTCACACCCCCGGCGAGGAGGGTCGATTCTTGATGTGGATCCCCTCCCTCAAATACCGTCTCTTTAATCTTGACTTTAGTGTCCATACGGGGGGATTTAAGTGTGTGTGAAAATTTTTTTTACACGCGCAAACCACTACTCTTGAACCATGTCCAATAACACTCGCATCGCGCTTGCTAGCATCGCGGGAGCCGGAATTTTTCTATCTGGTTGCTCTGCGGGCAGTACCGCCAGCCAAAGCGTGCACGAACAGCTCTCAGACTCCAACGCCGTAACCGTTGGAGTCTCCGCCGCCCCTGCGAGTCTTGACTTCACGACCACCGGCGGCGCGGCGATTCCTCAAGCCCTCATGGGCAATATCTATGAAGGTCTCGTTCGCATTAATCAGGAGGGGGACATTGAGCCCCTCTTAGCCCAATCCTGGGATAAGTCCCCCGATGGTACCGAATATATCTTTTATCTCCGCGAGGGTGTCACCTTCTCTAATGGTGATAGTTTTAATGCCGAAACCGCCCGCTTTTCAATCGAACGGGTCCTTGGTGATGCTTGGTCGAATGGATTGAAAAAGCAAATGGATGTCGTGGACTCAGTAGAGGTCATCGACCCGCTCACGCTCAAAGTCACTCTCGAACGTCCCTCGAATACCTGGCTATGGGCCATGGGTACCCTCGTCGGCGCCATGATGAGCCCGAATGGGGTAGACAACCTCGCGGAATCACCCGTCGGTACCGGCCCCTACACCCTCGACCGGTGGTCCGTGGGAACGTCCTTAAGCTTGGATGCGCGTGAAGATTATTGGGGGGATCCCCCAAAGAATTCCCGAGCAGTCTTTCGCTATTTCACCGATGCAATCGCTCTTACCAACGCGGTGCGCAGTAATAATATCGATGCCGCCATCGGCATCCAATCCCCAGAGCTGCTCGATAGTTTAAGGGCTGATAAGAATCTATCCGTTGAGGTTGGTACCACCAACGGCGAAGCTCTACTCAGCATGAATAATGCCCGGGCACCTTTTAACGATATCCGGGTACGCCAAGCGGTGATGTATGGGATCGACCGCCAAGCCGTTATCGATACCACCTGGGAGGGCTACGGCACCGATACTGGTGGCACTCCTGTCGCTCCCACCGATCCGTGGTACACCGGCACCTCCAGCTATCACTATGACCTGGAAAAAGCCCAGGCGCTCATGAAAGAGGCCAACGCTCAAGGCACTCCGATTACGATCTCGGTCCCCTCTTTGCCCTACGCCCAAGCTGCGAGCGAATTACTCTACTCTCAACTGACCGATATTGGCTTTAAGGTCACCATCGAATCCACCGAGTTTCCAGCGGTGTGGTTAGCGAAAGTTTATAAGGCTAAAGATTATGATATGTCGCTCATTGCGCATGTTGAACCGCGCGATATCCCCAATATCTTCGGCAATCCCGACTATTACTTAGGCTATAACGACAAGAAGGTTCAAAATCTCCTCGAGGCCGCAGACCAAGCGCCCGCGACTGAGTACCCATCGATGATGAAAGACGTCGCCGCCGAAATCATGGCGCAGGCCCCAGCAGATACTCTTTATAATTTGCCGCTCGTGGTGGTGACTCGCCAAGGAGTGTGCGGTATCCCAATTAATTCGGTGGCAGATGGACTCCTGCTTGCCGATATTTCCACCCAAGGAGACCAAGCATGCGAATAGTTAACGCTCTGATCCGCTATGCGCTCACACTATTTATCGCCAGTGTGGTTATCTTCATCGCCTTGCGTATTATCCCTGGTAATCCGGCTGAGATCGCCCTGGGTGTCACCGCCACGGCGGAATCGGTAGCTGATCTAGAGGCGAAGATGGGTATTGATCAACCCATGTGGATCCAATATGCCCAATGGATTGGGGGGCTTTTACGAGGAGATCTGGGGATCTCGCTCACCTCGGGCACCGATATTTCTACCCAGATATTTGATCGCCTTCAGGTCAGCATGATCTTAGTTATCTGCGCGATGGTTGTGTCCCTGTGTATCGCGATCCCACTAGGTATGTGGGCTAGCTACCGCGCCCACAATCTCGACGGAGTGATCATTACCGCTCTAAGCCAAGTGGGTATTGCGGTCCCCTCTTTTCTCGCTGCGATCCTCTTAGTGGCCACCTTCGCCATCCGGCTTGATTGGGTCCCAGCCAATGGCTGGGAGGTGCCTAATCAGGATTTTGGGGGATTCCTTTCGCATCTCATCCTTCCCGTTATTTCCCTGGGCCTTGTTCAAGGCGCCATTATGACCCGCTATATTCGAGGCGCCATTTTGGAGGTTATGAACGAGAATTTCATGCGCACCGCGAGAGCTAAGGGCTTAAGCCCCGCGCAGGCATTGCGAGCTCACGGCCTACGCAATGCAGCCTTGCCCGTGATAACGGTCTTGGGTTTGCAACTTACCTCGCTTCTTATCGGCGCGGTGGTCATCGAGAAGGTTTTCGTGATCCCAGGTTTGGGTTCCTTACTCCTCACCGCTGTGACTAACCGCGATCTTCCTACGGTTCAAACAATTGTGATGATCTTGGTGATCTTCGCGGTTGTGGTTAATGCCCTTGTTGATGTCACCTATGCCCTGGTTGACCCCCGCACCCGAAGGAGTGTCTAAATGTTGCGGAAACTTCCCCCCACCGCCATGATCGGTGGAGCCATTATCGGTTGCGTGGTCATTCTTGCTCTCATCTCACTGGTGTGGACTCCCTACGATCCCTTACAAGCTCATCCCAATGCACGGCTACAATCAAGCTCTTTTGCCCACATCATGGGCACCGATCGCTTCGGGCGGGATGTCTTTTCCCAGATCATGGTAGGCGCACGTATCACTTTGCTGGTGGGTGTCGTTGCGGTAGCAGTGGCCTTATTATGTGGTGTGCCCTTGGGGATCTGGGCTGCGATGCGCCGAGGCCTGGCGGAAACCATCATCATGCGCGCCTCAGATCTCCTACTGGCCTTCCCCGGCCTGCTGCTCACAATCATTGCCACCGCAATCTTTGGCGCCACCACAATCACTGCTATGGTCGCCATTGGTATCGCCTCAATCCCTGCCTTCGCTCGCGTATCCCGGGCGGCGGCGCTATCGGTAATGGGGCGCGAATATGTGGCAGCAGCGCGAACTGCACAGAAGTCCAACATATATATTGCCTACCGCCATGTGCTGCCCAATATCTTGGGTGTGATTATCGTTCAAGCCTCTGTCTCCTTTGCGCTAGCCATCTTGGCGGAGGCAGGACTGAGCTTCCTCGGTTTAGGCACTCCTCCCCCTGATCCTAGTTGGGGAAGAATGTTGCAGACTGCACAGTCCTCGCTGGCAACCGCTCCTAGTCTTGCCCTGTGGCCGGGGCTATCCATCGCGTTGACGGTGCTCGGGTTCAACCTCTTAGGCGACGGCCTCCGCGATGTTATAGATCCCCGTTTTAATAGAAAGGCGGCTCTGTAATGCTAAAAGTCGAAGAATTGAGAACCCATGGCGTCATCGACGCCATCAGCTTCGAAATTGGCAGGGGCGAACGCGTTGGTTTGATCGGAGAATCAGGCTCCGGTAAAACACTCACTGCTTTAAGCATTATGCGTCTGATCGATTCAACTGGCGCCATCAGCCTGGATGGAACCCGGCTCGATCAGCTCTCGGAGCAGGCTTTGTGCGGGTTACGGGGGAAGAAAGTCGCCATGATTTTCCAGGAACCCATGACGGCGCTTAATCCTCTGATGACTATTCGGGCGCAAGTCTCCGAAGCGGTGCGGATCCACAAAAAGGTTTCGCGCACCAACGCCGACCGCAAGGCAGCGGCGCTCTTAGCCAAAGTAGAACTAGATAGTGAATTACTAGGACGTTATCCGCACGAGCTCTCCGGCGGTCAGCGTCAGCGTGTTCTTATTGCCATGGCGCTTGCGCACGATCCAGAGCTACTGATCTGCGATGAGCCGACCACAGCATTGGACGTCACCAGCCAGCGGGCGATTATTGAGCTCATTATGAAGCTGGTGCGTGAACGTGGCACCTCACTGCTCTTTATCACCCACGACCTCGGGTTGGTGGCCTCGACCTGCGAGCGCATCCTCGTCATGCACAAGGGGACAATTGTGGAGACAGGCACCACCGATCAGGTGCTACGCCAGCCACAGCATCCCTATACTCAGATGCTGGTCTCAGCGTCTATCCTCCCGCAGGCTCGCAAACCTAAAGTATCCGATGAGATCGTGGCTGATATGCGCGGTGTGTCAAAGCGCTTTGGACGCCGTAGCCTTGCGGTCGACGATATTGATTTCACGGTTTACCGTGGGCAGCGTTTAGGTATTGTTGGTGGTTCTGGTTCTGGGAAGACAACCACACTCAAACTGTTGGCTGGATTAGAAAAGCCAACGTCCGGGGCTCTGTCCACCACGGGTTGCATACAGATGGTCTTTCAGGATCCCATGGGCTCCCTTAATCCGCGAATGAAGATACGCGATATCATTTCCGAGACTCTTCCTCGTCGAGATGATGCCCGAATACGAGAAGTTCTTCACGAGGTGGGTCTTGATCCCGAGATGATGGATCGCTATCCGCACGAATTCTCGGGCGGCCAGCGGCAACGTTTGTCATTAGCCCGCGCCCTGGCTCCTCGTCCTGATATCCTGCTTGCCGACGAACCCGTCTCCGCGCTCGATGTTAGCGTTCGCAAGAAAGTCCTCGAGCTGCTCGATTCTTTGGTTGATCAATTAGGACTCACCCTGATTTTTGTATCCCATGATATCCACGTGGTGCGAAGCGTGTGCACCGATGTCCTGGTGATGAATAAAGGCCATATTGTGGAGTCGGGTCCCGTGTCAGACGTACTGAGTACTCCCCAGAGCGCCTATACGCAGGCGCTCATTGACGCGGTCCCCGACCTCATCCGCCACGCTTAAATCACTAAAGGCCACGATTTTCCATCGTGGCCTTTATCTTATGCTTTCATTTTATAGGTGGGTTATATCTCGACGGCGGCATAATGCCACAAAGAAGGCGCCGGAAATATTGTGCCATACTGCCGCCACCGCGCCGGGTAGGGCAGCTTCGGGGCTGAAGAATTGCGCGGACATACCAGAGCTGAGACCGGCAGATTGGGTGGCAACCTCGGTAGCGACAGTGCGGCGCTGTGCTCTCGATAGTCCCGTGATTCGGCCGGTGAGGTATCCCAGTAGATAACCCAAAGCGTTATGAATGAGAACGCTGAGGAAAACAATCAAACCAACCGTAGCTAAATTATCAGCGTTTTTTCCCACCACCCCGAAGACCACCGTCCCGATGAGGAAGATAGAGATCCACGGTAAAAATCCCACGATACGCGCCACTAAATGGGGAGCAATTCGATTAATAACCAAACCCAATACCACTGGAATAAGCACCGTTTGCACCAAGGCCCACGCCATCCCGGTGGCATTGACCCCAGTATGAGCATTGGCAAGCAAGAGCATAATCAGCGGGGTCATGATCGGCGAAATAAGAGTGGACACCGAGGTCATTGCCACTGATAGCGCGACATCGCCGCGAGCAAGGAAGGCAATGACATTGGAAGAGGTTCCGCCAGGTACGGAGCCAAGCATGAGCAGCCCGACGGCCAGGGCGGGGTCAAGGTTAAGGGCGCGTCCAACCGCTAAAGCCAAAAGAGGCATTATGACAAATTGCGCGATAACCCCGATGATAATCGGTAGTGGTCTGAGCATGACCTGTTTGAAATCGGGAATGCTCAGGGTGAGACCCATGGCGAACATAATCACCATGAGAAAATAGTTTATATATCCGGTAATCGGGACGAAAGG
This sequence comes from Corynebacterium sp. ES2730-CONJ, assembly GCF_024834055.1. Lineage (GTDB taxonomy): Bacteria > Actinomycetota > Actinomycetes > Mycobacteriales > Mycobacteriaceae > Corynebacterium. The sequence continues at coordinate 75,316 of NZ_JANUXZ010000006.1, forward strand.
GGCTGGAAAAATGAGAGCCACGATGGAGCCGAGAACAATAAAGGCCGGAAATATCAGAACGATCGCCTGTGCGCGGCGGGCTTCGGGTGCAGCCAAAACCATAATCCTTCTCTAATTAACTGATGGGAATCGGCACTTTTTGGCTATGGGTGGGCTGCAGCGCTCAATATATAATGCTCACCGCGGCGCGGATGGGCGCGGTGAGGTCGATAGTATGAGAAATTGGACTTCTTTTCAAACGAGACCTTATATTTCTAATGATCGAGCAATTTGCGGTGCAGAATTTCGAGAATTTTTGCTCCGTCTTCACGCAGACCATCGTGCTGGTAATAATTCGTCATATGCATCCTCATATCTCCTAAGGTATGTGCTGTAGCTAGGGATAATTCAAAAGGGACGAAGATGTCATCCACGTACACAGCTGCGGCCATGCGCGATGCACCGGCAAGGATCTCGGGGTTATAGGGAGAATGCGTAAATTCGTGGTGGGCCAGTTTCTCCGCGGCCTCCTTAAAGGGCTGTAAAGCTGGATCCTCATCAAATTGCCACGGATAGATATGCTCGCCCGTCAGATAGTAATTCTCTGCTGTAATGGGGTCGAGATCCTCGGCGAAACCGTCTATAAGATTCCGCATTCGCTCCGCTGACCATTTCGTGGCTCCTAATCCGCCGACTCCGGCATAAATGGACTCGTGAATAGCTCCATAGAGCGGACCCTGTTCGAAACTTACCTGTGCAGAGATCCGATCGAGGACATCGCGGCGGAGCCGCTTCTCTCCTCTAACTATGTAGAAGGGTTCTTCCAGCAGCCACGCCAGATCCATAAAACCGCTCCCGCGGCCTAGGTTTATCCCAATAGTTCGAAAGCGACGCGAACTCAAGCGTTCCCCGGTGGGCAAGATCTCCTCGGAGTTATCAAGGTGATAAGCGATCTCTCGAATCCGGCTCTCAGCCCAAGGGATATGCCGGTAGAATTCCTTATGCCGCTGCGCTAGCTTGCGGTAGGTATGGGTATAAACTTCATCAGCGCAGTGGTGGATTGCTGGAATTCCACCAGTGAGGTAGGCCTTGTCAATGACCTCGGGGTGCAGGGAATAATAGCTATGTATACAAAAACCACCGTAGCTCTGCCCCATGACACTCCACTGATCAATGCCAAGATATTCTCGGAGCGCCTCAGCATCAGCGATAATATTTTCTTGCCGCAACAATACGAGACGCTCGAAGGTTCGATCGCGGGGATCACTAGCAGCGTCGATCCGATGCGAATACCCGGTGCCGCGTTGATCCAGCAGGATTAGGCGATAGTGTTTCAACATAAAGCTCAGCCAACCCGACGCTGATACCGGCCGCGGCGCAGGAAAACCTGGTCCACCTTGGAAATACACCATAGCGGGAAGATTTTCATCGGCGTAGATCTCACGAGCAAAAAGAGTGAAAGTATCAGAATCTTTGTCGCTAGGATCCCACGGTACCTCGAGTCGGTGGTCAATGATGGTATGACCAAAATACCGCATGGGTTGGGTGCTTGTTGCGTTCATGCCGTCAATTGTAGGCAGGGTTTTAGGCAGCGTACAGCGAGCACACCACCCTCTAGCGATTACACTTTATTCATGATGTCTATTTCAATTCCCGAGCACCCTATGAGTCCAGACGATATTCACACCCGCTATATGGCTCTGAAAAAGGAGATCAGCGCCGCCGCGTCTGATTACGGTCGCAGCGATGGCCCCGATATCCAACTTTTGGCCGTCTCAAAAACCTTCGATATTGAGATAATTAAACTCGCCGTTGCAGCGGGCATCAAGGAATTTGGGGAGAATCGTCCCTTAGAGATGGCATCCAAAGCCCAAGCACTCCCGGGTTTGCAGTGGAATATTATCGGCCCTGTCCAGCGCAATAAAGCGCGCGAGGTTGCCCAGTATGCCACCAGGCTGCATTCACTCGATTCTGTGCGCTTAGCCCAGGCTTTAAATAAACGCCTTCTGCACTTCGATCGGCATCTCGATGTACTCATTCAGGTCAATACTTCGGGCGAGGAATCTAAAAGTGGAATTCACCCGAGCGACGCTGAAGCGATAATGGCCGACATTGCTCCGCTCGAACGCCTGCATATTCGCGGACTGATGACAATTGCTCCTTATTCTCCGTCGGAGCAGGTTGTCCGAGGGGCTTTCGAGCGCCTGCGGCTGCTGCGTGATCGACTCCTGTGCGTTATACCCGATGGGGTTGAACTGAAGGAATTATCGATGGGGATGAGCAGTGATTTTCGCTGGGCCATTGCCGAAGGATCCACTATTGTGCGGCTAGGAACAGCCATATTTGGCCATCGGCCGACCTCAGTTTATTCCTAAAGCTGTACTCCTAGGCATACGATCTTTGGGATCATGTGCATAAGAAACAGGCCGGTTTCCGGTAACGCACATGGCCCTTATTGGCGCTATACTGTTAGCGCACTCGCGACATTAGGGCTAGGAGTGATAGCCCTGGTGCCGCTTTCCCTTTATATAAAAGCTATGTTAAAGCTACGGATAGATGAGGTCACGATGCCGGATAGCGCTGGAGCCGATGACGTATTCGGACGGCGGATGCAACGAATTTTCAACAGCCCCATCGCTGATGCGCTGATTCCGCTGGCCCTTGCAGTGGTTCAATCCACGCCCCTAATCTGGCGCAGAATTCCTGCCATTTATTCCTATATGCTCGACGAAACTCCACCTCGCCAGGATTTTGCCGCAGCCACCCTCGTAGGCATCAGCCCAGATCCTCAGCACGAGGGGGTCGAACGGTGGTCAATCGGCAGTCCGAGTATGCGGCGCGTCGTCGAGGTTCAGGTGGTACGCCCGCGTGATAGCGATAGCCCCGCTCCCACCCTCGTGCTACTTGATGGGGTATCGGCCCCCAAGGAGTCTGGTTGGCTTCGCGAAGGTCAGCTCTCGCAGTTCCTCGCCACCACTAATGCCACGGTGGTCATGCCTACCCAGGCACCTGGTTCCCTCTACGAGGACTGGGTGCACGACGATCCAGTTGTGGGCCGCCACCAATGGGAGTCTTTTATCAGCAAAGAACTGCTCCCCATTATAGAAGATCCTCTCAATGGTATTAAAGCTAACGGACACCATATTATCGGCGGATTGTCTATGGGAGCCGCTGGAGCCGTACGAATTGCGGCCCGTCATCCCGATATTTTCCACGGTGTTATTGGTCTCTCAGGCTGCTATTCCACGTCTGGGGTTCTCGGACGTGGAATGGTTCTAGCCATTGTGCGCTGCGTGGGGGCGGAACCCGATAATATTTGGGGTCATGGGATGACAAAGCGACGCTTGGCCGCAGATATTGCGGATCATCCTCACGGGCTCGGAGCACTTCCGGTTTATCTTTTTACCGCTAATGGTCGTATCTCGGATGAGGATATCAGGCTGCACCGCGGCCATCCTCGCTATGAACTACCAGGTGCGGTGGTTTTGGAAAAAGCAGCCTATCGCTCGACCCGCATCCTTATCAAGCGCATGCGCGAACTGGGCCTCCCACAGCCTGAAACTGATATTGAACACAGCGGGGTGCACGCGTGGGCTTATTACGGCCCCCAGCTGTGCAAAGGGTGGAACTCGGTCTATAGCCGCGTGTCCGACAAAGAGCCGGCTAGTTCCTAGCACCGAAAGCTGCACATCCAGATCTCGCCGAGGACCTCATAGACCACCACCAGATAACCGTCATGGTAGGCAAGATCGATATACCCGCACGGCCCTGTGTGGAATCGCAGAGGCGGTTTCTGCGAGATAGGCTGGGTGGGGTCTGAGTAGGTGTGGGGGTCGACGATCTCTAAGAAACCGTCCTGTCGCCCTGCTCCGCTGTAGGCGAAGACGAGGCCGTGAGGCGTATCGACGAAGCTGGCATTGCAGGCTGCAGCCGGGGGCGTGGAGGAAAAACCAATAGTATTCCAGCTGCGCCCATAATCGGAACTGATTGCCCTATAGCGGCCAAGCTCCCCTGTTTCATAGGCTGAGGTACGGCGCGCGGAGAGATATAACTGGCCTAAGTGAACGCCGTAGCAGGTTTCATCCATATCGTCGCCGATAACCTCTCCCACACTCCACGTGTCACCTTTATCGTGGCTAATCAGTGCGCGATGCCACGTTCTGCCCTGGTGGTCGCGCATAACGACGGGAAGAATCCAGTGCCCCTGGTTGACTACCGCATGCCCAGAGGTCACAAAAGCCCCTGCATAATCGCCGACAACCATATCTGTGAGACAGTGGGTTCTAAAGGTGCGTCCACAATCGTGGGAGATCGCAATTTCACTGTGCAAAACCTGGTCGCTGTCACGGCCTTGAGAGCCGAAGAATCCCACCGTATGACTGCGCGCATACACTACTGCGAGGTTAACACCATCCACAATGATGGCGGGATCAGAGAATCCCTGACGTGGATGAGTGGATCCGGAACGGAAGATCTCGTATTCAATAGGTCCATCGATAGTACCGCGACCGATAATGAGCGAATTGGGATTTGGTAAATCGCTAGGCATCGCGCCGCCAAGTCCGGTGTCGTCGTCAGCCGGCAATCTGCTATCACATAAGAGCAGCACATCACCCCCATCGAGGAATGCAATGGCTGGGATCCGAAGTTCTACGGTACGGGGATCAACGGTGCCGGCGGCACTTAGCTGTGCGGCATTCACGAGAAGGTGGGGTGGTTGGTGGGGGATCATAAATGTCGATGGTACAGATGATGGACCGGGGATCACCTTGTGATTTTACCCACTAAGCACCCCCGATTATCCCCCATCTACCGCATTTATATCACAGAGAAAATACCCCCTATCACCCCCAATAGGCTCGCCGTATACACGCCCCACAATCGGGGGCTCCACACCCCCTACCCGATTAGATAAGTTCGGTAAAACCTGCTACTTTCACCCCCTTTTTCCCGATTTACCACCCCCTAAGTTCTATAAAACCAGTTTCAATAGCGGCGAAAACTGCACATTTTCGGGTTATAACCCTAACTGCCCCTGAACTGCTAAAAGTCCGAGCGGGCTTATTTGTCAATAAGCCCACACATTGAATCTATGGAAATTCTTATTAGAACGGGTAGATTGGTTGAAGGTAAGGACGTTGAGGAACAGCGTGCCTGCTGAAAAGCGGCATGCCGAAAGCGGTGCACGTCGAGGTCATACTTCGACCATCCAGGGGCGCCGAGAACTTTAGGGATTATTCCTCAGCACTACAGTCGACTTAGAAAATTAATATATGCAGAAAGGTCAAAGACTACTCGTGAGCACCACTGCTTGGCAGGATTTTGCACCCGGAAATTGGCAAACAAATATTGACGTTCGCAATTTCATCCTCGAAAACTACACCCCCTACGAAGGTGACGCCTCATTCCTTGCAGGCCCCACCGAAAAAACTCTCCGCGTCTGGGATCAACTAGAAAATAACTACCTCAAAGTGGAGCGCGCGAAGCGCGTCTACGACGTTGATACCGAAACCCCCGCGGATATCGACGCCTTCAAAGCTGGCTATATCAGCGAAGACGATGACGTTATCGTCGGTCTGCAGACCGACACCCCACTCAAGCGCGCCATGATGCCTAACGGCGGATGGCGCATGGTTGAGACGGCCATTCGCGAGGCTGGGCTTGAGCCAGATGAGCGCGTCAAGGAAATCTTCACGAAATACCGCAAGACCCACAACCAGGCGGTCTTCGATATCTACACTCCTCGCATTCGCGCGGCTCGATCTTCCCATATCATTACCGGCTTACCCGATGCCTACGGTCGCGGCCGCATTATTGGCGATTACCGCCGTGTAGCCCTCTACGGTGTGGACTTCCTCATTAATGAGAAGAAGGCCGCAAAGGATTCTGTCAATGGTGCAGATTTCTCTGAGCACTGGGCACGCTACCGCGAGGAGCACCAGGAGCAAATTCGCGCCCTCGAAAAGCTCAAGACCATGGCACAGTCTTATGGTTTTGATATTTCAGGCCCCGCGACCACCGCTAAAGAAGCCGTGCAGTGGACCTACTTCGCCTACCTCGCCTCTGTGAAGAGCCAGGATGGCGCCGCTATGTCCATCGGACGCCTGTCTGCCTTCCTCGATGTCTACTTCGAGCGCGATCTCAAGAGTGGATTGATTACCGAGGCTGACGCTCAGGAAATTATCGATGCTCTGGTTATTAAACTTCGCATCGTCCGCTTCCTGCGCACCATCGATTATGATCAGATCTTCTCGGGCGACCCTTATTGGGCAACCTGGTCCGATGCTGGTTTCGCCGAAGATGGTCGCCCCATGGTCACCAAGACCTCCTTCCGTCTGCTCCAAACCTTGCGCAACCTCGGGCCAGCACCAGAGCCTAATATCACCATCTTCTGGGATCCGAACCTGCCTAACGGTTATAAGGAATTCTGCTCGGCAATCTCCATCGAGACCTCCTCAGTACAGTACGAGTCCGATAAGCAGATTCGTGATCGCTGGGGCGATGACGCAGCCATTGCCTGCTGTGTATCCCCGATGGCGGTTGGTAAGCAAATGCAGTTCTTCGGCGCTCGCGTCAACGCTGCCAAGTCCCTCCTCTACGCCATCAATGGCGGCCGTGACGAGGTGACTGGCAAGCAGATCGTTGAAGGATATGAGCCTGTTCAGGGCGATGGCCCACTCGATTTCGACGATGTGTGGAATAAGTACGAGGCCATGCTGGACTGGGTTGTTGGCACCTATGTGGAAGCCCTCAATATCATCCACTACTGCCATGACCGCTACGCTTACGAGTCCATCGAGATGGCACTGCACGACTCTGAGATCATTCGTACCATGGGCTGCGGCATTGCTGGCCTGTCCATCGTGGCAGACTCCCTAGCCGCCATTAAGTACGCCAAGGTCACTCCCGTTCGCGACGAAACAGGTCTCATCGTCGACTACGTCACCGAGGGCGACTTCCCGATCTACGGCAATGACGACGATCGCGCCGACGATATTGCGGCCACCATCGTGCACACCGTGATGAGCAAGATCAAAGAGATCCCACTCTACCGCGACGCCATTCCTACCCAGTCGGTGCTGACCATCACCTCGAATGTGGTCTACGGCAAGGCTACTGGTGCATTCCCATCCGGCCACAAGGCTGGTACCCCATTTGCACCGGGCGCTAACCCAGAGAACAGCCTCGACTCCCACGGTATGGTTGCTTCCATGCTCTCGGTGGGCAAGCTGGATTATGAGGACGCCCTTGACGGCATTTCGCTGACCAATACGATCACTCCTTCCGGCTTGGGCCGTACCAAGGAAGAGCAGGTTGCGAACTTGGTTGGCATCCTCGACGCTGGCTTTATCATGGATACTTCCTGCCCAAACGGGTAGGCCATATTCCAGACTAAAAGTCTAGAAATTGGGGCTCATCTTCGACTAAGATGGGCCCCAAGCAGGAAAAATCCTCAAATATTTGAGGTGCATATACAACTACTTAGTTTCAGAAAGGTTCTACCCAATGTCTGCAAAATCCTTCGAAGAGCGCATGGCTGATATGAAAGCTGCCCGTTCCCGCAACAATATGGGCTCTGGCCTCTACCACGCCAATATCAACGTGCTCGACCGCGCTACCCTAGAAGATGCTATGGAGCACCCAGAGAAGTACCCGAACCTAACCGTTCGTGTGTCCGGTTATGCTGTGAACTTCGTGAAGCTCACCAAGGAGCAGCAGCGCGACGTTCTCTCGCGTACCTTCCACCACAACGCTTAAATAGAGCGTAGATCTTCGGACGCGCGAAAACTGATAATTTGCAGCTTTCGCGCGTTTTCTTATACTTCTTTCGAGGACGTGAACTTTTACTATGGCTGATGGAATTAACACCACTGTAACTCTCGCCCCTGGCTCGGGCCCGCGTATTCGCGGTGTTGCCCAGGGTATCGGTGCAGGCATCGACCTCACCATCGAACGCCCCGAACTCATTGCCGCCCGTCGCACTGGCGATATCGGCCTCGTTCACTCCTGGGAGCTTGTCACCGCCGTCGACGGCCCTGGCACCCGCATGACACTCTTCCTCTCGGGTTGTCCACTACGCTGCCAATACTGTCACAACCCCGACACCATGGAGATGAAGGAAGGGACCCTCGAGAAGGTCGAGGATATTGTGCGCAAAATCAAGCGCTATTCCACCGTCTTCCGGGCCAGCGGCGGCGGGCTGACCATTTCCGGCGGCGAGCCCCTCTTCCAAATCGCCTTTACCAGGCGAGTGCTCAAAGAGGTTCATGATGCCGGCATTCACACCTGCATCGATACCTCAGGCTTCCTTGGCTCACGTCTGAGCGACGACGATCTTGAAAATATCGATCTCGTGCTCCTTGACGTTAAAAGCGGTATCCCGGAGGTCTACCATGAGGTTACAGGGCGCATTCTGCAACCCACCTTGGAATTTGGCGATCGCCTCAACGCCCTCGGTAAGAAAGTGTGGATACGATTCGTCCTTGTTCCAGGACTCACTGATTCCGAGGAGAATATCCAGGCAGTCGCCGATATTGTGAGCAAATGGAAGGACAATATCGAGCGCATTGAGGTCTTGCCCTTCCACAATATGGGTGAAGATAAGTGGAAGAGCATGGGGATGAAGTACACCCTCGAGGGGGTCAAACCTCCCACACCAGAGTCAGTGGAGAAGACTCGAGACGTCTTTAGACAACTCGGCTTCACCGTTTACTAAAAAATTTACCCGCGTGCCAAACTTCTGGCATGCGGGTAAATATTTTAGGGCTTTTCTAGAACGGCAACTAAAAATTCAGAATCGGCTTCGAAAGGTCGTCCATCCCAACTCTCTAGCAGCAGTGACTCTTTAAAACCAGCTTCGCGTGCCATCTCGAGAAAGTGGGGAAAGAGCCAGCCACGGCCGATTCCAAACCCAATAACAGCGCGACCGTTCGCGCTCAACACTCGCGCGATATTCTTCAAAGCAGGCAACCTTCCCTCAGGTGGCAGGAAGCCCATCACATTGCCGGCTGAGACAATTAGATCGTAATTGTCACCCGGGAGTGGATCAACGCATAAGTCCCCGACCTCCCACCGCGCCTCGGGGTAATCCTTGCGAGCATAATCAATGAGCACGGGATCGAGATCTGTGCCTACAACATGGTGACCCTGCTGGGAGAGGTATCCACCTATCCGGCCTGTTCCGCAGCCGGCGTCGAGGATTTTCGCCCCCCTGGGCGCGAGCGCATCAATTAAACGTGCTTCACCAACGATATCGCGGCCCTCCGCTTGGAATCGATACCAGCGCTGGGCGTACTGCTCGGAGTGGTTGGGGTTATGGTCGAGAATTTCTTTCCATGTAGGCATAGCCACAGTGTATCGAGGCCTGTTGGCAATTACGAGCTGTCGAAGGCTCATGTCCTAAGCACCGAACACGACGCTCTCACTAGCAGCGGAAAGTCTTACGTAGCGACACCGCTGCGTAACAGCGCCCTCAGTATGGTCGTACTGATTCTTGTAATCTCGAGGCGTTTCGCTCCCTAGCTAGGTAGCGGGGATCCGTCACCCCATGCATCGCGGCGTAGCCCACACACAGATCCTTTTGATTAAGCTGAGCCATCCTTCCCCGCCGCAAATTTATAGGGGGACGATTAGATCCAAAGCTAATAGTCTTTCGAGCATTTTCTTAGGATCTGATTCCTGCCAGCCAGTGATTTCACCATGAGCGTTTTCGTATTCCAGGATATATTTATCGTTTTTTACGATACCGAGCAGATAGTAATCAGTTCCTCTCCGCATGTGTAATTCAATGAAATCAGAGATTCTAATCGCTGGTTCTATGGGCATGTGGAAGGTTATAAGCGCGTCGAACAGCTCGTGGACCCACGTCCTTAAGGGCTCGGGGGCGCCTTGTACTGCCATATATCGGCGGGCATGCAGGGCTTGACTGCGCTGGTGGTCGCTGAGGGCGAGCGTAGGATCAATGGCTCCGTGCTGAGTAAGAGCGGTCCGAATCTGGTCAATCTCTTCATACTCTTCTTGGCTATCTATTTCGTTGACAAATATCGCCTGGAATACATAGCTGCCAGTACGGCTTATCGTTACGCTAATCTCGTTGAGGTTAAAGGCCCAGTGAAATTCTGGGCATGGGGTGCCGGCTACTAATATTTCACCGAGTTCGCAGTCTTTGACCCCCACCCACTGGCGCAGTGCGTCCATGAGGGCTGCGGTCGCTCTTTCCTGTGCTTGATTGAATCTACTCATCATTCTCCTTCACCCGCCCCATGATCTAAACCACAGTTTATATGGCACTGTTCGTTTAACCACAAGGGGTCGCTATTCCTAGGACTTTTCGCTGCGCACACGGCTAAAATTCTCCCTACACTACTTCGATTTGCACACTCCCAAGGAGATTTTTGTGACTTCCGCTGCAGGCATTACGCCGCCTATACAGCCACCTATTCACCCAGTGGATCAAGTCCCCGGTGCCTCGCGGCTCGCCGCTCTCGGCCTTCAGCACGTTCTGGCATTCTACGCCGGTGCGGTTATCGTGCCCCTTTTGATAGCAGGATCGCTCAATCTCGACGCTGAAACTACCATCCACCTCATTAATGCCGACCTACTGACCTGCGGCATTGCTACCCTGATTCAAGCGGTAGGCATTGGAAAGCACGTCGGTGTGCGCCTTCCTATTATTCAAGGCGTGACCACTACTGCGGTCGCCCCCATCATCGCCATCGGGATGGGAGTCACCAATGGTGAAGGTGGCCTTGAAGCCCTGCCAACGATTTACGGAGCCGTGATCGTAGCAGGGCTTTTTACATTTTTTGCCACCCCCATATTCGCTCGCTTCCTAAAATTCTTCCCCCCTGTTGTGACAGGTTCTGTCCTCCTCGTCATGGGTACTTCGCTCCTTTTTGTCTCAGCTAATGATTTCACCAATTATGCTGACGGCACCCCGGCCACCAAAGATCTCGCGTACGCAGCTGGCACGCTGCTGGTTATTATTCTCGCTCAGCGCTTCTTCAAAGGATTTCTCGGTACTCTTGCCATCCTGATCGGTTTGGTTTCGGGCACCACGGTGGCATTAATTCTAGGCGATGCCAACCTCGATAAAGTTGCCGAAGCCGCTCCTATTGGGATTACTACGCCTTTTTACTTCGGTATCCCGCAATTTAATATCGCGGCCATTATCTCGATGATTATTGTCATGATTATCACCATGGTGGAGACGACGGGCGATGTTTTTGCCACTGGTGAGATCGTGAAAAAACGAATCCGCCGAGATGATATTAAGCGCGCGCTGAGGGCAGATGGTCTTTCCACCTTCCTTGGCGGCATTATGAATTCCTTCCCTTATACTTGCTTCGCCCAAAATGTCGGGCTGGTGCGGATTACGAATGTGAAATCGCGCTGGGTTGCTGCGGCTGCTGCTGGATTTATGATCATTCTCGGCCTCCTTCCCAAGGCGGGCGCCATTGTCGCATCGATTCCTTCCCCCGTGCTCGGGGGCGCCTCACTCGCAATGTTTGCTGCAGTTGCCTGGGTGGGAATGCAAACCATCGCGAAGGCTGATCTCAACGACAATCGCAATGCCGTCATCGTGAGCACCGCTCTCGGTTTGGCCATGTTGGTGACCTTCAAACCGTCAATTGCGCTGGCTCTTCCCGAGTGGTCACGTATCTTCGTTTCCTCGGGCATGTCTATCGGAGCTATCGCAGCGATCGTGCTCAATCTCCTCTTCTTCCATATCGGGAAACCGGCGGGCTCGGATATCGCCCGAACGGGCGATAAGGGAGTATCTTTAGCCGATCTCAACGCTATGAACAAGGCAGAGTTCGTTGCGGCACTGCGGCCGCTTTTCAATCAGCAAACCTGGCCGCTGGAGCGCGCTTGGCAATCTCGCCCCTTCGCTGATATTAACGAGCTACGCAGCGCTATCCAGGTATCTGTGCTCACCGCCGGCGAAACGGACAAACTCAACCTGATTAACGATTACCCCGATATGGCGGCTCTCTTGATGGCCGATACCGTCAGCTCGCGAGAAATTTCCTCCGACCGTGGTTCTATCGGTATCGATGATCTCGATGACGTAGAAACCCAACGGATCCAAGATATCTCTCGTGCTTATAAGGAACGCTTCGGCCTTCCCTATGTGGCCTACCTTGATACTACTGACACTGTGGAATCGATCATTGAATCGGGTATTCGCCGATTGGGCAACTCCGATGAGCAAGAGCGGCGCGTTCTTCTCGCCGAAATTGTGGAAATCGCCAATGATCGTTTCGATCTCCTGCTTGCCGACGCCAACCCTGTTCGGTCGGCGTGGGATCGAAAGTTTACTGAAGTCGATTCTTAAAATACCCCGTAGCAGCCCCACCGTATCTGGTGGGGCTTTTTTCTGGCTCAATGCTTATGGCCTGGCGATGGATTTTTGTGCTTTGGCATACTCTCGTTGGCTGTGAATGGGAGCAATCTAACAGTATGAAAACCCTTGCGAATAGCTAATAATTGGTTAAGAATCTAAGAAAGGTACCGAGCACCCTCGGAACTCATGAAGAGAAAGAAGAACCATGAAGATCGCTCGAATCGAGTGGCACGGTCGCGAGCTATATGCCCGCGTTGATCAGGAATACCACGTGCTCGACGCCGACAACCTCACTGCTGCTCTAACAGCTGAAGAAACTGGCGAAAAAATCCCTACATCGGCACGCCTCCTCAGCCCCGTCACGCCATCGAAAGTGGTCGCCCTCGCATGTGCGTATCTAGCCGATGATCGGCCCTTTGATCCCGAGAAGGATCGCGCTCCGTTTATTTTCTTCAAGCCGAGCTCTGCGGTTGTGGGCACTAGGGATAATATCGAGGTCCCAGAAGTAGCACGCGGATCCATCTTCGAGTCTGAACTTGCAGTGGTGATGGCCAAGGATTGTAAGAAAGTGACCGAGGATGAGGCCCTAGAATATGTGTTGGGCTATACCATCTGCAATGATATGTCGGCACCAGCATTGATGGGGCAGGATGGCCAATGGTCGAGGGGCAAAGGCCTCGATACCTTCTGCCCAATCGGCCCGTGGATCGAAACCGAACTCGATAACCCTGATGATGCTCATATCACCGCCCACCTTACGCGCAACGGTCAGCGCCTTGACCTCGTCGATTCATCTACGCGGTATCAAATATGGTCCGCTGCGCAGGCCATTTCTTATTGTTCGGAATATATAACGTTGAAGGCGGGAGATGTGATTAGCCTGGGGTGCCCTCCAGGTCCTATCCCCGTGGAAGAAGGCGACACGGTTAGCATCACCATTGATGGAATCGGTACCCTCGAGAACCCAGTACACTTCATCTAAAGTATCCTTGCCAGATTTCTGACCCGGCAGAGCTCATACCTATCCGCTCACACCAATAAGCCTATTGGTGTGAGCTTTTTCTTGTCTCATAGCCGAATCGCCCTTTTTAGGCGGCGGCTGATACGCCTAGGCAAGTGATCGAAGCGCGCGCGCTAAATCTTCGTAATCCTGACGAATAACTGCAACAGGACGCACGACCGTCGCGGTAGATATTTGTGCGATCTCCTTCTTTAGTGCCCGCCGCGTCCGCGCTTTAACAACCGCTCCAATCACCCCACCAAAGGCGGCTCCCATCAGGCTGAGAAGTATGCCTATAAGTATTCCTCCAAGTATCAAAAGGGTAGGATAAGGCCATCCCTCAATGGCGGGTATGAGGCTATCGCCAAGCAGCGGCGTGAGCACCCCAGGGATGAAGGCGACAGCGAGGTACCACAGCACCCCCATAAGCGCCATAAAGAGCGCTATCCATTGGATGAAGGTCAAAAGCCCCCACGCTGCCGAAGGTTGGGCGGGCAGTTTCGTGCGCGCTGCTGCTCGGTCCAACTCTTCTGGAAGTGCGTGGGCGCTGTCGTTTCCTTGCTCAATGACCGCTAAATCCCACGGGTGCGGTAATTGATCTGCCACTGCATGCGTATAGGTGCGCACCGCCTTATTGGATATCGCTTTACTTGCGGCATCAAGGGCAGGCAATGAACTGCGGTGCACATCGCTGTGATCCTGCTCCTCCCGCAATCCCAAGCGTCGCAAAGGATCGGGGCGCAGTTTTAGTACCCAAGTCAGAAGGGGTGAACCTGTGCGTAGACCTAATCGCCGTCGATACGCTGCGGCAGTAATCTCAGCGAGGCGATCGACCCCTGCTGCCTGGGCTAGGGAGCGATCAAGCTCCTTTTTAGCGTGCGCCCCTACTTGCCCATGACGGGCAGGCACCAAGCGGTTACTCAGAGCGTGAATATCTGCTACTATCCGAGCACTCTGAGCGTTTTTGCTCGCCGCTATAGTGGCGATAGCCTCGCGCAATTCGGTGATACCACTTCCCGTAAGAGTGGAGGTTGCAAGTACCGAAACATTGTCTAACCCGTCATCGTTTAAAAGCCCTGTTAGCGATGCTGTCACCTCCGGTATATCGGCGGGGGCTAATCTGTCAGCTTTATTGAGCACGGCAAGGGTGACAGCGGAATGACTCGCATGGGGCCGAATAAAATCCTGATGGATAATCCGGTCGGCATATTTCTCCGGATCGGTCACCCACACGAGCACATCAACCTGGGCTGCCAACCGGCTCGCAATTTCTCTATTACTCTGATCAACTGAATCAAAATCTGGGAGATCAAGCAGAATAAGCGGCCCAGACTTTGCGGTGAAACTACCCGTACGGGTGCGCCGGTCTTCAATACCTAACCAGTCGAGGAGTTCGCTGGCCCCCTCTGGTTGCCAGATCGCAGCTAACGGTGCCGAGGTTGTGGGGCGTCTCGGTGAGGAGGCACCCAAATCTTCTCCGACTATGGCATTAAAAAGTGATGTTTTCCCTGAGCCTGTGGCACCGAAGAATCCCACCACCGTGTGCTCAGATGACAGTTTTCTCCTCGCAGCCGCATGAACAAGCACTTTATTCATAGCGTCGCGATCCTCTGGGGAGAGATACTGAGATGTGAGCGCTGCTTCGAGGGCATGAAGACGGTGCTGAAGCTTAGACATATTTAACCTCTGCGAGGGCTTGACGAGCTGAGCTTCTCAGCGCTTCAGCTGGGGTACCTACAATGAGCTGCTCAGTCACCGGTTGGTAGCGAGCCCGCTCATCAGCCATAAGGATTGCGACGCGTTCATCGAGATCCTGGCGCGCGCGTTTCGCCATGCGCCTGACGGCTTCCTCACCGAAGATCGTTTCCAGCAATTTCTGGCCCAATACCGCTGAGCCACCTGCGATAGCGATCTCACCACCAGTTAGCCCTGCCGTGGAAGCGAAAACCACAATCATAAGTGCGACGGTCACCGCATTGAGTCCGAGTGAGGCGAGGCGAGCGGTCATGCGTTTAGAGGCAGCGTTTTCCTCAATATAGCGCACCAAGTCTGCCTGCCAATCCCGCACGAGCGTTGCGGCCCGTTCGGATATCTCTTCACCGGCGCGGGCTAGATCATGTGAAGCCTGATCGCGTAGCTTGGGCGCTTGGGAGCCGAGGTAGGACCAGCATCGCCCCGCAGCCGTATCGGCGGCGTCGATAATTACCGCATGAAGGCCGGTTTCAATCTGCGTTTCCACCTCGCGCAGTGGGGTGGGTTTGCCGGTAAAAAAGGAGCCCACTCGATCCCGGGCGAGAGAAAACCAGCGATCAATCACTCGGAACGCGTCCGAGGTTCCCACAAAATCTTGCCACCGCGCCATGACTTCGGTGCGCAGCAAGTGTCCATCTGAGGTGGCGTCGATAATATGCTGACAGGCCCTCGAATAGGCATCATCGAAAGCTACAGCTAGCTGGGTTGCCTGCTCATGGCGACGATCATAGGAAACGGCCAATTCCTCGGTGGCTTGAACGAGTTGATCTAGGGCACCGGCTACTGTTCGCAGGGAGATCTCTCGACGCGCGGCGGTATCTAGTGCAAGGTCGTGGAGGTAAGTGGCAATAGATTCCACCGGTAGTAGTTCGTGCTGGACAAATGGCACCACAAATACCTCGGCGTCGAGTTTGCGCTCTTCGAGCATTCGGCGCAGATCATCGGGAACCGTGTCCGCTGCTTGTTGATCCACACGGTTGAGAATCACAACGACCTCAATATGTCGGGCAGCAGCATCGGATAAGAAATTCCACACCACTTGATCTGCGTAACGTGCCGGTGTGGTCACAAAGACCCATGAATCTGCGGCGGCCAATAACTGGGAGGCCAAGGCGCGATTGGTATCATCGATGGAATCAAAGTCGGGAGCATCGATCAACGCTAGGCCAGCTGGGATGAGATTCGATTCGACAATGCGCAGGCTCAGCGCTTGGGTATCAGGTTCCCCGTGTTCACGAGGAAGACCGGGAAGCACGCGCTGCGATCGAAAATATGGCGCATCGGCAGTATTCGTAATAAGGGTGGGTTGGCGGGTAGTTGGCCTAATAACCCCAGCGGCTGTCACGTTTTCCCCGACAATCGCGTTGACAAGAGTAGACTTGCCGGCCCCCGTTGAACCCCCCACGACTACGAGGAGTGGGGCATCAAGATCAGTGATCCTCGGGATAATATAGTCATCCAGCTGATTCTTCAATGTCTGCGCTTTAGCGGCATCAGCAGGGTATACAACGCCATCAAGGGTGTGGCGTAAGAGCTCAAGGGTCCCGTCCATGTTTTTCATTCTTGCAGGAAAATTGAAGTTTTCACAGCCCGACTCAGTATCACGCGCAGCAGCTAGACCACACACAGTAAAAAGGCGCCCACAAAAGTACCACACGGTTGGCGAGGAGAGCTTCGAAATATCTCCACTCTGCACAACAATGCCTGCGCACAAGGAATCTCAAGCCTCCAGCCAGTCATACGGATCAGTCTGTGCGCTGCGTTGCAGAAAGTACCCGTACTGCCTCAGACATAACGGCAGCCCGGTCAACGGTTCTCGCTCTGTCGCGCGAGGTGGCTGCGATCGTAGTTCACCTCGACGCATCTTCCTGGGCATTCTCTGGTGTTTATGCCCTCGGTGAAGTGATTCAATGGGTCCGGGCAAGCGAGATTATGGTGAGATACTGCAGCGATGAAATCGTGCCAAGAAAAATCAGCCCTCAAGAAACACCACGGCGAATCGAGCCGCGAAACCAGCAACCATAGACACAACAACTAACCAACCGTGAACTAAAATGAATGACACCAAGACCACAACAGCACCACCAAAGCGCCCCAGCACAATCACCGTGCCAGGGCGCTCATGGTAGGGATTGGTCGCACACTGTCATCTACTGCTGCACACCGACAGGAAAATGGAGACATGTAGAAACCTCAACAGCAGGTTTTACGCCTCAAAAGACTTCTTTTTCTAGAGCTTTTGCGCTAAATGCGAGGTTAGTTAAGGTAGTCACCATCCCAACTCCGATAAAAGACTGGAGGACTCCTACTCCCTCGTGCGAACACTAGGCTGCGGCACCCCAAATTCTTCCATCGCGTCCGCAATAGTCGGCCACTGTTCTATCTCGGCGTTTCCTTTAAGGAACCACCCCGCAATGGTTCATATATCCGCCTTAGCGCTCTTAGTTCGGCGTGTGTTGGTTGTTGCGAGTGTCTGGCGTTGGGCTTGGGCATAGTCGCCGTTGAGGTCGAACTTTAGACGTTCTGCGGTCTTTTTCCCGCCCCTGCGCCCTATGGTGGCGAGTGCTTTGCGTTCGCTGCTGGTGGCTTTCTCGCTAGCGCTGTGGGCTTTGTAGACCGAGCTTGTGCACGTGGTGACGTATCCGCGTATGCGACTGGCCATGGTTAGGCGATTTGCTGCGGGTGACATGTCTCCCGGTCGCCCGGCTGCTCCGTGTTTGTAAGCGACTTTTGAGGCGTGTTCGTTCACGTCAATAATCAGGGAGTCTTTTAGACGCTTGCCCTCGTTGGCTGGGCATAAGGTGGCGATTTGGGGACTATAGCCGTTGGCTCTCGAGCTGCTAATTACTGATGCTTCGGTGTTAGTTGAAAGCGAGACAGTAAAGACTGCCCGTCTGGCCGACCAGCACCGCGAGTGATCTGTTCTTGGTTCCCCTCGAAATGTGAACGCCAACAGGTGGTTGAGAAAGATATTGATTTACTGTACAACGCTCCTTGGAGGGGCGGATTGTTGCAGCTTATAAAACCGCTATCCAAGTACGTACCGCCAGTATCCGTGCATATCTCACGCAGCTGAGCTACTACGCGGAGCCCATAGCTCCCACACTCTATGAGTGTATCGTGCGCGTAGAGTCTCTTTTTTCTCAGAGGGACACTGTTGTGGTTCGCAGTCCCACCCTTCGAGAGCCGGAGTAGGTATTTTCAACTACCTCCTTTGGTTTGGCCATCACTGGCCATTACTGGCCATCAAGATACTCCCCTACCTCACCGCTTAGTTCCTCCGCAGCAGGCACGTACGTGGGGTTGAAGAGGTCGGGAGTCTGACCCGAAGCGAAGTCTTCAAGAAGGTAGATATAGCTGCCGCCCATGAGGGCGAAATAGTCAGACAGTCGATTAAAGGGCAGTCTTCGAGGGAGCACAAGCACGCAGCGATCGAAACCACTGAGGTTGGTCTGCGCGAAGGTTTCTGGGTTATGTCGTAGGTGGGTGATCAGTTTCCGTTTTGCGTTCTTTAAAATCTCACGTTGTTCAGACATGATATGTGGGTCCCATAAGAAGCGAAGCCAAAGACTCACCTTGGAAGGATCCGCGCCCGCCGACTGCACACAGCAATCAGCAAAATACTCAAATTCGATATCTTTAGCGCTCAGTCCGTGGTACTGCTTCGCTAGTGCTGCCCGCATTGATTGTGCAGTTCGATCGAAAGTAGATCCAAATTTTTGGATTGGCCCATACAGGCTGTATATCCCCCACTCATAGGGTGGACTGCCGATTTTCTCGTGCTCCAAAAGAACCCGCAACCCCATTCTGGTGAGTTCTGTGGACCGACCCGATCCGAAGTTACGGATGAGAACCGGGAATCGCCCTGTTAGTGGGATATCCGTATTCATGTTCTCACTGACTTTCTGTGGCGTTGTACCGTGGGATCAAACTGGGGATGCGGCCTGCTCGGGGGCAAAGTACTTGCGGAGTCCATCGCGGACAATGTCAACGTCGTGGCTGGTTCCAAGGAGCTCAAAGCGGTAGAGCTGGGGAACGTGACACTTTTGCGAAATGACCTGCCCCGCGGCGCAATAGGCCTCCCCAAAATTGGTATTGCCCGCACTAATAACTCCGCGAATAAGTGCGCGGTTTTCGGGGATATTCAAAAATGCCTTAACCTGTGGCGGAACCGCGCCTTTCATGCTGCCTCCCCCATAGGTAGGCACTATGAGAACGAAGGGGCGGTCTACTCGAATCATCCCCTCTTGCTTGGGTTTCAGGGGAATTCTCGCGGAGTCGAAGCCTAGTTTTTGAACGAAGCGATGAGTATTTTCACTCACCGACGAAAAGTAAACGACGAAGGGGGTCGACGCGGTTGCGCTCTCGATGGTTCTCACTTCCTTGGTGGGTTGTAGATGCCCTGTGATATCTGTCAGGCAGGGCTTAACGCAAGCGATTCGCTTATCCGCTAGCGTCGCTTGTTCCATCCTATCAGGATTAAAAACTTAGGGTACCCTAATCTTTAGGCTAGTCCTTGGAACTATCCGCGTCCCTCGTGTTCTCTTTCCGCCGTTGCCACTCACGCCACAAAACAAACGCGATCACCAGCGCAATGATGATGAGGTCGATCATCATCCACCAACTCAACACCGGCCGCCATGATTGAGAAATTTCCGGCATTTCCCGAGGCACGCGTTCAGCAGACACTAGGAGACGATCGGTGTTGATGCCATAAGGAGTGCACGTGATAAGAGTTAACTTATCGACGCCAGCTTCGTAGGTCACAGCCTGATAGTCATCTGGGGCAACAACCTGCCTTCCGGTCACCCGGTAAACGAGAACTTCTCCTAGAACATCAAGGTAGATCTCCGCGCCATCTTTAATGCGCGGGAGATTATCAAACATACTGGCGTTAACCATCCCCGTGTGTGCGGAGATGACCGAATTTGTCCCTGGCCCCCCAACTGGCACATCAGAGCCGAACATATGTCCAGCACCGTGGTAGAGCACCTCGGGGCGCGTGGTGTGGTAGACGGGTAAATCGATATCGAGTGATGGGATCGCCAATCTGGCGATCATGCCAGAAGTTTCAGGGGGATTGAGGATATCCAGATACTCGTCGTAGCCAGGCGATTCGGGCGTGGGAATAAAAGCATGATGTCCGCTTTCCGCCAAGTTTTGGTTATATACGTGGGCTTTGTGGAGATATTCGCGTATCAACTCGCTCGGCTCAATCTCTCGCACCTTTTCAGCGTAGCTGCGAGCCCTCGTATCCAATTGATAATCTGTATACAAAGTCGAGACAATGGGGAAAAGCAATACCGCAATCCCAAGGATGATATTCAGCATCCCGCGGCGCCGTTGGCTTTTGCCTCTACCACGCTTAGGGGCATGGTGCGTGGGCTTAATACGTGCCACTGCTGCCACTACAGATCCCGTTCCTCTCTACGATTCCCGCATATAACGCCACAGGCCAAATCCAAGAATGATCACACCCAGAAGCAGGAAGAGTACCAGCGACTGCAATCCAGTTTGTGGCAACATTTGAGCCACAGCTGCAGATAGTCGCAGCGCATTAGCACCAGCGATATCACTAACCTGTTGGAGATTTTCCTGCCCAGTTGTCACTGCCGTGACCTCAGCTGCAGAACCACGATAGTGATAAAAACGACGAGGGTCCCCGGGGATCTTGACCTTTATCGAGCATTCGACCTCCGCCTCGGTGTCAAGGGTTTCTATCTCGCACGCTGCAGCGGGGATGAGGCCATCATCGGATATCAGGAGCGTTTGACCGTCTGCGAGGATCTCCGCACCTGCAAGAGAAGGATCACGAAGTGTCACTGCTTCCAGAGGAATAGTCGAGCGATTACGAACTATGTAGGTTATATCCATGGCTTCCGCTTGCGCTGGAAGCACAACGGTGCCTGCAACCGCTTCGGTGAGGGCTGAAAGCCCTGCCCCCTTGATGCGCTTGTCCAGTGCGATTCCAGGAATGGTATTGCGGGCAGTCACTGTCCATTTATCCCCGTGCCTATCGGTATCCTCCGCTTCGGCAACGGGGAGAACCGTGAAGGTCCACGCGGGCCCTTCAGTTACCGCACCCTGACTCATTGCAGCCTGGTTGATCTCGCCTTGATCGATGCGATACCGCGGAGAAATATCATGCGGTTCCCACTGCGCCTGAGGAATCGTGTGATGATCGTCGATCAATTCGGTGACCTGGCATGTGGTATTGACGGGCACGTCTTTGAAGAGATGAGTCTCACCAGACCGTAAGGTGAAATCAGAAGGCTCACAATTGGAGCTGAACTGGAATTCCTGGCTAGATGAGACTGCACCCACCGCTTCCTTATGAAAGCTGACTGTCACAGTGGCTGTTCGGAAAAAAGTCTCCGAGGCGAGGGTGAGAGCCACGTCCTGATTCGAAGGCGATGGAACCGTATTCGGGGTTGAAAACTTCACAACTGGTTGCTTCATGGTCGAATCAACTCGGGTGTCCGCGCTTAAGGGATCTCGCGGGTTCCGGGAGTCTGCGACTCCCGCGTAGTCCCAGAGTCCCATCTGACTATAAGGTTTCCTGTCATCGGCGGTTACCGCGAGGTCTGGGCGCGCCTGCAGAGCACTGCCATCGAGCTGGTATTCGCAACGAGCACCAGCGGGCAGCTCTACGATTATTCCACCCTGTGGCGGTTGCGCCATAGCAGCGGAGTAGTCAGCAGCGCTCGTAGCCTTAGCGAGGGTTGTAGCTGATGAGAAATCTTCTCCGTTACAGGTAATCCTATTGATGAACTCAGCCTGTTCGAGTCCTTGAGGAGCCCCGTGTTGGATATTCACGATGCGTACTGGGACACTGCGCAGTGCGAACCATGCCGATACAGTGATGTTTGGAGAGCGCTGCCCTTGAGTATCCCTGATTTCGATAACAGGTTGCTCGGCGGTTAGCAGCGGAATTGTCCGCTCTCGACCGTCGCGGATGGTCACGGTGGACTGGTCTCGTAGCAACCTAGCCTGAGGATAGTTATAGGAGGTATCGAGATCGAGTGCACACAGGGAACCGACAGGGACTCCTTTTACCTCAACAGACTGGCCGGGTGCAGCCGCAACTCGCCCCTCGAGAACCGTCTCCTGCCCAGCTACACAACGGTAACCAATGCTCAGATCGCGGTTGGGAACTTCCCCTACCTCCCGGGCTGGGCCGGCGGCTGCTGCAGTCACCGTTACCGTCGTAGTTTTATCGTACGCGGTATCAATAGCAAGGTTACTCACAGAACCATCTTCATCTTTTAACCGGAATATATAGTCCCCAGACTGATTCTGCTCAATATTTTTGCCATCGAGGACAATATATCGATGGCGCAGCACAATATCAGGGTTGTCTACCTTGAACTTTGGAGAAAGCGTACACATAGAGCCCGCGGGAAGCCCTGGTACTCTTGTCGCCTTGGTCGTGGTCACCGTTCCGTTTTCATTACGCAGATCCACGGCCACTATGCGTTCGTCCACGCCTTCGCACGTCAAGCCGAAGTTGACCTGGCGTTGTTGCCCGGGGGCTACCAGCGTTGCAGCCGCACTCCCTCCGAGCTTTTTCGTCACATTAAGGGCGGTCAATTTCCGCTCATATGTGTTTATTGCCACGATCCGGTTCGCTGAATCGTCCTCAGCACGAAGCGTGAGAGAAGGAGAAGTCCCTGCCTGTTGCTCGGGATTCCAGGTGAGTGTGTGTTTGTAACCATCGGGCACGTCGTCGGTGGAAAGATCCTCACTGACGTGGCACGTCGCGCCCTCGACGAGCCCGTCGATTTGATGGGTCAGCGTGCGATCGCCGCCCTGCCCCAGCACGAAGTCTCCGTCGAGTTGCTGATTGCCGAAGGCTTTGTCGAAGCCTGGAGGGGGTGTGCATTGGTAGCGGAAATTGTAGGCGCGGTCTGTGTGTGGATCGAGGCCGTCGATCCTTTTTTCCACAGTGAGAGAGGCCCTATTGAACTTAGGCTTCCACTTTACTGCGCAGTAGACGGGCTCATTTTCTGCGTTTGCGTAGGTCACTGTGGAAGTATTATCGCCGTTAGTTACCACGAAACCAGCTGGGAAATTTCCCTTTTGCAGCTTTCTGTTCCCTAATTGACAGGTCCATTCGGGATCGTATCTGTCGAAGACATTAGTACCATCTGGGGTGCGGGCCTGAGAACGGAAAGTATAAGGATCCGAGGCTCGAGGGATCCCTCCTTCGTAGCGCACCGAGCGCAGTAGCGTGGCGAAGGGTGCAGCGTCCTGGCGCGCTGGTTGATCGGTACTCGAATTCACAACTGCTTCGAATTCATCCTTGGTAGAACCCGCCTCAAAGTCGAAAACAGTCTGATTCCCGAGAATTTTGGTCTCGGCTGAGGTATCAGCATCGACATGGCCGCCTATACGCCCCACATTGAGCGCAATGGCGACGCCTTGTTTACCGCCGCTCGTGCTCGACGTATAGAGACCAATCTCTAGAGAAGTGGGATTTTGAATGGAGGTTAAGAAGGCTCCGGGTTGGGTCACAGTATAATCAACTAAGCACGCGTAGTCGAAGGTCTTTCCGTCGACTTCCCAGTTAGCTGCAGCTCTAGAACCCCAGGCATTCCTACCTTCAAACGTGAAATTTAGGGTACTCGCCCATTTGCAAGTTCTACCGTCGTCGTTGTAGAGCAAGAGAGGCTGAAGGATTTTCCCGCGCGAGTCGGCCTGTAAAGTAATCGCCTCATGGTAGCTGTTACTGCGTGTTGTGGTTCTTTCGGCGTCCATGACCACGAGGTCGTATTTCTTCAACTCGCGATTATCTCGGCCAATCACCCGGATATCGCTCAAACGCACCACGGCGTACTTTTTTCCCTCTCCCCCAAACGTATGCTTCAGATATGCTCGCAGCACGGGTCGCTTAACTTTAGCCCCCGCCTTGCTCAGTTCGAGTCGGTCACTAGTTAACTGCTCATTTCGCCCTGCTTCCGTGGAGAGGCCGAAGTTAACCATTCCGTCACGATCATACCCAAATATCGACTTGTCATCTCCAGAAATAACTTCCGAAGTCACATCCATAAGATAGGAACTGCCCGCTACTATTTCAGCATTGAACTCAAGGGTGAGATCACCAATCTTTTGTCTCACCAGTTGCGGCCCGTCCCATGGATTATCAATTTGGCTAAGATCTAACCAGCATAATTGCGGAGCGAAGAGCTCGGTTTCCGACCCCGGGCTGGACACGCGAAATTCGCAACCCTCATATTCCTGAGTTGGTGTGGGGATCACCCGAGACGCTACCGGAGTTGCGGAAAAATCCGATGCATCCTCAGCGCGCGCTAGAGTATTGGGCCCGCCAACAACTATAAGAAGCCCCATGAACACGATGACTATAGCAATCAGGGCGTACCCCCGGTGCACTATGCTTGTCAATATGTTTCCTCGATAATCTCTGGTTTTAATATGAATCTGTGCTCCCGCTGTTAGGACTCGCTCTTAGGATAAACACCATCTTCGTCTCCCGATGGTCGCCGCCGGACCACCAGCCACAAGCCCACCGTTACGAGAAGAAGGGCTAGTCCAACGAGTCCTAAAACACTAGCCCCCGTCGATGCCAATGCACCTATCGGCGACTGCATCATCCACGAATTTTTATCCTGCGTGATGTCGGGCCTACTAGGCGGATGAAGCCGTAACTGACTAAGTGGCAGCCACCCAAATCCGAGCGTTAGAAAGAGGGCTAGAAGTGGCACAACAACACCAGTCATTATGCTGCTTCCAGAGCTAATCTGGGGTGCGTGGGTTATTGCGGTATCAGATTTCAGCGCTGGGTAGGCGCCTAAACATCCCGCCATTTGGGTGTCGGCTGGGCAGTATCCATCCGCGGAGGCATAGATCGTATTCGAAATCTTTGTGCCTGGGAAGAGTGGCGCTTTCACCCGTGCTCGAAAGCTAATATTCACGGTGGTTTCGGGGTGGCCTGCACGAAGCCGCGATATCGTTGTAAGGCCAGCGTCGCTCAAGGATATCGAAACCTCGTTTGCCTCCACGCTGGTGCGATAGTCGTTGGCCTCCAGGCGGACTGAGCCGTCGAGATTTTCCACCACGATAGTGTCGATGCCCTCGAAGTCTAGGTTGGTATCGAGCGAGTCGAAGAATTCCACTCGGTGAAGTTGGCCGTTGCTATCTACCGGGGGCACTTGGGCGGTGATGCTATAGGCGATAGTCTCACCCCAATCGGCGGTCTCGCGGTCTGCACGCTTGGTCACAGATGGTGGTTGAATTTTCGTTCGCACAGCGGTCGAGGGCTGATCGACGATCACTAGGAAGGGCGTCGACACGAGTTCAGGAGTATCTCCCATCCTGCGGGCGTCTTCTCGCACCTGGTAAATACCGGGTTCGAGACCTGAGAATAGAGCAACTCCGTTATCGTCTGTTCGCGCGTGCATCACAGGGCCGGTATTGACCTGCGGATCAGATGTCAGCAACTCAGGGCGTTGCAGAATGAGATCATTCAACTGGCTGGGGTCAAGTTTCCCTAAGCCGAACAGCTGGCGAATTGTGAAGGTAGCACCAATAAGTTGCTCTGGTCCCACCACGCCATCGGTGCGCTGGGTGGGATTAGCAAAGGTCTTCACAATCTGTAAATGTCGCGGAGCCTGAGCATGGGCGGGGACTATGACAAGGGCGATTGTAGATACTGCCAGCAGCGCTGCGATGAGTGATCTCCCCAGGCCCAATACTCTTGGGTGTGAGTGTAATAGCACTTATAACTCCCCGTTCATCTGCTGCGTATCCGCCTTATTTCGCCGCCTTAACATAAAGATGACTAAATACAGCAAAGCGGCTAGCGAAATTCCTACAGCTATCGTCATCCACAGCTGCCAAGGGCTGCGATACCGGCGCTCATCCTGGTGATGTGGCACATCTATGCGGCGGCCACGGACGAGCAGACGGTGCGTATTAATTCCATAAGGAGTACAGGTAACGAGAGTAAGAAGATCGTGACCTGTAATCGGCCTGATGCTGGAGATATCCTCAGGCAGTACTATTCGAATATCATCGACCTCATAAGCGAGGGTGTCGCCCACTACATCAAGGGTAAAAATATCACCGATTTTTACGTGGGTGAGGTTGTCAAACATCGTTAACGTAGCCAATCCGGTGTGACCTGTCAGTACTGCGTGGGTCCCCTCTCCCCCGACAGGAAGGGCGGTGCCATAGAGATGCCCTACCCCGTGAGCTAATGTTGATGTTGAGGTGCCGTGATAGACGGGAAGGTCAATACCGACTGACGGTATATGCAGCCTTGCCATCATGGAATCTACATTCAGATGGTCAAGGTACGTTTGGTAGCCAGGGGTTGAGGTATCAACACCGTGCACCCACGGATCTGGTGAACCGAACTCGGGCAGATTCTGGTTATACTCTCGCGCTTGGTCAAGCAGGGTGGATCGGTCCTGAGCTTCCATCTGCATTACCTTCTCCGAGTAATACTCGGCCAGGCGATTTTGTTCGCTATTTTTCAGATGCGTAAGAACAACAGGGGCGAGAAATACCACAACAGCCAGGATGATATAGAGAGGGCCTCGCATGCGCACCCGGTCTCGTGCTCTTCGCTGACGGTGACGCATGAATTTCAAGCCCTTCCCTACTTCTTTGGCAGCTGGATCCCGTCGGTGCTGGACAGACGGGATCCACCCCGCTCTTTTAGCTCAGCTTTTAGGCTGTGGCCTTGGAATCACGGCGGGTGGTATAAAGACCACGGGCAAGCAAAGCCAGACCGACAAGGAAGACGAGAACTATTCCCCATGCACCAGTAGATGGTAGCTGGTTGAGGAAGGTTGTCCTTTGGTTCTCCACTTCTGCCGTCAACTCAGCCGGACCGTTCTCGTTCTCGGTCACAACCACTGGAATAACTTCTGGGTTGCGCACAAAGCCTGCGGGAGCTTTGGTCTCGATGACACAGAACTTATTTGCTGATTCTCCCGAACCAGTTGAGTAGGACTTGATAGGGATACCGAATCCTTGGGCTTTGGCCTCATCCGAGACGACCTTGGTCGTCAGCTTTTCTTGTTGCTCTACACCGGTGCTCTGGGTAGCGGTCTTGAGAGCATTACCCTTGAGCGTCCAGGCGCCGGAATCGTTGGTGCAGTGATAGAGCTCGAACTCCGCACCTTCCAGCTCATTAGCTGGTACATTCTCTTCACCAGCAGTTTTCGTGATCGTTAGGTTGCCGAAGGTCGTCCGCGTGGGGTTGTCCTCATCACGGGTGGTGGAATACGACTTGGAGTTGATATCAAAGGTTGCTTTGTTATCAATTCGCCCGTTATCCGGAAGCGAGACGATTGTGGCGTCAAATTCCACAAAGACCTGAGCATCGGTGTGCGTCTTATAGAAAGCCTCGAGCTTGGCTAGACCTTTTTCCGTGAAGTCAACAACTATTTCATCACCGGGATTAGAGCCTGTGGTGGTAGTAAAGTCCTCAGTATCTACCAGCGTTGGGATATCTCCCGCCTGGGCGGTCCGCGCGGCTACGGTCACCTTCAAGGAACCATCGACGTACTGGAGGTTTTCCACCAGATCATCCGTGATTTTGAATTGGGTGAGATTGGTTGATGGGACCCGAGAGCTGAGTCGGTAGCTAAGGGTGCCACCCAAGGCGGCTGTGTCATCGTTGACTTCCTTAATCGGCTCAATCTTTTGGTTCTTTGGATAAACCGTGCGCTCATATACCCACTGATCACCATCGCCATTGGGGGTTGGTAGGGTGATGAGGAAGGGTGAGGTCACCGAATAACCTTCGGGGGTCTGAGTTTCGGTCACGCGGTAAACGCCAGCGCCGTTCGCAAATTCGAAAGCGGCGAGACCTTGACCATCGGTTTCCTTGCTTTGCTCAGCTACGCTGTCGTCAGCTTGAAGGGCTGCGATCGTCGCATTGGCATTCTCGGCCGATACGATGTCGTTGAGCTTCTTCCAGCTCGCAGCCTTCGTAAGGTCAAAGGCGTTACCTGCGTCATCTTTGACCTTCTCCACTTTGAAGGTGACCCCTGCTAGCGGTTGGGCGTTTTGCGGTGCGCCTTCTACATCCTCGTACTCGCCGTCATATTTGTAGATATTGAGCTTCACCGTCTGGGTAGTATCGATCTGCGCCGCAGCCTGCAGGTTGGCATCACCAAGAGTTTGCTCGATACTCAGGTTTTTATCTTCAGCGATAGCTGCTGGAAGGCCTACACCCATGCTGGTGCACGCCACGGTGACGGCGGCACACAGGGCTATGGCTCGGGGTTTTAATGAAAGCATCAATATCCTTAAAAATTTATATTTGCGTACAAGATTTGGTAGCGCGCGGACTCATGAGGTTTTCCTATGTCAGTTAAACCGTCCCGCATACGACCGACCATGGTAACTCACCTTTGCTGCGCATCCAAATATCTATCTGCGCAGCTAGATGGACAAAAAAGCACTTCTTGGGTGATCACAGCAGCTCATGGATCTGATAATCCTCTTAACTTTTAGAATTTCTTATTGGGAAAAGCCTCCTTTAAGCACAATGCTAAAAGGAGGCCCTGAGGGAGAGTTTTACTGAGAGGATTTTCCTTGGTCGCGTTCTTTGTCGATATCGTCCTTTTCGACGTCGTCGTTCACACTGCCGGTAATCCCTAACTCGCCGTCGATCATCACATTGCCGGAAATGATGACAGTTCCATCCGCCGTTTGTTCAAACTCTGGGGTCGGCAAAATGTTACCGTCCTCATCGAATCCGGGAGCTGGTTGCTGCTCGTGCGTCGCTAGCTTCTCGGCGGTATCGGTTTTTTCCCACCGTCTCGTCACCAAGGGAGCCATCGCAGCGCGATCATCATTCATCCCTTTCAAAAGCGAGTACATCATGACGAACTGCATGAGGAAGAAGGGCAAGGCCACGATAATGACAACCTGCTGGAGAACATCGATACCAGTGCCGGGAGAAACGATGAGCAGCACTGCCGCTACCGCGCCGATCATCACGGCCCAAGCGATACGATAGGCCGTCGGCGATTGGTTCTCTTCTCCCGTGCACATCATATCGTTGACCATCGCCGAGGAATCGATAGAAGTGATGAAGAAGATAATGACGATCATCAGGGCGAAGACCGAGACCACGGAGCTAAGCGGATACGCTTGCAGGAAATTAAAGAGTGCTGCAGAGACGTCACCCTGCTCCACCACTGGCACAGTGAGGAAGCCTGGCTGAGCACGCTCGATCTCCAGGCCCGCACGGCCAAAGATGGCAAACCAAATGACTCCGAAGATTGTGGGCAAAATGAGCACACCGCCGATGAATTCACGGACCGTGCGTCCGCGGGAAATTCGAGCGACGAACATCCCCGTAAACGGCGACCAGCAGATCGTCCACGCCCAGTAGAAAGCGGTCCACTTGCCCTGCCAGCCAGGATTATCACTATAAGAATCTGTCCAGAACATCAGGCGCGGCAACCAATCACCGTAGATTCCGAAGGCCTCGACCACGGAACGCAAAAGAGTAAGTGTGGGGCCGGTCAGGACAACAAAGACCATGAAGATCACGGCCATGGCAATATTGAGGTTGGAGAGAATCTTTATACCTTTATCCAGCCCACTCGCGACCGAAAAGCTGGCCACCACGGTGATAAGAATGATGATGAGTAATTCCACCCATCCCACCAGGGGTACCCCCCAAATCTTATTGAGGCCGGCGTTGACCTGCAGCGTTCCCAGGCCAACCGAGACCGCGATGCCGAAGACCGTACCAATAATTGCTAAGGCATCGATGAATTTGCCTGGTAGTGAATAGATACGCGGGCCTAAGAGGGGGGCAAAGATTGAAGACAGACGCGGTGGCAGTTTGCGCTTGTAGATGAAGTAGCCCAAGGCCAGGCCTGGTAGCGCCATAATGACCCACATATGGATACCAAAGTGGTAGAACGTGAAAGCGAATGCCTGCTCGGCGGCCGCTGCGCTCATGGGTTCCACATTATTCATTGGAGGGTTGTAAATATGGTTAATGGGTTCCGCAACACCCCAGAACATCAAGACAGCGCCCACGCCGCCAGCGAAGAGCATGGCGAACCAGACGGGGAGAGAATGCTCGGGGTCGTCGTCGTCGTCGCCTAAACGCATCCGGCCGTAGCTGGAGGCGAAGATGCCGATCAGGAAGATCAGCGCTAAGGAAATACCTCCGATATACATCCAGCCTAAATTTTTCAGCAGGGCCGCTGATGCACTGGCAAATATTGGTTGTATCCGCTCCCCAAATATCAAAGTGACGAGGACGAATGCACCGATGGTCCCAGCCGCCATGGCGAAGATTGTCGGGTCAGTGTGAAAATGAAACCGTTTACGAGCAGAAGTCGGAGTGGGATCCGACGTCGCGGAGCTCGGTGAATGTGAAGTAGCGATCGTGCACATCCTTAATCAGATATAAGTACCTTAGAATCAAACAGGTTCTAATACTATAGGTTGATGACGCACTCGTTCATATCCCGCACGTCAGCGCCGACTCCACCACGCACTGCGGAGGTTACTCTAAAAACCTTTAGACCGCCTATTACTCCCAAGATCATAGTTCTATAAAAGCAGGCTCGTATTCTACCCGGCGCAGTTGGGGCACTGCCTGTGTATTGAATTAAGACTCACCAACAAGCCTGACAAGCTCACTATTAAGATGAGCACCTCGACGCTCGCCCCCTCAATACTTGAATCTAGAGTGTAAAAGATATCGCTCCGCATCGTAGGTTGAGGATCACTCACAAAGATCTTTTAGATGAGTTTGGAGATAGCGATGCTACGGGCATGCCCTAAGCCAAGCTGAAGTCTGTCATAGTGGGCCAGGCAAATTTTTTGACCCTGGCCAGCCAGAAATGAGGAGCCATGATCGGGGACGGCAGGAATACGACTAACGGGTAAGGTGAGGCAAATATTCTGCTACCTGCAGGGTAAACCCTGACCCGCAGGTCACCTCACACTTAGCATCTCCCTAATATTTCTACCCCGAATGATGAGGATCGAAAGAGAATGCGGGCAGTTACTCATCCACGCTGACGGTAGGAGCTCTAACCACCTTTGCAGAACATCTCCCATAACGGAGACTGTTCAGGCGGCACCGCTACACATCCTTGTTAGCGAACGAGTGCGGTATAAAGGATGCGCCCATCCACGGCTCGGTGTGCCGCGACCGCGATCCTGGTGAGTCTCGGATTGAGCAGCAGCGCGCGTTCACCAGGGACACTGTTCCACTGGTGGAAAGCTTGACCACTGAGCACGCCAGGGGCGCTAGCGATTAGTTCACCACTGGTAATACCGACGCTTGGCTGGAACTGATTATGCGCCATCCATTGACTATGCCCGCGTGCCTGTTGATACAAGACGTCATCGAAGACGAGCGGATAGAGGCCGCGGCGTGTGCGCTCTTGGTTAATGAGCGCTATGGTCACCGCTTCATCCGTGCGCTGATCATAAGGTGGCAGCGGCCGTGCTGGGCTCATGCGTGCTAGAAAATCATCCACGCTGCGTTTAATATGCACCAAAAAGTCGCCTATAAGATCAGTAGATGATCCTTGAGAGGATAGGGCGGGTAGAGGAGGCATCTGTGCGTGGGCGGGGCCAGGCGTGATCATCGAACCAGCAAGAGTTATAGCTAATAGGGTTCGGGGAATCCTTGTCATGGTGCAGCTCTCTCCTCATACTGGTTGCGGAATAGGGAATATGGGTTCTTATGATACACGTCACTTGCTTTTTGAGGCAGTGGTCTACTCTCATGAGCTAGCACCCATGAATATCCGGGAATATCCGGTGCCTTTAAGTTGCTGGCATCTTTAAGCTTCCCGCGAGGAGAAAATCTCGCGGGCTGGGGCCGTGACTAATTATCGTCCGTGCTCAGTGCTGCCACGAAGGCTTCCTGTGGGACCGAAACGGAACCAAGGGATTTCATGCGCTTCTTGCCCTCTTTCTGTTTTTCAAGAAGCTTCCGCTTACGAGAAATATCGCCGCCATAGCATTTCGCTGTCACGTCCTTACGCATTGCCCGGATATTTTCACGGGCTATAACCTTGGCGCCGATCGCGGCCTGAATGGGGATTTCAAATTGCTGGCGTGGAATCAACTCTTTCAGTTTCTTCGTCATCTTATTGCCGTACCATAAAGCGGAATCACGGTGAACAATTGCCGAGAAGGCATCCACTGGATCGCCGTTCAGGAGAATATCAACCTTGACCAGATCGGCTTGCTGCTCCCCCGCTTCCTCGTAATTCAGCGAGGCATATCCCCTGGTGCGCGACTTTAGAGAATCAAAGAAATCGAAGATAATCTCACCCAGCGGCATGGTATAACGCAGTTCTACGCGGTCCTCCGATAAATAGTCCATGCCTCCCATTTGTCCGCGCTTGGATTGGCAGAGTTCCATGGTGCTACCTACAAATTCGGAGGGCACGATGATGGTGGTTTTTACGATAGGCTCCCACACCTCGCGTAATTTTCCACCAGGCCAATCTGAAGGGTTGTGTACGTGAGTTGAGCTCCCATCTTCGGCTACCACACGGTAGGACACCGAGGGGGCAGTGGAGATGAGATCAAGGCCGAATTCGCGTTCGAGGCGGTCTCTGGTGATCTCCATATGGAGCAATCCAAGGAATCCGCAGCGGAAGCCGAAGCCCAGAGCCACAGAGGTTTCCGGCTCCCAGGACAATGAAGCGTCATTGAGCTGTAATTTCTCCAGTGCTTCACGCAGGTCTGGGAAGTTGGCTTGCGAAATTGGGAACAGCCCTGAGTACACCATGGGTTTGGGATCAGCATAGCCTTGCAGAGCCTCTTCGGCGCCGTTTTGGGCCCAGGTAACGGTATCTCCGACCTTGGACTGGCGTACATCTTTGACGCCAGTGATCAGATATCCCACTTCACCAGGGCCTAAGCCGTCACACTTTTTGGGGGTGGGCGACACAATGCCAATTTCCAGCAACTCGTGAACGGCACTGCTCGACATCATCTTAATTTTCTGTCGAGGGGTCAGCTTCCCGTCGATCATACGAATATAGGTAACCACGCCGCGGTAGGTGTCATAGACCGAGTCGAAAATCATGGCGCGCGCCGGCGCATCAATGCCGTGATCGGTGGTCGGTGGCGGCACCAATTCGGCTACTTTATCGAGGAGAGCTTCAACGCCTTCACCGGTTTTACCTGACACCCGTAAAACATCATCTGGTTCGCATCCAATAATATGGGCAATTTCTTGGGCATATTTCTCTGGATCTGCGGCTGGCAGATCGATCTTATTAAGTACGGGAATAATCTCGAGGTCATTCTCCATGGCTAGGTAGAGATTCGCCAAAGTTTGAGCTTCGATGCCTTGGGCGGCGTCAACTAGGAGGATAGCTCCTTCGCAGGCTTCGAGCGCTCGAGAAACCTCATAGGTGAAGTCAACGTGGCCCGGGGTGTCGATCATCTGCATCACGATTTCTTCACCTTTGTGCGCACCGGAACGCGGCACCCAGGGTAGCCGAACGTTTTGCGCCTTAATAGTGATGCCGCGCTCACGCTCGATATCCATATTGTCTAAGTATTGTTCGCGCATATCGCGGGCATCGACAACATTGGAGTACTGTAAAATACGATCCGCTAAGGTCGATTTTCCATGGTCAATATGGGCGATAATACAGAAGTTACGGATCTTGGAGAGATCCGAAAAAGTCTGCTCCGCGAAATTCTTGGCCATTTAATCCCTTTCTCCAACTGCAATTCTTCTCCCGACTTTACCCCACCTCTGTATACTCTCCCGACTTAGGCCCCCTCTAGATGCTTCAGAAGGATAAACTGAAAGATTATGAAGCCGGATTCCTTAGTGCGACGTATCTTGCGGGCGATCATGGTGAGGCTATTTCGAAGCGACGAAACCTCCAATCTCGATAAGGGCCTGAAGGCTCTCGCCTCTCAACTCGGGCTCACTGAGCGAATCGACGCCCACCACCTTCGCACTCCGGCGCGCGCTGATATCGCAGTCGTCGACACCGCTGAATATCCGCGCGGGCTTATTTATGCCCCCAATATGGATGGCCAAGTCGATCCTGGCGAAGTGGTTTTTTTTACCCGCCCGAGCGAACCGGATTTCGAACGAGCCCTCATCGTGGTGGGCCGCAGTGGGGATAAGCTTTTGGGCCTGATTACCTCCCCTAATCCTGCACATGCGCTCAGTTCATCATGGGCTGAAATAGGGGCAGGGCCGTGGGATGAGACGGGGCGGAATGCCTGGGCCAGGCTTGATAAATTAGTGCAGGTTCCAGAGATCGTGATTAGGCGCCAGGGGGCTGTGATCCCGCCGCGCCGGTGGGAGTCGATAGCCAATCGCTTGCGCCGTGAATTCGGGTGGAAATAACTGCTTACGTGTTCGCTTTTAGTTAGCGGAGGTGGTAAGGTTTTCGTTCGTTGTCCGAAACAACACCACCATGGTGGTTAAGTTCATCTTCGAGCGGTCAGGACCTTGGGATCGCCGCGAACTTCAACTTGTAGCAGCCGTGGTGCACTAAGATATCCGAATAAGAGGTATACACATGGCAAATATTAAGTCACAGAAGAAGCGCGTTCTCACCAACGAGAAGGCTCGTCAGCGCAACCAGGCAATTCGTTCGAAGGTTCGCACCGAGATCCGTAAATTCCGCGCTCTAGTTGCCGAAGGCGATAAGGCCGGCGCCGAAAACCAATTGCGTGTTGCTTCGCGTCAACTGGACAAGGCTGTTACCAAGGGTGTCTTCCACCGCAATAATGCGGCAAACAAGAAGTCCCGTATGGCCACAGCTTTAAATAAGATGGCTTAAGAAAATCCCGCTGATCCTCACCGATCAGCGGGATTTTTTTAAAATAACCCTGCGATGATTAAACCAATTGAGGCAACTGCAAAAAATCCGCCGGCGATAAAATCCACGATATAGCTAAAGCGATAGAATACGTGACGCACCGGACGAGCTGAGAAGGCCATAACAAGTGTAGAAAAGCCTAGAACGGTGGTCGTTATTATGACTGCCACCACGAGGAGCGCTTGGCCGATATGTGGGTTGGGTGGCAGGAATGGTGCGATAATCGCTGCGAAATAGAGCACCACTTTGGGATTAGACAGATTTGTTGCTAGGCCCAGGCGATAGCAATATTTGAGGCTACCTAAGCGTGCCGCGTGATCAATATCGAGCTGAGTACCCTCCCGATACTGGGCGAGAGCGGATGTGAGTACATTCTTCGCCATAAAACCCAACCATAAGCCGCCGATAAGTTGAATAGCCCCCATGATCGATGGATAAGCATGAAGCAGGGTGGAGGCTCCCACAACCGTTGCGATCACCCACACCGTGAGCCCGCTGGCGATACCGAGAGTGGCGGCGAGGGCATGCGGCCGAGATTTTGTGGCCAGTCGGATGAGGAGAAGTATATCCGGTCCGGGGCTGATCATGCCAATGAGGTTGAGCGTGATCAACCCGATAATATCAGCGCTTGTCACCGGAATCGTGAGCGTCAAGGTGGGCTACAAGGTCACTGAGTCCAAACATTTTTGCGGTGTTATGGGCGCTGGGATGACCGATATGAGGATCAGCGCCGTGATTGATCAGAGTAGCAATGACCTCTGGATACTTCTTAAATATTGCTCCTGCCAACGGGGACTGTCCCCGGTCGTTTAATTGATTAAGGTCCGCCCCCATATTGATTAACTCCCGGACAATATCAGCATGGCCGCTATAGGCGGCTATCATGAGGAGAGTATTGCCCTCCTCATTACTAATATTGGGGTTAAGCCCCAGAGTAACGAGCGTCCTCAGCCTATCGCAGGCGGGCTCGCCTCCGGTGCGAGCGAGGTGAAAGAGCTCGTTGATAAAGGCTTGCAGTTCAGGGTCTGGAGAAGGGGTCGTCATTATCCCCATCTTAGGAATCTAGCCAGCCAGCTGCGAAATTTGACGCACCGCCTGCTCGAGGGCGAAGGCTGGATCTCCCCCCTGACCTTTAACTTCCGCATCCAATTCGGCTGCAATGATCACTGCTTGGCTGATATTGTCTCCCCGCCATCGCCGCGCTAGTTGCGCAGTCTTTTCCAGGACATAGGGGTGCATCCCTAGTTGACCGGCTAAGGAAGGGTGCGGTTGGGAGGAGTATAGGCGCGCAATTCCCGATACTTTCATGCTCAAAGCGGTGGCAAGTGCAGCTGGTTCCACCCCCAGCTGTAAGGCTCGTCGCATACTAGCCAGGGCCTTGAAGGTATCTCCCTGGCAAGCGAGATCGGCAACATCGAAACCGCTAACCTCAGCAACACCCTCATAGTACTGACGTACCTTTCCAGCCGTAACCTCGCCATCAGTATCTGCCACTAGCTGATCTACGGCACTGGAGAGAGCACGTAGATCTGAACCCACGCCTTCAAGGAGAACCTGGAGCACATCGGGGGTGACCTGGACCCCGAGGCGTCGAAATTCCTGGTTTAACCATTGGGTCCGCTGGTGCTGCTTGGGCGCTTCTATCTCATGGACCTCGGCAAGCTTTTTCAGGGGCGTCACCAGTGCTTTTTGCCGACCTCCACCCGAATGGCTAATGATGACATAAATACCGGGTCCGGGATCTCGCGCAAGCTCGACGATGAGTTGAGCGGGTTCCTTACCTGCCTCATCCATTCGGTCGATCACGACGATGCGATCCTCGCCAAATAGTGATGGACTTAGTAAGTCTAAGAGCTCCGCCTTGGTGATATCCCCGGCGCGGATTTGGGTGATATCAATAGTCGTGCCCGTAGGAGCGTGCGACTTGATAGCGGCACTGATCTCTTTGATGGTGCGCTCGATGAGAAAGTCTTCGTCGCCAAGAATGAGGTGGACAGGTTTCATGGGCTCGATTCTAGCTGTGAGTAACCGTCAGGTGCGCGAAAGTACACCGGGATCCCGGTTTGGGTCACTGTTGGATAATCTGCTGACACGTCCTTATGAGAGCGCACGATAATAGCTTCTGTACCTGCTGGGATAGTATGTTGGTCTGTTAGTTCTTGCAGCGAATTCACTTCGTAGGTTCGTATAGTGCTCAGATCTGGCTCTGGTAGTTCATGCTGGGGCAGTGACAGTACTCCAAGTACCAGCGCAGCTAAGGCTAGCACCCACCACGTGCGGCTCTTCGAGATCGCATAGAGTGCCCACAAGGCAATGACAATTGCCCACTTCACTGGTGAGGCTACGGTGATCACGGCTCCGTTGAGATGAGCGGCTATATGTGCGGTAGAGATAATCCAGCGGGCTACGGGGGCGAGCACCCACAGGATGAAATCTCCGATATGTGCAAGCGGGCTTACTAGCTCTCCGAGCCCCACGCAACCGGCGGCGATGAGGCCAAAAATCGTGACCACCGGAACAGCGGGAGCGCAGATAAGGTTGGCGAAGATGCTCACCACCGAGATATGGCCCGCCATGCCTGCCACAAGTGGCATGGTGCTCAGCTGCGCGGCCAGCGCTACGCTGAGAGATTTCCATATTATCGCAGGCCCTGGCATATGACGCAGATGCCAGTAGATCCACGGATTGATCACTATAATTCCAGCCGTGGCTCCCACCGAGAGGGCAAATCCCCAGTGAGTGGCAAAACCTGGGTGGTAAAGCAAGAGTATTCCACTACTGATAGCTAAGGCGTTCATGGGGGCGCGCACAGCGGCGGTCACTAGCGCAATCATGCCAACGGCTCCCATGAACCCAGCGCGTAATACCGAGGCCTCCATACCTACGACGAAAATATATGCTGCCATCACCAGTAGCGCCCCAAATGCGCGCATGCGCGGTGAACAGCGTGCTAAAAGCACGACTACTGCTGTGAGAATCATGGTGATATTGGCTCCACTGACAGCACTGAGATGGGCTAAACCGCTGAGGATAAAATCCTGCCGCAACTGGGGACTCTGACCCGAAATATCACCGAAGACCATGGCTGGAACTAGTGCACCGGCGTCACCGTCAATAATCTCCTCGGCGTGATGACGGAAGATTAGTCGCAGCTCATGGCGAAAAGACAGCACGGGATGCACCGGGGACGCTCGTACTGCTTCCCGCGCGTGGAAAATCAGTGCATCTAACCCCAGGCCCCTCCCATGGTCAGGATAGCCCTTCACCATTGCCAGTTCACCAGGAATAATATTCAAGGGCCGCGGGGAGAATACCGTGATCGATCCGGGGTAGCCGGGAGGGGAAAAATGCTGCACGGCGCCACTGCCACCGACGCGGGCTGAATCGAGGGCACGCATGAGGGTGGGAGAGGAAAAAGAAAAACTCTCTGCTTGTTTGAGACGTAGCGTTGCTATAAAAAGCGCTATACTTCCGCTGCCGCTGGTAAGGATTGCTTGGCCACGATCAATACGGCTAAGAACGATCCCTAAGATGAATAGGATAAAAAGACCGACAACGATAATGAGAAGATAACTGTGATCGTGGTAGCGGGCCTCGAATACTGCAAACATAGCCGCCCAGATAGTCGCGGCGCTGGGGAGAAGGCGTACCTGGCTCTGGGTTTTCATAAGACGAGTTGATCTTTGAGAGCCGCAAATTTACTCGGGCCAATGCCCTTGACATCCTGAAGTTGTTCGATAGTACTGAAAGCTCCGACGCGCTCGCGGTACGCAATGATGGCCTCTGCTGTTTTGGTCCCGATACCGGGAAGAGACTCTAATTCTTCGCGCCCCGCCGAGTTGAGAGCTACCCGCTTCGGAGTGCCGCCTGATACCGCGGGAGCATCAGCGATCGAGGCATCTGTGTCGGACTCCACGGTAATCTGCATACCATCGGTGAGTCGCTGGGCTAGGTTAATACCTGCCAGAGAAATGGCATTCTCAAAGCCTGCGCGCTTAAGGGCATCCGCTATACGCGCATCAGGATCACTAAAGCGATACAACCCAGGGTGCTCCACGGCGCCGACGACAGCCACCACAATCTCCGTTCTCGGTGGCGCCACTGGTAAAGGGGTGGGGATCGCACCAGTCACACGGAGTACAGGTTGCGGAGCTGGAGATTCGTAGGCGAAAGCTCCCAGCCACACCGCAATGACCCCAATTAGCCCCACGCTCACCACCACCAGCGCAACTAGAGGGCTCACTGTCAGTCGTGGGGTGCAGTCGAGAGGATTATTAAAGGCCAGCTCTTCCTGCGCAGGGTGAGACCGGTAGAGCTCTTTGATGCGGCGTGAAGATATAGAGCCCGTCGGTCGATCGCGCCGCCGAATCGTATCCACAACGGCGGCGAACCTGCCTTCAGACCTAGTAGTATCCTCCATACCTTCAAGCAAAGAGTAGATCAGCCTGGACCGCGACTTAACTCATTGGGGCTTGAAGGATTGTGTGGATAAATTCTCTGCTCTCTGCTCTCTGCTGCGTGCGAATAGGATTCAATAAAATTTAGGGCGCCGTTTATTGCCAGTGATCTAAACGAGTAGGCCACCGCGACATATCGACCTCGTCTGCCGGATTTTCCCTGACCAGATTAGGGCCTATTTCGTATTCCATATGGTAGTCCGTGATCCGCACTGAATCTCCACGAGTATCGAAGAATAGATTGCCAACCTTCGTAATCGCTTCATCCTTCATATCAGTAAAAGAGTCAGCATTGCCGAGATTTAAGTAGTCGGTATAGATACCGGTGGGGTACGAGAATGACATACTCACCGAGTAGTACCCTTTCTCGCCGGGAGATATTAGCGGGGCGGGCACACGGCGGGTATCGACTGGTGGGAAGATGGGTTCTGGGGCTAGGCAGTCAACCTGATCGGTGAAGTTATAATCGAAAGAGCTCAAAAGTGTGCACCGCATGGTGATCTCGCCGATAGGTATATTGACGTAGTAACCAGCCCAATCTTCCTCGTAATCATAGAGCTTGTGGGAGATATTGCCGAGACGGGTATAGCTGAAGCTATCCCCGGGTGGCGGTGAGCGATGGAAATCAGTGCGCATCATATTCGAGGTATTGCCAGTAGGCTCGTGCCTGCCTTTTTCCACCACGTCCTGTGGGCTCAGCGTGTAGTTTATTGTATAATCAAAGGTTTCACCGTTGTACATAATCTTGCTCTGGTAATCAACCGTGGCGGTAGCACCATCAAGGGAGATATCTTTTACCTCATTGATAAAAGGCATATCTTGTCCGGGGATGAAGTGCTCACCAGCAAAGAAGAGCACCGCCTTTTTGGGAGGAAGTTGCGAACCAACAAACTCAGGTGGTCGACCTTCTATAACGATATAAGAGTAATCTGCGCATGGATCGAAGTGGTTATCAATAACGTCTGTCTCCAACCAATAGTTATTGTCTTTCCCTGCGGTCTCGGTATTTATTTTCTGTGGTGATCCCCACAGCCCAAATTCAGTTTCGAGAAGATCTAGCTGTGGATTCTCGCACGCTGGTTGCGGGCTGGAGGTAGTTTCAAGGTCAGCTACCGCCTGGGTTTGAGGGGTATCAGATGGTGTAGAACATGAGCTTAGTACGAGGCCGACAAGCACAACGAGGCTTGGGTAGAAGGATCGACGGGAGGGAAGAGACATAACAACCTTTGGTAGAGAAAATGGATGTATTCGCGATCCCTAATTTAATTCATAATTGGAACTTTTCTCCTCGATAAGCCCGTAATGGGGGTAATCCCCATCGGATTAGATTGATGAGGGTCGATCCCCGCTGAAGAATAACTTCCGTCCCTATACCCAATTAGCCGCGTTGCTACCTCTGATCCCCCACAGTATCGAACCGGATCGAAGCTACCATCCCAGTGCCTAAACGAAGAGCTCTCCCGATCACTGCTGGTTTCTGGATGGGACTCCTCACCCACCTGTGCTGGAACTCTGTTGCAAGAACGTCTGTCAGAGCGTCTGGAGGGCTATGCCTAAAACGCTCTGTTTAGAAAAAGTGCGCGGTCAGCTGTGAGTAATTTGCGGGCGCACAGCGATATTTTTACGGAGAAGCGTATCTACGCTAGGTGCCACCCTTTGGCTTTCGCTCGGCTATCCCAGAAATCACGGTAGGTCCCAGTGCGAGCGTATAACTGCTCATGGGTTCCGATATCCTCGATCTCGCCTTGAGCGTTGAGCGTCACAATCTGATCCGCACCCATAATGGTGTCTAATTTATGCGCGATAACTACGACAGTGGAGGTTTCGCGCAATGTGGCAAATGCCGCCACGATATTTGCCTCATTTTCGGGATCGAGGGCGCTGGTAGCTTCGTCGAAAAGCACGATGGGCGCATTTTTTAGCAGCGCGCGAGCTATGGCCACGCGCTGCCTTTCGCCCCCACTTAAAGACTTACCTCCCTCGCCGACCGGGCTCTCCCATCCGTTGGGAAGGCGTCGCACAATTTCGGTCACACCGGCTAATGCGGCAGCCTCTTTGACCTCATCATCGGTAGCGGTGGGCCGGCCGATCCTGATATTGGCGATCAGAGTGTCATCAAAAAGATAGACTTCTTGAAAGACCATCGATAGCTGCGACATTAGGGTGCGTGTCTTTAACTCCTTGACATTCGCACCGCCAACTTTGACCGCTCCGGAATCTACTTCATAGAACCTCGATATCAGCCGTGCCACTGTCGTTTTGCCACTTCCGGAAGGCCCCACTAGGGCTACCATCGACCGAGGTGGAACTAGGAAACTAACATTCTTGATCACGGGAGTATTTTCTAGATAGGAGAAGGTCACGTGCTCAAATTCCACACTGCCCGGCGTAGGTTGCGCTGCATCCTCACGAGGTTCTGGCAGCGCTTCAGCGGTGAGCACCTCGTAGAATGCTTCGGCGCTACTACGCCTGGATTCCAGACCGAAAGAACTTTCCGCAAGGATCAGCAACAACTGGGAAAAGCGCAGTGTTACCCCCATAAAAGCAATGGTTTCTATAGGGCTAAGG
Organism: Corynebacterium sp. ES2730-CONJ; assembly: GCF_024834055.1. GTDB lineage: Bacteria > Actinomycetota > Actinomycetes > Mycobacteriales > Mycobacteriaceae > Corynebacterium. The sequence continues at coordinate 117,247 of NZ_JANUXZ010000006.1, forward strand.
GAACCGTCCAAACTGAGTTGTGCAATGAGCGTCATAAGGGCCACCACCACAACTTGAGTCAAACTTCCAGTTAAGGCATTAGCGAGAAACTCCCACCACAGCAAGCGGGACTTCCGTTGCCGCCACTGAGTAGTTGCCGCCGTTAAGGGGGCGAAATCTTGACTCCTACCGCATGCGCGTAGGGCCGGCTGGCAGTGGGTAAATTCTACGACGCGGTCACTGATCTCTTTTTCTAAAGGTTCAGCCTGAGCGTGAGCGTAGTGACCAATTGCCGAGGAGAGATAGACGAAGACGAGAAATATCAACATAGAGACAGCTAGCAAGATTCCGAGGGTGATATTCCATGCCAGCATGCACACCAAGATGACAACAATGGCTGCCATTTTCCCAGCAATAGGACCCATGAGGTGAGCGAAGATCTCAGAGGTAAGCATGAGCTCGCCCGAGACCAGGCGGGACAGCCGACCTGCTATTGGCTGCTGAAACCATCCGAGCGGCAGTCGTGCTACCTGATGACCAATTGACCGGTGGATATTCTGAACAATATCGAGGGCCGCTGCGTAGCTAAGACGGGTATCGATATATCCCAAGACAGCCGCTATGATCGCTGAGAGTATGAATACTACTAGCCAGCCATAGGCACTAAGCCCCCAGGCGGGAGTATCTGTTGATAAAGCGTAAATAGCAGGAATAATAAGAAATAGCGACAACCCTTCGAGGACTCCCATCGCAATGCTAGATATGATCGCGCGGTAGAGACACCGAGGATCAGTGAGAAAAACGCTACTCAGCGAAAAGAAAGAGAAAATGAGAGGTTTCATAACGTCTTAATGTCCTTTCCGCTGAGATTCCAGCGACCTGAGGTGGGCGGATTGAGATGTGGTCAGTAACTGCTGATACAGCGGATGACCTTGGAGGTCCTTTGCACTTCCCGCTGCTGCGACATGGCCGTGTTCTAGGACTATGATCTGATCAGCACCCACAATTGATTCCAGACGATGCGCAATAACTAGCACCGTTTTACCCTTAACTAAGGTGGTCAGCGCTTGCTGAATATCTGCTTCCGATTCGGGGTCAGCAAATGCCGTGGCCTCATCCAGGATGAGGATCGGGGCATCCACTAAAAGTGCTCGCGCGATGGCAATTCGTTGAGCCTGGCCCCCGGAGAAATGAGTGTCCGTTCCGACGATAGTGTCAAAACCCTTCGGGAGAGCCTCAATGGTGTCAAGAATATGCGCCTTGTGTGCTGCATCGCGGATTTCCTCCATTGTGGCCTCGAGCCTGCCGAGGGCGATATTATCGCGCACGGAGATTCTCAAGAGTTGCGGATCTTGTAGCACGAAGGAGACCGTGTCATAGAGCATCCGTGTGGATAGTTCGCGCACGTCGACACCGCCGATGGTGATCCTCCCTGAGTCAGGATCATTAAATCGAGCAACCAAGGTGGCTAGAGTAGTCTTACCAGAACCACTGGCACCGATGAGTGCCGTTACCGTGTCCTCGCGAAGAGTCATGGTCACGTGATTGGCCGCTATATGCTCACCGTACGAGAAGGATACGTCTTCAAAGCGGATCTCGTTTCCTCGTGGTTGTAGCTTAGTATTGGGGACCGAAAGAATAGGAGTGTCGAGAGTTATCAGCAGACGACGGGCAGCAGCGCCTGCTAATTGATAGGCCCACATCATATTGCTCAATACGGTGATGGCACTGGGAATCATCAGAGCGATGAGGGTGGTCGCCAGTACATCTGGTGGAGTCACCCAGCCTGCTCGAATCATGAGGATGCCACCACCCAGATTGATTGCCATCAGAATGGGGATAGATATCGAGGCGGCCGCCATGGCAGAACCTTTGAGCATAGGCGTAACCCACGCTAGATAAAACGTAGAGAAATCATCGGCAGCATCTTGATAGCGTTTATGGGATTGTCCCACCGCCCCAAAGGCCTTAACCACCGAGATTCCCGTAAAGAATTCCACCATAGTGGCAGATACGCGACCTAGGTGAGCGTCCATCTCAACGGTTTTTTCGCCCATGCCGCTGAGCATCCAAATATTAGCTGCGATATAAAAAGGAAAGCTCGCAACCGTGAGCAGCCCTAGCCTCCAATCGATTAAAAAGGCCAGCATTAAAAGGGCGACAGGAGTAATAATGGCTTGGGTGACGTCTACCGGTTGGTGTGCTACCAAGGCGTGGATCTGCCCGATATCTTCCTGCAATGCTTTGCGAACTTTGCCGGCATTAGTTTTTGAAAACCATCCCAAAGGAGCGCTGGAGATTCGATCAAGAATACGCTGACGAATAATCGCGGCTAATCTAATATCGGCGAAGTGGGTAATGGCCAAGGCTATGGCGTTAATAAATAATCGTCCGCAGAACATTCCCACGAGGAGATACACACTCGCCCATACAGATTGCTCGTCAACCGGCAGATCCTGACTATAGGCGCTGTAGAGGGTATCGCCCACCTGGATCAATGCGATATAGGGGCCGATGGCCAGGAAGCCCGCAATAATTGCTAAGAATCGACCGATTCCTAGACGTAGAGCTATGGGCCGAAGTAATTCTTTCAGGGCTGATTTTCCTTCTTCTCGCTCTCGCTTTAGTTTTTCACGCTCTGGTGCGCTGATGGTGGATGTCGACGCCATAATTATTCCCTTCCGGCGAGGAGTCTAAGGGGGTAGCAATATCTAGAAAGAGGTTGACGACAATGTCCACTACCTGGCTTTCTTAGGCTTACCTAATTGAGCTTGTGAGTAAGTTTCAGTAAACTCGCTACTCCCCCATAAAGCAAGGATTAGTGGTACACCACTCTCTTCGCTCCCCCGTCTCAAGTGTGGAAGAGACTGAGGCGGGCACCTTAAATTCGGTCATACGTTGCGAGTTATCTCAACCAGCTCCCATAAGATGAAGATTTCCTTCTATACCTGAGAGAATGGTTATCTTCCTATCTAGGCAGTTCGGGTATCGAGTCACCCAAGGCTGGTGGGCTGGGATCCCTGTCAGCGCACTCGAGGCCCGAGGAAGGGTCTAGCGGCGTTCAGGAATTCCTCTGGCACTATAACGTCGGACTTCCAGGTAGGAAACACTTGGGCGGGGCAGCTGGTATGGCACCGGGCGACATCCGCCCCCGCCGAAGGTTCGAATCATGATGGGAGGGACCAAAAGACGGCGAAATATGGCTACTACCTGCGCAGCGCCACCTCGCTACCACGCATATACAGATGACAAAAGCGCGCCGCAGTCAGCGCTCAGCCTCGTTCAGCATAGGTGAGCTGCCTACAACTTCTCTAGGGCCACTCTCATTGTGCCCACACGTGTCTTCGAAGCTAGAGGTGAGCTCGCACTTTTTCCTCTAGGAACCGCTGGCGAGCGATTGAACCCATACTTAGATCGCAGCAGGTCTGCCTTCATATCGATTGTGTTGTAATAGCAATGAGACCTTCCCTTGCCACGGTTGCGCCTGATAGAGCCTGATAGTGACCGGTAGAGCCTGGTAGAACCTGGTAGAACCTAGCACAGCAGTTTAAAAACCTTCCAAAACTGACTAGTTATCGTCTGGCGCTTGAGAGAAAACCGTGGATACTCCCACGGCACCGACCCCGCAATGGACGGCTAGTATTGGATCCATATCAGTGATCATGATGGCCGAACCCTTGGGGAGATTGTCCCTTAGTTGCTTTTCCAACAAGCGCGCCGCATCCTTAGCCTCATGCTGCTGTATAGCTATAAAGACTGGTAAATTCGCTGCGCGTTGGACTATCAGCTCGGTAAGCTTTGTCAAAGCTTTAGCTTGGGTTCGAGTCTTCGCTGCTAACTCAATCCGACCCGAACGTACCTGCAGAATGGGTTTGATTGCCAAGGTGGTTGATAGCATTGCGGTAGCGGCACTAATGCGCCCGGATTTCCACATCTGCTCGATGCGCGGCAGAAATAACCAGGTAGCTGAACGTGCTAGAGTATCTTCCGCCAATTCGATACATTCGGGAAGGGGCGCGCCATCTTGTGCGATCCGCGCCGCCGCCATCGCAGCCGCCCCGACCGACATGCCAATACTTTGAGTATCTACCACGGCAACATTCTGGTTAAAAATAGAAGCTGCGGTTACTGCAGCTGACCATGTTGAGGAGAGTTCTTTCGATAGGTGCAGGGCAAGAACCCCCTCATCGCCTCCGCGCTCAAGTTGGCGCGCATACTGAGCTGTTAGCTCCAAAGCACTAAGGCCCGACGTGGACTGGTCGTGGTCGCTATTGACAATATGGAGGTCAATGACAGTGATATCGAGTTCATCAACAACATGATGTGGGAGTCCCGCAGAAGAATCGGTCACGATACGAACTGGCATAGATTCCCTTTCTCCACAAATTTTATACCCAGCGGTTGCACCCAATAATGTGGGAACCCCTATGAGCCTAGCAATAGGGCGCTACCGAGGTGGTTAAACTCCTCCCAGAAGGCCAGCTTCTCCGTTTCCGGCGGCTCCCATCGATTCATACCCGAGAGAGACTCCCATATTCCACCCGTCGAGGTACCATCGAGCATTCTGGCAGTTATCTGGGGTGAAGATGAGATCTTCTGGCCGAATATCCTCGGCATCATCCTCCGAAATTTCTGAGCTATAACGAGGACGAGCCGTTAATTGAGCCCAACAGGTATTACCTAGACCTGAAAATAGTGGGTACTGATGACTTTCAAGCTCTAAAAGATGTGAGGTGAGAGCAGAAATGGTACCTCCGTGAGCCACCAATAAAACGGTGCCTTGATCCCAAAGAGCAAATTCGCGCATTAATTCATCAACAACCGGTCGTGCTCTACGTGCAACCTCAAGCCGTGACTCACCACCAGGAGGAGCCCAGGTTGGATCGTGACGCCAATAGGCACGTAATCCGGGGAACTGCCGATCCACCTCGGCATGAGAACGGGCCTGCCACTGACCCAGATTGGTCTCACGCAAACGATCATCTATGGTGACCTCAACACCGAGGCGCTCCCCGACTGCCCGAGCGGTTTCACTCGCCCGAGTAAGGTCAGAGGAAATAATTCGAGAAATTTTGACAGTTTCCAAGAATGCGGCGACCTGAGCAGCTTGCGCTCGGCCCCGAGTCGAGAGCTCAGTATCCAAGTGGCCTTGCATGCGACCAGAAGCGTTATACGATGTTTCACCGTGCCGGAGCAGAATTAATCGACGTGTCATATAAAATTCTCGCGATATAGAGAGTCAACCAGGGGTTAGGTTCTACAGCTCGAGTTTACAATTCTTCCTCGTCGGGGTCGTTTTCAACCAAAGGAATCTCATCGAGGGACTGCACGGACCGAAGGTCGATGTCATCATTCCATTCTGTTGGACGCTCCATCGTATCAATCCCATCAACCTCGATAAGTGGGCAATCACGATAGAGCCTATCGAGTCCATAGAAATCACGTTCGGTATTGCGTTGGACGTGAATAACAAAGGAACCGTAGTCGAGCAAAACCCAGCGATTCTCCCGATTTCCTTCACGCCGCTTGGGTTCGTGGCCCTGGTTGGAAAGGACATCTTCGATCTCCTCGACGATCGCGCGCACTTGGCGTTCGTTATCTGCAGAAGCAAGAAGAAAAATCTCGGTAATTGCCATGACATCGCTGACGTCGATGACGGCGATATTTGTTGCAAGTTTTTCGTTAGCGGCCACCGCAGCGGTAGCTGCGAGTGCGGTAGTATCGTGGGTCGCGGTCACTATAATCCTTTTGTTCCTTTTCAGTGGTGTAGAGCTTCACAAGTATTCTGTCATGAATCAGCCGATGAAGAGAAAAATTCCTCGATCATTTGAGTTCTGAGGTAGCACGGTAGAGGCCATGCTTGTGGATATATTGCACCACCCCATCGGGTACGAGGTACCACAGGGGTTTGGAGGTTTGCGTTCGTTGTCGACAATCCGTTGATGAGATAGCCATTGCAGGAATTTCCACCAACTCCACTCTTTTGCGGTAACGCGGAGGGAGGATATCATCGTCGAGCAGATAGCCAGGTCGGGTTACGCCTACGAAAGTGGCGAGATGGAAGATCATTTCCCATTCCCGCCAACTGAGGATCTTAGCCAGCGCATCGGCTCCCGTAATGAAATAGAATTCAGCGTTAGGATAGAGAGAGCGCAAATCCTTGAGGGTGTCGATGGTGTAGGTCGGTCCGGATCGGTCAATATCAACCCGACTCACCTCGAATCGAGGATTCGAAGCTGTAGCGATCACCGTCATCAGATAGCGATCTTCGCCTGGTGAAACCACTCGATCTGTTTTTTGCCACGGGCATCCGGTCGGAACAAAGATGACGCGATCGAGATGAAAGCGCGCCGCAACTTCACTCGCTGCCACTAAATGTCCGTGGTGGATGGGGTCAAAAGTTCCCCCCATAATGCCGATTTTCTCAGGCTGGTGTTGGTAGCTCTTCATGATCTTCCACTACGGCCTAATATGTCCGTTGCCCTCAAGGATCCATTTGGTGCTGGTCAGTTCCGGCAAGGCCATGGGACCTCTGGCGTGCAGTTTTTGAGTGGAAATGCCGATTTCTGCACCCATCCCGTATTGTTCGCCGTCGGTAAAAGCGGTCGAAGCATTAACCATAACCGCGGCCGAATCAACCTCGTCAACAAAGCGCTGAGCTGTGATGATATTGGTGGTAGCGATTGCCTCGGTATGTCCAGTGGAATACTGCCGTATATGGGCAATGGCACCATTGACACCAGCAACCATTTTCGCTGCGATATCCATCGACAGGTATTCCTCTTCCCAATCCTGCTGGGTCGCCGGAATGATCTCGCTCAGTCCAAGAGGAAGAAATTCCTCAGTATCACCGTGTACCGTTACCCCCGCCTCAATAAGGGCTGAAAGAATGCGGTGAGTGGAGGTGGCGTTAAGGGCTTTATCGATAAGGACTGTTTCGGTGGCATTACACACACTCGTGCGGCGGGTCTTTCCATTGATCAAAATCGCGATTGCCTGATCGAGATCACACTCGGAATCTATATACAAATGACAGTTGCCGGTTCCTGTCTCGATGGTAGGAACTGTAGCTTGGTGGACAACGGCGTTAATCAGCCCTGCACCCCCGCGGGGAATAACAACGTCCACGAGGCCTCGAGCGGTAACAAGCGCTGTGACACTGTCATGGGTATCACAAGGTAGTAACTGCACGATCTCTGCCGGTAGGCCCTGTTCGCGGGCGGCATCCTGCAGAATGTTCACGAGTGCCTGATTGGAGAATGCCGCGGAGCGCGAACCGCGCAACAGCGCCACATTGCCAGATTTGAGCGCCAATCCAAAGGCGTCAACGGTCACATTTGGACGCGCCTCGTATACCATTCCCATAACGCCAAGTGGGACTCGCACTTGGCGCATTTTCATTCCATTCTCCATCACGCGACCCGCAACGATATCCCCGACGGGGTCTCTTAGTCGGGCCACTTGGCGCAGCCCCTCGGCCATGCCTTTTATGCGGTTTCTATCAAGAGCGAGTCGATCAATTAAGTTATCAGACATCCCACGCTCGCGACCGGCGGTGATATCGCGAGCATTAGCTTGCAGAATATCCTCGGCATGATCCTCGAGTGCCTGAGCTGCTTGGTTAAGGAGGTGATTCTTGCGCGCCGTCGAGAGGCGAGCAACGGTAGGGGCCAAAGACCGGGCGACTCGTGCACGAGCAACAACCTGCTCGGTTTCGGGGTGATCGGAATTCATAAATACCGATGGTAGTAGATCTCCGCCGAGAACGGTTGATCCTCAAAGCCCCTAGCGAATCGATAGGCGCTGAGGATGATATATTCCAGCCGACTACTCTTGGGCCATCATAGCGCCGTCGAGCGAGAGGTGATTGGCGTGGATCACCGGCCGTCGTTCTTCCAGCTGACAGGTTTGCAATCCCATAATCGACTCAATGACGCTCGATTCATAGGCCACCTCGCCGCGCCCTACGAGCTGTCCCTGGGGGCCTAAGATATCAACAATCTCACCGGCGTGAAAAATACCTTCCACCTGGGTAATACCTACAGGCAGCAGGGAGCTTTTACCCGTTGACAATGCTGCAACTGCCCCCGCATCAATGTGGATTGTTCCACCCGAATCAGCCGCGTAGAGCGCCCACGATTTCCAAGCCGAGAGAGTATGCGTCTGCGGATGGAAAACGGTTCCCACACCCGCGTCATCGAGCGCATCACCGATATAAGCTGCCGAAGTGAGAAGCACCGGGACCCCACCTCTGGTGGCTATACGACTCGCCTGTACCTTAGAAGCCATGCCACCAGTACCCACGGCACCGCCAGCACCTGCGATCACACCATTCAGGTCGCGTTCATCACGCACCGCGTCAATAAAGCGGGCTCCGTTTTCGCTTGGATTCTTATCATAGAGGCCATCAACATCCGAGAGGAGGAAGAGGGCGTCGGCAAGACTAAGGTGCGCAACGAGGGCGGCGAGTCGGTCGTTATCGCCGAAGCGCATTTCTGTGGTGGCCACCGTATCGTTCTCATTGACAATGGGAACGACTCCAAGTCGCAATAGCTTCTCCATGGTCTGCTGGGCATTACGAGCGCGATCACGGCTTCCCGCATCAGAAGCGGTGAGTAAGACCTGCCCGATTGTCTGCCCAAAGCGAGCAAATGACGCGCCCCAGGTATGCATGAGGTGGACTTGGCCGACTGCAGCGACTGCCTGTTTGGTGGCTAAATCTGTGGGTCGGGTATCTAATCCCAGCGGTCCCATACCCGCGGCAACTGCACCAGAGGAAACAACAATAATTTCGGTACCCCGTGCAAAGCGCTGCTGCATGGCGTTTACCAGGGCATCAATGCGCAAGGGATCAACTCGGTGGTGGGGCCCTGTGAGTGATGAGGAACCGATCTTTACCACAATGCGTTTAGCTCGGGCGATGCGCTTGCGAATCGCTTCGGATGTATCAGCCATCTCCACGCGCTACCCCTGCCACCGGTCACGATCAGCTTCTTGACCGTCGCCGTAGTCGAATTCATCAATCAAACCACGACGCACCTGGGAGGCGCGTTTACGTTCAGCTGCCGATTTACGCTCATTACGATCGAGCCGAATATCCGTTCCGCGCCCGGTAAGAGTTGGGTCCACACCGGCTGCGGTCATGGGTTCCCACTCGAAGGAGACGGGACCGATAGACACTGTGGCTCCGGCTTTAGCCCCAGCCTCATAGAGAGCATCTTCCACGCCCATACGGTTCAGTCGATCCGCAAGGTAGCCCACAGCTTCATCGTTTTCAAAGTCAGTCTGAACAATCCAACGCTCAGGTTTTTCACCGGTCACAATAAAACCGCCCTCGATGTCGGGGTCCTCGTGAACGTGGAATTCCTTCACTTTACCGCGGCCTCGACCCTTTGATTCGAGCGGCTGGGGACGAACAACTACTCGTTGCTCAACGTCTCGCGGACGCTCTCGGCGCGCCTGCTGGACGATCTCGAGAAGTTTGAACTTAAGAGGCTCGAGTCCCTTGCGGGCAACGGCTGAGATAATAAAAACGGGCCACCCGAACTGCTTCTCGAGGTCTTCGCGAACAAATTCAGCGAGCTCTTCGGCCTCGGGGATATCAGCCTTATTCAAGATAATGATACGCGGGCGATCGCGAAGATCACCCAGCGATATATCCTCATCAAGCGCCGACTGGTAGGCGGCTAATTCAGCTTCAAGTGCCTCGATATCGGATGCGGGATCGCGACCGGCCTCAAGAGTTGCCGTATCAACAACGTGAGCGAGGACTGCTGTGCGCTCAATATGTCGGAGGAAGTCCAGGCCGAGGCCCTTGCCAGCCGACGCGCCGGGAATCAGCCCTGGAACGTCTGCGATGGTAATGGTTTCATCGCCTACCTCAACAACACCGAGGTTGGGAGCTAGTGTTGTAAAAGGATAATCGCCAATCTTCGGTTTGGCGGCAGAAATCACGGAAATGAGCGAGGATTTACCTGCCGACGGAAAGCCAACTAAACCAACATCCGCCATGGATTTTAGCTCTAGTATGACGTCGTGCTGTTCGCCCGGCTCTCCCTTGAGGGCAAACCCTGGGGCCTTGCGTGCATGGGAGGCAAGCGCGGCATTACCTAAGCCACCGACCCCACCTTTGGCTGCGATGAATTGCATTCCCACCGCAGTCAGATCAGCAAGGGTCTCACCTTTATCATTGAGCACAACGGTACCCGCCGGTACTCCCAGAATAAGATCCTCTCCACGGGCACCATTGCGGTGATCACCGGCTCCGTTAGCGCCACGTTGGGCTTTAATATGGGGACGATAGTGGAGATCTAGGAGAGTGTGTACCTGAGCAGTGACTTCCAAAATGATATCGCCACCGTGGCCACCATTTCCGCCATCGGGTCCCCCGAGAGGCTTGAATTTTTCCCGATGAATGGAGGCGCAGCCATTGCCCCCATCACCAGCCGCGAGATGGAGAACCACCCGATCGACGAAACGAGCCATCAGTGCCGTACCCTTCCTTAAAAAAGCGAGAGGGCGTATTCAACGGCGCCCTCGATCTCCTCGATTCTAGCAAATCTCACCGCTTTAGCCCTAAGAAAAAAGTGGGTAAGGAAGAGGGAGGTTCTCTTCCTTACCCACCGCTATTTCCCTATAGTCAAGCTCTCATAGAACTGTGAGCACATGAGGGCGGCGCTTGGCCATCTTGTCTGTTAGGCAAATGGGAGGAGGTGACTAAAAATGAGCAGCCCGAGGGATCCCGCGAGGATTGTAGAGAACATCGAAATTAACACCCAAATCCAGCTATCTTTCGTTACTGTAGGTGTACTGCTCGAGGGCTCTGAATCTTCAGGATCCTCATTTGGTTGGTCACTGATAACTTCCAGAGTGGTGGCCTTTGTTAACATCGTTGCTGTCGCTGTCACAGTTAGGGTGCCGATTTCGGCGGTGTCCACGGTGAAACGATAGATGCCTTGGTCGTCGGTACGACCCGCAATGGTCGTGTCGCCATAGTTGATTTCTACGCGCTCGCCCACCGCTGGCCCTTGAGAGTCGCGAACGGTGACGGCGAACTCCGCTGTGGAACCGACCTCTATACGTGCTGGCCCAGAGATATCTAAGCTCTCGAGGGCTGGGAGCACGGATACTGATGGCAGCTCCATGGACGTGGTCGGATGGCACCGGACAACACCAGCTACCGGATACGTGGAATCGAAAAAGAAGCCAGGTGCGAGAAAAGCTCCGACATCCGCAAAGCTGATCAATGTATCTTCAGGGGCAAAACCAGGCCCCTGGGGGAATGCAAAGGCAATTTTTCCTTCTTGATTAGCGGTAACAGGAAGAGATACTGAAGGGAATCGAAGCACGAGATCGTCTCCCTCAGTCATTGACGTGATCCCACCCGTGCTATTGCTCGAAATGGCCGCGAGATCGCTGGTATCTACGTCATCGGTTGTTTCGAGAGCCATGGTCACTGCGTTGTTATTCACAGTAATCTCACCGGGAAGGTCTCCCTTTTTCACTGGGTCCCCGACCTCTGCATTGCGAGGGAGTTGCACGGCGAACCGCCCGCGATTCCAGGCGCTTGATGTGAGCTTCTCACGAGCCTTGGATCCACTAGTTTCAGCGGGAGCTTTCAGGGTCGGATTGAGCAGCTGGTAGTCAAACTGGGATCCGAGGCGTACAGCTTCTGGGTGCTGAATATTTGCAGTAAACGCAAAGTTGCGCTCGATTTTGACCCCTGCTCCGCTACCATGAATACCGTCGAGCCCTCGGGTAACATATCTCTGGCCACTAGCATCGCCACTGCTGTAGGTCGTTGAGCACTCAAGGGTGCCAGAGATCTCTGAAAGCACCGATCCAGAGGCCTCACCTACCTGGTACTCGATCGTTTTCTCGTGGCGGGTGCCGATGGAGGCGGAGATTGTGACGGTTCCGGGAGCTTCCGGGGTGAAGCTGCGCGAATACCGACCCGTATTATCGGTCAGCCCTGTGTCTTCAACTCCGTCGATCACTGTTGTTATGAGTTCATTGGCCACGCCATTACCCGACGCATCCTTTGCAGAAAAGACCACTTCGGAGGTTTCTTTTGCAAAGCCCTGCGCCGGTGTTGGGGTGATTTCTAAAGACTCGACATTTTTCCCAACTTCCGCTGGATCGAGCACCTTTACTGTGGGCAACGCATTATTAGTGTCAATATTGCAGCGCATGAGGCCGACAAAATCATTCGATCCCAGGAAGGGGTGGGAGAGATTAGCCTCCATGAGGAAGGTAAAAAATGGTCCATCCCCAGGGTATGGGTGCTTATCCTGTGCGGGACGCGGGAATTTAAAGTCGATATCCCCGAGTTCAGTGGCAGTCACTTCGTAGCTGACCTCTGGAACGTTAAAACCAATTTGGTTGCCGTTTTCAGAACCGAGCCAGCCTGCGCGCTGAACGGCTTTCTTCAGAGCTTGCTGGTCCCCAGCTTGCAGCGAGTCAGAGTGAACACCCTTGTCGATCCGAATACTCTGGTTGCTTTCATGCTTTTCTAACCCAGCATCACCCCCACTGAGTGATACATTGACTACGTTGGCATTCTGAGGCTTGAGAATCTCCAGCCTGCCTTGTTCCATGGCCCTGATGGAGATGGTGGCGCCGCTTTGCTGTGATTTCATTTTAGCGCCGACAAATCCTGGTTTGACTGTGTAGGAGAACGTGTCTCCCTTGAGCACAGCCTCGGGGGCCTCAACACTGAGTGAGAACGAGTATCCCGATGAAATCGCGTGCGCGGAACTTTGGGCAATTCCTGGCAACCCAACCGTATTCAAATCACACTTAAAGGGAACCGCCACCGTTTGGGTTTTAGCCCCTGCCGCCGGTGCCAGCGGCACTGACAAGGCACTCAGGGCAAGGGTTGGCGCTGCAACTGCAGACACCAGTTTTATTAAATTCTTCACTGCAAATCCTCTCAGCCACATCGCGCGAGTGGCCTAATTGAATAAAGTTGTTATCGATTCTGTTCTCCCCTTCTTAAAGAGGGGAGATAAAAACTACTCTGAGAAAGTAGCCGCACGACCATGGGGGATTTTGTGCGGCTACACGCAGTTAGTGGTTAGCAAGCCGAGGCGAGATCGTCGCTGGTTTTGCGATGCCTTTTTGCGGCGATGGAGGGGTTGTTGGAGGAAGTAACATGAGTTTCACATGGTTGATAGCCATTGCGATCAGTCCCACAATCGCGAGACCTGAGATGATCCCCACAATGATTTCCCATGCTTGTGGTGGCGCTAGCTCGGAACTGCTCGGAGCTTCAGCATCCTGTGGAGCAACCGTGATGACCTCCGAACGCAGATCACCGATTGTGGCAAGAACTGCCTGAGGTTGCTCGGTCTTCGTCACTGCAACGGTAACGATGCCATCATTATTGGTGTGTCCCGTGAAGCTGAGCCCACCAACAGTAATGGTAATTGCCTGATTTGCGAGGGGTTGATTTTGGGCGTCGGTGACGGTGAAGGTCACGATCGCCGGATCAGCGGCCGCGTCCTGTTTTCCTGTTACCGATGCGGGGATACGTGCAGGCAGTGCGGCAACAACCATGGGAGCCGACTCAATCGAACCGACCCGAGCTACCACCACAACATCATCGTGACCACGCGGCACAGTAACACTCACTACGCCATCAGCACTCGTCGTCTCCACAGACTCCACAGAACCAACAGTCACAACAACCTCTTGATCCGCAAGCGGCGCACCATCTTTATCCGCCACCACAAAAGTCACAACCGACGAATCCGCAGACTCCACCTGAGACCCCACAACACTCGCAGGAACAACAGGCACAGCACTCACAACAACTGGAGCCGACTCAATCGAACCGACCCGAGCTACCACCACAACATCATCGTGACCACGCGGCACGGTAACACTCACTACGCCATCAGCATTCGTCGTCTCCACAGACTCCACAGAACCAACAGTCACAACAACCTCTTGATCCGCAAGCGGCGCACCATCTTTATCCGCCACCACAAAAGTCACAACCGACGAATCCGCAGACTCCACCTGAGACCC
>NZ_JANUXZ010000007.1 GCF_024834055.1 Corynebacterium sp. ES2730-CONJ
AACCAACAGTCACAACAACCTCTTGATCCGCAAGCGGCGCACCATCTTTATCCGCCACCACAAAAGTCACAACCGACGAATCCGCAGACTCCACCTGAGACCCCACAACACTCGCAGGAACAACAGGAGTCTGCCCTCCAGTTACTACTAACGACACCGTGTTCGATTCGACACCGCCGATAGTAGTTTTAACGTCAAATGTGCCAGCGCGCGGAGGAGTCCAGGTAGCGGTGTACACGGAGCCCGCGCGGGTGGCAGAAACTTTCGTGCTACCAATGTGGAAGCTGACATTGTCCGCTGGGACGATGTCGCCAGGGGTATAAGTCACTTCGGCGCGTAGCGTTACGGGAGAACCAGATTCCACTTGGTCTGGTGTTGCCGTCACTGAAACCGACTCCACAGCAGCTTTAGCTTTGACGGTGATCGTCGCTTGCTCGGTTACGGTGGGGTGATCGGTGACAACGGCTTCTATTTGCTGAGCACCTTCACCTTGCGCTGTGAACTCGGCGGTGTACTCACCTTGATCGTTACTGCGTACTTGCTGTTCCTCTGTGCCGTAGCGGATGGTAACCCCAGCTCCAGCCACGGCCTGATCAGCCGCATCGAAGAGTTGGCCATTGACCGTAAATGGATCGTCCGTCACCACTGACTCTGGAGCCTCGAGGGTGATCTTCTCAGGGGTTGCTGCCGCTTGGATACTGACGCTCGGCAGCGCTGGGGCCCCGCTTCCGGGGGTACACCACAGGAGGAAATTGATGGGTACCGCATCGGCTCCACCATTTTTCACATCGGCACTCAGCATTGCGGTAAAGAAAGCATTGTCATAGGACGCTGACGAAGGCTGTAGAGATGGGGTAGCATCTCCAGCTTCCGCGGCGGTGTAGGTGACAGTTGTCTCAGGGAAGTCAAGCTGCAAAGCGCCGTCGCTGTTGCGAGTCCCGCGCAGTGGGGCGCTCGTGAGGCCGTCGACACTGTTGTTTTCATTAGCGACATAGGCCGCTACCCGTACCGCAGTAGGGGTGACCGTGGCGCTAATATCATCTGCATTTTGGGCCACAACCGCACTCGCAGACGTATCAGAAGGATTATGAATATTGATGCTGGCTCGCGAGATCTCCGTTGGAATCAGGTCAAACTTGGTGGTCCAGAATGACCCAGCAAATTTATACTCTTTAGTCACCGCAAGATCTTTGACGGTGTACTTGTACTCGAAAGGCACACCTACACGTGCCGTTTCTGGAGCTTCGATATCAACCGTGGCCGAAGAAATGATACTTGAAGAGTAGTTGCCGGAAAGTCCAGAGTTCAGGTTACGACCCGTCGCGTCGGCTTTCATTTGACATCGCAAAGGAATCTCGAGTGAGGAGCTGACACTATCAGCGTGAACAGGTACCGCGGTTACTCCGGCTGCTAGAACCGGTCCCAGCAGTGCGGCGAGAATTTTTTTGGGGGTATTCAATGAGGCCACAACCTAGCTTTCTCGTAGATAATTCCGGGGGCAAAATTCTTAAGCTCCCTCATATACATTAATCACTAGATTGGGCATTTTTATTACACTGCTGAAGAATTTTATTTCATCACATTTTCTACTGGACGATTCTTGCGCTTATTATAGGCTTAAACAGCAGAAACTTCCTTTGAATAGTCAAAGAAAAAGCGGAAAGAGGGGTACAACTTTCATCGTAGTTGTACCCCTCTTTCCGCTGATTTTTGCCTAGGGGAATAATGGTGGCAGAGGCGGCAACTGTGGGAAATTAGGCAGAGCGAGGTTGAAGTGACGCGCGATAGCAAATAGCACTCCTCCCACTCCTAAAATTCCCAGAATTGACCCAATACTAATAAGGATCTTTCCCAGTGGTGAGGTATATCTCGCGCTAGGCTCGCGAGAGCCTTCAACCGCGGGTGGTGCGGGGGCTTCTCCGCTGCGAATGGTAAAGGCGTACCTATCGCTGAGTACCTGAGAAGTGGTTTCGCCCTGCAGGCCCGCTACTGCCTGAACTTCGAAGGCTCCAGGTATACCGAGTTCAATGGCTTGAGAAATCATCCCGAACGTGTCCGAGCGGGACACAAAGCTTCTATACACCGCCCCGCTTTCTGCGCGGTAGATATTGAAATAGACGGGATAGTTGGTAACTGGCTGATTATCTGCTGAGGTTAGGTCGGCAGAGAGCTCGATGCGAGTTCCAAATTCGTAACTGGATTGTGGAGGGTCTAGGTGGAGGCGTGCGGGCTGAGCAGCTTTGGGTTTTACTGCGTTGTTGGGCAGAACTTTCACGGTTACCGACGCCTCTTTACCGCCAGCGCGAGCGAGCACGCGGTAGTCTTCTGGGATGAGGGGTCGGAACTGGTACTGGGCGTACCCTAAGGCATCGGTGGTTTCGGTAAATATACGCCCCCCGATATGAAACTCAACCGAGCGCCCGGGTATTCCGCCACCCGCGGCATCTGTCACCCGCGAACGGAGCATGAGCTCGTTTCCAGCCTCGAGGGTATCGAGGGATGACTCCAAGGAAATTGCGGCAACCGCGCGGCGGGTATCTTGCTCGACCGCGGTTACCGCCGGAAGATTAGCTGCTATCGGAGTGCAGCGGACTAGGAAATTCTGTTGGCGACCCTGGTAATTCATTCTGGCTAAACCGCTGAAAAAGCTTCCCGGTCCGATATTTCGGTTGTCGGCGGCCTTGGGGAATGCCGGAGCGAGATCACCCGGCTGAGTAGCTTTCATTGTCAGGGAAATCGGGGGGATGTCCACGGCAAAGCTCGAACCGGTGTCACTAGCATATACTCCCCCCGATTCGTAGCTATCGAGACGAGAAAAGGCATCGTCGTCGGCAACAGTCAGGTCGCCTCCAATTGTTATTTCTCTTTGCTCGGTGGTGATCCCTAAGCCTTTTGTTCCGCCCGCAGATTTTTCCACACTGACGAGCTCTGTTTGGGAGGGGGCTGCTATCTTTAGAGAAATTCGAGAAAACTCTGTGACCTGAGGCCGCTCGGCTAAATAGGACCACGTAGCCGGTAATTCTATCCGTCCAGGCTCAACCGTATAGGTGAAGGGTACTCCTACTGCGACGGTCTGTGGGGCTGAGACCTTTGCTCGAAATATAAAGCCGTATTTCTCGCCCCAGAATCCGTTAAGCAATAAGGTTGAAGGATTGTATAAGTGGCACCCAAAATCTATATCGGTGGTACTCTCTACGGCCTGAGCCTGTGGGGCCGCGATCAAGAGGCCGGCGAGCAAAGATGAGATACTCGCGCTTAGGATCCTTTTCACTCGTGGATAACCTTCCTATTCATTAGTTTACTAATCCGAAGTGACGTGCCACAGCGTAGATCGCTGCTAACAATCCCCCAGCCCCCAGAAGGGAACCGAGAATCGCCCATATTGTGGAGGACTCCTGCGATGAAGAGTCAGAGGGATCGCTAGCCTGAGAATCTGGGTAGGTAAATTCCTTCGATGAGACTGTTCCGGATACAAATTTCACGGTGTACTGCTCCCCTGCGACGATCGGCACACGATATCTAAAGGTACCGCTTGCGGAGGTATTAAAGCTATCGACAATTGCCCCGTTTACATAGGCATCGACGCGGTATCCGCTCAAGGGAGTTCCGTTCGGACCTAGCACAGTTCCTCGATAGGAAAGGTAGTTGGTACCGGTCTGTTGCGTTACTTCAACCTCGCTCGCCTCGTCGAGGGGGATATTCGGATCTCGCCGCGGGATCGTTGGTACGACCGAATACGGTGCTGATGCTAGATCGCCGCTTCGAGCAATGAGCTCGAAACTACGGGCGGGCAAGGTGGAGTAAATATACCGATACTCTCCATCACTATTGGGCGTTACTTCCGCGATTTCATCACCATCTATATAGAAGCTAACGCTCCGAGGGGTCGCCGGACGACCGTAATCATCGGTTGCACGCGCGATAAACGTAGCGGGCTGACCTGCGAAGAGAACGTCGGGCCGTACCTCGAGGATGAGCTTAGTAGCTACGATCCCACTGCGTGGATCGAAATAGAGCGCCAACTCTTCGCTGGAGGAGTCACCTGATTGAGCACGAAGGATAACCCGACCCGGAGTGCGAGACGAAATAGGATGCTTAAAGGAGCCATCAGGCGCACGATGAAGCGTTATTTTCTGATCATTGACCCATAAATCCAGAGAATCTAGGTGTGCTGGTGTCGAACCGTCAGCCTGGTAGACATTCGCGGTTACCGGAATAAAATCAGTCACTGTTGCCGAATTGGTGGGAACACTCAATGTGAGAACAGGCTTTTCAACATTCAAGGTACGGGCAGCAGACGTTACTTTATCGCTGGTAGCAATAACGCGGAAGGAACCGACCGCATCTGCGCGGTAATCGAAGGTACTACGCCCATCACTACCTGTAACTCCAGTGAGTATTACGTCCCCGACCATAAGGGAAACGTCTTGACCGGCTAGGGGGTTGGACTCAGCGTCGGTAGCAAGCACCGACATGGCAAGAGTTTCCCCTTTAACAGCCTTTTCCTTAGCATCCACCTGGAGCTGAACAACTTGCCTAGCAGGGGTTTCTACTACTTCTACCGCGGGGAGTTCTCCCTGGGCTACGCCACAGCGAACTGCGACAGTTCCCACGCTTCGACGATCATTAGGACTGCGCAACGACGCTGAAGCGAAGAAAGAAAAGAAATTATCGCTCGTGTACCCATTCATGACTCTCGTCCCCACCGGGAAGGCGGGTGCGATCGTGCCGGCTGAATTGGCGGTAAGCCGCAAGCTTACGGCTGGGAAATCTACACCGGAGTGACTCCCGTTGGATGCGCCTTCAAAGCCAGCGTGCTTCAACTTGCTCACCGCATACGAGGTGATCAAGGCTGCTGGGCGATCGAAATTGATCCCATCAATATCGCTGTCGCCTTGGATAGAGACCGTATGCGAAGACTGATCGAACTTAGACACTGTTCCAATGGGGCTCACCCCGAGAGCTACTGATTCAAGCGATGTCTCAGAGGGTACCGTGATATTCATCTTACCGCGAGAAATCTTGGTCAATTCAAGAGTTTCATTGCTTCCCAAATAGGGAATATATAGCGGATCGGGGATGCCAGCCACGGTAGGGTCGATGGTGTACTCGAAGCTTCCCCCCACACGCACAGCACTGGGAGCAGTCACTGTAGCTTGCAGTTCTAAATGATAATCATCGCTAGGATAATTGCCCATGACGGGGAAATAGAGACCTCCGTTACTCGGACGAGCATCGCAGTGGAAAGTCACGGGTACTGTCGATGTACGCACAGCCGCGCTCGCTCCTGGAATGGAGAGAGTGGCAGCTACTGCGCTCACCGAAACTATAGCCGTGAAGAGAGATCGAGCTGAATGCATAGGGCATCACGTCTTTTCTTGGAAGATAATTCCATAGTGGATTAACTAATAAGTCGAGGTATATACCTACTATGTTACATGGACGACAACTGAGGGTTGCCTGATAGGCCCATGAATTCCCACACTTCAGCTATCCACGGCTCAGCTACTTTCTCCCCTAGCCGAGCATGAGAACGTGACGGATACAGGGCTGGCACATAAAACTAGTCCCTGCTCAGGCGAGGTCAGACAAAGTTAGAGTGAGTCAAGCGCCAAATACGAGGAGGAACCAGCGCTAGGCTGGTTCTTTCGCGTTCTACGATTTAAATGCGAACGCCGATAATCCTGAGAATGGGGGCAGCAAAAAGAGCGAGGAAGGCTAAGACACCGACGGTTCCCCCCAGTGCTAAAAGAACAGTTTCTAAGGTTTTACCGTTGTCGGTACGGGGCCTATCGCTACTGCCAGCCTTGTGGCTACCTGAAGCCTGCGCGGCATAAGTGGTTATAGACTCAGCGGTAACGGGAGTGGTAGAGATCGGCAAAGCGAGGGCAATGGCACTGAGCGTGCTGAGAACCACACGGTTGATCTTCATGGAAAAACTCTCATCCTTTTCGTTTGCGAACGCATTATCGGCTGCGCGCGTTCTAATCGCCTGCTCCCCTATCTTACGAGGGGCCTAGGCGGTATCTTCCTTTAACTATCCATAACTATGCGCGCCCCATAGTCTAGCAAGGATAAAAGCCAAGATCTCCGCGGTTAACGGCGATCTTGGCTTTTATGAAGAAAATATACTACGCGCTGACAGTCTCAGCCGCAGGAACAATATTCACAGTGCGGCGGTTACGCTTGATAGAGAATTCGACGGAGCCTGCTGCCAAAGCAAACAAGGTATCGTCTCCACCACGTCCGACATTCTCGCCGGGGTGGAATTTGGTTCCGCGCTGGCGAACGAGGATCTCGCCGGCGTTGACCCGCTGGCCACCGAATCGCTTAACACCAAGGCGTTTTGCCTCTGAATCGCGACCGTTACTGGAGCTAGATGCACCCTTCTTATGTGCCATGTGGTTTCCCTCCTTTAGGAATCTAGAAAGGCCGGTGAGCCTTATTTAATGCCGGTTACTTTCAACACGGTCAACTTTTGACGGTGACCCTGACGTTTCTTATAACCAGTCTTGTTCTTGTACTTGAGGATCTTGATCTTTGGACCCTTAACCAGGTCCACAATCTCAGCATTAACGCTCACCTTAGCGAGCTCCTCGGGCTTAGACACAACAGATGCGCCATCGACGAGCAGAATCGGGGTAAGAGCCACGGACGAACCTGGCTCACCCTCGATCTTCTCGACCTTGACGAGGTCACCTTCAGCAACCTTGTACTGCTTGCCGCCGGTCTTGACGATCGCGTACATACGAGGGCTACCCCTTATCTCTCTCGGACTAGAGGATAAGATCCCCTAGTGAACTTAACGTTTTATTTATCTGTTTCGATTTTTCACTACTTAACAGGACTTACACCGCAAAGGTGAGGGTCTTGCAAGTCGTATTGTATTCTCAAAACAGCGACTGTCAAAGACTACCCTTTAGAGGCAGTAAAAGACAAATAGCACTCTAGCGCTTCCCACGACGCACAGCGCGTCGGCGGCCGCGGGTATGGGCGCTCTTTGTCACCGTTTCTTCTTCCTTCACACCTGGGCTTGGAGGAGTACTCATCTCTGCTTTCTTTCGCACCACGCGACGTTTCCCGCGACGCTTGGTGTGAGTTGGCACCTCACTTTCATCCGCCACCATTGCCTGAGACTTGTCTTGGCTGGAGTTGGTCTCCTCGCGGGTGGAACTGGACTCCTCGCGCAGGGACTCTTGAGGCCGCTGGGTTTTGACAACTCTTCGCTTCGTTTTCCGCCGCCTCACCACTGCATCATCATGATGTGAGTCTGGTGCCTGGGTGGCGTCATGCGACTCAGCGGTCTCCGCAGATTGCGTCGTCTTTGCGGCTACCGATGAGTTCTCTGCGCTCGGATTTAGGTGGGTTTTCTTCACCCGGCGCCGACCGCGCGAAGGCTGAGGTGTGGATTTTTCTTGGACTACTTCCTTGGGGTCTCGTTCTTCGGCCTGGGCTGCGAGCTCACTGGCGAAGTCACTACGCTGCGGCGGAGTGTCGCTGGTAGAGTTCCCACGCACCTTGCGCTTCCGGCGCGGCGATTTCTCAAAATCAGCGATCGCTTCCTCGTAAGTGTGCGGCAGGTAGTCTGCGCCCGTCGGCTGATCGGGATCTTCGGCATCAGCTATATCGATGGCGCTTTCGATAATGGCCTCGAATTCTTCGATCTCCGGCTCAGCATGCTTTTTAACGCCCCGACGACGCCTGGTCTTTGCAGGCTTTTCGTCCTCCATGGGCACAGCCACTACCGCGGCAGCTAGCTCCTCGATAGTTGGCGCGTGATCTTCCGTCTCCTCGTGGTGGTCCATTGCGACCACTGCGGGGTGTTGCTTCGGATCCTGCTGTTTAGGGCTGCGAGAGCCGCGGGATTCGTGAACCGATTCGCGGTGTTCAATTGGGTCATCGTGGACAATGACACCACGACCTTCGCAGTGCTCACAGTCTGTAGCAAAGGTTTCCAACAAACCGGTGCCAAGCCGCTTACGCGTCATCTGCACCAAGCCAAGCGAGGTTACCTCGGAGACTTGGTGGCGCGTCCTATCACGCCCGAGTGCCTCAGTAAGGCGTCGGAGGACTAAATCCTGGTTTTCAGGAAGCACCATATCGATGAAATCAACCACAATCATGCCGCCGAGGTCACGCAGCCGCATCTGGCGCACAATCTCTTCAGCGGCTTCCAGATTATTCTTCGTTACGGTTTCTTCAAGATTGCCGCCCTGACCGGTGAACTTACCGGTATTCACGTCGATGACAGTCATCGCCTCGGTGCGGTCAATGACGAGAGTGCCGCCAGAAGGCAGCCACACCTTGCGAGAGAGGGCCTTGTGAATCTGTTCATTAATACGGAAAGCTTCGAAAGCATCGTTACCGTCATGAGCATTGCGATCAAATTTTTCTAGCCGATCCAGTAGATCAGGGGCTACGGATTTAATATAAGCGTGAACGGTATTCCATGCCTTCGCACCGTCGACCACCAGCGTGGAAAAATCCTCGTTGAAGAGATCTCGGACTACCTTGACCAGCATATTTGGCTCTTCATAGAGCGTTACCGGTTTGGCTCCCTTCGAGTCTTTTTCAGCCTGTGTGGTGTGCTCAATCTGCTCCCAGAGTTGGTGCAGACGTTTCACATCGGCTGAGATTGCCTCTTCGGATACTCCCTCGGCGGCCGTGCGAATAATGACACCTCCGTCACCAGGGACCACCTTGCGCAGGATATGCTTCAAACGTTTGCGCTCCGGTGCTGGAAGTTTACGCGAAATTCCTGCTGAGCGTCCGCCTGGAACATAGACCAAATAGCGTCCGGCGAGCGAAATTTGAGTGCTTAACCTCGCACCCTTGTGGCCCACAGGGTCTTTGACCACTTGCACGAGCACCTGGTCGCCGGATTTGAGGGCTTGCTCGATTTTGCGTTGACGCCCCCCAAGTCCAGCCGAGCGCCAGTCTACTTCGCCTGCATAGAGCACTCCGTTGCGGCCTCGTCCGATATCTATAAATGCCGCTTCCATTGATGGTAGGACATTTTGAACACGTCCTAGATAAATATTCCCGATCATGGAGGCCTGCGCATCAGAGGTCACAAAATGCTCCACGAGCAGCTCGTCTTCTAGTACGCCTACCTGAGTTACCATACCCACGGCATCGAAGCGTTCACGTTCACGCACCACCATGGTCCGCTTGACGGATTCCCGGCGCGCTAGAAATTCAGCCTCGGACACAATATGTCGCTTCTTGCGGGATTCTTCGCGCATTTCCACGCGTCGGCGGCGCTGCGCCTCGAGACGTGTAGATCCTCTCAGGGCTGTCGGTTCATCCGGTAATTCCACATCATCGTCATCGACCTCTACTGATTCTGGGCTGGCATTTTTGCGCCCACGGCCGGTACCTCGCTTACCACGGCGACGCTTCTTCGATAAGGTTGCATCCTCGTCGTCCTCGGTGTCAGCGGTACTTACATCTTCTACCTCAGCGTCTACTTCGACAGCGGGTGCTAGGAACTGCGGAACCTGGAACTCCACACGCGCTGGTGGCGGGGTGATAATCGGTTCTAGATCAACCCCGGAATTAACCTCGGAGTCGATATCGGCGAGTATGGTGCTGAGATCATCTTCCTCGGTGGCCGGTAGCGATTCTTGCAGTTCCTTATCCACCTTCTCTTCGATCTGGTGGATCTCATTTTCTACATTCTTCTCAACGCGGTAGCGCAGTTTTTCCTCGTCGGTATAATCGTCGGTCTTGTCCTTTGAGCTTTCGCCCTGGTTTCCGCCCGAGCGCAGGGCAGCGAAAAGCTGCGTGTACTCAGCACGTGACAGGTTAGACTGAGCAGCCTTGTTCACGCCCACGGCCTTGAGCTCCTTGATGAGCTCGCCGGATTTTAATCCTAGTTCTTGGGCAAGTGCGTAGACTCGAATCTTTTCTGGCAGTGCAGATTCGTTAATATGTTTTAGGTCAATCACGATTGACGTTCTCCCGAAATTAATTGTGTGGGAGTAGCCTTAGCGGGGATTGAGCAACTGGTGCGCGCGGGAGCAAAAACTCATCCAACTAGCGCGATGATTCTCGCGCCCATAGCCCGGCACCGTATTCTTGAGTGCTAGGAATGAATGTGCCGCCTTAAATTCCCCGGGCGCAAATCCTGCTAGTTATCTCAGAATCTGCAGCCATCGCAGAGCAGCTTGCACACTTCGAAGCCTATATTTTTATAAGTTTTTTCCAACGCTGTGCTCATCCGAGCAATTCTGTCACCTCGGCTACTACACGGTCGTTGTGGTCATATTCAGTTATAAAAGCGATCTCCTCGGAATCCCTGATGATTATTTCCATCAGGCTCGTCCCTTTCCTTAATTAGAAAGTGGCAGTGGTGATGCGCCAGTGCCTATTGTTCCATAGAACCAAAAATTTTGTGCAGCTAACACTCTTCCTGAGAGAAACTACACCTCATGCGCACGTGTCTAGAGACCACAAGAGGGCGTGATGTGATCGTATCCACGCCACGCCCCTAAAATTTTTTATCTAACCGAAAGTGAACGAGTAGAGCTCCAGACCTGCGGTGGGGGTAATAGTGATGAGCTCCGTGTGGTTATTAGGATCCCGGACTATATCGAGGCTGCCATCGCTTGTGATAGTGAAGGTTTTAACTGTGCCGTCTTCGCGCTCGACCGTTACTGTTCCGGTGCCAGAGAGCACCAGCTGGACCCACTTGGCCTGGAAGTTCAACTTGATTGCTGCCTCGGGTGATGCGGGCTTGATACTCGTTGGCCCTATGTCCCATGTCCCTGCGAGGGAATAAAAGCCAAGCTGCGGCGTCTGAGCAGACCCATAGTCGATGAGCCCAGTTCCAGCACTCGGGTTAGCTTGGTACTTCGACCGGCGGGCACCGAGATAGGTTTCTGGGCTTCTCGGCTCGCGTAGAGCCTCCACCACGTTATTCTCTACTGGTTCTGGCAGTGTGATGGTGGGGTCACGATCCACAAGGAGCTGGCGAATCAGGGTTTCAGTCTCGGCATACTTGCCTTCGCCTTCGTGGATCTGCACCACAGTACCCGTGTGGTCGGTGAGGTAGTGGGCTGGCCAGTACCTGTTATTAAAATTCTTCCACGTACGGAAATCATTATCTTGTACGACGGGGTAGTTGATGCCAGTATCGCGAGCCGCGGCCTTAACATTGTTGATATCTTCCTCGAAGGAGTATTCGGGGGCGTGAATGCCAATCACGTCGAGGCCATAGTCCTTATAGGTGTCATAGAGTTTCGTTATGTGCTCGTTTGCGCGTTGGCAGTTGATACATGCATAGGCCCAGAAGTCGACGAAGGTGACTTTGCCGGATGTGTGCGGGTCGATCGGACCGGGAGTGTTGAACCAGTTCTCTAGCCCCTCGAAGGCGGGTAACTTGCCGCAGTCGTGAGCGTGGGTCGCGTCTTCTTGTCGACGGCAGTACTCAAGGTCACCCTTCTGGCGCGGTGTATTGCCTGATTCTCGAACCTTATCAACCTGCTCCCCGAGAGCGTGCTGTGCTGAAGAGGTCCAATCCGGGAGGGCGCGTTGAATAGCGGCGGGGGCGTTGAAGATCAGTGCAACAGCGAGCAGGATGATTAATAAGCCAGAGCCGCGACGGATCCCCGCCTGGTGACGCTGGAACCAATCCACGCGCTCCCCTACTTTATTGCCACCGATCGCGAAAGCTAGAAGAGGGAGTGCCGCACCGATTGCGAAAGAAATAGTGAGAACGAAGATGCGAGCATCGAGCTCCCCTGTGGCAGCGGCTACTGTTATCGCTGCCAGTACGGGGCCTGCACATGGCACATACACAGCTCCAAGAACAAGACCAACAGCGAAGCCGCCGCGGTTGCGCACCTTATTTTGCAGGAAATACGGCTTCGGGATTTTATCAAAAGGAGCCTGAATCAACTCGCCAAGACGAGGGATGAGCATACCGATACCAACAAGAACGAGCAGGCTGATACCAACCCAACGCACCGTGGACCCTGGCAAACTTAAGGCGTTGAGTGCTACGGACCCCACTAAGGTGAGCGCTGCGAAACTCGTGGCCAACCCACTGAGAACGAGGTAAGGACGCCATCTATTGCCGCCACTGACAGCAAGGATCAAAGGCAACACGGGCAAAATACATGGCGACAGGCTGGTGAGAATACCGCCGAGGAGGCCAATAAAGACCATGGAGAAAATCATAGGGTGTCCTTTTATATGGTGAAGATGATGGTTCAACGTAGCTTTCACCCAAATAACGAGAATCGTTGTGAAAGGCCGTTACCCATATATTCGGAGAACTAAAGGAAAGAGATTGATTCTCGTTGCAAGACCCCTTCCAGGCCCCCTTCGGAAGAACCTTATTGACGTGCACTTATAGGATGAATAGAAGACGAGAAAATATATGCTCCACCGCTGTTCAATCATTCCTATGGGAGCCTAAGTGCGAAAGCGAAGAACTTTTTTTAACACAAGCGCAATCCGTTGTGCCGAGCTCTCCGTACCTATAGATATGAAGTTACCTAAAAGGCAAGCACTTTCCGTGCTGTGCTTGTTCTCTTAGAAAGTCCTTGCTCTGCACGTACAGGCTGAGAGAAAACTTCGTACCACTATTCCCACCTCGTTAGCTCTCTAAGGAGTTTTCATGATTTCACGTAAATTTGCAGCAACCACCATCGCCATGGCCATCACTTCCACTGGGCTCGTCGCCTGTGGTGATGATGCAACCAGCACACCCGCCGTCACTACAGAGTCAGATACCATGGAGAAGATGGACAAAATGGACTCCAACAAAATGGACAAGATGGATGAGATGGAGTCCGACAAGATGGACAAAATGGATAAGATGGAGTCCGACAAAATGGATAAAGAAAAATAGATCTATACCCCTCCAGCCAGCGAGGATCTCAGGTCTGTGCGCGCGTCGATAGGCGAGTTAGCAGATCTGAGTTTACAATCAGAAACTATGCACCCCACCCATGACGATGTGCTTAAGCGCGTTGCTGCAGGCGATAAACGTGCCTTCAGTGATCTTTATGACGAACTTTCGCCGAATGTCATGGGTGTCTGTATGCATATATTGCGCAACCCGCAGTTAGCTGAAGAAGTCGCTCAAGAGGTCTTTATCGAAATATGGCGGAAAGCCGGTAGCTTTGACCCAGCAAAAGCGGCAGCCCGCACGTGGGTACTCAGAATGGCTCGGTCCCGCGCGATTGATCGTTTGCGTTCCATGACTGCTGAGATGTCACGAGAGCACAAAGATGCCACTCTTAATGCCGTTACTCGTTTCGACAGTGTCGAGGATGCCGCTTTGGCAAGCGTCGAAGCTGTACGTTTGAGGAGGGCAATCGATCGGGTGGGCGAGCCCCACCGTAGCGCTCTGCTCCTATCTTATTTCGGTGGCCTTTCCAATCCCGAACTAGCCGCCCATACCAATATCCCCTTGGGGACTGCTAAGACCCGAGTGCGCGATGGCCTTAAGAAACTCCGTCAAGCACTGCTTTCAACCCCGGAAGGAGGACACTATGTGCGATAAAGATCTCCGATCTTCAGACGAGGAATTTCTAGACGAAACTCTTCTTGAAGCGGTTCCTCCGCATATGCCGAGCGATTCGCTAAAAGCTGCTATTTTTGCGGAACTGGCACGTGAGGATGCCTCAGAACCAGCCGATACCGATATATCGGTGATCCGAGAGACCAGACCTGCTGCCCCTCTCCCCCTTCCTCGGACGCTAAAGCCTGGCGGACTACGTTATCGTTCTGGCATGATCGCGGGTTCGTTAGCAGCCGTGAGCGTGCTGGTGATCGGCGGCTCGCTGATCGTGCCGACTATAACCCAGTCGACAAACCCATCCACCGCCCCCGTGGACTACCGAGATCCACATGCAGAGATGCATGAAATCATGAAATCTGAAGATATGGCGAAGGTTACCGTCAATGCGGCCGGTGCTCAGCTCGATATTGTGGCCTCGAAGCAGATGGAAAAAGCCGGCGCCATGGTGCAGGGGGCGGCGGCGACACAACCCGGTATGGGTATTCAGGTGTGGAGC
Source organism: Corynebacterium sp. ES2730-CONJ (assembly GCF_024834055.1). Lineage (GTDB taxonomy): Bacteria > Actinomycetota > Actinomycetes > Mycobacteriales > Mycobacteriaceae > Corynebacterium. The sequence continues at coordinate 14,031 of NZ_JANUXZ010000007.1, forward strand.
CAAACCCAGGCCGGTGAAATGATCAGCGCCGGAGTCATTGGTCCGGAAGACCACCAGTCTGTGTGGATGCCCCTTGATGGTCACACGGTCAAAGTGATCCTCACGGAGGAACCCATGACGGGTTCGGAACAACCTACAGGTACTATGCTCGCAGAGGTTATTCTCAGCTAACTTCGATATTCAAGAAGAGATAAAGCCCAGGGTAATCCTGGGCTTTATCTTTCTAGAGGTGGGGGAACCAAATCTTGATCTCTCTGGCTGCCGATTCAACCGAGTCGGAGCCGTGAACGACATTGGAATTCACCTCGAGGGCAAAGTCACCGCGGATTGTACCGGGCGTTGCCTTGGCCACAGGATCGGTGCCACCGGCTAATTGTCGCCAGGCGCTCACTGCTCGCGGCCCCTCAATGACACCAGCAACCAGGGGGCCGGAGGTAATGAAATCGACAAGCTCGGTAAAGAAGGGCTTATCCGCATGCTCTGCATAGTGCTGCTTGGCGGTGTCCTCGCTGGCCAAGCGCAAATCCAAAGCTATAATCTTTAGCCCTTTGCGCTCGATGCGACTGATGATCTCACCGATATGGCCATGGGCGACGCCGTCGGGCTTAATGAGAATGAGTGTACGTTCGTTCATGCGTTCTGATTTTAGCCTTTTTTAATGGTGAGTTCGAGAATCGTAGGATGGGGTATTTCCTGGTCTTTTCCAGCGCAATTAAGATATCCTTATTTCACCTCGTCCAGCCACCCATAGCGAATATGAAGGAATTATGCGCACGCGTCTTTTCACCGCAACGCTCACGAGCTTTGCGCTCAGCTCTTCCCTGCTCACCCCCGTCCAGGCGGCACCAGCCCCCGAGGTATCGTCCTTGGTTTTACTACCTGGCACTAATGCTTCCTCAGCACGCCTGAGTTTCCAACATGGCGAAACCGGCCGCATCCAGGTTCAGTGGGATAAAGCCTCAAACTTATATAACGGGTATTTTCGCCCCAGTGCAGCGTACGGCGACGCGCAGAAAAAGCTCTTGGGCGCGCAGTCCTATTTCACTTTTGAGGGACTGCAGCCTGATACCCGCTACGCCTATCGCATTGGTTTTGGCGCTACGAAGTGGACCGAGGTGCGCTACTTCACGACGGGCTCAGCCGATCAATTTAATGCTCTCGTTTTCGGCGACGTTAAAATCGGAGCCCGGGATATCGACGTTGATCGAACTAAATGGCAGCAGGCATTAGCCCGCGCGGAGGGCTTTGCTGAGAATGCCACGACCTTGCTCACACTGGGTAACCAAGTTAATAATCCGAATTATGCGCGCACCCAATACCCAGCCTTTCTCGACAACTCGGTAATGCCACGTCTGCAAACTGCGCCGCTTGCCGACGACACGTCTAGCCCTAATACCGATTTTGATTATTATTTTTCGCTCCCTCATGAAAGCTTTAATGGCGTGGGGCGCTCCACTCGAAATTATTATTTCTCCGCCGGCCCCGCCCTCTATATCGGCCTCAACCTAAGCAATCAACCTCTGACTGGCAATGACTGGGCAACGCTGAAGGGGTGGCTGCGCCAAACCGTCACAGCCCACGGGTTTGGGCATGAGTGGATCATTATTGGGCTCCAGCGTCCCCCATATTCGGCCGCAACCTCTGATACTCGGGTTCGCGCCGAGCTTGGTCCTCTCTTCGAGGAGCTCAACGTGGATCTCGTGCTTTCTGGCGGTGCGGATATCTATACCCGCACACATCTTTTAAAGGGTGCTGAGGTGGTTCCTCCAGCTCCTGGCTTTGCCCCACGGCCCGGACAGACACTGCGAGTTGCCAAAAAAGCTGAACCTGGTGAGGCTAATGAGGTCATCTATGTGACGCTAAATTCCCCTACTGGTGCGAATTTTGCGCAGCCGAAAGGAAGCGAGGAATTTGTTGCGATCAGCAATCAAGATTCCACCCCGGATTTCTCCCATCTTGAGGTGGATTCTCAGACGCTGACTTTGAGCACCTATAACAGTGCAGACGCTTCGCTCGTTGATGCCTTCACTCTGGATAGGCGCCCGGAGTCGGAGCCGGAGGACAAGAATGAAGACGATGGACGTGGTGAGAAGCCTGGAGCCCAGACTTCCTCAACCTCGAGCATTATCGGCATCATTTTGAGCGTTCTGTCGGGGCTAGGGTTGATAGGTGGCATCATCGCTTTTATTCAGCGGAACCCCCAGCTTCTCCGCTTCTAGGAAACACTATTCTAGGGAATGCTAAAGGTGCTGGGTGGTCAAGAGTCCGCGCTTCATACGTTCAAGTAGATTCTTGCGCAGGTGCAGAATATACCACCACACGAGAGCGAAGAAGATACCTATAATGCCCATTGATGGGTGGATAAAGAATCCGAGAATGCCCAGCACCTGAAGCCCAATATTGACTGGAATTGCCCATGTCTTTCCCTGCAAGAAGCTCATGACCAGCATCGCCGTGGCGACAACCACAACCGATACCCAGTTAAAGGTGGTCCAGTAGGCCCCGTTATCCACCCGTAGAATGACGGTGAGGACGAGGTAGAACGTAATAGATTCCATCCCCATGGCCCCCGCCATCACGCCGCGAAGGCCTTTGAGGGGATCGTTGACGGGCTTGTGCCCCATTCCTAAGGGGCCAACGGGGGCGGGGTTTTCTGCCATATTAGATTGGCTCCTTTGCAAACAGGGTACGTGCCTCACCGGCGGTTACAACTGATCCAGTAATAAGAACCCCTGAACCAGATTGGATATCGGCGTCTTCAGCTAATCCTACGGCTAATTCAATGGCACCATCGAGACCGCGAGCCGTATGGACTCGCTCTTCGCCGAAAATTCCCACCGCGAGGTCGTAAAGATCCCTCATATCAAGGGCCCTTGGGCTGGAGTTTTGGGTGACGACGATCTCATCGAGGTGGGGCTCTAGAGCTGCAAGAATTCCTCGGGCGTCCTTGTCGCCTAAGATCGCTAGCACTCCGATAAGACGCTGGAAGTCAAAGTCTCGCTCGAGAGCGGTTGCGAGTGCACGCGCCCCGTGGGGATTATGGGCGGCGTCGATAAATACTGTGGGGGCCGATCGAACCCGCTCCAGCCGACCCGGACTTTGAACTGTGGCGAAGCCTTCCTTTACCGTGTTGAGATCGAGGCTGCGGCCAGGGCCGGCCCCAAAGAAGGCCTCCACCGCGGCGAGGGCTACAGCTGCATTGCGAGCTTGGTGCTCACCTGAGAGTGGTAGAAAAATGTCCTCATAGTCTCCCGCCAGTCCGCGTAGGGTGAGTTGCTGACCTCCGACAGCAACGCGGGATTCTATGACCGAAAATTCCTGCCCTGCCCGAGCGACTGATGCGTCGATATCTACGGCATACTCCAAGATCGCCCGCATCGCTTCGGGCTCTTGTTCAGCGATAATAGCAACGTTTTCTTTAGGGGCGAGTAGATCGTCGAGATCCCATCGAGTTTTAATAATCCCCGCTTTCTCCTGGGCGATATTGGCGATGGTGTCCCCTAAGTATTCTGTGTGATCGATGCCTATGGGCATGATCACGGCCACCTCAGCATTGATCACATTGGTGGCATCCCACCGACCCCCCAAACCGACTTCTACTACCCCCACATCCACCGGAGCATCAGCAAAGGCTGCATAGGCCATGGCTGTGAGGACCTCAAATTTGGAGAGCTTTGGCCCTCCAGCTGCCTCGCTGTGGGCATCAGCCATCTCCACGTAGGGGCGGATTTCTTCGAAAATACGCACATAATCGCGGGGGTGGATCGGGCGTCCATCGATAGCAATGCGTTCAGTAACCAACTGCAAATGCGGACTCGTGGTGCGCCCAGTGCGCCGGTGGAAAGCCCGAAGTAGTGATTCCACCATTCGAACTGTGGAGGTTTTTCCGTTAGTGCCAGCGATGTGGATAGCTGGAAAACTGCGCTCTGGGTGTCCGAGGAGATCCATGAGGAATTCGATCCGATCTAAGGTCGGATCGATTATTGTTTCATTGAAACGCTGGTCAAGCTCGGCTTCGACCTCTTTAAGCGCGCGCATATCCTCATGAGTGATCTCGAGGGCTGGCGGCTCGGGTTTCGCTGCGATCGTCAATGGCAACTCGAGGCCCGACTCCTTAAGGGTGAGATCACCTAAGGTCACAGGCTCGCCTTCCTCACCGGCAAGCGCGGCACTGACCTGGAAATCCTCACCCCCTAAATCTGCTTCAGCAAGGTGCGCATAGCCCGCTTCTTGGCTGGTATCTGGCTGGTCGGAGGGTGAACTCATGAGCGTAGCTCTTCCAGTTTGCGGCTGATCCTAGCTACTTCTTCCGCAGCGAGGTGCTGGCGAGTGCGAATCTTCTCCACCACAGCATCTGGAGCCTTAGCGAGGAAGGCCTCGTTGGAGAGTTTCTTCGTGGTTCCTTCCAATTCCTTGGTAGCTGAGGCGAGATCTTTCTCTAAGCGCTTGCACTCTGCTTCCTTGTCCACGGTTCCAGAGGTATCGAGGGAGACCGTTATTGTTCCCGCCTCTAAGCGCACCTCGAGGGTGGCTGAGGCCTGGAAATCCTCATTCGGGTGATCGAGTTTAGCGAGGGTACGCACCACGGTTTCTTGATCAATCAGGTCAGCGGCGGCGAAATCAACAGCAGCGGGTACCTTTTGGCTCGGTTTAACGCCTTGATCGGAACGGAAGCGGCGAATTTCGGTGACGAGTTTTTCTATATCTGCGATCCGACGAGCTGCGATATCATCCCGCGGTGCTCCCCCATTGGTGAGCTCTGTGGTGGGCCAGGCACTGATAACCAGTGATTCCTCATCGCTAAGAGCCTTCCACAAGGTTTCAGTCACGAACGGCATAGCTGGGTGGAGCAATCGCAGCACGGCATCGAGCACGCGACCTAAAACTACCTGGGTATTCTTGCCACGCTGCTGCTCGCTAGGACTTGCCTGGGAGAAATCGCGCGGAATCTGCACCTTGGCGATCTCGAGATACCAGTCGCAGAACTCTCCCCACGTGAACTGGTACAGCAGCTCGTGAGCTTTGGCGAATTGATAGCGGTCAAGATAGGAATCAACGTGGTCGCGCACGTCTTCGAGGCGGTCTAGGATCCATCGATCGGCGTCTGTCAGCTCCTCGCGGGCGGGAAGGTCACCAATGCGAGCACCGTTGAGGAGTGCAAATTTGGTGGCGTTGAAGAGTTTGGTGGCGAAGTTTCGCGAGCTTTGAGCGGAATCGGCTCCAACAGGCAAATCTACGCCAGGGTTGGCACCACGAGCTAGGGTAAAGCGCAGTGCATCGGCGCCGTAATCGCGCACCCAGTCCATGGGGTCGATGCCATTACCGAGCGATTTACTCATCTTGCGGCCGTGCTCGTCGCGCACCAGTCCGTGTAAGAAGATATCGGTAAATGGTATCTGCGGGCGCCCCGCTGCCCCACCATTGAGGGTCTCTTCACTTATCGACGATGCGAAGGTCGCGAACATCATCATTCTGGCGACCCAGAAGAAAAGAATATCGTAACCGGTCATGAGCACCGAGGTGGGATAGAATTTCTGCAATTCTGGGGTATTTTCCGGCCAACCTAGGGTGGAAAACGGCCACAGTGCCGAACTGAACCAGGTATCCAAAACATCGGGGTCCTGTGTGTAGCCTGCTGGGGGTTGCTCATCGGGACCAACACAGACAATCTCATCATTCGGGCCGTACCAGATGGGAATACGGTGGCCCCACCACAATTGGCGGGAAATGCACCAGTCGTGCATATCATCGACCCACTCGAAATAGCGCGGCTCCGCTGACTTCGGGTGAATAACGGTATCGCCCTCTCGAATTGCATCGCCCGCCATGAGAGCAAGTTCATCAACCTTGACGTACCACTGCAGTGACAGCCTCGGCTCGATGGGTTCTCCGGAGCGTTCGGAGTGACCTACCGAGTGAATATAGGGGCGTTGCTCCTTGACAATGCGCCCTTGTGCGGCAAGTGCCTCACGGATTTTTACCCGCGCCTCAAAACGATCCAGGCCATCAAACTCAGTGCCAGTATGAGCAATATGCCCCGTGGAGTCGAAAATATTGGGCATCTCCAGATCATGTCGCTGACCCATGGCGTAGTCGTTGGGATCGTGAGCGGGGGTGATCTTGACAGCGCCGGTGCCAAATTCAGGATCGACGTAGTCATCGGCGATAACGATCAATTGGCGATCGTTGAGAAATGGGTGAGGCAAAGTGGTGCCCACCAACTCTCGGTATCGCTCGTCTTCGGGGTGTACGGCCACGGCGACGTCGCCAAGCATTGTTTCTACCCGCGTGGTGGCTACGATAACGTGGGGTTCATCATCGTTGAGTGAGCCATAACGGATGGACACTAATTCACCCTCGACGTCCTTGTACACGACCTCGATATCGGAGATAGCTGTTTCCAGTACTGGAGACCAGTTGACGAGGCGATTAGCTTGGTAAATCAAGCCACGATCGAAAAGGCTTTTGAAAATAGTCTGCACAGCGCGCGATAGCCCCGCATCTAGGGTGAAGCGTTCGCGCGACCAGTCAACTGAGTCACCCAAGGCGCGCATCTGGGTGCCAATGGTTCCGCCGAATTGCTCTTTCCACTCCCAGACCTTGGCGATAAACTCATCGCGCTCATAATCCCAGCGCTTCTTCCCCTCCTCCTCGAAGAGTTTGGCCTCCACCTTGGACTGGGTGGCAATACCAGCGTGGTCCATACCTGTCATCCAGAGGACCTCATAGCCTTGCATGCGCTTGCGGCGAGCGACCACATCGATCAGGGTGTGGTCGAGGGCATGGCCCATATGCAGTTGGCCGGTGACATTGGGCGGCGGAATCATAATGGAGTAGCCGGGCTTTGAAGAGTGGGCATCAGGGGTGAAATATCCCTTGTTGACCCAATTCTCATATAACTCGGATTCGACCGCTTGCGGGTCCCAATTTTTGGGCAACTTATCTGCACGATTATTTTCAGCCATGCCCACCATCTTAGATAATTCCCTATGGGGGACAAAGAAAAGGTGCCCAGGAGGAAAACCCTGGGCACCATCTCATCTACTCGCTAGGACTTGAGCAGGTCAGCGACAGCGTCGCGTTCTTCTTGCAGCTCCTTGGCATTGGCAGCAATGCGCTCTTTTTGGAACTCGGACAGCTCGAGATCCTGCACAATCTCCCACTGTCCATTGTGGGAGATTGTGGGGAAACCGTAGATAATGCCCTCGGGCACACCATAGGAGCCATCGGATGGAATTGCGGCGGTAGCCCAACCCTTGGAGCCGTTAATCCAATCGTGCATATGGTCGATGGCGGATGATGCAGCAGAGGCGGCTGAGGATTTGCCGCGAACCTCGATGATCTCAGCGCCGCGCTTAGCTACTCGTGGGATGAACTGGTCAACGTACCACTCGTGGTCGATGAGATCGGTGAGCTTCTTATCTCCCATGGTGGCATAGGTGATATCCGGGAACTGAGTAGCGGAGTGGTTACCCCACACAACGACCTTTTCGAGTTCGGTCTTATCGCAGTCGAGCTTCTCAGCAAGCTGAGAAATAGCGCGGTTATGGTCGAGGCGCATCATGGCATTGAAGCGGTCATTGGGGACATCAGGGGCGGCATGCATAGCGATGAGCGCATTGGTATTGGCGGGGTTACCCACGACCAGAACGCGAATATCATCGGCAGCATGGTCGTTAATGGCCTTGCCCTGTGGTCCAAATATCTTGCCGTTGGCAGCGAGCAAATCAGCGCGCTCTTCTCCGGCACCACGTGGCTTAGCACCAACCAGGAAGGCTGCGCTGACGCCGTCGAAGGCCACGTCGGCTTTATCACTGACAGTCACTTTCTTCAGTAGGGGGAAGGCTGAGTCGTTGAGCTCCATAGCTACGCCCTCAGCGGCACCGACTGCCTGTGGGATCTCCAGAAGGTTCAGCTCAATAGGGGTGTTGGGGCCGTAGACATCGCCGTTGGCAATGCGCCACAGAAGCGAATAGGAAATTTGACCTGCTCCACCAGTAACGGCGATCTTCTTAGTCTGATGACTCATGGATACTCCTTGGGAAAATAGTTAAAGACTGGTTGATCTACCTGTCTTAGGCAATAAGGCGTCGGCGCATAGTTGGCGCGCACATGACAACTTTCAGCCTAATAGTGTGGTGAGGGAAAAACTAGAAGAAGCCCCGAATGCCAGCTATTGCCGCTAAGAGATTGCTCACACCCCATTGTCAATAAAACATGCTATCTGAGAAACGAAGAACTATTTCCCAAAAATTTCTTAACTACCGGCCGAAAAGTTGAAAATCACCCCCGAAAGACGTCCTATAATAGGACGCAACGGTTCCCATAAGTACAAAAGAAGACTCATCAGCTAAATTACATTTAGGGCAGAAGCCTAGTTTTTACGGTGATCTCTTTCGCGATCGCTTCGACGATCGCATCGACTTATGTCACCGCATTATCAGGGATAATCCACGATTATTGCGCTTCTCCCTGACTATCATCTATATCCCATTCAACCCAAGGAGATCCGGAGTGTCCAAGGACAAGGCCATCACTCATCCCTCGGAGCCCCAGGCGGCCTCAGATTCTTCCGTCTCCGAAGCTACACCTGAACTCGTTCTCGATATCGCTCTAAAGAAATTCTCCGAACTGGGGTTTACCGATACGAAACTCGAAGCTATTGCTAAAGAATCTGGCATGTCCAAGCGCATGATTCACTATCACTTCGGCGATAAAAAGGGGCTCTACCACCGCAGCCTCGCCCTCTGCATCCACTACCTCCGACCTCCCGTTGAGGAGCTCGAGTTAGATTCTCAGGTGCCAGTCGACGGCGTTCGCAAGGTGGTAGAAGCAGTATTTACTCGCTTCTGTCAGCACCCGGAGGCAATTCGCCTTCTGTGCCTGGAAAATATCATGCACTACCTCCATATCCATGAACTCCCCCCACTCATGGACCAATCAGCGATCACTCTCCAATTGGACAAACTCCTGATGCTCGGTCAGGACGCCGGAGCATTCCGCCCCGGTATCTCAGCCCAGGACGTATTTACGCTCATTTCTTCGCTCGCCGTTTTCCGCGTGATCACCCATGAGACCACCATTAATCTGTATAACGTGGATCTGCTCAACGAAGCTAATACTCAAGGAATGGCGCGCATGGCCGCTGACAGCGTGTTGGCCTTCCTCACCTCACATCTCAAAACCCCAGAGCAAACCTCTTATTTAAGCTCCAGTGCCAATTTGGAGACCGGCGAGGTATTGGATTTTCCTCACTATGACACTGGGAGCGAAAACTACAACTTCGGATCTGATCTCTTTTAGGCGATGAACTGATAGGGGTCGGCGTTGACGATCTTCGGTGAGCCCTCTTTGCGGGCCGCCTCTGCTGTGATCACAACTTGAGAGATATCTGAGGAGTCGGGAATTTCAAACATAGTTTCCCCGAGGATCTCCTCCATGATGGCGCGCAGGCCACGAGCTCCGGTTTTACGCTCTAGAGCCTGCTCAGCCACAACTTCTAAGGCTTCCGGCTCAAATTCAAGATTGACACCATCCATCTCGAAGAGACGACGGTACTGATTAACTAAAGCATTGCGCGGCTTGGTAAGGATATCTACCAATGATTGCTTATCAAGGTGATCGACCCACGCCACGATGGGCAAGCGGCCAATAAATTCTGGGATGAGGCCGAATTTAACCAGATCTTCTGGCTGAACCTGGCGCAGAATATCAGAGTTCTCCCGTTCCTCCCGGCTCTTAATATCAGCGCCGAAGCCTAGGCTGCGCTTAGATACTCGTTCCTCAATGACCTTGTCGAGGCCGGCAAAAGCACCTGCCACGATAAAGAGAATCTTTGACGTATCCATGTGAATAAGTTCATGATTGGGGTGCTTGCGTCCACCTTGGGGCGGAATGGCAGCCACCGTTCCTTCGAGAATTTTTAGCAATGCCTGCTGGACGCCTTCACCGGACACATCCCTGGTGATTGAGGGGTTTTCGGATTTGCGTGAAATCTTATCAATCTCGTCAACGTAGATGATTCCGCGTTGAGCCCGCTCCACATCGAAATCAGCCGCTTGCAGTAATTTCAGCAAAATATTCTCAACGTCTTCGCCCACATAGCCAGCCTCAGTCAGGCTTGTGGCATCGGCGATAGCAAAGGGCACATCGAGTTTGCGCGCCAGGGTTTGCGCCAAATATGTCTTACCGGATCCGGTGGGGCCAAGCAGAAGAATATTCGACTTCTCGAGCTCCGTCTCTTCTTCAGCCTTGCGCGAAGACAGCGAGCGGGTTTCCTCTGCTTTGATTCGCTTGTAGTGGTTGTACACTGCCACACTCAATGTGCGCTTGGCAGCGGTTTGTCCAATCACAAATTCGTCGAGGAAGGCAGAGATTTGCGAGGGCTTAGGTAGACTGGAATCCTTTTCCTCGCTCTCATGGCCGGATCCTAGCTCCTCCTCCATGATTTCATTACACAGCTCCACACATTCATCACAAATGAATACGCCACCGCCAGCAATGAGTTTTCTCACTTGCTTTTGGCTCTTTCCACAGAAAGAGCACTTGAGGAGGTCAGAGCTACTGTGCTTGTGCGTTGTCATAAGAGATAAAGATTTCGCTTTCACATCGTTGAAGGGTGCTCTACTTACTTTAGTCGATGCTACCTGGATGAGGCAGCATCGAAACAACCCGCCACGGGAATATCCACGTGGCGGGCTGGCTCTAGCAAGAGTCTACGGATTGAGCTTGCGATAGTCGAAGACTTCATCAATAAGACCATAATCCTTGGCCTCTGCTGCGGTGAGAATTTTATCTCGGTCTGTATCGATGCGAATCTGTTCCGGTGTGCGTCCGGTGTGACGGGCTAGCGTCTGCTCCATTTGGGTTCGAATGCGCTCGATCTCGGCAGCCTGAATTTCCAAATCAGAAACTTGGCCGCGTGAGCCCTCGGTAGCGGGCTGGTGAATGAGGATACGGGCATTTGGTAGGGCTGCACGCTTACCTGGGGCGCCGGCACCGAGTAGTACCGCGGCTGCGGATGCTGCCTGGCCGAGGCACACGGTCCGCACATCGGGTCGGATATACTGCATGGTGTCATAAATGGCCATCAGCGAGGTAAAAGAACCGCCGGGCGAATTGATGTACATGGTGATATCTCGGTCCGGATCCATACCTTCAAGGACGAGGAGCTGCGCCATAATATCATTAGCTGAAGTATCGTCCACCTGCGAGCCCAGGAAGATAATGCGTTCCTCGAACAGTTTGGCATAGGGGTTGGTTTCTTTTGTCCCATAGGCCGACTGCTCCACGAAGCTGGGAAGCACGTAACGGGCGGAAGGCATCTCGAGGCCGTGTTTCATAGAATTCATTTCTCCAATTTCCTTTTACGGTGTGCTTCTAGTTAGCAATCGGGCCCTGTGCCAGAGTGATGACGTGGTCCACGAGGCCGTACTCTTTAGCCTCTGTGGCAGTAAACCAACGGTCACGATCCGAGTCCTTGGTGATTTGCTCAAAGGACTGGCCCGTGTGCTCAGCAATCAGTTCTGCCATTTCGCGCTTAGTTTGGGCGAACTGTTCGGCTTGAATAGCGATATCAGCAGCGGTACCACCAACACCTGCCGATGGCTGGTGCATCATGATACGCGCATGGGGCAGCGCATAGCGCTTGCCTGGGGTTCCACCGGACAGCAGGAATTGACCCATCGAAGCTGCAAGCCCCATGCCATAGGTTGCGATATCACACGGCGAATATTTCATGGTGTCATAGATGGCCATACCCGCAGTGACGGAGCCACCAGGGGAGTTGATATAGAGCGAAATATCGCGCGTGGGATCTTCTGCGGAGAGCAGCAGAATTTGCGCACAGAGCTTATTGGCAATCTCGTCGTTCACCTCGGTACCGAGGAAAATAATCCGCTCGCGTAAGAGACGCTCGAATACGGAATCGCCTAAATTTAAACCCGGCTGGGCGGACATCGTCGTTAACTGCTCGCTCATGATTAAACTCCTTGTATCGTGAAATTTCTCTAGTTTCTTCCACCTTACCGCCCAAGAAGGGTAATACACCTCCTTGTTCGCTATAAGCGGATAGCTAAGGAAAAAGCCCAGAAGATTTCCCAGCTACTGGTAATGGGAAATCTTCCGGGCTATGGGGAGAGCTTTAGTTTTCTTCTTCCTCGGGCTCGTCCTCGAGACCAAAGTAGTCTTCGGGGTTAATGCTGGCGCCGGAGTCGTCGGTGACGGTGACACGACAGATAGCAGCCGCAAGGGCCTTACCGCGTTTGACGTCAGCAAAGAGCGCTCCGATCTGGCCAGCCTGCTGTAAGGACTGCACGAACTGGTTCGGGTCCATGCCATAGGCCTGCGCAGTGAACAGAATATGATCGGTGAGCTCGGACTGGGATACTTCAGGATTTTCTTGCTCGGCCAACACGTCTAGGAAGAGCTGGTTGCGAACATTCTTCTCGGCGTTCTCATGAGCCTCTGCCTTGAACTGCTCCAGGGAAGAACCTTGTGACTTGAGGTATTCATCGATAACAGCCTCGTTGGAAGCAGCTTCTCCGAAGGTACCGCGCAGAGCGTTCTCGGCTTGCTCCTTAACCAAGGACTCAGGCAATGGGAACTCTGACTGCTTGAGTGCTGCTTCTAAGACAGCGTCGCGGATGGCGGAGGCTTGCTCTGCCTTCAGGCGATCGTCTACCTGGGAAGCGGTTGATTCGCGCAACTCATCGACCGTGTCAAATTCAGAGGCTTCTTGCACGAACTCGTCATTGAGTTCAGGCAGCTTGCGCTCCTTGGTCTGTACGACAGTCACCTTCACGGTGGCCTCTTGGTCTTTATACTCGGCGATATTGAGTGTTGTGGTGAACTCGGCTTCTTCGCCGGTCTTCAGTCCGCGCAGAGCGGTATCGAGGCCGTCGATGAGATCGCCTTGGCCTACCTGGTAGGTGAGGTCATCAGCCTTGGACTCCTCGATCTCCTTACCGTCAACGCTAGCTACCAGGTTGATGATCGCGAAGTCGTTGGTCTTGAGCTTGCGTCGGGTATCGCTAAGCTCGCCGAAGCGCTCGCGCAAACGATCAATTTCCGCCTCCACAGCCTCTTCGGCTGCGTTATCGCTCAATGCTGGTACTTCAACAGACATAGCGGAGAAGTCTGGGAGGGAGATCTCTGGGCGGATATCAACCTCAGCAGTGAACTCGATGAGTTCGCCGTCTTCCATCTTGGTAACGTCTACGTCGGGTTGACCGATAACAGCCAGATCATTGTCTGCTACAGCTTGCTGGTAGCGTACGGGCAGCATATCGTTAATGACCTGCTCCAAAACTGGGCCGCGTCCAAAGCGAGCGTCGATAAGCTTGCGTGGCGCCTTGCCTTTACGGAAACCGGGAATATTCACCTGAGCGGCCAGAGCCTTATAAGCTTTGTCGATCTCGTTGTTTAGTTCCTCGAACGGAACCTCGACAGTCAGCTTGACTCGGGTATCGTTCAGCTTTTCGACGGAACTCTTCACGAGCGATCTCTCCTGTTATATATAGATTATATGGGCATATTGACTATAAACCCCCGAGGTGCATTTCGTTAAATATGCTCCTCGGGGGTTATGGTCGGGACGACAGGATTTGAACCTGCGACCCCCTGTACCCAAAACAGGTGCGCTACCAAGCTGCGCCACGTCCCGATTGCCTAAACAGACAAGCCGCTTTGAGCGACGTAAAGAATTGTGCCACGGATTAGATTAAAAACCAAAACCGCTGTTCATCGTGCACTTTAGTTTTGATCCACTTCTCCACAGTTTCTGGAGTGGTTTGAAGATTTTAGACTTGAGAATTGCATGTCGTGCCGCGCCGTACTTTCCGCCTCCACGACTCGCACCTAAATACACAGATAGGGATAAGCCGCAGACGGTGATATTTGGCCGCTGATACACTAACCACCCTGTGGATAGTCCCTCTCGACCTGACAACCTCGACGACACTGCAGGCGTTGACGCGGGCTATTTCCTCATAGCCCAAGAGGGTTGCGCAAAGAAAAAAGCCGACTACTAAGACGGTGGTCTACTTGTAGGCGGCTTAAGTTATGGAGGGAATGACGGGAATCGAACCCGCGTCACCAGTTTGGAAGACTGGGGTAATAGCCACTATACGACATTCCCATATTCTGCTATATACTTGCTGCGCTTCTGTGCAACACAGAAATAGCCTAAACGACAGCGGAAAATTTTGCAAAATTCGAGGACGCAGCACGCGCGACAAGACCGAGTAAAGGTGGGCGACCCACGACCGGCCACATCCACCCTTCCCAGTATCCGCCGAGTTAACGCCCACGCGCACACGTAGGCGCATATAAAGGCGTTTTACATCACAGGCGTGCACTGCTCATTGCCGCTACTACCGCTGCAAAATCACTAAAAAGACCACTCGATGCTGAATATATCTCGCTGAGCTGGGAAGTAAATAATAAATTAGTAAAGTATTATTATTTTTGACCTTGATGGATTATTATTTATTCCTATGAAGCCAACCATCATTGACGCTGATACGGGTCGCGAACTCTGGACCGCAATCGAGTGCGCCCAGTTTTCTGGTACCGCCAGGGGCACCTTCACAAGCTATGCCGGTCGCGGTCGCGCACCCAAACCAGTGACTAAGCACCACGGCCTCACGCTCTGGGACTCTGAGGAGATCAGGCAGTGGACCGATCAACGACAATCGGCGAAGCCCTCTAAGGATAGCGTTTCTTAGGACGAACCTATAATTGATCCGATCCCCGAACGGTGCTACTGGGCGCGTTTGGGGAACTTTTTTATCTGTTAAACGTTCTTCTTATTAATAGACGATTTTCACACCAATCCAAGGAATTATTTGTGTTATTCGCCATTCTCTTAGGCTTCATAATTGCTCTCATCGTTGTCCTCCTACGCAGCAATAGCGCTAGCACAGAACTGAGTGCTACCGACTTTTCCGACGCCATCGCAGAAGCTCGGCACTGGAATGAGCGTCTGGGCTCCCAGATACTGACCCTATCTGGTACCGATAAGGCTTCCACCCAAGCACTTGCAGATGCCTCCGAGCGCCACACTGCCTCTAGCGCTCAAATTCAATCCGCCCAAACTCCCAGACAGGCAGCATTAGCTCGCGAGGCCGCCCTCGAGGGTCTGTACTATATACAAGCTGCTCGAGAGATCATGGAACTACCGGCTGGACCCGCGCTCCCATTGCTCGAAGGGCAACAAAAGGCCGGTCGCGTGACCGAGGAGCGTACCATTACCTTTGAGGGGCAGGCTATTACCGCCTCCCCACGCCCGACGCACCGCACCCCCAATTACTATCCAGGTGGTGTGGTGGCTGGGCGCCCGGTTCCCGCCGGCTGGTACTCCACCGCATGGTGGGCGGGTGCACTACACACGGGCATGTGGGCCGTGGGCTCGGCTGTCCTCTTCTCATCCATGTTTGGGGGAATGGCAGGCGCCGACGCTGCCGCCGACGCTGCCGCCGACGCTGCCGCCGACGCTGCCGCCTACGACGGCGGCCACGATATTGGTGGCGATACTGTAGGTAACGGCGATATTCTCCCCGACGATGGCGGTGGCGGATTTTTCGACGGAGATATGGGCGGCGGATTTTTCGACGGCGGCGGATTCGATTTTTAATAAAAACCTCGAAGAACTACTCTTCGAGGTTTTTTATTATGCTCCTGGCACTTCTGGGTAATGCCCGGTTGCTTCAAATTCGCTCAGGATATCAATACGGCGCTGATGTCGGGGCTCCTCGCTCCATGATTGGGCTAGGAAAGCATCTACGATGGCTAGAACCTCTTGTTCACTATGCATCCGGCCGCCGATGCCAATGAGTTGCGCATTATTATGCTCGCGGGCAAGCTTAGCCGTCTCCACACTCCACGCTAAAGCACAGCGCGCACCCGGTACCTTATTAGCAGCAATTTGCTCCCCATTTCCAGACCCCCCAAGGACAATGCCGAGGGAACCTGGATCATCCACCACAGCCTTAGCCGCAGCGAGACAAAAGGCAGGGTAATCGTCTAGGGCATCATATTCGAAGGCGCCACAGTCGACGACGTCGTGCCCATTATTCTTAAGATGGTCAATGATGAGTGTTTTCATAGCGAAACCAGCATGGTCTGCTCCGAGATAAATACGCATATCGATGAGTCTAACCTCTTCGTTCATCAAAATCGGGGAACTCTGTCCGCGAGCGCTTCAGTTCGAAAAAGTGGGGGTAATTCGCTAACGCCATTGCACCGTCGAAAACCCTGCCAGCTTCCTCCCCGTGTGGAATTCGCGTCAACACTGGCCCAAAGAATGCAGTCTCGCCCAACTTGATTACCGGGGTCCCTACATCATTGCCCACCTCATCCATCGCCGACTGATGGTAGGCGCGCAATTTCTCATCAGCCTTGGTGGAATGGGCAATATCGGCGAGAGATATATCTAAGCCAACGTCTTCCAAGGCTTTGACAATGAGCTCATCGTAGGCACCGTCACCTTCCTTAGCACCCTCACCTCCTGGGTGGATCAGTGTGCCGAGTGCCGTATAAAGGGCATCGACTTTCTCAGGTTGAGTATCAGCAACCTGTGCAAAAACGCGCGCAGGACCCCAATTGGCCTCCATTTTGCGCATATATGCGGGGTCGAGATCGCGGCCCTCATTGAGAACCGAGAGCGACATAGGAATCCAGGTCACCTCGATATCTCGAACCTTTTCCACTTCCTTAATCCATCGCGAGGTGATCCAGCAGAAGGGGCACGAGACATCGAACCAAAAACTTAGCAATTGAGTAGACATAGGGGACCTTTCTGATCCTTGTATTTTCTGTATTTTCTATATTTTCTGGGTATATCACCACTCTAGTGACCTTTTGCCTCAGGCGAGCGATGACCGTCGAGTCTTTGCACCCCGCCTAGAGGAGAATAGAATGACTACTAATAATCAGCCACGTGGAAGGAATCATGTCCTCTATCAATCTCACTCAAGTAGAAGCAGCTCAACGCTCACGAATGCTGCATATTAAGCACTATGATTTCCACATCGATATCACTGGTGATACCCACTTCCCCGCCACCACCACTGTTGATTTCGAGGTCAAAGAGGAAGGATCCACCTTCATCGATCTGGTTGCCTCCGAGGTGTCCAGCGTAACGTTGGATGGGGAGGATATCACTCGCCAAGCTGTGCGCAATGATAACGTGTACGACGCTACCAACGGGCTCTCCCTCGATAATCTCTCGGTGGGCAGCCATCAGCTCACAGTGGTATCCACCATGGAGTTTTCCCATACCGGTCAAGGTCTGCACCGCTTTGTTGATCCCGTTGACGAGGAAGTATATTTCTATACCCAGTTTGAGCCAGCCGATGCCAAGCGCGTCTTCGCGTGTTTCGATCAACCCGATCTAAAAGCCACCTACTCCATCCATGTCACGGCCCCAGCGCACTGGAAGGTGATCACCAATGCACCGCAAGTCATGAGTGAAGCGGATAAGGGCGTAGCAACCTTCTCCTCCGAGATTGATTACCCGCTGTCTACCTACCTCGTCGCCATATGCTCTGGTGATTATCATATGGCCTCCGATCTCTGGCACGGCACTCTCACCCACCACCAAGAGACACCTGCTGCTGAGCACACCGAGTTAGAGATACCGTTGGCCATCTACTGCCGGAAATCTTTAAGTGATCACCTGGACGCCGATGCTATCTTCCTCGAGACCAAGCAAGGCTTCGACTTCTACCATGAGAATTTTGGGATGGCGTACCCCTTCGGCAAATACGACCAGCTTTTTGTCCCCGAATTCAACGCGGGAGCCATGGAGAATGCCGGAGCTGTCACATTCCGCGACGAGTATATTTTCACCTCGAAGAATACACGAACCGCCTACGAACGACGTTGCGAAACTATTCTGCATGAGATGGCTCATATGTGGTTTGGGGATTTGGTTACTATGCGGTGGTGGGACGACCTCTGGCTCAACGAGTCCTTTGCTACCTGGGCCGCGTGCGTGTCCCAGTCGGAAGCCACCCAATACGATACCGCGTGGGTCACCTTTGCCACCGACACCAAGGCCTGGGCCTATAAGCAGGATATGCTGCCGTCAACCCACCCTATATCCACCGATGCCAGCGATATGGAAACCGCCGAACAGAATTTTGACGGCATAACTTATGCCAAGGGCGCATCCGTCCTCAAGCAGCTCCAGGCCTATGTAGGCCGTGAGGCATTCTTCGCTGGAGTACGCCAACACTTTGCCAATCATGCCTTCGGTAATGCTACTTTCGCTGATCTTTTACACGCTCTTAGTGCCAGTTCCGGACGCGATCTCTCTGATTGGGCCGCGCAGTGGCTCAAAACTACCGGAATTAATGAACTGCGCGCGGATTTTAGTGTCCAGGATAATCGCTATACCTCTTTCGCCCTTACCCAGTCTGGGGCGCACCCAGGGGCCGGCGAATATCGTACACACCGCGTTGCCATTGGCTTCTATTCGTTGATCGACGGGCAGGTAGTACGCACCGATCGTCTCGAGGTCGATATCGACAGCGAGCGCGTCGAACTCGACCAATTAATAGGCCACCAAGCTGCCGATCTCGTCCTCGTTAACGACGACGATCTCACCTACTGTCTCATGAAGCTCGATGCGGACTCTCGAGACTTTGCTGCCAAAAATATCGACCGAATTGCAGATCCCATGGCACGCACCCTTATCTGGTCGGCGTGCTGGGAAATGGTACGAGCAGGCGACATGCGCGCCCGCGACTTTGTCGACCTGGTGATCACCGGCGCTCCCATTGAAACGGAAATCTCGGTCCTCCAGCGCGTTCTCGGCCAAGCCACCCAGGCACTCGAAGTCTATGCCGATCCACAGTGGGTCAAGGACACCGGTGCACCGCGTTTCAGCAATGCACTGATCGACGCCGCTGCTGCCGCTGAAGCGGGATCTGATACCCAACTCGCCTTCGTTCAAGAGCTGTGCGCCAACCCCTTAGACGATAGGGGGCGGGCTCTCATGCGCAGCATCGTCGACGGTGAACCAGAACTAAATGGGCTCGTAGCCGATCACCAACTCCAGTGGCGCGCCTTGCGTGCGCTTGTTGCGGCGGGTGCAGTGGCAGATCTGGAGGCAGAGATCCTTTCTCTGAGCACCATTGATCCCTCGGCGACGGGGAAACTATATGCGCATTTAGTGCGGGCATCTGAAAATACCGCCACCAATAAAGCTGCAGTTTTTACTGAAATCACCGAAGAGGGCCACCGGCTGAGTAATACCACCCTGCGCTATAAAATGGCCGGACTCACGGGTCTTGCCCGCCCAGAACTGCTCCAGCAACTCAATGACCGATACTTCGAAAAGGTGCCATGGTTATGGGATAACCTCACCTCCGAGGTGGCCCAGGGTGTGCTCGCAGGTCTGTATCCCGCGTGGGATATCAGCCCCGAAGGGGTCAAGCGCACCCAGAACTTCCTCGACTCACATACGATCAGTGCCGGTATCCGGCGTATTCTTACCGAGCAGCAGGCTCTGGTGGAGCGCGCCATAAGAAATCGCGCTGTCGATGCCGCCTAGCTCGTACTCCCCCGTCGCTGCTCTTATTAAGAAGCGGCGGGGAATATTTACTACTATGGCGTAAATCATGGACACAATTTCTCAATTTATAGCCGATCACCCGGTGATCTGGCACTGGCTCGTCAATGCTCCCCTCAAGATCATATTGACCTTGGTGGCAGCTGTTGCTCTCCACGCTGGACTACGCTTTGCCATCCAAAAAGCTGCGAAAGTACACTTAAGCCGCTCGACGAGACCGCAGCACGAATACGCTGCGCTCACCAAAGCTCTTAGCTCCCTGGAAGTCACGAAGCAGGCTCAGCGTGAGTCACGGATCCGCACTCTCAGTTCCGTCGCACGAAGCGCAGTGAGTATTGTCGTGTGGACATGGGCGGCTCTTTCGATTTTAGGGATCCTCGGGGTTAATGTGGCCCCGCTAATTGCCTCTGCAGGCATCGCGGGTGTTGCCTTAGGTTTTGGCGCCCAAACATTGGTGAAGGATTTTATTTCCGGTATTTTCATGCTCATTGAGGACCAGTATGGGGTGGGCGATTTTATCGATGCTGGTGAAGTAATCGGAACAGTCGAGGCGGTATCTTTACGCCTTACTACCGTGCGCGATGTCAAAGGTACACTGTGGTTTATCCGTAACGGTGAAATTCAGAGGATAGGTAATTACAGCCAAGATTATTCCATCGCTCACCTCACAGCGCCGATAAGCTACCGCGCCGATATCGAGCGTGCTATGGAGATCTTCGCGGCTACCACCCTCGAGGCCATCGAGTCCGAGAAATTAAAGGGTTTCATTTTGGATAAGCCGCTTATCGATGGTGTCAACGAAATTGGTGCGGATTATATCCAGTTACGCATCCGGGTACGCACCCTCCCCGATAAGCAGTGGACCGTCGAACGCTATATTCACCAACGTGTACTCAATAATCTAAGGTCCGCCAATATTGCCCTACCCTACCGTCACTTCTATCAGATCGAAGATGAATAATATGTCCTCTCCTCTCGATACTCCCTCAAGCCACACAGACCCCCGCACTCTCTACGAGGCAGTGGGTGGGAATGAGTTTTTCACCCGCGTCGTGCGCCGCTTCTACCATCAGGTTCGCACTGACGATCTCATCGGACCAATGTATCCTGCAGACGATTTCGAGGGCGCCGAGGAGCGTCTGAGGACCTTCCTTGCACAATACTGGGGTGGGCCCACTACCTATAGCGATAACCGCGGACATCCCAGGCTGCGGATGCGTCACGCACCTTTTGCTATAGGAGAGGTCGAGGCTAAACGTTGGTTAGAGATGATGACGAACGCTCTTAACGAAGAAGAAAATCTGGATCCCACTCTTCGTGAAGCTATCGACTCTCATATGACACGGGTAGCATATATGCTGATCAACCAACGTTAAAGGCCCAAAAGATTTGCGGCAGAGGTATAGTAGGCGCTCCCATAGGGGGCGTCTACTCGTATCCACACCCCTAAGCCGGAGACGCGAAGGTGTCGCGGAATATCAATAGGTGCGCTATCAGTGGGAATGAGTCCGAATGCTTGGAGAGCAAAAATCATTCGCATTGGTATCTCTACCTGGGTGTGGGCATTGCTCACAGTGATAACGGTTTGATTCATCAGCGATTGTGGTGGCCCAAGCGGACCAGAGAATTGTCGGGCCAGCGCGCTTCCTTGAGTAGCGAGCTGATAAACCGCAGCGGCGGGGATCTCGTCGATCAGCTGAAAATCCTCGACGCGAGGCAGCGCACCCGCGGACCAGGAGGCATCGTGAGTAGGGTATGGTCCTTGCCCGAAAAGGTCAGCAGCGCGCAGTACCGCCCCACTCCGGCTAATACTGCCCGACACCCTTCTGGAGATAAGTACCCCAAAACCCGTGGGTACAAAAGCTTCGACACCTGATTCAACTTGCTGAAGACGTACGAATGTGTGCTCATCAAAAAGTATCGCTCGCTCAATGAGGGACCGAAGTCCCCCTAAACCTCCGGTAACAACGAGGGATATATTGCTGTTATGCAAGAGAAAGAACCTTAACTTCGCTATCTTTAAGCTGACGCGGGCTCCCCGTGACAATATCGACGGCCACTTGAACAACGTCGATGGTGCATGCCACTGTCCCATCGGCATCTCTAATGACTTGCCGAGTACAAAAGGAGGTATTCCCAATCTCGATGACCTGAGTTTCTACTGTCACCTCTTTGGTATTGGAAAGGATGGGTCGGAGGTATTCAGCTTCAATCTTGCGCACAAATGCAGCTGGAATATCGAGTCCGCGCTTGCCAAATTCGCGTTGTGCGTAAATGAGGCGAGCCTCTTGAGCCAATTCAATATAGGCAGAGTTTGTGATGTGGTGGAATTGATCAAAATCGCCCCATCTTGTGGGTATTTTTTCAATATGTACACCGTGGTGACTATCACTGGTCATAACGTAGGTGGAGCCTTTCTCATCTGTTATTAATCTCTCTCTAGGCTAACAGTGTTGAGGCTGATTGGGTTTAAAAAGAACCGCCGTGGGTGTTCACGGCGGTTATCCATTAGCGGGTAAGCTTGCGGTGCGTTACCCGCGAAGGGCGGGCGGCCTCGGGGCCGAGGCGTTCCACCTTATTCTTTTCGTAATCTTCGAAGTTACCTTCGAACCAGAACCACTGGCCTTCGGCAACATTGCCTTCCCAGGCAAGAATATGGGTACAGGTGCGATCTAGGAACCAGCGGTCGTGCGAAATCACCACGGCGCAGCCTGGGAATTGCTGGAGAGCATTTTCCAGAGAGGACAGGGTTTCAACGTCGAGGTCGTTGGTGGGCTCGTCGAGCAGAATCAGGTTCCCGCCCTGCTTAAGAGTCAACGCTAGATTGAGACGGTTGCGCTCACCGCCGGAGAGAACCTTAGAAGGTTTTTGCTGGTCGGCGCCCTTGAAACCAAATGCGGAGAGATAGGCTCGTGAGGGCATCTCGTTCTGGCCTACGTGGATATAGTCCAAACCATCCGAGACTACTTCCCATACGGTTTTCTCTGGATCGATATTTTCACGTCCCTGGTCCACATAGGACAGCTGCACGGTGGAGCCCACGTTTACTTCACCAGCATCGGGGCTCTCGAGGCCCACGATAGTTTTAAAGAGAGTAGTCTTACCCACACCATTGGGGCCGATAACACCCACGATACCGTTGCGCGGAAGCGTGAAAGAGAGATCCTTAATCAAGGTGCGACCATCGAAGCCCTTGACTAGGTCCTTGACCTCCACCACCTGGGCACCCAGGCGGGGTGGAGTAGGAATCTGAATCTCTTCAAAGTCGAGCTTCTTATATTGCTCGGCCTCAGCAGCCATTTCCTCATAGCGAGCCAAACGCGCTTTATTCTTCGCCTGACGAGCTTTCGCACCAGAACGTACCCAAGCAAGCTCTTCTTTCAGGCGCTTTTGCAGCTTACGGTCCTTTTGACCAGCAACTTCTAAGCGCTCAGCTTTCTTCTCGAGGTAAGTGGAATAGTTACCTTCATAGGGGTAGAGCTTGCCGCGGTCGACCTCACAAATCCACCCAGCTACGTGATCTAGGAAGTACCGATCGTGGGTAACCGCCAAAACGGCCCCTGGGTATTTGGCCAAATGCTGCTCGAGCCACAGAACGGATTCAGCGTCGAGGTGGTTAGTGGGCTCGTCGAGAAGCAGCAGGTCTGGCTCAGAGAGGAGCAGCTTGGCTAGAGCAACACGGCGCCTTTCACCACCGGAGAGGTGGGTGACGGGCGCATCAGAGGGAGGACAGCGCAGAGCTTCCATAGCTTGCTCGATTTTAGAATCGATTTCCCAGGCATCGGCAGCGTCGAGAGCTTCCTGGAGTTTACCCATCTCTTCCATGAGCTCATCAGTGTAATTAGTGGCCATTTCTTCGGCGATGGCCTCGAAACGATTTTTCTTTTCAAAGATCTCGCCCAGACCCTCTTCCACATTCTCGCGGACGGTCTTTTCTTCGTTCAGGGGTGGTTCCTGCAGGAGGATACCAACGGTCGCACCTGGGTCGAGGAATGCCTCACCATTGGAGGGCTGGTCGAGCCCGGCCATGATTTTTAAGATGGAGGATTTACCGGCACCATTAGGTCCTACCACACCGATCTTTGCGCCTGGGTAGAAAGCCATGGTCACATTGTCCAAGATGACTTTATCGCCAATGGCTTTGCGCACATTCTTCATCGTATAGATGAATTCACCCACGTTATCTGCCCCTTATATGTCAATCGTTTTATAACTATCAGATCACCCAAAACAGTACATCACTACAAAAAAAAGCGCACCACATCATCTATAAGACCGATACCTCATGTCGGTCTTATAGATGGGCAATGCCTAGGCACTCACAACGGTTGGCGTATGAGCTCTCCCTTTACTCGTAGGGGTTGTGATTTCCTTAGCGTTAACCTCATCGAGCTGAATGACGTCGCGCACAATCTGTTCGCTCTCTGGCTCAATGCTCACGGTTTCGGCTCTCCGGGCTTTATCCAACTCACTGCGGTGATAGCGACAGGCATATTTGCGCATATCCACCCCGATATGCGTTGCTCGAACCACAATCCGAGATTCGGTCTTGCCTTCCCGCTCCCATTCTTTGTGGATGAGATCCCCGAGTACAATCACCTGAGTGCCCTTACCACCCTCCCCTAGGGCGAGATGAGCGTTATGGGCCAAGTTCCCCCAGCACTCTACATCAATATAGAGCTGGTTATAGCTGATAAACCCAGAATTCTCGACCCGGCTGTGATCGGATTGAGCAGAATCTCTAGCGGTCTCGGAGTTGCCGGTATCGGCGTGGTGTGGGTCGCGACGATACCGAGAGGAAGCAATGCGGAATTTGGTGAGCATTGCGCCGGACGGGAAATGATAGACAGTGGGATCGCTGGTGAGATTTCCAACGATAGTGGTTGTGCTGAGCATAAGGATCTAATCCCCTTTCATGGGATACGAATAGTGGATCACCGTCCCTGCCCGTTTCCACACTGCCCAGCGCCATCCCTTGCGTGAGCTGCTGATTGAGCAGAGTTTTCGATACCCTCAGTGTCGTTGATTGTGATCCCCACGTCGCGGCGAGTCAGTAGGTGTGACTGGATCCTGTGGATAATATGCCAGCTTGAGATTTTCCTAGCCTTGGGGTTTCCCGTCGTTCGTGCGTATCGACGCCAGCATCTGGTTATAGGCCTCTAAATCAGCGTCATCATCTTGATCCGCCTTTTCGTCGTAGATATGCTGCTGCTTGCGGTCTTCTTTGAGCCATTGTCTAAACAATGCTCCGAAAACAATAATGAGCGGGAAGGCACCGGAACCCCACGCGATACCGCCACCTACATTCTGATCGTGCATCAAGTCCACGCCCCAAGGAAGATTAAGTGATGCATAAAAGTCCTCGGCCAGAATGGTCGATAGCTGCATGAGGTATACCCCGAAGTAGAGATCGAAGGGCATCGCAAAAACCAGCCACAAGAGCCGCGAGAGCACAGAATTTTCACGCGGCTTGGGATCCTCACCGATCATCTCCCAGTAGAAAATATAGCCAGAGATGAGAAAGACCCAGTTCATCAATAGGTGGCCGGCGTGTTCGGATACCACATAGTCGTACCACGGGGTGATATAAAGCACGTAGAAGAATCCAGTGAACTGAATGGTATTGACGGCTGGGTACATGATTACGGTGAGAATACGTGATTGCAGTAACGCTTCAACCCATTCTCGCACTCCCCCGTGCCCTGGCTCGGTGACACTCATTAACAGGCGCAAAGGAGCGCCCAGAACTAGACATACAGGAATCACCATGGACAACAACATATGGGTCACCATATGCATGGAGAAGAGCGCCGGCATATAGAGCCCTATTCCAGAACTCATGCAGATCACCAGAGCTCCTGCGCCCAGCATCCACCACATGGTGCGGAATTTTGACCATCGAATCTGCTTCTTTTTGGCTCGAACCAGACCCCAGAGGTAGAGGCCAATGAGCACCAGGCCGAAGAAGGAGAACATAATATCGAAACGCCAGACCGTCCAGATGGAGATGATGGTGGGTTTGACGGTGAGGTCGTAGCCCATCTCCAAGGCCATAGGGCTGAGATCGAAAACACGTGGTGGCGGGGGTGGCGTTCGGCCTAGTGAGATTGCCACCCCGATGGTGGCCGCCATGACTACTGCCTCACCGATAGCCACACGCAGAAACGGGGTGTGATCCCCACTTCTTAAAGCAGGTATGGTGCGCTGACGATGCCAGAAACCGAACAGTGCGAGGGCGATTATTAATACCGCCTTAGCTACTATGACACGCCCATAGCCGGTGGTGAGAAGGTGCTCAGGGCGTACCCGGATAGCGGCATTGATAAAGCCTGATAGTGCCAACATGATCACCGAGACGAGGGCGATATGGGAATAGCGACCTACTACTTGGACCATCTGGGGCCCCAGTCTGCGGCCGTGGGCTATGAGTGCCATGAGCCCGCCCACCCAGAGCTGCATAAAAAGCAAATGCCACAGCAATGAGTTAGTACCGTAGTCATGATCTCCGCCCGCGGCCGAGTGCCCTTCCAAACCGAGTGGCAAGACAATCAAGAGAGCTCCGGCGCATAAAAGCGGTTGAGAGCGCCAATTCTTGGAGAAGAATGCTGCTATCCCCACCAGCGCTGCAATAACGGCTGAACCCAACCACGCTTGGGATTCCGCTACTTGGGAAATTGCCACTGGCCAGTTAGCAGGGCGTAGCGCCTCAATAAAGGGTTGCCCCGAAATATCGGAGAGCACCATGGGCACCATCACTAAAGCAACAGCGCTAAAACACCACGCCGCCACCATGCCGGTACGGGCTGCGATTACACCGTCTACAGTAAGCGGAGCTTGGTAGAGATCGTGCTTTCTGGGACTGAGTAAAAAGGCCGAGAAAAGGAAGGATCCAGAGCTTAGGGCCGCGAGAAACCATGCCGCTGCCCTTAAGAAAGGAAATCCTGCTGTGGTGGCGGGGCCTGGATCCGGAATGCCGAGGGCCGCGAGCGATTCCGAAAGAAACCCCCAAGCGATTACCGCCCCAATGAGGCCCGCCACAGAGAAGCACAACACATACAGTGGCCACATGGGGCGCACCTGTGCCCCCGATTTCTGTTCCTGCATGCTTAACACCCTAATCTCAATGAGTGGCTTTAGGTATCTAGGGCTGGGAAGTTTTTGTTCCGCACGGGTTGTGGGTTAGTCTAGCTAGCAGAGTTTGCCTCCATAGCTCAGTGGATTAGAGCGGTCGGCTTCTACCCGATTGGTCGGGGGTTCGAGTCCCTCTGGGGGCACCATAGAAAAATCCCGTGGGTTCAGCCCACGGGATTTTTTGTCTCAAGCTAAGCCATCTTGGAATAGAACCATCCCATTACGGGGCTAAGAACTGCCCCCGGGATAATCTGAGACAGCGTATTCATAGCCTTAGATAGCGGTCCCGGGACAACGCGACGCTTATTGTTCGCCATTGCCTCCAAGGTCTCCTCCGAACACGATTCATAGGTGGTCCACAGAAAATCGGGGACGACCTTGTCCACAATCGACTGCTCACTAGGATCAATAGTGGCCTCCCGCACCGGCCCAGGGGCAAGAAGTGTGCAGCTTATGCCAAGAGGTTTAAGCTCATAGTGAAGAGCCTCGGTGAATGCATTCACACCCGCTTTAGTGAATACGTAGGTGGCATTATTGGGAATGGCGATATTGCCGGCCGCGGAGCCTACATTGCAGATAGCTCCGGATCCGCGCTTGAGCATATTGTCTACGGCGGCCTTAGTGATCTCGAATACTGCTCGGGCGTTGAGCTCAAATTGCGCAGTCTCGTATTCCCAATCCTGGTAGATAAAAGGGCCAAAACTGGCGATGCCAGCAGAGTTAATCACGATAGATATAGGCTGGGTGAATACGTCTTCGATCATCTGGGCGCGCTGGGCGGTATCGGAGAGATCGCAGGGATAGACCTCTGCAGTAATCGCGTGTTGTTTACGCAAAGATTCCGCTAGTTCTTCCAGAACATCTGAGCGCCGGGCAACCAAGATGAGATTATAGCCCCGCGCGGCCAGATCTTTGGCCATCTGACGCCCAATCCCTTGGCTTGCGCCGGTGATGAGCGCCCGAGATTCTAAGGTGGGTGCAGGTAAGCTCATTATATTCTCCTTGAGGTCTTGATATGGTGTCTCGGCTATTTGTCACTACGCGTAGCTACGTGTCGCTACGTGTCAGAGTTCTTGGCTCTTGGTTCTAGATTCTTGGTTTTTGGTTCTTGCCAATGGGAATCTCATTGCCTAAGCCTACCTGCTTCGTTGCCGAAGAAACGGCTGTCTATGTCATTGTTGTCTGGCAAAGTTACTAAGGTAGAAAAGTATGAGTGAAATAGCTGCGAAAAATAACCGCTTGGTGTGGATCGATCTGGAGATGACCGGGCTCGACCCTAACCTTCACACTATCGTTGAAGTTGGAGCGATCATCACCGATGCCGAGCTCAATATCATCGGCGACGGCGTCGATATCGTTGTTCACGCCGATTCCGCTCAACTGGCGCATATGGATGATTTTGTACGCACTATGCATACCGAGTCGGGGCTGCTTCAGGACATCATGGACTCCCCTGTGACGATGGCCGAAGCTGAGGAGGCCATCCTCGACCTTATTGCTCAGCACTGCGATCCAGAGCACCCAGCACCTCTTGCGGGAAACTCGATTGCCACCGATCGCAGTTTTATTCGCGCCTATATGCCGCGCTTAGATAAAGCTCTGCACTACCGGATGATTGATGTCTCAACTCTCAAAGAGCTCTCCCGTCGCTGGGCCCCGCCGGTATATTTTCATCAGCCGAAAAAGGGGCTCGCGCACCGCGCGTTGGCCGATATCGTGGAGTCTATTCGAGAACTAGATTACTACCGCCGCAGCTTGATGAGCACCGATCTATCGTCACCGGATATCTCAGCCGCACAGGAGGCTGCCACCGCACGCTACCAGTCATTTTTGGAAAAATAGAAGGCTCGGGTTAATATAGTCCTCGCTGCTTTAAACGGTAGCGTGGTGGCTGTAGTTCAGCTGGTAGAGCACCAGGTTGTGATCCTGGGTGTCGCGGGTTCGAGCCCCGTCAGCCACCCCCAATAGATAGAAGTGGCCTCCGTATATGCACGGGGGCCACTTTTGTACTCCCCCTCATCTCTAAAGGGGGAGTTTTGTACTAGGAGATGGAGGCGTTGCCAGCCTTCCACTGCTCCCACTCGATATTCCAATCACCCAGACCGTCGTAGACGGAGAGGATACCGCCTTTGGTATTTTTCACCGTGACTATATCGCCACGCTTAACAAAGTTCTGGAACCACGCAGCGTTCTCGGTACTGACATTCACGCAGCCGTGAGAAACATTGGAATTTCCCTGAGCCCCAAGTGACCAGGGGGCGGCGTGGACGAAGATACCCGAATAGGACATTTGGGTGGCATAGGATACCGGGGTGCGGTATCCCCCGTCTGCGACTGATAATCCGAACGTTGATGAATCCATTAACAAGGATTCATACTGATCTCCGATGATATAGATGCCATTGGGGGTCGGCCATTTATCGGAGCCCAAGGAGACGGGCATCGTCTTTACAGCCTCACCGTCCTTGAAAATGGTCATCGCCTTCGTTGAATCATCGACAATGGCTTCGACTCGGGAACCAATGGTGAAGTCAGCCTTATTGCCATTATTGGCATAGACACCATCGGCAAGCTCAATACCGTAGAGATTCGCATCCACCGACACTTTGGTTCCTGGTTCCCAGAATGTTTCGGGTCGCCAGCGCACTTGTTGATTAGAGATCCAATAAAATGCCCCGTCAACCTTTGGCTCGGTCGTAATACGAATAGCGTCCTGCACAGCCTTGCGGTTTTCCACGTAGGAATCAAAAATGACGGCGATTGTTTGCCCCACGCCCACCTCGGCGCCGTCGAGCGGGGCCAGAGAGGTGTTCACCAGGGAGTTGGGTTTGATGGTGGAGAAAGCAGCTGTTGTTTTTTCTCCATTTTTATCAGTAGCAACCAGTGTATATTCGCGGTTGAATCCGAGATCTTCGGCTGTGGTCCACCCCATCATATCTGCATCCATCTCGCCTTTGACCTGATACCCCTCTTCATTGGTCATAGTTACCGACGAGAGTCCGTCACCGAGTGATTTCACTAACACGGGCTTATTGGGCGGGACCTTACTCGCTCCGTCCTTAACGCTCGCTTGGGGCGCTTGGGCGACAACGACAGACGTGGTGGGCGCGACGGACTGGGCTGCACCATCGGTCTTTTGATCAATGGTGCACGCAGTGATCTGAACCATCACCAATCCTGCTAATAAGAGGGTGGAAAATGCGCGCGTAAAAGCCATAAAAATGCGGGATTCCTTCGACGACGTGGGACTTACTGGACGAATAGAGTGCGTTTATAGGTGGATTATTGATTTAGATATCCATCCTAAACATCCTAAACAATGAACTGCACTTTATTATTATCCACTACTCTGGTGTGAAGATGGACAAGCACACCGAGGTTGAGGCGATAGCAGCTTCTAAGTCCCTGGCCCATTTCCAGCCGCTATCGCTCTTATCTCTAATACCGCCTCTGACGAGCACTTTTGCGCGGAATGGAAGAAACTGTTATATTTTTCTTCGTTGCTTAGCGCAACCTTGCGCCATTAGCTCAATTGGCAGAGCAACTGACTCTTAATCAGTGGGTTCGGGGTTCAAGTCCCTGATGGCGCACCAGATACGTCAAGACCTCGTTGGATATGAATCCAACGAGGTCTTCATTATATTCAGCCCGAGACGATCTTGAGGATTTGCCTAATTAAAAATATGTGGTGTAGCGTCTTTCTTCGTTGCGTGTTTAATTACGCACTCTTGCGCCATTAGCTCAATTGGCAGAGCAACTGACTCTTAATCAGTGGGTTCGGGGTTCAAGTCCCTGATGGCGCACCAAAGAAACAGTCCGCTGGGTTGGAGCCCGAGCGGACTTCTTTATGTCGCCCTTATGCGTATCGCACCAGCAAGGGTGCGTGATCGGACCAACGTTGCTCGACGCTGGGGGCCTTCTCTACCCAACATTTTTCTGCTCGGTCGAGCATTGCCTTCGTTGCTGCTTGGTAGTCGATGCGCCACCCGGCGTCGTTATTAAACGCTTGGCCGCGGTATGTCCACCAGGTATATGGGCCTGGCACCTCAGGAGCCAGGCGGCGACTGATATCAAACCATTGCGGATCCTGTGCTGGTTGCCACATAGTTTTTGCGCTGTAATTCACAGTTCCTTGCCATTGCCATAGTCGCTCTTTATTTTGAGGGGTGGCATCGGGGAAGGAACCAAATACATGATCAAGAAAAGCGCGCTCCTCGGGGAGGTGGCCGGATACTTTCTCATTGGGCTTATTATTTTTGAGATCTTCTGAACGGTGGCAGATATTCCAGTCCCCACCGATCACCATATTTGGGTGGCTCTTGGCCCGCTCGCTGAGAATATCGGCAAACTCATCAAGGAAAGTGTATTTCTCATCTAATTTCGGGGAGTTGGTTTCGCCGGATGGGAGATAGAGCGAAGCAATATGAATGCCCAGAGTATCGGCCTCGATCCAGCGACCCGCCTCACTAAAGTTTCCGAATCCGATCGAGGTATTAGTAAGCTCGCCGCGGGAGAGTATACCCACCCCAGCGCGCCCCTTGGTGCCGGGTAGGAGGGATTCCGCCATAACTAGATTCCATCCCGATTCGAGGGCTGGGGCGAGAGCCGCACGGGTTTGAGCCTCGGTTGCGCGTACTTCTTGGATGAGGACGATATCGGCCTCAGTGTCATTCAACCATGGGTTGATGCCGTGATTGGACTCATTGCGTTTTTTACTCGCTGCACGGATTCCGTTGACGTTCACACTCGCTATTGTCACAGTCATGTGGCCAGTTTAACGCACGAGTCTTCTCTCATATCTTGTGTAAGCTTAAGGTTTATAAGCTTTTCCCTTCGAAAGGATTTTCTATGAAGCGTCGCCTACTGAGTATCTGTGCCGCCCTCGTGATGAGCGCAGGTCTAATCACACCAACTCATGCTCAAGACATTTTTAATGGGGGCCGTTTCGCCGGTGGCTCCTCCGATCTCTATGCGCAGCTCTTCCCCGCACCCGGCCCCCCGCTACCGGAATTTGGAGGCACTGTAGATCTCGACCGCTATCAGGGAACGTGGTATCAGCTAGCCGCCATTCCACAGCCGTATACGATCATGTGCCTGACTGATACCACGGCCACATATGAGCGTATCCGTGAGGATGCCGTCAGTGTGGTTAATCGCTGCTCGACCGTTTTCGGGCCCTCGATTGTTGATGGCTCTGCCGAAATTCGTAGCGACGCCACCCTCCGGGTGGATTTCCGTGGCATCCCCTTCCAGCGGCCCAATCGTCCCGGGAATTACCGGATAACCTATTTAGCCCCTGATTATTCTATGGCTATTGTCGGTAGCCCGAACCGTAGTTCTGGCTTCGTTCTTTCGCGCACCCCCCATATCAGTGATGAGAAGTGGCGTGAGGTTCGTCAATTGATTGAGCAGCGTGGTTGGTGGTCGTGTGCATTCCTGACTACCCCGACGATCAACGGGCGAGCCGATACTACCCCTCTCTGCCAACTTCCTTAGTTTTTTTACCCCCAGCTGGGACTTTTGACCTAGAGTGGGGGATATGAAACGAGCCCTCATTATTGTTGACGTTCAAAATGACTTTTGCCCCGGTGGTAGTTTAGCTACCGCCCGGGGGGAGCTGGTAGCAGAAGCCATTGCAGATCATCTCGCTGAGCGCCACCGCACTTACGATGCGGTGGTTGCCACCAAAGATTGGCATATTGAACCCGCGGGACACTTCGCCGCCGAGCCCGATTTTGAGCAAACGTGGCCGGTGCACTGCTTGGCTGGTACCGAGGGAGCGGAATTTCACCCGGCTCTCGATTCGGTACTGATCTACCTTCATGAGGTTTTTCTCAAGGGCCAGTATGAGCCTGCTTATTCCGGTTTTGAGGGCCAATCTCATGATACCTCTCAGCCATTAGCGCAGTGGTTGCGCGAGCGTGATATTGAGATCCTCGATATTTGCGGCATTGCCACCGATTACTGCGTTAAAGCGACGGTCTTAGATGCTCTATCGCACGACTTCGAGGTGCGCGTCCTGAGTGATCTCTGTGCCCCTGTGAGCGAAGAATCTGGGGCAGCCGCCTATAAAGAAATGCTCTCGCGCGGGGCTCAGTTAGTGTAATGACCGCTAGCTTTTTATATGATCCCGACTGCAGATTGTGCACTCGGCTCGCTCACTTCGCCCGCCAGCGCATCGCAAGAAACGATATGGCTCTCATCCCTGCTACCACGTGGCCCCACCCCCTC
The DNA here is from genome assembly GCF_024834055.1 of Corynebacterium sp. ES2730-CONJ. Taxonomy (GTDB): domain Bacteria; phylum Actinomycetota; class Actinomycetes; order Mycobacteriales; family Mycobacteriaceae; genus Corynebacterium. The sequence continues at coordinate 46,969 of NZ_JANUXZ010000007.1, forward strand.
AACGCTGATCCCAGCCAGACCGCCATTTATATAGCCGAGCCTGGTGGTGCCGAACTAGTAGAAAACCACGCTATCGCCGCGTTGATGCGCCATATGGTTTTCCCGTGGCCGCATCTCGCCCCTGTGGTCGACCACACCCCTTTCGCCGGGGCGGGATATCGTTTTATTGCCGCACATCGCCATCACCTGGGGTGCTCCCTGGCAAAGAAATAAAACCCTGCCGGTTCCGGCAGGGTTTTTAATCTTTAGCGGGTGGCAAGGAGTTCCTTGAGCTCGCGAATTTCTGCTTTCCGCCGGCGTTTTGCAACAAAGCTCACAACGACGATGCCGCACACAACTGCACCGGCAACGCCGAGAACTTTTTGTACTTGCGGATCATTGAGGCGCGCGCTCAGGGACTGCTTTGCATCTTCGACCAAGTGGGCGGGCTTGGTGCGGTTGGCGATTTCGTCAAGAGTAGCGGCAAGCTGGCGCCGGCTACGCTCGATTTCCCGCTGGATATCATCAATATTTCGAGCCACGGTTTTTCTAAACTCCTCGTTGATCGGGGTTATTGCTATTTAATAACTATATTCTCACTATATCGTGCTTTAAGCTTATTCGCTTTGCAGAGAAGTAGGTAAACTTAAAAACTATGGATACCCACAACCGTTTGAATGAAGGCGACCTCGCTCCTGATTTTTCCCTCCCCAGCGACGAAGGCGTCACGATCAGCCTGTCGGACTTTGTGGGGTTACGGGTGGTCCTCTACTTCTACCCCAAAGCCGATACTCCAGGATGCACAGTGGAGGCAACACATTTTCGCGATCTCGTCGCTGATCTCGATGACGTCGTTGTGGTGGGCGTCTCTCCCGATTCCATTGATAAGCTGCGCTCTTTCAAAGCCTCCCACAATCTCAACTTCCCTCTCCTCTCGGATCCCAGCACCACGGTGATGCGCCAATACGGGGCTTATGGGGAGAAAAATAATTACGGGAAAATCGTCGAAGGCGTGATCAGGTCCACCCTGATCATCGGGCCTGATCGTCGTATTGAAAAGGCCATGTACAATGTGCGGGCTAAAGGACACGCCGCCCGAGTACTCAAGGAATTACGCAATGAATGATTCCTCCCCCGCACCCACTGGCCCTATCCTGCAGCCTAGACGAAGGCCGGCTCAGCAACGCTCCAAGGAGCGATATTCTCGAATTTTGGAGGTAGCACGAACTGTTCTGGTGGAATACGGCTTCGAGTCCTTTACCTTTGACGAAGTTGCCCGGCGCGCCGAGGTCCCCATTGGTACGCTCTATCAATTCTTTGCCAACAAATATGTCCTCATCTGCGAATTAGATCGAGAAGATACCGCCAAAAGCGTGGTGGAATTAAAGAAATTTGCCGAACAAATTCCCGCTTTGCAGTGGCCCGATATCCTCAATGAGCTCATCGGTCACCTCGCAGATTTATGGCGCGCCGACCCCTCTCGGCGTGCCGTTTGGCACGCCGTGCAATCCACACCAGCCACGCGTGCGACCGCAGCTGAAACGGAGCGGCCCATCTTGGATATTTTAGCAACCGTATTAAAGCCCTTGGCTCCCACAGCCACCGCTGAGGAACGCCACGTCATTGCCGCGCTGCTCATGCATATGTTGGTATCGCTGCTCAACTATGCGGTCCACGATCCCCACGTGTCCGAAGCCGATTTTGATCGCACTGTAGGGGAGATTAAGCGCATGGCGGTGGCCTACCTCTTTGCGGTTGCTACAAGTTAATGAGACATATTGCCGTCGCATAATCTCCATCGTGGCTGATACTGATTTGGATATCACTAGAGGGGAAAACCTCAGCGACTCGGCCTTGCAGCTCGAGACGAGGCCGCCCCCAAACATCGACAACAACTTCGATATCTGAGAAGTCGAGGGAATCGATGGTGGGGGGTTGCCCATAATTCGACTGCGACCACGCTTTGATAAAAGCTTCTTTCACCGCATACCGCCCCGCCAGATGGGCGTCTCGTAGTGGTTTGGTGGAGGCAATACGTAATTCCCTCGGTGAAAAGCTGCGGGAAAACTGCGAACCGACTGTGTGCAGCTGTTCCGAAAAGCCCGGAATGTGCACCATATCGACTCCAATAAACCCGCTACCCATTTCTAGACCTCCAAAATTCCATTAACAAGACGCGCCGTTGGACTCAGCAAAACCGCTGCCTCACGCTGTTTAGCGTGCTCTCCGGTGGCGCCTAGATTGCGGTCAACTGGCCTCTCGTAGAGCTTCTTGCCTCCGTGCATCGCATTGAGTATCCGGCGTAAGCCCATTATCTCTCGTTCCTCGGATATTTCTTGCCAGTGCTCTGCTCGATCTTCACCATACTGTCGTCGCACCGCTTCCACGAAGGCTGCGGGGTGGACAATAGCGATCAGTGCCGAGACGTGCCCGAATCCGAGCGAGGTCACAAGTCCTGCCTTAGCAGGCTGCTCGCTGAGATCAAGAGGAGAGCGCAACCATACTAGGTGTTGATGCTGGCGCAGGACCGGATCTACGCAGTCGAGACTGCGGTTGGCCGGAATAATGCCCGTGCGCAGCGTCTGGGTGAGCCCAATAATTTGGAATGCAGCGGCTCCACCTTTAGCGTGCCCGGTGAGACTCTTCTGCGAGATCACGTAGAGGGGATTGCCTGGACTGCGGCCGATGGCATGAGCGATTTTTTCATGCAGATCGGACTCATTCGGATCATTGGCGTGGGTGGATGTATCGTGCTTGGAAATAATGCGGATATCATCTGCACTCACTCCCACTGCGGCAAGCTGTGTAACCAGACGAGATTCCTGTGAACCTCGGGCGGCACCTAGCGCTCCCAGTCCTGGAGCGGGGATGGAGGTATGAGCACCATCGGCGAAGGATTCTGCGAAGCCTACAACACCGAGAACCGGCAGGCCCATCTCATAGGCCAAGCTAGCACGAGCAAGAAGGATGGTGCCGCCTCCTGCGGATTCCACGAATCCCCCACGGCGACGATCATTAGCTCGGGAGAAGAAACGCTCTTCTATACCTTGAGCCACCATGTCTTTGCTATTGGCGGTGGCTGCCATATCCCCGAAACCGGTGATGCCTTCAATCGAGAGATCATCATATCCGCCGGCAACAACGAAATCACTCTTGCCGAGTTTGATCTTGTCCACGCCCTCTTCCACCGAAACAGCTGCCGTGGCGCAGGCCGCAACGGGGTGGATCATCTGCCCATATCCGCCAACATATCCCTGCATCACATGCGCGGCCATCACATTGGGCAGTGCCTCTTGCAAAATATCGTTGGCTCGGGGTTGTGCTAGGAGCCCATCAATATAGAGTGAGCGCATTGCCTGCATTCCGCCCAATCCCGTTCCCTGGGTGGAAGAGACTCGAGCTGGGTGGAGGGATCCGAGGAGCTCTGCTGGGCTAAATCCAGATGATAAGAAGGCATCAATGGTGGCAACGAGATTCCACACCGCCACGCGATCGAGGTTATCGATCATATCTGCGGGGATACCGTAGGTGGCAGGATCAAAGCCTTCAGGGATTTGGCCGCCCACGAAGCGTGACATCGCCATACGCCGCGGCACGTAGATAGGCGATCCGGAGTGGCGAACAATGCGCCACTCCCCTGTTTCAGGATCACATTCTGCACTGGTCGTCTCTGGCGCTGAGTCAACGTAGGTTTTAGCTGTAGCAGCATCGGCAACGTGGAAACTCACATCGGAGTCAAGGTGGATGGTGGTGAGCTCGGGGGCGAGGTTATCCACCATTCCGAAATCGTCGTAGAAGCGACGAATGCCAATGCGTGCGAGGACTTCGTCGTGATAACGCTCGTAGATCTCAGCCTCATCAACCTCGTGATCATCCTGGTCAAGCCAGCCGTGATCCCAATGGATGAGTCCGAGTGACCACGCTAGTTCGACGACTCCTGCAGCGGAGAGATCACCGGAAATTTCAGCGTCGAAACGCGTTCGGGAACTGCCCAAGGGCCCTAATTCACCCGCACCCACAATGACAACCATCTCATCAAGATTCTGGCTCACTTGGTTGGTGAAGTCGGGATGGATTGCTCCCAGTGGTCGATAGGGGCTAGGCAGCGCCTTGATCGTGGAGGGCGTATCACTTATCTCCTGCTTGTCCTCGCGTTGCTGAGCGCGTGCCAGAGCTGCGAGATCCAGGTTAGCATCGCTCAAACCTCCAGTCGCGTCGATGATTTGGGGAGCGTGGCAGGCTTTATCTCGGATTGGTGTACTGATCGCGTCGAGGAGAATGGACGCGATTTCGGTGGTGCTAAATGTGCTAACCCCGGCGCGCTCCACCTCGCTGACCAGTGGATCGTTGTGTGCCATGAGCCCAGTTCCGCGTACCCAGCCAATAAGGACATGAGCGAGGGAGGTGTGATTTTTCCAGTTATCTTCCACTACCCACCGGTTCACCAGTGCATCGAGAGCTGCCTTGGCTTCTCCGTAGGCACCATCAGCTCCGAAGATGCCGCGGTTGGGCGATCCTGGCAGCACGATGTGCATGCGCTGACCGATATGGGTGTCAATCCCAATGCGCGATAGCGTGGCTATCAGTCGCTCGACGGACCATAATAAGAGACGCATTTGCTTCTCCGTTTCGGGGCCTGCGTCTGCTACGGTTCCGCTCACCCGCGGGGCAGCGAAGGGGAAGAGCACGGTGGGCTTATAGGCTGGTTTGATTACCTTCGTTTCGCCGTTGACTTGGGCGGTACGCTGAGTAGCGATCCATTCTGATAATTGGTCGATATCGCTGAAACTACTCAAGTTGGCTGGCACTACCCACAACGCCGCACTCCCCCGCGCGGAGCGCGCATACAACTCTTTGTAAAACTCCAAGCGCTGGTGATCGAGCGAGGAGGTCGTCGCGATAACTGTGGCCCCGTGGTGCAAGAGGCCTTCCAGCACACGCGCGGCTATTGATTGCGGGGAGGCACCAGTGACCACGGCAATGTCGGTTTCCCACTGTAGGGGTCGCATATCGCGCGCTTGAGCAGCGAGCTCATCGAGGCCGAAATATTCGGCTTGCTGCGCAACGCTCTCGCCGGCGCCCCGAAGATCGAGGTCTTCGGCTGATATATGACCCAAATGAACGCGGCTTATATCTTCGCGAGCTGATGCCCAGCGGTCGTCGATGAGCACGGCGGTGGCAGGATCAAAGCGGGGAGCCACCGTGCGCGGCCAATCCGAGCCTAGCTCGCTGGCTACTAGATCGAAAAGCTCTTGATCAGTCGCGTCTGCTGAAAGGTCGACTCTGTGGGAATGATCCTCTAGACCCAGATGCGTCAAGATAGTGCGTGCAGTGGCGGCGAGTACCCCGGAATCTCCGGTGATACTCTCGGTGAATTCTCGCACTGCTTCCTGGTTAACTCCTGCCCCAGCGGTATTATCCGATTGTGCAATGCTCACGGTGAGGCCGTGATCTGTGGCCACTGATTGCACGGCAGCGTCGATAAGCTGATCGAGTTCGCTGCTGGAATTGGGCGAGCTGGGCTTAAGAGTGGCTAGATCTCCGCCGCGTATAGATGAACCGTCGCGGGCGCCTAGTACTAAGGCGGCGGTGGCGTGGTAAACCCACCCTGGCCCCAGCTCCCAGACTTTGGTAATCCGCTCGGATATATAGCTTGGACGCTGGGATGCGGGACCGGTCAGCCGCCTGAGGGCATCCTCGATCGCGGTTGAGAGCACTGGACCGAAGGGCTGGTAATTCTTGCTCAGTCTCGTTGTGGTGGCATAGAGGTCACTGAGCTCTGAGTCTGCGGCCCCATCAATGGAACCTAAGTTGCACTCCAGGCCGAGATCGAGAAGAAGCTGGTTACGGCGCGAGGAGACACCCTCAACGAGTTGCTCGATGGTATCGGTTGCTGCCATTTGATCGGGGCGGACCTTAGCCCATAAGGCAATGAGCGTTCTCGTTGCTTCTGCGGCACCGAAATTCAAATCCTCAGGGCGCGGCTGCGTGGAATGCGCCGGGATGGCTGCTTGCGGCGCGGGGATGACAGCAGGCTGTGGTGCTTCTGTCTCTGGTTTGTCCTCTACTGAAGCATCGGTAAATATGGCTGGTGCGGGGTATTCTTCCCGGGCAAAAACCTGCGCCGCGTCACGTTCGACGTTGAGGATATCAACGTGTGTGGGCTGATATTTATCCATCGCTGCGGTTTGCGCCATGAGATTAGCCAGGGTGGGCGCATGGCCAACTCCAACTTCGATGAACCGCTGGATGCCTAGGCCGTGGGCCTTTTTGGGGCGCAGAATGAGATCTTGGGTTTCAATCCAACGCACCGGAGAGGCGAATTGCCAGGCCAAGAGCTCCACCAGAATGGTGCGCGCTAAGGCCCCAGGATTGTGTATGCGATCCTCCCACTGTTCTAGGACAGTGTGCAAAATTGGAGCATCCACCACATCTAATATGGCGCCCACAAATTCTTGAGTGAGTTCAAAGGGACGGGCAACGAGGTTGGGAATATATTTGCCTACCAACACCTCAGTATTAATCACCTCAGGCAGGAGGCTCTCTAAATGCTCACGGAAATCAGCTACCCCGTTGAGAAGATGCGTGGAGTGGAAGGGGACATCAATGCCCGGGATGATAATTAGAGCCCGCTGGCCTGGGGCCTTTTGCTCCGCATCCGCTGCCAGGATATGCAAGCCCTTCATGGTGCCGGCGACGGCATATTGTTTACCAGCGAGGTTGTAGTTCACGATCTCAAGAAACTCACCTGACGACTGCGACAGGGTGGAGATATAGTCAAAGACCGTTTCTTCACTCAACCCCATCTTATGAGGCCGTAAAGCCGCTAATCCGTACTGGGAATTACCTTTTTCGTCTCTTTCCACCAGGCGGTGCATGGTGAGGCCTCGTTGATATACAATCTCGACAACATTCTCGAGGGTAATGACATGGGAATAGGCAGCGAGCGCAGTGTATTCCCCAACCGAGTGCCCAGCAAAATAGGCGTTATTTTCTAAGGTGTGCGCCTCGTCCAACTCTGCGATCTGCGCTACTGCTAAACAAGCCATAGCAACCTGGGTGAACTGCGTGAGATAGAGAACGCCCTCAGGGTGGGTGAATACCTCGTTACCCACTGATATGGCAGGGGGGTTATTGCGCACAATTTCTAGAATCGAGAACCCTAATTGGGTGCGCGTATGATGGTCCGCGCGATCCCAGATGCGACGGGCTGCTGCCGATTTTTGCCGTTGAACCATGCCCATACCAACGCTCTGGATGCCTTGGCCGGGAAAAGCATAGAAGGTGCTCGGCGACTTCATCGTGGCCGTAGCTTTGAGCACGGGGCGATCGTTAACGCTGGCGGTAATTTCTCGCACTTCCCCATAACCGTCGCGTTCATCGACCCCGATGCGTACAACGGTGAAGTCTACGGTTTCACCGGGGAGGAGGGGGCTTTGCATAAAGACGTGGTAGTCCAGGATCTCTGCTGCGGGCGTAGAAATACTTCCTTCGGTAAATTGCGCGCTCGCTATGTGCTGCGCAATCGCTGAGGTCCACATACCGTGGACGATGACGCCCTTATGAAGGCCTGCGAGCTTGGCGGCGGTATCACTTAGGTGGATCGGGTTATGGTCCCCAGTCACCTTTGCGAAAGCTTCCATAGAGTGCGGAGCGACAATACGGGCATGGGCCCTGAAGGAAGAGGGGGTGGGGTGGAAAGCCGGCTGCGAGAGGCTCAGGGGCTGCGAACCTGTGCGGCCCTGAATTGCAAAGCGTTCCCTCAGAGTCGCAAGTATGCGCCCCTGCTCAGTAATCTCAGCGCGCACTTCAATCACGCGCCCACTGGTGGTGTCAGACACAGAGAGGATTGTGGCCGATATATCGAGGTCTACGTGCTCTCCTGCAGTAGGGGGAACTAACTCTCTGTGCAGTTCAATATGGTGGTCGAGGTGAACGAGGTTGAGCAGCCCCTCGACTGCCCGCCATAAGGGATGATCGGGGACTTTAGCTTCACTCAAAGCCCGGAAAATAGCTGGCCATGCGGGGCCGACTAGGATATCGGGATTAAGATGGGTACCACTGATGGTGCCTGGGATATCCCCCGATTTCACCTGCGATCGGATATGCCCTGCGGTGATGGTGAGGTAGTCAGTACAGTCTAGGGCACTCAGGCGTGCGTGGTGGTGGTAGGTCTCGCCGATCTTCTCGCCCCACAACCCACCGGAGGCAATCTTGGCGAGGTGCTCCATAGCCGCTTCGGCGTCAGCATATTCCACTATGGGAAGGCTGCTCGCTGGTGCGTTTTTAGGAACGGTGATCCGAATGGCGAGTTCTTGGCGCAGCGTACCGCTGGTGTCCAGGGGGATCCGCAGGTGAGCAAGCTCAGGATCGAGTGCCACGAGGTGGGCGCCGGAGGGTTCGTGGTAAGCGCTATCTGCTCCCATCACCCACTGGTCGCGGTTGCCAAGGCGCTCGATGAGGGAAATATGGTGGTGCCCTGCCCAGAAAATACCAGGGCTTCGCAGTACCTTCTCAACCACACAGGTATTATCCGGCTGGGCGGCAACACCTGCTGCTTGGAGCTGATCGATGGTGGTGGCATTAAAGCGGGCAAGTAGACGGGCAACGGGCTCATTGAGTGCGGTGATCCCAGCTACAGAGCTAATACCTGGAATGATGGCTACTTGGTCGGCTGGGTATCGTTCATCCTGGGCTTGCCAGAGCGAATCCGAACGCCACCAGCGTCGCACCTCCGCGTCAATGCGCGGAACGAAATTTACTGGCTTTCCGCGCCCAGCGCATAGGTCAAAGAACCATGCACAGTCCGCAGGATGCAGCAGTTCGGTGGTGGCGATTGGGTAGGTGCTCAGCAGTTGTTCAATGAGTTCTCGCGGGTCTTGGTCCGCGTCTGCAGTAATCGTTGGGGTGAATTCCCCATGCTCGACGGGGCTGAGTCTGGCCTCGGTGCGACTGAGCATCTGCGCGAAACGGCTAAACCATGTGTGGTCAACCCAGCGCCCCTGATAGGGCCCCGATAGATCACAATATCGATTAAGCCACGCCGCATAGGTCATGTCTTCCACATCGCCGAAATAGGGTTTTGCTGTTCGGTTGAGTGCGGCGATAATTTCTTCACGACGCTCCTGGCAGAGCTCTTCATTACCAGCGACTTCGTCGAGCAACCTGGCGGTGCGGGCGAAGGAATTATCAATTTCGTGGATATCAGCACCTAGTTGCGAGCGACCTGAGGCCATACCGTCCCGGGCGTCGCCTGCCCCCACCCAGCCTGAAATACCAGGGGTTGCCACCAATAGTTCCTTGACCGCTTGGCTGGTTTTAGCCTCTAAGGTGGCCATCGCAGCGGTACCGATGAGAATACCGTCGACAGGCATAAGGGGAAGATCATAAGCGCGTGCCCACGAGCCGGTCAGGTATTCCGCGGCGCGTTCCGGAGTACCAATGCCGCCACCTACACAGAGGGTGATATTAGGAGTCTGGCGGATCTCAGCATAGGTTGTCATGAGCAAATCATCGAGGTCTTCCCACGAGTGGTGTCCGCCTGCTTTACCTCCTTCAATTTGCATGATGATATCGGTGTCCGGGACCATCCGAGCAATCTGGAGGATCTTGCGTATATGCCTGACGGCTCCTGGCTTGAAGGAAATCCACGGCAAGCCTGCCGCACGCAGTTGTGCGATCACCTCCACCGCCTCATCTGGTTCTGGTATTCCAGCGGAGATGGTAATGCCATCGAGCGGAGCGCCGGCGGCACGGGCCTTGAGAAGGAGCCCCTTACCTGCCACATGGAGTCGCCACAGCTTCGGATCCAAGAACATAGCATTAAATTGTGCGTTGATCCCAGGCTCTAGGAGCGCTGTAAGCTTAGCTAAATTGCTTGCAAAGATCTCCTCGGTCACCTGACCACCACCAGCCCATTCCGCCCAGTGACCCGCATTTGCTGCGGCTGCCACGATCTCTGGATCTACTGTTGTCGGTGTCATTCCGGCTAGAAGGGTGGGTGAATAGCCCGTAAGACGAGTAAATTTAGTGGACACACACAGCGTGCCATTGCGCTCGACAAGCTGCGGGGCGAAGTCGGAATAAGGCTGCGGGAGGTGAATATCGGCACCGGCATCAAAAAGTAAAGCTTGACCGTGAACAGGCGCAACCGCGAAACTGCGCGCCGACAATCCTTCGAGGATTTTCTCGGTCATGGGCACCATGCCGCTATCGGGGCCGATATCGAGAAACCAACGCGCACCCTGGTCATAGGCAGCAAGCACCACATGGGGCCAATCAATAGGATCGACCATAATCTGCCTCGCGATGTCCCGGGCGCGTTGCGCATCGAGGCCACAAAGTGCAGCCCACTGGGCAACGTCCTCCACACCTGGGGCTAAAAGCGGATGGTGAAAACCGGCAAGAATCGGCAGCACGGTGATCTGCGGCTGCAAAACAGCGCCGCCAGTTTCCTTATTGTCGCGGGCCTGCGCCTGGGCCTGAGCCTCTTGAATAATAGCGTTCCTGACTCGCTGATTATCCTCGGGGCGTCCGACGAGCACGAAGGAATCGCGGGAATTTTTCAACCCGATATGAGGCCGCTCATGCAGTGGGATATCGTGGCAGCTCTGGTCTATGATCTGAGACAACTGCGCGTGGTTCACTCCTGAAATGGCAAGCATTGGGCCTTGTTCTCCCTCGGAGATAAGGCCGGTATGGGCACTGTGACGGGTGACAGCCGCCCCCACTAAGCGGGCGATCGCAAGGATCTCCGCTGCCTCGGAGAGATCCTTTAAGGCATATACCCCGAGAACACCTTGAGAATGACCTAAGTGCGCGGCTGCATTTTCTACGTTGAGCCCTTGGTCTTCGAGGAGATCTAAAACCGCTAACTGAGCAAGAAAAATGCCAGGCACGCTGAGCGCGGGGTGTGCCAGATCGAAGCTCACAGACTCCGCTTCGCTCCACGCTATGGGGTCGAATCCGAAGGGATTTGTACCCGCCATAAGGGAACGTACTGGTTGGAGAAGTTCCTCAGCACGGCTCATAACGGGTTCAAGAGTTCGACCAGCCCCGTGGGCTACAGCATCCTTAAAAGTATCGAGCCAATCGAGGCCTTGGCCGGAGAATACCAGCGCAAAGGGTTCAGTTTGAAAGCGCTCGGTTAGGCGAGACGTCGAATACTCGATGCCGTGGTGGTTAATGTGCGAGGTCACGATGAGAAGTTCTCCTCAAATTGATGCGGGAAAGCCTGGCGATGTCGGGTCACCCGAGGCACCTTTGCTTAAGTCTAGATGCATTATGTAGAAAAAATGGCGCGCTTAGGAGTCGTTCGTCGACAGGATTATTTTGTCCCCAATACTATGCCACAAAACATGAGGGAAGCGTCATATTTTCGGAAAAATTTTTAGTACAGCGCTGCAATTAACCCCACGATCCCACGCTGGAAGCGTCATAAAAATAACGATCAGCAGCATATTTGTACGCAACAGCAGCTTCTCACTTCAGTAAATAAGACCCTAATCATTTAACGAGACTTAGCTTTGCGTCCCACTACCTGCAGTGTGTTTACCTTCGGTGGGTAAGATCCGTAGAATAAACAGATATTCCGAGGGTTCTTCGGAATGATCCCTTAGCGATAAAGAGATCACACTAATCCCCGCACGAGCGGGGATAGCCCCCAGCCTACGTGTAGGTTTTGGGGGCTTTTTCGAATATATGGGCGATCGTGGTACCCCCGCTGTCCACTCATCGAGAATAATGGAAATACATCACAAGCTTTCTTCATATCCTAAGGACATCATGACCACACCCCCATTTATCCAACCGCCACTAGATATAGCTATCCATAAGGGCGCGTGGGCAAAATTCGACCATCAATCCGGTGAATCGATGCCGCTCACCAGGCATCTCGATGATGCCGCCTGCGTAGCTGCCCAGTTGTGGGATCATTGGCTACCTCAACACTCACAAGACTTGATCAGTACCCACTTTTCTAACAATGACGAACTCGCCCGTAAGCTCGCCATCTTTCTTACGGCAGGACATGATATTGGTAAACATAGCCTGGCATTTGCGGGAAAAATAGATAGCCTCAAAGAACGCATCGCAGCACACGGTGGCGAGTTCATAAAACTTAACCCCTCCGAAGGGGCCCAAAGTTTCCATAGCCTCTTTAGCGCTGAGAGCCTTATAACGTGGCTGGCTCAGCGCAATCCGGACGGAAACAGGCAGGCACGAGAATCCCTAGCGACGATTGTCGCTGGACATCACGGATCCTTCCCATCCTTCAACCTAGTTCAACCACGAACAAACCGCGCTCTATCTCGAGAAGCCCGCAAGCACTGGGCGGCAGATCGGTTTGTGTATTGGGATAGGGCCGCCAAAACCGCAGGTCTTGACGATGGAGACATTATTGCACTCACACAGGCTCCCCTCCCAGCGCCTGCCCAGATGATACTGTGCGGATTCGTCATTATGGCGGACTGGATTTCTTCGAACACCGATTTCTTCCCGCTGATCGATCAGCGCTCAAGTAGTGATCGAGCGCGCGATGCTATTAAATCTCTCCGCTTCCCACCACACTGGACCCCAGCTCCCGACCAGAACAGTGCGGATCTATTTCGCAGCAGTTTCTCCCTACCCGAAAATGCAAGTCCGAGGCCAGTGCAGATAGAAGCTATGCGAATGGCGCGGGAGGTTCCAAGCCCTTGCCTCATGCTCATTGAAGCCCCCACAGGCGAAGGAAAAACCGAGGCTGCCTTTGCAGCCGCAGAAATCCTGGCTTCGCGTTTCGGCCTCAACGGCATCACTGCGGCACTACCCACATGCGCGACCTCCGATGCCATGCTACCTCGCTTTATGTCATGGCTTGACAGAAGGTTACCTGCGGATATGCAGGCCGGAACTTTGCTCAGCCACGGCAAAGCCCAATTCAACGATGAATACCAGGCCATCTTTTATCAAGCTCGGGGAGACTTCTCTGGTATCTATGACGACGATATCTCCGACGAAGACTCTCAAACCCATCGTAACTTCAGACCTCACTGGTGGTTTACCGGGCGTAAGACCAGCGCCCTAGCGGACTTCTCTGTGGGGACGATCGACCAGATTCTTTTCGCAGCGCTACGAACCAAGCATCTTGCTCTTCGGCATCTAGGCTTGAGTAATAAGGTCGTTATTCTTGATGAGATTCACTCTGCGGACGCCTATATGGCGGTTTACCTCAAACGAACCTTGGAGTGGTTGGGGGCCATGGGGATTCCTGTAATCGCACTTTCGGCGACCCTCGCCCCGCAGCAGCGCTCAGACCTTCTCGAGGCCTACAGAAGCGGTAGCATGATCGCCATCGGCAAGAAATCGAAAGAAGCGGCAGCTATCTCTTTCGATCAGCACGTAGGCTATCCGCTCCTTAGTGCTATCACAGCCACAGGTCTTCTCGTGCGCGATACCCAACCGAGCTCCCGGAGCAGTCAATTTACCTTGGATTATTTGGGGCTTGATTCGCAAGATTTTATCGAGTCGGTGATTAAAGAATCCTCTCACGGTGGCTGTATCGGAGTGGTGTGCAATACCGTCAACCGGGCCCAAAAAATATACCGAGCTCTCAAAGACCGTTGTTCGGACTCGACCGAACTCATCCTGCTCCACTCCCGCTTTCTAGGGTACGAGCGCCGCCGGATTGAGAAAGATCTCGTGGACAGACTGGGGCCAGATTCAACCGATCGCCCCCACAATATGATCGTGGTGTCTACCCAGATCATTGAACAATCAATGGATATCGATTTCGATGTTCTATTTAGCGATATCGCCCCCATCGACCTCATATTCCAGAGAGTTGGGCGCCTCCACCGCCACAAGCGGGCTCCTCACGAGCGCCCTGTAGCCCACCACAGCCCACGAGTACATATAGCAGCATGCTCCGCCCCCGACGCTCAGCTTGCTCCCACACTAGATCCAGGAAGCACCGCGGTTTATGGCAGAGCACCATTACTGCGCACTCTCGCCGTCCTACTCAAACATGGCCCTGTCCTCCGCTCCCCTGGGGACGTGGCTTCTCTTGTTGCCGCTGCATACTCGGACGATCCTTATTATCCAGAATCATGGGCCGCAGAATTTTTACAGGCCGAAGAAAAGGCTCAGATTCAGCTCAACCAAAAAATATCGCGCGCCCAACAAAGCTATTTACAAGTCCCTCCCGATACTAGTCCGGTATGGCTCCAAAAGAGGGGAGGCACCCTGGAAGCGCGAGAGGAACGTGCGGGTGGTGCCCAGGTGCGAGATATCGAGGATGCTCTCGAAGTTATCGTGGTTGTTCGCGACGATCATGGGCTGAAAACCCTTGATTTTACTCCTGAACGAGCGGACGAATATATCAACTTCGGTCATCAGATCGATGAGCAATTATCGAAGGTTTTAGCACGTAGCATCGTCTCTTTACCTTTCTGGGTGCTAAAAGATGAAACCACTGCTGACGCTCTGTTAGACGCTCTCGAGCAAGACGTCCTAACTGCAACAGAGGTTGAAGTGCTTAAGCGCAACAAGTGGCTACGTGACCAACTATTTCTAGCTCTTGGTGCAGATTTAGAGGCTGATATTGCTGGCTACCATGTGGCTTATTCTCGCGAGTATGGACTGACAGTGGAAAAAATCTGATCAAATTTCACAAGACCTTGCAAAAAATCTTTTTTTATTGCTAAGTTAGAATTAAACAACTAAAGAAAGGAGGTCGTTATGCACCAACAGTTCAATCTAATCGACGAAGAGTGGATCCCGGTTTTAAGGAAAGATCTCACCGTAGATTCAGTCAGCCTGCGCTCACTGTTCCAGCTAAGCGATGAGATCATTGATATCTCCTGCGAGCTACCCACGATGCACTTCGCGGTCTTTCGCATCTGTCTAGCTATTCTTCGACGCAGTGTCGACGAACCTATGCATGAAGACCCTGAAGAATACTGGTCAGACCTATGGCTCAACCGAGGTTTACCTAACAAAGAAATCGACGAATACCTCAATTCGGTACACAATCGATTTGACCTTCTCGATCCTGAAAGACCCTTCCTGCAGACCCCTCATCTTCGCACTGCAAAAGGCGAATGGAAAGACCTTAATATACTCATCACGGACAGTCCTGGGGAGGGCTCGCTCTACCAGCAACGCGATTCCAAGCTACCCCTCAGCTACGCAGAGGCGGCACTGTGGCTCATCCACGCTCATGCCTACGATTACTCTGGAATCAAGTCCGGAGCTGTAGGAGATTCTCGCGTTAAAGGGGGCAAAGGTTACCCCATGGGAATCGGCTGGACCGGGTGGCTCGGTGGCACAATTATCAGAGGTCACACGTTAAAAGAAACTTTGCTTCTCAATTACGCCACTCAACCTGATGTTGATCGATCTAAGGATCTGCCCATTTGGGAGGAGCCCCCTCTCTCAGCGGCTGCCCGCCCGACAGCGGTTGCCCACGGTCAACTCTCACTAATCACATGGCCACAGCGTCGAATTCTGCTCCGAAACAACGGGGAAGCGATCGACGCGGTACTGATAGCCAACGGCGATCCAGTAGATTATCTCAACCAACTACAATACGAGACCATGACTCCGTGGCGTTATTCCAGGCCACAGTCCCAAAAGGCCAAGCGCCCAGTATTTATGCCCAAAGCACTTAGCGCCGAAGAAGCATTATGGCGTGGGTTCCAGTCCTTTCTTCCCCAGGTGGCAACTGGGCGCGAGGTGATCGAGAATTTCAACATAAAGGATCAGATCCCTTCGGTCGAACCTCCTGAAACTGTCACCCAGTTGGGTGCAAGAATTGGCCGTCCACTCCCCGACGATTTCAGCCTCAACGTGACCGTGGCAAGTGTTGTTTATGGCAACCAATCCGCATCAGTTTCAACCATCGTTGAGGATAAGCTTACTTTTCCAGCGTTGATAACCACAGTCGAGGGTGCTGGAGTTCGGGATATAGCCGAGACCGCCGTCATGAGGACCTTGGACGCTATTAGCACCTTCGGACAATTTGCTGCGAATATCGCACGCTCCGAAACTGACAGCATGGATGCTCCTGCTATTGCTCGAGATTCTGCCCGGCTAGTAGCCTTCTCACTCGTGGACTCCCGCTTTCGCACCTGGCTCAGCGAGCTCTCTATTGATCATCATCACGCAGAGGAGCAACTCCAGCGCTGGACGGACGAATTACGCGCGCTCATTCTCGAAGAGGGACGGACCCTGGCGGCCCATGCCTCTCCGAATGCTTGGCGCGGTCGCAAAAAAGACGACACTATTTATAATCTTGGCCAGTCCGAAGCTTGGTTCAGATCCAAAATTTTTAAGCAACTACCTACAAAGGAAGGAGAATAATGGCTACTCAAGCTGATCAAGTTTCAACATTCGTCTACCGCACTGTTGAGCGCCTGCAGAAAAAGTACCTAGAAGGGTCGCCTAGTGCCAAGGCAGATTTGGCTTCATGGCGCAGGTCTGCCAGTAAGACTGTCGGAGAGTCACCAGAGACGTGGGCAGTCCTCGCCGAAAATTTCCCAGAATCTCTCGTTGGACGGGGACAGCACCCCTCCGCAGCCGAGCAAGCCGTCTTTACTGCGCTGACGCTCTTCGCAGTCCACATGCAGTCTAAAACCAGACCAATGCACGTCAAGGACAATGGGCTTGGCACTGCGATGCGTACTCTTGCCCGGACTAACGAAGCTGACCTTTTCGAAAGCTCACTGTTTCGCCGATTCACATCCGCTACCCAAGCGCAGACTGTAGAGGCAGCTAGTTACCACCTTCGTACTCTGGTGTCTTTACTACGGAGTAAAGACATCCCGCTCGACTACGGCCGGCTAGCGCGGGAACTCTACCTCTTTCAATTTCCCGACAGTAGAAAAGCTGTCCAACTTGGTTGGGCTCGCCAAATATACCGCTTCACCAATCCTGAATCCTAAGAAAGGTTTCCTCTCATGTCTCACCTCTATATTGATTTCCACGCTATCCAAGCCGTTGGACCCGCGAATATCAACCGCGATGATTCGGGAGCTCCAAAATCCACATTCTTCGGAGGCACTCGTCGCGCGCGAGTATCGTCACAAGCCTGGAAGCGCGCTATCCGCAAGGATTTCGAATCTAAGCTCGACATTGACGACCTCGGCGAACGCACTCTCCTAGCCGTAGACCGTATTGCAGCCAATATCGCAGCGAAGAACCCCGAACTCGCGGACACCTCTGCAGAGCTTGCGGCAAATGTACTGAAAGCAGCTGGCATTAAGCTGCAAGTTGCTAAAAAGAGCAAGAAAGATACCGAGGATGGTGCTCCCGAGAGACAAGTCACTCAGTACCTCCTTTTCCTTGCCCGTAAGCAAATTGAAGCACTAGCTGATTTAGCAATCAAAGCTCATACCGAAAATGGTGGGCAGATCACAAAGAAGGACGCCAAGAAGGCCGTCGAAGATAAACACTCCATCGATGTTGCCCTATTTGGCCGCATGATTGCCGATGCCCCTGATCTAAACGCTGACGCGTGCTGCCAAGTAGCACATGCGATCGGAGTCCATCCCCTTGAGGCCGAATTCGACTACTTCACGGCTGTAGACGATAACGCCCCAGAGGATAATGCTGGCGCTGGGATGATCGGGACCATTGAATTCAATTCCTCTACTTTGTATCGCTACGCCACTATCAATGTGCCTGAACTCGTCAAAACTCTAGGCTCGGTATCCGCTGCTGCTCGTGCCGTGGCAGCTTTCTGCGATTCCTTCGCCGTGTCAATGCCCACGGGCAAGCAAAATACTTTTGCCAATCGCACCCGACCCGAATTCTTCGCTGTTTCACTCCGTGCCGATCAGCCGGTCAACTTTGTCGATGCTTTCGAAGACGCAATCACCTCGCGATCTAACCGTATGAAGGAAGCCGTTGATCGCCTCACTGAGCACGCAATTTCCTCCGATACTGCCTATGGATCCGAGAAAACCCACTCCTTCTATTTGGCCACCGGATCAGCGGCCAAGGGATCCCACCTTGAAAATTTCGGCGAGGCTCACACGCTCCCTGAGATCGTCCAGCTTGTAGAGGCCGCTGTTCTTGATACCGTAGACCAGAGCTAAGACCATGACGGTACTATTACTAAGATTTGCAGGTCCGCTACAGGCGTGGGGTGATTCTTCCCGCTTCGTTTACCGGACGACTAGGAGCGAGCCGACTAAAAGTGGTGTCATTGGTCTTTTGGCCGCAGCTCAAGGCCGGTCGCGGGCCGATGACGTCAGTGATTTGGTAGGCCTTCGCTTGGGAGTACGAGCCGATCAAGCGGGAAAATTAATCAAGGATTTTCAGACCGAAATTGACTGGCGTAACAGTAAAGCGAAACCGCTTACCTATCGCCACTATCTCGCCGACGCGAAATTTCTCGTGGGTATTGAGGGAGAAAGGGAGTTGCTTGAAGGTTTGGCTGAAAGCATCAAAAAGCCCGCCTATCCCCTTTTCCTCGGTCGACGCTCATGCACTCCGACAGGGAAGATCGTGCTGGGATTCAAGGAAGATACTCTCGATGACGCTCTCGATCAGCACCCGTGGCTAGCTGCGGATTGGTATCGCCGTAAGCAACCTCAAAGTCTCAGGCTGCCCATATCGACGGATTGCGAGGTTGGAGACAAGCCCGATGAGTTAATCCGGGATATTCCTATCAGTTTTGGCTACGAAAACCGTAAGCACGCACTTCGACCAGTACGACACCGGCTCTCTCCTCCGATTCCAAACCCGGATGGGATCCCTGTTCGTGATCATGATCCATTCGCCCTTGTAGGAGGTGCTCAGTGAACTATCTCAGCCGTATGAAGCTTAACCCACAACGACGGGCGACGGGAAAACTGCTCAGCAACCCGCGAGCTATGCACGCTGCAGTTGAATGCTGCTTTCCCACACACTTCGAAGACCAGAATCCGCGCTCCTTATGGCGGCTGGAGCGCAACCAAAGAGACGTAACCTTATGGATGGTCAGCAACCGCGTTCCATCCTTTGAACATTTGCAGGAACAAGCTGGGTGGTCTCAGGAAGTGACCTGGGAAAGCCGAGAATACGATCAGTTCCTCGATCGCTTACTCACTGGTCAGCGTTATCGATTCCGACTACGTGCAAATCCCGTCAAGGAAACCTTTTGCAGCGATGACAAGAAGCGCCGAGTACCACTCCAGCGCGAAGATGACCAAATGCTCTGGCTGATGGAACGCGCTTCACACCTGGGCGTTTCACTCGCAGTAGGAAGCGATACCGAACAGCCGAGCTTCTTTGTCGGCGACTCCACAAGTATTCGATTTAGACACGAAGAGCGCACGGTCACTTTGCAATCCTGCACTTTCGAAGGTGCCCTGGAGGTGACCGATCCAGATTTACTGCGTTCGACACTTATCAGGGGTGTGGGTAAAGCTAAGGCATATGGTTTCGGTCTGGTTACGCTAGCCCCGCTTAGGGAAGGTTAGGTACCTATGAGTATCCCAGGTATGAAGCCAACAGAGTCAAGTTCGCTGGTGCGAGCGGACGATCGCTTAAGCTTCCTGTACTTGGAGCATTGCACAATCGCGAAAAGCTCATCTGCTCTTACTGCCACTGACGAAAATGGCGTTATACATATCCCGAGCGCTGCACTAGCTGTGTTGATGCTCGGGCCTGGGACTCGGGTGACACATCAAGCGATGACAACCATTGCCGATTCTGGCATGAGCGTCATCTGGGTGGGAGAGGAAGGCGTAAGATACTATGCACACGGCAGGCCCATAGGGCGTAATACCCGCCTACTAGAAGCCCAAGCTAAAATTGTCTCCAATCAGAGGCTCAGACTTCAAGCTGCTCGCGCAATGTATGAGCTGCGCTTCGACGGCGAGGACACCTCGGGTTTGACTATGCAACAGCTGCGCGGACGGGAAGGGGCTCGCATTAGGCGGCTCTACCGCGATATGTCTAAACGCTACGACGTACCTTGGGATAGACGCCAGTACGATCTGCATAACTTTTCCTCAGGAGACCCAATAAACGTCGCGCTCTCAGCCGCTCATACGTGCTTATACGGGCTAGTACATGCCACCATCGTGGCCCTCGGATGCTCTCCTGGCCTCGGAATCATCCATACCGGTCACGACCGATCATTTGTCTATGACATTGCTGATCTATACAAGGCCAGCATAACGATACCCATTGCTTTCGAGTCTGTCGTTGCTATGCACGATCTGCCCTTCTCGCTCGACGATTTACCCACTTTCACTAGAAAGTCATGCCGCAATGCCTTCAAGCAGAACCGTCTTAGCGTGAAAATAGTAGAAGATCTAAAAACTCTCTTAGTTCCTGAAGAAGCTAAATCGGACGATGACAGTTGGTTTGAAGATCAGATCATTCAACTCTGGGATGACAGACAGCAGCGGGTTGCAGGCGGAACCAACTATGAGCAGCAAATATGATAACCATCGTCCTTAGCTCATGTCCACCCTCTTTACGGGGACATCTAACTAGATGGTTGAGCGAGGTTTCTGCAGGAGTCTTTGTGGGAAAAGTAAACCCGCGGATTAGAGATAAGCTGTGGGCGCTAGTAACGCAGGAGTTAGGCAACGGCCGAGCCATCATGACGTTCACCACTCGCGAATACGAACAAGGGTATGGATTTCGAGTTCATAATCACGAGTGGGAAATAGTCGACGTGGAGGGTGTCAATCTTGTTCGCCGTCCTAGCAAGGCGCGCCGGGCGAAAGAGGTAAAGCCAAAAGTGGGCTGGTCTCGTGCTGGCAGGAAACACCGATTTCGGCGCTAAAGTGATTCGGCGACGGCTTAAATCCAATGTAAACTGCTATTGAGGTTGATAAACGTGCACCATACGTGGTGTTTTCCCCGCACGAGCGGGGATGATCCGGACACATCGGGGGTGTCGGTTATCTCTGCCCCGTTTTCCCCGCACGAGCGGGGATGATCCGCGTCTACTCGTGCAGCTTCTTCGACATATGGCGTTTTCCCCGCACGAGCGGGGATGATCCGGGCACTCGCCACGCTACCTACTCACCGAAACCGTTTTCCCCGCACGAGCGGGGATGATCCGTTACCGCAATAGGCTCAACGCCGCCGAGACGAGTTTTCCCCGCACGAGCGGGGATGATCCCGTCATCATCTCATCATCGACAAGACTTCTAAGGTTTTCCCCGCACGAGCGGGGATGATCCGAAAGGAACACATGAGAACCCCGAAACATCAACGTTTTCCCCGCACGAGCGGGGATGATCCAGAGGCGTTGGGCGTTCTGCTCAACGCGTGCGAAGTTTTCCCCGCACGAGCGGGGATGATCCTCTGACCAGATGATTGAGTATAAAAATTGGCGCGTTTTCCCCGCACGAGCGGGGATGATCCGCAGCGGATACACCTACGACGAGGCCACCATCAGTTTTCCCCGCACGAGCGGGGATGATCCGCACTACATCTACCCAAAAGGATACCATGACCAGTTTTCCCCGCACGAGCGGGGATGATCCGGGCTCGGGGGCTTTGGGGGTTTCGGGGTAGTGGTTTTCCCCGCACGAGCGGGGATGATCCGGTATGGCAGTAGATCGGAAAATCTACCCCAAAGTTTTCCCCGCACGAGCGGGGATGATCCGGTCTGCACATGCGTGCAGTGGTCATAATGAATGTTTTCCCCGCACGAGCGGGGATGATCCGCGTCGCTCCGCACTTGTTGTACAAGTCTTTATGTTTTCCCCGCACGAGCGGGGATGATCCGTCCAAACCAAGGAGAAATACCTCCCAAGCGATGTTTTCCCCGCACGAGCGGGGATGATCCTTGTGGCTTCAATCTCACCAATTGAACGACTTAGTTTTCCCCGCACGAGCGGGGATGATCCGGAGGCACTATGCGCTACCAGGTCGCCACACACGTTTTCCCCGCACGAGCGGGGATGATCCGCAGTCCCAGCCACAGACACAAGGAGCAGATCCGTTTTCCCCGCACGAGCGGGGATGATCCTCTCCATGAATTCCAGGGAGTCGGACAGCCCGCGTTTTCCCCGCACGAGCGGGGATGATCCGCTGTGTTCTAAGCGATTCGTGGTAGGCGGTGAGTTTTCCCCGCACGAGCGGGGATGATCCGTACCACGACCAGTACATGGCCGAAGCCCGCCGGTTTTCCCCGCACGAGCGGGGATGATCCGGCGGGCAGGTCGACTGTGGCCTTGTGCCAGGAGTTTTCCCCGCACGAGCGGGGATGATCCGCGCTGCAACCCGCTCAACAAGCGTTTTAAGCTGTTTTCCCCGCACGAGCGGGGATGATCCGGGTAAAAAGACCCTTGAAGTGCTGAAACAAGCGTTTTCCCCGCACGAGCGGGGATGATCCGCAGGGTCTAACTAAACCCATCGCGGGCGTAGCGTTTTCCCCGCACGAGCGGGGATGATCCGATTTGATGATGTATGAGGTGCAGAGCCCTGAGGTTTTCCCCGCACGAGCGGGGATGATCCGGAGACACCATGCGCTACCCATTTGCGAACCACGTTTTCCCCGCACGAGCGGGGATGATCCTGAAGCACGAGGGCTGGCAGATAGGCCGCAAAGGTTTTCCCCGCACGAGCGGGGATGATCCGAATAGGATCACGATGAGAACGAGAAACCCCAGGTTTTCCCCGCACGAGCGGGGATGATCCGCCCTTGAACTCACCGACAGTCAGGTAGCTCAAGTTTTCCCCGCACGAGCGGGGATGATCCGCCTCGTAAACAAGCCCCCAAGGTAACCGAGGAGTTTTCCCCGCACGAGCGGGGATGATCCGTGTGACGGGGAATTGGCCGTCGAGAGCTGCGAGTTTTCCCCGCACGAGCGGGGATGATCCGCATTAGCGAAACCAAAAGTACGGCCGTCGCCAGTTTTCCCCGCACGAGCGGGGATGATCCTTAGGGCGGAAATCAGAATACGGCGGGATACCGGTTTTCCCCGCACGAGCGGGGATGATCCGTTTTCGACTGCATGTTGCTCATGTGGTTCAGTGTTTTCCCCGCACGAGCGGGGATGATCCGTTTTAGGCGTATTGACGCGCGGCATTTTGGGAGTTTTCCCCGCACGAGCGGGGATGATCCCGGCGGTTCGCCTCCGCGTCGCCGTTTCCCCACGTTTTCCCCGCACGAGCGGGGATGATCCGTTCCGATCTTCTTATGAATTGGTGGGAGGACAGTTTTCCCCGCACGAGCGGGGATGATCCTTTTCGCTACCAGAGCAGTCGTTTGAGCCAGCTGTTTTCCCCGCACGAGCGGGGATGATCCTAAATGCCGTTAATGAGCTGTGTAGGTGGCAAAGTTTTCCCCGCACGAGCGGGGATGATCCTCACGACCTCATCTATAGGGGGGGTGCAGTAGAGTTTTCCCCGCACGAGCGGGGATGATCCGCGACGCGGCGCGCCCACTGCACAGCCTCCCAGGTTTTCCCCGCACGAGCGGGGATGATCCGACGACTCAACTCCGGGCGGAAAACCCTCAAAAGTTTTCCCCGCACGAGCGGGGATGATCCAAGTGCACGTAACTCACCCTCAAGTGCGTGAGAGTTTTCCCCGCACGAGCGGGGATGATCCGAGACTGCAAGCAATCCCAGCTAGGGTTATTTGGTTTTCCCCGCACGAGCGGGGATGATCCGCCGATCAACTCACTGACTGCTATCGCTGGCCTGTTTTCCCCGCACGAGCGGGGATGATCCGTATATTGCCGCGCAGTTGTAGACCCTCAGGCAGTTTTCCCCGCACGAGCGGGGATGATCCGACTCATCAACGACCGGCGCGCCGTCATATTTAGTTTTCCCCGCACGAGCGGGGATGATCCTAGTGAGCGTCCCACCTACCGACCAAAACGTTAGTTTTCCCCGCACGAGCGGGGATGATCCTAAGGCGCTTAGGCGGGCGCGCGGGTAGTTCGTGTTTTCCCCGCACGAGCGGGGATGATCCGAGAGGGAAACCTCAAAACCTCAAACCAAGGAGGTTTTCCCCGCACGAGCGGGGATGATCCGTAGCATCCAACAACGCCCGATACGCCATAACCGTTTTCCCCGCACGAGCGGGGATGATCCTCTACGCTACTACCGTCGGGGGGAGTAGGCTGGGTTTTCCCCGCACGAGCGGGGATGATCCGCTCGAAAAACCCTAAAAACGACCCGTCCACGGGTTTTCCCCGCACGAGCGGGGATGATCCGTGTCGTTGATCATCTAGCTGCATAAATAGGACGTTTTCCCCCGCTTAAGCAGAGATGATGCTCGCCCTTGTTACGACGATAAAACTCTTCTCCCCCAGCGGTCGAGCCCCAGTTCTTTCAGAGAAAGAACCTCAACACTATGTTCGATCGCCGTAAATCTCTTTCGAGAGTTCGGTCGATAGAACGCTTCAAGGTTTCGCCGTAGCAAAAATTTTACAATCTGTAGCCCTTCTAACTTAAGCACCTCAAAAGGTAAGCAATATTTTCACAAAACCACTCATCTTACAAACAGTTCAAAGGCTATGACTAAATAACTACATACGTGTACGAATACCTGAGACATAGAGAAGAAAGTCTTCCAATATCGTTATGTAGCAAAGCGAAGTCTCCTAAAATTCTGCACTGCAAACGGTCGCATGCTAGGTCTCAAGACCATTTAGACTTGAGGCAGAGAAACCCGTCTAGAGGCTGAGCATCCCTTAATGCATAGGCTCACAGGAGAAGCATTTTTTCAAACCTAGCATCTTCTCCGAAACTCGCTAATTAGTGCCGACGAATTGTGGATCAGATGCGAGGTGAAGCCCTGAACGCTATCGATTCTGCACCGCAGCCCAAAACTGCCCCCAGGAATTACCGTTGTTGATATCACAGCAGCACTGCAAACCTGCTACATCGACGTGATTAAGTCTACTCCTTCACGCAAAAAGCCACCCCGTGTCTATGACACAGAGTGGCATTAAAGCTGTGGTGCGCCCGGGGAGACTTGAACTCCCACGTCCTAAGACACTGGAACCTAAATCCAGCGCGTCTGCCAATTCCGCCACGAGCGCGTGCTTGGATCATTGTACAGGCCACATGCGAGGTGATCAAAATGGCTCTGCCACGTCTAGGTTTCTCAGTATTTGATACTCTTAAATATTGTGAGTATCAACCCTGATCCCGTTCCGAAACTACGCGTGAAGGCGTGGCACGTTATTTTCCTAGCCCTGCTAGTCATTGCCACTTTCGCCCTAGCGTGGTGGCAGTGGACGCGTTTTCAGTCTGGTTCGGGCACCTTCCAAAATTTGGGCTACGCTCTGCAATGGCCATTTTTTGGCTTCTTCTTCGTCTACGCTTATCGCCGCATCCTACAATACGAAAATGAGCGCGCGGAGGCCGCCCATCGTGGTGAGGAATTCGTCATTGAGAAGCAGCAGCCTACTGTTGATGCCATCGATGAGGAGTTTTTACCGCAGTGGCATCAGCCCTCTGTGGAGGAATTTAATGAGCTTGTCCAGCCGCGCAGGGTGCGGCCAGATTCAAGAAATGAGGACATATAGATGACAGCACCACGGGTTCACCCCGAGCGCCAGCGCCGTGTGAAGCAAGCTTTAACTTTCTTTTCCATTGCTGCGTGGGTCACTGGCACCTGGCTTCTTTTGCTCACAGCGCGCATGATCGCAGAGTATCTTTTGGGGATGGACGTGCCCATGTGGATGCACTATATCGGTCAGATTCATGGGCTGTTTTATATGGTGTACTTACTGGCCACGTTGAATCTGGGAACGAAAGCCCTGTGGCCGCCGCTTCGCTGGGTGGTCACTGCCCTTGCTGGTGCCGTGCCTTTTTTGAGCTTTTTCGTGGAGCACTGGCGCCGCAGCGAGGTTAAAGAGCAATTCGATTTGAATTAAAAACCAAAAATCCGCGACTTATAGTGGTCGCGGATTTTTCTATGCGCTGATCTCCCGGAGAATAGGAAGTAGCTTCTGTAGCGCCCTCGCACGGTGGCTGATGTGGTTTTTCTCAACCGCACTCAATTCCGCGCTGGTTCGACCCTGGGCGTCGTCGGGTAGGAAGATGGGATCGTAGCCGAAGCCGTTATCACCGCGGGGGCTGGTGGCTATGCTTCCTGGCCAATATCCTTCTACGAGGTATTCCTGCCCGTTTGGATCAACGAGCGCGAGAACGCTGTGGAAGGCCGCTTGCCGTCGCTTGAGCGGGGTATCCTTTAGCTGCGCTAGAAGCAGCTCATTATTGGCTTGATCGTTCCCGTGCTCTCCGGCCCAGCGGGCAGAGAGCACTCCTGGGCATCCGTTGAGTTCGGCGACCGCGAGGCCAGAATCATCGGCGAGAGTCATGATCCCCGTGTGGTGCACCCCGGCGCGCGCTTTGATCAGTGCGTTATCGCTGAAGGTACGCCCGTCTTCAACTGGCTCCGGATAGGGATCGACATCGGACAAAGTACAAATATCGATAGTCTCGAGGCCCGCGGCACGTACAAGATTTTCGAGTTCCTCACGCTTTTTTGCGTTATGCGAGGCCAGCAGGATACGCATATTAGAGTCCGAGGGCGGCTTTTTGAGCGGCAATGAGTTCTTGGCAGCCTTGTTCGCCGAGATCCATTAACTGGTTAAGTTCTTCACGGCTGAAGGTATTGTGTTCGCCAGTGCCTTGGATTTCCACGAAGCGTCCACCCTCTTGCATCACGATATTCATATCCACATCAGCGCGGGAATCTTCCTCATAAGGGAGGTCGAGGAGGGCATCACCGTCGATGACTCCCACGGAGATGGCCGCCACGGGAGCCAGGAGAGCGTTTCCGATGCTGGGATCAATTTGTTTTAAGTGGGTAATCGCGTCCGCTAGGGCAATATAGGCGCCCGTGATGGAGGCGGTTCGGGTACCACCGTCGGCTTGGAGGACATCGCAGTCAATATTGATGGTATTTTCGCCCAGTGCTCTAAGGTCGATGGCTGCGCGGAGGCTGCGACCAATGAGCCTGGAGATTTCGTGGGTGCGGCCTTTGACTTTGCCGCGCATGGATTCTCTCGGCATCCGCTCGTGAGTGGCGGCAGGAAGCATGGAGTACTCCGCGGTAAGCCAGCCTTCGCCGGAGTCGCGTTTGAAGCGGGGTACGCCACGTTCCACGCTGGCGGTGCACATCACCCGGGTATTGCCAAATTCGATGAGTACGGATCCGGCGGGGTTGGAGGTGAATCCGCGGGTGATTTTTACTGGTCGTAATTCGTGGGCTTGGCGGCCGTCGGCACGCGTGATAGGAGCTGTCATAGTAAACGAGTCTAGCGCGTAGCTATATCTCGAGTTCAAGGAAGGGTCGAGCAAGCTCAATCGGGCCATGGTAGTGCGCGGCGGCAGCCCGGCGCGTTGCCTCCCAGTCGACCCAGGGAGGAATATGGGTGAGCAGCAGCTTTTTCGCTCCAGCTTGGGTGGCAGCGCGTCCTGCTTCGGCGCCACTCATATGCATTTCTGTGACCTTGCCATCAGAGCTCTCCCCCCACGTGGCCTCGCAGATGAAGAGATCGGCCTGATCAGCGGCGGCGATGAGGTGCTCATGATAGGCAGTATCACCTGAGTAGGCTATGACCGCACCCGTTGCCTGGTCCTCAACGCGTAGCGAATAGCTCTCGCTGGGGTGAATTGCTGGATAAGGGGTGACGTGGAGTCCACCAATTATTTCTGCGTGGTGGGCCTGCCAGGCGGTGAAGGTGAAGGTATCACCCATATCATCGATCTGGCCTGGTTCGTTGGCACTTAAAATTCCAAGCTTTTCGGGGAGAAGTCGAGGGCCCGCGCAGATATGATGGGAGTGGGCAGCACGCTCGGGGTGGTAGCGTCGCCAGACCATGAGTGAGGGAAAGTCCAGGCAGTGATCGGGGTGCAGGTGAGAGAAGACCACATGCGCCTCGCTCGGGTTCTGTAGGGTCTGCAGATTGCCAAGTACGCCAGGACCTAAATCCATCACTACGGCGGACCCGGCGGTGGCTTCCACGAGGTAGCCGGAGGCGGGATTACCGTGCGCCCCCAGGCTTCCGGAGCTACCGAGAACTGTAACCTTCATAGATCAACTTTCCCATGTTTTTTCTACCGACAACAAGAAAAGTCCTGCATATGTGGGAAATTTAGCTTTATCTATGCGAACTGACGCACGTCACATCTGGCCCGAGAAAACGCGCAGCTAACTGCTGAAATTTCTCTGGATCGCCGGTTGCCTCAAAGACTCTTGTGGGATGGTCGGTGCTGGCGAGGAGATTGCGCTGCGACAGAGTTCGCATCACATCCTTGGCGGTTTCCTCCGCCGAGGACACCAGGGTAACTTGGTCCCCGATGGCGAGTTGGATCACCCCAGAAAGCAATGGGTAATGGGTGCAGCCAAGCACGAGGGTATCCACTCCCGCTGCTTGGAGCGGCTCTACATAAGCCTCAGCTATTCCGAGTACTTGACGTCCATAAGTAATCCCACGTTCGACGAAGTCGACAAACCGAGGGCATGCTTGGGCATAAGCCTCTACCTGGGGATTAACAGCAAAAAGATCTTGGTAGGCCCCTGAATTGATGGTACCGACGGTTCCTATGACCCCAATCTTTCCATTGCGGGTGGTCGCTACTGCGCGGCGTACGGCGGGTTGGATTACTTCAAGGACGGGAATGGCATATCGTTCTCGAGCATCACGCAGACAGGCAGCCGAGGCCGTATTACAGGCTATGACGAGCATTTTGCAGCCCCGCTCGACGAGTTCGTCGGCAATAGCGAGCGCGTGTTGGCGCACCGTGGCAATGGGCAGTGGGCCGTAGGGGCCATGGGCTGTATCACCTATATAAATCACGGACTCACCAGGCAGCTGCTCCATGATGGTGCGGGCTACCGTCAGTCCTCCAACTCCGGAATCGAAGATTCCGATTGGTGCATTGGCGTCAGGGGTTGCAGTCTGTGATAAAGAAGCCATATCTGTCTCTACTATTTTCATGGGTTTATGGATTGATTCGGACAGGTTTTCTGGCGGGCTTAGGGTCATCGGAAACGATGGTGGCCGCTGCTAAGAATCCCCCAAGGGCTCCAAAGAGGTGCCCCTGCCAGCTAATCCATGCGGCGGTGGGAAATATTCCCCAGATCATTCCGGAGTAGCTCAGCCCCAAAACGACTCCTACCACCACTTGGCCAAAGGATTTATTAAAAACCCCTCGAGCTACGAGGTAGACCAGCCACCCGTAGACTAATCCGGAGGCGCCTATATGCACGGTGCCCATCCCACCGGTAATCCATACTCCCAGTCCGCCGACGAAGATCGTGATCATGGTTACTTCGACGAAGACCCGGTAGCCGGAATAGCCAACCAAGAAAGCAAAGATGGCGCCCGGAACAGAATTGGCAATTAAATGGCTAAAGCTTCCGTGGACAAAAGGCGCTGAAAGGATCGAAGCTACGGAGGAGAATTCTAGGGGGCGAATCCCCAGATAGGCCATATTCTTAGGAAACAGGAGGAGGCCGATGATCTGAACCGACCAAATCAGTACTAAAAAGGAGCCTGCCACAATAAGGCCTTTTTTCACGCTTCTGACTGGTCCAAAAGTTTCTGCTGGTTGCCGCATCACATTGCTCATGGTACGCGCTATTGTACCCGCAATAAGCTCACGGTCGGCAGTGAGAAGGCAGGCTGCGCGTGGAGGAGGGCATCAAGGATTGCCGCTGATACGACCTGCGCCGCCGCAGCCGATAATTCACCCATCATGGCGATATCCACGCCAGTATCTGCGCCAGTGGATAGGCAGAAGAGAGTGTCTCCATCGAGCGGCGAGTGGGCTGGCTGAATAGCTCTGGCAATTCCATCGTGGCCCACCATAGCGATCCTCTTTGCTTGCGCTTTGGTGATGGGAGCGTCGGTGGCGATGACACCGATGGTGGTATTGAGCTTACTGAGCAGCGGTTTGAGGGCGGCAAATTTTTGTCTATCCACCCGTATCGAGGGGTCCGCATAGAGTTGGCCGGTATTCGGATCGGCCACTCTACCAACTGGATTAGCCACAATGCCGCACGCAATACGCCACTGGTTATCTGGACCTACGTGCATGCTGGCCTGGCCGAAGCCGCCCCGCAGCACCCCAGCTGTGGCGGCCACTCCCGCACCGATAGATCCAGAACGCTGATCCTTGCCATCCTTGAGCGCTGCTTTAGTGGCAGCGATTCCATCCTCTTTGGTGGGGCGGTGATGTGGATCGCCAACGAGGAGATCAAAGATGACTGCTGCTGGCACGATGGGGACAATCGGACCGGGAACTTCTGGTCCTAGGACGGGGAAACCGATGCCTGCCTCTTCGAGGGCCGCCATGACACCATCAGCAACAGCTAGACCGTAGGCTGATCCCCCACTTAATGCGATTGCGTGGACGCGCTGCACTGTGTTGTGAGGTTCGAGGAGATCAGTTTCTCTCGTTCCCGGCCCCCCACCACGCACATCTACTGCACAGGTGGCGGAATCGCGGGCAATAATAACACTGCAGCCGGTAT
Organism: Corynebacterium sp. ES2730-CONJ; assembly: GCF_024834055.1. Lineage (GTDB taxonomy): Bacteria > Actinomycetota > Actinomycetes > Mycobacteriales > Mycobacteriaceae > Corynebacterium. Next base: position 77,386 of record NZ_JANUXZ010000007.1, read on the forward strand.
CACCTAGGCTTTGATGGGCGATGGCGATGCCTGGGATATCGCTTAAAAAGCCTCCCATTAAGCTTCCCCCATCACGGCCTGGAGCAGGCTGTCTTGGTTATAGGCGAGCCACTCCACGATTTGATCACGGTCGCGGCTTTCATCAGGTTGGGCGATCTCGCTAGCGGCAAAGAAGAGCCGAATATCGTTGAGAGCACGTAGCCATAGAAGTGCCTCTGGTTCAGAGAGCTTGATATGCTCTGAGCCACCCGGGCCAATCGCATGAGAGATTGCGCTGAGCCCAGCGAGCTTCTCCTTGGTAATCTCGGTTTCGTTGAGGGCGCGTAAGAGGCCATTATCACCCTCGTATTCCTCATCACCCTCGCGCTCAAAATCGGGCAAGAGACGGGCCAGTCCCGGGTCCTCTGGAGCCACGGTATGACCTGAGGGCATGCCGGTGAGCTCCGCCAGTTCATCCTTGGGCGCCGATTGAGCCCGCTCGATAAGGGCTTCAGCAACAGTCGCGGCGAGGTTGCCTAGAATCTGGCGTTCATGGACTTCGAGTTCGCAACTAAATGAAACGCCTTTGAGGAGAGATTTTTTCTTTTTCCACGCGTGCATAACCCTTATCCCCCTTGCTGCATGGTGGCCCAGAGCCCAGCGGTATGAAGTTTTTTCACATCCGCTTCGACCTTATCCTTTTCACCGGAGCTCACCACTGCTTTGCCTTCGGTGTGGACCCGCATCATCAGCTCCACAGCCCGCTTCGGATCATAACCGAGCACGGTTTGAAAAACATAGGTGACATAGCTCATCAGGTTCACGGGATCATCCCAAACAATGCACATCCATGGGAGGTTCTCACTGGTGGCAATGTCGACCTCGAGATCCTCATCCAGCTCAGGTGTGGCCATTGGGGAGCCGCAGCGCGGGTTACAGGTACTCATAAACGTCCAGTTTAGCTGCAAGCTTCACGCATAGTGCATAAAGCACCCGCAATACCTCGTGGGTATGTTCAGAAAACACGGCAACCCTCTACTCAACCCGCTACTCATCGCCGCATTCTTCGCTGCGGAAGGGGTTTCCACCCCATGCCACTTCTCCCCGCTCTGATTCGAGATATTACAGCTCTCTTTCGCGGCAACCTCGCGATGCTCGGTGGCATTCAACAATTTCTCGCCGGCCTCATCGCGCCAAGTACGCTTGCCTCCGCTACCGTGGCGGAATATATGTCACCATCCGACGGATCCTCGCAGCGGAGAAGCTATCGTTTTTCTGAGAGCTATTACGATGACGCGCTACGAGACCGTGATACTCGGCGATACTCGGCGGCTTTTTGAAAACTCCACGATGAGGAGCAATATCCTCACAATCGTGAATTGCGCGAAACTCGATAGCGGGCACCCTCTTCGTCGTCTCTTCGTCGTCTCTTCGTCTCGGTATACACTGAAATGTGCGCGCCCAATAGTGGGCCGAGCGCAATGCTACAACGGGGACCTACTGGGGCCCAGAGTCAGGTCAGCTCACGGTGCAGGCTAAGCTTTTTCATCATCAAGCATCCGCGGTGGCATTTTTAGACCAGTGGTTTCATAATCCCCCAAGCCAACAGGTTTTGGGGCGAATAGATCGCACGACCGCAGGCGTTGGAGTGGCAAGCGTCGGCGAGAAGACATACGCTTATATCCAACTGGATTAGCTAATAAGCGAGAAAGAAAAATTTGATGTCTACCTCAACCGCGCTCATGACGGATATGTATGAGCTCACCATGCTACAGTCCGCGCTTGCCGACGGCACTGCCTGGCGCCACTGCACCTTTGAAGTCTTCGGACGTAGGCTTCCTAATGAGCGCCGCTACGGGGTGGTCGCGGGCACAGAGCGCGTTATCGAGGCTATCGAGAATTTTATCTTTACCAGCGATCAAATCGCTGGTCTCGATTTCCTCAACGAGGAAACGAAGGAGTTTCTTCGCCATTACCGTTTTACAGGACAAGTGGACGGCTACCGGGAAGGCGAATTATATTTCCCCCACTCCCCTATCCTCACCGTGCAGGGCACTTTTGCCGAGTGCGTGATCCTCGAGACGGTGATCCTCTCAATACTAAACTCTGATTCTGCGATCGCTACTGCCGCAGCACGGATGGTAACCGCGGCCGATGGTCGCCCGCTGATCGAAATGGGCTCTAGGCGAACCCATGAGGAGGCCGCAGTCACCGCCTCTCGCGCTGCCTATCTCGCTGGTTTCCAGGCCACCTCTAATCTTGAGGCTGCACACCGCTATGGTATCCCTGCCACAGGTACCGCGGCGCACTCGTGGACGCTCGTGCATGTCGGTTCCGATGGTGCCCCCAATGAAAGGGCGGCCTTTGAGTCGCAGATTGCCCAGTACGGGAGCTCCACCACTCTCTTAGTCGATACCTTCGATATCACCCAAGGTGTAAACAACGCCATTGAGGTCGCTGGAACCGAACTGGGAGCCGTGCGTATCGATTCCGGCGATTTGGGGGTCATGACTCGCAAGGTACGCCAGCAGCTCGATGAATTGGGGGCCTATAATACCCGCATCGTCGTCTCCTCTGACTTGGACGAATACGCCATTGCGGGCCTGCGCGGAGATCCTGTCGATAGTTTCGGAGTGGGCACCTCGCTGGTAACTGGATCCGGTGCTCCCACGGCCTCACTGGTGTATAAATTGGTCGCAGTGGATGATCATCCTGTGGCCAAGCGCTCCAGGAATAAGAATTCTGTGGGTGGAGCCAAGCGCGCCGTGCGTACTCACCGGGCCTCAGGGACCGCAATCGAAGAAATCGTGATGCCCTTTGACAGCGCGGAGCCGGAATTCCCAAATCTTAGCGTACTCCCGCTCACCATCCCGCTGATGCGCGATGGGCACCGGGTTGCAGGACTTCCCACGCTCAAGCAGTCTCGCGATTACCTCGCACATCAACTGGTGACCCTTCCGTGGGAGGGCCTCGCTCTCAGCAAGGATGAGCCTGTGCTCAGTGTGCGCTACCTCGGCTTCTAATGGCCGATCTCAATGTCACGAAGCTGCTCGATGCCGCAGTCAGCGGGATTGGGGGCCACAGCCGACCGGGTCAAGTGCGTATGGCGCAGGCGGTGGATAAGGCTCTAAAAAACGGTACCCACTTGGCCGTCCAGGCGGGAACGGGTACCGGTAAATCGCTTGCCTACCTCATTCCAGCGATAATGTCGGCACGCGATTCTTCCCAACCAGTGATAATCTCCACAGCGACGATTGCGCTCCAGAAACAGCTCATCGATCGAGATTTGCCGCGAGTGCGCGCTGCTCTGGCCGATATTCTCGATCCTCCGCCAAGCTTCGCCATTTTAAAAGGCCGCAGCAATTATTTATGCCGTTATAAGCTCGATCGAGCCAGCTCTTTAGAGGATTCGCTTGATACCGAGGACACTCCCATAAGTGAGCTGGGAGCGGCGAGTGCCCGTGTTTTTGCGTGGGCCGAGGAGACGGAAACAGGAGATCGTGACAGCCTCGAACCTGGAGTGCCCGATCTAATATGGCGCCAGTTTAGTGTGAGCGCTCAAGAATGTATGGGCGCTTCGCGCTGCCCCTTCGGGGAAGAGTGCTTTGCCGAGTACGCCAAAAAAGAGGCTGGCGAGAGTGAAATCGTTGTCACCAACCACGCGATGCTCGCTATTAACGCTATTTTCGATGTGCCTGTCCTCCCCGATCACGACGTTGTTATTGTTGACGAAGCCCATGAACTCACCGATCGCTTTACTGCGATGAGTACCCAGGAGATCTCTACCCACGCCTTTGATCTTTCGCTGAATCGGGCCGCAAAATTGGGCTCCGGAGTTCGCGATGAAAAACTCGCCTCCGCTGTCGAGGATTGGGAAAAAGCGATGGGGCAGATACCACTCGGACGACTGGTTGACCTTCCAGAGGCCCTCAAACCTTCTCTCGATGCCATTGTTTCTCTCACTGGCGCGCTCATCACCAGTATTGGCACCGCGCCACCTCAGGAGAGTACGAATGACCCCGAGCGCTACGCGGAGAGACAGAATGTCAAGATGCATTTAGAAAGCCAGCGCGAGGCCATCATTCGCATTCTCGACGTTTTTGAAGAGCCCGATATCACTCAGCATAAAGATGTGGTGTGGCTAACGGAAGATGAACGCGGTCGCTTGAGCATGCATATTGCCCCGCTCTCTGTTTCTCACGCTTTAGCGCTGCATTTATTTAGCAGCCACACCGTGATTCTCACCTCGGCAACGTTGACCCTCGGCGGGAATTTCAAGGCTATGGCGGCTAGTTGGGGTGTGCCGAAACATAGCTGGCGCGGACTCGATGTGGGGACCCCGTTTGATCCCGCGCACTCGGGTATCCTCTATCTTCCCACCCATCTGCCCGAACCCTCTCGGGATGGCCTTGCTGATGCCATTATCGACGAGATCTATGACCTCATTATGGCGGCGGGAGGTCGCAGTTTGGGCCTATTCTCCTCTAAACGTGCCGCCGTGCAAGCCGCGGACGCGCTGCGGCATCGCTTGCCTTTTAAAGTTCTGTGCCAGGGCGAGGATAGTACCGGAGCACTCATCAAAACTTTTAGCAAAGAGGAAAATTCTTGCCTCTTCGGCACGTTGAGTTTGTGGCAGGGTGTAGACGTCCCCGGCAGCAGCTGTTCGCTGGTGATCATGGATAAGATCCCGTTCCCAAGGCCTGATGATCCCCTTTTACAGGCCCGCAAAGAGGCAGCGGACGCAGCTGGTCGTAACGGTTTTATGGAGGTTGCTGCCGCCCACGCGGCATTACTGATGGCTCAAGGCGCCGGCCGGCTCTTACGTGTCACCTCGGATCGCGGGGTGGTAGCGTGCCTCGATCCTCGCCTGAGCAGCAAGCGCTACGGGAGTTTTTTAATCTCTTCCATGCCCGCATTTTGGCGCACCCATAAAAAAGAGACAGTCATTGCAGCTCTAGGGCGCCTGGTCCAGCACTCCACAACGCAACACAACTCATCGAGCCCGGAGCAATCTCGGTAAAACCAGCATCAATAACCGTTATCGCACCCGGTTGGTGCGCTGCCTGCGCGCAGCTGAGGGCGTCTACTTCGGCAACGCTGAGAAGGTATCCGCGCTCTCGCCAGGCCCAACATGCGGAGGCATCAAGGCTGCCCGCAAAAAGCATGGAGGCGTGTCCTACTTGGGCGGCAGCTTTCCCCAGACTCATACGGAGCGAGGCATCGATAAGCACCCGGAGATGAGGAACTGGTGGGGGTGCAGGTGCTGGGAGGGTTGGGGGTAGATCGGTGCCCTTGATTTGGAGGGAGCGCAACCTGGGATCAACGTCGTCCATAGCCGTGGGGATAAAAGCGCGGGCGCGAGCACCGTTGACGTGCGCGGTGACGCCGGGAATTTCTTGAACGTTACGCCACCCCGCACCCCGGGCGCGCCGGGTAATCTTGCGGATGCGGCGGTCGTACCACATTTCTAGGTGGCTGCGATAATGGGAATCACAGCCAGCCTCGTCGATCAGGCATGCCTGTACAACAGCGATACCTGCTGCAGCCAGAAGATCCTCCCGTCGGGGTGGATTAGGTTTTGGGATCTCGAGAACAATTTGCATCGCTTGATCATCAATACCGGTGCTGTGTTGGCGATGCTGGACCGCATCAGCGAGCAAACGATGAGCCGAGAGAAATTGTGAGTGCATTAGGGGTTGAGCGGAACACGACGAGTAAGTGAGGTATCCTCGGATTCGATTTCGGCACGACTGATACCCAGGATATAGAGCACCTCATCGAGGAAGGGTGAGTTGACCGAGGTATCCGCGATCTCTTTGAGAGCTGGTTTGGCATTAAAAGCAATACCTAAGCCTGCAGCTGAGATCATATCGATATCATTAGCACCGTCGCCTACAGCGACTGTCTGATGCATCTGGAGACCGCTATCAGCGGCGAATTCGGCGAGGAACTCGGCTTTCGCCCGGCGATCAACCACTGTGCCGAGGACTTCGCCGGTTAGCACACCATTGTTGATCTCGAGTGTATTTGCGCGGACATAATCGAGTTCGAGGTCGGCGGCAAGATCCTGAAGGACTTCAATAAATCCACCAGAGACGACCGCAGTTTTATAGCCCATACGTTTTAAAGTGCGAATTGTCGTCCGCGCACCCGGGGTGAGCACAATATCCTTAGCGACCTCTTTAAGGAGGCGCGCATCTAAGCCCTTAAGTAGACGCACCCGGGCGCGCAAAGATTCCTCGAAGTCTAATTCCCCGCGCATGGCGCGATCGGTGATGTCTTTGACTTCCAACTCGCGGCCTGTCCGCGCGGCGAGCATCTCGATGACTTCCCCGGTTATGAGGGTGGAATCGCAGTCAAAGCAAATCAGTCTCGTGGAGCGTCGTTGTAGTCCGGCCCGCTCGATGGCGATATCGATCCCCTGCTCGCTACTTAAGGCAGCGAGTGCTTTACGCACGGGGACTCCCGCACCTGGGTCGGCATTGGCCATCGTAATCTTAAATTCGAGCCCAGTAACAGGGTAATCGGAGATACCACGAATGGTATCGATATTGGCTTCGTAATTGGCGAGGGTCTGAGCGATACGAGAGATATCGGCAGCGCGAACAGGATTTCCCAGCACAATAATCTCGTGAGTGGAGTACGGTTTAGGGCTGCCTACGGTCTCACGTAATTCTACGGTCACCGTTTGCTGGTAGGCGCTTAGAGTATCCCTCAGCCCGATGGTGAGGGTTTCTAACCTCTTGGGATCTATGCCTATATAGGCAGCGAGCGACAGATAACCACGGAATTTAGACTGCTCGACATCCAAAATCTGAGCACCGTGAGCTGTGAGCACTCTAAAGAAAGCTGCACTGACGCCAATGCGATCTGTTCCGCTTACTGTAATGACGGCAGGGGTGAGCGGGGCTTCTAATTCCACGGTGGGGGCAAGGTCTCTATTCACGCCTTCCTATTCTTCCATGACGGATGCGGGGGCGGTTAACATTTTGGCTATTTCTTTCGGGTAATAAAAATACTGAGGCCGATCGTGTGATCAGCCTCAGTATTAAGAAGTCAGGAATGCGTGGAGCTATTAGTGGCGGCCCACGTGTGCTTCCTTACGCATGCGCTCAACCATATGTGGATAGTGCAGCTCGAAGGCTGGACGCTCGGAGCGGATACGTGGCATCGACGTGAAGTTGTGTCGTGGTGGTGGGCATGAGGTCGCCCACTCGAGGGAGTTGCCGTAGCCCCATGGGTCGTCTACGGTGACAACCTCGCCGTAGCGCCAGGATTTCACGACGTTCCAGATAAATGGCAATACGCTCATTCCAAGGAGGAAGGAGAATACTGTGGAAATCTGGTTGAGGGTGGTGAAGCCATCAGAATCGAGGTAGTCGGCGTAGCGGCGGGGCATACCCATATTTCCTACCCAGTGCTGAATGAGGAAGGTGCCGTGGAAGCCGACGAAGGTTAGCCAGAAGTGCACCTTGCCTAGTCGCTCATCAAGCATGCGACCGGTCATCTTGGGGAACCAGAAGTAGACGCCTGCACAGGAGGCGAAGACGACGGTTCCGAAGAGGGTGTAGTGGAAGTGGGCAATGAGGAAATAAGACTCAGCAAGGTGGAAGTCCAGTGGTGGGGAGGCAAGCATAATGCCGGTGAGGCCACCGAAGAGGAAGGTAACGAGGAAGCCGACCGACCAGAGCATCGGGGTCTCCCACGTGATGTGGCCACGCCACATAGTGCCGAGCCAGTTCACAAACTTCACACCGGTAGGAACCGAGATGAGGAAGGTCATAAAGGAGAAGAAGGGCAATAGGATTGCACCGGTGACGAACATGTGGTGAGCCCACACAGCCATCGAGAGCGATCCGATCGACAGGGTAGCAAAGACCAAACCGATATAACCGAACATTGGCTTGCGGGAGAAAACAGGGAGAATCTCTGAGATAACGCCGAAGAATGGCAGCGCCAGCACATAAACCTCGGGGTGCCCGAAGAACCAGAAGAGGTGCTGCCAAAGAACAGCTCCGCCATTGCCTGGGTCATAGATATGTCCACCCAATTTGCGGTCATAGAGAACGCCAAGTGCAGCGGCCAGAAGCAGCGGGAAGATCATAAGTACAATCACGGACGTCACGAAGACATTCCAGCAGAAGATTGGCATGCGGAACATGGTCATGCCCGGTGCGCGCATGGTCAATATGGTGGTGACCATATTAATAGCGGATGCAACGGTACCAACACCGGTTGCGCCCACACCCACGATCCACATATCGGTACCAAGACCTGGGGAGTGGATGGAGTCAGCAAGGGGTAGGTACATTGTCCACCCGTAGTCAGCTGCGCCACCTGGGGTGAGGAAGCCCGCCATCATGGCAACCACACCGATGGTGGTAATCCAGAAACCGAAAGCGTTCAGGCGTGGGAAAGCCACGTCTGGAGCCCCAATCTGGAGCGGTAAAATATAGTTAGCAAAGCCCCACACAATTGGGGTACCAAATGCCAGCAACATAATTGTGCCGTGCATGGTAAATAGCTGGTTGAACTGCTCATTGGATAAGAATTGGAGCCCTGGGGTAAAGAGCTCGGCACGAATAAGCAAGGCCATAAAGCCACCGACGAAGAACCACACGAAAGACATGATGATGTACATAATGCCTAGTAGTTTGTGATCCGTGGTGGTCAGCATGGACCATGCGAGCGTGCCAATTCGCGCACCCCCAGTGGGTGCGGGACGAGTGGGCTGGGAGTAGTTCTCCTGCCGTGGCACCACTGCGGTCATACGATCCTCCTGACTTCGTTTAAGATGCGAGCGAGTTTCCTGCGAGTGCATCTATAAAAAATGTCGTACACTATCCGTGTCCAACACTGAAAAATCTACCGGCCCCATAAAAAAGAGTCTAGTTTCACTTCTACACTACCGACTATTGCACTGGCGGGGAAATATTTTTTAATCCCCAAACGCGTAGCATCGTCGATGAACGGGGATTATAAGCGAAAAGATGTGATCTGCGACATCAAAGTTATCAAGGTGTGCCCTTCTCTCAGGCGAGAATGCGACGGTCAGTGCCCCCATTCAACGTCAAACAAAAGGATGATCAGCTCCGCTCATAACAAGCATCACCTGACTTTTGCCGAGGCCGTACTCAATGAGTGGCGGTGAGAGTCTGTGGTAAATGGCGGTGAAAGACTGTGGTAAACGACGTGGTGCCACATCATCCGACGGGAGCGACGACTGAGCCTCGCTAAACCCCGGCTTTCCGATGGCTGAGCTGAGGTGAGCTGACACCACCGCGATCACGCTTAACCTGTACAAGTCCATATATGGGATAGTTCCCGACACAACGAAACTCATACCTCCATGGTCACCGCCGAGATAGTCCCCATCCATTGCGGATTACTTACGCCCTTTTACCACTCGCGCCCTCAGTATTCTTAGAGGGGGGCGCTTAGAGTTCAGTAAAGCACTCCCCCCGTCAAGAAGCGGCCACCTGATTACCAAGGGGAACTTGGAGCGACCCCGGGCATCGATTTTCTATCATCCCCCCCACATGTGGACAACGGCAGTTATTTTTTAAACGAAAAAGCCGTAGGCCTCAAGGGATCGCTACTTCCTTTAGACCTACAGCTCAAGGCGATACTCGTGCTTAGAAGTCCCAGTCGTCGTCAGTGGTATTCTCAGCCTTGCCAATGACATAGGAAGAACCTGAGCCGGAGAAGAAGTCATGGTTCTCATCGGCATTGGGCGACAAGGCGGACAGGATTGCTGGGGACACCTGGCATTCGTCGGTAGGGAACATCTGCTCGTAACCGAGGTTATTCAGGGCCTTATTGGCGTTATAGCGCAGGAAGCGTCGCACATCCTCGGTCCATCCCAATGGATCGTAGAGATCCTCGGAATACTGAATCTCGTTTTCGTAGAGTTCTAGCAGCATTTCGATGGTGTATTCCTTCAGTTCTGCCTGACGCGCAGGAGTCTGCTTGGCCAGCAGTCTCTGGTACTTATAACCGATATAGTAGCCGTGAACGGCCTCATCACGAATGATCAGACGAATGATATCGGCAGTATTGGTCAACTTCGCATGAGAAGACCAATACATGGGCAGATAGAATCCGGAGTAGAAGAGGAAAGACTCCAGCAAGGTGGAGGCGATCTTCTTTTTTAGCGGATCTTCGCCCTCGTAATACGTCATAATGATCTTGGCTTTGCGCTGGAGGTTCTCATTTTCCTCGGACCAGCGGAATGCATCATTTATCTCACGGGTGGACGAGAGCGTCATGAAGATATTGGAATAGCTCTTAGCGTGCACTGACTCCATGAAAGCAATATTGGTCAATACGGCCTCTTCATGCATGGACTGGGCATCTTTGAGCATGGAAACCGCACCAACGGTTCCCTGGATGGTATCGAGCAACGTTAGGCCTGCGAATACCCGCATGGTGGTCTGCTTCTCAAGGTCATTGAGGGTTGCCCAGCTCTTGAGATCATTAGAAACAGGGACCTTTTCTGGCAGCCAGAAGTTACCAGTGAGACGATCCCACACTTCTTTATCCTTCTCATCAGGGATGGTATTCCAGTTGATGGCGGATACGGGATCTTGGTGGGTGGCGAAGAATTGTTCTTCTTCCTTATGCAAGTGCATAGCACTCCTTCTTATATATGCGAGGTGGTGTGCGATTCTTTCAACCCATAGTGCCACAGTCAATATGGTTGCTGTTTGTGGTCTTAACCACCAGACAATTATGTGATTTTAGTCACGCAACTTAATGGCTGCTAAAATAGGTTGGACTTAGTTAAACCGCGCGGGATTATTTAGTTAGACCCTATTAATGGGGAGTTTTTATAAGGTTAAGCAGCATATTTAGATCTCCGTGAATATTTTCGGCCATTTTCATTACGGTAGCCTTATTTAGGATTGCCCAACCAAATACGAGGCCAGAAAACCTAGTTAAGCTGGGCTAACCTTCGCTGACAAGATGAATCAATCACTTTAAGCTGTGATTCATGAGTATTAATCCACAACTTGCAACTGCCTTGAACGAACAGATCACCATGGAGCTTGAAGCATCGATGGTTTATCTGCAAATGTCCTATATCACCGACGATCTCAGCCTTCCCGGCATGACCTTATGGTTAAAGAAGCAACACGCCGAAGAGCTCGAGCACGCCGAGAAATTTGCTCAGCACCTCCTCGATCGCGACTACACGCCGCAGATTGGCGATATCAATCCTCCTAAGGTCGATGCTTCGAGCCCACTGGAGATTTTCGAACTCGCCCTCGCCCATGAGCAAAAGGTAAGTGCGTCGATACGCGAGCTTGCGATCTTAAGCGATTCGATTCACGATTTCGAATCTCGACCACTCCTTAATACCTTCGTTACCGAGCAGGTTGAAGAAGAAGCCTCCGTGAGAGAGATCCTCGATCGCCTCCGCCTGGCCGGTGAAGGTCTTGGCGTGCTCTATATCGACGACGAGCTTTCCAAGCGTTAAGTTATTCCTTCATCTGGTTGAACCCCGAGAGTATCTCTCGGGGTTTTCCCGTTAGAGCATGCAGGAAACGCAGCCCTCAACCTCGGTTCCTTCGAGAGCGACTTGACGCAGCCGGATATAGTACAAGGTCTTGATCCCCTTACGCCACGCGTAAATCTGAGCACGGTTGATATCGCGGGTCGTCACCGTATCCTTGAAGAAAAGGGTGAGCGATAATCCTTGGTCGATATACTTGGTGGCCACCGCGTAGGTATCAATGACCTTCTCGAAGCCGATCTCATAGGCATCCTGGAAGTACTCCAAGTTGTCGTTATCCATATGGGGTGCTGGATAGTAGACGCGACCGATCTTGCCCTCTTTACGGATCTCAATCCTCGAGGCAATAGGGTGAATCGACGAGGTGGAGTTATTGATATAGGAAATGGACCCTGTTGGTGGAATAGCCTGCAGATATCGGTTATAAATACCGTGTTCCATCACCTCAGCCCTAAGCTCTGCCCACTGTTCAGCGGTCGGAGTCTCAATCGAGGAATTGTCAAAGAGTTCTTGGACCCGAGCGGTACGAGGAGCAAAATCTTGAGGATCAAAGCGATCGAAGTAGGCACCCGAGGCATAGTCCGACGTCTCGAAGCCCACGAAAGCATGTCCGCGATCTTTTGCCAGCTGATTCGAAGCCTTCAAGCAGTGGTAGAGCACCGCTGCAAAATAAGCGTTGGTGAAATCAAGAGCCTCTTCCGACCCATACTGAATACGCTCACGGCCGAGATAACCGTGGAGGTTCATTTGCCCTAAGCCAATCGCGTGGGCGTCATCATTACCCTTGCGTATCGACGGTACGGAATCAATCTTGGTCTGCTCACTCACAGCGGTCAGCGCCCGAATGGCCGATTCTACGGTTTGGCCAAAATCGGGTGAATCCATGGTCATGGCAATATTCAAAGAGCCAAGGTTACAGGAAATATCCTGACCAATATGCTCATAGGTGAGGTCGTCGTTGAAGACCGATGGTGAATTGACCTGCAGAATTTCTGAGCAGAGATTGGACATATTAACGCGGCCCTCAATGGGGTTGGCTGCGTTCACGGTGTCCTCATACATGATGTATGGGTAGCCGGATTCGAACTGAATCTCCGCCAAAGTCTGGAAGAATTCCCGGGCATTGATCTTCTTTTTGCGGATCCGAGGATCCTCGACCATCTCTTGGTAGTGTTCGGTCACCGAAATATCGCCGAAGGCCTTGCCATAGACCCGCTCCACGTCATAGGGCGAGAAGAGGTACATATCATCATTGCGCTTGGCAAGATCGAAGGTGATATCCGGGATCACGACGCCCAAGGAGAGGGTCTTAATGCGGATCTTCTCATCGGCATTCTCGCGCTTGGTATCAAGGAAGTTCAAAATATCGGGGTGGTGCGCATTCAAATACACTGCCCCCGCACCCTGGCGAGCACCAAGCTGGTTGGCATAAGAGAAGGCATCTTCGAGCAACTTCATCACGGGGATAACACCGGACGATTGGTTCTCAATATGCTTAATCGGAGCACCTGATTCGCGCAGATTCGATAGCAGCAGGGCCACCCCACCTCCGCGCTTCGAAAGCTGCAGCGCGGAGTTGATCGAGCGACCAATCGATTCCATATTGTCTTCAATGCGCAATAGGAAGCAAGAGACTGGCTCGCCACGTTGAGCCTTACCCATATTCAAGAAGGTAGGGGTAGCTGGCTGGAAGCGACCGGAAATAATCTCATCAACCAAATGCGAAGCTAGCTCTTTGTCACCGTCGGCAAGCGCGAGGGAGACCATGCACACGCGGTCCTCGAAGCGCTCGAGGTAACGAGCACCGTCGAAGGTCTTTAGAGTATAGGACGTGTAGTACTTATAGGCACCGAGGAAGGTTTGGAAGCGGAATTTGTGGGCATAGGCCTGCTTGAATAACTCCTTAATGAAAGCGAAATCATATTTATCCAGAACCGCCGGGTCGTAGTACTTATTTTCCACCAGATACCGCATCTTTTCCTCGAGATCGTGGAAGAAGACGGTATTGCGGTTAACGTGCTGCAGGAAGAATTGATTAGCAGCCTGGCGGTCTTTATCAAACTGAATTTTATGGTCACTGCCATAAAGGTTCAGCAGCGCATTGAGCGCATGGTAGTCGAGTTGCTCATCGCGGGATGCGGGCTCGGCAACCTTGGATCCAAGATTCTCTGACACGATAGCTCGTGGTTCCTTTGCTTGTGAGGGGCTTGCCAAAAGAATATTCTGCAAGCGTGGAGGGTGATTAGGCCATAAAAGTAGCGCCCCCGCTCGTTCGTATTATGTGTAGGAGGGGCGCCGTGGACGTATCTCGATGACTTAGGCAGCTGCGAGGAGGTTCGCAATACGCTCGGGGCGATAGCCCGACCAGTGATCTTCACCATCGACCATCACGACGGGAGCCTGGAGGTAACCGAGCGATAGGACATAATCGCGAGCCTCGTCGTCGATGGAGATATCAACCGTCTCATAATCCAGACCAGAGCGGTCAAGAAGCTTCTTGGTAGCAACACACTGCATACACGCTGGCTTGGTATAAAGAGTGATAGACATCGTAAGAATTTTCCTTATTCATTAACGGGCATAAAGGCTGCGGATCACTGCCCCAATTCTTTCACTGGTTACCCTGTGGGCCTTATTGACCAGTGACTTACTGACAGGAACCAACACTATACTTAGTGGTAAAATAACGCAAATGGCACAACATATAGTAGTTACAGCCATGGAATTCCCAGCTGGGCAGGTCCGCTTCCACCATATATAGTCCTCCATGAGAGCCGGACCCCTCACCCGTTGGAGCCGGGGATTTCAGCCCCTTCAACATCCGTGCAGCTCAGTGGAGAAAATGCGGAAAATTAATTTTTTTATCCCCTCCACCCCCTTTACCCCCTTTGTCTGAGAGATGGCCTAACACATAAAAAAATCCACCCCTTAGAGTTCTAAGGGGTGGATAAATATAGGACTATTAGCCCTGACGAGCCTTAAAACGTGGCTCTTTCTTATTGATCACATAAACTTTGCCGCGACGGCGCACAACCTGAGCACCCGGCTTGTTCTTCAGCGACCGAAGGGACTTACGAACCTTCATCGGGCGCTCCTTTCTGCTTGAGGATGAGTCAGGCGCACTAACTCGTCACATCTTAAATAAGACTAGGCCAATTCCTTGAGAGAAGGCGTATATAAAAGCCAGTCATGACACGGAGAATCATATTAGCCCATCAGCTGTGGATTATCCAAACCTTTCCCTCCACCTTAAGAGATCAGCCACACCGAAAAAGCGCTAGTATTAGGCCCATGAATCCCGATGATATTCGCAAGCGTCTCCATACCCAGCCTGTGATTAGGCCAGCAGAGGAAATAGCGATCCGCGTAAACTTCCTCCTCGATTACCTCAAGGCCACGCATACCCGCGGCTTCGTCCTCGGTATCTCAGGGGGCCAAGATTCCACCCTAGCTGGCAAACTTGCCCAGCTCGCAGTAGAACGCGCTAGGGACGAAGGCCTCGACGCCGAATTTTATGCCCTCCGACTCCCCTACGGACACCAGGCTGATGAGCAGGATGCCCAGATCGCACTCGACTTCATCCAGCCCGACCATAGCCTCACCATCAATATCCAAGACTCAACTGATGCGCTCGCGGAAGCATGTGCTCAGGCGCTCGGCTTAGATAAGCTCGGGGATTTTAATAAGGGGAACCTTAAAGCTCGACAGCGCATGGCAGCCCAATACGCTCTCGCCGGAGAGCGTGGACTACTCGTTATCGGAACCGATCATGCCGCCGAAAACCTCACAGGTTTTTATACAAAATTTGGCGACGGCGCCGCGGATATACTGCCCATCTTCGGCCTCTCCAAGAACCAAGGGGCAGCGCTTCTTCAGGAGCTGGGTGCGCCAGCATCCACCTGGAAGAAGATTCCCACTGCGGACCTCGAAGACGACCGACCAGGACTGGCCGACGAAGAAGCCCTAGGCCTGAGCTATAAGGACATCGATACCTTCGTTCAAGGCACTGGTGAGGTCAGCCCTGCGGCGCTCGAGCGCATCATGCATCTCTGGCAGATCGGCGAACACAAACGCCACTTACCCGTTACCCCTTATGATCTGTGGTGGCGTTCGTCAACAGGCACTGCCTAAGCCAGCACCTTAAGGGTGGTATACGCGGCTCGCATCAGCTCTGGGGCATAGCTAGGGCCGTGAGTGAAGGTATGCACTGCAAGGGGATGCAGTTGGTGGAGTGAGAGCATGCTGCGGAAGTTTTCAGGCAGCGCAGTGATCTTTTGGTAACCAGCGAAAAATTCTTCGAGATACGGGCACCCAAATAACTCCAGCATGGCCAGGTCCGTCAGTGGGTGACCACCGTGGGCTGCGGGATCGATTAAGAAGGGGCCGTGGGTGCCAAAAATCAGATTTCCATTCCACAGATCACCATGAATCCGAGCGGGAGCGATCGTAGGCCACTGTATCTGCTCGACTTTTTCTAAAACTGTCGCGAGCACAGCCTCATCGCGTGTGCTCAGATTGCCACTGGCTACCGCTTGAATAACGAAGGGCCACACCCGTTGGCGGCAGTAAAACTCAGCCCAGTCTGCCGTCGGCTGAGCTGACTGTCGCTGGGTGCCAATATAGATATCCCCTTCCCACCCAGGTGGCGGAGCCCCAAAAGCGGGCGCACCCAAGGCGTGAATACGAGCAAGCTCCTGCCCGGCGCGCCAAGCCATCAATGCGCTAGGCGATGTGTGCTCGATATATTCGGTAGTGATGCTAATATTGTCCACCTCGAGAACCTCGACGACCGCGGAGCTGCCCTCTCTCAGCCATATCAGCCCTTTTGCTTCGCACTGAGGAGCGCCGGCGAGGTGCGGTGCGACGGTTTTTTTAAAACCTGACATCTAGTAGCGTTCCGGTTCAGCACCCAGGGCAAAGGCGCGACCGCTCAGTGACGTGATGGTCATGCGGACGAAGTTGTACTTTAAGGTGGGCACCCATGGTTGTAGCGCGAGAGTATCGGCGTGCTGGATCTCTTTAGTATCTCGAAGGACGTGCGCATGTCCGCGGGCCACGACTGACCACGCATGGGTTTCGGTTACCTCATCAACTTCAAAGAGCACATCGGAATTAAGCGCGATACTAAAGAGTTTGGCTCCTTCTGCGGTGCGGAAGTAGAGATCGCCAGCATCGAGAACATAGTTGATGGGGAAGATATCCATATCAGCGTGCCGACGCACCACAATGCGGCCTAGGCGCTGCCCTGCGAGCTTTTCAAGGCACTCGTTTTGGCTGAGGATATTCACGGGTCCTGCTGGCATATTTTCCCCTTCGAAAGCGGATACGGTAGGTTTGCTTGCGTGAATAAGTGGATGCTCTTCGCCCTGGCGATTGTGTGCGAGGTATCAGCGACGCTGCTGCTCAAAGCAGCTGCTTCCTTTACTATTTTATACGTCTTGGTAGCTCTGGGATATACGATTTCTTATAGTGCGCTCACTATTCTCCTCAAACGGGGTGTACCGCTAGGCGTAGCCTATGGAATTTGGGGCGCTGCGGGCGTTGCTCTCACGGCCATTTTGGGATCCTGGATATATGGCGAGCAGCTCTCATGGCTCAGCTCGGTGGGCATCGTTATTATTATAGGCGGGATTGTGCTGGTGGAATTCGGTCATCCCCGAGAAATTCAGGTGGCCTAGGTTCATGTTCTGGTACCTGTTTGGAGCAATTTGTGCCGAAGTTGCCGCCACATTGAGTTTGAAAGCGGCCACCGCTCGACCGCGCTTTTTTCTTATCGCTGTCGCGGGCTATATCCTTGCCTTCACCCTTCTTTCGGGGGCATTGCAGCACGGTATGCGTATCGGAGTGGCCTATGGAATATGGACTGCTTGTGGAGTTGCAGCCACTGCAATTCTGTCACGCATTATTTTCCACGAACATCTCACCCGCACCATGTCTATGGGGATAGCCCTCATCGCACTCGGAGTTCTACTCGTCGAGTTAGGTAGCGGCTAGTAGCTGAGGCCACCCGCCCGCTGCAGCGCGGCCACCAGCGGTGGGTCGACAAATTCGTGATCGTCAACAAACCGTTGTAGTAATTCTTCCTTATTGTCTGCCCAGTAGCTAGCATCAATACGCGTGCGACTGAGTTGTACTGCTTGATCGACGAAGGTCTCCATCTCTTGGCCAATCCAGGCCCACACCAAATCCGTCTCGTTGACAAATACAGTGGTGAATTTATCCGGCTTGGGATCGAGGGAGCCAATCAGATGGCGCTTTTTCTCAAATTCTCGCACGCTTCGAACAGCCGCGGGCGATTGCAGCAGAGTTTGAAGTTGTTGATACGGATCTAGCATGACATTTCCTTTCGACGCCGCCACACACAAACCACTGCGACGATCGCTGCGAGTAGAACGGTGAGTAAGGCGGAACCAATATAAAGTGCCCGCATCCACCACAATGGGCTCAGGCCCGCCTCAAAATAGGCTAGCTCAGTCCACTGCACGGTGCTGACCATCGGCAGGGCCATGAGGGCCACGAGCGCCGCACTGCAGAAGGCAGCACACTGTTCACTCAGCTCACGTACCCATCTATTGGCTATACGGGCTGATAGTCGCATAGTGAGCCGCCATAGCGCGTCGAGAATGCTCAAGACCATAGGTACCACCCAAACCCAGTGGTGCTGCCAGGAAAAAGGTGACACCAGTGTGGCACCATAGCCTGCAATTCCTAGTGCAAGAGAACGATTATCAAGTTGGATCGCCGCCCACATTCCCGCTATCACCACTGCGAGGACTATAGCTGTCAGAACTACTAAGAGTGCTCCGCCCTCGACTCCGAAGGCGCGTAGCAGCATTCCGCGTAGCGATTGGGCACCGGGGTTATTGAGATCGCCAACGCGACTGGAATCAAAGATCGCCCACGTCCAGAATATATGGGCATCTGGAACCAAGAGGTAGCCAATCAGGACTGTGAATCCAAAGACAGCAATGCTAGTGAGCGCCGCCCACCAGCGCTTTTGCATAAGGAAAACGAGACCAAAAAAGGCGGGAGTCAGCTTTACTCCCGCAGCGAGCCCTACTCCTGCACCGCCCAATAGTGAGCTGCGACGAAGAAAATCGGTACTAACGAGAAGCATCAGGAAGATATTGATTTGGCCGAAGAGAAAAGTGCTGCGTATCGGCGCGAGAGCGAAGAAGGCGATGCTGATCAAGGCCACGAGAATCCCAGTGGGGAAATCCAGGCGGTAGCCGCGCTCCTGAAATACGGCTATAACCACTGCGACTAGCGCTGCCGCCGAAAAAAATTGCCAGACCACCAGAGTTGATAATTCAGGAAATGCCGCCAGCCGTGCAAAGAGAGCACCGGCGAAGGGCGGATAGGTAAACGGTAAATCGAGAACTAAATTACCGGCGTATAAGTCCTGCCCTTCTCGAAGCGCCTGCCCAGCAAGATAGTAGACCCGAAAATCCACGGGAATCTGGAAGAGGTTGACATAATAAGTCATATTCTCCGCCGAAAGATTAACCGACAGTACCCGCCATGCGGCTATAAAGGATAGAGCAATGAGAGTGGCAATCCCTGGGATGCGCGGCCTTACTGGTGGAGAGGGCATATTCACAGTGTGACAGTGTAGTTCACTTAAGCGCGGAGCACAGCAGCACAGGTTGAAATAGCGGCAAACTGGTGGTCGTGCTACCGCTTCAATGTAGGTTAAATGTACCAGCGCAAGAGAAACGCTCCCCTTAGCACTTAACTGCTGGGTTAGGTAGCCACTAGCGACCATAACAATAGACCACACCACGTGTCAGATGCATATTAACGCATATGCTCTCACTGCTAGGAAGATGGTGGAAACGCGGTATTTTAGTAGGTTTATCGTTGCTATTCATCGCTCGCGCGTTTTGTTATCACTTATTAGTTAAGTATTTACACAGCGCACGAGAACGTTCACTAAAGCGGATTTTAGAACAGGTACCATAAATCCCCTTTATCACATCTCGGATATTATTAGCCCGCGTCTGAGGGGTTTTATTGTGTCAAGACATGCACACGGTCAGGGAAATATTGGCGTGGCCGTCCGCACTCTGGATCACCTTGATATATGGGCCCTGAATGGACCCAGCAAGGTTGACGAGCTGACCCCTGCTTCCATAGCAAATATGCTTCATGCGGTTTAGCTGAATTAAAACGCTCAAATACTCCCACTAGAGTTGGCCAGATTGACAGGATCTACATATACGACTTGGATCGCAATGAGTCCGCACACAGTCGGAATATCACGAAATTTCAACACACCCGCGCTAACGCGAGAACAGAATATCTGCTGCACTACTCCCACTCACGCGAAGAGTGGGCCACCGTCGACACCGGCAGGACCTAAGACGTATTCCTCGAACACGCGCCCACATCAGCCACTGGGCCTCTTAGCACCCATAACTACGGGCAGGCAGGATTTTGTGATAGGTGAGTTGTTTCCCGATCAAGATGCAATCCACCTACCCGCAATGATTCCTAGATCAAGAGATAGGCTCCTAGAGATCCTGGGATGACAACCGACATGGCTGCCGCTATGACAATCACAGTTGTGCTTGTGAGCCGTAGCCTGTGGCTTTACGACGACAATCAGCCCGCTCAAGTAACTTTCGCAGCGGTGAATAATAGGGGCCCAATTTTCCTCAGCCATGTCACAGCTTTTCTTTTCAACTGGCTCTACATTGAAGAACGCGCACGAGTCGACGCTTCACCAGCCGTGCGTGACTGCATATACAACTCAAGAAACCCTCACAACCTTCTTACTGAGGGGGATGTTCGGTTCTGTCAGAATGGCGTCGACCTTCTCCAAAAAAGTGCCAATACGGCTCGCACGGACCTTCCCATACACCTGCGTGATCATATTCCGATCAAAATATAACCAAGCAGCTTCCCGATCCCCTACAGGGGCGCACCTTGGCCCGCCAGACGAGTAACCAGCCAGATCTCGCCACGGTGGGGGTCGATTTCAGTAGTGACGCCCGCTTTCACTTGTGGGGGTCTGCCAGTACCTCGAGGTGTACGTGTTGCCCTATTATTGACTCGTCGAAACAATGGACGTCCTACTCAACGCGCCCGACCACTCCAGCACCTCCGGGTTTTGTCGCTCGCTGATTTCACGCTCAACAGCACGCGCGGAAGCACCTGTGAGCCCTCTAGAGGCTTGCTGGTTGAATGTTTTGGAGAGGTAAGCACGGTTGATTATTTCCCACCAGCAGTGAATATCGCCGATAGCAATCTCGGCTATCATCAGCCCTGCCAAGCGGATAATGTTCGGGGTTTTAATCGCCTGGGGTAGCGGCGACGTGACACGGTTGACAGTCACTTTCTTGTGGATCCACAGAGTGCACTCTTTCAGCGGTTTGAGCTGTATGCCAAGTGATTCTT
Source organism: Corynebacterium sp. ES2730-CONJ (assembly GCF_024834055.1). Classification (GTDB taxonomy): domain Bacteria; phylum Actinomycetota; class Actinomycetes; order Mycobacteriales; family Mycobacteriaceae; genus Corynebacterium. The sequence continues at coordinate 98,279 of NZ_JANUXZ010000007.1, forward strand.
AAGAGGCGTTGAGCCAATTCTCTGGCGGTGGGGTTTGCGGTCGGTGTGGTGAGATCGTTGCGGGTTGTGGAGATGGCTGTGCGTGGAGCTCGATGAGCTATTCTTCTTCGGCGTTCCATGCGGTGGCTTAGTGTTTAGTTTTTAAACATTTCACGGCGTCACAGCATACACCCTCGTGGTGGTAGCGGGCGCGCAAAGGGTGGCCATAGGGTGTGTTTCTTGCCGGATTTTTGAGGTCATTTTAGGGCCATTCTAGGGCCACTAGGGCCATTTTAGGGACGGATCGGGGCGGATTGGACTACCCTCGAGCGACCATAACCCCAGCTAGACAGCAAAAAACCCAGCTACTCAAAGTAGCTGGGTTTTCCTTCGGTGGAGCTAACGGGATTCGAACCCGTGACCCCCACACTGCCAGTGTGGTGCGCTACCAGCTGCGCCATAGCCCCATTGTTCATGCGAACGAATTTTAGGCTACCTGATGGTCTCCAGCACTACCAAATCGCGAGTTCAAGCTGTGCTTATACTTCTCCAAAAAGCAAAGATCCGCATAGTTTCACCCATGCGGACCCTTAGCTCAAGACCATTACTTAATTAAGCGTGGCCATTCGAAGATATCGTCGCCAACCTCTTTGCCGTCAATGAAGACACGGGGGGAGGAAACTTTGCCGCTTACTTTTTCTAGCTTCTCGGAGTTAGCGGTTGCCATAGCCACGTATTCATCACTGAGATCCTGGGATTCGATCTGCTTAGCGGTGGATGCTTGCGCGCCGAAGCCTTCAGCGATAGTAGCCATGCGAGCGGCGTCCCATACCCCGTAGATCTTTTCTTGATCTTCTAGGAGCTTCTTACGAAGATTCCAGTAGGCCTGGGAGTCTCCAGCCTTCGCTGCGGTGTAGGCAGAAGTGCCGGCGAGGGTGGAGTGGCCAGCCTGGCCGCGGTCGAGGAAGTTGAGCGAGCGGATATGCACGACGATCTTGCCTTCTTCGACGAGTTTCTTCATGTCCTCATCTGTAGAAGTTGCCAATTTTCCGCAGAAGGAGCAAGAGAAGTCCTCATAGATCTCAATATTTTGAGCGTCCGGCGTGGTGGCGTCCGATGTCAAAACGACGGCATTGTCTTCCACGGTGGTAGTGATATTTACGGGCTCGACATCCGCGGCGAGTTTTTCTTTTTCCGCGTTATTGCCGCTAACAACTATATATCCAACAACTGCGATCGCTATGGCAACTAGAGCCACGATCGCCCAGATAAAGCCACTGCTATTCTCGTTGGGATTTTTAATTTTATTACTCATCAAGCCTTCTTGACTCACTTGTATCCGAATATGTTAAAAGGGTGCTCTCTAGGGGTAGATGGCGAATCGTTTATAGGGAAAGACCATTACCCAAATTGACATGGCCACGAAGACCACGTCGCGTAGCAGCGTGGTGACATAGCTCATTCCGCCATCGGCAAGGTCAGCGTCACCGAAGCATCCGCAATCGATCACGAGTCCACGGTACCAAGCTTGGGCGATCCCGATCATAAAGAAGATCAAAACTATGAGGGATATCTTCGCTGCTTGCCTGATAAAGATTCCGACTAAGAGAATGAGCCCGCCAGCGATCTCCACAGGACCAATAATCTGCCCGAGGAAGTAGGACCAGTCTGGGGTGAAGATTTCATAGGCCATAATATTTTGGGCCTCGGTCATGGGTTTACCAATTTTGGTTAGCCCAGCGAGAATCCATACCGCTGCTAGCCCAAAGCGAGCCAGTGCGCTGATGATGTCGATAACCTTTGAACGGGTGTCATCTCCCGCTAAGATGCCGTTTTCTAGGAGCATAGTCACTTAGTCTATCCATCTTTGCGTATAAAAGCTCACCTGAACTATTGCAACCTACTGCCCGTAGCCCTTATTTGTAGGGCCACGGGCAGTAATTCGTTTAGCTCTCTAATACTTTTTTCACCAGCGCACGAGCTTCGTCCTGCATGAGTGCGAGGTGATCTTCGCCCAAGAAGCTCTCGGCATAAATCTTGTACTTATCTTCGGTACCGGAGGGGCGGGCCGCAAACCACGCGTTTTGGGTGCACACCTTAAGTCCTCCCAATGGTGCACCGTTGCCTGGAGCCGAGACCAATTTCGCGGTGATTTTCTCGCCAGCGAGTTCAGTGGCACTCACTTGTTCAGGCGAGAGCGCCTTAAGAAGAGCCTTTTGTTCGCGGTTGGCCTCAGCATCTGTTCGTGCATAATGCGGGGCGCCGAATTTTTGGGCAAGCTCTGCATAGCGTTGCGACGGAGTTTTGGAGGTAACCGCAGTGATTTCGGCGGCCAAAAGGTCAAGAATGAGACCATCCTTATCGGTCGACCACACGGTACCGTTGTGGCGCAAGAAGGAAGCGCCGGCGGATTCTTCGCCACCAAAGCCAACTGAGCCGTCGATCAGACCCGGAACGAACCACTTAAAGCCCACCGGAACTTCAATGAGTTTCTTATCCAAATCTGCCACAACCCGGTCGATCATAGACGACGATACGAGGGTCTTCCCCACGGCGTCAGTGCCCCAGTGCGGGCGGTGGGTATAGAGGTAGTCAATGGCAACAGCTAAGTAGTGGTTCGGATTCATCAGTCCAGCATCGGGGGTGACGATACCGTGGCGATCAGCGTCGGCGTCGTTGCCGGTAGCGATATCGTATTTATCGCGGTTATGCACCAAGCTGGCCATCGAATGTGGTGAGGAGCAGTCCATACGGATTTTGCCATCAGTATCAAGAGTCATAAAACGCCAGGTGGGATCCACAATGGGGTTTACTACGGTGAGATTCAACCCGTGGACCTCAGCGATACGCCCCCAGTAGTCCACCGAGGCACCACCCATAGGATCAGCCCCAATGGTCAGACCAGATTGCTTGATAGCCTCAATATTGATCACATTGGGCAGGTCCGCAATATAATGATTGAGGTAATCAAAACGCTCTGCTCGCGGATCGAGGACGCCCGATACGCTTACTCTGCGGATGTCTTTAAGGTCATTACGCAGAATATCGTTGGCGCGCTGCGCGATCCAATCAGTGGCATCGGTATCAGCAGGCCCACCATTAGGTGGGTTATATTTGAAGCCACCATCACGAGGCGGATTGTGCGAAGGAGTAATCACAATTCCGTCGGCGCGCTTGGGGTCCAAGCCCGTAACCCCACCTGGCAGATTGGCGTTATGAGCCAAGATCGCATGCGAGACGGCTGGGGTGGGGGTAAAGCGACCACGGTCATCAACGCGCACGGGGATATCGTTGCCGATTAAAACCTCCAGGGCCGATACCATCGCAGGCTCGGAGAGTGCGTGGGGATCACGGCCGATATAAACGGGGCCACCGATATGGTGAGCCTGGCGGTAATCCACGATGGCCTGGGTCGTGGCAAGAATATGGGCCTCATTAAAGGCGGTATCAAAGGACGATCCGCGGTGCCCGGAGGTCCCGAACGCAACCTGTTGATCAGGGTCACTCACGTCTGGGGTGCGGGTGTAGTACGCGGTGACAAGCCCCGCGATATCGACAAGGTCTTCTGGCTGGGCTACTTGGCCAGCGCGTGGGTGAGCCATTGCTGTTACTCCTTCTGTGGACAGTTGTGTCCTCATTATCTTAGCGCTAAATCATGCTCGATCCACCCGATGTACAATCACTGCCATGAATCGTGGCCTGCATATAACCCATAAATTTTTCGGCCCCACCATCCTCGCGGGACTTGGTGCTGGACTAGGCGCGAGTGCCCGCGCGTTGGTCTTCTCCCTCGGTTCTGGGCCGGAGCTACTCCTCGTGATCAATATTCTCGGGTGTCTCGCTATGGGCCTGAGCAATCCCCGCAACGAAAACCTGCGCGCCTTCTTCGCCGTAGGAATTCTCGGTGGCTTTACGAGCTTTTCGGCCTTCGCTGGCTTCACCGCCCATCTGCCCCTCCCCCAGGCCTTCGGCTACTGTCTGATAACGATCTCAACGTGCCTCCTCGCCTGGTTTGCCGGCACAAGTGTGTCCCAGAGGGTGAGCGTATAATGCTCACGGTCTTTTTTGCTGCCTGCTGTGGTGGGGCGCTCCGCTATGTGCTTTCTCGTCTCCTTCCCAGCCCAGCTGGCACCTATCTGGCGAATAGTTTGGCCTGCCTTGCAATAGCTCTGAGTGCCGCGAGCGGATTCGCCTGGGTGATCAGTGTTGGATTTGCTGGAGCACTCTCTACGTGGTCGACCCTCGCGAAGGAATTGGGAACTATGCTCGAAGGCGGTAAGTCTCTCCTCTTTGTCGGTTATCTTCTTATAACCCTCATTACAGGCCTGGGCCTCATCGCCCTTAGTTAATGTGAGATCGCATCGAGCGGCGGCGTTGTACTGGCGCGCTGGGCTGGCCAGATCGCGGCGAGCACACCTACGAGTCCAGAGCCTATGAGGATGATCATTAATGTTCCATAGGGCACGGATATGGTTTCGAGCCCCTGCGAGCCTAGAACTTTTAGGAAGGACCATCCGAGCCCGAGGCCCACAATCATTCCGATGATGGAGCCGTAGATCGCTATCTGCACACTCTCGATGGTAATCATCAGCCGCACTTGGTTGCGATGTGTACCGACAGCGCGCAGCATACCAATTTCCTGCCGACGCTCAATGACATTAAGTGCCAAGGTATTGATAATGCCTAGCACCGCGACAATAATACTTAGGCCAAGGAGTGCATAGAGGATATACATCATTTGGTTGATTAAACCTGCTTGGGCGCCGGCATATTCTTGGGCATTCATCACCCGCACCACGAGGTATTTTTCCACGGCTTGTTCGAGATCGGCTCGCAAGGAGCGCTGTGTTACGCCTTCTTTGCCCATCAGAAGCACCTGAGCCAGATTGTCATTTTCATAAGCGGGGGTATCAATGATTGTGGCTTCAGACAGGACAACATCGTCGAGAATGCGGTTGTCTCCATAAGTTCCAGTCAGCTCAGCGCGCGCTAAGATCTGGCCCTCTTGGTCGTAGATATTCACGGTATCGCCTATGGCTAATCCGCGCTCTTGAGCATAGGACTCGCGGGCGATAAAAGTCCCAGCTTGGGAGAGATCAAACCTTCCCTGCGGATTCTTTAGTCCCACGACGTCCTCAAGATCGCCATTGGCCATAAAAGTGATGGGAAAGCCCCTCAGCGCCGCCAGACCGGTGGGTGAATCGTCTAGGGAGACTTTGGCATAGGATACTGCTACCGCTTGATCAATACTATCCAGAGCTTGAATATCTGCGTAGGCATTCGTCGGCACTGGGAATCTCATGGCACTAGGACCCTCTAATACGAAATCAGCGGTGACTTCTGAATTCACCAGATCTTCAATACTGTCGTGCATGGAGGCGCTCAACATCCCAATAGCAGTGACAAGCGCCATACCGAGAGTCAGAGCGAAAGCGGTGGTAGCCGTGCGCTTAGGATTGCGGCGAGAATTGGTGGCGGCTAATTGTCCAATAGCTTTAAAGGGGCGAGCTATAACCCGGCCCAGGGCACCCACGAGAGGGATGGACAGTGCCGGCGACGCCATGAAGACGCCACCAATGACAGCAAAGGCGCCAATACCTACGCCAATCGCACGAGTTTTAGTCGCGTAGCTATCAGCATCGACAAGCGCGCCAGCGAAGGCTAACGCCATGCCCGCAGCGAGCAAGAGAAGACCTAAGATCGTACGTGTTTTAAGGGAGGTTGCAGTTGAGCTTTCCGTGGTCCGCATAGCTTCCACGGGGCGGACGGCCCCAGCACGGCGAGCGGGTGCCCACGCACTTATAACAGTCACGACGATACCAAGCACGATGGGGAAAGCAATCGCGGATGCCCCAAGGCCAGTTGTGCCTGCAGCGATAGGCATACCCAGTCGTCCAAGGGTGAATTGGATGGCCTGAACTAATCCCATACCGGCGAGCACACCGAGAAGGGATCCGACGATACCGACCAGAATAGATTCGATGACCACCGTGGATGTCAGTTGCCTTCTGGAACACCCTAGGGCTCGTAACAGAGCGAATTCTTTGAGACGCTGAGCCACGATCATGGCAAAGGTATTGGCAATAATAAAGGAACCGACCAGGAGGGCGATCATGGCGAAGGCCACAAGGAAATAGTTAACAAAACTCAGCGCATCTGCAACGGACTCAGAAATGCCGCGTGCTAATTCTTGGGCTGAGGCGTAGCCGTATTCGGGGTAGGTTTGCTGAAGATAGTCAATTAGCTCACTGCCGCGTTTTACGTCTCCCGATATTAAGGCCGCGGGGATGAAAATGCCACCTAGATACGTATCGATATAGACGTCTTCGGCTTGAAGTAATAATACGCCGGTACTGAGGTCCACTGCGCTCGAAGCGGGTTGGTAGATGCCGGTGATTTGATAACTACGCTGGCCTTCAGGATCAACAACAATGACCTCATCACCTATGGCAATATCATAATCGTTGGCGGCGGCACGGTTGATAGCTACGCCGTTGTCACGAGGGAGTTCTCCCTCTAGGAGAGTATTGCCGAGGCCTACAGCCTGTTCGGTGTCGTACCAGGGACTGATGGTAGATTGCGCGGAGCGAGTCTGGAAGGGTCGTCGTTGAGCATCAGCAACCACCACGGTGGTTGCGCCCTGTACCGTGACCCCAGCGATCTGCGGATCTTGGCGGAGCGTAGACAGCATATCTACCTTGATTCCCGTAATACCGGAGGTTCCAGCACCAGGTGCAAAAAGGTTGGCCCCCACCATAGCTCCAGGGTTGGGATGCATGACTACGTCCACGTCGGCGAATAGATCCTCCACTGCTGAGTCGAAGACCTTTTCCAATGAGTTTGTGAACATCATCGACCCAGCCACGAAGGAGGTACCGAGGATCACGGCCACCACTGTGAGGGCAAGACGAAGTTTATGTGCAACAACTGTGCGCCAACTCATACGCAGGAGGGTTTGCGAACCTGAGGGACGCGGGGCGCTATGCTTGCCCATCGGTATCCTCCAAAGTACCCATGACTGCGAAAATCTCTTCAGCACTCGGGCTGTTCAGCCGTGTCCGGATTTCTCCATCGGATAGGAAAATGACCTCGTCGGCATATTTCGCCGCGCTGGGGTCATGGGTCACGATCACCACAGTCTGGCCAAATTCATCGACCGCACCGCGCAAAATCCCGAGGACCTCCCGAGAAGCATTGGAATCAAGGTTGCCCGTGGGTTCGTCGCCGAAAATAATATCGGGGCGCGCAACCAGAGCACGTGCGCAAGCGACGCGCTGCTGCTGTCCTCCGGAAAGCTCGGCAGGACGGTGTCCTAAACGATCGACGAGGCCTAACCGTGAGGTCACGGTGTGAAACCAATTGTGGTCCACCGGTTTGCCCGCTATATCGAGCGGAAGAGTGATGTTTTCTGCAGCGGTTAATGTGGGAACTAAGTTGAAGCTCTGAAATATAAAACCGATGCGATCACGTCTTAAATTCGTCAGTCCCTTATCATCGAGCTGCGATAGATCGGTATCCCCAATATAGGTCGAGCCCCCAGAGATGCTATCCAACCCGGCCATGCAATGCATCAGCGTAGATTTCCCGGAGCCGGAAGGCCCCATAATGGCCGTAAACTGCCGTTGTGGGAATTCGATGGATATAGAATTCACTGCAGTAACTTGAGTGCTGCCTGATCCATAGGTCTTGGTCAGGTTATGTGCACGTGCAGCTGGGGTGGTTTGCATTTGGTTCCTCTTCCCTCAAACACTACAAAGCCTACCCACCCCAGACTACCCCAACCCCCACACACACCCCACACACACAAAAAAAAGGGGGAGGGGATGCGCACAAGCACACAGCCTACACACAACCCCTCCCCACCATCTTAAGTTTTAGGTCGGCGGTGACTTACTCTCCCACAAACTCCCGTTTGCAGTACCATCAGCGCTACCAGGCTTAGCTTCCGGGTTCGGAATGGGACCGGGCGTACCCCTGACGCAATAACCACCGAC
>NZ_JANUXZ010000008.1 GCF_024834055.1 Corynebacterium sp. ES2730-CONJ
ATGTTGGTTACTTGTTGTGTGGTGGTGGGGTTGAAGGTGATCATGGCCATGGGACTCCGCTGAGGTTGATGAGGTCGATGAGTTTGTCGTGTGAGTGTTGGCAGGTGCTAGCGGCATCGTTGAAGCGAGCGTCAGGTATAAGTTCGTCGCTGAACGCTCGGGTGGAAAAGTTTATAGTGCCGTTAGTCGTACTCGTTGCGGCAGTGCACCTGATGTAGAAGCCTGCTTTACCATTGGTTAAGTTTGAGTAGAAGTAGATGCGGGGGTGACGCCCTTCGAAATCGAAGTACAAAACTTTACCGGCTAGGCGGCGTGTTTCGTACGATAGGCGGTCAGTTAACACTTGGTATTCGACGCCTGGGTATTCAGGGATGGGATCGAAGTGACAGACCGATTCTTTGAATTGAGCGTCTCTTTCGGTTTCTGAGCTGTCGTGGGCGCGTAGCCCGATGCCAGCGAGTTCTTCGAGGGTGAAGCGGTCGCAGAAATCATGGACAACAAGGTCACGATCTGAGCGGTCGTATGCTTCTTGGTAGCCTTCGAATTTGGGGTCGTCGGGGTCCACATCGACCGGCTGCACGGTGGGGGCAGTAGTCTCGGGGGTTTGGGGTGCGGTGGTGCGAGACACTGTTACTGTTTCGGTCCTATCAGGACCTGGTGGATTTGGTGTGCACGCGCTAGAACTAAGGAGTGCTGTGGTGCTGAGGAGGATGGGTAGTTTGTTCATCAGTGCTCGGCGTTTCTGTGATCGAGAGTGCGATTGGGTATGACTGGGCGTGGTGGAGAGGCTATGGCCATGGGACTCCGCTGAGGTTGATGAGGTCGATGAGTTTGTCGTGTGAGTGTTGGCAGGTGCTAGCGGCATCGTTGAAGCGCGCGTCAGGTATAAGTTCGTCGCTAAACGCTCGGGTGGAAAAGTTTATAGTGCCGTTAGTGGTGCTCGTTGCGGCGGTGCAACCGAGGAAGAAGCCTGCTTTACCGTTGATTAAGTTTGAGTAGAAGTAGATGCGGGGGTGACGCCCCTCCAAATCGAAGTGCAGAACTCTGCCAGCTAGGCGGCGTATTTCGTATGGTACGCGGCCCGTTAACACTTGGTATTCGACGCTTCGGTCTTCAGGGATGGGATCGAAGTAACAGACCGAACTTTTAAGATCTACGTTTCTTTCGGTTTCTGAGCTGTCGTGGGCGCGCAGCCCGATGCCAGCGAGTTCTTCGGAGTTAAAGTGATCGCAGAAATCATGGACAATAAGCTCACGATCTGATGAGTCATATAACTCTCGGTAGCCTTCGAATTTGGGGTCGTCGGGGTCCACATCGACTGGCTGCAAGTCGGGTTTTGTAGTGGGAGCAGTGGTGATAGTGGGGAATAAAGTAGCCGTGGATAGCCCGGTCGAGACAGGCGAGGTTGAAGAGCCGACGTCGATCTGCTGGGTTTGGCCTGTGCACGCAGCTAGGTGGACACAACAGATGCTTAGTATTCCGATAGGGAACAATCTCATATTTTGCGTCCTTTGGTCGATGAATCTTTCGAGATTTACCGTATGTAGACCGTTAGACTGCGAATAGGCGCTAAAGGTTCCTTGAACTTTGAGGTGGTGCCAGCCGTGCAAGGGAGAGAAGTTTTTTTAAAAACTCTTGATGCACGGCTTCTCGCACCATTTCTTCCTATACTCATCCCAGTAGTGCCGACAGGTAAAGCTGAAGTAGTGGAAAATGTTTAAGAGTTTGAACCATGGGTGCAGTTGGGATAGGTACAGCGTAAAGGCTAAATACGAAACAGATTTCAATTAGACCCAGATAGACCGCCGGAACAAACGTTCAGTGAGCCACTTCAGAACAGCGCAGCAAGGTTAATTTATTTTATGTCGAATCTGTTAGCCACCAAGCCTAAAATTTAGGAATACTAGGTGAGGAAAGCTCGAGAGCCAGGATGCCGCCTCGAGCTAGTGGGAGCACCGCTTTATACGAATAGTCGAGAAAATGATCGGGCAGCTCCGCGAAGTTTAATACAGCTCACTAACTGAGGACCTTTTCAGCAACCTTGGCTTCGCGAATACTTGAGAATAACGGTGTATCAGGAGTTTTCCACAGAACTCTGATAGTCATCGCGTCGTCGGCTGATTTTCGCCTTAAGATAGGTCGGTAGGGAAGCGGAGCCAGTTGGTTACCGATCACTTCACCTGTGTTGTTTTAGTTATTATCTTGATGCAGTTGGATGCGTACCTTATCAGCGAGGTTTAGCTCGACTATGTCGTGAGAGCTTTAAGGTACAACTCCTCGATTCTAATTTTAGGCATAAACGAAAATTTGCCTTCCGAGGTGTTCCGGAGCCCCGTAGGCACGATTGAAATATGAGGCAGCATCCTCGTCTAAAGGCTCTAAGCAGGCTCTAAGCCGCATTGTCTTTTCGCAGTTCACGTTATTGGCTCTCATATCGAGTCCATACCCCAACCGCGGGTGAAGGAGGGGCCTATGGTGAGCGGCAAGACAAAGCTATCTAGGATCCGAAAGCTAAAGGGATAGCTTTACCTCGGCGTTATCGAGTATTACTGGGGCTCCATAATCTTGCCCATCACTGGTGTTATAAACCCGGAATAGGTGTGCATAGAGGTCTTTCAAGCTCCTGACTTTCAATAGCTGATAGGGACTTTCGAAGGCTACTTTCTCAACAAAGAGGTAGCCATTATCAACGGCTACAGCTACTCCCACATGGCCGATGAAAAGCGCCGCAGGTTCGGTGAGAACATCGTGTAGAAAAACGCTGACTATATGAACGTGGGGGTTGGTGAAACTGATCTGGTGCTGGTCAAAGTAGCTACCAATATCCGCGACGTGCTGGTGAGAGTCTTTTGCCGACGTAGTGGGAATTCGCCCAAAGAGAGTGTTATAGACTGCCATTTCATCAGACGTGAATAAGGGTGGCTGGAAAGCATCAATCGATTCCTGATCAAAAAAGAGAAGGCTGGAATCAACCTCAGATGAGCTACGGGCATTAATGAGATCTTTGCTTAAAAGGAAAGTATTAATGCGGCAGTTGGTGAGGGTTGTATTCGTACTAGAGATTGCCGGAAGGTGGTAGGCGTCAGTCAACGGAACAAATCCGTGGTCAACTAAGGAATTGTGCGGAACGTCCACATTGACGCGTTGAACTTCTGACATAAAATCCTGGACGCGCTCTTTTTCAATCCCTGCTGCTAACAGTGCGGTAGATAATTGATCCTGACTAGCTTGATCCACAAGATTAGATACCTCGATGGGGGCACTTATCTTTGCTTGGGAAGCACGAACAGGAGGTTGTGAGTGCTCAGGGGCACAGCTCATGAGCATTGCACCGCTCACTCCAAGGATGAGTGTGCACGTATAGGTACTAAGCGAAGCCTTTTTCATATATCGGATTGTAGTACTCACTTTGATTATGTCTATGACATGGGAATTTGCTGGCTGGGGTGCTTTGGTATAGTGTAATCCCTCGTACCAGCAAGGTCATTCTTGCCCCGTTCGTCTAGGGGCCTAGGACGCCGGCCTCTCACGCCGGTAACACGGGTTCAAATCCCGTACGGGGTACTTTTAAAGTGAGGTAGTCTAGCTACCTCGCTTTTGCTATTCTTCCCTCTTTTGAGCCACGATCCCAATGGCTGCGAGATTGTCTTCATAATCTTTGAAGGTGCTGCGCATGTGCAGGATGCGGGCTCTAAGATCTCTATCCTTAACTATATTCCCCACAATTTTTAAGGTACCGAGTAGCCCTTCGTCGGCAAGTAAGCGAGAGGGAGATAAAAGGGCCATGGGTGCGTGCCCGCACCATATCACTTTAAAGCCCTGCGCTTCGAGGATTTTGGTCCACTCTGGCTGCGTCAGAGGTCGTGCATTGACTCTAATAGCTTGAGCAAGATCACGCTGCAGACTTTGGGCGCGATCAGGGCCGATATCGTCTGGGGTGAGCGATAACTCGTGGATGAGGTAGTGCCCGCCAGGGCGCAGGAGGCGGTGGGCCTCATGGATGATTTCTTGTTTCGCATTGTTCCCTTGCATGGTCAACATGGCTTCACCGATGACAATATCGGCACTCAGATCGGCCAAGCCGGAGGTATCTGCGGAGGCATTGAGAACTTTTTGGGTGTCACTGCCTATGTGCTGGCGAAGTTGGGCGGCTGCGAAGGAATCTTGCTCGACCCCGGTATAAGAGGCTACGGCATAGGCTAAAATAAGCCGAGCAGTGTGCCCCAATCCAGGTGCAAACTCCACGACGTCGCGTCCGTCGAAATCTACTTGTTTCAAGATTCGAGTTGTGAGTTCACGACCCCCTGGGCGCAGAACTTTCTTACCAGCGCGAGCAAGAATCCAGTGACCTGCGGCGGTGGCAGTTGGGCGACGTGAGGGGGAGTTATCAGAGCTCATAGTATGTGAGCTTAGCATGTCCTAACTAACACCACGATGAAAGCCTGAAATTGGAGTCGAATGAAACTTCATCATACAGAGCGTGAGAAGCTTAACCGCGCCATTAGTTTGGCCTGCTACGCCCACGATGGGCAAGTGCGAAAAGGGTCTTCGTTACCGTATATATCGCACCCCGTAGCTGTTATGGCTAGTCTTGCGGGATCACACACCGATATTCTTTGTGCGGCCGTACTCCACGATGCGATCGAGGATGCGCCTGACCGCATAAGTCTTGAGGAAATTAGAGAGCAGCTGGGAGCAACCGTTGCTACCTGGGTTCATGCTCTCACCAAGTCTCGAGCGATTGATGATTGGTATGAGTGCGGTGAAAGCTATCTTTCTCAAATTTCACTAGCTGGTGAAGAAGTCATTGTGATTGCGGTTGCAGATAAATTGCACAATGTGCAATGTACTTTAGATGATTATGCGCTGGTCGGCGACGAGATATGGAAGCGTTTTCGAACTGGCAAAGAGGGGCAAATCTGGTGGCACCGGAAAGTACTGGAACTAGCCTCGTCTCGGTGTGCTGGTCATCCTCTGGTTGAGGAGTATCAAGTACTGGTCGGGCTTTTAGAAACTCTCTAGAGGGCTAGCCCTATCTGTGTGGCGACGATCTTAAGGTCTTGAGCCCATATGGCGGGTGAAGGTTGAAATCTATCTGTAGGTCCGGAGATTGACAGGGCTGCGACAAATATTCCTTCGCGGTTGAATATAGGAGCAGTAATGGAAGCGAGTCCAACTTCGCGCTCGGATATCGATTGCGCCCAACCACGCTCTCGCGCAGCATTGATATCCTCCAAGGTGAAGGTTGAGGGCTGTTCCATAATGCTGTCGCGAAGGGCGGGTGCAGAGTGGGCTAAGAAAATTTTAGCGGCGGAACCAGCGTTCAGCGGGAGCCTAGCCCCCACAGGAACTGAATTATGGAGGCCAACATGGGGTTCCTCGGAGGCAATGCACACTCTCGACGCCCCTGCTAGCTGATAGAGCTGGATCGATTCGCCGGTTTTCTCCATGAGCTTGTGCATGAGAGGGGCGGCAATATCGGTGAGATTTGTGGCATTATTAGTGCCGAAAGTGGAAAGGATGTCACCTATGGTCCAGCGGCCGTCGACGGTGCGGCTAAGAAGGTGGTGCACTTCTAGAGCCGTGGCGAGGCGATGAGTGGTCGCGCGGGGGAGTCCAGTCGCTTCGCAGAGCTGATGGAGGGTACAGGGATGCTCGGCCACGGTGAGCATGATGAGTACCGCTCGGTCGAGGACTTTGATGCCGCTTGTCGTGGCCGCAGCGACGGTGAAATTTCCCATAGGGTGATACTATCATCCCAAAAAATGGGATTATAAACTCCCTGACGATAAAAACGTGGGAGATATTGGGCTCGCACGGGCGCCTATCTTAGGAAGTCACTGGAGCGACAGGGGGTGACTAACGCACCTGGGCTATTGCTGCTGTTAAGCCAGCCTCGACTACTTATCATATGGCTGGCCCGCGGGCAATGGGTGTATGGGGACGATATATTCCTAAATATAAAAGTAGCCCGTGGGCTCAGATTGACCTAGGTGCGGGCTGAGTAAACTGCTTCACCAGCTGAATATCACTGGAGAGCCCCAGGGTATTCACGAAGGGATTATCGCAGCGAGAGCAGTGTCGGGAAGGCGCTCTCTCCCTACCTAATCACAGCTAGGTTCGCGGCCATTGCTCCGTCATATTTGCTTCTTTGCATTGGTGGGGATGTTGGGAATCTAAAGAGGTATCAAGACTCTAATTGAAAATATATAGGCCGCATATTGGTGCACAGAATTACTTCAAAACAGCAGGCACACTCTCGTGGGACCGTAATCGAAAGGTCGGTTTGGTGAGGGGGTGAGCCGTGGTCCTTGTTCATAATTGATAAAATCAAGTCTCCCATCTTGATTCTTGGTTCGAAGACACAAAGATTCGCAGCATCAGGATAAAAGTTTTGCCAAATGTCCCCCATTGCTTGGGTGGGGATGTTGCCGATTTCACAGGTTAATATATGAGACTTATTTGATCCCCTCACGAAGTGGAAGAAGACCCTCCGGGAATAGCGTGGTTTATATTTATTGGGATGTGTGCAGGGAGAAATCCATCTCCTGAGATGTATTCCTAGCCCTCACCATGGGTGATCAACGACCATTCAACACGGTGAATCTGTCCGAACGTGTCTCGGCGGATACTGTATATATAGGGGCACGCTCGGTGTCGGGAGTTCGAGCGGTGTGATTCTTGGCCGGGCTATTATATGCAGGCCAAAAATAAGCCGAGCACTTTATGCGCGGAGACTGTGGTTCGAGCATCGAAGGGAGGCAGTCTCCAAAGGTAGTCACTCGATAGCGAGCCATACTGAAACCGTCAAAGAATGGGGACAATAAGGGGGTATTCTTGGTGGTTAGCGTGTGCAATATGAGGTGACCGAAGACCCGCTCATGGATTTGAGTGAAAAGGGGCTGGCGTGGTGGGAGTCTACTGGTACTCTGCTGCAATCTGCGGAGTGGAAGACACCGGGTTTCAAACTGGCTGCGCTTAGGCGCGCACGAGGCCTCCGAATCGATGGATATCTAGCCTGTGGGCTTGATTGACGAGCTAGGTCGGGAGGGGACTCTAAGAAAATTTGAGAAATGTAGAATGTGACAGGTGTGTTTGGTGTGACTAATGACTACTTGTGTTATTGTGTGTCGCATGACTTCTTTGCAGCGGATTTTTCGCGCAGTAACCGCACTGGCCACCACAGCTGTGCTGGCTCTAAGCGCACAACCTGCCCTAGCCCAACCCTTCGATAGCGTCAGCTCCCTATCCGGGGTCGATGTTGCAAGCCACCAACACCCAGGGGGCGCGCCCATCGCGTGGGATCACGTAAAATCTGATGGTCACTCCTTTGCTTTCGTCAAAGCGAGTGAAGGTGCAGGTTGGACGAATGATTTCTTTGTTGATGATGCCAATGCCGCTCACGCAGCCGGCCTATCTGTGGGCTCGTACCACTACGCTCGCCCCAGCGGTGATCCTATAGCCCAGGCTCGCCACTACGCTGATCAGATCACCCGAATCGCAGCGCATCCGTTGCCCCCGGTCCTCGACCTCGAGGTCGCAGAGGGTAAAAACCCACAAGAGCTTGCCGCCTGGACTCGCGACTTCCTCAACGAGTTCAAGGCACAATCCGGGCGTCAGCCCATGATTTACACCTACCGCTATTTCTGGATGCATGAAATGGCTAATACCTCCGAATTCTCGGAGTATCCGCTGTGGCTGGCCGCCTACCAAAGTAAAGCCCCGGATCCTGTAGGCGGCTGGGACGTCCTCGACTTTTGGCAACGAACGGGCAAGGGTCGTGTCAGCGGAATCGGAACAGATGTTGATTTGAACCTCTATAATGGTCATCAAGGGCAGTTTGAAGCATTCATTAGCGGTAACTACCAAGCATCCGGTGGCGTATTTGGTGATCTCGGTGAGATCCCAGCTCTCGAATCTCTTCCTGATCTTGGAGCTGATGCATCGCAGTTGGCTAACTCGATCATCAATCTTTTGACTGGTGAGTCCGCTCCGGCTGAGGTCCGACACCAGGTAGCTGAGCTAGGCCTGAGCGCTGAAGCCATCGAAGGCGTTATAGGCTTAGTGCTCCAGCTCATCGCAGAGGGCGAGCTCCCAGTGGAACAAATTCGAGGTATCGCGGAAGGTGACTATAGCGTTGGTGATCTGGTGATCTTGCTGGACAACGCTCAGCACCTTGTCAGTGTCGACCCTGAGCGGGGCAACCTCTTAGGATCATCGGATCTCGAAGCTATCCTCGCTAACCTGTAGGTTCCTGTACCTAATTTCGTTGAAAAGTAGTCCAGAAGGCTCTCCCCGGGATGGGGAGAGCCTCTTTCTGTTAGGTGATAGCTAGCGGAGATACGAAATAATCTGCACTAGTTACCAGACCCTTGTGGAAGGAGAACACCCACATTCCAGCCTTTTTTACACGCGCTCGTGGGGGGTGGAAGTGTGGGGAATACTCTAGTTTCTTCATGGTGCCGATGAGCGCCTTTTTATCGAGACAGGATGCAATAGTCTTGTCGCGTTCGGGTAGCTCATGTGGGGATCCGGCGGTCAGTGGCAGGCTTAAAGCCTTGCTTGCAGGCTCGAGCGTCGCTTGACACCGTTTATTTTCAACACTGATCAGACGGTCAGGGTGATAAGCCGCAATCAGGGGGGCTAGCATGGTAGCTTGTTTGAAGCCTGCGGGGCTGAGGGGTCGCGAGATGCTTCCGCCGTACCACGAAGAGGATGAGACGGTGTCGGCGTGCCTGATCAGAATGAGGCGCGAATCCGTTGGTTGTGATAGGTAGGTCAAGGCGGCATCGAGCACCTGATGATCTGCGGAATAACTAAGCAGTTTGCGAGCCGCAGAGTCGGAGACCCAGCGCAGTTCATCGACCTCGTTATTGGCGACGAATGTGCCACCGATTACCTCGGCTAGCCAATAGTAGACAACCTTCGTGCGTTTTTTTAGAGGATAACTAATTCGCCCCAAAAGTTCTCCGAGCTTGATCTCGTAGCCTGTTTCTTCCGCGATTTCACGCACTGCGGTCATCGCGAGGGACTCGCCGGGATCCACTTTTCCTTTAGCGAGAGACCAGTCGTTAAGGTGAGGGCGGTGAATACACGCAAATTCCACACGGCCCTTGCGATCGTGGCGCCATAAAACGGCGCCAGCAGCGAGAACAGGGGAATCGAATTCAGCAGCAGGAGTAGCTGGAATCTTTTGGAACCGTCGCTCCAGGCGGTGCGGATTCGGGTTATGGGCAGGGTTATGTCGCTGTTGCGACGGAAGTTTTGACATAGTTCGTAGACAATCGGTAGATCGGGATTTTTTCACGAAGGCTCGCCTTTAAGCCAAACGCCCAATTCAGCTTAGCTACTTCTACAACAAAGACAGGCATTGACTCAGGCTTTTATCTACTAGACTGACAATGTTGGGGCGCATGGCGCACCGAAGTGGTAGCAGCTGTGGAAAGGACGACATGCTCAAGATAGCCGTAATGGGTGCCGGAAGTTGGGGTACAACCATGGCCAAAATCGCAGCCGACGCTGGAAATGAGGTGGTGCTGTGGGCACGTCGAGAAGAGGTGGCAGAGTATATCAATACTCATCACCACAACCCTGACTATCTCAGCGATATCTACCTGCGCACTATTGTGGCTACTTCAGATGCTCGTGCAGCGATATCCGAGGCTGATATCGTAGTCTTCGCGGTTCCTAGTCAAACGCTGAGAGGCCATGTATTGACGTGGGCCGAGTTTATACCTTCGCATGCGCTGGTGGTTTCTCTGGCCAAGGGCGTGGAAAAGCAGACATTTATGCGCATGTCTGAAGTCATAGCTCAGGTTAGCGGTATTGATTCGCGCCGCATAGCGGTTCTCACCGGCCCTAATCTAGCTCGAGAAATAGCCCTTGAACAGCCCGCTGCTACCGTTATTGCGTGCCCAGATGAGCACCACGCCCAAGTGATCCAAGAGGCTCTAGCTGCGCCTTATTTTCGCCCCTATACCAATACTGACGTCGTTGGATGCGAAATTTCAGGGGCATGTAAGAATGTCATTGCTCTAGCTTGCGGTATGGCGGCGGGGCGGGACCTAGGAGAAAATACACTCGCTACCTTGATTACTCGGGGCCTGGCGGAAATCTCCAGGCTGGGCATCGCCCTCGGAGCTAATCCGCTCACCTTCGCTGGGCTTGCCGGCATGGGGGACCTAGTGGCCACCTGTTCCTCGCCCTTGTCGCGCAATCGCACCTTCGGTGATCGCTTAGGGCGCGGCGCCAGTTTGGAGCAAGCTCGTGCAGCCACGCACGGTCAAGTAGCTGAAGGGGTCACGTCCTCAGCCTCGGTCTATGAATTAGCTCAATCAATGGGGGTTGAGATGCCGATTAGTCAAGCGGTATACGCCGTGTGCCACAAGGGGATGACAGTGGAAGAGATGGTGGGGCAACTCATGGGTCGCTCAAAGAAAAGTGAGCACGAGAATTCGGGGTATAGTAATCAGCTGTGATTGCAACCGATTCCCGAATTAAGATCGCCGTGATTTACGGTGGGCGTAGCTCCGAGCATTCCATCTCCTGTGTTTCCGCTGGAGCGATTATGCAGCATCTCGATCCCAGTCGCTTCGAGATTATTCCCCTGGGGATTACTCAAGACGGCACATGGACCGTGGGGGAGAGTGATCCTCGTAACTTGCTCATTCAAGGTAGAACGCTTCCTAAAGTGCAGCTCAAGGAGGAGATCAGGCTTGCTCATACTCCCGCTAACAAAGGCGAGATTCGCTACCTAGATGGCCGCCTGTATGCGCGTGTAGATGTCATTTTTCCAGTTCTGCACGGTCCCTACGGAGAGGACGGCACAATTCAGGGTTTCTTTGACTTATCGGGAATTCCCTATGTCGGCTGCGGGGTCTTGGCTTCGGCGTGCAGCATGGATAAGGAATACACCAAGCGCATCCTCGGCGCGGCAGGGCTGCCGGTAGGCCGTGAGAAGGTTCTCGGCCCGGGAGAGATCTTGAGCGCCACAGACAGGGACAGTCTTGGCCTGCCTGCTTTCGTTAAACCCGCACGCGGAGGTTCATCGATCGGTATCTCTCGGATTGAGTCATGGGAAGAACTCGATCAAGCCCTCATCGAGGCTCGCCAATACGATGCGAAGGTCGTCATTGAATCGGAGATCATCGGCAGTGAAATCGAATGCGGAGTCCTCGAAAACGCGGAGGGCACCCTGCGCGCCTCTGTGCCTGCTCAGCTTGTGGACACCGATGCCAGCGAGGGCGGATTTTATGATTTTGACACCAAATATCTCGACAGTGTTGTCAGCGCAGTCATTCCCGCCGCGATCCCACACAACCACACCGCGGAGATCCAACGCCTGGCAATCGAGGCATTTAAAGCGCTTGACTGCACTGGACTTGCTCGAGTCGACTTCTTCCTAACCGATCATGGTCCAGTTATTAATGAAATCAACACCATGCCAGGTTTCACCCCTATTTCCATGTATCCCCAAGTGCTTGCGGCATCGGGTGTCGACTATCCAGAACTCCTCGAAATTCTCATTGACCACGCTCTGAACTGTAATAGACGCTGAACCCCTCACGCCCTCTAAAACCCCACGAATCCACCTCCAAAAACTAGACCAAGAGGTGGCTTCTCCTAGAGGTGATGCGATATAGCTTGCGATATCGCAACTAGCGCCGCATTCCCGCGCGCTTGAGGGATATGGGCGGCAACTACCTGGCTCTTATTGATCGCATACCAGGTGCTCGCAGTGGTACCGTTGCCCACAATGACGTCTTCAAACCACACGATATCGTTAACCTGCTGCAAGACAGCGCCCGCCGTATAATTCTGGGGATATTCCACCCCACATCGCACCACGATTGCCTCTTCACCGGGTGCGGACCACGCCACCATTTCTGTCCCCAGATCGGTGGTACTGCGCCTATAACCGCTATCTAAATCATTCGGCAAAGCGGCAAGCACCTCCTGGCATGCCGCTTTTTGTTGCGGCCCTACAGCACTAGAGAGTCCACTCAGGGGGATAGGATTGGGTGGAAATTCTTGGTGGGGAATTATCGCAACAGCGGCTGCAATATCCTCCAGGGGATGAGGGTGATCACCGAGGGATAGATCGTCGGCAGTGATAGCGATTATTTTTGCACGATTGACGCTGTACCACGTTTTAAGGGTTGACGCTGGCGTGGCATCTGATACTTCAAGCCATCGAGTACCGCCGACCTCAACTATATTGCTCAGTGACGTGTATTGACGTGGTAAATTCACCCCACACCGGGCTGTGATCCGCTCGAGGGAAGACGAGCTCCAGGCTGCTGCCCCAGGTGGGATCGGGGCCACTATATCAGCGCGAGGATGTCCTAATACCGAGGTTGGTAGCGCTGCAAGAAATTCTTCACACTCGATCGAGCTAGATTCTGGAGTGTCCAAGGTGGACATGGCCACCGGCTGATGAGCACTGTGGTTATAGACCATCTTGGCTCCCACTAGAACAGCTACCATAAACGACATAGCCAAGATCAAGGCGATGACAATGGGTAGGGGTCGCACTGGCATGGGGGATGATTGCATAGTGAAAAATCATAGTCGGCTCGTACCGGAAAACCTCAAGGTACTTCTCGACATAGCGGGATATAGGCCACACTTCTGCATCAGATGGTGGCGCTTGTCATTGTTATCATCAATAATATTAAAAGATTATTTTAGGTAGATGAACAACAGTACCTTCGGGGTTAACCTCTATAGAGCACCCGATAACAGACCACTAGCCTTTTCAACCAAGAGAGAACAATGGAAGACGGAAAAGACCCTAAAAACCCCACCCTCTCGGAAGTCGGCGAGAAAGCCGTCATCGACACCATTCTGCGCACTGCTCCCAGCACCCGTAATGGGGACGACGCCGCAGTACTTGATTACGGCGCCCCCAACTCGAGGATGGTGGTCACCACCGATATGTTGGTTGAGGAACGGCACTTCACCAAAGAATGGTCCAATCCAGCTGAAATCGGACGCAAGGCTATAACCCAGAATTTTGCCGACGTCGAGGCCATGGGTGCTCGCCCCGTAGCAGCTCTTCTGTCGCTGTCAGCACCCGGGTTTACCCGACTGCAATTCGTTTCCGAATTAGCCCGCGGCATCAACGAACGTATCAGTGATTACGGCGCTGAACTCATCGGCGGAGATATGACCGACGGTGAGTATATCGTGATCTCAGTAACCGCTATCGGTCAACTCGGAGGACCACTCGAACCGCTCCATCTCCGCAACGCCCGCCCTGGACAAATCGTGGTCGCTTCTGGAGGAATCGGTGAATCCGCCACCGGTCATGCCCTGCTTGCTCGTCTCGGACGCGAAGCAGCTCTGCCAGAATTCGAATCCCTGCTCCGTGCCCATTGCTCCACCATCATGCCCCCAGGACGCGGCTACGTTGCTCGCTCGGCGGGGGTGAGCGCCATGACAGATAACTCCGACGGACTCGTGCGCGATATCCACGCCATCGCGGCGAAATCGAAGGTTGCAATCAATCTGGACTCCCAGGCTATTGGCCCCACTGAAGATATTATGCGCGCCTGCGAGATTCTCGAGGAAGACCCGTGGAAATTTGTCCTCAGCGGCGGCGAAGACCACACCCTCATTGGCACCACCTTCGGTCCCGCTCCTACTGGCTTCCGCGCCATTGGTACCGTGCTGAGCCATCACCCCCAGGGCCTCGTCACGGTTGATTCAGCACCTCCGCGCTACCAGGAAGGATGGGGAAGCTTTTAACACAAGGGGGAAACGTGACCTATTTTGAAGAAATAAACATCCACCCCAGCTGGCGTGAGCCGCTACGCGAAATAGCTCCGCTCATCAATGCCATGGGGGAGTTCCTGCAGCGCGAAGAGGAAGCAGGAATTCCCATCGCGCCGCCAGCGCATCTACGCTGGCGGGCACTACAAACTCCACTCGCTAGCACCAATGTCCTCATTATTGGACAAGACCCCTATCCCACTCCAGGGCACGCACAAGGGCTGGCTTTCAGCATAGCCCCAGAGATCTGGCCACCAGCTCGAAGTCTCAGCAATATCTTTCGCGAACTCAGCGACGATCTCTCCATCCCCCAACCAACAACCGGAGACCTCAGTGCCTGGCAGCAGCAGGGCGTTATGCTGCTGAACACGGTGTTGACAGTGCGGGCCGAGGCCAACGGAGCCGGATCCCATCGCAATAAAGGCTGGGAACACATCACTGCGCATATCGTGGATACTCTCATCAACCGCCAGCAGCCACTTGTGGCCATCCTCTGGGGCCGCGAAGCCCAGAAACTTAGCCCCCACTTTGCTGGGCATCCGGATAGTATGGTTATCTCTTCACCACATCCCTCACCGCTATCGGCGCGCCGGGGATTTTTTGGCTCTCGGCCGTTTTCTCGGGCAAATGAATATTTGCGCGACCACAAACTGCCCCCCGTTGAGTGGCAGTTGTAGAATGAAAACTCTATGTCACAATTATTGAGCCTTGATGCCATGGCCCTCACGGGCTGGGTGCGGCGCGCCGCGAGTGAATTGGAAATCCGTCGCGAGGAGATCAACGCACTCAATGTCTTCCCCGTCCCCGATGCAGACACCGGCTCTAATATGGCTCACACCATGCTAGCCGCACTCACCGAGGTGGACCGCCTCGACGGCGAGGACCAACACGATATCGCACTTGTTAGCGCAGCCCTAGCTCGAGGCGCAACACTTGGAGCACGGGGCAACTCGGGCTTGGTCCTCAGTCAAGTTCTCCGTGGAATCGCCCAATACGCTCGAGACGAAGGCGTGTCGGGCCCCCACATAAAAAAGGCACTTGAAGCTGGATATACCTTTGCGATGGGAGCAATCGCTCAACCGGTAGAGGGCACAGTGATTACGGTGTTGCGCGCTGCGTCGGTAGCTGCAAATCAAACCGATGACCACGATCTTATGGCTATTGTCACAGCAGCCACACAAGCTGCGCGCCGCGCTCTTGAACGGACGCCATCGCAACTGCAAGCGCTTCGCGACGCAGGTGTCGTTGATGCAGGGGGGCAGGGATTAATCGTGATCCTCGAGTCGCTATGTTGGATAGTTGCCAGCTCTCGTAAGCCGCGACACAAAGAGACTGAGATTTCCGAATATCAGGTGGGAGTGGACACCCTCGCTCAACTTGCTGGCGCACAGCGCGTGGAGGAAGCGCCCGCGAGAAAACCGGTGCCTCGAGGGAATTTTGGACAGCCCGAGGGGCTGGCGGAAATTCTTAACCCGCAGCGCATGCCTTCGCACGACCTACCAGCTTCCAGCCCGCACGAAGACATGACTAGTAGTTATTTGGAAGTTATGTTTATGCTTCGGGGCTGTCACCCTCAGGTTATCCGTGACAACCTGGAACCGCTTGGTGATAGCGTGGTCATTGCCAGTCTCGATAACGCAGGGGATGCTCACCGTGTGCACATACATTCGCATCATGCAGGTAAGGTCATCGAGCTCGCTTTTGCGCTGGGCGGGGTCTCGCAGCTGCGTCTGGAGGCCCTGCCGGATATCTCTACCCCTGCGCTAAGCTCGCGCGTCATTCTCGCGATTACTCCGCCAGGTGAATTAGCGAAGCTATACGAGCGTTCGGGGGTACAGGTCGTCGCGGTCGACTCAAGTGCCGATATCGTCTACACCGTAGTGTCAGCTGCACGAGCTACGCAGGCTGATGAGATTATTCTACTGCCCAACGGATTCTTGGAAAAAGCCCAGTTGAGCGCCGTTGAGCGCGCAGGCTACGCTTTCGAGCAAACCCTGCTGATTGTGCCTACCGGCGCCGTGGTGCGAGGGCTTGCGGCAGTTGCCGTCCATGATCCCGCTCAGCCACTCGCGGTCGATGGATACGCCATGGCAGAAGCGATCAACGCCATGGAGTATATGCGGGTCAGACAGGCCGATAAGGCGCGTCTGACATCTGTGGGTGCGTGCGCAAAAGGTGACTATTTAGGCGTAGCTTCCCGCGATATCCGGAGCATCTCCGATACATTCCTTGACGCGATCATATCCTGCTGCCGCATACTCATCCGCGATAACACTGAACAATTGACGGTGCTGATCGATGCCTCCATGGCCGCGCATATAGATCACGAGAGTATTCTCGCCGCCTTACCGAAACGCCCGAAGGCCACCTTGCCCCTGGAATTGACTCTTTATATTGGGAGCGACTTCGGGTCACTCGCCGAAATTGGCGCTGAATAGGACAGTTGCGATGCCCATTAGTTGGACTGACACCCGCCCCTTGAATTCGCTCTTACCCGCGAAAGAGGCTCGCGCCATCAAAAAGCATTTGGGTTATTCCACTGCCAACGAACTCCTCGGACACTTGCCACGCAGCTTTGCAACTCGCCATTCGCCGATGAGTATGGATAGTCTTACCGAGGGCGATATCGTGACCTGTATCGGGGTGATCCAGTCGGTTTCCGTTAATGATACAGGGCGCACCTTTGTCCTTACTGCCACTATTTACGATGGGCAACGACAGATCACGGCCGTGTTTTTCAGGGTGCGATGGTTACAAAAAGTCCTGCACGAAGGCGTGGTAGCACTTTTTACAGGGAAACTGAAATATTTTCGCGGCGAAGCCCAGTTGCAGCACCCCGACTATGTCATCTTGGATAAAGCCGCATTAACCAGCGATCCAGACTCCGATACGGTTTATGATGACGAGGGTGACTGTAGTCGCTATATAGCGCATCTTGAGACCATTCCGATCTATCCAGCAACGAAAAATCTTCCCACGTGGCGCATTGCTGCCGCAATTGCTGAAGTCCTCAGGCGCACTCCCCACATATCAGATCCCCTAGCTGCCTATATCCCTCCCGGATTCCCCAGCCTCGACGCAGCTATTAGGGGATTGCACCAGGATCCACAAACGAAACCTAGCTATTATCGTGATCGTTTTGCCTTCGATGAGGCTCTAGCCCTGGCTACCGTCATGGCCACCCGACGCCAAGAATCTCGCGCTCGGCTAGCTCCTCGCCTCGAGCACATTCCCAATGCCTCCGCTGCGCAACTCATCGTTAGCCTTCCGTATGCTCTTACTGACGGACAACGATCAGTCATAGCCGACATAGCCGCTGATCTCACCCTCGAGCACCCGATGCAACGTCTGCTCCAAGGTGAAGTGGGCTCAGGTAAAACCGTGGTGAGCCTGGTTGCCATGCTGCAGGCAATCGACAACGGCAAGCAGTGTGCGCTTTTGGCGCCAACGGAAGTTTTAGCTCACCAACACGCACGCAGCCTTAAGGATCTTCTAGATCTTGCGGGGCTGGATGATATTGCGGTCACCGTATTGAGCTCGGGTATGCCAATCGCACAGCGTCGGCAAGCGTTGCTTGACTGCGTCTCGGGGCAAGCAGATATCGTTGTGGGAACCCACGCCCTCATTCAAGAATCCGTCGAATTCTTTGACCTTGGGTTTTGCGTCGTTGACGAGCAGCACCGGTTCGGTGTGGAACAGCGTGACGCCCTGCGTAGCAAGGGAAAAAACGGCCTAACGCCCCATCTGCTTGTTATGACAGCGACACCCATCCCACGGACCGTGGCGATGACGCACTTCGGCGATCTCAGTAGTTCGGTACTAAGAGAACTACCCCAGGGGAGAAAACCAATCAAGAGCTTTTGCGTACCAACGTGGCTAGAGGCCTGGACCAAGAGGATGTGGGAGGTGGTTCGCGAACAAATAGCATCGGGGCATCAGGTTTATGTGGTGTGCCCCCGAGTGCACAAGGAGGGTGGGGTGCTAGAAACCCACGCCCAACTCAGCTCTCATCAACTGAGCGATTTCACAGTGGAATGTCTCTACGGCTCTCTCGCACCACGCGATAAAGATGACATTATGAAGCGCTTCGCGCAAGGCGATATAGATGCTCTGGTGTCCACAACGGTCATTGAGGTAGGTATCGATGTTGCTAATGCTACCGTTATGATCGTGTTGGAGGCAGACCACTTCGGCGCCTCTCAGTTGCATCAACTGCGAGGGCGGGTTGGGCGTGGTGGCAATGCCTCACACTGTTTTTTCGTCACCGAAGCTGAGCAGGAGAGTGCTAGTTTTATGCGCATTAAACAACTCAGTGAAACGACCGATGGTTTTGAGGTAGCCGACCTAGACCTGAGCATGCGTCGTGAAGGCGATGTTCTGGGCAGCGCCCAGTCGGGGACGAGACGCGCAGTTCGCTACCTCGATCTGTTACACCATGCACATCTCATCGAGCATGCTAACGCTCGCGCGCGTGATCTTGTGGAGGAGAACCCCCGCCTCGCCCAGCTTCTGACATCCCGCTACACAGAGCACGATCGGGACTATCTCGAAAAGAGTTAAAATGCAGCGCAATGATAAACTAAAGCCCATGAAAATCTGCGCCCCATTCCTAGGAATCGTCCGCTACACAGTAGCAGTAGGCGACCGCGTTGAAACCGGCGCGGAATTAGCCATCGTCGAGGCCGTGAAACTCGAGACATCGATCGTGGCACCAGGTCCTGGGATTGTTAGCGAATTGTGCTTCAATGATTTCGAGGACGTCCTAGGCGGAGACCCGCTGCTCGTGATTGCTGAGGAGGGCTAGTAGATGGGCAAAACGCGAATTATTGCTGGACAAGCTCGCGGCCGCAAGATCAAAGTTCCCGAGCAGGGGACCCGGCCTACCTCAGACAGGGCCCGTGAAGGCTTATTCTCTTCTCTTCAAGTACGCTTCGGCTTTCAAGATTCGCGCGTTCTCGACCTCTTTGCAGGTTCAGGAGCGCTCGGCCTAGAAGCGGCCTCTCGGGGGGCTAGCGAGGTGGTATTGGTCGAGTCCCAGGCCAGTGCCTGTGCGATCATCAAAGAGAACGCTGCAGTGGTAGGCCATCCTGGTGTGAGCATTGAACAAAGGGCCGTGTCTAGCTATTTAGCGATGGCGCCTCATCACTATTTTGACATGGTGCTGGCAGATCCCCCCTATGAGCTCGAGGATGTTGCCGTCATCGAGATGCTCACGGCGCTTAAACCCCTGCTTGTAGATGGTGCCGCTGTGGTGGTCGAACGCCACCGTGACTCTCCTCAAACTGCATGGCCCGCAGGTTTTACCCCAACCACCCAAAAATTAAAGAAGCGTACCTTCGGTATAGCGCGTATGGATATGGCTGTTTTTGATTCCGAATTAGCGGACGGGTAATGGCGATGAATAAGCATATGCGCAGAGCGGTTGCCCCTGGGTCCTTTGACCCGGTGACGATGGGACATATTGATATCTTCCGTCGCGCTGCGGCCCAATTTGACGAATTAACGGTCCTGGTGACTGCGAATCCGAATAAGCAAAATGGACTGTTTAGCGTGAGGGAACGTATCGATCTCATCGAGCGTAGTCTTAGCGATGTACCCAATATCGTGGTGGATTGGTGGGCAGATCTTTTGGTCGATTACACCAGCGCACACGATATTTCAGTCATCGTCAAGGGCCTACGATCCTCCCTCGACTACGAGTACGAGGTGCCGATGGCGCAGATGAACCGCAATCTCTCCGGGGTGGACACCGTGTTTTTTATGACAGATCCCAAATACGGTCACGTGTCCTCGACTCTGTGCAAAGAAGTGATTCGGTTTGGCGGAGATATCAAAGAAGTGTTACCTCCGCACGTTGAGAAAGCCATCAAGGAAAAGTACAACAAGCCCCTCGACTAGGTCAAGATACTGGAAAGGAATTCCTGGGTACGTGCGTGCTGAGGATTATCCAGGACCTCCTCCGGACGGCCAGATTCAACAACTACGCCACCATCCATGAAAACCACCTGATCGGATACCTCCCGAGCGAAACCCATCTCATGAGTGACAACAAGCATAGTCATTCCCTGTTCAGCCAAATCACGCATTACGCGGAGAACCTCCCCAACCAGTTCAGGGTCGAGAGCAGAGGTAGGCTCATCAAATAGCATCAACTTGGGATCCATCGCCACCGCGCGGGCAATAGCGACCCGCTGCTGTTGGCCACCAGATAGCTGAGCCGGAAAAGCATCCGCTTTGTGCGCTAGTCCCACCTGGGCAAGGAGTTCCCTGGCGCGCTCATTTGCTTTGTCAGAATCCATTTTCTTTACATAAATCGGAGCTTCAGTGATATTCTCCAGCGCGGTGCGATGCGGAAATAGGTTGAAGTTTTGGAAAACCATACCGATATCGGAGCGCTGACGAGCCGCCTCTTTCTCGGAAATTTCGTAGAGTACGCCATTCTTCTCGCGGTAGCCGATTAAAGTTCCGTCGACGTAGAGGCGACCCGCGGTGACTTTCTCCAAGTGGTTGACGCAGCGCAAGAAGGTGGACTTACCGGAACCGCTCGGTCCGATCAAACACGTTACTGAGCCCTTCGGAACTATAAGGTCGATACCTTTGAGGACTTTGAGGCCGGAGAAAGACTTACAGACCTGTTGAGCCTCAATCATGGGTGTATTCATCTTTGAGTACCTTCTCTTATTTCCGCTTAGGGGTCTCGGGAACAATATTGATATTTTTCGGAAGCGTTCCCTCTGCATCGGCTAGGGCGCTGAGTTGGCGAGCTGTCAACTCCTTGGTTGCCCCACGATCGTAGTAAATCTCTAGGTAGTGTTGGCCCACCATCAGCAACGAGGTGATAACGAGGTACCACGTTGCCGCAACAAGAAGCAAAGGAATCGGGTCAAAAAGAGCGTTCGCAATATCCATGGCCCGCCCGTATAACTCCATTGAATAAGGAATCGCGACGACGAGCGACGTGGTCTTGAGCAGGGAAATGAACTCATTGCCTGTGGGAGGCAAGATGATACGGCGTGCCTGCGGCAAGATTGTGCGGCGAATAGTGGTCCACCAACTCATACCGAGGGCCTTTGATGCTTCGATTTGTCCAGGGGGCACAGCCTGAATCCCGGAGCGCACGATTTCTGCCATATAGGCCGCCTCGTTCAGACCGAGTCCTAGGACGGCGAGGAAGAACGTATTTCTCAGTGCGCTTTCGAGGTCGATCTCAGCTATCCCCAGGTTGAGTACTTTGAAAATATTGCCAGCTAGACCCCAGAACACCAGTTGTACATAGACTGGGGTGCCTCTAAAGATCCATAAATAAGACCATGCGATGGCGCTCAACACGGGATTGGGCGACATCCTTAGGATGGCGAGGATCTGACCGAGGACAACGCCAATAAGCATGGCTAGCACTGTGAGCGCAATAGTGTGCAGAGCCGCTTCGGCAATACGAGTATCGAAAAGGTACTGAAAATAAGTGTCCCACCCGAAGGCTTCATTTTGGCTACATGAATAAATAAAAAGAGCGACAATGCTCAGCAAGATGGTGGCCGTAACCCACCGTCCTGGGTGGTGGAGTGATTTAGCCTCAATGGGTTTGGGGCCTCGTGGGGTGCTCATAACAAGAATCTTTCGAATGTTTAGACTCCCTCGGTTGCTCATGCGGTGCCAAGGGAGTGGGTGGGATATCAGAGGATGGTTGGCTAGTTGATGGGCTGACCATTGATAGCAGCGGCTTCAACGAGGCCATTCTTCATGCCCCACTGAGCTAAAATCTCTTCGTAGTCGCCGTTGTCGATGAGGTGCTGGAGGGCGGCTGCGAGAGCGGGGGCTAATTCTGAGCCCTTTTTAACGGGCCAACCATAGTTGGCAACGGCGAAGATATCTCCAACTAGTTCGAGTCTATCCTCAGAGCGTTCAACAGCCCACGCGACCGTGGGGGAGTCGCCCGAGAATGCATCGGCACGCCCAAGGATGGCAGCATTAGCGGCGGCATCGGAGCTGTCGAAAGATAAGGTTTTGATTGCTGGTTTGCCAGCTGCTTCACATGCTGCCGAGCGTTCGGCTACATCTACCGTCTCGGAGACTGAGGCCCGTTGAACGGCCACAGTCAGGCCACACGCCTCATCGGGATCGACGCCTGAGCCGGGAGCTGCGGCCCACTGGATACCGGCATTGAAATAATCGACGAAGTCGAAGTTAGCCCTCCGCTCCTCGTTATCGGTAAAGCCGGAAGCCCCGAATTCTACGGAGCCACCGTCGATTTGGGGCAGGATCAATGAGAAGTCGAGGTCCTTAACTTCCAGTTCCAAGCCCAGCACGGAAGCGGCCGCACGAGCAAGATCGATATCAAAGCCGATGATCTTACCATCGGAATCTTTAAATTCAGCGGGGGCGAAGGGTGGGTTGGTGCCAATGCTGATCTTGCCATCCTCAGCGATGTCTGATGGAACGAGAGCGGCTATAGCGTCAACGGTGTCAGGAGTAATTTCCTTCCAACCAGAGGGAAGACCGTTACTGGCAGCGGAGGACGGGGATTCACCATCAATGGCGGCGGTATTACCTTCCGTGTTTGTAACGCAACCGCTGAGGAGTAAACCGACGGTGACTATGCTCGCTGCCGAGCGGTAGATCGATTGGTGTTTCATCGTTGAAGTCATGGAAATAAATTTATCACACTGAATAAATTTTTCATACCCTTTACGGTGGACGTCTTACCCCCGTAATCGACAGGAGACAATAAAATGTCTCCAAGCAGTGGTTATACCGGAGGTTTGGGGGTGCCTGACCAACCTTTGCGGAGTCAGCCCTGCGAGGCAGTTATCGAATATATGCATACAATTCACAAAATATGCGGAAAGTATGCATTTGATTACGGGAATGATGCTCGCCACCAATACTTCACAAAGGGGGCTGAGAACAGCCTGGTTCAGGTCTCTCCACCCGCACCCAGTTACTTGTGACCTCAAACCGCGCGAAGGTGCAAGCGATAATCGTACCCGCGCTACTAGTCCAACCAGACACACTCGGCACACACGCGGGTAACTACTTCGCTATTCGGAAACCTTGTTAGTTCTTCGATCCCTGGGTATTAAAGCGTTCGAGGATCATCACGGCACCAGCAATGGCGCCACCGAGCGCCATCATGGACAGCAACCAGCCAGTATTGCCACTCGGTGCGAGAAGCTCTCCCGAATCGCCAGTCCACGGCCATAGTGCACGTAACGAACCCAACATCAGCCCCGCCATCGCCATCATGGTGAGAGAGTGATGGTTATTGAGCAGATAATTTAACACTTTGATAAACAACGACAGCCCCGTGAGCGCCCCCGCGACAAAGACCAAGAGGACCGTGAGGTTGCGTTCGCTCACTGCGCCAATAACTGGCTCATATAGACCGATCGCTAGGAGAATGAAGGATCCGGATACTCCAGGTAATACAAGCGCGCAGATAGCAATAGCAGCAGCCCCAAATATGATCAGTAGTGATGGATCAGATTTCTCGGCCGAGGTGAATCCGGTGAGGAAAAACATACCTATAGCGGTTGCAACGAGGAGCGAAAGCGCAGGGATCAACTTGGCTTTTAAGTCCTGCTTGTTGGTCTGCTTGATCGGGACGACCAGTGAGACAGCAACCATACCGAGAAAAAGGGCGTGGGCAGTCTGGGGAGAATTCTCCACAAAGGAATGAACCACTCCAGAAAGCGCAAAGACAGTACCTAGCATTCCCACAGCCACCGCAGCGAGGAAGAGCCACTCGACTTTCCTCACCGCAGCCGCAAGGTTCGAACGATCGCGAACGAGCGATTTCGCCACGTTCAGCAGCGCGTCGGCGTTGTTAATCGCGCGCTCGTAAATACCACTGATGAGCGCAATTGTGCCACCGGAGACGCCCGGAACCATCTCGGCAAGTCCAATGAGAGCACCAATGACAACATGAACAAGATGTGAAACAGGGTTTGAGGAGCGGATCCCCTGAGTTGAGTGGTCCATTGAGCGCCTTACTGTTTATATGAGTATCAGATTTTTTATAATGTGATAGCAAAACCGCCACGTGTAAAAATACTCCGTGGCGGTGACTATCGTGCCCCTGGTGAGACTCGAACTCACACTGGACGGGTTTTGAATCCGTTGCCTCTGCCAATTGGGCTACAGGGGCGCACGGGGAAATATTAACCTATTTTCTAGATTTCTGGAAATCCCAACGTCATCCTACCCATCCCCGACTATTCCCGCGATCGACTAGACTGGTCTTTCGTGACTGAGATGGAGAACAACAAAATCGACGCCCCACGCCGCCTTATGCTCATTGACGGTCATTCTATGGCTTTCCGTGCTTTCTACGCGCTTCCGAGCGATAAATTCTCCACGTCTGGAGGTCAGCACACCAATGCTGTCTACGGTTTCCTTTCTATGCTTGCAGGATTAGTACGCGAAGAAGAACCCTCTCATATCGCGGTGGCCTTTGACCTCGAGGCTCCTACTTTTCGCAGTGAACTGTTCCCAGATTACAAGGCACAGCGTGCGCCCACCCCTGAGGAGTTCAAAGGGCAAATTTCGCTAATCAAGGACGTGCTTGAAGTCCTTGGCCTGAAAACCATCGAAAAAGACCATTATGAGGCCGATGATGTGATTGCCACATTGGCTACCGCCGCTCAACCCCTTGGTTTTACTACTCTTATAGTTACTGGAGATCGCGATTCTTTCCAGTTGGTGAACGATTCCACCACGGTGCTGTATCCCATGAAGGGGGTTTCGGTTATGCACCGCTTTACCCCTGAAGCTGTGCAGGAAAAGTATGGTCTGAGTCCTGAGCAATACCCGGACTTCGCAGCTCTTCGGGGCGACCCATCGGATAATCTCCCCTCGATTCCAAAAGTGGGAGAGAAAACCGCAACCAAGTGGATTACCCACTACGGTAATCTAGACAACTTGCTTGCGCATGCTGAAGAAATTGGGGGAGTAGTAGGCAACAATCTCCGCGAGCGCATTGATCAAGTGCGTATGAATCGCACGCTCACCGAGATGGTCAAAGATCTTCCCTTAGAATTGTCCCCGGAGCAGCTCCAGCGGGGAACGGTCGATATTACGGCGGTTCTGGATAAATTTTCAGATCTCGAATTTGGTAAAAATCTTCGCGAACGCATTTTTGAAGCCCTAGGTTTAGGGGAGCAACCTCAGACTCAGGAATCGGCCCGCGACGAAAGAGAACTCATCGAAGACAGTCAACCTGTCCATCATTGGTTAGAAGATCCTAGCCGTGACCTAGCTGCGGGAACGGCGGTCTATATTCAAGGGAGAGGAACACCGGCGAGCGGCGACGCCTATGCCTATGCACTCCTCGATAGCAAGAACCATGTTATCGTGGGTGACTTTGCAGATCTGAGCCCCGAGGAGGAGAAGGCGCTGGCTAAATTCTTCTCCAGCGACGCCCCCAAGATTATGCATGAGGCCAAAGCGTGCTACCACATGTTAAAGGGACGCGGGTTCACTTTATCGGGGATCCGCCATGATACTGCTGTGGCTGCCTATATATTGCGCCCCGGCCAGCGAACCTACTCTCTCGAGGATGTTTATCAGCGGCATCTTCAGGGACAACTCGGTGCCGATAACGGGGGTCAATTGAGCTTGATCGACGAGGATAACCATCGCATCCTTAAGGACTCTGTTCGGGCAATTATCTCGCTAGCTGAATCCTTGACCAAGGAATTGCAAGAAATGGACTCCTTCGAGCTTTATAGCGACTTAGAGATTCCTCTTATCCAGTCACTCGCTGTGATGGAGGATGCCGGAATTGCGGTGGATCGAGCTGTGTTAGAGGAACAGCTGGCAGACTTCAAAGACCAAGTGGCCAGGGAGGAAGAGGCAGCACGTGAGCTCGCGGGTGACCCGACGCTCCTCCTGACCTCACCGAAACAGCTGCAGGTTGTCCTTTTTGAAACTCTGGGACTTCCCAAAACTAAAAAAACCAAGACAGGCTACTCCACAGCAGCTAAAGAGATTGAAGCGCTTGCTGTCAAATATCCGCATCCCTTCCTTGATCATCTTTTAGCACACCGCGAATATCAGAAAATGAAGACCACTCTAGAGGGTCTGATTAAAGCTATCGGCGAGGATGGGCGTATTCACACCACCTTTAACCAAACTGTGACGTCCACGGGCAGACTATCCTCCACGGAACCTAACCTGCAGAATATCCCAGTGCGAACTGCAGCCGGGCGCAAAATCCGCTCCGCCTTCACTCCTGGGCCAGGGTACGACACGCTCTTGACTGCCGATTATTCCCAGATTGAAATGCGAGTGATGGCGCATCTTTCGCAAGATGTTGGCCTTATTGAGGCGTATCAACGTGGTGAGGATCTTCATAATTACGTGGGATCAAAAGTATTTGATGTCCCCGTTTCTGAAGTGACGGCGGAGTTGCGCCGCCGCGTCAAGGCCATGTCCTACGGGCTGGTCTACGGGCTCTCGGCCTTCGGCCTATCACAACAGCTGGGAATCACCCCAGGTGAGGCCAAGGGAATCATGGAAAACTACTTCGAGCGCTTTGGTGGAGTTAAACGTTATCTTGATGATATCGTCGAACAAGCTCGACGCAGTGGATACACAGCTACCCTCTTCGGGCGCCGGCGTTATTTACCAGAGTTGAGTTCCACAAATCGGGTTGCTCGGGAAAACGCCGAACGTGCGGCTTTGAATGCGCCCATCCAAGGAAGCGCTGCCGATATCATTAAAGTTGCTATGTTGCGCGTCGACCGGCATTTGGAGAAAACGCAATCTCGGGTGCTCCTCCAAGTCCACGACGAGTTGGTGGTAGAGGTAGCTCCCGGGGAACTCGACATGGTTACCAAGATTGTGGAAGCCGAGATGGACCGAGCCATATCGCTCTCGGTTCCCCTGGAAGTATCAGCCGGACATGGAGCTAACTGGGAAGAGGCTGCCCACTAAAGTTTCTAGTGGTGGCCTTATAGAGGGCGGTGAGCCTGAATGATCATAGTACCTGGGAAAATTTTGCCGCGGAGAGGAGACCATTGGCCCCACGTTGTTTCCAAAGAATCCGGCCATTCGGGTTCGACGAAGGCGTCGATGTGAAAACCACTGGTGGCTAAGGCGTTGATGTGGTCGGCCAAGGTGTGCTGAAATTCCACATAGTCAGGGCAAGTATCGTCAGCGGAATATTCCACGTAGTCCTTCTCAAAGTACGATGTGACTGCCATGAGTCCTGCTTCGCCTGGATCGTCGAGAAAAACCCATCGCATGGGATGGTTCGTGGAATAAACAAAACGTCCACCGGGGGTGAGCAAATTATAGATTGAACCAAATAACTCGGTGAGATCTTCCACGAAAGGAATGGCGCCAAAAACCGAGAAGACACAATCGAATGTTTCTTGGGCAAAGGGGAGAGCTGTGGCATCAGCCTGTACTAGAGGCAACGAGGTCGCTGCATACTTGAGCATGGACGATGAAATGTCGAAGCCCACCACGAATGCGTGGGGGAAGCGCACCTTCAACCACTGGGAACAGGGAGCCGAGCCGCAGCCTAGTTCGAGGACAGTATGCTGGGAGAGATCACCCAGCAACTGGGCCTCTTGCTCGTGAAGCATCTCAGGGCACCAGTAAAAGGATGACAGATATTCAGCGTGACTTCTGTGGTACTGCGTGGCATCGAGGTCCCAATATTTTTGATTGGCCAATGAGGCTATTGGGGTTGGAGTTTTATCGGCAAACACAGCGACCCATTCTATTTGCTTTAGCTGGGAAAATGGCGTATCCTTGGCCACGCGTGTCTATGTTCGTATCGCCATCTTGCTTATGTAGGGAAGTAAGACGGGATGCGGCGAGATTGAATCGCTCTCTTTAGATGCAATTCAAGAGACATGAACTGTCCATCATCGATTCCTACATATTTCGGAGCACTTTTAACTTATGACCTCCAAGAACGTACCTCAGGTCGCTGTCAACGACATCGGCTCTCCTGAGGATTTCCTCGCAGCCATCGACGCCACCATCAAATATTTTAACGATGGAGACATCGTCGAAGGTACCGTGGTTAAGGTTGACCACGATGAGGTTTTGCTCGATATCGGATACAAGACCGAAGGTGTCATTCCGGTACGCGAGCTGTCCATCAAGCACGATGTCGACCCCGGCGAAGTAGTCGAGGTTGGCGACGAGATCGACGCCCTAGTTCTCACTAAAGAGGATAAAGAAGGTCGTCTGATCCTGTCCAAGAAGCGCGCTCAGTACGAGCGAGCATGGGGCGCCATCGAAGAACTCAAGGAAAAAGACGAGGCCGTTACCGGTACCGTTATCGAGGTTGTCAAGGGCGGCCTCATCCTTGATATTGGACTGCGCGGCTTCCTGCCAGCTTCTCTCGTTGAAATGCGCCGCGTGCGTGAACTCGACCCTTATATCGGTCAGCAGATCGAAGCAAAGATCATCGAGCTCGATAAGCAGCGTAATAACGTTGTTCTTTCCCGCCGTGCATGGCTTGAGCAGACCCAGTCTGAGGTTCGCTCGGAGTTCCTGCACCAGCTGCAAAAGGGCCAGGTACGCAAGGGTCACGTGTCTTCCATCGTCAACTTCGGCGCTTTCGTCGATCTCGGCGGTGTTGACGGCCTCGTTCACGTATCCGAGCTCTCCTGGAAGCATATCGATCACCCATCCGAGGTCGTCACCGTTGGTGACGAAGTAACCGTAGAGGTGCTCGACGTTGATCTTGACCGCGAGCGCGTATCGCTCTCGCTCAAGGCAACCCAGGAAGATCCATGGCGCGTCTTCGCACGCACCCACGCTGTCGGCCAGATTGTTCCCGGCAAGGTTACCAAGCTCGTTCCATTCGGTGCTTTCGTCCGCGTCGAAGAGGGTATCGAGGGTCTCGTACATATCTCCGAGCTGGCTCAGCGTCACGTCGAGGTACCAGACCAGGTTGTCAACGTCAACGAAGAGGCAATGGTTAAGGTCATCGACATCGATCTCGAGCGTCGTCGCATCTCCCTCTCCCTCAAGCAGGCTGATGAGGACTACACCGAGGAATTCGATCCCTCGAAGTACGGTATGGCCGACTCCTATGACGAGCAGGGCAATTATATCTTCCCTGAAGGCTTCGATCCTGAGACTAATGAATGGCTCGAGGGCTTCGATGCTCAGCGTCAGGAGTGGGAGGCTCGTTACGCCGAGTCTGAGCGTCGCTTCCAGCTTCACACCCAGCAAATCGAGCGGAACCGTGCCGCAGCCGCTGAGGCTGCCGCAGCGGGTGAGTCCGAAGGTGGAAACTACTCTTCCCAGTCTGACCAGGCAGCTCCGGCCGAAGCAGCGGAAGTAGCAGCGGAAACCGGTGGCTCACTTGCTTCTGATGAGCAACTTGCCGCTTTGCGCGAGAAGCTCGCTGGCAGCTAAAGCTCGCTGTGCGTAATCCCCATTCACCTGAATGATCAGGTGAATGGGGTTTTCTTTATTTTCCGCTATGAACTTAAGTCGGCTGCTCAGGTATTCGCCCTCCTAGACAATTCAACGGATAGTCACTTGCGCGTTAATTAGGCTGCTGTCGAGCTGCTAAAGCGACGTTCATATCTGGTTTAGGTAAAGCACCCCATCAGTCACTTAATGGGCCAATTTATTCTGTTGGTGGTTGCTTTCGCCGTTTCGTCGACCATGCCGATGGGGAAGGTAACTTAATTTTCCTTTTTCCCATTGCTAAGAATTGTAGAGTCACCTGTGAGAGGATTACTCGAGTTTGTTGATACGTTGATGAGGTCAAAGTTGAGTATCTTACAAAATTTCAACCCCTCGGCGCGCTGCAGGTTCCGGCCCGAGGAGCTGATCTCATCGCGGGCACCGTGAATACCGTGGCGCTTTGAGACCTAGGGTTTTAGTAGTGGACTCTAGTCGTTCATACGTTACCCTTTCACCAAAGCCAAGATACCGGTAAAGAGCTACAGTATAGATCTATAGTTATGGCAGCAAGGGGCCATCTAGAGGATGGTCGGGCTCTCTGCGATTGGGGGTTCAAACTCAAAAAAAGCTCGCCTCCTGTTAAGGTGAAGCGAGCTTTTCCGTCTTGGATCAGGCGTTAAGTGAGGACAAGAGCAAACGCGAGTAGCTGGGCACAGAGGATCTTCGTGACCATAGCCATCGGGTATACCGTCGTGTAGCCAATAGAGGGCAACTCGTTGCGGGTATGGTCCGAAACATAGGATAAAATTGCAGGGTGGGTCTGCATACCTGCGAGGATGCCAGCTACTTGACCGAATGGAATTTTGAGTAATTTATAGCCCACAATCAGGGTGCACAAACTCATGGCAATCGTGCCTATAGCGCCAACAAAAATAATCTTTAGAGATTCTGGATCTTTCAGGGCTTCTCCGAAACCAGCACCGGCGGTGGTACCAATTCCAGCAAGGAAGAGTGTGATACCGAATTGACGCAAGGCCAAATTAGCGCCATAAGGTACTTGCCACACTACAGGACCGGTGCGCTCGATATAGCCGAGAAGTAATGCCACGATGAGGGGGCCGCCCGCGGAGCCGAGCTTAAGTTCAGCGCCACCAACAAGAGGAAGTGCCACCATGCCTAGCAGTACACCGAATCCGAGGCCCGTAACCAGGGGAAGAAGGTTAATATCGGACAGGGATTTGTAGGAATCGCCGAAGATCCTTGTGGCTTGATCGATTCGACCTCGAGGAGCCACAACGCGAACTCGATCGCCTAACTGCAGGACGGTATCTGGGGTGGCCACCGTGTCCATATCCCCTCGGCGCACCTGTGTCACCAACATATCGTGGAGACGAGAACGTAGCTTGCGGAGAGGGATACCAACAATATCTGGGGACGACACAAAGATTCTGCGGTAGTCAATAGTCTCGCCGTGAGTGGGAGAGCCAGGGACGTGCTCACCGACGAAGGCGCCCACCTTGTCGAGCTCCATGGCTGTGCCAACTATCGAGACCGTGTCGCCGAGTTCGGCTTCATCGCCTGGTTCTGGCAGGTAGAACTTACCGTTATGCTCGATTCGGGATACTATAATCTCCAATTCGAAGGCATGGGGCCATTGATTGATGGGGGGTAGGTTCTCTTCGGTGACCTTGAATCGACGAGTCTCTAGAGGGGTGACAGCTACGCCTGCGTCTTTTGCTTCCTGCTCGTGATTGATTTTAAAAACTTTGGACATGAGTGCGATCGAGAGAATGACACCGAGCACACCAATGGGATAGGCAAGCGAGTACGCAACGACAGGAAGCTCTGCTACGTCACTATTTTCGTTACCTAGAAGCTGTGGCATGGTATCCACAATGGCAGCCATAGCAGGAGTATTCGTGCCAGCACCGGTAAATAGTCCCGCTCCGGAAGCGGCATCGATTCCAGCAAGCTTGATAGCTATATATGAAATCCCGGTCAGCACAATGATCATGCTAAAGCCCAGCATATTGTTTTTGAGCCCGATGGTTTTCATCGATGCGAAAAATGTTGGGCCGGCTTCGAGCCCGATGGTATAGACGAATAGGCTCAAACCCACAATGAACAAAATGGGGGGTAGGGTGATGCGCGGTTCAATGGTAGCGAAGGCCAGACCAACGAAAAGCACAGCAGCTACGCCGAGTCGAAAATTTCCGATCCGAATCTTCCCTACGAGTAATCCGACGGCCATGATGGTGATCAAAGCGAGGAGCTGATTTTCAACAAGTAATTGCACGTTACCTATGGTGGCACGCAAAAAAACATAATTCAACCTGCGGTTTAGTGATCTTGATGGGGGTAGGCGCACAACTCTTTCGCCTAAACTCTCATCTTCTCGTCAACGCTATTGGGAATTTGTGTCCAAATAGGGCTAAGTCTGTTTATCGCTCGTGCACTAAGCTCTGCGAATCGAGGGGAAGGGTGTTTTTTCTCCAATCCAATGGGGGTAACCTCCCATGCTTTTACAGTGACATTATACGAGGATGTGTGATCAAAACTTCATCCTTATTGAAAGTAGACGAGCGTGACATAGTTTAGCTATTGCAGACGATTGAGGCGACCAGTCGATCAATATCGGCTTCGGTGTGCAAAGCAGAAAGGCACAACCGGAGTAATGCTTTCCCGCGGGCAACAGTGGGATATCGAATGGCGGGGGCATATATCCCGGCATCTTCGAGATTGCGAGCGATGGTTATAGCTAGGCGTTCATCGCCAATGGGAACCGGGATAATGGGATGGGGGACCGAGGGCGATTGCATTCTCATCGATGCATAAAAATATCCGATGACCTCGTGCAGACGAGCGATGAGTTGATGATCGGTATCGAGAATTCGGAGAGCCTCGCTACAGCTTCCAACTGTGGCTGGAGTTGGAGCGGTGGAATAAACAAAGCTACGAGAGTGGTTGTAAAGGAATTCCCGCACCGGAGTGCTGCAGAGAGCAAAGCCCCCCTCCACACCCAAAGCTTTAGATGCAGTTCCGATTAATATATCGGGCTTTATACCGGCCCACTCGCTGACGCCCCGTCCAGTCCGTCCCACGGTGCCTACCCCATGTGCATCGTCGATGAGCAACCACGCATCGTAGTCGGCGGCTAGCTGCGCCAGTCTGGGCAGATCCACCACCGAACCCGACATAGAGAAGACACCATCGGAGATGATAAGAGCGTGTGGAGTCGTGCGGTGGCTCAACGCGCGGGCGAGGTATTCGAAATCCTGGTGGGGGTAGATTGTGAGCTGAGAGCTTTTAGCGAGCTTAATACCATCAATGAGCGAGGCGTGGTTGAAG
The DNA here is from genome assembly GCF_024834055.1 of Corynebacterium sp. ES2730-CONJ. Lineage (GTDB taxonomy): Bacteria > Actinomycetota > Actinomycetes > Mycobacteriales > Mycobacteriaceae > Corynebacterium. The sequence continues at coordinate 32,503 of NZ_JANUXZ010000008.1, forward strand.
GCGTCGGAAAACACTGTCACCTCGGGACCAGCTAGTGCTGAAATGACGCCCAAGTTGCACAGATAGCCGGTAGCGAAAAAAATACAGTCGGAGTAACCGAAGAACTCCGCTAGTTGGTTCTCTAGCATTCGATGAATCGTTTCGCCGGATGTTAGCCGAGACCCACCAGAACCTGCACCGTATAAATTGGAGGCTTTTTGTCCAGCCGCAATGACGCGGGGATCGCACGCGAGCCCCAAGTAATCGCTGCTTGCAAAACTAAGTGTGGGATGCCCATTGAGGACTGTGCGCGGTTGTGGGGCGGTGTCGAACCGACGGGGACTTCGCTGTAACTCAGCTGCCTCCCATTGGTGGTTCCAGGATGTGGTGACGCTGTTCAGACTAGTCATCGTGACCACCGTGGAAGTGTCCCGTGACAAGGACGGGTTGGTCTTCGAGATAAGCGATCGTACGCCCGAGGTCGAAATTATATTGGGTACTATCCACGATGATCACTCGACCACCACTACCGTTTTTCTTCATATTAGGAATTCGGTAATAGGTTCCTGCTAATGCTATATAACCTGTTGTGTAGTCGGGATCGTCACTCATGCAAAGTTCAGCCACAACCCCAGGTGCACTAAGGGTTTTCGTTGCCAAAATGCGAGCCTCGACGTGGTGATTCTTTGATCCTCGGTGGATAGTGTGCTCATAGTCAAAGGTGCTAACTCGAATACCGCGATGCCGATCGGGCTCTATGCGGCGGAGTCGGCGAGCATCTAACAAGGCGGCCCCACGCATGTCTTTAATTGAGAAAATCAAGTCTTGCGCCAGTTCTGCCGCGGAGGTGCTAAGCCCATTTTTGGTTAATAGTTCTGCGATACTGGTGCCGGCGGGAAGCTCTACGCAGGGAAGTAGAGGGACACGCAGTGGGTCTTGGTCTAGTCTCTCGACGCGCAAGGAGATGCTATCCGGCTCTGCCTTAGGATGAGTGAGGGCGCGCTCTATTAAATCTGCTGCAATCTGGGTAATATCGCTAGGTTTGTCTCTAGCGGAAGCGTTCGTGAGACGTTCGGCGCCGGAGATGTGGGTTCCTTGGTTGGAGGCATGCATGCGGATTGAGTAGTAGGCCATGGGCTAACAGAGTAACAGGATAGCTGGGCATGAGGGGGAAAGGGATGTGGGAAACGGGGTGAATCTCGCGGTCAAAATTGTGGGTTTGCTGTGGTTTTGCTGTGGGTTTATTTTTGAGTCATGTGAGAAAATCCGCTTGCTTTCTTGAATGTGAGCTGGGCTATGCAATATACTGGGAGGGATTGTTCTGTGAACCAAATTTTTGGTCGGAACAAACCAAGAAAGGTTCAGCCAGATCATTGAGTGGCAGCATCGTTGCTGACTCAGGCGGTTGGATCGAAGAGAGTGAGTCCTAGGTGCTTACTCTTTTACGTTTTTAATGTAAATCTCTAGCGAAAGGCCTGAAAATGGCTGAAAAAACTACCCTGGGGACCGCCTCAGAGTTTATCCTCGATAAGATCGGGGGTGCGGAAAACGTCGCCTCGATGACGCACTGTGCCACCCGACTCCGCTTCCAGCTCAATGATCAGTCCAAAGCTGATCAGAAGGCTCTCGATTCTCACCCTAAGGTCCTCGGTGTTGTACCGCAGGGCTCCAATGGCCTCCAGGTCGTCATGGGTGGCGATGTTGCCAATTATTACCAGGAGCTTACGAAACTTCCAGGTATGGGAGCCAAAGACAGTGCCGCCGAGTCTTCGAAGAAGCAATACGACGGTGTCAGAGGCAAATATAGCTGGGTGGACTACTGCTTCGAGTTCCTCTCTGATACATTCCGCCCGATTCTCTGGGCTCTTCTTGGCGCCTCGCTGATTATCACCATGCTCGTGCTGGCTGACACCTTCGGCTGGCAAGATTTCCGCCAAGATGTCGCAGAGCAGCCTCCGGTCTATCAGCTACTCCACGCCATGTGGACTTCCGTCTTCTACTTCCTCCCCGTCATGATCGGTGCTACCGCAGCGCGTAAGCTGGGAGCAAACGAGTGGGTGGGCGCCGCCATTCCCGCCGCTTTGCTCACTCCCGCTTTCATGGCGATGGGTAGCAAGGGTGACGTCGTAGATCTTGCTGGTCTACCACTAGTTATTAACGAGTACTCCGGTCAGGTTTTCCCTCCGATTATGGCTGCAATTGGCCTGTTCTGGGTGGAGAAGGGTCTTAAGAAAATCATCCCGAGTGCGGTGCAAATGGTCTTTGTACCATTTATCTCCCTGCTCATCATGATCCCAGCTACCGCCTTCTTGCTCGGCCCCTTCGGTATTTTCATCGGTAACGGAATTACCAGCGTTTTGACAGCGGTAAACGGTTTCAGCCCATTCATCTTGGCTATTTTGGTTCCTTGCCTCTACCCATTCCTCGTTCCATTGGGTCTGCACTGGCCGCTCAACGCCATTATGATCCAAAATATTGCAACCCTCGGTTACGACTTCATCCAGGGCCCCATGGGTGCATGGAACTTCGCCTGCTTCGGAGTTGTTACCGGCGTTATGGTCATCTCCATCCGTGAAAAGAACAACGGCATGCGCCAGGTTTCCCTTGGCGCAATGATGGCCGGTCTTCTTGGCGGTATCTCTGAGCCTTCGCTCTACGGCGTGCTGTTGCGCTTCCGTAAGACCTATTTCCGCCTCATTCCGGGTTGTATCGCCGGTGGTGTCGTTATGGGTATCTTCAATGTCAAGGCTCAGGCTTTCGTCTTCACCTCGCTGCTCACAATCGGCGCTATGGACCCCGCTGGTGGATACGCAATCGGTATTGCCGTCGCTTTCTTCACCTCCATGTTCTTAGTCATTTTCCTCGATTACCGCACCAAAGAAGAGCGTGACGAAGTGCTTGCTAGCCTGGCTAGTCAGCGTGAGACCGAGATTGAAGCAGCTCCGACTGTCGCGACTCCTGCTCCTGCTGCTACTCCAGCCGCTGCACCTGCTGCAGCCGCTACTTCCGGTGGCGCAGTCGCTGTTGCCACTCCGGTTAAGACCGCACTCGAAGAGGGCGCTTTGACTGAGCTGGTTTCGCCCCTCGCCGGCGCAGCTATCACCCTCAGTGAAGTTCCAGATCCCATCTTTGCTGCTGAAAAGCTTGGCAAAGGCGTAGCGATTGTTCCCACGGGTACAACCGTTTACGCTCCAGCTGACGCAACTGTCATTTCCGTTCCTAAGTCAGGCCATGCCGTAGGCCTGCGTCTGGACAACGGTATTGAGCTGCTTGTTCACGTTGGTATCGACACCGTTCAACTCGGTGGCGAGGGATTCGAGATTCATGTGGAGCGTAAACAGCATGTAACTGCTGGAACCCCGCTGATTTCCTTCGATCCTGAATTCATCAGCTCAAAGGGCTATAACTTGGTGACGCCAGTACTGGTTACCAACCACGCGAAATTCTCAGACGTGAGCGGTTTGGCCCCACAAAACGTGGATACCAATACCGTAGTAATTCGCACTCAGAAGTAGTATCTTCTTTTCCTCAAATCCCCAGCACTCTCCACGGGCGCTGGGGATTTAACATGCACTAGTATAAATTTCATGAAGATCATTGGGCTCACTGGTGGCATCGGTTCCGGTAAATCGACTGTTGCAAAAGAATTCGCATCTCTTGGAGTTACGGTGATAGACGCCGATCACATTGCCCGCGACATCGTCGAGCCAGGAATGCCAGCCCTCAACGAACTAGCTGACGCATTCGGCGGGGATATCATCAAAGATGACGGTCATCTCAATAGAGGATTACTCGCGGAGCGCGCTTTTAGCAGCCCGGAGAAGACCGCCCAACTGAGCTCGATTACCCACCCTCGCATCCGAGAGCGCACCGAGGCCCTCTTTGAGTCCTACCGTAAGGCAGGGCATCCTATAGTCATTTGGGATGTACCGCTCCTCGTCGATAAGGGGTACCACCGTCACTGCGATGCCGTTATCGTGGTTGATACCTGTGCTACCGAGCGGCTCAGGCGGTTAGTACACTTGCGCGGGCTGAGCGAGAAGGATGCTAACGCTCGCATTGCTGCTCAGATCAGCGACACCGAGAGACTACAGGTCGCCGACTTTGTCATCGATAATAACGGCTCACTCGACGCCATTCCCGCGCACGTCTCTCGGATTCTCCAAAGACTTCGGGATCAGTGAAAGCTCTGTAAGCCCTGTAACCCTAGTAGTCTCAAGGGCAGGGGATAGATCCACAACCTTTTCTACGGTGAGATTATCCTCGGTGTCGTGGTTGCTTTTAACGCTGGCGTTTAGAGATATTTCATCAAGTTTCGTGCGCATGACCAGTACGTTATATGCTCCCCACGTAGACGCCACCCATTCGAGTGTCCCTGAATTCTGATGGGGCAGGATAAAACCACCATAGATATCGGGGATTGTTGCGCGACTAATAAGCATGCGCTTCGAACTCCACGGGCCGGTTATCTTTTCTGCGGTACGAAGCACCATTCCGTTCTCGTCCAGGTAGAGTACTACCCATCGGCCTAAACCTTCGTGGAAGGTCACCGAAAGTTCAGAAACCCTTCCATCCAGTAGTGGAAGCTCCACCGCCGGATCGTCAGTCCACGTCGAGCCGTCGAAGTATTCGAAAGCGTTTTCGGCGGGGAACTCCGACTTAGCCGCACGAGATAGATAAGCTGACCCATCGCGACCGGATTTAGTGCTTATCCGGTAGATATAGTTGTCATCGTGAGTGAAGGCGCTCATCTGAAGGTGCGAATTCCCGTGTCTGTAGGCGCTAAACCCTGGGATACTCGGTAGGTTCTCTGCATCTGCATTGACACGAATGGATTCGGGAACGAGTGACCAATTTACTCCATCGACACTCATCACTGTAGCCGCATAATTGGTATCCCAATACCCTGGAGCACCCCAGCGACGCACCGACATATAGTCAATATAGTGCGCACCATTGACATATATCCCCGCGGTGGGGATGGTGGTGTGCTCTATTCCCGGAACCTTCAGCGAGCCGATAATTTCCCGGGCGAATCCCGACGACGACCATCCACCCGCAGTCAAAGCCTCATCGAGGGTTAACCCATCCGAGTAGTCCTTATCTACAGTGCGTAGCAGGACATTCGAGCGCCAGCCATTATCAGCTCCATCGCAGCTCATGGTGTCGCCAAATGCCATATAGGTGTAATTTTCAGGTCCGGACCACGCGATACCTAAGTCGGTGCCCGAAATACCAAAACGAGAATGAGTACGCTGCGGGGAACCTGGACCAGTCAGTAGATGAAGGGATTGAGTTGCACCCTGGAGGATGGGCATTTGGCCAGGATGCCGCCCCTGATCAAGCGAACTACTTCCATGACTGGAACTAAATAAGGACGAGCCCGACAAGAAGGGTAAGGAAGAACTCCCCTGGGGTTGAAAGTGTTCACCTTCTTGCGGCACGCGAGTGTAGTCACATGGCGCTGCGGTGACCGCGGGGGCGGTGAATAATTGGCCGAGTACGGTGGCAGCACACACACTGAACGCCAGTCTTCTCATTTGCATAACTACCACTATATTATTGGTGGTTATGAATTCCCTCCCTGCCGATCAACAGCCGGACCATCGCCCCGTTACAGAAATAGCTCGCTCCCAGGGCACCTTCGAGGTGGTATCGGAATTCCAGCCCAGCGGGGACCAACCCACCGCGATCAAAGAATTGGACGAACGTCTGCGCCGCGGTGAGGATGATATTGTTTTACTCGGTGCTACGGGTACCGGTAAATCTGCCACCGCCGCGTGGCTCATCGAAAAGCAGCAGCGACCCACATTGGTCATGGCTCCCAACAAAACTCTTGCTGCCCAACTCGCGAATGAATTGCGCTCCTTACTTCCGAATAATGCGGTTGAGTATTTTGTTTCCTACTACGATTACTACCAACCCGAGGCCTATATCGCCCAGACCGATACCTATATCGAAAAGGATTCCTCCATCAACGATGATGTGGAACGACTGCGTCACCGGGCTACCTCGTCCTTGCTAACGCGACGCGACGTGGTGGTGGTCTCCTCAGTGTCATGTATTTATGGTTTGGGAACGCCGCAGGGCTATATCGATCGCTCCGTGTGGTTGGAGGTAGGAGAAGAAATAGAGCGAGATCGTTTCCTCCGATTGCTGGTTGACATACAATACGGCCGCAACGATATCGGTTTCACACGCGGCACATTCCGAGTTAAGGGCGATACCGTCGATATCATTCCAGCCTATGAAGAGACCGCAGTGCGTGTGGAGTTTTTTGGCGATGAAATTGATGCACTCTACTATATCCATCCCCTGACCGGCGAGATTATCCGCCAGGTGCAAGACGTTCGCATCTTTCCGGGCACCCACTACGTAGCGGGACCGGATCGTATGGCGCGAGCTATCGAAGATATCAAAGAAGAATTAGCTGACCGGCTCGCTGATTTGGAAAATCGTGGAAAACTGCTGGAAGCACAGCGCCTGCGAATGCGCACGGAGTACGATCTCGAGATGATTGAACAAGTCGGTTTTTGCTCTGGTATTGAGAACTACTCCAGACACCTTGATGGGCGCGCTGCGGGTACCGCGCCAGCGACCTTACTCGACTACTTCCCCGATGATTTCCTCACCATTATTGACGAGTCGCATGTGACGGTGCCCCAGATTGGAGGCATGTTTGAAGGCGATATGTCGCGAAAACGCAATCTAGTGGAATTTGGTTTCCGTCTGCCTTCGGCTCTTGATAACCGCCCTCTCACGTGGGAGGAGTTCTCGCAGCGGGTGGGGCAGACGGTTTATCTGTCGGCCACCCCTGGCAATTACGAGTTGGCCGCCTCTGGTGGAGAATATGTCGAGCAGGTTATCCGCCCAACTGGTCTGGTCGATCCAGAGATCACTGTCAAACCTACGCGGGGTCAGATCGATGATCTCATTCACGAGATCAGGGAGCGGACTGCGAAGGATGAGCGCGTGCTCGTTACTACTTTGACTAAGAAGATGGCCGAAGATCTCACTGACTATTTATTAGAAAACGGAGTGAAGGTTCGCTATCTACACTCCGATATCGATACTCTCCAGCGGGTTGAATTGCTGCGACAGCTGCGCCTCGGGGAGTTCGATGTGCTGGTGGGCATCAACCTGCTTCGCGAGGGCTTGGATCTTCCTGAGGTATCCTTGGTGGCCATTCTCGACGCAGATAAGGAAGGTTTCCTCAGATCCACAACGTCCCTCATTCAAACTATCGGACGCGCCGCAAGGAATGTCTCTGGCGAGGTAATCATGTATGCAGACAAGATGACGGACTCCATGACATTCGCCATCGAAGAAACCGATAGGCGCAGAGAGAAGCAATTGGCCTACAACAAAGAACATGGGATCGATCCGCAGCCGTTGCGCAAGAAGATAGCCGATATTCTTGACCAAGTTCAAGACGCTCATTCCGATAGTGGCGACGAGGGACGAGCCGATGCCGCGCTCGTCGCGCGCAAAGATACCTCCACTATGGCCTCCAGCGAGGTGGAATCTCTGATCAAAGAGTTGACCACTCAAATGGGGCAGGCGGCTCGCGAACTCAAATTCGAGTTGGCAGGCCGCCTCCGGGACGAGATTGCGGACCTCAAGAAAGAATTGCGTGGTTTAAAGGAAGCCGGGATCTAGGTGAGATCGGTGCTGTCTCCAATGATGGTCAACGATTGTGTAGCCCGGGTGAGAGCCACGTAGAGATCTTGGTACCCTTGCGGGGAGGACTCGACAATCTCATTCGGTTCCACTACCACGATGTGATCGAATTCAAGTCCTTTGATTGAACTGACCCCTCGAATGGCCGAATTCTCGCGATGATCAGCTGCGATAATCGCCACGGAGCGGTGAGGGTCTTTCTCTTTCAGTTCCCGAGCAATGCACATTGGATCGGTATCTGAAGGGTAGAACCGTACTGGATACCCCGAGGATCTGAGAGACGTCGCGGGTCGTCGGTCATGACCAATGCGGGCGAGTATTTTGTGCGCGTACTCCATGATCTCTAACGGAGTGCGGTAGTTAACGGTGAGCTCGTGCTTCGTGAAGCGCTGCGAGACAAAGGGAGCGAGGGTTTCCGCCCACGAGTCGACCCCGGCGGGTGACCCGGTTTGAGCCGTATCGCCCACAACAGTCATCCATCGAGCGGGTATTCGTCGCATGACCATCCGCCACTCCATCGGACTCAGCTCCTGGGCTTCGTCGATAATGACGTGGCCATAGGTCCATTCTCTATCATTGCGGGCGCGGTCGGCTGTGGTGCGAATATCTTTTTCTACCTGCCAGTCCGCCAACTCCTCGGCGTCGATAATATCGAAAGCGGAGAGAATCTCAGCGTCTGATTCATCGTCGAGATCTGAGTTTGCCGAGGAGCTGAGGCCTTCAAGCGTTGACTCAGCAGCTTCCCGTTCCAAGTCCCATTTTTGCTCGCGAGTCGCGGCAGGATGGGGGCCTATGAGTTGAGCTAATTCGTCGAGAAGCGCTGCGTCGCTGGCGGAGAAGCCCTCGACATCATCGCGCAAGAGAGCATCGAAAGTGTCCTCATCGTAGTCGAAGAGAATCTCGCTTAAAATTTTGGCATCGCAGAGCATTTCGGCGAGCACATCTTGAGGCCGCAGAATCGGCCAGAATTCTGCGACGAGTTCATGGAGTTCAGGGCTAGCCAAAATATCGTCATGTATCTGCGCTTGGTCTCCCTGGGATAGCAAATTCTGCCGCCCCAAAGGATCAGCGCCGACGATGGACACCAGAGCTTTGGTTAACTGCGCGGAGAGAGCATCGGCGAAAAGAGGTTGGGCGAGATTATGCGGCCGCCGTCCCCGTCGTGCCCTGGTGCGGGCGGATTTGACCATAGCAGGGGTTAATGTGATATCGATGCCCTCGATGCGGATAATTCTATTCTCCTGGAGCTCCGATTGGTGGCGTGCAACAGCTCGCTTGAGAATGGTGATCATCTCTAGTGAGCCTTTTACTTCTTTCCCCGCGAGGCTTTCTGGCTTCGAGGGGACCATTTGCGGGTACAGCTCACCAATAGTGCTTAGAACGACGCCAGTCTCTCCGAGCTCGGGTAAAACTCGCGAAATATACTCAAGGAACGTTGGATTGGGCCCGATGATTAATACGCCTTGGCGGTCCAATTGCTCTCGCCACGTATAGAGCAGATAGGCGATCCGATGGAGGGCTACAGCTGTTTTTCCGGTGCCGGGACCACCCTCAACAACCATCACTCCGCGGGTTTTGTCACGAATGATCGTATCTTGTTCGCTCTGTATGGTCTCTACGATGGAGTGCATATGCGACCCACGGGCTTGTTGTAAAGCTAGGTGGAGAGCAGATTCATGGGCCACAGAGTGGGGCGCGTATTCGATTCCGCTCAGATCTCCACCGAGAATTTCGTCATCAACTCTGACCACCGTGCGACCCTTAGTGCGAATATGCCGACGAATTTCGACTCCCCCCGGTTGCGCAGTTGTGGCTAAATAAAAAGGTCTAGCCATGGGGGCTCGCCAGTCGAGAAGCAGGGTACGGTAATCGTCGTTTCGATCATCGAGGCCCATCCGCCCGATATAGCGGCGCTCAAGGTTATCCCTGCCCGGTACTGGGTTCTCGACGAGGCCGCTCGAAGCTATATCTATTCTTCCGAATACTAAACCGAGAGAGGCTAGGTTGAGGCGGTCTATGCGCTGATTAAGTGCGTGGAATTCAGTATCGCGTTCGAGCAGATCTCCTGCATCGGGATCGCTATGGTCAACGCGCATCTGAACAGCGCTTAGTTTCCGGCGTGCTTGCTCCACCTCGGCATCGAGCTTGGTAAAGAGCATATCCACATAGCTCTGCTCATCGCTTAAATCGGTGGACTTTTTCAACGGCAATCTCCTTGCTTGCTTAGAAACCAAAACTCCACTCTACTAGCACCATCTATTTTGGTGCCGACGCGAAAGGGCCACCCCACGATCTGGGGCGGCCCTCACAATGCTGTTTAAGTGATGATTAGTTCAGCTTCTTGCCCACCTTCTTTTGAGCCCGAGCAATGGCCTTCTCGGCGTTTTTCTGCAGCTTAGTAGCCTTCTTTGAGGCCTTCTTGGCACGTCGGCCAGTTGCCTCTTGAGCGTGATCATAAGCCTCCTGGGCGCGCTCTTGAGCCTGGGCCGCAGCCTTCACTACCTTTTTGCGCGCTACCTTCGAGTTAGCTTGCGCTTCATTGAGGAATGAACGGGCGGCCTGGCTCCAATCGTCGCGGTTATCCTCGACGTATTCCGTAGCCTTATGAGCGGTATCGCCAATCCACGAGGAAGCCTGGCTGAGGAACTTCTCAGACTCGTGGCGGGCTTCGTCAAACCAATCACTTGCGGAATCTGCGAACTTTTGAGTTTCACTTTGGGTAGGCAGCGCCTGCTGAACGCGCTTATTCGCTACCCGTGCAGCTTTCTTGGCGCGCCAGCTAAGACCTGGTTTTCCGGCGGTATCAGCGCTCGTGATGAAGAGCCCCCCAAGCAGAGCCATGGAGGTGAGGAAGCCCTGGCGGCGCTGTGTCTTCTCAGCTGGATCTTGGGTTTCCCAGAAAGCGTGGCGAGCTAAAACCGTCGGCACGCTCACGAGTGCGAGAATACCAGCCGACAACCGTGGGAACTTACCCAAAAATAGTGTAGTACCAGCGGCAATCTTCGTTCCACCAACAATCTTGGTTAGCTGAGCTGGGTCTTGAGGCAGCTGTTTATAATACTGGCGAGGGAGGACCATACGAAGGTTACGCATAATCATCGCGGTCCCTTGGGCATGTTCGTCAACGTGTTGGACCATGTCGACGCCGTCGGAAATATAGAATGAAGCCACCATAGGGCGGGCGAGTTTGCGGAGCATGTAAAACCTTTCACTGAAATCTGTCTATTTTTGGAGCTTTAGCAAGCACCTTTAAATGATGGTAGTCGAATTTGGCGCGCGAGGTAGCTACCAACCTCTTTTTTCCCATTCCCCTAGTGCTGGTCGTTCCGCACCTATAGTCGTAGGTTTCCCATGTCCTGGCCACACGATGGCATCATCGGAAAACCTATCAAAGAGTCGGGCGCTCACGTCGGAAAAGAGTTGCTTGAATTCGGCTGGTGAATCAGTTTTACCCAAGCCGCCAGGGAAAAGAGAATCTCCAACGAATAGGTGTGTGGTGCCGTCGTTGTGGAGGGCTAAGCACGCTCCGCCCCGAGTATGTCCGCGCAAAATAATCACCTGAAGATATTGGCCATAAAATTCGAGGGTATCTCCGTGCGACAGTTTCGTATCGACTGGGGCGGGGAGATCAGGGGCATCGAGCGCTGAAGCATAGTGGTGTGCCCCAGTAGCACTAAGCACTTGAACCAAGGCGCCCACATGATCTGCGTGACTGTGGGTGGTGAGCACAGCGTCGATCGATCGCTCGTTCCTACTGGCCCATTGCAGAATAGTTTCGGCTTGTGCAGGAGCATCGATCAGGAGAGTGCGGTCGCCCCAACTGAGAGCATAACTTTTATTATCCATGGTGCCCAAGGTCAAAATATCTAAGTCCATGGATCCCACAGTAGCGAAAGGGTTTATTCGTTGCTATGTTCGATAGGGCGCATAATGCCTAAGAATGAATCGAAGGGAAAATCATCCAGTGGCTGATCAGCTAGTTGTTAAAGGCGCTCGCGAGCACAATCTCAAAGGCGTAGATATTAGTATCCCTCGCGATTCAATGGTGGTCTTCACCGGCTTATCTGGTTCAGGAAAATCCTCTCTGGCCTTTGATACGATCTTCGCCGAGGGGCAGCGTCGCTATGTTGAAAGCTTGAGTGCTTATGCGCGCCAATTCCTTGGTCAGATGGACAAGCCAGATGTCGATTTCATTGAGGGCCTATCGCCTGCAGTATCGATTGATCAAAAATCAACCAACCGTAATCCTCGCTCGACTGTGGGAACGATTACGGAAGTGTACGATTACCTGAGACTTTTGTATTCGCGTGCGGGTATCGCACACTGCCCGGTGTGCGATGCAACGATTGAGCGGCAGACTCCGCAACAAATTGTCGATCAAGTTCTGGATATGGAGGAGGGCCTGAAATTTCAGGTGCTCGCACCAGTCGTTCGTGCTCGCAAGGGCGAGTTTGTTGATCTCTTCTTAGAACTCGCGCAGCAGGGTTTTGCTCGCGTACGTGTCGACGGGGAGGTCCATCCGCTCTCCAATCCGCCAGAGCTAAAGAAGCAAGTAAAACACACCATAGAGGTAGTGGTCGATCGCTTGCAGGTGAAGCCCGCTCAAAAGCAACGGCTCACCGATTCAATAGAGCAGGCCCTCAAACTAGCTGATGGGATTGTGGAACTCGATTTCCTCACCCTCCCTGACGATCATCCGCAGCGCAGTCGCCGTTTTAGCGAAAAATTGGCGTGCCCTAATAACCACGATATCGGGGTGGACGAATTAGAACCCCGCGCCTTTTCCTTCAACTCTCCCTTCGGCGCTTGTCCGACATGCGACGGTTTGGGAACTCGCCTGGAAGTTGATATCGACCTCGTTATACCGGATAAATCTGCGCCCCTCATTCGGGCTATCCACCCCTTCAGCACCTCAGGTTCCGCTGACGGCTATTACCAAAAGCTGATCAAGGGGTTATGCAATACTGTGGGCATTGACCCTGCCACGCCATACGAGGAATTGACGAAGAAACAGCAGGATATTGTCCTCAATGGAGCCCCCGATAAAGTCACAGTGCGGTATAAAAATCGCTTCGGTCGTACCCGCACATGGACCTCTTCTTTCGAGGGGGTTCTCCCGAATCTACAGCGACGCTTAGAGGGGACCGATTCCGATGCCCAAAAAGATCGCCTGCTGGCCTATATGCGGGAGATACCATGTCCTGCCTGCGAGGGAACCAGATTGAAGCCCGAAATCCTGGCGGTTAGGTTGGGATCTGCCGAGTTCGGGGAGTTATCAATTGCCGGTGTCACGGCGCTGAGTATTCAGGAGGCCAGTGAATTTCTGAACTCCTTAGAGCTAAATAAACGCCAGGCGATGATCGCCGGGGCCGTACTAAAGGAAATTCAAGCTCGTCTTAAATTCCTTGTTGATGTGGGGTTAACGTACTTAACCCTCAACCGTGCTGCAGGCACGTTGTCAGGTGGAGAAGCTCAGCGCATCCGACTTGCTACTCAAATCGGATCAGGTTTAGCAGGTGTGCTCCATGTGCTCGACGAGCCTTCAATCGGTCTGCACCAGCGGGACAATCAGCGGCTCATTGGTACTCTCGAAAGACTGCGCGATATTGGTAATACCCTCATCGTTGTGGAGCACGATGAAGACACCATTAAGGCAGCGGACTGGCTGGTAGATATTGGGCCGCTAGCGGGAGAGTATGGGGGAGAGATTGTTTATCAAGGCCCACCCCAAGGTATTAAAGATTGTTCCGAATCCTTGACTGGAGCTTATCTGTCGGGTGCGAAAACATTGGGGGTGCCTGCCCAGCGGCGTGAGGTCGATAAAGAGCGCGCGCTTACAATTGTGGGTGCGCGCGAGAATAATCTCCGCGATATCACCATCACGCTTCCGCTAGGAGTGCTGGCCTGTGTCACGGGTGTTTCCGGATCGGGTAAATCAACCGTGATTAACCAAATCCTAGCCAAAACACTCGCCAACGAGCTCAACCGAGCACGACAGGTACCAGGTCGAGTAACCCGTGTCGAAGGCATGGAGCATCTCGATAAACTAGTCCAAGTGGACCAAAGCCCCATTGGTCGCACCCCGCGATCAAATCCAGCAACGTATACAGGTGTTTTCGATAAAGTTCGTACGCTCTTCGCCGAGACAACAGAGGCAAAGGTGCGAGGATATAAGCCAGGACGCTTCTCCTTCAACGTTAAAGGTGGGCGATGCGAGGCTTGCCGAGGCGATGGCACTCTCAAGATCGAAATGAATTTCCTGCCAGACGTCTATGTACCATGCGAAGTCTGCCACGGTGCTCGATATAATCGCGAAACTCTTGAAGTGCGATACAAGGGTAAAAATATCGCAGAGGTTCTCGATATGCCCATATCCGAGGCAGCTGAGTTCTTCCGACCTATTACCTCGATCCATCGCTACCTTCACACTCTTACTGAGGTAGGTCTTGGCTATGTTCGACTAGGGCAGTCTGCTACCACTCTTTCTGGAGGCGAAGCTCAACGCGTGAAGCTCGCCGCGGAATTGCAAAAACGCTCGAACGGACGCACCATTTATATTCTGGATGAACCGACCACCGGCTTGCACTTTGAGGATATACGTAAGCTTATGCTGGTGATTCAAGGTTTGGTTGACAAAGGCAATTCGGTAGTCATCATCGAACATAACCTCGATGTGATCAAAGCCGCTGACTGGATTGTGGACATGGGGCCTGAAGGAGGTTCTGGGGGAGGGCTGGTGGTGGCCGAGGGGACTCCCGAGGATGTTGCTCGAGTAAGTGGCTCGTACACTGGCCAGTTCCTAGCGAATATCTTGACCTAACTGGGTTCGAACTTGCTTGCTTGATTCGTGCTGTGCTACCTTTGGGAAGCTACCACCTGGACTGAATGTTTTTTACTGAAGAATATGCAGTTGGGGTCGCAAGAGGAGATCTTCCCACCTGAGGCTGCTTGCTTAAAAAGTAAGTTGGCACAAGGTATAAGAGTACGTCAGTAATATCACTGAAAGAGTTACTGCTGTATGAGTGCAAGGGTCTCCCGTTTGTGTGGATAACGCAAACGGGTTTTCGTTGTGTGTTGGGATAGAAGCCAATGCGATAACCGGTAGATCACATATTGTTTATTTTGCTACTTTGAGGAGACCCCCATCAGCGCTGAAGCTCGCATTAATGATCGAATTCGAGTCCCTGAGGTTCGTTTAGTCGGACCAAACGGGGAGCAGGTTGGAATCGTACGAATCGATGATGCCCGCAAGCTCGCATACGACGCTGACCTGGATTTAGTCGAGGTCGCGCCAAACGCGAAGCCGCCCGTGTGCAAAATCATGGATTACGGCAAGTTCAAATACGAACAAGCTCAAAAGGCCCGCGAATCGCGGAAAAATCAGCAGCAGACAGTTGTCAAAGAGCAAAAATTCCGGCCGAAAATCGACGACCACGATTATGAGACCAAGAAAAGCAACGTGATCCGCTTCCTCCAGAAGGGTTCCAAAGTTAAGGTCACCATCATGTTCCGCGGTCGCGAACAATCGCGACCTGAACTGGGTTATCGACTTCTGGAGCGCCTAGCCGAGGATATCGCAGAATACGGCGCAGTCGAGGCAAGACCCAAACAAGACGGTCGCAATATGACCATGGTTCTTGGCCCATTGCGCAAGGGTAAAAAGTAAACACTACAAGTTATAAGGACGTTGAATCCCATGAAGCAGAAGACCCACAAGGGTACCGCTAAGCGAATCAAAACGACCGGTTCCGGTAAGTTGCGCCGCGAGCAGGCTAACCGCCGCCACCTGTTGGAGGGCAAGCCTTCCAAGCGTACGCGCCGTCTGAAGGGTACGAAGGATGTTGCCCCTGCCGACGTCAAGCGCGTGAAGCGTCTGTTGGGCAAGGCTTAAAACCCCCGCTTTCTTCATCCTCGTCAACCTATACAGTAAGAACTTAATTAAGTAAGGAAGTTTTAAAAGTGGCACGTGTCAAGCGCTCACTCAACGCCAAGAAGAAGCGTCGCGAGATTTTAAAGTCCGCTAAGGGCTACCGTGGCCAGCGTTCTCGCCTGTACCGCAAGGCAAAGGAACAATGGCTGCACTCAATGACTTACGCCTACCGCGATCGTCGCGCCCGTAAGTCCGAGTTCCGTAAACTGTGGATTACTCGCATCAATGCCGCCGCACGGATGAATGACATCACCTATAACCGTCTCATCCAAGGTCTTAAGATCGCAGGCATCGAGGTAGACCGTAAGATTCTCGCTGAGCTCGCGGTTAACGACTTTGCCGCCTTCTCTGCAATCTGCGAGGCTGCCAAGGCCGCGCTGCCAGCGGACGTTAACGCCCCAAAGGCTGCCTAAAATTCTAAAGCAAAGAACCCTGCGCAAGCAGGGTTCTTTGCTTATATACAACTAACTGAGCGAAAGACCTAGAAAAAAACTTATGACTAATCCACATTCGGACCCTCAATGGCACGGCCCTTTTGATCCTGAAGCCCCCCGATCCTTCCAGCAGGAGGACTTTCCGTATCCCGCACCGGCATCTTCGAGTGGGCAGCAATTTCCCGACTATCGGCAAGCACCAGTAGGGCCGACCTATGCCAGCCCTTCTCCTATGAGCCTGCCTGCAAAATCATGGGCGATAGCTGCGATACTTGCCTTCTTCCTCGGCGGCTTCGGCGCCCATAATTTTTACTTGGGCTATAATACGCGGGCTGCCTGGCAATTAGGTCTTTATATAGCTGGAATAGTCACCTCGTTCATACTAATCGGCATTCCAATCGTTTTTGGCGTGGCCGTATGGGCCTTTGTGGAGTTCATACTCATCCTCGTGGGTGCGTCCACCTTCTCCCATGATGCCGACGGAATTTCTTTGGCTAAATAGCCCCTCCTACGCAGAACTTAGAGTTCCAAACCCCCTGAAAAATTCAGGGGGTTTGGAACTAATAAAACCTTGGAGACGGTTTTATGAATCTGCTATGACCCATTGCCTCATATGCACTGTGAGTTAATGTAAAAGGCTGCAGCGCATGCTGGTTCGATGATGGTGGTTGAGTTCGTTCATCACATCAATTTAATGAGAGGCTGTCAGATATACATGGCTAAGAATCCTCCGCTCAACTATCACACTATATTTGACGCGTACGTGACCTCAATAATGTGCTTAGGTTGCTGAGCCAGATGCACCGTTTAATCCGTACTTGAATAAGGAATCTCCGGGTGGTTGAGCGTAGTAGGATTTATTCGGAAAAGAGGCGGAGCCTCCCAGATCAAGATTTCCCTGCGCATTTGAGGATAGTAGGGCGCCGCTTTCCACGGCGACCTGCAACCACGAATTCGAATCCCTGAGAGGTCCGAAAAGATGCGTTTACCTCATTGCATGGCGTCCCGCCTTCGTTTTGTTTCGATCCTGCGTGGGAACCACGCCAGCGGAGCGATTGTACTGTCTGGTCAACAGTTACTCGCGTGATAATATTCGAACAATGAGTCTGAACTTCGAGGATCCCTATACTGAGCGCACGCCGCGGGTTGTCAACGCTGCAAAATTGCATCGAAGCGCCGCCCGCAAAAAAACTGGCTTGTTTCTGGTTGAAGGGGAAAATTCCGTTGAGGCGGCCGTAGCAACAGGAGCCGCTCGGGACCTATTTATTACCGAGGAAGCGGCAGCACGCTATGCAGATATCGTTCAAACTGCGCAGCATCTCGGACTTTATCTACATCCGATCACGGCGCGTGCGGCAAAATCGCTGTCGGATACGGTCACGAGCCCAGGAATTTACGCCGTGTGTGAACCCGTCTTATGGTCTACAGCCCAGGCCCTTCGCGGGAAACCCCGTCTAGTTAGCGTACCGGTTGAAACAAGTGACCCGGGCAATGCAGGAACCTTGATCCGAATTGCTGATGCAGTTGGCGCAGATGCCGTTATTTTTCTCGGTCATAGTGTGGACCCGCAGTCTTCAAAAGCAGTGCGGTCTTCAGCGGGCTCACTCTTTCACCTTCCCGTCGCTCGCGAAGTAAATATAGCGAGCGGTATAGCTCGACTAAAAGCGAGTGGTCTTAATATTGTGGCGACTGCAGCCGATGGTGAGATCGACCTCGATAATGCCGGTGAGATCCTTTCGCAGCCAACAGCCTGGCTGTTTGGAAATGAAGCACATGGTTTGAGTGAGGAAATTCTAGCTCTAGCAGATTCGAGGGTGCGTATTCCTATTAGGGGGCGGGCTGAGTCTCTAAATCTCGCTACCGCGGCGGCCATCTGCTTATATGAATCTTCGAAGGCTCTTTATAGTCAGAATTAGTCGACGAGGTCTTCTTGGGCTCTGCTGATACCGTCGGCTACGCTAATTGAGTAACAAGCGCGCTATCTGGCGCGAAAAATCCAAAGGAGACTAAAAGACGTGTCTGAGCTCAGTCAAGCAAGCTTACAAGCGGCCGCCGAACAAGCGGAAAAGGCCTTCAAAGCGGCCCGAAACCTCGATGAATTGGCTACTGCGCGGCGAGATCATCTCGGTGATGATGCGCCTATACCGCAGGCTCGGCGGGCTCTGGGAACATTGCCTAAGGAGAACCGTAAAGAGGCAGGTCGTTTGGTTAATATGGCTCGTGGACGTATCGAAAAGTACTTCGCTGAGCGAAAGTTGGTGCTCGAAGAGGAGCGAAATGCCGCAGTCCTGCGCGCAGAGCGGGTCGATGTCACAGTTCCCACGACTCGAACCAAGCCTGGTGCCCTGCACCCCATCACAGCGCTCAGCGAGCGCATCGCAGATATCTTTGTGGCGATGGGCTACGAAGTCGCAGAGGGCCCCGAGATTGAGGCAGAGTATTTCAACTTCGACTCGCTCAACTTTATCCCCGACCATCCAGCCCGTACGTTACAAGACACCTTCCATGTCTCAGTAGCTGATTCCTCACAAGTCTTGCGTACCCACACATCCCCTGTTCAAATGCGTACCATGCTCTCGCGTGACCTCCCAATTCACGTGGTATGTCCGGGCCGGGTATTTAGGACCGACGAGCTCGATGCTACCCACACACCGGTATTTCATCAGGTTGAAGGCCTAGCAGTAGATAAAGGGCTGACCATGGCTCACCTGCGTGGTACTTTAGATCACCTAGCACGGACCCTTTTCGGGCCCGAGACCCGAACTCGAATGCGCGTGAACTATTTCCCGTTTACGGAGCCATCTGCAGAGGTTGATGTATGGTTCCCTCACAAAAAGGGTGGCGCCGGATGGATTGAATGGGGTGGCTGCGGCATGGTTAACCCTAATGTGCTGCGCGCTGCTGGTATCGATCCGGATATCTATAGCGGCTTTGCCTTTGGAATGGGACTCGAGCGTACGCTGCAGTTCAGCAACGGGCTCAATGATATGCGCGATATGGTCGAAGGCGATGTCCGATTCACGCGACCATTCGGCATTCAAGCCTAAATTTAGCTGTGGACTCCTAATATTTTACTTTTGAGAGAAGAATGACATTATGCTGATTTCGCAAAACTGGTTGAGCGCGCTGTTGAAACGGTCCAATCCGCAATGGCCAGGGGTAAGCGCCGAAGAACTCGATGCCGCTTTCGTCCGGGTTGGATTCGAGACCGAAGGGTATCGAGAGTTACCGAAGATCTCAGGCCCCCTCGTTATTGGCCGTGTGGCGGATATTGAGGAACTGGAAGGATTCAAAAAGCCCATTCGACACTGCCATGTCGACGTAGGACAATCGAACGGGACAGGCGACTTGCAATCGATCGTCTGCGGAGCTCGCAACTTTTCCGTTGGCTCTACAGTAGTTGTATCGCTGCCCGGTGCAGTGTTACCCGGAAACTTCGCAATCGCGACTCGAGAAACCTATGGTCGCATATCCGCCGGGATGATTTGTTCAGCTGCCGAATTGGGTTTGACCGAAAAATCTGAAGGCATCATTGTGCTCAGCGATTATGAGGGTGAACTCGGTGCAGACGCTCGCTCCGTTTTAGGGCTCGATGACACAGTCTTCGACGTTAATATCACCCCAGATCGCGGCTATGCTCTCTCGGTACGCGGCCTCGTTCGTGAACTGGCGGCAGCTTTTGGATTGCACTACGACGACCCCGCCTTGGAAGAAATCTCTGGAGTCCCTACCGCCTCAGAATCATTAATACAGATCCATATTGCAGAGGACACGCGGGCGCAGCGATTCGGTATACGCCACGTCAGTGGTTGTGATCCCGAGGCAATCACCCCACTGTGGATGCAGCGTGAGCTCCTGCTCTCCGGCCAGCGTCTTATCAATTTGCCAACCGATATCACCAACTATGTGATGCTGTATCTAGGACAACCCATGCACGCTTTCGACGCGCATAAAATCGAGGGGGATCTTCGCATCAGGCGTGCTGCAGCGGGGGAGAAGCTGGAGCTCATTGACCACCAGGTTAAAGCACTCGACCTCGAAGATGTCGTCATTGCCGACGATTCTCACGTGCTCTCTCTTGCTGGAGTAATGGGAGGATCGCATTCGGAAATCAGCGAATCGACCACTGATATATACCTCGAGGCCGCCCACTGGGACCCCATTTCGATCGCTAGAACCTCCCGTCGCCATAAAATATCGAGCGAATCCTCGAGGCGTTTCGAGCGTGGAGTAGATCCAGCATTAGTTGAGGTTGCCTTAGATCTGGCCGCTGATCTCCTGGCTCGCTATGGCGGTGGCTCCATCGAGCCTAATTCGACAATCGTGGGGGAAATTCCGGACATGCCAGAGATCCTCATGCGTGCCTCCCGCCCTAGTGAGCTGGTGGGCGTCGACTACGGTCTCGACACCGTAGTCGCCCGGTTAAAAGAGGTCGGATGCCAGGTCACAGTGGATCCCGCAGCTGAGAACCTCACGGTGAAGCCAGCGACGTGGCGTCCGGATCTAGAGGAGCCGTGTGACTTGGTGGAAGAAATTCTACGCCTCGAGGGCTTAGAGGCAATCCCATCAATCGTTCCACAGGCTCCCGTGGGTCATGGTCTCAGTCCAGCACAGAAACGACGCCGTGCGGTTGGTCATGCGCTAGCATATAACGGCTACGTGGAGATTTTACCCACCCCCTTTATCAAAAACGATACATTCGACACGTGGGGTCTGAGTGCTGATGATCCCCGTCGCGCGGTAGTGAGCGTGCAAAATCCACTCGATGCCGACTACGCCATCATCGGAACAACTCTCCTTCCCTCTATGCTGGAGGCTTTGAGTCGTAATATAGCTCGCGGTACGAACGATATAGCGCTATTTGGGCAGCAGCAGGTGGCTTTCGCTCACGGTGGAGGACGTTCACCAATGCTTGATGTGCGCACGCGTCCGAGTGCTCGTGATATCGAGGCTGTGATGAACTCCCTGCCGTATCAGCCCGTTCATATTGCTGCAGTTGGCTCGGGCTTGATTGCTGTAGATGGGCCGCTTTCCCAAGCACGGACCTATAGCTATGCTGATGCGATCGAAGCTGCTCGGATCGTAGCTCGGGCTGCTGGAGTGACTCTGACAGTGCGCAATGCCGACGAGCTTCCTTGGCATCCCGGTCGATGCGCTGCGTTGCTGGTAGACGATACCGTGGTGGGGTATGCCGGAGAACTCCACCCGCAAATAGTGGAGAAATTAGGATTGCCACATCGAACGTGCGCCATGGAAATGGATATGACAGCCCTACCTATTCGGGAAACTCTACCTGCACCAGTCCTTTCCGCTTATCCCACGCTCAAACAGGACCTGGCGCTGGTAGTCGACGAAGATGTGCCGAGTGAGCACGTGCGAGCAGCCATCGTTGAGGCCGCCGGCCCGCTTCTAGAAAGTGCAGAACTATTCGATATCTACCGTGCTGAGACCCTAGGGGATCATAAGAAGTCACTCACCTTTGCCCTGACTTTCCGGGCTCAAGATCGTACTCTGACCGATGACGAATGCTCTGAAGGACGTTTAGCTGCTGTTAAGCGTGCTGGTGACCTCTTCGGTGCGACGATGCGCTCATAAAGTTCGGCCGAATAACGTGGGGCGAGCGATATCGCTCGCCCCACAAAAGCCGCCATAAAATTAATATGACTGCATTTATGTTATCGTGAGGTAACTGGAAAGAGAGGCAGTCCGTTATGTCCATATTCGAGCAATCGCCGATAATCAATGGAGTGCGCCATTTTCTTGCCGATGACCACGTCACACACCAAGAACAGGCCGATATTCTCAAGCTAGCGCTCGAGATGAAAAAACACCCGTGGGATCTCAAGCCGCTCAGTGGACCGCAAAGCGTGGCAGTTCTCCTCGATAAGACATCCACACGAACCCGGTTTTCTTTCGACGTCGGAATTAGCCAGCTTGGCGGCCGCGCGATCGTGGTAGATACCTCGGTCACTCAAATAGGTAAGGGAGAAAGCTACGCTGATACAGCCGCGACGCTCTCACGCATGGTGTCCGCAATCGTGTGGCGGACTTCAGCGCACAAAAACCTGTGGGATATGGCGAGCCGCTCTACGGTTCCTGTCATAAATGGTCTCTGCGATGATTTCCACCCGTGTCAGATTATTGCTGATTTGCTGACTATCATGGAAAAGCTTTGTCCCGATCCAAGGTCATTGGGGCAGCTGCGAGCTTGTTATATCGGGGATGGCGCCAATAATATGGCTCACTCGTATATGCTTGGCTTCGCCACAGCAGGATTGAACCTAACGGTTATATCTCCTGAAAACCATCAACCTTCGAAAATTTATGTTGACAGAGCTCGCACACGGGCCGAGATGACTGGTGCTGATATTAGCATTACCAGTGACCTCGAATCTGCTGTGGGCGCCGATATTGTCATCACTGATACATGGGTATCTATGGGCATGGAAGAGCAGGCGGAGCAGCGACGTGTGGACTTCATGCCTTATCAGGTAACCCCACAAATTATGCAGAAGGCTAATAAAAATGCTATCTTTATGCATTGTTTGCCTGCCTACCGAGGGTACGAGGTAGCCGCTGACGTAATCGACGGACCGCAGTCCGTCGTCTTCGATCAGGCCGAGAACCGTCTCCACGCGCAAAAAGCTTTATTGACGTGGTTACTGGCAGCAAATTCCGACACTTAATACTTCTGGAATTGGAAAACCAATGGCACATTCGCAGATCACCCGTACGGTCCGCCAAGCGCTGATCGTGGAATTGCTCGAGCAAAACCTCGTGTCCAGCCAGAATCAACTGTCCTCCTTGCTCAAACAGCGCAATGTTCATATCACTCAAGGAACGCTGTCACGGGATCTAGACGAGCTGGGGGCGAAGAAGGTTCGACCCGATAATGGCCGCGCATTTTATGCAATCGGAGCTCTCGAGGAAGAATCCACTGTCGCTGCCGGCGCTGGAACCCGAGAGAAGCTTCGCAAGATGCTGGATAACTTGCTGGTATCAGCAGATCATTCGGGTCAGATCGCGGTATTGAGAACACCACCAGGAGCGGCCGCTTTTCTCGCAAGTTTCATCGATAGAGTCAGTATGGACGAGGTCGTGGGTACCATCGCCGGTGATGACACCGTGTTTGTGCTAGCTCGCGATCCTATGAGTGGCAAGGAGCTCGCCGAGATTTTAATACGTCAAGAGAAGACACGTCTTCCTGGAACATCACCTAAAAACTAAGGAGAAAACATGAACAATCGCGTTGTACTTGCATATTCTGGCGGACTCGATACCTCGGTCGCTATCCCATATCTGGCCAAAATGACCGGTGGCGAGGTCGTGGCAGTTTCGATCGATCTGGGCCAAGGTGGTGAAGATATGGAATCAGTACGGCAGCGCGCTCTCGACTGCGGTGCGGTTGAGTCGGTCATAATCGACGCTCGAGACGAATTTGCTGAACACTATTGCCTTCCCACCATCAAAGCTAACGGTGCTTATATGAAGCAGTACCCATTGGTGTCGGCTATTTCGCGCCCCCTCATTGTTCAGCACTTGGTGAAAGCCGCGCACCAGCATGGTGGTACGCACGTTGCGCACGGTTGTACTGGAAAAGGCAACGACCAGGTGCGTTTCGAGGTTGGGTTTAGGGCTTTAGCTCCAGAACTCGATATTATTGCGCCAGCCCGCGATTATGCATGGACGAGGGATAAAGCAATCCAGTTCGCGGAGGAGATCGGTCTACCAATCGAGCAGTCCAAGAAATCTCCATTTTCCATTGACCAAAACGTGTGGGGCCGCGCGGTGGAGACCGGCTTCCTTGAGGATCTCTGGAATCCACCGACCAAGGACCTTTACGCCTATACCGAGGACCCAGCTCTCGGAAATGCTCCTGATGAGGTGACCATTTCCTTTGAGCATGGAACGCCGGTGGCCGTGGACGGACGTCAACTCAGCGTATTGCAGATCATCGAGGAACTTAATCGCCGGGCAGGAGCTCAAGGAATTGGTCGGCTCGATATGGTCGAGGACCGTCTGGTGGGTATCAAATCTCGTGAAGTCTATGAGGCTCCAGGGGCCGTTGCGTTGATCACTGCGCATGAGGCTCTCGAAGACGTGACCATTGAGCGTGAATTAGCCCGTTATAAGAGGCTGATCGACGCCCGCTGGTCAGAGGAAGTCTATGATGGTCTGTGGTTCGGCCCTCTCAAGCGCTCGCTCGAGGCCTTCATAGACTCCACTCAGGAGCATGTCACTGGCGATATTCGCATGGTGCTGCATGCCGGTAAATGTACGGTCAATGGTCGTAAATCGGATCATTCGCTTTATGATTTCAACCTTGCCACGTACGATACCGGCGACACTTTCGACCAAACCTTTGCCAAGGGTTTTGTGGAGTTGCACGGGCTGTCGTCGAAAATCTCCAATAAGCGAGATCGCGAAGCCTAAATAAGAAGACGTGGGCCTGAAGGTACATGAACCTTTGGGCCCCTTTGTCTAGTGAGCACACTTTACTCTAAGGAAATAATCATGGAAGACACATCGGCTCCACATAGAACTAACCAAGGCGCACTGTGGGGTGGACGCTTCGCTGGCGGTCCATCCGAAGCAATGTTTAATCTCTCAGTATCTACCCATTTCGATTGGGTTTTAGCACCTTATGATATCTTGGCTTCTCAAGCGCACGCTAGAGTTCTGCACAAAGCTCAGCTACTCACCGACTCTGATCTGGAGACCATGTTGAGTGGACTTGAGCTATTAGGCGAGCGTGTTCAAGATGGGAGCTTCCAGCCGCTGCCAACAGATGAGGATGTGCACGGTGCCCTCGAGCGCGGCCTCATAGAGCTTGTAGGCCCAGAAGTCGGTGGGCGGCTGCGTGCGGGACGATCCCGTAACGACCAGGTAGCTACCCTCTTCAGGATGTGGGTGCGTGATGCCATTCGTGACATAGCCCTAGATATAACAAAACTGATTGCTGCACTTACTGGCCAAGCTAAGGCCCACCCCGAGGTTATTATGCCGGGTAAGACCCATTTCCAGGCAGCACAACCTATCTTATTAGCGCATGCGCTGTTAGCTCACGCCCACCCGTTACTGCGCGATATCGAACGTTTACGAGACTTAGATAAGCGTCTCGCTGTCTCACCCTACGGTTCGGGTGCCTTAGCAGGATCATCCTTAGCGCTGGATCCAGAAGCCATTGCACAAGAACTCGGCTTCGATGAGGCAGCAGATAATTCCCTCGACGCTACGAGCTCCCGCGACTTTGCAAGTGAGGCTGCATTTGTTCTCGCTCAGGTTGCGGTGGATCTCTCTCGCCTTGCAGAAGAGGTTATTGCGTGGTCAACCCCAGAGTTCTCGTATGTCACCCTAGCTGATGCGTGGTCAACAGGTTCGTCGATTATGCCGCAGAAGAAGAACCCCGATGTGGCGGAATTGGCTCGAGGTAAGACCGGACGTCTCATTGGCAACCTCACCGGACTTATGGCCACGCTAAAAGCTATGCCCTTGGCGTATAACCGCGATTTGCAAGAAGATAAAGAACCGCTCGTCGACTCTTTCGCCCAGCTTCATCTCCTCCTACCAGCAATGACCGGTTTAATCTCTACCTTGGTCTTCAATGCCGAACGGATGCGCGAACTCGCTCCGCAAGGCTACACTCTAGCTACCGATCTGGCGGAGTGGATGGTGCGTCAGGGCGTACCTTTCCGACAAGCACACGAGGCTTCAGGGCTATGCGTGCGTCGCGCGGAGTCGCGGGGCGTGGGGTTGGACCAATTAACTGATGCGGAATTTCAAGAGATTGACCCCCGCCTCACCCCTGAAGTGCGTGAGGTTCTCACCGTGGAAGGTTCAGTGGCATCACGCACGACCAAGGGCGGAACGAGCGCTGTTCGGGTCGTAGAACAATTGGCACGCGTAGAGCAGCATGCCGCGGAACTCACCGTGTGGGCTGAAACCGGCCACATTAAGACTCGCTAAATTTGCTAGAGTGAGCGTTTATGACGATAGATCCTCGGTTGTTGGAAATTTTGGTGTGCCCTCAAGATAAAGGGCCACTTGAATATGTGGAAGACGAACAAGTACTGGTCAATCCACGTTTATCTATAGCTTATCGAGTAGAGGATGGCATTCCAGTGATGCTGGCTCACGAAGCTATTGAGTGGTCCCAACCTTAAGTAAAGGATGAATATGAATATTATCGACGAGCTGCAGTGGCGGGGCTTGATCAACCAATCAACCGATCTCGAAGAACTACGTCAAGCCTGTGAAAAACCTATTACTCTTTACTGCGGCTTTGATCCCACAGGGGCTTCGTTGCACGCCGGCCATCTCGTACCTCTTGTTATGCTTAAACGCTTCCAGCAAGCTGGCCACCGCGTACTCACTCTTGCTGGGGGCGCTACTGGGATGATCGGCGACCCGCGTGAACAGGGGGAGCGCAGCATGCTTTCTGATGACGCGGTGAATGCCAACGTAGAGTCGATCAAGAACCAGATCCGCTCCTTCATTGATTATGGAGATGACCGCGCTGTCATGGTCAATAATGCGGACTGGCTGGGCTCGATGAGCCTGATTGATTACCTGCGCGACTTAGGTAAAAATTTCTCTCTCAACACGATGCTCGACCGAGAAACCGTGAAGCGTCGGTTAAGTGGCGATGGTATATCCTATACGGAATTCTCCTATATGCTGCTGCAGTCCTATGATTTCGTCTACCTCAATAGGCAATATCAGTGTGTGCTCCAAATTGGTGGGGGCGATCAGTGGGGAAATATTATTTCAGGCGTTGACCTCAACAGGCGCATGAACCAGCAAAAAGTTCACGCGCTCACAGTGCCCTTGGTTACCGACGCCAGTGGTGAGAAATTTGGTAAGTCTACCGGCGGTGGAAAGCTCTGGCTCGATCCTCAGCAGACGAGTCCTTATGCGTGGTACCAGTACTTCCTCAATGCGGGTGACTCTGTGGTCATTGATTACCTTCGGTGGTTTACATTCCTCAGCAAAGAGGAGATCGCGGATTTCGAAAAGGCTGTAGAGCAACGTCCGCATCTGCGGGAAGCACAGCGCCGTCTGGCTCAAGAGTTGACAACTCTCGTGCATGGCGCAGAAGCGATGGCCGCTGTTGAACTAGCAGCGGAAGCACTTTTTGGTAAGGCTGACTTAGCTGACCTCGATGAGTCGACTTTGCAGGGAGCACTAGCTGAAACCTGTATCGCGCATATTACAGCCGGACAACCAAGAACAATCGCAGATCTCTTGGTAGCAACAGGTCTGACACCTTCTAAGGGGGCAGCGCGGCGCACCATTAAGGAGGGCGGGGCATATGTCAATAACTCCCGCATTCTCGAGGAAGATTGGGAACCCCAACCGAGCGATCTGCTCCACGGGAAGTGGCTGGTCTTAAGAAAAGGGAAGAAGACCTTTGCAGGGGTCGTAATCGACTCCTAAATTGATATCCGCTATCGGGACAACCTGATAGCGGATTTTTATGTGTTGTGCTGGGGATTTGTGTGTTTGGTGTGGGGTGTGTAGTTTTATGTGGGTCGTTGCGGCCAGGGTTGGTCGTGGTGGTGCATGAGCTTGGTGCGATTTGACGCTGTGTGGTGTTAGGTTGTATGGTT
>NZ_JANUXZ010000009.1 GCF_024834055.1 Corynebacterium sp. ES2730-CONJ
CCCCCGTGGCCGGCACGATCGTGGAGATCCTGTTCGAGGAAGACGATACCGTTGACGTCGGTGACGTCATTGTGCGCATCGGCGACCCCGATGCCGTTCAGGAAGAGACCAAGCCTGAGCCAGAGCCAGAGGCCAAGTCCGAGCCTGAGCCAGAGCCTGAGGCTAAGCCAGAGCCCAAAGCTGAAGCCAAGCCACAAGCACAACCAGCAGCTCAGTCCGAGTCGAAGTCGCAACCGAAAGAAGCGACAGGCTCAACCAAGGTCAATACTGATGGAGTTCCGTACGTCACCCCATTGGTTCGGAAGCTGGCCGATAAACACGGCATCGAGCTCTCAACTCTCACCGGCACCGGCGTGGGCGGACGCATCCGCAAGCAGGACGTTATCAAGGCTGCTGAAGAGAAGAATGCACCGCAAAAGGCCGCGCCCGCTGCTGACACCAGCAAAGCCCCAGCAGCACCAGAAGCTACCGGACCTCGGGCTCGCTGGTCGACGGTAGCTGTTGATCCGGAGAAGCAAGACCTCATCGGTACCACCAAGAAGGTCAACCGTATCCGCGAGATCACCGCCAAGAAGATGGTCGAAGCCCTACAGACGGCAGCTCAACTGACTCACTTGCAAGAAGTCGATGTCACCGCTATTGCTCAACTGCGTAAGGCAAAGAAGCCGCAGTTCCAAGACAAGCACGGTGTCAACCTCACCTACCTGCCGTTCTTCGTCAAGGCGACCGTTGAAGCTTTGGTTTCCCACCCGAATGTCAATGCTTCCTATAATCCTGAGACAAAGGAAATGACCTATCACGAGGATGTCAATATCGCCATCGCGGTTGATACCCCCCGTGGCTTGCTCACCCCTGTGATCCACAAGGCTCAAGATCTTTCCCTCCCTGAGATTGCCCAACAGATTGCTGACTTGGCTGACCGAGCTCGCAATAATAAGCTCAAGCCACAAGATCTCACCGGAGCTACCTTCACCATCACAAATATCGGTTCGGCTGGAGCCTTGTCGGATACGCCAATCCTGGTACCACCACAGGCAGGTATTCTGGGCACCGCAGCTATCCAGAAGCGGCCAGTGGTGATCAGCGCTAACGGTAGTGATGCGATTGCGATCCGCCAGATGTGCTATATCCCATTCACCTACGATCACCAAGTTGTCGATGGAGCGGACGCTGGCCGCTTTACTCAGACGATCAAGGATCGTTTGGAGACTGGCAATTTCGAAGCGGATCTCGAACTCTAAGAGATTGCCTACCTGATATCTCAGAGCATGAAGATCTGAGAATTGTTTAAGGAGCGGCTTCCACACCACGTGGAAGCCGCTCCTTGTTGTTGGTGCACCGAAGGTCTCGAACTTTAGATTGTAAAATCTTCTGCGCTTCGATTATTGCTGTCCGGGGGCAGAGGTGAGGAAAATTTGGTCTCCTCTCTTTCTTCCGATCACCAAGTGCGAACTGAGTCCTTGCGGGCTGCCCATTTGAATCAACCTTGGCTATTTTCAGCAGCCAGATGGCAACCTGACGGCGCTTAGGCAGCGCGCTGCTAGCTCCAGGCATTTTCGTCCTTGCAGGTAGAGAAAACGTAGCGCTATTCTCCACAGCATTTAAGTTCTGTCTCCACATAACCAACTATTTCAACCATATTGGTCAGCGCGTCGGTCTGCATAAGCAGTGCCTCAGCTTGTGTCCACGGCATGGCTACCGTAGAAGCCCGGCCAAAACCTCGCAAGCAGCATACAATGGTTTACATCACACATTTGCATAAATGTAACCTAGGTCTTAGGAGACCGTATGTCAGATACTTACCTATCCGCACAGTTCATGGATCGCCATATCGGCCCCGACTCGCAGGACAAAGCCGATATGCTCAACAGTCTGGGCTTTAGCTCATTAGATGAGCTCATTACTGCAGCGATGCCGCAGTCTATTATCGATACACAGACCATTGATCTTCCGCCAGCAGCCAGCGAATACGAGGCCACCGCCAAGCTGCGCGAATATGCCAACCGCAATGTGGAATTGCATTCCTTTTATGGCCAAGGCTTTTACTCCACTATCACGCCCAGCGTTATTAGGCGCAATATTTTAGAAAATCCTGGTTGGTATACCGCCTATACGCCCTACCAGCCGGAGATTTCCCAGGGGAGACTCGAAGCGCTGCTGAACTTCCAAACGATGATCATCGAGATTACTGGCCTACCCGTTGCCAATGCTTCCCTGCTAGATGAAGCCTCCGCCACCGCCGAGGCCGTGGGACTGATGGCTCGAGCGAAACGAAAAGGGCGGCGCGTTATAATCGATTCTCGCCTTCACCCTCAGGTGCTCGCGGTAACGGCGGAGCGTTCACGCACCTTAGGACTCGAGGTAGTCATTAGTGATGATATTGCCGGCACCAAGGGCGACGATCTCATCGGCGCGGTGATCGCTTATCCCGGGACCGAGGGCGATCTTATCGATCCCGCTCCCATTATTTCCGATATTCACGCTCGTGGTGGGCTCACCGTTGTAGTCACTGACCTGCTTGCCCTCCAGGTTTTACGTTCTCCCGGTACATTGGGCGCCGATATTGCGGTAGGCTCGTCGCAGCGATTTGGGGTACCGCTTTATTTCGGTGGGCCTCACGCTGCCTTTATGTCGTGTACGGATTCCTTGAAGCGCTTGATGCCGGGGCGCATCGTTGGTGTATCCAAGGATGCCGCGGGCCTTAGCGCTTATCGCCTCGCTCTGCAAACCCGCGAGCAGCATATTCGCCGTGAGAAGGCCACCAGTAATATTTGCACGGCGCAGGCCCTATTAGCAGTGGCGGCGTCGATGTACGCCGTGTGGCACGGCCCTAAAGGTTTACGCGCCATTAGTCACCGCGTTCACGCCCTAGCCTCTGACTTTGCCCATTCAATCGACGTAGCAGGCGGGCAGCTATCCAGTGTTGATTTCTTTGACACCGTAACCGTCATCTGCCCGAACCGAGCCGAGAGCATCGCCACCGCACTCGCCGATCAAGGCTATCTCGTGCGAGTCATTGGTGAGAATAAAGTCTCAGTCGCTTTCGGCGAAACCGCCACCAAGCGTGATGTCGTGCAGTTACTTACTGCCTTCAACGCCCCATACCAGCCAGCTCCTGCGCGCCCCTATCCACCATCGCTATGCCGCGAGGAACCAGCGTTAAGGCACCCAATTTTTTCCTCAGCGCACTCTGAAACTCAATTACTGCGCTATATGCGCCGGTTGCAGGATAAAGATTTAGCTCTCGATCGCACCATGATCCCCTTGGGTTCGTGCACGATGAAACTGAATCCCACCACCGCCATGGAACCGATTTCATGGCCTCAATTTGCCCATATCCACCCCTTTGCGCCAGTCCGCTTTACTCAGGGATGGTTGGATCTCATCGCAGAAATCGAAGAGTGGCTGGCCACTATTACTGGCTATGCTCGCGTATCCATCCAACCGAATGCGGGTTCTCAAGGGGAGCTTGCGGGTCTGATCGCCATTAGGCGCTACCATCTCAGCCGAGGTGATGATGCCCGCGATATCATGCTCATCCCGCAGTCTGCGCACGGAACCAACGCGGCTTCGGCCACCTTGGCCCATATGCGTGTTGTCGTGGTAGAAACTGCCCCCGATGGTTCTATCGATTTAAAAGATCTCGAAGCCAAACTAGAAGCCCACGCCGGCGCAATCGCAGGCATTATGATCACGTACCCCTCAACCCATGGCGTCTTTGAGGATACGGTTCGCACAGTGTGCGAAAAGGTTCATGGCGCGGGAGGACAAGTATATATCGATGGCGCTAATCTCAATGCGCTCGCCGGGATCGCCCGTCCTGGGCATTTCGGCGGCGATGTATCCCACTTGAATCTCCACAAAACCTTCACCATTCCCCATGGTGGCGGGGGGCCTGGAGTAGGTCCCGTGGCCGTTGCCGAGCACCTTGTGCCCTTCTTACCTACAGCTGCCCATCGTGTCGATCCCGCAGTCCCCGCCGCGGAGCTCGCGGGCATCCCGATTTCTGGCACCCCTTATGGTTCAGCTGGCGTGTTGCCCATTTCATGGACCTACATCGCATTAATGGGAGCTGAAGGATTAAAGGAGGCGACCGGAATGGCTATTCTTGGGGCTAATTATATTGCCCATCACGTGCGCGATTTCTTCCCCATCCTCTACTCCGGAGAGGGCGGTCTCATAGCCCACGAGTGCATTATCGATCTGCGAGATATCACCGAACGCACCCACGTCACCGCCACCGACGTGGCGAAGCGGCTGATCGATTTCGGCTTCCACGCCCCAACCCTGTCCTTCCCCGTGCCTGGCACATTAATGATCGAGCCCACGGAATCCGAAGATAAATCCGAGTTGGATCGTTTTATCGCAGCTCTTCGCACCATTGCTGAAGAGATCTCAGAGATCGAGTCTGGCGCGGTAGCTTATGAGGATTCCCTCCTCCGCCATGCCCCGTTCACGGCTCGCGCACTAATGGCCGATGGATGGGAGCATAGCTTTAGCCGTCAACAGGCTGGATTCCCCGCCGGACCGAGCACAACGAAGTACTTCCCCGCATCAGCCCGCCTTGATGAGGCGTGGGGAGATCGCAATTTCTCCTGCGCCTGCCCGCCGCCAGCAGCTTTTGCAGAACCCCAACAGTAAGGATCCCTATGACCACGTTGATACATTCCCCTCTCCACCATGAACACGAGGAGTTATCTGCCACTTTTACAGCGTTCGGCCCGTGGCTCATGCCGCTGAAATACGGCAAAGAGCTAGAAGAACACCGCGCGGTACGGGAGCGGGTGGGGCTTTTTGATCTATCCCATATGGGTGAAGTATTCATCACCGGCGAAGATGCCGCCCGTTTCTTAGATTATGCCCTGGTATCTACGCTCTCGGAGATAAAAATCGGCAAGGCCAAATACACCATGATCGTCGACGAACGCGGCGGAATTATCGATGATCTCATCGTTTATCGCCTGGGAGAGCAGCGCTTTCTGGTCGTACCCAATGCCGGTAATACCGCTGTAGTGGTCGAAGAGCTCACCCGACGCGCTGAGGGCTTTACTATAGTCCTGCATGACGCCACCCTCGAGGTCGCTCTTATCGCGGTTCAGGGACCGAACTCCGAAAATCTGCTCAAGCAGCTCGCCGCAGACCCCAGCGAGATCAGTACGCTTAGTTATTACAGCGCCACCGAGACGACGATCGCCCGCATGGATATCCTCATTGCACGCACCGGCTATACCGGTGAGGATGGTTTCGAAATCTTTCTCACCCCCGACAAGGCCCATCTGCTGTGGCCCCTCCTTATTGATAAAGGCGCGCAACTGGGGTTATTACCCTGTGGCCTAGCAGCCCGCGACTCACTCCGCTTGGAGGCGGGCATGCCACTGTACGGCCACGAATTAACCCGAGAGAAAAATCCCTATGATGCCGGGCTCGGTTTTGTCATAAGCTCCGAGGGCGACTTCATCGGTCGTGATGCTCTCCTAGCAGCACAACACCCCACAAAAATTCTTGTGGGTATCAGTTCGACGGGCAAGCGGGCGGCGCGGGCGGGCGATCGTCTTTTTGTCGGCAACACAGACATTGGAGTTGTCACCTCGGGCCAGCCTTCGCCCACCCTCGGATATCCGATTGCCCTAGCCTATATTGAGCATGGGTATCACCACAATAAAACCCCTATAGAGGCCGAGATTCGGGGCAGACGATATCCCTTCACCACCACGCCCTTGCCCTTTTATCACCGACAACACAAGCACTAAGGAGTACACCGTGTCTCTACCTCAAGATTTTTCCTATTCAATCGAACACGAATGGATCGATCGCCTGAAAGATCAGGCCATAGGTACCACCGTTAAGGTTGGAATCACACATATCGCAGCAGATCGCCTTGGCGAGGTTGTCTTCGCCGAACTACCAGGTGTGGGTGAGGAGGTGATCGCTGGCGATATATGCGGAGAAGTAGAATCCACAAAGTCAGTATCCGATCTCTATTCTCCTGTCTCTGGCACCGTAGTCGCAGTCAATAACGATGTCCACGATGATTATTCCCTCATCAATGATGATCCCTACTCCCAGGGGTGGCTCTTTAGCGTAGAGGTTTCCGCAGTAGGAGACCTCATGACTGCCGCAGACTACGCCAAAGAAAATGGAGTGGACGCCTAGGAGCAGGTAACATCCGTGATCACCGCGAGTTATGCACTCGGTGATACGCGGTGGTAATTGGGAATTTGTGGGGTCCAGAACTAGATTGAAGAATTATGACAGCTCCGCGCAAGCCCTTCTTCCCCCCACATCTCTCGATCCGCCACTCCGATGCGCCCATCGCCATTCAGCGCCTCGGGGTCGTGGACTATCTCACTGCGTGGGAGATGCAAGCGGAGCTCGCACAGCAACGCGCAGCTGAGGAGATCCCCGATACCATTCTGGTTCTCGAGCATCCCTCGATCTATACCGCGGGCAAGCGGACCCAACCAGAAGACCGCCCCCACAACGGACTTCCTGTTATCGACGTGGATCGCGGAGGGCGGATTACCTGGCATGGGCCAGGACAGCTGGTGGCCTACCCTATTATCAAACTTGCCGATCCCATTGATGTGGTGGATTATGTGCGTCGTGTAGAAGAGGCCCTCATAAAAGTGGTGCGCAATAAGGGCTTAGAAGGCGCTGGCCGGGTAGACGGGCGCTCGGGTGTGTGGATTCCTGGTGATCATCACTTCCACCGCAAAATTGCTGCATTGGGTATTAGGATCACGCGGGGGGTCACTATGCACGGACTAGCCCTGAATTGCTGTAATACTCTGGAGTACTATGACCACATTATTCCCTGCGGTATTGCAGATGCGGGGGTAACCACTCTCAGCGTTGAATTAGGCCGAGAGATCACTGTGGAGGAGATGATTGAGCCCACTCTCACCGCTCTGGAGCACGCCTTTGCTGGCAGTTTGGCCGTCAGTGACCATAGCTTCGACGTAGCCAGTGACCCCACGAAGACTCCACGGGCTCAAGGTTAAGGTTTCGACACATAGCGGTTTAGCTAGTACATTCCAAGGTGTGAGTACAGCACCGAACGGACGCAGATTACTACGAGTTGAAGCGCGTAATTCCCAGACCCCTATTGAGTCCAAGCCGCGCTGGATTCGCACCGCGGTAAAAACAGGCCCTGAGTACCAAGACATGAAGAAGAAAGTCTCTGGTGCCAGCCTGCATACCGTATGCCAAGAGGCCGGATGCCCAAATATCCACGAGTGCTGGGAATCTAGAGAGGCGACATTCCTCATTGGTGGTTCTAATTGCTCGCGCCGCTGTGACTTCTGCCAGATCAATTCCGCCAAGCCGGAACCTCTCGATCGTGACGAGCCGCGCCGGGTTGCGGAATCCGTGAAAGAGATGCAACTTAACTATTCCACCATCACCGGAGTGACCCGTGATGATCTGGACGATGAAGGCGCGTGGCTCTACGCCGAAGTTGTACGGCAGATCCATGAGCTCAACCCGCACACCGGGGTGGAAAATCTCGTTCCGGACTTCTCCGGCAAACCAGATCTTCTCGCAGAGGTCTTTGACTCACGCCCGGAGGTATTTGCTCACAACCTCGAAACCGTACCGCGGATTTTTAAGCGCATTCGCCCTGCCTTCCGCTACGAGCGCTCCTTGGATGTGATCCGGCAAGCCCGCGATTATGGGTTGATTACTAAATCGAACCTCATCTTGGGCATGGGTGAGAGCCCTGAGGAAATCCGGGAGGCATTAGTGGATCTTCATGAGGCGGGCTGCGATATTATCACCATCACGCAGTATTTGCGCCCTGGACCTCTGTATCACCCCATCGACCGGTGGGTGAAGCCTGAGGAATTCATCGAGCATCGCGATTTCGCTTATGAGATCGGTTTCGGAGCTGTGATGTCGGGGCCACTGGTTCGGTCTTCTTACCGGGCTGGCAAGCTGTACGCGGAGGCCCTGGCGGCGCGCGGGGAGACTCTGCCCGATAATCTCAGCCACCTAGCGGATACCGCTACTGGGAGCACAGCGCAGGAAGCTTCAACGCTCTTGGAAAAATATGGCGAAAGCCAGGACACTCCCGTAGGATCTTTCCGCTAAAATTCCCCTATTTGACTTTTGATCGGTAATCTAGAGGACATGGCAGATCCGAAGGTATCGAAAAAAGAACAGCGCGCGGCTAAACGTGCCCAACGTCGACAGACATGGTCGCAATTAAGACAAGCCTTTAATATGCAGCGCAAGCAGGATAAGGCCTTAGTGCCTTTGATGCTGCTCAGTATCTTAGGTATGGGTCTCGTCTTCTTCCTGATCGGCGTCTTCGTCGGTGGCCAGTGGTTTATGCTCGCGCTTGGACTAAGTGCCGGTCTGGCGCTAGCAATGTGGGTTTTTTCCAGGCGCCTGCAAAATAGTGTCTATAACCAAGCCTCTGATCAGCCCGGTGCCGCGGGGTGGGCCTTAGAGAATCTGCGCAGCGGATTGGGTGTGGTGTGGAAAACCAAACCTGCTGTTGCTTCAAACACCCATATGGATTTCGTTCATCGCACCATCGGTGTCTGCGGTATCGTCCTGGTCGGTGAGGGCGAAAAGCACCGCCTCGAGCCCCTTTTTAAGCAGCAGGAAAAACGCCTGAATAGGTTGGTTCCAGGTGTTCCTGTCACCCGTATGATCGTCGGCGACGGCGAGGATGAGGTGCCGCTGCGCAAACTTCAAAGTCGTTTGGTACGGCTCAAGCGGATCTACAAAAAAGATGATGTCTACGAAATTGCCGCGCGCGTCGATGCCATGGATAAGGTTCAATCTCAAGGACTCGCGGGGATTCCCAAAGGTCCGCTGCCCAAGGGCGGGCGGGTATCTGGAATGAATAGGCGCGCTCGCCGGCACGCATCTCGGCAAGAGAAACCATAAAGAGCAATCCCTGACCACGGTCGGGGATTTTTTAAGCCATAATGACGGCGGTTCCCGTGGCTCTATCGTGCATGCCGCGCCCATCAGTATCAACCATGGCGGCAGGCAGGACAAGAGCGGTAAAAACAGTACGGGCAAGAGCCCGCACAAAGCCAAC
This sequence comes from Corynebacterium sp. ES2730-CONJ, assembly GCF_024834055.1. GTDB lineage: Bacteria > Actinomycetota > Actinomycetes > Mycobacteriales > Mycobacteriaceae > Corynebacterium. The sequence continues at coordinate 9,053 of NZ_JANUXZ010000009.1, forward strand.
GCGCTCATTGGCTGAATCGATACGTGCGACTCCCATGCCGAGTACCGCTTGCCCAGGGGTGCGGGCAAATAGGGTAACGGTGGTAACACCGAGCACAATGAAGAGAAGATACGTCAACGTTGCGGTGCCGCCCAACACGCTGGTGAATATATTGATAAAGGCAGCAACTATCCAGCAGCCGATCCAATCAATGGTCACTCCCCCGGCGCGCCTTATGACCGATGCTAGAGAGTTTGGGCCATGTGCTGGTAGGCCTAAGTGTTCTCCTGGCCAGCGTGCGGGGCCGTGCTCGGAGAATTCCGCGGGGATTTCGGGCCCGTCTAACCAGGACCTGCGCTGCGATTTAGACATATCTTTAATTTATCATTGCTTTGGGTAGGTCCACCCAAAAAAATGAAGCTTTTTGGTCACTCGACAGAAACGTACGTACTATAAGATATGAAGGATTGACTATTCTCACCATGTGGCGGGAGCGTCCCTCGTATATCAGCATCACCCATTTAAGGAGAAACGCGTGGCTTTCACATCAGCGGAAGATGTTTTGCGCTTTATTCAGGACGAGAACGTCGAATTCATTGATATTCGCTTCACCGACGTCCCCGGTATCGAGCAACACTTCACCATCCCAGCCCATATCCTGGACGAAGATGCCATGGCGGAGGGCCTCGCATTCGATGGATCTTCAATCCGTGGCTTCACCAGCATTGACGAGTCGGATATGAGTTTGATACCCGATATCGCGACCGCTGCGCTTGACCCATTCCGTGCCGCGAAAACGCTTAATATCAAATTCTTTGTGGTTGATCCGTTTACGCAGGAACCTTTTTCTCGCGATCCACGAACGGTGGCCTTGAAGGCGGAGGAATATCTAGCCTCTACCGGTATCGCTGATACCTGCTATTTTGGTGCGGAGGCGGAATTTTATCTCTTCGATTCGGTCCGTTATTCCACCGATATCAATAGTGGTTTCTACGAGGTAGATTCGGATGAAGGCTGGTGGAATCGCGGCGCGGACACTAACCTAGATGGCTCCTCAAACCGCGGGTACAAAACCAGACTCAAGGGCGGCTACTTCCCCGTTCCTCCCTATGACCAAAGTCAGGATATTCGCGATGAAATGACGCGGACGCTGGCTCAATCTGGCTTCGCCATCGAACGCTTCCACCACGAGGTAGGTACAGGTGGTCAGCAGGAGATTAATTATCGATTCAATACTTTGCTCCATGCCGCCGATGATCTACAGACTTTCAAATACATCATTAAAAATGTCGCCTTCCGTCGCGGTAAGACTGCTACCTTTATGCCCAAGCCACTAGCTGGCGATAATGGCTCCGGAATGCATGCGCATCAGTCCCTGTGGAAAGACGGCATGCCACTATTCCACGATGAATCCGGTTATGCTGGGCTCTCTGATATCGCGCGCTATTATATTGGCGGTATTTTGCACCACGCTGGTGCGGTTTTGGCGTTTACTAATCCCACGCTCAATTCCTATCACCGGCTCGTTCCTGGCTTCGAAGCACCAATTAATCTGGTGTATTCCCAGCGAAACCGTTCGGCTGCTATTCGTATTCCTATCACGGGCTCGAACCCGAAGGCTAAGCGGGTAGAATTCCGCGCACCAGATCCTTCCGGTAACCCCTATTTTGGCTTTGCAGCGATGATGCTCGCCGGTCTGGATGGCATTAAAAACCGCATTGAACCCCATGCTCCAGTGGATAAGGATCTCTATGAGCTCCCACCTGAGGAGGCTGCTTCCATTCCGCAGGCGCCTACCTCACTGGAGGCAGCTTTGGGCGCTCTCGAGCAGGGGCATGAATTCCTTACAGATACTGGGGTATTCACGGAAGATCTTATTGAAACTTATATCAAGCTCAAATATGACAACGAGATCACCCCTGTGCGCTTGCGTCCGACTCCGCAGGAGTTTGAGATGTATTTCGACTGCTAGACGCATTTCTCTTTTCAACTTCCCGTTATAGGCTCCCTATTTCTTCGATTTCTGGGGAAAATGGTTTTTTACTCGTCCTGTAATGGGGGGTTGAGGATATAAGAAGAGAGGTATAACTCCACTCCTGGAGTTATACCTCTCTTCTTTTGGTCGTTATTGGGCTAGAGAACCATAGCCGCAATCCACCCCGCTGCGATGAGTGGGATATTGAAGTGGAGGAAGGTGGGTATCACCGAATCTCGGATGTGATCATGCTGCCCATCAGTGTTGAGGCCCATAGTGGGACCTAAGGTCGAATCGGAGGCAGGGGAACCTGCGTCCCCGAGCGCACCCGAGGCGCCGATAATAGCGACAGTGGCCGCAGGGCTAAAGCCGAGCGTCATACATAAAGGGACATAAATCGTGGCCAGAATCGGCAAGGTGGAGAAGCTCGAGCCGATACCCATGGTGACCACTAGTCCAACCAGCAGCATCACAAGTGCAGCGAGTGCCCGATTATCCCCAATCAGTGCTGCTGAGGAATTGACTAGGGATTCCACTTCCCCGGTTGCTTTCATTACCGAGGCAAAGCCCTGAGCGGTGATCATAATAAAGCCGATCAGTGCCATCATCTTCATGCCAGCTGTGAAAACATCATCGGCTTCCTTCCAGTTCACTGCACCTGTCAGTAAGAAGATAGATAAACCAATGAGCGCACCGATCAGTAGCGAATCGGCTTCGGTTCCTAAAATTTGCATGGCCACCTGAACGAGGAAGGTTGCCAGGATAGCCCCGAGGGCGACCACGATTTTATAGCGTGAAGGTGGTGCGGTCTGTATATTTGGCGTGCTCGGCGAGGCCGGAGTTTCCGCCGTGTTCACCGTGTTCGCCGTGTTCGCGGTGGCCGCTGTGGTCTCCGCAACCGGCTGATCGCTATAGTATCGCGGCGCGCGGTAGCTGATAAAGATCGCAACGAGCAGACCCATCAACATACCGATGGCGGGAATGGTCATCACCGTCATCACGTTTAATCCGCTGGTATCAAGACCAGCTTCTTCGATATTTCCGAGCAAAATGCTCTTCAGGAAGATCGATCCGAAACCCACAGGGATCCACATATAGGTGGTCACCAACCCGAAGGTGAGGACACACGCGACCAAGCGGCGATCGAGGTTCAACTTATTCATCACCGCCAACAACGGTGGGATGATGAGAGGGATAAAAGCGATGTGGACGGGGATGAGATTCTGACTCATCACGGACATGGCAAGAATTCCGGCGATCATTAACCACTTGGTTATGGCAACGGCACGGGTGTTGGCACTGTGTGATTCACTTCCGATTTTGCCCATAATCCAGCGAGCTAAAGCTTCCGGCAATCCCGAGCTCGCGACGGCCATCGCGAAGGCTCCTAAAAGTGCGTAGCTTAAAGCAATTTTGGCGCCTCCGGATAACCCGTCCTGGAAGGCCACCATGGTGGCATCGAGGCCAATGCCCGACAGGAGTCCTCCGACGAGTGCGCCTATAAAGAGCGCGAGAACAACGTGCACTCTAGCCAGTGCGAGCAGCAACATGACGGCAACAGCAATTAATACGGCGTTCATTTAGATCAATATACACGCAGCACTGCATATTTAATATATTTATACAGCAAACTATTCGAGGGGCATCCAGAGAATTAGGGGTCTTTTTAACATGTCAAACGCTGTTTAGCGAGCTAGTTCAGCCCTGACCCCTCATAATTTTATTTGCATAATATGCAGCTTTTGACCCATTACGCTCAGTGCCCCAACCCCTTTTCTACCCCCGTAACCACGTAGTTACCCCAGAAAACCAGTCCCCACCGTCGATCTATGGAGTTTTCACCTACCCCCACCCCCACTTAACACCCCCAAGATTCTCAGCTTAAAACTGGTACACGGCACATCCCGATAGTCAATACTCCCCCGCGTTCACCTCTCATACCTGTACCAATGGGACATATATAAGACTTTTTGAGTGAAATGCTATAAAACCTATAAGTTAATAAAAATTATGACCTGTGACATCTTTCATTGGAGTTCTTCAATTGTGTTGAAGGTTATAATAAGATTCGACTTGTTAGTTAAAACATAAGACGTCAGAGGACTAACAGACATCCACAGTGCCATTGACTAGTGAGCACTATGCCTTCCTTCTCTCCAGTGAAAGGTGCCTTTATGAAAAACCAAACACGGCGCCACGCGTTGATAGCATCGCTATCCGCGCTCGCCCTCGGCTTCGGCTTGGTTCAAGCCGCCCCGAGTGCCCTCGCCGATACCTTTACCGGCATCCCAGGGCACGCCGCCAACGGGACCTATGGCTTCGATGCCAATCCCGATCCCACTGCGGACCCCTTCTTCGAAGAGCAACAGATTGCCACCGCTGGCGATAAGTACGATTGCTATCGTATTCCTGCTCTCAATACCACCAAGGACGGCGACGTCCTCGCTTCTTATGATGGTCGTCCAGCCAACTGCGGTGACGCTCCTTACCCAAATGCAATCGTGCAAAATCGCTCGACCGATAACGGTAAGACCTGGAGCGCGCAGATCGATATCGCCCCGGCAACCCTAGGCGATAAGCCCGTCGGGTATTCCGACCCGTCATATATTGTCGACCGCGAGACTGGAACCATTTTTAACTTCCACGTCAAGTCCTTCGACGCTGGCATCATCGCATCGAAGCCCGGCACGGATCCCTCTGACCGAAATATCATCCATGCCGCCTACGCTAAATCAACCGATGGTGGCCGGACGTGGATTTACGATCGTGTTATTACCCGCGATATCACCCCAGATCCTTCCTGGAAAGCTCGCTTTGCTACTTCTGGCAATGGCATCCAATTACAATACGGACGCCACAAGGGCCGCTTGATCCAGCCCGCCATGGTTATCACCAACGGTAACTACTGGAAAGCAGTCGCCTGGCTTTCCGACGACCACGGTGAGACCTGGTACGCCTCACGCCCCTGGGGCAACGGCATGGACGAGAACAAAATCGTTGAGCTCTCCAACGGCGTTTTGATGAATAACTCTCGCTCCTCCTACGGGTCCGAGCGCGCTCGCAAGATCTCCTACTCCTACGATGGTGGCTATACCTGGACGGAGCCAGAGCTCGACAATAATCTGCCCGATCCTCGCAATAACGCCTCTATCATTCGGGCCTTCCCGAATGCCCCTAAGGACTCGGCACTCGCCAAGGTTCTCCTCTTCTCCAATACCGCCTCGACGAGAGCTCGTGCCAACGGCACGATCCGCATGTCCTGCGACGATGGTCAAACGTGGCCTGTTTCCAGGGAATTCAAGCGCGAGAATATCATGTATACCAACCTGACCACTCTCGCCAACGGTGATATCGGCATACTCTGGGAAGATAACGCCCCCGGCGGAAACAATATCTACTACGGGCGCTTTAACCTCCCCTGGCTCGGAGCGAGCTGCCTCAATGTCGATAGCCCCACCAAGAGCGTTGGCGCTGGCGACAATATCACTGTTCCTGTGACCCTCACTAATACCACTGGTGTGGAAATCTTCAACCAAGCTGTTAATTTCGAAGGCCCTGCGGGCTGGACGTTTACTAGCACCCCATCTAGGGTTTCCCTCCAGCCCGGTGAGTCCACCACCGTGGAGGTCAAGGCTGTCGCTCCACTCGAGGGCAACAACGGCCTCAATGAGGTGAAGATCACGGTAGCAAACGGTCCTATCAACTCCATTGGTACCTTTGAGTTGCTCCTGCGTGATGCAACCGAAGTTGAAGTTCCTGGTCCAGGTGAATATTGGGATTTCAACGTCACCGAGCCAACAGCTTGGGCTGCTCTTACCTATCCACGCGAGAATAATGAGTGGAAAGTAGGCGAATTGGTGAACTACGAGTTCGCGATTGTCAATCCTTATTATGAGACCGCAGCTATTAAGGTCGAGCCTTCGGGCGGAGAAGGGCTCAACAACTTCGCTCGTCCCAGCGCTAGAACGTGCCGGTACTCGTCACTCAATATCATTGGTACGAAGTGCCCACTTCCCACGCACACCGTGACGGCAGAGGATCTTGAGCGAGGCTACTTCGAGACCGAAGTCACCTTCGAATACACCAATTTGGAGACCAACGAGGTCACCACTCAGACCCTCACTACTCCTCGGATTACCGTGGTGCCAGGTTCGATCATTGAACCGAATCCACGACTGGAGACGGTGCGCGCCACCATCCTTCCAGTGGGCGAACTCGCCTCTACCACAGGCGATATCACAGTGCCGGTTACGGTCCACGCAACCTCAAGCACTGGCACGATCCCTGATGGCACCGCTATCGAGCTCTACCTCAATGATGAATTGGTCAGCGAAAGCCCACTTGCAGACGGCCACGCCACCTTCTCCGTTACCGTTGCATCCGTTGAGCCGTCCGAAGAAGCTGTAACCTATTCTCTGCGGGCTCGCCCCAAGGTAACTGCAGATGATATGCGCGGTGTTGATGGAACTGGTAGCTTCAGCGTTCTACCTCGCGATCGAGAGATGAAGAATACCTCCATTACACTCGGAGAACTCGCAGATCTTCCGGTGGGTTCAGTAAAGGATAACCGTATTCTCGTCAGCGCCAAGGTCCAGCACAACGGTGAAGATGCTGCCGATGAAGAAGTCACCTTCTCCTCGTCAGGATCAACGGTATCTGTTCGCACCAACTCCGAAGGTGTCGCACTGACCTACCTCACCATTGCAGAGCTCGGCCAGTTAATCACTGAAAATACCCGTGTCGAGGTTACCGCTGCAGTCGCTGCTCGCGATACTGCTTCGGCGAACTACGAGGCAGCCGAAACCACTGGCAGCTTCTTGGTCACCCCGAAGGATGTTCAAGAAGAACCCGCTTCCGTTGATTGGGGCGCGATCCTAGGTGGCATTGCTACAGTGATCGCTCTGATCAGCGCTGTCTTCGCCGCATTCGCCGCAAACCTCTTCTAGGAGAACAGGCGATAGCACAGACAGTTATTAAGGGCGGGGCTCTAAGAAAATCTTCTTAGTGCCCCGCCCTTATAGTCTTGATCATTAGGAAGATTCTTCAACTAGCGTGCCCGGTCGCGCTTGACATAGCCCATTCGCGGTTTGAACCCCTCTGGCCTGCGCAATTGCGCCACCGCATCACCAATTACGAGACGAAAACGCGGCTGCATCCTCGGCATCTGCATCACTGAGAACCACCCAACCTCGGTGGTTTCATCATCATTGACCACAGGGACCTCATCGCCGATAACAGACAGGCGCATGGCTGTATCCATAAAGGTGCACTTATCACCATTGGGGTATTCAATAGGCTGGGTAGCGCCCACCCCCAAAAGAGCTTCGACGCGCACATCTATCCCAGTTTCTTCCTTCACCTCACGAATAGCGGCGTGATGAGGTTGCTCCCCCGGCTCACAGATCCCTGTAACCGGAGTCCACTGGCCATCATCGGCTCGCTTGATCAGTAAAACTTCCGGCACCGCGTGGATAGGCGCCCCAGGAGGTACATCCTTGATCACCACAGCGGTGACCCCAGGAAGCCACAACATCTCATGGCCAACCGATTGTCTTAAGTGGTGGATAAAATCAGGCGTCGCCATCGGGTGATTCTTCCCCCTCCTCTTGCTGCTTACGGGCATCGGCGAGGAATTTCTTCGCAAATGCCTCGGGATCGAAATCAGTAAAATACTCGTCTGGGGCGGTGCGTTCGAGTGACATATCAAACCCTTTCCACTCTGCTTGAAAGTGATGGAGGTGGTCGGTTTAGGCGTGCTGCGCGATGAATTGCTTGACGCGCTCAGCATCATTGGGAAGATCGACAACGCGGCGCTCGGCTTGCATAATTTGGCGGAAACGCTCCGGCATTTCTGGATCTTTCCCGATGGCCTCGTTGATGGTACTGGCAAATTTCACAGGCAAAGCCGTCTCTAAACAAATAATCGGTGTGGTGATTTGATCGGCCCAATCGAGAGCCACTTTGAGACCATCCGCGGTATGTGGATCGATCAGCACGCCATAACGCTCATGGCATAGGCGAATGGTTTCTACACGATCGCTGTGGGTGGAGCGTCCGGAACGGAAACCATAGTGTCCGGTAACAGATTTCAGCGCCGCATCATCGATCAGCGAGAAGCCACCTTTTTGAACCTGGGTTCCAAAGAGCTCAGCGATGCGCTCGGCATCTCTGCCTAAGAGATCGAAGATAAAACGCTCAAAATTGCTCGCCCTCGAAATATCCATGGACGGCGAGGAGGTCTCTAGAGTGTCGGCTGCGGAGCGCACCCGATAGTTTCCGGTACGGAAGAATTCATCAAGGACATCGTTTTCATTGGTGGCCACGATGAGTGAATCGATGGGAAGCCCCATTTGACGCGCCACGTGGCCGGCACAGATATCTCCGAAATTACCGGTTGGCACGCTAAACGATACCTTTTCGGAATTCGACGATGTCACCGTGAGATAGCACGAAATATAATAAACAATTTGGGCCATTAACCGCGCCCAGTTAATCGAGTTCACCGCTCCGATGCGGTATCTTGCCTTAAATTCAGCATCACGCGAGACAGCTTTGACCACATCTTGGCAATCATCGAAAACACCATCGAGGGCGATATTGAAAATATTTGGGTCATCGAGTCCAAACATTTGAGCTTGCTGGAAGGGAGTCATGCGCCCCTTCGGGGTTAGCATGAAGACCTTGATTCCCTTGCGCCCGCGCATGGCGTATTCGGCCGCGGACCCGGTATCACCTGAGGTCGCTCCAAGAATATTGAGATGATCTCCGCGACGGGCAAGCTCGTACTCAAAAAGCTCACCGAGCAATTGCATTGCCATATCTTTAAAGGCCGCCGTGGGTCCTTCAGATAAGTGCCCAATATAAAGGCCCTCATCTAATGTGGTCACCGGAACAATCTCGGGTGAGGAGAACTTCGGGTGTGTATAAGCCCTGGCAGCGATCTGTCGTAGATCCGCTTCGGGAATATCATCAATAAAGATGGGAAGAATCTCAGCCGCGAGAGCTGCGTAGCCCTCATCGCTGAGAATGCTCCGCCACGTGGTGAGTGTCTCATCGGTGATCTGAGGGTATTTGTCTGGCAGGTAGAGGCCACCATCAGGGGCAAGGCCACCGAGGAGGATATCGCAGAACTTCTTGGGCTCGCGCTGAGGGTCGCGGGTCGAGATATAGTGCATGACTTTTAGCGTAGCGTCAAACTAGCCAAAGTTGGTATCCCACGGTATTTATTTTTCTCGCTAGCCCACAAACGAAAAATTCCGACTTATTGCAGCGGAACAAAACCGCGAGATCTATCACCTATTATTTGGTCCGCGTAGAACTTGTTGGTAGTTGTTTTTCGTTGCATTACCCTCTTGACTCTCTAGGCGGGTTAAAAAGGAGATATTTCCTGATTTTATCCTCGCCGGTTTTTTAAAGCATCAATCAAAGCGTTCACCGCAGTATCACCTAGGCTGACGGGGTCAAACACTTGAGTTGGCTCCGCTTGAGGGTGAGAGGTGTGCGGGTTATTAATGCGCGCCACTAATTGTTGGTCCTCCAGAACAAGTTCGGCTGAGGGCTTCATCCCGCTGGCTTCAACAGCTCGCATAAATGCGCGTAGTTGTTCGAGGGTGCATTGGTTGAGGTCGAGAGTAAATGTGAGCGCCATTCTATTTCCTTATAGTCTTGGGGTTGAGCAGGTTATTCGCCGGTGGCGATGGCTTCCACTATAAGCGAGTTGAAGTGGGTAAAACATCAGGGAATCCCCCTATTTTCCACGACCGTGTTTTCCACCGCGTTCTCACTGATACGTAGCTGCTCTGGCGGTAAGGAGATATGAGTAAAGCGCAGTCAGAAGATGCATCATCGTGCTTTGACTGCGCTCACGTACTGGCGTTGACCCTCAAGGAACTAGACCACTGACACATACCTGCTGCGCGGGTAATATAACAGCTCCCCTTTTTTCAAAGACAGAATTGCTTGTGGCCGAATCGTCGCAGCCTAGCGACCTCAAAGGATCCTAACGGACAACCCGATCGAGATCCGCGAAGAGATTGTGATTAAAAACGAAAGCGTCGCTAGCTTCACGCACCAAACGGTCGCGGTCATCGGCTGTGAGGTTGAGGGTATCTAGTTCCTCACGGTAGCGGTCCTTATACGGCTTGAGCTTGGCAATCTCAGGGAAGGCATAGAAGGTCAAGGCTTCATGGCCGATATTGTACTGGCGTGACATCATCCGTGCGATGACTTGGCCGCCCGAGAGATCGCCGAGGTAACGGACGTAGTGGTGCGCCACCAGGCGCGGGCCGTCAAGGGTATCACGAATATCATGAAGCCTCGCAATATACTCATTTGTTGCTGGCAGCGGGCGGATCTGAGACTTCCACGTGGCACCGGTGAGCACTTCAAGATCTTTGGCAAGCTTGTCAGTGCGGTTGAGAACTGGATCTAACAGCGCCCCGGCGAAACCACTCTCACGGATTGCATCTGTTGCCTCTTCTAAAGCTTGGTAGAAGAGATATGCCTGCTGTTGTAGGGCGATAAAAGCGGCTTGATTGAGGTTTCCACCAATGAGGTCGTCCATATAGGACGAGTGTTCCGCTTGTTCGTGAGCGGCTGCCGTTGATGACTTCAATTCGGCAGATAGTGGGGCCGTGGTGGTGGTCATGGAGCTCCTTTTGGTTGAAATAGTGCGAGTAATGCTGGAATCTGTGTCAGCCAAACCTCGTGGACCATGAGCTGACAATCCTACGCTAGCCTAACTTAGGTAAGCCTTCATTACTATCATCTCTTTGGTTGATTCTTCCCTGCCACCAAAGGAGAAGAATCAGCCCGTTAATTAGTCTTGGTGATCTCCTAAAGACTCGCCCCAAAATACTTCGTCGACAATATTGTGCGCCCTGCGCGTTAGCTTTAAATATTCTTCTAAGAAACCCTGGGAATCCTCCGGATCCCACCCTGCAGCGCCTGCCACCTGGGCTAAACCAGGACCGGGAGGAGGGAGTTGATCGGCGCGTTTGCCGCGTACGAGGACCGTGGCATTGCGAGCATTCGTAGCCATGGTCCACGCATCAACGAGCTGGCTAACCTTCGCTGGACTAATGAGCTGGTGCCTAGCAATAACCTCCAGAGCCTTAAGGGTCGAGGGGGTTTTTAGATCTGGATAGGCATCAGCATGCATCAAGGTCAATAACTGCACAGTCCACTCGATATCACCCAAACCACCCCGCCCGAGCTTTGTGTGGGTGTGGCGATCGGCCCCGCGCGGGAGGCGCTCATGGTCAATTCGTGCTTTCATGCGGCGGATATCGCGAATCACGGACTGATCCACCCCGCCATCGGGATAGCGGAAACGATCGACCATAGCGATGAAATCTGAGCCTAATTCTGCATCCCCCGCTACCCAGCGCGCCCGTAATAGAGCTTGGATCTCCCAGGTCTCACCCCACCGAGAATAATACTGGTAATAGCTTTCCAAGGTACGAACAACTGCGCCCGAGCGCCCCTCAGGGCGAAGACCAAGATCGACATCCAAGGGTGGATCACCGGAGGGTTTAGCCAATCGCTTGCGCATCCTTTCACATACCCCACCAGCCCATCGGAGAGCCTCATGCTCATCGGATCCGTCGTTCGCGGCAGATACAAACATCACATCTGCATCAGACCCATAACCTAACTCAGCACCACCTAGACGCCCCATCCCGATGACTGCGATTCGTGCGGGCACCACTCCATCGGGAGGCATACTAGCGGCAATCTCTGCCTGTAAGGCCGCCTCGAGCACGGCTGTCCACACTCCGGATAATGCTTGGCATACCTCTACAACTTCCATCAATCCCAGAAGATCTGCACTAGCAATACGGGCTAATTCACTGCGCCGTAAACTCCGCGCGACCTGGATTGCTCGCTCGGGATGCGTCTGGCGCGCAGCGGCGCGCACTAAGGCCTGAGAAACACTACCGGGTTTAACCTCGAGGAGTTTCGGCCCCGTCGCCCCATCGCCGAGCTGTTTGATGATATCAGGGGCGGAAATAATGAGTTCAGCGGTAAAGGGAGAATTGCCGAAGATATGCATCAACCTTTTGCCCACAATTCCCTCGTCGCGTAAAAGCCGCAGGAACCAGGTGCGATGCATAGCCTGTTCTGAGAGCTTCCTGTAGTTCAGCAGCCCTGCGTCAGGGTCGGCGCTACCACTCAGCCACTCCAGGAGAGTGGGAAGGAGCATCGCCTGAATCTTAGCGCGCCTAGTATTTCCAGCTGCGAGCGCTTTGAGGTGTTCGAATGCCCGCGCAGGTGATTTATAGCCAAGAGCGGCCAACTGCAGCTGCGCTGCCTCTGGGGATAATTTGATCTGATCAACGGAAAGGTTGACCACCGAATCAAGCAGTGGGCGATAAAAAAGCTGACGGTGCAATGTGGAGATTTTCAAACGTACCGTGCGCAACTCTTCTAGCATCGCACCCGTGGAGCTAGTGGTGCGGCTATTAAGCAGGGAGGATTGAAATCCTGCTGCTCGCGCCAGCCAGCGCAGCGCATGCTTCTGCTCAGCAGCTGGCAGAGTATGGGTCCGCCTGACTTTCTGCAATTGAAGGCGATGTTCTAAAAGCCGAAGAAATTCATAGCACTGGATGAGCGATCTTCCGTCTTCGCGGCCAATATAGCCTCCGGTTATCAGCGCATGAAGGGCATCGACGGTAGCAAGGGTTCTCAAGCTTTCATCGGAGCGACCGTGAACTAATTGGAGGAGCTGGACAGCGAATTCCACATCGCGCAAACCTCCCTCCCCCAGTTTGAGTTCGCGCTCCTTAAGCTCGTCGGGGACATTATCTAAAACGCGACGCCGCATTGCTTGAATATCACCGACGAAATCCTCCCGTTGGCTAGCCGACCACACCATCGGTGAGAGCTGCTCACTATAGGCATGTCCTAAGGCCATATTTCCCGTCATGGGGCGATGCTTGAGAAGGGCCTGAAATTCCCAGGTCTGCGCCCAGCGCGAATAATAAGAACGATGGGATTCCAGGGTGCGCACCAAAGCGCCGCGTTTGCCCTCGGGGCGCAGGGCAGCATCGACGTCGAAGAAACACCGACAGCCGGTCCGAATAAGCTCGCTGGCGGTGCGGGTGGCATGGGTATTGGCTGGCTCAGCAACAAAGATGACATCAACATCAGAGATATAGTTCAATTCCCTAGCACCGCATTTACCCATGGCCATCACCGCCAGCCTGCTGTCTACGGGAAGATCCTTATAAACAGATCGCACCGCAACAGCGAGCGCTGCCGTGAGAGCGGCATCCGCGAGATCACTGAGTTGGTGGGTAATCGTGCGAAATTCTATGCGCGGTTGGGATCTCTTCCCGCTTTTTCCTGCAAAAGTCCCCGCCACATCGTGCGCGGCTATCCTCATGAGCAGGCCGGTATAGGCGGTGCTTAAGGCACGCTCGGCTGATTGCCCTGCGAAGGCTGCCCGATAGGTGCCCGGCCTATCGAGAGAAGTCGTGGCGGGATCTATATACTCGTCACCTTCCTCCACCTCGATCTCAGCTGGTTGCGCCTCAACGACACTTAAAAGAGTATGGAACATCTCTGTGCGCGTGGGGGCCTCGTTGGCGAGACTTGGCCACGATGCCGGGTTGGCGATGAGGTAGTCGCCCAATGCTGCCGAGGCCCCTAAAAGACAAAAAAGCCGCATCCGGAAGGTGGCGTTCTCACGGATCTGTGCTGACAGTTTCTCGCTATCGTTTTCTTTCTCTTTCAGGTCTTTTAGCGCGGCGAAAAGCCTTACCAAGGAGTTGAGTGCCAGCTGCGGGTCTCCCACACCACCTAAATCCCACAAAATATCGAGCGATTGCTCGTTCCACCAGCCAAGATCGAGAAGGTCTTGGTGCGCATGCGGGCCACTCAAACTCAGCACTGCCAGTGATGGGAGTGCTGAGCGCGCTGCAGCGATATGGGATATGGGGGTGTGTTGGCTCGTATTCATTGCGAATAGTCTTTCTTTGCCTGGGGCTGGGCTGGGCTGGTGCTAGGCTGGGCCTGGGGCTGGGTGAAGAAGAGAGTGGTTATACTGCATCCCTGTTGACCCAGTCGTCCCAGCAGTTCCAATCGCCTCTGTCGCTCTTGTGGTTCTCATTGGCTCTGTCGACCCTGCCCTTTGTGCCGAGAGAAACTAGAACATGAGACTGTGCTTTAGTTCCCAGCTAGTGATCTGACGCTGATAGTCATGCCATTCGCTCCACTTATTGCGGAGGAAATACTCGAAAACATGCTCACCTAAAATATCGGCCACAAATTCCGAACGCTCCATCGTACGCAGCGCTTGGTCGAGGGAACCAGGAAGATCACGGTAGCCCAAAGCGATACGCTCGCGGCGGCTCAGCGCTGCAATATCATCCTCAGCAGGCTCAATGAGTTCATAGCCTTCACGGATACCCTTCAATCCAGCCCCTAAAAGAACCGCGAAGGCAAGATAGGGATTCGATGCTGAATCTGGGGTTCTAATCTCAACCCTGCGTGATTGTTCCTTAGCCAACCGGTAGGTGGGCACCCTCACCATTGCTGAGCGATTACTCACCCCCCACGTCGCGGCGGTGGGCGCCTCATTACCGAAGAGCAGGCGCTTATAAGAATTAGTCCACTGATTAGTGATCGCTGAGATCTCATGGGCGTGGGTTAAAATGCCGGCAATAAAATGCTTCGCAGTCTGCGAAAGCGAATACTCATCATCAGGATCATGGAAAGCATTGACATCACCTTCAAACAACGACATATGCGTATGCATAGCAGAACCCGCATGATCTCTAAAAGGCTTGGGCATGAAGGTAGCACCCACCCCATTGCGCTGGGCTATAAGCTTGATTAAATAGCGAAACGTCATAATCGAATCCGCCATAGTGAGAATATCCGCGTGACGGAGGTCAATCTCTTGCTGCCCAGGAGCGGTCTCATGATGAGAAAACTCCACTGGAATACCAATCTCCTCCAAAGCAATCATCGCATCACGACGAAACTGTGGAGCGATATTATAGCTCGACTGATCAAAATACCCACCGTTATCCGTAGGCACAGGAGACTGCCCATCAACTCTCAGTTCTTCCACGAGGAAAAACTCCAACTCCGGACTCACCGCACACTCAAACCCCTCCTCCGCAGCAGCGCGTACCTGCCGACGCAATACCTGGCGGGGATCCGCACACGACGCCTTCCCATCAGGGGTGAGAATATCGCAGAACATACGCGCAGCCTGAAAACGCGAATCCTCGCCGTTGAAAGGCAAAAGCTGAAATGTTGAAGGATCAGGCATCGCGATAGTATCGGACTCCGATACTCGACTAAAACCCTCGATCGCTGACCCATCAAAACCAATACCCTCAGCAAACCCAGACTCGAGCTCCGCTGGGGCCACAGCCACCGATTTTAAAGAACCAATGATATCGGTAAACCACAAACGCACAATCCTAATATCGCGCTCTTCTAAGGTACGCAGCACATATTCCTGTTGAGAATCCATGAACAATAGCTTAACGCCTGTCGTGGGTAACCTCAGCGCCGAAGCGGGAAAATCTCACCGCTTAAGCTGCCATGG
Source organism: Corynebacterium sp. ES2730-CONJ (assembly GCF_024834055.1). Lineage (GTDB taxonomy): Bacteria > Actinomycetota > Actinomycetes > Mycobacteriales > Mycobacteriaceae > Corynebacterium. Next base: position 24,571 of record NZ_JANUXZ010000009.1, read on the forward strand.
CCCCTCAATCCCACTATCTGTGAAATGAGCACCATCTTATTATCTGCACGTTGCGTGCAATCCATCGCTAGCGTACTCAAGATTGCTTCCCCGCGATTGGACTGCGCAAGCTCTTGCACCTGGTGATAGGAGCACAATTTCTTGCAGCGTGAAGTCGAGTGATTGCTCGGGACACTGCAGGCCTTAGAGCTTAGATATATAAGTTTCTCAAAATTAATTTAAGTTTCTCTCGTAAATGATGTGCTGCCTAGGTAATATCACATTTCGACGCTGTCAGCAGCAACCGAAAACTCTATGTGTCTCATACTTTCGAAAGGACAGAATCTATGAATTTTAGACCACTAAGGCGTTTGGGGGTCACAGCATGCCTCACCGTGAGCTTGGCCTCCACACACGTAACTCCTGCACTTGCTGATCCAGCAAATGACGATCCCTTTGCGATGATTGTACAGGTTCACGTCTTCAGTAACCCCTTTATCAGGCACCTAGGGTCGGATAACAAAAATACTCTAAGCCTGTATGCGCGCAACTACACCTCGTTGGCGGACAAGCAGGCTGTGGAACAGTCCGTGAATTTTACTGTCACCAGTAGAAATGATTCGTCGGTTTCTCAGACTAAGCAACTGACATATGGACATCTGGATCGTCGTCTCTATGCAGGTTTTAGTCCTGCAGGTAACTTCACCGCGACTTTTATGAATCTGCCTGATGACGATTACCAGGCTGAGCTGAACCACGACCCAGAGCGCTTCTCACTGATCTCACATGCCGTGGAACCAGGCGCACAAGGGAGCGCTGCTCTTCCACCCTTCCACCATTCCTTCATGATTGACCGTTACTGGCACGAGGGACGGTGCTCCTCTGCGTTGGTTCAGTCGAATGATTTTGGCACTGAGTGCCCTCCGTATCAGAAAAATCTTGCCATTGACAGATCGGATTATTCGTACCATTCGGGATACGCAACGATGGCTGGCGAGTGGGTTCTCGCCGCTAAGCCTCAGGGCGTCAAAATAGTCACGGATCACGGCCTCATCGAAACTGCCGGCGAGGACCCAGTCCAGGAAAAAGAGCTCTTCCCGTTCACTACCAAAGATAACTACAGTGGTTGGAGTTTTGCCGACGGTTTCGAGGAAAAAGATTCTACACCAGGCACAACAGGCCCACTTCTGAGCACACCCGACGAAATCCCAGGCGCCTTTATCGCTTCTCCTATGTCCTACACAGGGGTCCTCTGGGGCGACTCTCTTCTCAGTGTTCCGCCGAACCCTCGCACCATTCTCACCGAACCAGTACTGAGCGCTGACGAAGAGAAATCGGGCTTAAAGTTTGCTGGATGGCAAGTGATCGAGGTCGACCGATCCACTGGAGCCGAGAATGAAGTCCAGGTTCTTAGCACCGAAGAGGCGCTACGATACCCCATCACGAAAAACACCGTTTTTAAAGCACAGTGGCACACCACCGATCAGGTCACCCCAATCGGTCAGGTCACCGCGACCTTCAGCGCTAACCCCGAGCGCGGCCTCGTAGACGGTGCCCGTTCTCAACACTATACCGTTGACAAAGGTGCTTCCTTGGCCAGCAGCAATATCGCGGTTCCTACGGTCGTATCCCGCGAGGGCTATGTTTTCAAGGGCTGGTACACCAACGAAGCCACTGAAGAACTCATCGATAGCGACCAGATCGTTCAGCGACAACTCGATGATGACACCACGTTCTACGCCAAACTAGCCCCCATCAATGAGTGTGTCGATGGCCACACCCATGGGTCGTCCCTCTCGCCGTGGGCTTTGCCGTTGACGGCTTTGGCTCTCGGTGTCGCCTCAGTTGTTGGTCCATGGATTGCTCGTTTCACCCAATCCATCTTCGGTATGGCTGGACAGCACGCTCACCACGATAACCGGCCTGAATTCCTAAAGGAATGGGACCGTGGTGTCGGTCGAGTTGGTGAAGATCTTGATCGTGCTTTTGCTCCACTGCGTGCCGAGATGGATCGGATCGTTACACCGCTTCGACTCGAAGCTGAAAAGGCCGCTCCTGTTGCTGGCCCACTCGCGCTTCTGGGAATAGTTGGAGTCATAGCTGCGTGGTACGACCACTATTCCCGTACCAACCAAGACTGCACTTCTTAGTAGGGGAAACTCGGAGGACTTAGTGCCAACCTAGCACTGGCCCCTGCCCTTCCTCCCCACCGTAGTTTCGGCCGAGATCACAGCAGAGATCTCGGCTTTTTTCGGGACCCAAAGGGATCTAAATTGATCTCCCTGACTGGATGAGCTGTATTGATTCAGCTTTAACTGGAGCTCTTGTGCAACTGAGTTCGGGATAACTGGCGATAAGACAGATGTGTCCGCTCGTGATGTCGCCTCACTAATCGGCCTCACGCTATCGATAGTCCTCTTTTGAGAAATCACTGAAGATCTGGAAAATGTGATCTCACGCAATTCAGGCGCTTCAGCTGGCTCCAGTGAGCTGCTTTTGGCACCACGTAGGCTGCGACCGGAGGAAATAGGCTTTCTCGTAGTAAGCGTGCCGACGTCGGGGGCACACGCCGCCACCTAGACAATTTTCGCTGGTTATTACGTGCTGTCGCGTCTGGAAAGATCCATTACTGGGAGCATGCACACTTGGTGGCATCTAGCTTGGGAAGGCTCGGATGAATGTACTGAGGTCGTCTGGACGAGCTTACCCTCCGCAGCAGGCTCTGTAATCAATGCCTAGCCCCCGAACACCACTGTGTGGCGGGATCGAGGCGAACACCTGGTACGTGTAGTAAGCTCACGGCGAGCGCTTACCAGCCTTATACGACACCTCTCCTATACCACGTGGCCCTATCAGCGTGGGAAACTAGCTGCCCATCTATTTTTGGGCACGAAGTAAGACTGCGCTGGTGTTCGATGGTGGAAAACGATGCTGGTGTGAGGCGGTGCTCTCGATTCCTCATAGCGATATATTTACCCGGTCCATCGCGTATTGTCGTCCCTTATGGACAGCATTAAAGAGACGTAGGCGCTGCTCTTAGTACTAGTAAGTCATCATCGAAGATAAGGACCATAGTGGCGTTCACGAACCGTGACAGTTCGGAGTTCACGAGCAGAGGTGAACAACTAACCTTCGGAGTTAATCCATTGCTTGCAGTTCTACTGGGGCGATCAACTCACCCGCTTCACCTGGATCTATCGCAACCACTAGGTCTCTCCCTGGGAGTATCGAGTCGTACCCAGCTTAGGATGCGGGTCCCCCGTAGGGGGCCTTTCCTATTAGGAGGACTCGGGTAGCCGAACACCACGGCCTTCCCATCGAGAAAACTCAGGTGACGACATATATGCGCTCCTACCAACTTAAGTCATCACTTTTTAAAGGAAGGAGACTGAACGTCGATACATCAGGGATCACAAAATCGGACTCCAATTTATGCCTTAAACCCTCGATCACGGCCTCGTCAGGAACAGTATACTCGGCAAACGCCAACCGGCGTTTCACCAAAGCCACTGCCACTGAATTCGGCGAACTGCTGGTATCGGCAAACCGCTAGCAAACAATCCTAGCAGTACTATCGTATGCTGCATACGGCACCGAAATTTATAGAAACCCGATCTAATAGGCTCCTCCCCGGCTCAACACAGCTAAAGGGTTGACCTACCCTCCTCACTGTCACTCGCCGTCTCGGGAATAAGATAGGTGTTAAGATTTTCGATTTTCGGGAACGAGGGTTGGAGGAATTATTTGGGGCTCGCAATAAAGCGGCCATAGGAAGCGCTCATATGGATGTCCGCTAACAAGCCTTAATATTTCGTTGCGGTGGAAAACTGCTGGATCGCGGTTTTCTCAACTTGTGATGGAGCTTGGAGGGAAAAGTTAAGTAACCGGCCAAAGTCGTCCGAGAGGTCACTGCATTGCTAAACGTTTATTATTCGATGTTTAGCTGTAAGCGACTTGCGACTTATGGATGGCTGCTTCCGATACACCACGACATCATGGCAAGTGTCCTGAGATGACGCAGGGCTGACCAATTAATAGTCGCGTGGTAGATCGAATCCAACCGAAGACTTCGCGGTGGCCTGATGCAAGGCTAGGCTTAGTGGTTTTAGCGCTATCCGGCGGCCAACTTTTTAGTGCCTCAAGCAACCCGTATAGCGTACTGACAAAACTGCGGGGGTCCTACCTAGCATGGCCAGAGCCTCTACGCGCCCAAAAGGTGTCTCGATATTGCATGCTAGTGCTTACTCCGTGAAGCCGGCTCATATTCCCGGGTTTCCCCGCTGGCCCGCATCGTTGTGAAAAATGGCAACAAAATCTACCCTCCCAGGTCCTTCAACGACCCGATGATAAAGGTGGGAGCAGCCAGAAATGACCCCTTAATTTCAGAAGTTTCCGAGGCGCTATTCGAGCGCTCCCAGGACCCAATTGAATATGATCTTCGAGGAGTGCCCGAGTAGTTTGCCGAAACTGGAGGCCAACAATGCGTGGTTTTGATCCCTCCGATCTATCCGAAGGGGACCGTCACCCCCACCAACTAACCCACCTTTTTTAGGCCCCACGACCAAGTTGCGACTGCCATTGATAGTCCAAAACCTATAGTATCTTACGTCGATCTGGCGGATCCGAGGCAAGTTCGCTTACCTCTAACTCCTTCTCGGTGATCCGAACATGGGTGGCGCCTAGAAGGTGCGAACTGACGCCATCTCCGGGGGCAAGAACTTCTGGGATGCAGCAAAGTAGCCTTGGTATCCAATAAAATTACGGGATCCAGCAGACTCGGGCCGAGTGAGGGGCAGCAAATCTTAGTCCCGCGCCGGATAGAGATTGTCAATGGTACCTATATCCGCTCCGGTCTGCCCTTTCGTGCTGCTGCGCACCTAAGCTTAGCAGCCTCTCACCTATTTCAGGCGCGCCAATGTGCCAATAGACGAATGGAAAGCACCGCTCTTCTTGACGGGATTCCCGTCAAGAAGAGCGGTGCTCAATAGGAGGAAAACTACAACAGTTTTCCAAAGCTAAAGGTTTACTTTACGAAACCCTTGCCCTTGGCCATGCCCTTTTTGAGACCTGGCTTCATTGGCTCGTGCTTGGGAGCAGGAGCTGGAACGTGGAACAGACCCTGGAAGAAGGCAACGATCGCAGGGATGTTCAGGAGTAGCAGGATAGCACCTACTACACCTGCAATGATTCCAGCGATAGCACCTGGGGAGGGATCGGATGATGAACTAGAGCCTGGAGCAGGCTTATCGTTGGCATCCTTCGGGTTAGTACCCTTATCCTTCTCTTCCTGATCGGTGAAGCCGTCGTTATCGTCGTCCTCATCCTCAGAATCCTTGGTCCCATCACCATCAGTATCAAGATCGAAGTGAGCCTGAACCTTATCCTCTGAACCATCCTCATACGTCACCGTAACAGGAACGTCAACAGACTCAGCAGAATCAGCATCCAACTTGGAACCATCAACCGTAACAGTCAACTCGCCAGTCGAAGGATCGATCTCAGCAGTATATCCATCAGGAGCAGTGAAACCAGGATCAATCATGAACTTGGTGTTAGCCGGAACATCAACAGCATCACCATTAGCATCCGTGAAGGTAGGAGTCACCTTCGAAGGAGTACCAGGAACAACCAACTGCTTCTCATAAGCAGGATTCAGATCATCAGTCTGAGTACCCGTCTTAGGCTTATCGTTGGCATCCTTCGGGTTAGTACCCTTATCCTTCTCTTCCTGATCGGTGAAGCCGTCGTTATCGTCGTCCTCATCCTCAGAATCCTTGGTCCCATCACCATCAGTATCAAGATCGAAG